>NZ_CP056030.1:5020318-6372924 GCF_013374995.1 Pseudomonas eucalypticola | reverse complement strand
GGATATCCCCTGAGTTGAAAGCCGGAGAGGCAAAAACAGCGCCCATTGTACCGGCGAAGCGCCTACTTATCCACATGTAGGTGCGGTGCAGAGAGAGGCAAATCAGCGCGTTATGCCTCTGAAAAGGATAAAAGGTGCTGTGAATAAACTCTGTGGATAACCGCCTCTGAGGGTTCTGCACAACTGGGGGTCGAAATCTGTGCATAACTCGGCTGTGCATAACTCGCCTTTTCATGCACAGCTTTTCCGAGGTCGTCGCACAGCCGCAGCACCGTTTCTCGACAGGGTTAAGGATCTCTGAAAACCCCGTAGAATATGGCCTATAACCGGTTATCCACAGAAGGGTGCGGCCCTAAGATCTATAAGTTCTTCAGAAAAGCTTTAAATAAGTCCCTTCTCTATTTCTATATTTTCCGCGAGGTTGGCCTGTCAGACCGACGGTCATGCCCATGGAAAGGAAAAGCTGGTTGGAAATTGACCTGAGGCCTTGCTTTCAATAGAATCGCCGGTCTCTTAAAACGGGGTCCATTCCGGCCCGTTGTGGACGAACCAGGTAACACGCCATGAAACGTACTTTCCAACCCAGCACCATCAAACGCGCCCGCACCCACGGCTTCCGTGCTCGCATGGCCACCAAGAACGGCCGTGCCGTACTGTCGCGTCGCCGTGCCAAAGGCCGTGCGCGTCTGGCAGTTTGATCACTCGGCACTGGGGGTGAGTCAGGACTACAGTCGGGAAAAGCGTCTTCTGACAGCCCGACACTTCAAAGCGGTCTTTGACTCCCCGACCGGCAAGGTTCCAGGGAAAAACCTGCTGCTCCTTGCGCGCGAAAACGAGCTGGATCACCCTCGTCTGGGGTTAGTGATCGGCAAAAAGAGCGTCAAGCTCTCCGTTCAGCGCAACCGACTCAAACGCTTGATGCGTGACTCGTTCCGTCTGCACCAGGACATCCTGGTCGGCTGGGATATCGTCATTGTCGCGCGTAAAGGTTTGGGTGACGTAGAAAACCCGGAATTGCATCAGCATTTTGGCAAGCTCTGGAAGCGACTTGCTCGTAGTCGCGCCGCTCCAGTGGTGAAGGCCGAAACTGTAGGGGTAGACAGTCAAGATGCGTAAACTGGCCATCGTTCCGATCCAGTTTTATCGCTATGCCATCAGCCCGCTGATGGGCAACCACTGTCGTTTTTACCCCAGCTGTTCCTGCTACGCGTTGGAAGCCATAGAACTCCATGGACTTCTTCGCGGCGGCTGGCTGACCCTCCGACGCCTGGGTCGCTGTCACCCATGGCACGCCGGTGGTTTAGACCCGGTTCCGCCTGCCCCATCTCCCCGTAATTCTTCGATAGCCGAGTAATCATGGATATTAAACGCACGATCCTGATCGCCGCACTGGCAGTCGTGTCCTACTCCATGGTCCTGAAATGGAACCAGGACTATGGTCAGGCTGCCTTGCCGACTCAGAATGTTGCTACCAGCACTGGCGCATCGGACTTGCCCGAAGCCCCGTTGGGTAACAATGCTCAAGCAAGTGCCGACGTACCCAGCGCACCCACTGCCAACGCTCCTGCGCCTACCCTGGCCCCGGATGCCGGCAGCAAGAACCTGATCCGAATCAAGACCGATGTCCTGGATCTGGCTATCGATCCAAACGGGGGCGACGTTGCCCAGCTGACCCTGCCGGAATACCCACGCCGCCAGGACCACCCTGACGTGCCGTTCCAGTTGTTCGACAACGGTGGCGAACGTACCTACCTGGCACAAAGCGGCCTGGTCGGTGCCGACGGCCCCGACTCGCGTTCCACTGGCCGTCCGCTGTACAGCAGCGAACAGAAAAGCTATCAGCTGGCCGACGGCCAGAACGAACTGGTGGTGGACCTGAAGTTTTCGTCCAATGGCGTCAACTACATCAAGCGTTTCACCCTGGACCGCGGCGAGTACGACCTGAAGGTCAGCTACCTGATCGACAACCAGGGCACCACGCCGTGGTCGGGCAACCTGTTCGCGCAGCTCAAGCGTGACAACAGCGCCGACCCATCGTCCAGCACCGCCACCGGTACCGCGACTTACCTGGGCGCCGCCCTGGGTACCCCGGCTGAGCCCTACAAGAAGATATCGATGAAAGATATCGACAAGGGCAACCTGAAGGAGACCGTTCAGGGTGGTTGGGTAGCTTGGCTGCAGCACTACTTCGTCACGGCGTGGATTCCGAACCATTCGGACAACAACGCCATGTCGACCCGCAAGGACAGTGCCGGCAACTACATCATCGGTTTCACTGGCCCGACGCTGACCGCCGCACCTGGCGCCAAGGTAGAGACCAGCGCCGTGCTGTATGCAGGCCCCAAGGTCCAGGACAAGCTCAAGACCCTGGCCCCTGGCCTGGAACTGACTGTCGACTACGGCATTCTGTGGTTCATCGCCCAGCCGATTTTCTGGCTGCTGAAACATATCCACATGCTGCTGGGTAACTGGGGCTTCTCGATCATCGTGCTGACCCTGATGATCAAGCTGCTGTTCTTCCCGCTTTCGGCTGCCAGCTACAAGTCGATGGCGCGCATGCGTGCTGTGGCACCGCGCCTGGCGCAGCTGAAGGAACAGTTCGGCGATGACCGTCAGAAATTGTCCCAAGCGATGATGGAGCTGTACAAGAAAGAGAAGATCAACCCGCTGGGTGGCTGCCTGCCGATCGTGGTGCAGATGCCGGTGTTCCTGTCGCTGTACTGGGTACTGCTGGAAAGCGTCGAGATGCGTCAGGCACCTTGGCTGCTGTGGATCACCGACTTGTCGATCAAGGACCCGTTCTTCATCCTGCCGATCATCATGGGCGCCACCATGTTCATTCAGCAGCGCCTGAACCCGACGCCGCCGGATCCGATGCAGGCCAAGGTGATGAAGCTGATGCCTATCGTCTTCACCTTCTTCTTCCTGTGGTTCCCTGCAGGTCTGGTGATGTACTGGGTGACCAACAACACCCTGTCGATTCTGCAACAGTGGTACATCACCCGTGGTATCGAGGCGAAAAGCAAGAAAGCTGCCGCCTGACAGGTTGATCATCTAACCTGTGGATAAACGCCCCCTTCGTGGGGCGTTTTGCTATCTGTCGATTTTATGTGAGGCCTGCATCATGAACGTTCCCCGCGAAACCATTGCCGCCATTGCTACTGCCCAGGGCCGTGGCGGGGTAGGCATCGTGCGTATTTCCGGGCCATTGGCGAGCGCGGCAGCCCAGGCCATCGCCGGCCGCGCTTTGACCCCACGTTACGCACACTACGGCCCGATGCGCAGTGCCGACGGGGATGTCATCGATGAGGGCCTGGCGCTTTATTTCCCTGGGCCGAACTCGTTCACCGGTGAAGACGTACTGGAACTGCAAGGCCATGGCGGCCCGGTGGTACTCGACATGTTGTTGCAACGCTGTCTGGAACTGGGATGCCGCCTGGCCCGGCCGGGGGAGTTCAGCGAACGGGCGTTTCTCAATGACAAGCTCGACCTCGCCCAGGCCGAAGCTATTGCCGACCTGATCGAGGCCAGTTCCGCACAGGCGGCGCGTAATGCTGTTCGCTCGCTGCAAGGGGCGTTCTCCCGGCGTGTGGATAACCTGACGGAAAAGTTGATCGCACTGCGTATCTACGTGGAAGCTGCCATCGATTTCCCGGAAGAGGAAATCGACTTCCTTGCCGATGGCCATGTGCTTAGCATGCTGGATGATGTGAGGGGCAACTTGTCCACAGTGATGCGCGAGGCGGGGCAGGGCGCCTTGCTACGGGACGGCATGACCGTGGTCATCGCCGGCCGGCCGAACGCTGGCAAGTCCAGCCTGCTGAATTTGCTGGCAGGCCGAGAGGCGGCGATCGTGACCGATATCGCGGGAACAACCCGAGATATCCTGCGTGAACATATCCACATCGATGGCATGCCGCTGCATGTGGTGGATACCGCCGGCCTGCGCGACACCGATGACCAGGTGGAAAAAATCGGCGTGGAGCGTGCCCTCAAGGCGATCGGGGAAGCTGACCGAGTATTACTGGTGGTAGACGCGACCGCGCCCGAGGCCAGTGATCCGTTCGCCCTGTGGCCTGAATTCCTCGAATCCCGCCCAGACATGGCCAAGGTTACGTTGATTCGCAACAAGGCAGACCTGACTGGCGAGCCTGTGGATATGCAGTACAGTGCAGACGGCCATGTAACTATCAGCCTCAGCGCCAAGGATGAGGGGCAGGGTCTGGGCTTGCTGCGCGACCACCTGAAGGCGTGCATGGGCTATGAACAGACGGCAGAAAGCAGCTTCAGCGCCCGCCGCCGTCACCTTGACGCACTGCGTCATGCGAGCTCGGCACTGGAACATGGCCGTGATCAACTGACGCTGGCAGGTGCCGGCGAGTTGCTGGCGGAAGATTTGCGCCAGGCCCAGCATGCGCTGGGTGAAATCACCGGCGCATTCAGTTCCGATGACCTGCTTGGACGAATCTTTTCGAGCTTTTGTATCGGGAAGTAACGGTCAGGTCGCGGTGGATAACCTGAAAAGCAGGATGGTCCCTGAAGGCTGCCCTGCGCTGATGTGGATATCACTGCCATGCAACTGCAGCATCCGCCGCACAATGATCAATCCCAACCCGCCGCTTTCTGGCGATGAGCGGCGCAACGCCGAAGCACGGGTGAACAGCCCGGCATGCACCTGCGGGGCAATGCCCTTGCCAGTATCGATGACTTCGACCTGAACCTTCGTCCCCTGGCCCTGCAGGCGCACGATGATCCGTGTGCCCGGCGGATTGTGACGTATGGCGTTGTCCAGCAGGTTGGTCAGTACCCGTTCGATCATGCCCAGGTCGGCCGTGACCGTCGGGACGGCGGCGGGCATGTCCGCTTCCAGTTTCTGCTGCCGTGCCTCAGCGGCCAGTTCGAACTTCTGCAGTACATCCTGAACCAGGTCAGGCAATGCGAAGGCTTCAGCCTGTGGATGAACCAGGCCCGATTCCAGCCGCGCCAGTTCGAACAACTCCTGCGCCAGCCGTCCGACCTTTCTGCTCTGCCCCAGCGCCACGTCCAGATAATGGCGACGCTCTTCCTGGCTCAGGCTCTCATCTTTGATTCGCAATGTTTCCAGATACCCATGCAGCGAGGTCAGGGGGGTTCGCAGGTCATGGGAAATATTGGCCACCAAGTCACGGCGCTGCTGGTCCTGGCGCGTCAATTCCTGCCATTGCTCGGCGATACGCTGGCGCATCTGGGCGAACGCAATGCTTAAAACGCCAATCTCATCACCTTTATCCACAGCACTCGGTGGCAATTGCACTGCTTTGTCGCCATTGGCGTCGAATTCGCGCACGGTTTGCGTCAAGGCGCGCAACGGCCGAGTGATCAGGCGGAAAGCGATCAAGCCCATGATCAGGCTCAGCACCACCATGAACAACATTATCCACAGGGCCACCCGCAGGGTTGAGTCGCGGGACAGCGCGGCAGCCAGGGCATCATGGGCTTCCCCCTGCAATACCACGTAGACGTAGCCGCCATCGTGGCCCCCCACCTGCACTGGCGCGGCGCTGAATACTTTATCCACATCCAGGTTGCGTGGGTCTTGCCCCAATACCGGCAGCGGCGCACCGCCCAGAAACTTATGCACAGGGGCAAGGTCCACGGTCTGCCGCTTCAGATTGTTGTCGGGCGCGCCGTTACCCACAATCCTGCCGTCCTTGGTCAACAGGTACAGCTCCACGGAGGGGTTGACCGCCATCAGCTTGTCGAACAGCTCGTGGACCGCTTCCGGCCGCCAGCCGCTGGTATCCATCAACTGGGCCGTGCCGGCGATGTGAGCGGCAAGCCCGCTGGACAGGCGCTGCACCACTTCCTGCTCGTGGCGAGTGCTGGCGCTGATCTGCAGCCAGATCGCCACGCCGCTGCACGCCAGCAGCAAGGCGGCGAATACCAGCGACAGGCGCTGGCTGAGGGTAAGAAATCTCATGAGGTCGCCTGTGGGGTCGCTGGCAGGGTGGCAAATTTATAACCGCGCCCCCACACCGTGAGAATTCGCCGCGGCGCTGCCGGATCCTCTTCGATCTTGGTTCGCAGGCGGTTGATATGGGTATTCACCGTGTGCTCGTAGCCATCGTGTTGATAACCCCACACTTCGTTGAGCAGGTCCATGCGCGAAAAAACCTGATCGGGGTGACGGGCGAAGAAATACAGCAGGTCGAACTCCCGTGGCGTCAGCTCTACCGGCTTGCCGTCCAGACTGGAAGTACGCGCCACCGGGTCGATGGTGAGCCCATGAGTTATCAACAGGCCGGACTCCAGCCGTGCATTGCGAGCCATGGCATCGGTGCGGCGCAGCAGCGCCCGCACCCGGGCCACCAGCTCCAGCATGGAGAAGGGCTTGGCCAGGTAGTCATCGGCGCCCAGCTCCAGGCCCAGGATGCGGTGCATCTCGCTGGAGCGCGCGCTGGTGATGATGATCGGGGTGTACCGGGCCATGGCCCGTGCACGCTTGCAGATCTCCAGGCCGTCTATGCCAGGCAGCATCAGATCCAGAACCAGCGCGTCCCACTGGCCATCTTCCAGCATGCGCACGCCCAGATGACCGTCGTCGGCGTGCTCCACCACATAGCCTTCATCCCGAAGATGCAGGCGCAGCAGGTCAGCGATGTGGGCATCATCTTCCACGATGAGCACGCGTTTTGGCCGTTCCATATGAGTTATCCCCAGGCGTCTTGAACGCCATTGTCTCGAAAAAGCTGGCTGGCAGTTATCACATTTAATTTAAGTCTGCGTGAGGACTTCGAGATCGGCCGGGCCGAACAATAGCCCCATGAACGCTGATACCCGGAGCCTGCGATGGCCAGCACAGCAACCATGAGCGACAGCGCCAGCCACCCGGGTTGGCTGCGCCTGATCCATTGGCTCAATGCCCTGGCCGTACTGATCATGATCGCCAGCGGCTGGCGTATCTATAACGCTTCGCCCTGTTCGGTTTTTCTTTTCCACAGGCTGTGACAAACCCAGTGTTTATCCACCGCACGGCGCCCCGTCGTGCAGGCTAAACCCACGCGTGAAGGAGTAACACCATGAAAAAAGTATCCACAATCGTCCTGTCCCTGTGTCTGGCTTTGGGCACCGCCGCCGCGTATGCCGCCGATACCATGGGCAATGACTCAATGGGCAACGGCAGCATGTCTGGTGGTTCCATGTCCAAGGACACGATGAAGAAGGACACGACCATGAAAAAGGACACCACCACGTCCAAGGGCGCCATGAAAGGCGAGAGCATGCAGAAGGGGACCATGAAGAAGGACAGCATGTCTCAGGACACCATGAAAAAGGATCAATGAGCCCATAGCCCTTCAGCGAGTCCGCGTGGTTGTGAATGCCTGTCGCGGATTCAGGCAAGGCTTGTGGTGTGAATAAGTTCTGCAGGAGAGTGCTCATGCATTCGCTATTCCGTTCACTGCTGGCTATCGGCATATTGTCCACAGCGGCCTGTGCAGGGGCTTCAGAACCTGCGGTAGTTGTACCGGCACCCAAGCTCGATGAGAGTACAAAAGTTGTCCACAGCGAGACGGCCGTGTTCGCCGGTGGTTGTTTCTGGGGCGTGCAGGGAGTCTTCGAGCACGTGAAGGGCGTGACACGGGCGGTTTCAGGTTACGCCGGCGGGCTGGAGCGTACCGCGCATTACGAGGAAGTCGGTAACGGCGATACCGGCCACGCCGAGTCGGTCCAAGTGACGTTCGACCCCACGCAGATCACCTACGGGCAACTACTGCAGATCTACTTCTCAGTGGCCCACGACCCTACTGAACTCAACCGCCAGGGGCCTGACACGGGCACCCAGTACCGTTCAACCGTGTTTGCCGGCGACACTGAGCAACAACAGATCGCGCAGGCCTATATCAAACAGCTGGATGCGGCCCATGTCTTCTCCAGACCACTGGCGACCACTGTGGAAAACCTGAACGGCTTCTATCCTGCGGAGGGATACCACCAGGATTACCTGTTTCAGAACCCTCACAGCCTCTACATCGTGATCAACGACCAGCCGAAGATCGCGAACCTGGCCAAGTTCTTCCCCAACCGCTACCGCGATGACCCCGTGCTGGTCAGCCAGTAACCCTGCTTATCCGTCTGTGGATCATTTCAAGGCCGCCTCCGGGCGGCTTTTTCGTGGCCGCTGGCGTGAAAACTTCTCAACACCGGTGCAATAAGCCCTGTGGAAAACCACGCCTCAGGTCTGGTGATAAGCAGGCTCGAAAGGGGTAGGTAAACTCCCCTGTGGATAACAGCCAGTTTCATCCACAGGTTAAATCCGGTTATCCAAGGGTCTCCGACTCAGATGATCACAGGGTTCAATTTCTCTGTACAGTACGGAAATAAAGGGGTGTAGCGTTTTATCCACAGATAGTGGTGTGCATAAGAATAAACATAAAAACAAAGCTTTTATAAATTTCTTTCTCTATTTCTATTTCTGCCGTTCATCCACAGCTGGTTAAATTTTGTGCAAAAGGTTCCTTTAGGGGGGGGTAAGTCCCTATACTGGTGAGCTATCCCAATTACCCATCAATGAACAGGCACGAGGTGCGTGGTGGATTTCCCTTCCCGTTTTGAAGTGATCGTCATCGGCGGCGGCCATGCCGGAACCGAGGCTGCGCTTGCGTCAGCGCGCATGGGCGCAAAAACCCTGCTGCTGACCCACAACGTGGAAACCCTCGGGCAGATGAGCTGCAACCCGGCCATCGGTGGCATCGGTAAAAGCCACCTGGTCAAAGAGATCGATGCACTGGGCGGCGCCATGGCGTTGGCTACCGATAAGGGTGGCATCCAGTTCCGTGTGTTGAACAACCGCAAGGGCCCGGCCGTTCGCGCCACGCGTGCCCAGGCAGACCGCATCCTCTACAAGGCTGCGGTACGCGAGATTCTGGAAAACCAGCCCAACCTGTGGATATTCCAGCAGTCGTGCGACGACCTCATCGTCGAGCAGGACCAGGTACGCGGCGTGGTCACGCAAATGGGTTTGCGTTTCTTCGCCGATTCCGTGGTACTGACCGCGGGCACCTTCCTGGCCGGACTTATCCACATCGGCCTGGAGAATTACTCGGGTGGCCGTGCAGGGGATCCGCCCTCTACGGCGCTGGCGCGTCGACTCCGCGAGTTCCCGCTGCGCGTCGGCCGCTTGAAAACCGGCACGCCCCCGCGTATCGATGGCCGATCGGTGGATTTCTCGGTAATGACCGAGCAACCCGGCGATACCCCGATCCCGGTCATGTCGTTCATGGGCAACAAGGAACTGCATCCCCGCCAGGTCAGTTGCTGGATTACCCATACCAACGCCCGTACCCACGAGATCATCGCCGCCAACCTCGATCGCTCACCCATGTACTCGGGTGTCATCGAAGGTGTAGGCCCGCGCTATTGCCCGTCGATCGAAGACAAGATCCACCGCTTCGCCGACAAGGAAAGCCACCAGGTGTTCATCGAGCCGGAAGGCCTGACCACCCATGAGCTGTACCCCAACGGCATTTCTACCTCGCTGCCGTTCGATGTGCAGCTGCAGATCGTGCGGTCGATCCGCGGCATGGAGAATGCCCACATCGTTCGCCCCGGCTACGCCATCGAATACGATTACTTCGACCCGCGTGACCTGAAGTACAGCCTGGAAACCAAGGTCATCGGTGGCCTGTTCTTCGCGGGCCAGATCAACGGCACCACCGGTTACGAAGAAGCCGGTGCCCAAGGCCTGTTGGCCGGTACCAACGCCGCTTTGCGCGCACAGGGCCGTGATGCCTGGTGCCCGCGCCGTGACGAGGCCTACATCGGTGTGCTGGTCGACGACCTGATCACCCTGGGTACCCAGGAGCCGTACCGCATGTTCACGTCGCGCGCCGAATACCGGCTGATCCTGCGTGAAGACAACGCTGACCTGCGCCTGACCGAGAAAGGCCGCGAACTGGGCCTGGTCGATGACGCCCGCTGGGCGGCGTTCTGCGCCAAGCGCGAAGCCATCGAGCTGGAAGAGCAACGGCTGAAAAGCACCTGGGTACGCCCGGGGACCGAGCGCGGTGATGCCATCGCCGAGAAATTCGGCACGCCACTGGGCCATGAATACAACCTGATGAGCCTGCTGACCCGACCGGAAATCGACTACAACGGCCTGATCGAGGTGACCGGCGAAGGTGCCCTCGACCCCCAGGTGGCCGAACAGGTCGAGATCAAGGCCAAGTATGCCGGCTACATCGACCGTCAGCAGGACGAGATCGCTCGGCTGCGGGCCAGCGAAAACACTCGTCTGCCTGTGGATATCGACTACGCGGCCATCTCCGGGTTGTCCAAGGAGATCCAGGGCAAGCTGGGGGCCACGCGCCCCGAGACGCTGGGCCAGGCTTCGCGCATCCCCGGCGTGACCCCGGCGGCTATCTCGCTGCTGATGATTCATTTGAAAAAACGCGGCGCAGGCCGTGAGTTGGAGCAAAGCGCTTGAGTTCTATGGTCACCCCGCACCACTCCCAGGAACTGGCCCAAGGGGCACGGGAACTGGGGGTCGAACTGACCCAGGCCCAGCACGATCAGCTGCTGGCCTACCTGGCCCTGTTGATAAAGTGGAACAAGGCCTACAACCTGACTGCCGTGCGCAACCCTGACGAGATGGTTTCGCGCCACCTGCTGGACAGCCTCAGCGTGATCGCCCACATCGGTGAAGGCGAGCGCTGGCTGGACGTGGGCAGCGGTGGAGGCATGCCTGGCGTGCCGCTGGCGATCCTGTTTCCGGAAAAGAAAATCACCTGCCTGGACAGTAACGGCAAGAAGACCCGCTTTATCACCCAGGTCAAACTGGAACTGAAGCTGGACAACCTGCAAGTTATCCACAGCCGAGTCGAGGCCTTCCAGCCAGAGCTGCCGTTCAACGGGATCATCTCGCGAGCATTCAGCAGCTTGGAGGACTTCAGCAACTGGACGCGCCACCTCGGTGACACGAATACACGCTGGTTGGCAATGAAAGGGCTGCATCCTGCTGATGAACTGGTAGCATTACCGGCAGATTTTCACCTCGAAAGCGCACAGGCCTTGACCGTACCGGGTTGCCAAGGCCAACGTCATCTGCTGATACTGCGCCGCACGGCATGATTGGGAACACACGCAATAATGGCTAAGGTATTCGCGATCGCGAACCAGAAAGGTGGTGTGGGCAAAACCACCACCTGCATCAACCTCGCAGCATCGCTGGTGGCGACCAAGCGCCGCGTGCTGCTGATCGACCTCGACCCACAGGGCAACGCCACCATGGGTAGCGGTGTGGATAAGCACGGCCTGGAAAACTCGGTCTACGACCTGTTGATCGGCGAGTGCGACCTGTCCCAGGCCATGCACTTCTCCGAACACGGCGGCTACCAGCTGCTGCCGGCCAACCGTGACCTCACCGCCGCCGAAGTGGTGCTGCTGGAAATGCAGATGAAGGAGAGCCGCCTGCGTACCGCGCTGGCGCCGATCCGCGAGAGTTACGACTACATCCTGATCGACTGCCCGCCGTCGCTGTCCATGCTGACCCTCAACGCCCTGGTGGCGTCCGATGGGGTGATCATCCCCATGCAGTGCGAGTACTTCGCCCTGGAAGGCCTCAGCGACCTTGTGGATAACATCAAGCGCATCGCCGAGCTGCTGAACCCGGAACTCAAGATCGAGGGCCTGCTGCGGACCATGTACGACCCGCGCCTGAGCCTGATCAACGATGTCTCCGCGCAGCTCAAGGAACACTTCGGCGACCAGTTGTACGACACCGTCATCCCGCGCAACGTGCGCCTGGCCGAGGCGCCAAGCTTCGGCATGCCGGCCCTGGCCTACGACAAACAATCGCGCGGCGCACTGGCCTACCTGGCCCTGGCGGGCGAGATGGTTCGCCGCCAGCGCCGTCAAACTCGCGCTGAAAAAGCTTAAGGAATCCACATGGCCGTGAAGAAACGAGGTCTCGGACGTGGACTGGATGCCCTGCTAAGCGGGCCAACCGTCAGTGCGCTGGAAGAACAGGCTGTCAAGGTCGACCAGAGCGAACTGCAGCACCTGCCCCTGGACGTGATCCAGCGTGGCAAGTACCAGCCACGCCGGGACATGGACCCGCAAGCGCTGGAAGAGCTCGCCCACTCGATCAAGAGCCAGGGTGTGATGCAACCCATCGTGGTACGCCCGATCGGCAACAACCGGTTCGAGATCATCGCCGGTGAGCGCCGCTGGCGCGCCAGCCAGCAGGCCGGCATGGAAACCATCCCGGCCATGGTTCGCGATGTGCCCGATGAAGCGGCCATCGCCATGGCGCTGATCGAGAACATTCAGCGTGAAGACCTGAACCCGGTCGAGGAAGCCATTGCCCTGCAGCGCCTGCAGCATGAGTTTCAGTTGACCCAGCAACAGGTCGCTGATGCCGTTGGCAAATCGCGGGTCACCGTGGCCAACCTGCTGCGTCTGATTTCGCTACCGGAAGTGATCAAGACCATGCTCGCCCATGGCGACCTGGAAATGGGTCACGCTCGTGCTTTGCTCGGTTTGCCGGACGAACAGCAGGTGGAAGGGGCGCGACATGTTGTCGCACGCGGCCTCACCGTGCGCCAGACCGAAGCACTGGTTCGCCAGTGGTTGGCAGGCAAGCCGGAACCGGTTGAAGCGGCCAAGCCCGATCCGGACATTACCCGGCTCGAGCAGCGCCTGGCAGAGCGTCTAGGCTCTGATGTACAGATTCGTCACGGGCAGAAGGGCAAGGGGCAGTTGGTCATCCGTTACAACTCCCTGGACGAGCTTCAAGGTGTCCTTGCTCACATTCGCTGAAACACTCCTTTTGTAGCGCGCAGTCGGAAATCACTACCCGGCAGTTGAATAGGGGCTTAACCGCCCCTATACTCTGCGCGCATTTTGTCGGCACAAATTATGCCAAGTCATTGATTTTGGCGCGCCGACTCACGAGGAGCAATTTGTGATGGAAACCCGCACGCCAAACCGCCTGCCGTTCCATCGCTTGGCGGTTTTTCCGGTATTGCTGGCTCAATGTGTCGTGTTTCTGTTGGCAGCCTTGGCGTTGTGGCAGTGGCGCGGGGCAGTCAGTGGATATTCAGGCCTCCTTGGAGGGCTGATTGCCTGGTTGCCGAATTTGTATTTCGCTCACAAGGCTTTCCGGTTTACCGGAGCCCGAGCCGCGCAAGCCATCGTCCGGTCGTTCTACGCCGGCGAGGCAGGCAAATTGATTCTGACGGCAGTGCTGTTCGCGCTGACGTTTGCAGGAGTGAAACCATTGGCGCCGTTGGCAGTATTCGGTGTCTTCGTGCTGACCCAGCTGGTCAGCTGGTTCGCACCCCTGCTGATGAAAACAAGACTTTCGAGACCTTAGGGCGTTTGAGGCAACCATGGCAGCAGAAACCGCTTCGGGCTATATCCAGCACCACTTGCAGAACTTGACCTTCGGTCAACTACCAGACGGCGGCTGGGGCTTTGCCCACTCCGCAGCACAAGCCAAGGAAATGGGCTTTTGGGCTTTCCACGTCGATACCCTCGGCTGGTCGGTGGCCCTGGGCCTGATTTTCGTCCTGATTTTCCGCATGGCGGCGAAAAAGGCGACTTCGGGCCAGCCTGGCGCCCTGCAGAACTTCGTTGAAGTGCTGGTAGAGTTCGTCGACGGCAGCGTCAAGGACAGCTTCCACGGCCGTAGCGCCGTGATCGCCCCCCTGGCCCTGACCATTTTCGCCTGGGTGTTCCTGATGAACGCCATCGACCTGGTACCGGTCGACTGGATTCCCCACCTGGCGGCCCTGGTCACCGGCGACCACGAGATCCCGTTCCGCGCAGTGTCCACCACCGACCCGAACGCCACGCTGGGCATGGCTTTCTCGGTGTTTGCACTGATCATTTTCTACAGCATCAAGATCAAGGGCCTGGGCGGCTTCATCGGCGAACTGACCCTGCACCCGTTCAGCAGCAAGAACATGCTGGTTCAGATCGTTCTGATCCCGGTCAACTTCCTGCTGGAATTCGTGACACTGATCGCCAAGCCAATCTCTCTGGCTCTGCGACTGTTCGGCAACATGTACGCTGGCGAACTGGTGTTCATCCTGATCGCCGTGATGTTCGGCAGTGGCCTGCTGTGGCTGAGCGGTCTGGGTGTTGTCCTGCAATGGGCGTGGGCTGTGTTCCACATCCTGATCATCACCCTGCAGGCCTTTATCTTCATGATGCTGACCATCGTCTACCTGTCGATGGCGCACGAAGAGAACCATTAAGACCCGCCTGGCGTGTCTGATGACCCTCCCGCTTCGGTGGGAGGGTGCCCTTGGGGGGAGTCTGCCGGGGCTGCTGCAAAAACGATTTGTTTTACCGCTTTAATCTAAGAAAACCTAACCAATACGACGTAAAAGTCGGGAGGAAAGATGGAAACTGTAGTTGGTCTAACCGCTATCGCTGTTGCTCTGCTGATCGGCCTGGGCGCACTGGGTACTGCTATCGGCTTCGGCCTGCTGGGCGGCAAATTCCTGGAAGGCGCAGCTCGCCAGCCAGAAATGGTTCCAATGCTGCAAGTTAAAATGTTCATCGTTGCCGGTCTGCTCGACGCCGTAACCATGATCGGTGTTGGTATCGCTCTGTTCTTCACCTTCGCGAACCCCTTCGTTGGTCAACTCGCTGGCTAATCTCTCGAACCTTCGAGCTGATTGGTGTGAACAAAGAACGAGCGAGGTGTTGGCGTGAACATTAATGCAACCCTGATTGGCCAGTCCGTTGCGTTCTTCATTTTTGTACTGTTTTGCATGAAGTTCGTGTGGCCTCCGGTCATCGCGGCTTTGCAAGAACGTCAGAAGAAGATCGCGGATGGACTGGACGCTGCACAACGAGCAGCTCGCGACCTGGAGCTGGCCCAAGACAAAGCGGGTCAGCAACTGCGCGATGCTAAAGCTCAGGCAGCCGAAATCATTGAGCAAGCCAAGAAACGCGGCGCTCAGATCGTCGACGAGGCCCGTGAACAGGCCCGTGTCGAAGCTGAACGCGTGAAGGCTCAGGCTCAGGCCGAGATCGAGCAGGAACTGAACGGTGTCAAAGACGCGCTGCGTGCCCAAGTGGGTGCTCTGGCCGTAGGCGGTGCCGAGAAGATCCTGGGCGCCACAATCGATCAAAACGCGCACGCGGAGCTGGTTAACAAACTGGCTGCAGAAATCTAAGCGAGGGCGATCATGGCAGAACTGACCACGTTGGCCCGACCTTACGCTAAGGCAGCCTTCGAGCATGCCCAGGCCCACCAGCAACTGGCCAATTGGTCAGCCATGCTCGGCCTGGCTGCTGCGGTGTCGGAAGACGACACCATGCAGCGCCTGCTCAAGGCCCCGCGACTGACGAGCGCACAAAAGGCCGCCACTTTCATTGAAGTGTGCGGTGAAAAGTTTGATAGCCAGGCACAGAATTTCATTCATGTTGTCGCGGAAAACGACCGTCTCCTGCTGTTGCCGGAGATCGCGGCTCTGTTCGACCTGTACAAGGCCGAGCAAGAGAAATCCGTAGACGTGGAAGTAACCAGTGCATTTGCATTGAACGACGAACAGCAAGACAAACTCGCCAAGGTTCTCAGTGCACGGCTCGGCCGAGAAGTGCGACTGCACGCCGCGCAAGATGCCTCCCTCATCGGGGGCGTCGTCATTCGCGCTGGCGACCTGGTAATCGATGGTTCAGTGCGTGGCAAACTCGCGCAGCTGGCCGAAGCATTGAAATCTTGAGTTTGAAGGGGCAGCAGAGCAATGCAGCAACTCAATCCTTCCGAAATAAGTGAAATTATCAAGGGCCGCATCGACAAGCTCGATGTGACCTCCCAAGCCCGTAACGAAGGCACTGTCGTCAGCGTATCTGACGGTATCGTGCGGATTCACGGTCTGGCCGACGTCATGTACGGCGAGATGATCGAGTTTCCGGGCGGCGTCTTCGGCATGGCCCTCAACCTGGAGCAGGACTCCGTAGGTGCCGTTATTCTCGGTTCCTACCAGTCCCTGGCCGAAGGCATGAGCGCCAAGTGCACTGGCCGCGTCCTGCAGGTTCCGGTTGGCAAGGAACTGCTGGGTCGCGTCGTCGACGCACTGGGCAACCCTGTTGACGGCAAAGGTCCACTGGGCAACACCGAGACCGACGCGGTCGAGAAAGTTGCACCGGGCGTGATCTGGCGTAAGTCGGTAGACCAGCCTGTACAGACTGGCTACAAGTCGGTTGACGCCATGATCCCTGTCGGCCGTGGCCAGCGTGAGCTGATCATCGGTGACCGCCAGATCGGCAAGACCGCCATGGCGATCGACGCGATCATCAACCAGAAAAACAGCGGCATCTTCTGCGTGTACGTTGCAATCGGTCAGAAGCAATCGACCATTGCCAACATCGTGCGCAAGCTGGAAGAGAACGGCGCTCTGGCCAACACCATCGTTGTTGCCGCCAGTGCCTCGGAATCGGCTGCCCTGCAATACCTGGCACCGTACTCCGGTTGCACCATGGGTGAATTCTTCCGCGACCGCGGTGAAGACGCGCTGATCGTTTATGACGATCTGTCCAAGCAGGCTGTGGCTTACCGCCAGATCTCCCTGCTGCTGCGCCGTCCACCAGGCCGTGAAGCCTACCCAGGTGACGTGTTCTATCTCCACTCCCGTCTGCTGGAGCGTGCATCGCGCGTTTCCGAAGAGTACGTCGAGAAGTTCACCAACGGTGCAGTGACTGGCAAGACCGGTTCCCTGACCGCACTGCCGATCATCGAAACCCAGGCTGGCGACGTTTCCGCCTTCGTTCCGACCAACGTGATTTCCATCACCGACGGTCAGATCTTCCTGGAATCGGCCATGTTCAACTCGGGCATCCGCCCTGCAGTGAACGCCGGTGTTTCGGTATCCCGTGTGGGTGGTGCCGCTCAGACCAAGATCATCAAGAAGCTGTCCGGTGGCATCCGTACCGCTCTGGCTCAGTACCGTGAACTGGCTGCATTCGCCCAGTTCGCCTCTGACCTGGACGAAGCCACCCGCAAGCAACTGGAGCACGGTCAGCGCGTTACCGAGCTGATGAAGCAGAAGCAATACGCTCCTATGTCCATCGCGGACATGGCGCTGTCGCTGTACGCCGCTGAGCGTGGTTTCCTGACTGACGTCGAAATCGCCAAGATCGGTAGCTTCGAGCAGGCCCTGATTGCTTACTTCAACCGCGATCACGCCGATTTGATGGCGAAGATCAACGTGAAGGGTGACTTCAATGACGAAATCGACGCTGGCATCAAAGCCGGTATCGAGAAGTTCAAGGCCACCCAAACCTGGTAAGCCGCAGCGGGAGCCGCGAGGCTCCCGCTTGCTAACCTGATAGGTGTTACATGGCAGGCGCAAAAGAGATTCGCAGTAAGATTGCGAGCATCAAAAGCACGCAAAAAATTACCAGCGCCATGGAAAAAGTGGCGGTCAGCAAAATGCGCAAGGCTCAAATGCGCATGGCAGCCAGCCGTCCCTACGCGGAGCATATCCGCCAGGTGATTGGACATCTGGCCAACGCCAACCCGGAATACCGCCACCCGTTCATGATCGACCGCGAAGTAAAGCGCGTCGGTTACGTCGTGGTGAGCAGTGACCGTGGTCTGTGCGGCGGCTTGAATACCAACCTGTTCAAGGCCCTGGTCAAGGACATGGCGGTAAACCGCGAGCGCGGCGTCGAGATCGATCTGTGCGTGGTCGGCGCCAAGGGTGCGGCATTCTTCCGCAACTTCGGCGGCAACGTCGTTGCAGCGATCAGCCACCTGGGCGAAGAGCCATCGATCAATGATCTGATCGGCAGCGTCAAGGTGATGCTGGATGCCTACCTGGATGGCCGTATTGATCGCCTGTCCGTGGTGTCCAACAAGTTCGTGAATACCATGACGCAAAAGCCAACGGTCGAGCAATTGGTTCCGTTGGTCGCAACCCCGGATCAAGAACTCAAGCACCACTGGGACTACCTCTACGAACCCGACGCCAAGGAGCTGCTGGACGGCCTGATGGTTCGGTACGTGGAGTCGCAGGTCTACCAGGCGGTGGTCGAGAACAACGCGGCCGAGCAGGCTGCGCGGATGATCGCGATGAAAAACGCCACCGACAACGCCGGCGACCTGATCAGCGAATTGCAGCTGGTCTACAACAAGGCGCGTCAGGCTGCGATCACCCAAGAGATCTCGGAAATCGTCGGCGGCGCTGCCGCGGTTTAACGGTTCAAATATTCAGAGGATCCTGCTATGAGTAGCGGACGTATCGTTCAAATCATCGGCGCCGTCATCGACGTGGAATTCCCACGTGACAGCGTACCGAGCATCTACAACGCGCTGAGTGTTCAAGGCGCGCCAACCACTCTGGAAGTTCAGCAGCAGCTGGGCGACGGCGTGGTTCGTACCATTGCAATGGGTTCCACCGAAGGCCTGAAACGCGGCCTGGACGTGGTCGACTCCGGCGCTCCTATCTCGGTACCGGTCGGTAAAGCGACCCTGGGCCGTATCATGGACGTGCTGGGCAACCCAATCGACGAAGCCGGCCCGATCGGTGAAGAAGAGCGCCGTGGTATCCACCAGCCGGCTCCTTCGTTCGCTGAACAAGCGGGCGGCAACGACCTGCTGGAAACCGGCATCAAGGTTATCGACCTGGTCTGCCCGTTCGCCAAAGGCGGTAAAGTCGGTCTGTTCGGTGGTGCCGGTGTAGGCAAGACCGTAAACATGATGGAACTGATCCGTAACATCGCGATGGAACACAGCGGTTACTCCGTGTTCGCCGGTGTGGGTGAGCGTACTCGTGAAGGTAACGACTTCTATCACGAGATGAAGGACTCCAACGTTCTGGACAAAGTTGCCCTGGTCTACGGTCAAATGAACGAGCCACCAGGCAACCGTCTGCGCGTAGCGCTGACCGGCCTGACCATGGCTGAGAAGTTCCGTGACGAAGGTAACGACGTTCTGCTGTTCGTCGACAACATCTACCGTTACACCCTGGCCGGTACCGAAGTGTCGGCACTGCTGGGCCGTATGCCGTCGGCCGTGGGTTACCAGCCGACCCTGGCTGAAGAGATGGGTACTCTGCAAGAGCGCATCACTTCGACCAAGTCCGGTTCGATCACCTCGGTACAAGCCGTATACGTACCTGCGGACGACCTGACCGACCCGTCGCCAGCCACCACGTTCGCCCACTTGGACGCCACCGTCGTACTGTCCCGTGACATCGCCTCCCTGGGTATCTACCCAGCGGTCGATCCACTGGACTCGACTTCGCGCCAGCTGGACCCACTGGTCATTGGCCAGGATCACTACGACACCGCTCGTGGCGTTCAGTACGTGCTGCAGCGTTACAAAGAGCTGAAAGACATCATCGCGATCCTGGGTATGGACGAGCTGTCGGAATCCGACAAGCAGTTGGTAACCCGCGCTCGTAAGATTCAGCGCTTCCTGTCGCAGCCGTTCTTCGTGGCTGAAGTCTTCACCGGTGCCCCAGGTAAATACGTTTCCCTGAAAGACACCATTGCTGGCTTCAAAGGCATCCTCAACGGTGACTACGACCACCTGCCAGAACAAGCGTTCTACATGGTCGGCGGCATCGAAGAAGCGATCGAGAAAGCCAAGAAACTGTAATCCCGGCGCCCGGCAACGGGCGCTAATCAGGTTGAGGCAAGCAGATGGCTATGACAGTCCATTGCGATATCGTCAGCGCGGAAGGGGAAATCTTCTCCGGCCTGGTCGAGATGGTGATTGCACACGGTGAACTGGGTGACCTGGGCGTTGCCCTGGGCCACGCACCGTTGCTCACTAATCTGAAGCCAGGTCCGATCCGCTTGATCAAGCAGGGTGGGGAAGAGGAGGTGTTCTACATCTCCGGTGGTTTCCTCGAGGTTCAGCCGAACATGGTCAAGGTTCTTGCCGACACCGTGCAGCGTGCTGCCGACCTGGACGAAGCCTCCGCTCAGGAAGCCGTCAAGGCTGCTGAGAAGGCCCTGAACGAGCAAGGCGCCGACTTCGACTACGGCGCTGCTGCCGCACGTCTGGCCGAGGCCGCAGCCCAGCTGCGCACCGTTCAGCAGATCCGCAAGAAGTTCGGCAAATAAGCCGCAGCCTCTGTGCGATTGAGTAAAAGGGTAGCCTCGGCTACCCTTTTTCTTTTTTCCGCTTTTCATTCTTCGGTCGCCGTTGCCGACCGCTTCGCATTGGTAGCCAGTCAATGTCCCTCGATATCGTCATTCTTGCTGCAGGCCAGGGCACGCGCATGCGCTCGGCCATTCCCAAGGTTCTGCACCCGGTAGCGGGCAACTCCATGCTCGGCCATGTTATCCACAGCGCCCGGCAACTGGCGCCCAACGGTATTCATGTAGTGATCGGCCACGGTGCCGATCTGGTGCGCGAACGCCTGGCCGCCCCCGACCTCAATTTCGTCCTGCAGGACCAGCAATTGGGCACCGGCCACGCCGTGGCCCAGGCGCTGCCTGCCCTGACGGCTGAAACCGTGTTGATCCTCTACGGCGACGTGCCGCTGATCGAGGTCGACACCCTCAAGCGTCTGCTTGCACTGGTTACCCCAGAGCAACTGGGCCTGCTGACCGTCAATCTGGCCGACCCTACCGGCTATGGGCGCATCGTTCGCGATGGGGCGGGGAATGTCAGTGCCATCGTTGAGCACAAGGATGCCAGCCAAGCGCAGCGCGCCATCAACGAAGGCAACACCGGCATTCTCGCCGTACCGGGCAAGCGCCTGGCCGAATGGCTGGGGCGCCTGTCCAACCACAACGCCCAGGGCGAGTACTACCTGACCGACGTCATCGCCATGGCGGTCAGCGATGGCCTGGTGGTTGCCACCGAACAGCCTCTCGATGCCATGGAAGTGCAGGGTGCCAATGACCGTCGGCAACTGGCCGAGCTGGAGCGCCACTATCAATTGCGCGAAGGCCGCCGCCTGATGGCCCAGGGTGTCACCCTGCGCGACCCGGCACGCTTCGACGTACGCGGTGAGGTCACTGTCGGTCGTGACGTGCTGATCGACGTCAACGTGATCCTGGAAGGCAAGGTAGTGATCGAGGACGACGTGGTCATCGGCCCGAACTGTTACATCAAGGACAGCACCTTGCGCCAAGGCGTGGTGCTGAAGGCCAACACCCACCTGGACGGCGCGGTAATGGGCGAGGGCAGCGATGCGGGTCCGTTCGCGCGCTTGCGCCCGGGTACTGTGATGGACGCGCGTGCCCATGTGGGTAACTTCGTGGAACTGAAAAATACCCACATGCACGAAGACGCCAAGGCGGGCCACCTGGCCTATCTGGGCGACGCCGACATTGGTGCACGCACCAACATCGGCGCCGGCACCATCACCTGCAACTACGATGGCGCCAACAAGTGGCGCACGGTGATGGGTGAGGACGTGTTCATCGGCTCCAACAACTCGTTGGTGGCGCCTGTGGATATCCAGGCCGGGGCCACGACTGCCGCAGGCTCGACCATTACTCAGGAAGTGCCCGCAGGCCAGCTGGCTGTGGGCCGTGCCCGCCAGCGCAACATCGACGGCTGGAAGCGCCCTGAGAAAATCAGGAAGTCTTGAGATATCCAAACACACCGTAGCCGCTGCCGCCAGGCTGCGGCTACGTCGTTGTGGATAAGTTGATTCAAGCGCCTGTCGTCACCCGGATCACAGTTCACTTGACGAAAACTCGGCGATAGGTTTTGATTACTTCCGTTATCTTTCGGATCGAAACTTAAAAGCCGCCATGTCGAAACGCAACACTCCCCAGCGCCGTCACAACATTCTTGCCCTGCTCAATGAACAGGGCGAGGTGAGTGTCGACGCGCTGGCTCGTCGCTTCGAAACTTCCGAAGTCACCATTCGCAAGGATTTGGCTGCCTTGGAAAGCAATGGGCTGTTGTTGCGTCGTTACGGCGGCGCGATCCCCGTGCCTCAGGAAATGATCGCCGAGCAGGCGCGAAGCGTTTCTATCCACAAGCAGGCCATTGCGCGCGCGGCCGTGGGAAAGATTCGCGAGCACGCCCGCATCATCATCGACAGCGGCAGCACCACCGCCGCGATGATCCCCGAACTGGCTCATCAGCCCGGGTTGGTGGTAATGACCAATTCGTTGCATGTGGCCAACGCCCTCAGTGAGTTGGAGCACGAGCCCGTGCTGTTGATGACCGGCGGCACCTGGGACCCGCATTCCGAGTCCTTTCAGGGCCAGGTCGCCGAACAGGTGCTGCGTTCGTACGACTTCGATCAGCTGTTCATCGGTGCCGATGGCATCGACCTGGCGCGAGGCACCACCACCTTCAATGAACTGCTCGGCTTGAGCCGGGTAATGGCAGAAGTGGCCCGCGAAGTGATCGTGATGGTCGAGTCCGACAAGGTAGGCCGCAAGATTCCCAACCTGGAACTGCCCTGGAGCAGTGTACACACCCTCATTACCGATGATCGCCTGCCGCAGACGGCACGCGACCAGATTCAGGCCCGCGGTATCAACCTTATCTGCGCCGCCGCCAGCTAGGAGAACAACTCATGTGTGGAATCGTAGGCGCCATCGCCGAACGTAACATCACCGCCATCCTGCTCGAAGGCCTCAAGCGCCTGGAGTACCGTGGCTATGACAGCGCCGGCGTGGCCGTGTACACCAACACCGATGGCGTGCAGCGCCGCCGCCGCGTGGGCAAGGTCAGCGAGCTGGAAGCAGCCCTGGCGAGTGACCCGCTGGTAGGGCAGTTGGGTATCGCCCATACCCGCTGGGCCACCCATGGTGCACCCACCGAGCGCAACGCCCACCCCCACTTCTCCAGCGATACCGTGGCCGTCGTGCACAACGGCATTATCGAAAACCATGAAGTGCTGCGTGAGCGCTTGAAAGGCATGGGCTACGCCTTCGCCTCCGATACCGATACCGAAGTCATCGCCCACTTGCTGCACCACCACCTTAAGACCCTGCCCGACCTGGTCGATGCGCTCAAGGCAACCGTCAAGGAACTGCATGGCGCGTATGGCCTGGCGGCCATTCATCAAGCGCAGCCCGACCGCCTGGTGGCCGCCCGCAGTGGCAGCCCGCTGGTAATCGGCCTGGGCCTGGGTGAGAACTTCCTGGCCTCCGACCAGTTGGCCCTGCGCCAGGTCACTGACCGCTTCATGTACCTTGAAGAGGGCGATATCGCGCAGATCACCCGGGAAAAGGTGAGCATCTGGAACAGCGACGGCCAGCCGGTGCAGCGCGAGAGCGTGCAATACCACGAAGGTGCCGAAGCGGCGGACAAGGGTGAATTCCGTCACTTCATGCTCAAGGAGATTCACGAGCAGCCACGGGTGGTGCAACGCACTCTGGAAGGCCGCCTGGGCCAGGAGCAAGTGCTGGTACAGGCTTTCGGCCCTCAGGCCGCCGAATTGTTCGCCAAGGTGCGCAACGTGCAGATCGTCGCCTGTGGTACCAGCTACCACGCCGGGATGGTCGCCCGTTACTGGCTGGAAAGCCTGGCGGGTATTCCCTGCCAGGTGGAGGTGGCCAGCGAGTTCCGTTACCGCCGTGTCGTGGTGCAGCCTGACACCCTGTTCGTGTCCATTTCCCAGTCCGGCGAAACCGCCGATACCCTGGCCGCCCTGCGTAACGCCAAGGAGCTGGGCTTCCTCGGCAGCCTGGCCATCTGCAACGTCGGCATCAGTTCGCTGGTGCGTGAGTCGGACCTGACCCTGCTGACCCAAGCAGGCCCTGAGATCGGCGTTGCCTCCACCAAGGCGTTCACCACGCAACTGGTAGCCCTGATGTTGCTGACCCTGTCCCTGGGGCAGGTGAAGGGTACGCTGGAAGCGGGTGTCGAAGCCGAGCTGGTGGAAGAACTCCGCCGCCTGCCCACTCGCCTGGGTGAAGCCCTGGCCATGGATGGCACGGTGGAAAAGGTTGCCCAGCTATTTGCCGAAAAACACCACACGCTGTTCCTTGGCCGCGGTGCCCAGTTCCCGGTAGCGATGGAAGGCGCGCTGAAGCTCAAGGAGATTTCCTACATCCACGCCGAAGCGTATCCGGCAGGTGAGCTCAAGCACGGCCCGCTGGCGCTGGTCGACAAGGACATGCCGGTAGTGACCGTGGCGCCGAACAACGAGCTGCTGGAGAAGCTCAAGTCCAACCTGCAGGAAGTGCGCGCCCGCGGCGGCGAGTTGATCGTCTTCGCCGACGCCCAGGCCGAGTTCCGCGATGGCCCGGGAACCCATGTGGTGGCGATGCCGCACATCGTCGATGCGTTGGCACCGATCCTGTACACGATTCCGTTGCAGTTGCTGTCGTACTACGTCGCGGTGCTGAAAGGTACGGACGTTGATCAGCCGCGCAATCTGGCGAAGTCGGTGACTGTGGAATAAAGGGGTTATCGGGTAGGTGCCTAGATTTTGGGAATTAAGTCTGCCGCACGGGAACTAAAGCTGTCGCAGGTGGCCGAGGGTGTCAGCCCCGGCTACCGGCTACCGGCTACCGTGCTGATACTGGCCAGCGCCACTTAGCCTGCCTGCGCAGGTAAACAAACGAAGCGCACCGGTCGCTGGCTAGCATTAATCGCCTGACCATTTAATGGTGTCTGCCATCTGCTTGGTGATCCATTTAAGGAATAACCTGCATTTGGAACTCTCATCGAACGGGCGGGCGACAGTAAGCAATACCTGGAGCCATCCCGCGTGAAGCCGAATGGAGCTATAAGCTGCCTCGACTTCAGCTCATCCTGGACCATGAGCAAGGACGCCATGCCCACGCCCAACCCTGCAGCCGCTGCTTGTATGCAGAGATAGAAATGCTCGTATTCCACTCTTATCGCCCCCGGCGCCGCGACATCCGCCAGCCGCATCCAGTTGTTCCAAGCCAGTGGGCGAGTCGTACTGCGTAGAAGCGGCATATCATCTAACTTCTGGCCCTCTGGCCACAAAGCCGGAATGCACACCGGACCGATCCATTCTTCACAAATCGTTTCGCAGTGAATCGACTCATCCCAGTAGAAGTCGTCCCGACGTAGCGCCACGTCTGCGCCTGAACGGGCAAAGTCGATAGGCCCACCGGCAGCCAGCAGTTGCAACTGCAGGTTCGGGTGTGATGCTTGAAAATCGGGCAGACGGGGTATCAGCCATTTCATCGCGATGGTCGGTTCACAAGACACGACCAGTACTTCTTCGCGCGCATCCCGCTGCAACTGGTAAAGCGTTCCTTCGAGCTGTTCGAAGAAAGGCCGAGTGACGTTGAAAAGTTGCCTGCCAGCGCTGTTCAGGAAAATTGCCCGATTGCGGCGCTCGAACAGTTCGACGCCGATTGCTTCCTCCAACTGCCTCACCTGGCGGCTAACCGCACCATGGGTGACATGCAGTAAGCGTGCGGCTTGAACAAAGCTCTGGGTTTGCGCTGCGACAGTAAAGAAATGGAAGGAGGTCAGAGCGGGTAGCTTCATATGCGCGATGAATTCTCACAGATAAAGGGGAATATAAATCGTTTTTCATCAAGCCGGCAAATTGCCATGCTTCGTCCCTGACTGCATCTCATGTGCAAGTTTGACCAACAGGGAGGAGGAAGCAATGAACTTGATGGAACGTGCCACCACACAGGTCCAGCAACAGGAGGTTTGTTTTGCCCGCCAGTACAGCATTCAAAATCTGTGTGAAATCGTAGCGCAAAGGGATTTTACCCTGGTGTCCTCACGCAAGATCGCGAGCCTGCTAATGCCTCGCAGCTGGCGGCTTCGCCTACCCCGGAAGGCGTGCACCGCGACGGTCTCAACTTCGTATTCATGATGATGGTCAATCGGGTCAACGTGGTTAATGGCGAAATCAGCATATGCGACCGCCACAAACGCCCCTTGAGCCGGTACACCCTCTCCGAGGCGATGGAGGTGGCCATCGTCAACGATGAGCAGACTCTGCATGGGGTTACCCCGATCATCCAGCTCGACCCACTGCAACCCGCTTACCGGGATGTGCTAGTCATTACTTTCAGCAAACGCTGATCCGCTATAGCGGCATGGCTAGCCCATGCCGCATGGAGTCCTCGGATGAACGAATTAATAGCCGTAGCCGCGATCACTATCCTCGCGGTGATCAGCCCAGGTCCTGACTTCGCGATGGTCACCCGTAATAGTTACGCCTATGGGCGTAGCATCGGGCTCACGGCTGCTTTCGGCATTGCCTGCGGCGTGCAGGTGCATGTGTTCTATACCGTGCTCGGTATCGCTTTAGTCATTACCCATTCGCCAATGCTGTTCATGGCCATGAAAGCCCTCGGCGCGGGTTACTTGATCTATCTGGGCTGGAAGTCACTGACCAGCAAGTCATCCCTGCAACTGGGCACCGCCACCGGTCCGCGCCCCTCCGCTGGCAAGGCTTTCGCCATGGGCTTTTTGACCAATGCGCTAAACCCGAAAACCATGCTGTTCGTCGTGGCTACCTATAGCCAAGTTGTGCAAGTCAGCAACAGCCTGGCGATCAACTTCGCTTATGGACTGTTCATGTCGTTCTCGCACTGGCTCTGGTTCAGCTTCGTTGCCCTGTTCTTTTCAGCCGAGGCCCTGCGTCAACGCATGCTGGACAGGCAGCATATAGTCGACAAAGTGATCGGCACCATTCTGATCGGACTAGGCTTGAGCCTGGTGCTGCCTGGGATGGGACGCTGATGAGCAGCTTTAGCAAACTGGCCTGTATCGACCTGGAACGCGTACTGGTGCCTGAGCTGTGGCCTGCGATTGCGGGACGTACCGGCATTAGGGAGTTGTTCGCTACAACCAGAGAGATCCCTGACTATGATGCACTCATGGGCCAGCGCATCACGCTGCTGCGCGAGCATGGAATTACTTTGAGGGATGTCCAACGGATCCTGCACTGATCATCGCTGCCAGGGGTCTAAGCAGCCTGGTAGGCCGCCCCTTTGAGCCTGACCAGGCTCTGTACGAAATGCATCCCAACCCGGCCATGCTGCATTGAAAACAGGCCTTCGCTGGAATACGTTTCATACAGGCCCTAGCGATACGGGGCTAGCTTGCCTCGGCCCCGTCAGCCCACATGCTCACTTCCTCCGCGTCACCCGCCAAACCGTATTCGACAAATCATCGGCGATAATCAGTGCCCCCTTGGGGTCCACCGTCACGCCCACAGGCCGGCCCCTGGTTTTCCCATCCGCACCCCTAAACCCGGTGGCGAAGTCAACGGGTTCGCCCGAGGGCTGCCCGTTGCTGAACGGTACGAACACTACCTTGTAGCCGACTGGATTCTCGCGGTTCCAGCTGCCGTGCTCGCCCACGAATGCACCTTGGGCGAATTTTTCGCCCATGGACGCCTGGGAGAAATCCACGCCCAGCGCCGCCACGTGTGAACCCAGGCTGTAGTCGGGCTTGATCGCCGCCGCGACCTTGGCGGGGTCTTGCGGCTGGGCGCGGGTATCGACGTTCTGGCCCCAATAGCTGTAGGGCCAGCCGTAAAAGGCGCCGTCTTTCACGGATGTCAGGTAATCAGGCACCAGATCCGGGCCCAGCTCGTCGCGCTCATTGGCCACCGCCCACAGTTTGCCCGTGCCAGGCTGAATTCTGAGCGCAGTGGGGTTACGCAGGCCCGTCGCGTAGGCGCGGTGGGCACCGGTTTGCGCATCCACTTCCCATACCCTGGCGCGGTCGATTTCCACTTCCATGCCGCGTTCGGTGATGTTGCTGTTCGAACCGATACCGACGTACAGGAAACGCCCATCAGGGCTGATGGCCAGAGATTTGGTCCAGTGGTGGTTGATCTGCCCGGGCAGGTCGGTAATTTTCGTGGGGGGGCCGCTGGCCTTGGTCTGGCCGTCGGTGTAGTCGAAGCGCACCAGGCTGTCCTGGTTGGCGACGTACACATGGCCATTGCCATAGGCCAGGCCGTAGGGCGCATTGAGGTTGTCGGCAAAGACGGTTTTGACCTCATAGGTACCATCCCCATCGGCGTCGCGCAGCAGGGTCAGGCGGTTGCCGCCTTTGACCGGGGTGGTACCCCGGGCTTTTACCAGACTCGCGATCACGTCCTTGGGTTTGAGCGCTGCTTCTGTGCCACCTTTGCCTTCGGCCACCAGGATATCGCCGTTTGGCAGCACCAGTGTCTGGCGCGGGATCTTCAAATCCGTGGCGATCGCATTGATCGTGTAGCCTTCGGGTACCGATGGCTTTTCACTGCCCCATGCCGCGGGTTCGGCAATTTTCATCGTGGGCAGCAGGCCGCGTTCCGGTGTTGGCAATTTCGGGTCGGGGCCGTGGGCCTGGGTGCTGTCGCCTTCGCCATTACAGGCGCTCAGCAGCAAGGCCATGCTCAGGGCAGTCAGTGCGTGTGAAGGTCTCATTGAACACCCCCGGTGCGCAGATTGGTGAGTCCTACCCAAGTGGCGATGCAAGCCAGCGGGGCGGTGATGACTGACAGCACCAGGCCCGAAGGCATGACGGCCCAGGCATCCTTGGCGTGCTGGAACGAGTTGACCAGGCCAAGGGCCCACGTCACCAACAGCAACAGGAAGTACAGGACGGGCCGGCCGCGCCTGGGGTTCGCGCGCACCAGGTTGACCAGGGCAAACAGCAACGCCAGGCCGCAGAACAGCTCGGCGCCCGCCAGCAGCCAGGCGGCGAAGTTGCTCCACTGACTCTGGTAGGTCTGGAAGTAGGCGATGTCACTGATGAGTGCGCCCAGAAACAGGGGAACGGTCCCCGCCAGCACCGTGGCGTGCAGCGGGCCCGGCGTGGTGGGATAGGGGAGGCGAGCGGTAGCGGTCATGATGGCTCCTTTATCGTTCAGCGGCCCCGAGCAGGGCGCTGACGCTCAAACTGCGCCTAGGAACCGATCCTGCGGCTGGCAGGAAAGTTCAAAGCGCTTGCCGAGCCCCAGCCATGCAGCGCAAACCGTTCGCATGGAAACAATGTGTAACGGAAGAAATCCCACAAAAATCCGCACCATGGTCTAAGACCATAGTATTGCACCCCATGACACCGCCAAATTCTGGACTACCCTAATCTCAGAGAAGTCTGAACTAGGGGGTTACCACATGCTCGCGCAATTACCACCGGCCTTACAGAATCTTCAGCTACCGTTGCGCCTGAGACTCTGGGATGGTCATGAGTTCAACCTGGGCCCCGAGCCCAGCGTTACCATCGTGGTGAAAGACCCACAGCTGGTGACGCAATTCACCCATCCGAGTCTCGACCTGCTGGGTACCGCCTTCGTCGAGGGCAAGCTGGAAATGGAAGGTTCGATCGGTGAGGTAATCCGGGTATGCGACGAGCTCAGCCAGGCGCTGGTCGATGATGACGAAGGCGACCAACCCATTCGAACGGTGCACGACAAGGACACCGACGCCGCCGCCATTTCCTATCACTACGACCTGTCCAACGAGTTCTACCAGCTGTGGCTCGACCAGGACATGGCTTATTCCTGCGCCTATTTTCAGACCGGCACCGAGACACTGGAGCAAGCCCAGCACGCCAAGTTCGAGCACCTGTGTCGCAAGCTTCGGCTGCAAGCCGGTGATTACCTCCTGGACGTCGGCTGCGGTTGGGGAGGGTTGGCTCGCTACGCCGCTCGGGAGTACGGCGCCAGGGTATTCGGTATCACGTTGAGCAAGGAGCAACTCAAGCTCGCTCGCGAGCGCGTGAAGGCCGAGGGGCTGGAGCATCTGGTGGAATTGCAGCTTCTCGATTACCGCGACCTGCCTCAGGATGGCCGCTTCGACAAAGTGGTGAGCGTCGGTATGTTCGAGCATGTCGGCCACGCTAACCTGCAGGTGTATTGCGAAAAGCTGTTCGGTGCCGTGCGTGAAGGTGGCCTGGTGATGAACCACGGCATTACCGCCAAGCATACGGACGGTCGACCGGTAGGGCGTGGGGCAGGAGACTTCATCGAGCGCTATGTATTTCCCCATGGGGAGTTGCCGCACATGGCGATGATGTCGGCTCGCATCAGCGAGGCAGGTTTTGAAGTGGTCGACGTCGAAAGCCTGCGGCTGCACTATGCCAAGACCCTGGACTTCTGGAGCAAACGCCTGGAGGCGAACCTGGAAAAAGCCGCTGCCATGGTGCCCGACCAAGCGCTGCGGATCTGGCGGCTTTACCTGGCCGGATGCTCCTACGCTTTCGCCCAGGGCTGGATCAACATCCATCAGATCCTGTCGGTGAAAACCTACTCAGACGGTAGCCATGGTTTGCCATGGACCCGTGAGGATCTGTACCGCTAGTCCTGCGCAGGCGGCGCATCTACAGGATGGGTGAGATCAACCTGGCGATGCGCATGCCCAGCTTCTGTAGCCGGTGCGTGCGCCGGCTGTCCTCTACCGTGATCTCGCGCGACAACGCAAAATCGGCCTCGAGCATTTCCTGCACCTGGCTGGCGAACGCTTTGTCCACCGTGAGCAGCATGATTTCAAAGTTCAGCCGGAACGAGCGGTTGTCCATGTTGGCGCTGCCTATGGCGCTGATCTCGCTATCCACCAGCACGACCTTTTGATGCAGGAACCCCGGCCCATAGCGGAACATCCGTACGCCGGCTCGCACTGCCTCGAAGGCAAACAGGCTGGACGCGGCATACACCACTTTATGGTCTGGCCGCGACGGCAGCAGGATGCGCACATCCACCCCACGCAGGACTGCCAGGCGCAAGGCGGCGAACACGGCCTCATCGGGAATGTAATAGGGGGTAGTGATCCACACCCTTTCCGTAGCTGCATGAATAGCTTCCACGAAAAATAGCGAGCAGGTTTCCTGGGCATCTGCCGGGCCGCTGGCGAGCACCTGGCAAAGCACGCCGTTGTCGGCGTAGGTTTCGGGCAGGATCAAAGGAGGCAATTTGCGTGAAGCCCAGAACCAGTCTTCAGCAAAGGATTCCTGCAGGCAGGCCACGACCGGGCCAGTGATGCGCACATGGGTGTCGCGCCAGGGCGAGAGCTTGGGGTTGCCACCCAGGTATTCGTCGCCGACGTTATGGCCGCCGATGAAGCCGACCAGGCCGTCGACCACTACGATCTTGCGGTGGTTGCGAAAGTTGACCTGGAAGCGGTTGAGCCAACCACTGCGAGTAGCGAACGCGCGCGCTTTGACGCCGGCCTTGCGCAAGGTGTCGCCGTATTCACGGGGAAGCGCGTGGCTACCCACGCTGTCGTACAGCACATAGATCTTCACGCCTTCCGCTGCCTTCTTCAACAGCAGGGCTTGCAGCTCTCGGCCTATGTGGTCGTCATGAATGATGAAGAACTGCACCAGCACCACCTCGCGCGCCTGGCGAATGGCGTCGAAGATGGCATCGAAGGTTGCCTTGCCATTGACCAGCAGGCTGACCTGATTGTTGGCCAGGCAGGGCATGCGTCCAAGTTTCGGCATCGCCCGCAGTGAATCATAGGAGCTGGAGTTGCGCGCCGTCAGCGCTTCTTCCACCCATGGGCGCCAGTCCAGGTCGGCGATGGCCGTATGCATTTCCCGGTTGGCCTGGCGCCGGGCCTCAATGTAGGCGTCGAACGTGCTGCGGCCAAACACCAGGTAGGGGAGAAGGGTAAGGTAAGGTACGAACACCAGTGACAGGGCCCAGGCAATGGAGCCTTGCGCTGTACGAACCGTTAGCACCGCATGGACGGCGGCGATGATTCCGACCAGGTGAACCAGGCCAAACAGGTAGCCAAAAAACCAGGGGCTGTGATAATCCATGCGCGGCGTTGCTCCCGAATGCGTTGTGTCTAACAGACCACGTTAACCTCTGCTTGTCTCGAAATAATTCTGCTTGCAACGCCCCGAGTGTTTCAGCGTCCAAGTAACATCATCCAGCCAAGACTGGAACCATTCCCAGGAGCTACCCATGAATATTCGTTTGCCGGCTGTGGCATTGGCCCTTTGTCTTACAGCGCCCTTTGCGCAGGCGCAGATGCTCCAACCGGGCTTGTGGGAACTGACCACTAGCAACATGCAGGTCGACGGTAATGCGCTGCCGGACCTCAACGTGATGCTGGGGCAAATGCAGATGCTGGCGCCTGAACAGAAAGCCATGGTCGAACAGGCGATGGCCAAGCAGGGGATCACGGTAGGGGGCAAGGGCATCCGCAGCTGCCTGACTCAGGCCCAGGTGCAGAGCAACGACATTCCGTTGCAAGACCCGCAATCGGGTTGCACTCAGCAGATCACCTCGCGCCAAGGCAACGTGTGGAACTTCCGATTCAGCTGCCCGAAAGCCCAGGGCACTGGCCAGGCCACGTTCCTCAGCCAACGGGAGTTTCTGACCAAGGTCAGCGGTACCTTCAATGCCACCGGTACCCAGCAGAAAGGTAGTATGGAAACTCGGGCCGTCTGGCTGGGCAACGATTGTGGGAGTGTGCGGCCACGCAGTTGAACACTACGAGCACCCATGCCACGGGAGCGCCATCGGCTGGCGTTCCACGTGGAACACCCAATATTCAATATGTAGAAAGTTTCACAATCTGGACGAGAGGCCCGGTTTAGAGTCGCGCACGATGCGGACCCTGCGCCTGCGCTATTTCATCTTTGGCGACAATCCGCATGTTACATTATAACGATGCGATCATTGTCATTCCTTCGATGAACCCTTGCCGGATTCGCCATGCACAGACGCCAACTGCTCAACCTGATCCTGGCCAGCACTACGCTGGCCCTGCCATTTGGTGCCTCCGCGGCGCTGGTGCGCGATGCGCGATTGTGGCGTAGCAGTGACAAGCTCAGGGTCGTGTTCGATTTGAGTGGCCCGGTGCAATTCAAGACCTTCACCCTGGAGGCGCCCGACCGGTTGATCGTCGATGTAGCTGGCGCACAACTCAGCGGTGACTTCACTCATTTGAACCTGGCGGGCACCAGCGTGCGGGCCATTCGTTCTGGCCCGTTTGGCCATGGCGACACCCGCATCGTGTTCGACCTCAAGGCACCCATGCAGACCACTGCCTTCCTGCTGGGCCCGCAGGCCGGCCAGGGGCATCGGCTGGTCTTGGACCTGATGCAACCTGGCTACGCAGCCGTACCCGCCGTTATCGCCAGCACCCCAAAGCCCGAGGCCGTCGAGCCGGTTCAACCTGAGAGGCCCAGTGCCAGCAACTTCCATCCCAAGCGCGACATCGTTGTTGTGGTCGACCCCGGCCATGGCGGCAAGGATCCCGGCGCCATAGGGGGCAAAGGCGAGCGAGAGAAAGATGTGGTGTTGTCCATCGCCCAGCTCTTGGCGCGCCGCTTGAAACGCGAGAAAGGCTATACCGTGCACCTGGTGCGCAATGATGACTTCTACGTACCACTGCGCAAGCGCGTGGAGTTCGCTCATCAGCGTAACGCCGACATGTTCATTTCGGTGCACGCCGACGCCGCGCCGCGGCTTACGGCATCCGGCGCCTCGGTGTTCGCGCTGTCGGAGAACGGTGCCACGTCCGCCACTGCACGCATGATGGCTGAACGCGAGAACGGCGCTGATCTGCTGGGTGCTGCCAGCCTGCTCAACCTCAAGGACAAGGACCCCATGCTGGCTAACGTCATCATCGACATGTCCATGAATGCCACCATCGCTGCCAGCCTCCAACTGGGCCATACCGTGCTCGGGAGCCTGGCCGACATCACTACGCTGCACCAGAAGCGCGTGGAGCAGGCTGGCTTCGCGGTACTGAAGTCTCCCGACGTGCCTTCCATCCTGGTGGAGACGGGGTTCATCTCCAACGCCAGTGATGCCCAGCGCCTGGTGACTGCGCGGCATCAGCAGGCCGTGGCCGACCGTTTGTTCGACGGCATCAACACGTACTTCTCGAAGAATCCTCCCAGTGGCTCCTATGTAGCCTGGCGCCAGGAGCAGAAAGCTCAGCAAACCGCCTGAAGAGACAATCGGTATTGGCTATCCCGCAATGTTATACTATAACATTGCGGGATAGCCTGGCAGTTCATTCCACAAGACCAGGCCGCCCTGGAGGAACAGAACATGCCCCATCGCCTTCCCGTGACCGTGCTCTCAGGTTTTCTGGGTGCCGGCAAAAGCACGTTGCTCAACCACGTGCTGCGCAATCGCGAGAACCTGCGCGTCGCGGTCATCGTCAATGACATGAGCGAAATCAACATCGACGGCACCGCAGTGCAGCGTGATGTCAGCCTCAACCGTGCCGAAGAAAAATTGGTGGAAATGAGCAATGGCTGCATCTGCTGCACCTTGCGCGAAGACCTGCTCGAAGAGGTTGCACGGCTGGCCGATGAGGGCCGGTTCGATTACCTGCTGATCGAGTCCACGGGTATCTCCGAACCCCTGCCCGTGGCTGAGACGTTTACCTTCCGTGATGAACACGGGCGCAGCCTGGCAGACCTGGCGCGCCTCGACACCATGGTCACCGTCGTCGACGGGGTGAACTTCCTGCGTGATTATGAGGCTGCCGAGAGCCTGGCCAGCCGCGGCGAAACGTTGGGTGAGGAGGATGAACGGGCCATCACTGACCTGCTGATCGAGCAGGTGGAATTCGCTGACGTCATTCTCATCAGCAAGATCGACCTCATCGCCAGCAGCCAGCGCGAGGAACTCACGCAGATCCTCAAGCGCTTGAACCCGGAGGCCCAGGTCATGCCGATGGTCATGGGCCAGGTGCCCTTGGGCCGTATCCTCGATACCGGGCTGTTCGATTTCGAGCGCGCGGCCCAGGCGCCCGGCTGGCTGCGCGAATTGCGCGGCGAGCACGTGCCCGAAAGCGACGAATACGGAATCACATCGGGTGCCTACCGGGCCCGTCGCCCGTTTCACCCCCAGCGCTTTTACGACTGGCTCAACGCGCCCTGGGCCAACGGCAAGTTGCTGCGCTCCAAGGGCTTCTTCTGGTTGGCCAGCAAGCCTCAGGAAGCGGGTAGCTGGTCACAGGCCGGTGGCCTGGTGCGTCACGGTTTCGCCGGGCGGTGGTGGCGGTTCGTGCCCCAGGCCCATTGGCCTCAAGATGCCGAAGGCACCGCCTCGATCATGGCGCACTGGCAGGCCGATTGCGGTGATTGCCGCCAGGAGTTGGTGTTCATTGGTCAGCGTGTGGATTTCGCCCGTCTTGCCGCTGAGTTGGACGGTTGCCTGCTGACCGACGCCGAGATGGCTCTGGGGGTGGATGAATGGCAACAATTGCCGGACCCCTTCGGCCCCTGGCACGAGGACGCGGCCTGATCAGGGCTTCAGCCAGGTGCCTTGGCTGCGTTGCTCGCAAAAGGGCTGGAGGTAGGCAGCGTCGGTAGCCACGCCGTAATAGTGGATATCCTGACGATAAGGCATATTGTCCACATGGGCGTTGCTGCACACCCCAAAGGCACCCGCCGGGCATTGGTCGACGAATGCCACGTCGACCTTCTGGCCCGGCAGGTTGGGCTCACAGAAGCCGTCGTGGAACAGCTTCTGAGGCATGTTGCGGTTCTCTTGGCAGACCTTCACATCCAGCCGCTCGGCATGGCTGTGAACAACGCAGGCCTGGGCCCAGGCCTGACTGCTGGCGAGGGTCAGCACCAGCACACCCCAAAAACGCATTCCTACCTCCACTCAAGAAAATACCGATGCTCGAGAATATACCGACCTATGTCATCGCCGGGCCGCTGGGGGCTGGCAAGACCAGTCTGATCCGCCAGTTGATGGCACAACGGCCTGCCCACGAGCGCTGGGCGGTGCTGATCAACGAGTTTGGCCAGATAGGCCTGGATGCCGCGTTGTTGAGCACCGGTGAAGATGGTATCGCACTGGCGGAGGTGGCGGGGGGCTGCCTGTGTTGCGTGAACGGCGCGCCGTTTCAGGTAGGGCTGGGGAGGCTGCTGCGCAAGTCGCGCCCGCACCGGCTATTCATCGAACCCTCCGGTCTGGGCCACCCGCTGCAATTGCTGACGCAGTTACGGCAGGCACCTTGGCGTGGGGTGTTGGCGGTGCAGCCTTTGATCATGGTCTTGGACGCCAAGGCCCTCGCCTGTGGACAAGTCCTGGCAGATGTTCAACGCGAAGCATTGCGGGAAGCTGGGCTCGTGGTGATCAATAAAGCCAACGAAGTGCCTGTGGAAAAGCGGTTGTGGATAAAATCACAAGTCGTTGATATTAAAACTATTTTTACAAACGAAGGGTTTTTGAGTGTTTCATATTTGGAACACCAGGCAGAATCTCGTATTTTCGTGGGTGTGGATAGTATTCCGAACGGCCCGGGTGCGCCCACCGACCTGTGGATAGATCCGTTTCGCCCCGTAATCTCTGTGCATAACCAGCAGGAAGGCTGGAGCATCGGTTGGCGATGGCATGCAGAGCGGATTTTCGAACCGGAAAAGCTGAAGGCGTGGTTATCCACAATGGATTGGCGTAGAGCCAAGGGAATTGTCCGTCTTGGGGATAACTGGGAGTCGTTCAACGCTGTGGATAACGTTATGCCGGAGTGGCAACCCACCGAGTGGCGAAAGGATTCGAGGTTGGAGTTGATCTTCACCCGCCCGCAGGACCGGCGGATGTTGGAACAGGGCCTGCGCGAATGTCTGACCAACGGGTGAACGCGTAGCAGCGGACCTGGCCGCGTCAGCAGTACACGCGATCTACCCATGCACACCCCGCCTGTCTCGCTGCCGCGGAGCCCGGGCAGCCCTGGCCAGACTCAGGGACGCCAGCGCTTGTGCTCTTCGCGCCACTGGCTCATTTCGATCACCTCGGCGCTGGGATGGGTCTTGATTTCGAACGGGTAGGGCGCCAGTTCAATCTGCACGGCGTGCCCGCCGAACTGGGTGATGGTGCCGGGGTGGCGCTGCTCGCCCGTCACGGTGAATTCGAAGGTGTAGACCCGGGCGAAGCGGCGGCGACCATTGGCATCGCGTACAAAGCCGAAGCGCTTGAACGCCACGTTCTCATCCAGCAATTCCAGATCCAGCTTGGCGCAGTGCTGCTTGACCCGCTCCAGTGCCCGCTCGCGCAGGCCATGGTTGTGCCACAGCCAGGCAGCACCGGTGCCCAGTACCATCAGCACCAACAGATTTCCGAGGGTAAACATCGAGGAATGCTCCAACTAAGTAGGCCCAGCTTAACTGCGACTTCAGTCTGTCGTACAGACGGTATTTAGCGCCATACTGCGCCCCTCGAAAATCAGTAACAGTTGCGGGATATCTGCATGAAACGTACTCCACACCTGCTCGCCATTCAGTCGCACGTCGTGTTTGGCCATGCCGGTAACGGCGCCGCCGTGTTCCCCATGCAACGGGTAGGGGTCAACGTCTGGCCTTTGAACACAGTGCAGTTCTCCAACCACACTCAGTATGGCCAGTGGGCGGGAGAAGTGTTGGCGCCAGCGCAAATTCCCGCGTTGGTGGAAGGGATTGCGACGATTGGTGAGCTGGGCAACTGCGATGCGGTGCTCAGTGGCTACCTGGGCAGCGCGGCCCAGGGGCGGGCAATCCTTGAGGTGGTGCGCCGGGTCAAGGCGGCCAACCCCCATGCGCTGTACCTGTGTGACCCTGTCATGGGCCACCCGGAGAAGGGCTGCAGCGTGCCGGCGGAGGTCAGTGACTTTCTGCTGGATGAGGCAGCCAGCCTGGCGGACCTGCTATGCCCCAACCAGTTGGAGCTCAATACCTTTCATGGCCGCACCGCAGAGTCTCTGGAAGACTGCGTGGCGATGGCGCGCTCGTTGCTGGCGCGTGGCCCCAAGGCGGTATTGGTGAAGCACCTGGCCTACCCCGGCAAGGCCGCCCAGGATTTTGAAATGCTGCTGGTGACCGCCGACGGCAGTTGGCACCTGCGCCGCCCGTTGCTGGCGTTCCCGCGCCAACCGGTGGGTGTGGGCGACCTGACGTCGGGGCTGTTCCTGGCTCGCCTGCTGCTGGGCGACACCCAGGTAGCCGCCTTCGAGTTCGCGGCGGCCGCGGTGCACGAGGTGTTGCTGGAAACCCAGGCTTGCGCCAGCTATGAGCTGGAGCTAGTGCGTGCCCAGGACCGTATCGTGCACCCGCGGCTGCGTTTCGAGGCCCAGCGCCTGGCGTTTTAAATACCGTCGTCCTTGATGTCGCGGTAGCGCTGTTCCAGTTCCTGACGGATCTGGCGGCGCTGCTGTGCCTGCACGAAACGGCGCTTGTCTTCGCTGGTCTGGGGTTCGAGGCGGGGTACCTGGGCCGGCTTGCGCTGGTCGTCGACCGCTACCATGGTGAAGAAGCAGCTATTGGTGTGGCGCACGGAGCGTTCACGGATGTTCTCGGTGACCACCTTGATGCCCACTTCCATCGAGGTGTTGCCGGTGTAGTTGACCGACGCCAGGAAGGTCACCAGCTCACCTACATGAATAGGTTCGCGGAATATCACCTGGTCCACCGACAGGGTCACCACGTAGCGGCCGGCATAACGGCTGGCGCAGGCGTAGGCCACTTCGTCGAGGTACTTGAGCAAGGTGCCGCCATGCACATTGCCAGAAAAGTTGGCCATGTCCGGGGTCATCAGAACAGTCATCGACAACTGGGCGTTTCCGGGTTCCATAGTGCACTCACGGTTATGTAGCGGTAGTTGAGGGGCGCACCTATGCTGGCGCTTGCCCGCTGGCATGTCCTATCTCTTTCGGGACGTTGGCCATGGCCCGTGCGTCACAGCCTTGGCTGGCGACGGATCTGTTTCCACTTGTTGCATCGGCCTTTGCGACTGTTTCGCGGTGTTAACCTCAGCCCTTGAGATGTTACACCGTGAACAGGAGCCGGACCCATGCATGCCATCAGTTTCATTCAGGACCTGGCCGTGATCATGCTGATAGCCGGTGTGGTCACGGTGATTTTCCACCGTTTGCGCCAACCGGTGGTGCTCGGCTATATCGTCGCCGGCTTCCTCATAGGCCCGCATACCCCACCCTTCAGCCTGATTCACGATGAAGACACCATCAAGACCCTTGCCGAACTCGGGGTGATATTCCTGATGTTCTGCCTGGGCCTGGAATTCAGCCTGCGCAAGCTGTTCAAGGTAGGGGCCACTGCGTTCATCGCCGCCTTCCTGGAAATCGTCCTGATGATCTGGATCGGCTACGAGATTGGCCGGTGGTTCGGCTGGAGCACGATGGACTCGCTGTTTCTGGGCGCGATCCTGGCGATCTCCTCGACCACCATCATCGTCAAGGCACTCAACGACCTGAAGATGAAAAACCAGCGTTTTGCCCAACTGATTTTCGGTGTATTGATCGTCGAGGACATTCTTGGCATCGGTATCATCGCGCTGTTGTCGGGCATCGCCGTCAGCGGCTCGGTCAGCTCGGGGGAGGTATTTTCCACCGTTGGCAAGCTGACGTTGTTCATGATCGTCGCCTTGGTGGTGGGCATCTTGCTGGTGCCGCGGGTACTGGCGTATGTCGCGCGCTTTGAAAGCAACGAGATGCTGCTGATCACGGTGCTGGGTTTGTGTTTCGGTTTCTGCTTGCTGGTGGTGAAGCTGGAATACAGCATGGTGCTGGGGGCGTTCCTGATCGGTGCGATCATGGCCGAGTCGCGGCAATTGCTGAAGATAGAGCGGCTGATTGAACCGATTCGCGACATGTTCAGCGCCATTTTCTTTGTGGCGATCGGGTTGATGATCGACCCTGCCATTCTGGTTGCCTATGCCTGGCCCATCGCGGTCATCACCGTGGCGGTGGTGCTGGGCAAGATGGTGTCCTGCGGGCTGGGCGCGTTCATTGCCGGCAACGATGGTCGTACCTCGCTGCGGGTTGGCATGGGCCTGTCACAGATCGGCGAGTTTTCTTTCATCATTGCCGCGCTGGGCATGACCCTGCAGGTCACCAGCGACTTTCTCTACCCGGTTGCGGTGGCAGTATCGGCGCTCACCACCTTGTCCACACCGTACCTGATTCGGGCAGCGGACCCGTTGTCGGCGAAACTGGCGGGCTGGGTGCCCCAGCGCGTCGGCCGGGTATTCGGGCTGTATGGTGAGTGGTTGCGCAGTATCCAGCCACAAGGGCAGGGGGCGTTGTTGGCGTCGATGATCCGCCGCATTTTGTTGCAGGTAGGCGTCAACCTGGCGTTGGTGATGGCTATTTTCTTCAGCGCTGGCTATTTCGCCGGTCCCATCGCGCGCTACATGGGGCAGTGGGTCAGCGACCCCAGGTGGCACAACGCGCTGATCTGGGGGGCGGCGTTGCTGCTTTCGCTGGCGTTCCTGATAGCTGCGTATCGCAAGCTCAAGGCGCTGTCGATGCTGCTGGCGGAAATGGGCGTAAAACCGGAGATGGCGGGCCGCCATACCGCGCGGGTACGAAAGGTGGTGGCTGAGGTAATTCCGCTGGTGTCGCTGCTGGTGATCTTCCTGCTGCTGGCCGCCCTGTCAGCCAGCATCCTGCCCACCAGTGAATTGTTGATACTGGTCGGGCTGGTGGCGGCGGCGGTCGCCGCGGTGCTGTGGCGCTGGTTCATCCGCGTGCACACGCGCATGCAGGTGGCCCTGCTGGAAACCCTGGGGAGCAATCAGGACAGCCACTGAGCTGCCCTGCCTGCACCTGCCGGGTTGCGCTGCGAAGCTTCAGCTTTCCAGCCAGACGTCTCGTGCCCAATGCCACACCGATTCCCAGCTCTCTTCGGTAACCAGTTCTTCTTCGCCGGACCACAGCACCACGGTGCCGTCTTCTTCGACACAATAGAAGTCCTCGCCGTCCTGGCAGATCGGGATCAGGTCGCGGGGCACGCCCGAATCCCAGGCGTTGGCCGCCACTTCCGGCAGATAGGTGTGCGACTGCGGGTCGGTGACGGTCACCGGCTCCAGGCTGCCGTAGACCACATCGCTGACGGTCAGCAGGAACTCCTTGAAGACGAACGGGATATTGATGAACAGTTGTTCCTCAACCTCGACCAGTTGGTCCTCATCGGGCAACTCGAGTGGAACGGGTACCGGTTCATTGGCTTCCCGGAGTTGTTCGATCACTTCTTCCACGGTGTATATCCTCTCAACGAATTGCGCGGTGCGGTTTATACATTAGCTGGATATTTTCGCAATGTTAAAAATGAAAAACCCCGGCCTGGGCCGGGGTCTCTCTGTGCAATACCTCTGGATCAGCCGTTCTGGCGAATCCCGGCAATCAGCCAAGGCTGGTTGTCGCCCTGGGCACGTTCCATGTTCCAGCTCTCGCTGAACACTTCGCCCTGGTCGAAACGCGAGTTCTTCGACACGCCACTGAAGGTGAGGGTGGCGATGGTCTTGTCGGCACGGTCGTCCACGCCATCGAGCTGCACCTGCAGGTTGTCGATGAAGGTCGACTGGAAGCCGTCACCCAGGCTTGCGCGCTCCTGACGCAGGAACTGCAGCATCTGCGGGGTCACGAACTCGGCGATCTTGTCCATCTCGTTGGCGTCCCAGTGCTGCTGCAGGGCCTCGAAGTGGCTGCGCGCGGCGGCCAGGAAGTTCTCCTGGTTGAACCAGGCCGGGGCATTGATGACCGGGCGTACAGGTTGGCCGCCGGAGCTGCCGAAGATGGGCTGGGCCGGTTGCTCGAAGGCTTCACGCTGGAAGGGCGCGCCGGCCGGGGCCAGGTGCTCCTGCTGCTTGCGTCGACGCGCCGCGATGAAGCGGAAAATGACGAAGGCAATGACCGCCATGATCAGGATGTCGAAGAACTGCAGGCCCTGGAAGCCGCCGCCCATGAACATGGACGCCAGCAGGCCACCAGCGGCGATACCCGCCAATGGGCCGAGCCAGCGCGAGGCACCACCGGCGGCAGGTGCTGCACGGCCAGCAGCGGCGGCAGCACCCGCGCCCGCGGCGCCGGAAGGGGAAGGGGTGACGGACTGGTGGGTCGGTGCATTACCGAACGACTTGCCACCGCCGAAACGCTTGGCATGAGCGTCGATGCTCATGGTCAGGCCAATGCAAAGCGCGAGCGCGATGCTGAGGAAACGTTGCATAGGGAAATTCTCGTGTGTGGATTGCACTGCTGCCATGTTGCACAGATGGGCAGGTCATGGCCAGTGACATAATGTTTCGGGCTTTTACCGAGCGAAACAAATCACGCGTGATACCAGGCAGGGTCCTGCCATGGCGGTAGCGGCGGACCTGGCCGCGTCACAAGCGCCGCGCACCACCAGGCGCGCGGCGTTGCGCTTCAGAGCGCTTCGAGCTTGGCGTAGCCCAGCATCAGCCACTTGCTGCCCTCGCTGAAGTTCACCTGCACCCGAGCCTGGGCGCCGGAGCCTTCGAAGTTGAGGATCACGCCTTCGCCAAACACCGCATGGTTGACCCGCTGGCCCAGGGTGAATTCGGTTTGCGGGATGCTGGCGCCGCCGAACAGGCTGCTGGTGGACTGTTTCTGGCTGCCGCCGAAGGGCCGGCTGACGCTGTTGGACAGGCGCACTTCCTGCACCAGCCCGGCCGGGATCTCGCGTACGAAACGCGACACCTTGTTGTAGGTTTCGCTGCCGTACAGGCGACGGGTCTCGGCGTAGGTCATCACCAGCTGCTGCATGGCGCGGGTGATACCCACGTAAGCCAGGCGGCGTTCCTCTTCCAGGCGGCCAGGTTCTTCCAGGCTCATCTTGTGCGGGAACAGGCCTTCTTCCATGCCCACCAGGAACACGTGGGGGAACTCAAGGCCCTTGGCGCTGTGCAGGGTCATCAACTGGATGCTGTCTTCGTGCTCGTCGGCCTGGGTATCGCCGGCTTCCAGCGACGCGTGCCCAAGGAACGCGGCCAGCGGGGTGAGCTCTTCGTCTTCCTCGGCGGTTTCGAAGTTGCGCGCGGCGCTGACCAGTTCCTCAAGGTTTTCTACCCGTGCCTGGCCTTTTTCACCTTTCTCTTCCTGGTGATAGGTGATCAGCCCGGATTGCTCGATGACGGTCTGGGTCATCAGGTGCAACGGCATGTCCATGACCTTGGCGGCGAGGTTCTCGATCAATTCCATGAACGCGCCGAGGGCATTACCAGCCCGGCCTGTCAGGCCTTTGTTGGCCACCAGCTGGCGCATGGATTCCCACATGGAAATCTGCGCGTGGCGTGCGTGGTCGCGAATGGCTTCGACGGTTTTTTCGCCAATGCCGCGCGGTGGCACGTTGATGATCCGTTCCAGGGCCGAATCATTGCCACGCCCTTCCAGCACCCGCAGGTACGCCATGGCGTTCTTGATTTCGGCGCGCTCGAAGAAGCGCTGGCCGCCATAGATGCGGTACGGAATACGTTCGCGCAGCAGCGCTTCTTCCAGCACCCGTGACTGGGCGTTGGAGCGGTACAGGATGGCGATGTCACTGCGCGACATGCCGGTCTTGATCGCCGCTTCGATGGTTTCCACCACATAGCGCGCTTCGTCGTGTTCGTTGAAGGCGGCGTACAGGCTCAATGGCTCGCCATCGCCGCCGTCAGTCCACAGTTCCTTGCCCAGCCGTCCGGTATTGTTGGCGATCAAGGCGTTGGCAGCCTTGAGGATCCCGGCGGTGGAGCGATAGTTCTGCTCCAGGCGAATGGTCTCGACGTCGGGGAAGTCCGCCGAATACTGGTGAATATTCTCGATTTTCGCCCCACGCCAGCCATAAATGGACTGGTCGTCATCACCGACTACCATCAGGCTGTCGCCGCCTTGCGCCAGCATCCGCAACCAGGCGTACTGAACGGCGTTGGTGTCCTGGAACTCGTCCACCAGCAGGTGGCGGAAACGGCGCTGGTAATGTTCCAGCAAGCCCTTGTTGTCGCGCCACAGGTCCAACGCGCGCAGCAGCAGTTCGGAGAAGTCGATGACACCGGCACGGGCGCAGGCCGCCTCGTAGGCCTCGTAAATGGACTTCATGGTACCCAGGAACAGGTCACCACCGGCCTGGATGTGTTGCGGGCGCAGGCCTTCGTCCTTCTGGCCGTTGATGAACCATTGCGCCTGGCGGGCCGGCCAACGCTGCTCGTCCAGGCCCAGCTCGCGGATCACGCGTTTGACCAGGCGTTGCTGGTCGTCGCTGTCCAGGATCTGGAAGTTCTGGTTCAGGTTCGCTTCCTGCCAGTGGGCCCGCAGCAGGCGGTGCGCCAGGCCGTGGAAGGTGCCTACCCACATGCCGGCCGGGTTGATACCCATCAACTGCTCGATACGCTGGCGCATCTCGGCGGCGGCCTTGTTGGTGAAGGTCACCGACAGGATCGAATGGGGGGAGGCCTGTTCGACCTGGATCAACCAGGCGATACGGTGCACCAGCACTCGGGTTTTACCGGAGCCAGCACCGGCCAGGACCAACTGACGGCCGACGGGGGCCGCTACGGCCTGCCGTTGGGCATCGTTGAGGGAATTCAGCAAAAGGGAGAGGTCATCGCGCATTCGCCCATTTTAGGGTGCTGAACAAGATTGGAGCAAACTTGGCGTGCGAGTGGTCGGTAGAAGACCGACCACCATCAGCGCCACGGGGCTTTGGCCGGGCATCGGCCTTGTGTATGCTCGGTGCACGTTCGGGCTTCCCACATTAATAAGAATACTGCCTATGACACTTGCCACAGGTCCCGCTTCCATGGAGGGCCAACGGGAGATTCGCCGCAAACATGCCGCCCAGTTGGCGGTGGAGCGCACGCGCCTGTTGTATCAGGGCTCGTTGCTGCCCACGTTGCTGATGTTGCTCAACGGCCTGGTGTGCGCCTGGCTGCTGTGGGAACCGCAGCACTACCTGCTGGTGAGCATCTGGCTGGTGTGGCTGACCGCGCTGGTGGCCATGCGCGTCATCCAGGTGGCGGCGTTCGACTCGGCGATACCTGACCGCCAGGCGGAACCGATCTGGTTGCGCATGTTCCTGTTCGGGTCCTTCATCAGCGGCCTGACGCTGGCCGGGGCGGCGATATTGCTAGTGCCCACCGATAGCTTCGTGCAACAGGCCTGGGTGTTTGGCTTGCTGGGCGCGGCCACCCTGTCGGCCAGCGTTGCCTATGCGGTGAGCCTGCCGGCCTTCCTGAGCTTTGCCCTGCCATGCCTGTTGCCGCCCATTGGTTTCCTTTTCGTGATCGGCACCGGTGCCCAGCACGGTTGGGGTTGGTTGGGGCTGATTCTGTTGGGTGCGCTGATCGTCGTGGCCTGGCAGGTCAACCGCCTGATCGAGCGCAGCCTGATGCGGCGTTTCCAGAACCAGGACCTGATCGAGCATCTGCAGCGCGCCCAGGCCGGCAGCGCACGGCTGAACCAGGAACTGGCCAAGGAGGTGGAGCAGCGCCGCCACGTGGAAGCCGAGCTGCGTGAAGCGCACTCGGGGCTTGAGACCCGCGTGGCATTGCGTAGCCAGGAGCTGGATGCCGCCAACCAGGCGCTCAGCAAGAGCGAAGCACGCCTGGCTCTGGCACTGGAGGCTAGCGAGTTGGGGTTGTGGGACTGGGACCTGCAATCGGACGAGGTGCACCACACCCACGTCAAGCAGCTGTTCGGCCTGGAGCCCGAATACGTCACCGACATGCTGCGCCACCTCAAGCCACGTCTGCACCCTGAAGACTTGCCGCACCTCAAGCGCACCCTGGTGGAACACATGAAGGGCCGCACCGAGGACTACCGCATCGAATACCGCATTCGCCATACCGATGGCCGCTGGCGTTGGATCGAGGACCGCGGGCGGGCGGTGGAGCGCACCGATGCAGGCAAGGTGCTGCGCATGCTCGGCACCCGCCGGGATATCAGCGTCACCAAGTCTCAGGAGGACCAGCAGCGCCTGTCCGCCATGGTTTTCGAGGCATCCGGGGAGGGTATCGTCATCCTCGACAGCGACTACACGGTGCTGTCGGTGAACCAGGCGTTCATCAGAATCACCGGTTACAGCCGCGAAGAGGTCCTGGGCCGCAATATCGTGGAGTTGCCCTGCAGCCGTGATGCTCGCCGCTATCATCGGCAGATCGACGATGCCTTGCAGCACACGGGGCATTGGCAGGGCGAATTGGTGGAGGCGCGCAAGGCCGGCGAGCTTTACCCGCAATGGCTGCAGCTCAGCGTGGTGCGCGATCATCGGGAAAAAATAAGCCATATCATTGCTTTCTGTGCCGATCTTTCATCACGGCGCGAGTCGGAAGAGCGCATGCGCTTCCTCACCCACTACGATGAACTGACTGGCCTGGCCAACCGCGCGCTGTTCCGCGAGCGTTTGCAGGAAGCCAACCAGCGGGTGCGCCAGGGCGGCCGCAGCCTGGCGTTGCTGCATATCAACCTGGACCGCTTCAAGTTGCTCAACGAAACCCTGGGCCACGAGACCGCCGACCAGTTGCTCAAGCAGATGGCCCGGCGCATCACCAACGCCCTGCCCGAGGCCGACACCATCGCGCGGTTGTCAGGCGACGAGTTCGCCGTGCTGTTCGACGCCTACGCCAACCTCTCCAGCCTGGCCCGGGTCACGAGCCGCTTGCTGGCCAAACTGCGCGTACCGCAGGTCATCGAGCAGCAGGAACTGGTGGTCAGCGCTTCAATAGGCATCAGTTTGCTGCCTGACAATGCCCGTGACGTGTCGGCGTTGGTCAGCCAGGCGATCATGGCCATGCAACACGCCAAACACCTGGGTGGTAACAATTTCCAGTTCTACACCGAGAGCCTGCAGGCCAGCACGCTGGAGCGCCTGCAGCTTGAGCAGCAGTTGCGCAAGGCCATCGACGAACAGCAGTTGGAAGTGTACTACCAGCCCAAGTTGTGCCTGGAAAGCGGGCGCTTGAACGGAGCGGAAGCGCTGGTGCGCTGGCGGCACCCGACCATGGGCATGGTGCCGCCGGGCGAGTTCATCGGCCTGGCCGAGGAAAGCGGGCTGATCGGGCCCATTGGTGAGTGGGTGTTGCGCCAGGCCTGCTGGCAGGCCTGTGAATGGCAGCGCCAAGGCCTGCGGCCCATCCGGGTGGCGGTGAACCTGTCGGTGCACCAACTGCGCCAGGGCAAATTGGTCAGCCTGGTACGTCAAGTGCTCACCGACACGGGCCTGGAAGCGCGCTTCCTGGAGCTTGAGCTGACCGAAACCCAATTGCTCGATAGCGTGGAGCACATCATCGCGACGTTCCACCAGTTGCAGGCGCTGGGCGTGAAACTGGCCATCGACGACTTCGGAACCGGCTACTCTTCCTTGAGCTATCTGAAGCGCTTTCCAGTGGACTACGTGAAGATCGACCAGGCCTTCATCCGCGGCCTCGCCGAAGGTAGTGAGGATGCGGCCATCACCCGTGCCATCATCGCCATGGCGCACAGCCTGCAGCTGAAAGTGGTCGCCGAGGGTGTGGAAACGCACACGCAGCTTTCGTTTCTGAACGCCCATGGGTGTGACGAAATTCAGGGTTACCTCATCAGCAAGCCGCTGGAGGCCGAGGCTTTCCGGGCATTGTTGATGGAAGACCATGATTACGCCGGGCAGCTTGAACAGGTTCATTCGCGAACTTGAATATGGTTTAGCTGGGCGTGTCGCGGGTCATGTAGTATAACTACAAGAAAGCTACATCGGTCTTTCGGTCCTGAATGAGTCCTGTCCATTGAACCTGTTGCAACACATCGCCCAGTCTCGCCACCTGTTACGCAAGTCGGAGCTCAAGGTCGCCGACCACGTGCTGCTTGACCCTGCGGCCGTGATGCATAGCTCCATGGCAGACCTGGCCCACAACGTAGGCATCAGTGAGCCGACCATCGTCCGTTTCTGCCGGGCCATTGGCTGTTCGGGGTTTCAGGACCTCAAGCTCAAGCTGGCCCAGAGCCTGGCCGCGGGCGCCAGCTTCGGCCAGTTCGCCATTCATGAAGATGATTCGGTGGCTGACTACAGCCTGAAAATCTTCGATACCACGTTGCACACCCTCATGGAGGTGCGCGAACACCTCGACGCCCAGGCGTTGCAGCGCGCCGTCACCGCCATGGCCCAGGCCCAGCGGGTAGAGTTCTATGGATTTGGTGCCTCAGGCGCCGTGGCCGCGGACGCCCAGCACAAGTTCTTCCGGCTGTTGCTGACCGCCGCCGCCTATTCCGACCCGCACATGCAGGCCATGTCGGCCGTGACCTTGAAGCCGGGCGATGTGGCCATCTGTATCTCGCAGTCCGGCCGCTCCAAGGACCTGCTGATCACCGCCAACCTGGTGCGCGAAAGCGGCGCCACCTTGATCACGCTGTGCCCGAGCCAGACGCCGCTCGCCGAACTGTCCACGGTGAACCTGGCCATCGACGTGCACGAAGACACCGAAATCTACACCCCGTTGACCTCGCGCATTGCCCACCTGGTGGTGATCGACGTGCTGGCCATGGGCGTGGCCATGGCGCGTGGCCCGAGCCTGGTCAACCACCTCAAGAGCGTCAAGCGCAGCTTGCGCAGCCTGCGGCTGTCGCCCAAGTCGATCAAAGCCCTCGACGACTGATTAGCGCTGACCGCTCACCAGGCTTCCCCGGTCCGACACGACGCGCGCGATCCCTATGGGGCCGCGCGAAGCTCGGAAAGCCGGCAGCACAGATTTAACCGAACAGTCACACCTGTGCCCCACAATCGTAACCGCCCGAGCCCAGTCTGAACTCCCCGCACTCGAACTGGGAGACACGCAATGGCTCGTTACTTCGATGGCTTGCAGGAGCAAGGCAGCAAGCAGACCAAGCGTCAGCAGGAAGACCAGCGCCGCATGGAATTTCGCCGCGCGATCGAAAGCTATTCCGAGCAGCGCCGTCTGCTGCAGGAAATCTCCGACTATCCCGACTCCGATACCTTCAACTACTGGCAGGCAGCGTCGGCAACCGGCCTGAAAAACGCTCAGCCAGGGCAGTGATCTGCACGCGTTCCGTGCGAATGAATGCCTGGAATGCCAGGGCCACGGGTGAAAGGCGCTTGGTCTTGGCTTGCACGATGCACCAACTGCGATAAAGCGGCAGTTCTTCGACCGGTAATTCTTTGAGCACCCCTGTGGCCAACTCCATGTTCAGCGCATGGCGGGTCAACAGGGCCAGGCCAAGACCGGCGATGACGCTTTCGCGCTGGGCGTCGGCATTGGCCACCTCCAGCGTCTGCGTGAAGTGCACGCGTTTCTCCTTGAAATACTCTTCGCAAGCCATGCGGGTGCCTGAGCCCTGTTCGCGCATCAGCAGCGTGTGTGGCTCCAGGTCTTGCAGGCGCAGGCGGTCCAGCTTGCACAGGGGGTGGTCCGGCGGCGCCACGGCGACGATCGGGTTGTTCAGGAACGGCATGAACTCCAGCCCCATGTCCTGGGGCACCATCGACATGATGATCAGGTCGTCGCGGTTATCCGACAGGCGACGGATGGCCTGTGCACGGTTGCATACCGTCAGGCTAAGGTTTACCTCTGGGTGCTGGCGCTTGAAGGCCGCGAACAGGTGGGGGACGAAGTATTTGGCGCTGGACTCCACTGCCAGTTTCAATTGGCCCTGCAGCGACCCCTGCATGTCGGAGAGCTGCATGTCGAAGTTTTCCAGGCGTCCGAAGATGTCGCGGCTGGCCCGTTGCAGTGCTTCGGCGGCCTCGGTGAGGTAGAGCTTTTTACCCACGTATTCGAACAATGGCTGGCCCACTAGCTCTTCAAGCTGGCGAATTTGCAGGCTGACGGCCGGTTGTGTCAGTGACATTTCCTCCGCAGCGCGGCTGTAAGAGCGCAGGTCACACACCTCATTGAAAATCTGAAGTTGCCGTAATGTCATACGCATCAATGACTTACGCATGTATCACGCCTCGCTGCAGGTGGTCTGAAACCATAACTATAAGGTTTCCTTTATGGCTGACCTAACAAATATTGATTTTTGTTAATTGTTGCAGGACGCTACTGTTAATTGGCGACTGGCCAAGCGGGCCGGGTCATGCGCCGGCTGGGTCAGCCCAGCCCGATAGTCAACGGTCGAGGAAATCCAAGTGATAAAAAAGATCCTGATCGCCAACCGTGGTGAAATCGCCGTACGCATCGTACGTGCCTGCGCCGAAATGGGCATTCGCTCCGTCGCGATCTACTCCGACGCCGATCGCCACGCCTTGCACGTCAAACGTGCTGACGAGGCCTACAGCATTGGTGCCGAGCCACTGGCCGGTTACCTGAACCCGCGCAAGCTGGTGAACCTGGCGGTGGAGACCGGCTGTGACGCGCTGCATCCCGGTTACGGTTTTCTGTCGGAAAACCCTGAGCTGGCTGATATCTGTGCCGAGCGTGGTATCAAATTCATCGGCCCTTCGGCGGAAGTCATCCGCCGCATGGGTGACAAGACCGAAGCGCGCCGCAGCATGATCAAGGCCGGTGTGCCGGTGACCCCCGGCACCGAAGGCAACGTGGCCGATATCGAGGAAGCCCTGGCCGAAGGCGAGCGCATTGGTTACCCGGTGATGCTCAAGGCCACCTCTGGCGGCGGTGGCCGTGGCATCCGCCGCTGTAACAGCCGTGAGGAACTGGAGCAGAACTTCCCCCGGGTGATTTCCGAGGCGACCAAGGCCTTTGGCTCCGCCGAAGTGTTCCTGGAAAAGTGCATCGTCAACCCCAAGCACATCGAGGCGCAGATCCTGGGTGACAGTTTCGGCAACGTGGTGCACCTGTTCGAGCGCGACTGTTCCATCCAGCGCCGTAACCAGAAGCTCATCGAAATCGCCCCCAGCCCGCAGCTTACCCCCGAGCAGCGCGCCTATATCGGCGACCTGGCCGTGCGCGCCGCCAGGGCGGTGGGCTACGAGAACGCCGGTACCGTGGAGTTCCTGCTCGCCGAGGGCGAGGTGTACTTCATGGAAATGAACACGCGGGTGCAGGTGGAACACACCATCACCGAGGAAATCACCGGCATCGACATTGTTCGCGAGCAGATCCGCATTGCCTCGGGGCTGCCGCTGTCGGTGAAGCAGGAAGACATCCAGCACCGTGGCTTCGCGTTGCAGTTCCGTATCAACGCCGAAGACCCGAAGAACAACTTCCTGCCCAGCTTCGGCAAGATCACCCGCTACTACGCCCCAGGCGGCCCTGGTGTGCGCACGGATACGGCGATCTATACCGGCTACACCATTCCACCGTTCTATGACTCCATGTGCCTGAAACTGGTGGTGTGGGCGCTGACCTGGGAAGAGGCCATGGACCGTGGCTTACGGGCGCTGGACGACATGCGCGTGCAGGGGGTCAAGACCACCGCCGCCTACTACCAGGAAATCCTGCGCAACCCGGAATTCCGTAGCGGCCAGTTCAACACCAGCTTCGTGGAAAGCCACCCTGGACTGACCAACTACTCGATCAAGCGCAAACCCGAAGAGCTGGCCCTGGCCATCGCCGCCGCCATCGCCGCCCACGCAGGGCTATGAACAGCAGCCGCGAGCTGCACGTTGAACGCTGCAAGTAGTGCGCGCCCCTGGCGCCTTTGCTTGCCGCTTGCAGCTTGAAGCTCGCGGCTCATGAGGAGATACCAATGACTAAGAAGATCTTCGTTACCGACACTATCCTGCGCGACGCCCACCAGTCCTTGCTGGCAACCCGCATGCGCACCGATGACATGCTGCCTATCTGCGACAAGCTCGACAAGGTTGGCTATTGGTCGCTGGAGGTGTGGGGCGGCGCCACGTTCGACGCTTGTGTGCGTTTCCTCAAGGAGGACCCTTGGGAGCGCCTGCGCAAATTGCGCGCCGCATTGCCCAATACCCGCCTGCAGATGTTGCTGCGTGGCCAGAACCTGCTGGGCTACCGCCACTACAGCGATGACGTGGTGCGCGCCTTTGTCGCCAAGGCGGCGGTCAACGGCATCGATGTTTTCCGCATCTTCGACGCCATGAACGATGTGCGTAACTTGCGCGTGGCGATTGAAGCGGTGAAAGCAGCCGGCAAGCATGCCCAGGGCACCATCGCCTACACCACCAGCCCGGTGCACACCATCAAGGCGTTCGTGGAGCAGGCCAAGACAATGGAAGCCATGGGCTGCGATTCTGTCGCGATCAAGGACATGGCCGGCCTGCTCACTCCTTATGCCACGGGTGAGTTGGTCAAGGCGCTGAAAGCCGAGCAGTCGCTGCCGGTGTTCATCCACTCCCACGACACCGCCGGCCTGGCCGCCATGTGCCAGCTCAAGGCCGTGGAAAACGGTGCCGACCATATCGACACGGCTATTTCCAGCTTCGCCTGGGGCACCAGCCACCCGGGCACCGAGTCCATGGTCGCGGCGCTCAAGGGCAGCGAATTCGACACCGGCCTGAGCCTGGAGCTGCTGCAGGAGATCGGCCTGTACTTCTATGCAGTGCGCAAGAAGTACCACCAGTTCGAAAGCGAATTCACCGCCGTCGACACCCGCGTTCAGGTGAACCAGGTGCCCGGCGGGATGATTTCCAACCTGGCCAACCAGCTCAAGGAGCAGGGCGCCCTGAGCCGCATGAACGAAGTGCTGGCCGAGATCCCACGGGTACGCGAAGACCTGGGCTACCCGCCGTTGGTGACCCCGACTTCGCAGATCGTCGGCACCCAGGCGTTCTTCAACGTGTTGGCCGGCGAGCGCTACAAAACCATCACCAATGAAGTGAAGCTGTACCTGCAGGGCGGTTACGGCCAGGCCCCCGGCCAGGTCAATGAGAAACTGCGCCGCCAGGCCATCGGTAGCGAAGACGTGATCGACGTGCGCCCTGCCGACCTGCTGAAGCCGGAAATGGTGCGCCTGCGCGGTGAGATCGGCACCCTGGCCACGTCGGAAGAAGATGTACTGACCTACGCCATGTTCCCCGACATTGGCCGCAAGTTCCTCGAAGAGCGCGCCGCCGGCAAGTTGACCCCTGAAGTACTGCTGCCCATTCCCGAACCAGGTAAAGCGCCGTCGGCGGGCGGTGAGGGTGTACCGACCGAGTTCGTCATCGATGTGCACGGCGAAACCTACCGTGTGGATATCACCGGCGTGGGTGTGAAAGCCGAAGGCATGCGCCACTTCTATCTGTCCATCGATGGCATGCCGGAAGAAGTGGTATTCGAACCGCTCAACGAATTCGTGGGCGGGGGCATCGGCAAGCGCAAGCAGGCCAGCGAGCCGGGCCATGTCAGCACCACCATGCCGGGCAACATCGTCGATGTGCTGGTCAAGGAAGGCGATGTGGTCAAGGCAGGCCAGGCGCTGTTGATCACTGAGGCGATGAAGATGGAAACCGAAGTGCAGGCGCCGGTGGCTGGCAAGGTGACGGCCATCCACATTGCCAAGGGCGACCGGGTGAACCCGGGCGAAATCCTGATCGAGATCGTTGGCTGATCTTCAGCCAGCTACCTGCTTTACCTCGGGGAGGCTTCGGCCTCCCTTTTTTGTTCAGCGGCGTTCGCGATAGGCCTTGCCGTAATACGCTTCCAGGCGCGCCTGCAGCAGCTCCATGCCAATGGACATGATCCAGTACAGGACCGCCGCCGTGGTCAGCATTTCGATATAGCGATAGCTGGACCGCCCGTAGGACTGTGCCAGGAACATCACTTCCCATACCCCCATCACCGAGATCAGCGACGAGTCCTTCAGCATCGAGATGAACTGGTTGGCCGTGGGTGGGATGATGGTGCGCATGGCCTGGGGCAGGGTGACGCGCCAGAAGATCTGCGCCGGACGCAGGCCCAGCGCCAAGGCAGCCTCGCGCTGGCCAGTGGCGACGCCGATGATGCCCGCACGGAAGATTTCACTCAGGTAGGCACCGTAGTTCAGCGACAGCGCGATGATGCCTGCGCTGATGGCGCCCGGCACGATGCCCAGCTGCGGCAGGCCCAGGTAAATCAGCAGAATCTGGATCAGCAGCGGTGTGCCGCGAAAAAACGACGCATAGAAGCTCGCTACGCCGAAGGCCACGGCGCTGCTGGACAAGCGCGCCAAGGCAGTGACGAACCCCAGCAGCACGGACACCACGATCGAGCACACGCACAGGAATAGTGTCAGGGCTGCACCCTGCAGGAAACCATTGGGTGCCACGTGCAGGCCGATCAGGTTCGGCAACTTGTCGGCGATGATCGACAGTTTCAGGTCAAAGCTCAGGAAGAACCCGGCGAACAGGCAGAACATCGCTGCCCAGGTCAGGTACAGCCGGGTGCGGAAACCGAAAACTCGTTGCAACAGGCTCGGGCGAACCTGCTGCGGTGGGCGTGGGGGCTGGAAGGAAGTCATTTACTGATATCGGCGCCAATCCACTGTTGCGACAGTTTGCTCAACGTGCCGTCCTGCTTGAGTTCGGCGAACACCTGACGCACTTTGGCATCCCATTGCGGATCACCTTTTTCGATGGCCACCGAATTGGGTTCTTCATACAGTGGCGCCCCGGCCAGCTTGAAACGTTTGTCCTGGTTCAGGCGTGGTTGGGCGGTAACCAGGTTGGTGAGGATGGCATCCAGGCGCTTGCCGGCGCCCAGTGCCAGGTCCTGGAAGGCCACGTTGTCGGTGTCGTAGGGCGCGATCTGAACGTTCTCGAAGGGATAGACCAAGGGCTTGTCCTCGGCACCTTCGATCACCAGGTTCTTATTCAGGTAGCTTTCGTAGCTGGAAGCGCTGGTAAGGCCGACCGTCATGCCCGACAAGTCCTTGGCCGAGTGAATGCGGTCATCAGTGGCGTTGACCACGATCACCGCCGGCGATGCGTAGTACTCCACCGGGAAGTCGAACACCTCGGCCCTGGCCTTGCTCGGTGTCATCGAGCAGATGCAGATATCGTAACGGCCGCTCCAGTGCCCTGCGGCGATCACGTCCCATGATGGGGTTTCCAGGCGCAAGGTCACGCCCAGCTTCTGGGCAACGGCCTTGGCTACGTCGACGTCGAAGCCGGCCAATTGGTTCTGGTCGTTGAGGAAGGAAAAGGGTGGGTAGCTTTCCATCAATACGCCGACCAGTTCCTTGTGGTCCTGCACACGCTGCAACGTGGCGCCCGCTACGGCTTGAGTGGAGGCGGCCAGAGCCAGTAGGCCGAGGCCCAGCAGTGCGCGTAGTTTCACGAAAGTCCCCTGAAGAAAATGGTTGTAAGTTAGACGAAGTGACGTATTAAATAGTTATAAGTAACTCGCTCATAGTGAGTTTTTTTCATATCGATATAAGCAGATTGCATATGACTGAAGCGCCAGTGGTAATTCTCGATGGTGGCATGGGCCGGGAGCTGCAGCGTCGCGGGGCGCCGTTCCGTCAGCCCGAGTGGTCTGCGCTGGCCTTGGGCGAAGCGCCGGATGCAGTACGCGATGTTCACACCGCCTATATCGACAGTGGTTCTCAGGTCATCACCACCAACAGCTACGCGGTGGTGCCCTTTCATATTGGCGAAGAGCGCTTCGCCCGTGAGGGGCAGTCCTTGGCCGATGTCGCTGGCCGCCTGGCGCGGCAAGCAGCCGATGTACAACCGGGCGTGCAGGTGGCAGGGTCGCTGCCGCCGTTGTTCGGCTCTTATCGCCCAGACCTGTTTCAGCCCCAGCGCGTGGCGGAATTACTGCAACCGCTGATTCAGGGGCTGTCCCCTCACGTGGACCTGTGGCTGGCCGAGACCCAAAGCTGCATTGCCGAAGCTCGTGCCATCCGTGCCGGTTTGCCAGCAGATGGCAAGGCGTTCTGGCTGTCGTTCACGCTCAAGGACGAGGACACCGACGAGGTGCCGCGTCTGCGCTCTGGCGAACCGGTGGTGGACGCGGCCAAGGCCGCGGCTGAACTGGGGGTGCAGGTGCTGCTGTTCAACTGCAGCCAGCCTGAAGTGATCGGTGCCGCCATCGATGCCGCGCGGGAAACCTTTGCGGCAATGGGCGCGGCCGTGGCCATCGGCGCTTATGCCAATGCGTTCCCCCCGCAGCCCAAGGATGCGACGGCCAACGACGGCCTGGACCCGTTGCGCGAGGACCTGGACCCGCCCGGCTACCTGCAGTGGGCCGCTGACTGGCGCGCGCGGGGCGCGACCCACATTGGCGGGTGCTGTGGGATCGGCCCGGAGCACATCGCGGTGTTGGCGGCAGGTCTTTAACCGGCGCGAAGTTCGCTCAGGGTCTTCAGTTGACCCTGCGCGGTCTGGTTGGCATCGGCCAACCAGGCCTCGAACGCGGCATGCACGTGCGGCCACTGGGCGTCGGTGATCGAATACCAGGCCGTGTCGCGGTTGCGGCCTTTGACGATCATGTGTTGGCGGAAGACCCCCTCGAACGTGAAGCCCAAACGCTCGGCTGCTTGCCTGGAGCGCGCGTTGTCGTTGTTGCACTTCCACTCGAGCCGGCGGTTACCCAGGGCGAAGGCCAGCTTGGCGAGCAAGTACACCGCCTCGGTGCTTTTCGGTGTGCGTTGCATAGGCGCACCGAAGGCCACGTGGCCTATCTCGATACGTCCGTGCTCCGGCACGATGGACATCAGGCTGAGGATGCCTTCGGCCCTGCCGGTGGCCTTGTCGAGCACCGTGTAGAACATCGGGTCGCTGCCGGCGGCCTGGCCTTTCAGCCACGCATCGAACAGGCCACGCTCGGCAAACGGTCCGTATGGCAGGTAATCCCATAGCTTCGGGTCGGGGCCCTGCAAGGCGGCCCACAGATCATCGCCATGGTGAGCGACGTCGAGTTTCTCCAGGCGGATGAAGCGGCCCTGCAGCGTCGAACCGCTGGGCAATACAGCCGGTTGCCAGTCGGTGAGGGGGTTGGACATGATCAATTCCTATACGGTTTTGCGAAACTGGATAAAGCCCGGACGCTCCGCCACGCGTTCATACAGCGCAATGGCCGTGGCATTGGTTTCGTGGGTCAGCCAATGCACCTTGTTGCAGCCATTGGTGGCCGCCGTGGCGTAAACATGTTCGATCAGCTGGCGGCCAACCCCCGACCCGCGGGTATCTTCGGCCACGTACAGGTCTTGCAGGTAGCACGCGTTCTGGATGCTCCAGTTGGAACGATGGTAGATGAAATTCACCATGCCGACGGCGCGCCCGTTGTGCCAGGCCAAGGCCGAATGGGTGGGCTCGGACGGGTCGAGCAGGCGTTGCCACGTCGAGTCGCAGACCTCCTGTGCCAGGTGGGTTTCATAAAAGCGCAGGTAGGCGTGCCACAAGGGCAGCCAGTGAGGGTGGTCATCGGCGCTGACCGGGCGGATTTCAATGGCCATGGTGTCTCCTTATTGCGTCATGAGCTGGGCAACGGCGTTGTCCAAGGGGTCGGAACTGCTGGCCAGGCCGCGCTGCACGCCAGCGATATCCTCGGCGCTGCGGTTCTGGCTGAGTTTGCGCTTGCCTTCCAGGCGCTGGATGGGGAGGGCGAAACCAACGATCGCCTTGAGCATGCTCTCCAGGTAATCGGCAGGGGCGTCTTCGACCGTCCAGGGCTGCGCCTGACGGGCCTCGTGGTGGTCGGTCAGGCTGCTGACCAGCGCATGCAAGCGCTCGGGGTCGCTGAACACGTCGGCGTGGCCGTAGGCATGCACGGCCAGGAAGTTCCAGGTCGGCACCGCTTTGCCGTGCTCGGCCTTGCTGGGGTAGAAGCCGGGGCTCACATAGGCATCGGCACCGGCAAAAATCACCATGGCCTGGCTGCCGTTGGCCAGGTCACGCCACTGTGGGTTGGCGCGGGCCAGATGGCCACGCAGCGTACCGAACTCGCCTTCACGGTCCAGCAACAGGGGTACATGGCTGGCTAGCAGGCCTTGGTCCCCATGGGTGACGATGATAGCCAGGCGGGTCGCGGCCATCTGCTGTTGCAGGCGCTCGATGTCGGTGTCGTGGAAAGCTGTGGGTAAATACATGGCTCGATCTTCCTCGGCGGATGTGCCTATCCTAGGCAGCCGATTGGACCTTTGTAAGATCCATTTATAGCCATTTCCATAGAGCCAATAACGTGACCGTGACCACTGCCGCTCTGCCATTCGACCCGGCCGGCATTCAGTTGAACGCCAAGCTTGGCCTTAGTCGCGGGCTATACGAGAACCTGCGCGCGCGCATTCTTGATGGGCGGTTGGGCAGGGGTACGCGTATGCCGGCCAGCCGGGACCTTGCGCGGGCGCTTGGTGTTTCGCGCAATACCGTGACGCGGGCATATGATCAATTGTACGCCGAGGGCTATCTCGCCAGCAGGGTGGGGGACGGTACCTATGTGGCGGTGTTGGAGGGCGTAACTGAAAAACTATCCACAAAACTGTCCACAGGGTTATCCCTGGGTTTACCCACAGGGTTATCCACAAAATGGGGCGAAAATACTGGGTGTGTGTCCAGTGAAGTTATCCACACCGAGGCTTGCAAACGGCTGGCTGAGCACCATTTGCCACCTTTTCGCAGCGGTCCGCCACGGGCGTTCAGGGTAGGTATTCCGGCGTTCGATCTCTTTCCTTTCGCCACATGGGCCAAGCTTTACGGGGACTTCTGGCGCAACCCGGCGCCCGAACTGCTTGGCTATGGCGACCCTGCCGGTGACCCGGAGCTACGTAGCTTGATCGCGGCCTATTTGCGCAGCTCGCGTGGGTTGAATTGCAGCGCTGAGCAAATTCTGATCACCACCGGGGCTCAGGAGGCCATAAGCCTTTGTGCACAGCTGTTGGTGAATCCTGAGGACAGGGTTGCGGTGGAAAACCCGGGGTATCGCGCGGCGGGTCATGCGTTCATCAATGCAGGCGCAAAGCTTAAGGGCGTGCCGGTGGATGGGGAAGGGTTGGTGTGCAGCGCGCTCGATGAGGGAGAGCCAAGCCGCATGGTGTATGTCACGCCGGCCCATCAGTACCCAACGGGCGTGACGCTCAGTCTGGCCCGGCGCCTGGCGCTGCTGGACTGGGCCGAGCGCCACCAGGGCTGGGTGGTCGAGGATGACTACGACGGCGAGTATCGCTACAGCGGTGCGCCGCTGGCACCTTTGGCAGCGTTGGATCGCAGCGGCCGGGTGCTGTATGTCGGCACGTTCGGCAAAGTGGCCTTTCCTGGCTTGCGCCTTGGCTACCTGGTGGTGCCCGCGGGGCTGGTCGAGGCTTTCTCGCGCAAGCGCGCCGTTGCCCTGCGCCATTCCGAGATCGGTATCCAGCGGGTGATGGCGCGCTTTATCGCCGAGGGCCATTTTCAACGTCACATCCGCCGCATGCGTCGGGCTGCGCTGGCGCGCCGGGATGTTTTGCTGGGCAACTGGCCTGCGGATACTCCAGGGGTCGGCCCATTGCCACCCGTGGCTGCGGGCCTGCATTTCACGGTAGCGGTGGACAGTGTGGCGCGGGAGGAGCGGTTGGTCGCTGCGGCAGAAGCCGCGGGGGTTGAGCTCAACGGGCTGAGCCATTACTGGCTGCCTGAGTCCGCTGAACCTGTGGATAACCGGGCCGGTCTGGTACTCGGGTTCGCAGCCGTGGCGCCCGCCGCCACGCTGGCCGCGCTCGATCGCTTGCGCCAGGCCTGGAAAGACTAGCACCGCCCGCGCGGCAACCCCTGTGGGACCGGGCGAAGCTCGGGAAGGCCGCACCGCGGGGCATCAGGCATACCGCGGCGCCTGGTTCCCGAGCTGGCGCCCGGTCCCACAGAGCAAGCCATGCCTGCACGGCAACCCCTGTGGAACCCGGCGAAGCTCGGGAAAGCCGCACCGCAGGGCATCAGGCATACCACGGCGACAGGTCCCACAGCGCAAGCCATGCCCGCGCGGCAACCCCTGTGGGACCGGGCGAAGCTCGGGAAGGCCCCACCGCGGGGCATCAGGCATACCGCGGCGCCTGGTTCCCGAGCTGGCGCCCGGTCCCACAGAGCAAGCCATGCCTGCGCGGCAACCCCTGTGGAACCAGGCGAAACTCGGGAAAGCCGCACCGCAGGGCATCAGGCATACCACGGCGACAGGTCCCACAGCGCAAGCCATGCCTGCGCGGCAACCCCTGTGGGACCGGGCGAAGCTCGGGAAGGCCGCACCGCGGGGCATCAGGCATACCGCACCGCCCGGCCCCATGGGGGGAGCGCCGGGCCGGGGGATTTCTGTGCAGGTGTGGCCTAGGCCAGTTCACCACACAGATCGACTTCCATCAGGCGACGGACCTCAGCTACGGGCAAGCCTGCCCCCAGCAGCGCGTGCAGCTTGCCGAACGCTGCCTCGCGGGTCATGCCGCCACCGGCCAGTACACCGGCTGCCCGCAGCCCGCTGCCGGCCTCGTAGACGTCGAATTCAACGCCGCCTTCGTGACATTGGGTCACGGCGACGATCACGACGCCGCTTTCATGGGCAGCCTTGAGGGCGGCGATGAAGCCTGGGTTGTCGCACGGGCCTGTGCCGCTGCCATAGCATTCCAGCACCAGCGCCTGCACGCTGCTGCCCAGCACCGCCTGCAGAGGCTCTGCGCCAAAACCCGGGAACAGGGGCAATACCGCGACATTGCCCAGCGCCTTGGGTTGGTCATAGGCGAGCGCCGCCGGCACCGCGTCGGCACGGGCCACCCCGCCGCTGCGCTTGAGCGCCGCGAACGGGTTACGGCCGAAGCTGCGTACCTTGGCGCAGCGGGTCGGGACCAGCAATTCGCCGTGGAAATACAGCTGCACGCCGGCAGCCACGCCTTGGGCAAGCATCACCAGGGCACCGTTGATGTTTTCCCAGGCATCACTGTCTGGCACACCGGCGGGCAGCATGGAGCCGGTGAACACTACCGGGGCCGGCAAGCCCAGCAATTGGAAGCTCATGGCGGCCGCGCTGTAGGCCAGTGTGTCGGTGCCATGCAGCACTAGCACCGCGTCGCAGCCATCGGCCTGCACGGCCTGTACCACGGCTTCACGCAGGCGTTGCCAGTATTGCGGTGTCATGTTGGCGCTGTCGATCAGTGGCAGCAGCTCACGAAAGCGCCACGGCGCGATGGCCAGGTCCGGGTGTTCCGCCAGTTGCTCGCGCAGGCGTTGTTCGAAGCCCGACGCGGGGGCAAGGCCATTGGCGGTGGCTTGCATGCCGATGGTGCCACCGGTGTAGAGCACCATGACCTGGCGCGCGGGTACTGCTTGGGCTGGGCTCATGTCCCGGTCTCCTCACGAATGACGCCGGTATGGTCGAGCAACGCCTCGACCACCAGCTGGGTGACATCGACCAGTTGTTTGTCAGTATCGATATCGGCAATCAACGGCAGTTCGGTGCACGCCAGCAGCACCGTGTCGGATTCGATGCCCTCCAGCATGCGGGTGAAACGCGGCCTGAGATCCGGGTGTTTTGGCCCCAGTGCCTTTATGTCATAGATCAATTGATGCAAGGCCTGGGCCGGCGCAGGCTCGAAAGCCACGTGCTGGCGCAGCGAGCGGTAGGGTGACCACTCACCCAGCTCCGCCACAGGCCGCGCGCCCAGCAGGCAAACGCGCTGCTGGCCATTGCGAAGCAGAAACGCCTCCAGCACGTCGCAGAAGGAGACGAACGCGGTTTGCAGGTTCAGGGCGCGAATGCGTTCGGCGAACAGGTTCAAGGTATTGCAGGCGATGGCGAAGGCCGCGACCTTGCCATCCAGGGCAAGAATGTCCTGGTGCAGCGCGTTCCACACCTGTTGTTCGGTTTTGTGCAGTTCCATCGACAACCCCAGTTCGGGGTCGGAGATGATGGACACCGCGGGGGCGTCGAGGTCGCCGCGGAAGGCCTCGCCTAGGCGGCGGCGGTTTTCTTCCAGCAGCTTGGCCCACATGTCCATCCCGGCTTCAGGCCCCGAGCCGGTGATGATCCCAAGCCTGGGCCGGGCGACGTAATCGCCCGGGGCCAGGTGGGTGGGCATGAATGCCCCGGCCATGTCAGCGTGGAGCCTGGGCCAGGTTTGCTGCGCTTTCAGCGGCTACCGGTGCCGAGACGGCAGGCCAGGCCTTGGCGTCGATGTCCAGGTCCGGGAACTGGGCGGCATCGAATACCGGGGTCTTGATACCGGCCTTGCGTTGCGCATCGTAGTCGGCCAGCAGGCGCAGGCCAACGTTGAACAGCAGGGCCAGGGCGATCAGGTTGACGAACGCCAGCAGAGTCATGGTGATGTCGGCGAAGGCAAACACGGTGCTCAGGTCTTCCACCGCGCCCCACACGATCAGCGCCAAGACCAGTGCGCGGTAGCCAACCAGCGCCTTGCGGTTTTCACCGACCAGGAAGCGCAGGCTGTTTTCGCCCAGGTAGTAGTTGTAGAGGATCGAGGTGAACACGAACAGGGCCAGTGCCACACTGATGAACATGCGGCCCCAGTCACCGACCACGGCGGCCAGGGAGTTCTGGGTCAGCGCGATGCCGTCACCTTCGAAGCCCGGGGTGTAGAAGCCCGACAGCAGGATCAGCAGGGCAGTGCAGGTGCAGATCACGAAGGTGTCCAGGAAAACGCTGAACGCCTGGACCACGCCTTGCGCGATAGGGTGCTCGACCTGTGCCACCGCGGCCACGTTCGGGGCGCTGCCCAGACCGGCTTCGTTGGCGAATACACCGCGTTTCACGCCCATGACGATCGCGCTGCCTACCAGGCCGCCGAAGGCCTGGTCGAAACCGAAGGCGCTCTTGACGATGGTTTCCAGCATGGCGGGCACGTGTTCGAACTGCAGGCCGATCACGTACAGGGTCACGCCGATGTACACCAGGGTTTTCACGGGTACCAGCAGGTCAGCGACCTTGGCGATGCGCTTGATGCCACCCACGAACACCAGGCCCAGCAGCACGGCCAGGGCGATGCCGGTCTTGCTGACGTCCAGGCCGAAGGCGTTGTTCAGCGAGTGGGTCACGGCGTGGGATTGCAGGCCGTTGAAGGCGAAGCCGAAGGTCACCAGCAGCAGGATAGCCATCAGCATGCCGACCTTGCGGTTGCCCAGGCCGTGCTGGATGTAATACGACGGGCCACCGCGGTACTGGCCCTCGGAGTCGCAGCGCTTGTACAGCTGGCCCAGGGTGCACTCGAAGAAGCTGCTGGACATGCCCACCAGGGCAGTGACCCACATCCAGAACACAGCGCCCGGGCCGCCCAGGGTCACGGCGATGCCGACACCGGCGATGTTGCCCGCGCCCACGCGGCCAGCCAGGCTGAGCATCAGCGCCTGGAACGAGCTGAGCTGCCCCGAGCTGCTTTTCAGGCTGTCGCGGAACACGGCGAACATGTGGAAGAAGTGACGAAGCTGGACGAAACGCGAGCGGATCGTGAAGTAGCTGCCGAGGCCGACAATAAGCACGATCAGTACTTTGCCCGAGAGGAAGTCGTTGATGACTTCAAGCATGGAGTAATCCTCGCTGTTTGTTTTTTTATGTTGGCGAATTTGCCTGGTACGGGTGCAATGCCCCACGCCCGGTTCAAGGCGCAAATGGTTGGCGATTGACCCGTTTGGAGCAATTTCGCGGGTTGATGGAAAATGATGCTACTTGATGCTACCTTCGCGCTCCTTGGCGCCATTTCGACGAGCTGCTCATGCGTGAATACCTCCCGGCCAACCTGCAATTGCTTTGTCGGCATTACCCGTCCATTGCCGAGGTGTGCCGGCGCCTGGATATCAACCGTGCGCAGTTCAACAAATACCTCAGCGGCCAGAGTGTGCCGACGCCCTACAACCTCAAGCGCATCTGCGACTTCTTTGGGGTCGAGGAGTACGAGATAGGGCTGCCGGAAGTACAGTTCGCCCGCCTGATTGGCGTGCGCAACCGGCACGCCGTCGAACTGCCGCAGTCCTCCGGACCGCAACGCGCCCTGGAGCATCTGCGTCAGCGTTCTTCGCCCGACCTGGCCGCCCATGTGGGGTACTACTACGAGTACTACCATTCCATGTCGGTTCCTGGGCGCATCCTGTGCTCGCTCGTGCACCTGCGCGAAGAGGGCGGGCACTATACCTATGAGCGCAGCGAACGTCTGCAATCACCGGCAGCCAAAGGTGAAGATTACGAGCGTTATCGCTACCTGGGCGTGGCCTATTCCCTGCAAAATCGCCTGTTTTTCCTGGATTACGAGTCACTGACGTCCAATGAAATCTGCCAGACGGTGCTCATCCCCAGCTACAAGGCGCGGATCAAGCGGCTCAATGGTTTGAAGATAGGCGTCTCTTCCGCGGACCATCGCGCGCCGGCCTGCAGTCGGGTGGTGTGGGAGTTTCTAGGCAAGGACATCAACCGCGTCGAGGCGTATCAGCGCGTGCGCCTGTACCTGCCGGACGATCCGGAGATCGACAGCGACCTGCGCGAGCGCCTGGCGCAGACGCAGGTGGTGGATGGGTTGTTCCAGATTGGATAGCGCGCGAATCCTGTAGCCGCTGCCGCCAGGCTGCGGCTACAGAGGTTGCGGTGGCGGGGCAAGTCAGAAGTAGTAACCGATGTTCACGTTGGTGCGGTAGTACCACTCGTTGCTTCCGCTCGACGAGGTGCTGGTCCAGCCGGTGCCGTTTTCCGAACCGCCAAAGGGGTTGGCGTTCTTCGCCCAGGTGAAATCGACCCAGGCCATGATCGGCATGGCGATGAATTGCGCACCCACGGTGAACATCTGCGAGTCGTCCCAGCCGCTCTTGTCTTTCATCATGCGGCTGTAGTCGTTGTAGAGCTTGATCTTCTTCAGTTGCCCCAGCGCCGGGGTGTAGATGTCGTAGCCAACGTTGACCGAGGCAAGCGTAGCCTTGGCAGCGATCAGGTAGGCTGGGGTCAGGCCGTTGCCGCCCATCAGAACAGAATCATCGCTCACGCCTGTCGGGTTCTTCGGGTCGTATTCGTAGCGGATGGCTTGGCCTGTAACCGACCATGGGCCTTTATTGAAGATACCGTGGACTCCCGCCGCCCAGTAGCTGCCATTGTCGTCGGTAGTGGCGTTGTACAGTTGGGAAGCGGCCAGCGATGCGCCGATTTCAGTGCTCCAGTCGCTGCCACGGAAGGTACGCGCAACACGGGCATTGATCTGGTTGCGCTTTTCATTGTCCTGGCGCGACTGAGTGATGGCCACGGCATTGTTATCGAGGTCGGCGTAACGGCCGATTTCAGGCGAGTAGCGCAGGTCGGAAGGCAACATGCGTGGGAAATAACCGAGTTGCAAGTCCCAGTCCTTGTCCTTGTAACTGTATTTGAGACCGGTACCGGCACTCACGCCATAGCCCATGAAAAAGGGAATATGGTAACTCCAACCGAACTGTGGATAAGGTTCCAGGCCAAAAGGCTTGAAGGGTGCGCCCAGTTGCAAGTTAGAAGCACTGTCAAAGCGGTACCCGACGTATCCGTGGTCCACTGAGTGTTTGCCATCATCCTGAAACCAATAACCGATGTCGCCATAGGCCTTTTTATAAGTGGCCTTTACATCAAGGCGGAAAGTATCAAAGAGAAAACGACCATTGTTTTCTGTGGTCTTCCAATGTTCATCACGATAATTGGTGCGTAATGCTCCACCTATATCGAGGCTGCTATCGCCATCGTCGCTTCGCCAGGAAATATGTGGAAATGGTTTTTTCACCTCACTGGGCACATCGGGTGCCGCAGGCCCCGGTTCGGCCGCCAGTGCGGCGAAGCTGTTGAATATCAGGCCCAAGCAAATCACAGTCTTTTTCATCACGTTCCCCAACCCTGCCCAATCAGTTCGGTTACAAAGCAACAGGCAACAGGACGCTGCGGCGCGGATAACGCACCAAGGTCGCGCCACACTCGTCAATAACAAGGGGTTCACTGTTTTATCGGTGGATCACCGTCTTGCGTGTGAACTCTGTAATGATCTAGCAGGAACTATGCCAGCACCAAATATCAATGATCATTTAATTTAAACTCTTTTCTTTCAATGCTTTACATGTGAAACGGTGCCCTATGTACCGTCCTTGGAACGCCTGCCGGCCGCGGTAACCATTGCGTGCTTCTTTAGTGCACAAGGGCCACAAACAGGGCATAAAAAAGCCGGCCCTGGAGGCCGGCTGAACACTGCGTTATTGGATCATATATTCAGTACAAGTCGCTGACTCTTGCACCCTGATACACACACCATCATGGACTTGTTGGCCGCTCGTTCCGCCTTGGTCAATACACCATCACGGTGGTCGACGTCGCCTTCCAGTACTTTGGTTTCACACGAGCCGCACACGCCTTCTCTGCAGCTGTAATCAATATCACACCCGGCTTCCAGTAATACATCGAGCAAGTTCAAACCGGGTTCTACCTTCAGTGTTTTCCCGGACCTGGCCAGTTCCACGCTGTAACTCGCTTGCGCCTCATCACTCGGCGGCACTTGTTCGGCGGCGAAGCGCTCGATATGGGCGTGTGGATAACCCAGACGCTCGCAAGTGCTCTCGAAGGCATCCAGCATCGGTGTCGGGCCACAGCAGTAGAAATGGGTGTCGCTGGGCTGGTCGGCCAGGTAATGGGACAAGTCGGGCGGTGCACCTTTTTCGTCGTTGAAGTGGTAAACCACATTGGCCTCCAGGCCGGTGAGCTCCTCCACCAGCGCTGCCTCCTGTCGCGACCGGGCGCAGTAGATCAGTTGCGCCGATTTTCCCAAGGCCAGCAGTTGGCGAAACATGCAGTAGACCGGCGTGATCCCGATGCCACCCGCTACCAGCACGCTATGCCTGGCGGTCAGATCGAGGAAAAAGTTGTTGCGAGGCCGCGAAATCGTCAGCTGCATGCCCACCCGTACTTGAGTGTGCACATACTCGGAACCACCGCGGCCGTTGCGATCACGCAGGATACCCACTACATAACGGCCCTGGTCGGTTGGCGAGTTGAGTAGGGAATAGCTGCGCACCAGGCCGTTGGGAAGGTGCAGGTCAATGTGCGAGCCGGCCTCGAAAGGGGGGAACACGGTATCGCCGAAAGGGGTCAGCTCAACGCTGATGATGCCTTCTGCTTCATGGCGCAGGGTGCGAACCCGCGCGGTGAGGGTGTTGGAATTGGACATGGGTCAGCTCTCCTGCGCCGCACGTAGATCAATGTCGAGCCGGGCACTGGCTTCGATTTCCACCACCAGCTCAGGGAATACCAAAGCACTCACTTCAACCAGGGTGGAGGTAGGGAAATGGGCAAAGCCGTGAAAGAAATCATGGCGTGCGCGGCCCACTTCGTCCTTGTCGGCGATGGCCGTCAGGTACACCGTGAGCCGGTAGATATTGCCGATATGGCCGCCAGCCGCTTCGACCAGAGCGCGAGCCTTGTTCAGCACCAGCAGGGTTTGTTCATAGATGCCCAGCGGTGCGCCGGCCAGTGCGGCAGTACGTGTGGCGGGATGCCCGGTCATGCCGGACATCACCACCTCATTGCCGATCAGCAGGGCATTGCACCAACTGGCCGTGGCCAGTTCGGGCAAGCTCGACGCCTGAATGCGCTGAACAGCGGCGCTCATGGCAGTTGCTTCGCTTCGATCAGTTCAAGCTGGGCTTTGGCCTGGCTCTTCAGGTAACGACGCAGGCGCACTACGCCGAGATCGTGCTGGTAAAGGTTTTCGCGCTGGTTGGCGTCCGGTTCCATGAATTCCAGCAATACCCGGTCTTGCTCCAGCACGGCCCAGTGGCGGGCTTCCAGGCGGTTTTTGTAAAGGAAACGCCAGGTATCGCGCTGCCAGCCGGTGAGCGGGCGGGCGCGCCAGTGGAACACCGCCGCCAGGGAACGACTGCTGGGGGTATAGCTGCCGATGATGGTGAAATTGCCACCGGGGCCGCCCGTTTTCGGGTAGGGGATCTCCAGCCGCAGCCAGTGGCAGCCGTTATCGAGGAATTCGGTCCAGTCGAAGTTGACGCCGCGCTGGCCTTCTTTCTCGAAGAAGAACCCCTGGTCTGTGTCGCGGGTGACGAACTTGGCGGTGGCTTCGCCCTCGCTCATGGAGTGAGACATCTTGTGCAGGTAGGTGCCGTGCATCGGGTCCATGACATTATCGAGCACGTAGCGGTAATCGCCTTTCCATTCGGTGTAGCACAGGAAGCTGCTCCACTCGGGGGAGGTCAGTTGCTCGGGCAGTACCAGTTCCGGCGGCGTTTCCAGATGGGGGTCGGTGGCATTGAACAGGAAGATGGCGCCCGCCGCCTCACGGGTATGAAACATGCGCGTGGGGCGTGCACCTTCCAATTTGCAACCCGGGCTGCCGGGCACCTTGGTGACCGTGCCGTCGCAGCGTACTTCGACGCCGTGGTAAGGACATTGCAGGCGGTCGCCCAGTACCGGGCCCTGGGATAGCGGCGCACCGCGGTGCGGGCAGTGGTCTTCCAACGCATGCACCCGGCCATCGTTATCGCGCCATAAAGCGATCTTGTAGCCGAGGCGCCGAACAGAAAGCGGTTTTTCAGCCAGCAACTCGGAAGGAATTATCGGGAACCACAGGTCTTTCAGGCCGTTGGCCAAGAGGTTCTCAACAGGGTCAGCGGTCACGTGCATATTCATGTTCTTTTACCTCGGCGTCTTACGCGCCTAGCCGGGCCATCAGGGTCTTGTAGGATTGTTCGGTCCACTCGCCAGAGGTCAGGGGGCAGGGCGGGCCGGCATGGTTCAGGTGTGCCAACAGCGCAGGCAGGTCGGCGATACCACTGCCGTAGGCACGTTCGATGGAGTCACCCAACAGTTCTTCGAATGGCGTGTTGGGGCGTTTGCGTGCCTGATGGGGCTGCACGTAGGGTTCGGTATTGCTCATGTCATTGGCCTCCATTGCGCACCCGTTCGCGGATCATTTCGCGCACGGGTACAAAGTCATAAGTGGCGTAGCATTCGGTACGGAATACGCCCCAGGCGGCGCGCTCCAGTTCAACGTTGACCTTGCCCAGCAAACTTGGAGGCAGGCGCAGGGTGACGATCTGGCCCAGGCCCATGGCCACGGTCCACGACACCACTTCCACGCCTTGCGGCGGGAAGCTTTCCCACCAGCCCACCTTTTTCATGTGGCCTTGGATGTCTTCCAGGTTCTTGGACTGGTCGTGCTTGAGCAGCACGGTCAGCAGCAGGTGCTCGCTCATCGCTGGCCGCCTTCTTTTGGCTTGTCGGTGAGGAATTTTCCCTGGGGCGCTTCAACGTGTTGCTGACGGCGGGTGTGACCGTCGATGCCGCCTGCAATGGCCCATTCGGCGAACACGGTAGGGCCGGGCTCGAATTCCCGTGGTTGCCATTCGCCGGTCAGTTGGTCTTCGTCGGCGTAGTACTCGATCAGCGCGCCAGCGGGGTTCTTGAAGTACCAGAAGAACGCCGACGACACCGGGTGGCGGCCCGGGCCGATTTCAGTGGCCCAGCCGCTGCGCGAGATATGCATACCACCGCCAAACACTTCGTGTACGTCGCGAACGGTGAAGGCCACATGGTTCAGGCCGGCGCGCGGGGCAGGCAGTTGCAGCATGAACAGGTCATGGTGGCCACCTTCCTCGGCGGTGCGCAGGAAGGCGCCGCGGTTGGGGTAGCGGTCCGAGGCCTGGAAGCCGAAACGGTCGTGGTAGAAGGCTTCGCAGGCATTCACGTCGGTGACGAAGAACACCACATGGCCTACTTCTATGGGCGTCGCGCGCTCATAGATCGGTGCGGGTTTATTGATGCGGCCCTTGGTTTGCCAGGTGTTGTGCCCGCTGCACTCGATATCCAGTTCGCGTTTGCGGGTCACTTGCAGGCGAATGGCGAGGCCGTTGGGGTCTGTGCAGCCGATGCGGCCGTTGCCTTCAACGAAGCCCGGGTCGTTGGCGATGCGTTCGCTGTATAGCGCCAGGTCGGCTTCGCTGGACACGCCCCAGACCACTTCGCGCACGGTCGAGCCGCTTTCAATGGCCGGCGGCAGGCCAGGCTTGTCGATGGCAGCCAGCACCACGCGGCAGCCGTTGAGGGTTTCGAAGACGACTTCGTCAGCCTGTTCGCTGACCTTGTTCAGGCCCCAGTCGGCAAAGAAGCGCGCGCAGGTGTCGAGGTCTTCGACGCCGTAGGTGACTTCATCAATACCTGAAACGCTCATGACGCTACCCCTTGGTGCCCGCTGGCCCAGGCCAGAGGCTGTTCGTTCATGCCCCAGTAGAGGCTCTTCTGTTCCATGTACTGCACAATGCCCAGGCGGCCTTTTTCCCGGCCCAGGCCGCTGTCGCGCCAGCCGCCGAAAGGCGTGGAGATAGAGAACTGCTTGTAGGTGTTGATCCACACCGTACCGGCCTGGATCTTGCGGCCCAGCGCCCAGGCGCGTTTGTAGTCACCGGTCCAGATGCCGGCTGCCAATGCATACAGGCTGTCGTTCGCCTGTTCGATCAGTTCGGCTTCGTCATCGAACGGCATGGCTACCAGCACCGGGCCGAAGATTTCCTCCTGACAGGTTTGCTGGCTGTTGGTCAGCCCTTCGATGATGGTGGGCGGGAAGAAATAGCCGTTGTCGTAGATACCGCCCACAGGGCGCTGCCCACCCAGGCGCAGGGTGCCCCCTTCGGCCAGCCCCAGGGCCACATAGCGTTCTACCGATTCGCGATGGCTGGCGCTGATCAATGGCCCCATTTGCGTGGTTTCGTCGGCCGGGTCGCCCAGGCGCAATGTTGCCGCGCCGGCCACCAGGCGCTCCATGAAGGGTTCATACAGCGAGCGTGCTACGAATAGCCGCGAACCTGCGATGCACGCTTCGCCCGAGGAGCTGAAAATACCGTACAGCACACCGGCGACGGCGTGGTCGAGATCAGCATCGTCAAGGACGATGGTTGGCGACTTGCCGCCCAGCTCCAGCGACACCGGCATCATCTTCTCGGCGGCGATGTGCGCGATATGCTTGCCGGTTCGAGTGCCGCCAGTGAACGACACACGCTTGATCAGCGGGTGCTGGGTCAGGGCGTCGCCCAGCACCGAGCCCTTGCCGGGCAGTACGCTGACCAAGCCTTTGGGCAGGCCGGCGTCTTCGCAGATGCGCGCCAATTGCAGGGCCAGCAGCGGGGTGATTTCCGCCGGCTTGATCACCACCGCATTACCGGCGGCCAGCGCTGGGGCTAGCTTCTGCGCTTCGCTGGCAATGGGCGAGTTCCAGGGGGTGATGGCCGCCACCACCCCCATGGGTTCATAGACGCTCATGGTCACGAAGTCGCCGCGCGACGGCGTGATGGTTTCTTCCAGTGTTTCACAGGCGGCGGCGAAGAACTGAAACGTACCTGCAGCGCTGGCCACCAAGGCACGCGTCTCACCGATGGGTTTGCCGTTGTCCTGGCGTTGCAATTGGGCCAGTTCTTCACTGCGCTCTCGAATCAACGCAGCGATGCGGTACAGCACGCTGGCGCGCTCATGGGGTTTGCGCTGGGCCCAGCCGCTATGCAGGAACGCCTGATGGGCGCCTTGCACGGCTTCTTCTACGTCGTTCAGGTTGGCGGCGTTGAGCCAGGCCACGGGTTCGCCAGTGGCGGGGTAGCGGCTGGCATAGCGCTCGCCGTGGCCCAGGCGCCAATGGCCGGCGATGCAAATGGGTAGAGTCTGTTCCAAGGTCATGTTCATCCCCTAGATGGAAATCGCATGGGCGTGGTTGCCCAAGGCACGCACCACGCTGTAGACGGTAAGGGCGGACGTTTTCGGGTTCGCTTGCAACGGCTTGCCGCGCAGGCTCAGCTCGAAGCCACCAAAGGCGCCACGGGCTTCGAACTGGTGTACGTTTTCGTCACTGTGCGGGTCGGCGATCAACGTCACGTGGGTGCGGTCCAGGCCGATGCCAGCCAGCGACAGGGTGGCAGCCACGTTGGCGTTTTTGGGGTAGAGCTGCGCGGCCAAGCGCGCACTGCCCTGGAAGATCACCGTTGCTTCGGTGATGGCATCCAGATCGCAAGCGTGCTCGCCTGGGGTGTTCTTCCAGGCCCGTGCCGGTTTTCGGCCAACGTAGTTCACGGCGTCCAGGCCGCCGACCTTGGCGGCAGACAACGCATCGATACCGCCGATGGCACCAGGCAACAGTTCGATACGGGTCTGGCCGCGCTCGGCCGCTGCCTCCAGGCGTTCCACCAGGCCGACCTCTGAAAGTGCGCCCACCGAGACAATCAGGCAGGCGATGCCACGTTCCAGCGCAGGCAACACATGCTCTTCGATGGCGCGGTGGCCGGCGCATTCGACCAACAGGTCGGGGCGCGCGTCGGCGGGCAGGGTGGTGAGTACCTGCGGTGGCCTGGCGAAGCTGGCAAGGCGCTGGCGCACCAGGTCTTCGGACCCGGCCGAAGCGATGACATGGTCAACGCACAGGGTCGGGTCTTTCTCCAGCAGTTCCAGCACGCCGACGCCAATGGCGCCACAGCCGATCATGGTGATATGCAGCATGGCGCAATCCTCAGGCGGTGGCCTTTTGAGCCTTGGTTTCGCTGTTGGGCGGGCCGGCGAACTGGGTGGCAAACCCACCGACCGCCAGCATGTCCACTTCCAGGAGAAACGGGCCCGGTTCAGCCAAGGCGCCTTCGATCACGCCGCTGAAGTTTTTCAGGTCGCTGACCAGCGCGTGGCGCAGCCCCATGGACGCGGCCAGTTGGGTGTAGTCCGGCGTATGCAGTTCCACGTAGGCGTGCCGGGCGCCGTAGATGGCATCCTGGATATTGCGAATCACACCGTAGCGCTGGTCGTTCATCAGCAGGATCACCACGTTGGCCTTTTCCTGCACCAGGGTTGCGAGCTCACCCAGGTTCAGAATGAAGCCACCATCGCCAGCCAGGGCGAATACTTTGCGCTCCGGCGCAGTTTCAGCGGCAGCAACTGCAGCGCCAATACCCATGGCCAGCGCTTGGCCAATACCACCGCCCAAAGCGTGCACGCCTGCGCGTGGATGGAACAGGTTGATAAGGCGATTGCCCCAGATGCTGTTGGACAGAGTCACGTCGCGTACCCAGGAAAAGTGGCGACCGGTGACGGCTTGCAGTTGTTCCACGAGGGCGCTGTAGGGACCCAAGTCCGTATTCAGCTGCGCGCGCGACTTGGCGCGCACCTGCAATAGTTCCACGTGGAACATTGGGTCTATATTCAGTCGACCTTCCAGCCGGTCTGCCAAACCGTCCAAAGCCAGGGCGGTATCGCCGCACACGAATTGGTCGCTACTGTAGCTGCGGCCTTCAATCGCTGGGTTGGCGTCAATGCGCAGGGTGGTCTGCGGCAGTTTCAGTGCGTACTTGAAGGTTTCGTTGGAGCGCAGACGTGAACCGGCTACCAGCAGTACGTCGCAGGATTGCATGAACTGTTCCACGGCGCGGTTTTGTGAGAAAGCGCCCAGGCAGCGTTCATCGTCTTCGTTGACGACGCCGCGCCCTTGGGTAGAGGTAATGACACCAACGCCCATTTCCAGCAAACGCTTCACTTGTTTGCCCGCATGACGCGCACCGCCACCCAGCCACAGCATCGGGCGTTTGGCGCCAGCCATGCGCTCGGCCAGGGCATCCAGGGCTTCTGGTGCCGGCACGGCCACCGGCACAGGCAGTGGCGCCAAGTCGGTTGGCATGGTGATGAAGGTTGATTGAATGTCGATCGGGATCTCGACACTGACCGGCCCTGTAGGCGCGGTGAGTGCGGTTTGCACGGCAAGCTTCATGGTGCTCAGTGCAGTCTCGACGCTGCGTACCCGAAAGGCGGCTTTCGACACTGCCTTGAGCATGGTCAGTTGGTCGCGCGCCTCATGGATGTAGGCAAACTCCTGGTCCAGGTATTGGGTCTCGATCTGCCCGGTGATATGCAGCAGCGGTGTGCCTGCGGTCTGTGCTTCTACCATGGCACCGGCAGCATTGCCGGCAGCGGTTCCCGTGGAGGTCAGGCATACACCCAGCCCGCCCGTGGTGCGTGCGTAGGCATCGGCCATGTTGGTGGCGCCGGCTTCACCGCGGGCCATGACGAAACGGATATTGCCGCGTACCGCGAAGGCATCGAGGATAGGCATGTTGTGGATGGAGATCACGCCGAACGCTGCCTTGACGTCGCACTGCTCGAGGAAGGCGGTGATAGCGGCACCTACGGTGACTTGGTTGTCGTTACGCATGACGGGACAGGCCTCCAGAAACATCGATATGGCTGCCTGTGGTGTAAGCCGACAAGGGCGAAGCCAGGAAGAGGATCGCGCGGGCTGCCTCTACGGGCAGGCCCAGGCGGCCCAAGGGAATATGTTTGCGCTGCGCCAATTGCGCGGTCCATTGGGACCAGTCCAGGTGGCGTTCTTCGCGGGCCTCGAAGCGGCGCCGCCATTGGCCGGACTCCACCAGGCCGATGAGAATGCCGTTGACCCGAATGCCCTGTTCAGCAAATTCGGTGGCCATGGAACGCACCAGGTTTTTCAGCCCCGCGCGGGCGGCGGAGGTGGCGACCATGTGTGGCTCGGGCTGGCTGGCCAGCAGTGAGTTGACGCAGACGATGGAGGCGCCGGCCTGGCGTTGCAGTTGGGCCATGAAGGCACGTACCGGGTTGATCACGGAGAAGAATTTCAGGTTCAACTCTTCGGTCCATGCCGCATCGGTGGTGTCTGCGAAAGTTGAGACACGTCCTTGGCCGGCGTTGTTGATCAACATCTGGGCCGGGCCCAACGCAGTGTCGGTGGCGGCGGCAAACGCCTGGACCGAGGCTGCGTCGAGCACATCGCAGACCTGGGCCAGCAAACCCGCTTCAGGAAAGCGCATCCGCAAGTCGGCCTCGGCGCTGCGCAGGCGGTCTTCGTCGCGGCCGCAGAAGGCAACGTTGGCGCCGGCTTCCAGCAGTTGTTCCACGCAGGCCAGGCCAATGCCGGACGAGCCACCGGTGACGACCGCCGTGCGACCCTGGATTTGATAGAGGCTCATGTCAGTCCCTCATCAGCGCGGTGACACGACCGCCGTGGCTGGGCGTGTAATTGAGCAAGCGCGAGAGTTCGTCGGCATTGCGACGGACCTGGGCCAGGGTTTCCTCGAAGTTGACGTGACCTATTTGGGTGGTCGGAATGGTTACACCCAGCGCCGCCACGATCCGGCCGCTGTGGTCGCGGACCGGCGCGGCAACGGTGGAGATCGCCGATTCAAAGAACCCCTCGCCGCTGACATAGCCGCGCTGGCGGTCGCCCTGCACCAGGTCGAACAGTTCCAGCACGGTCTTGGGTGTGCACAGGGAATGCTGTTCAAGGTGCTCCTCAGGGTACAACTCGCGCAGCTCGGCCAAAGACAAGTCTTCCAGCAGAATGCGCCCCAGCACCGTGGCATGGGCGGGTAGGCGCGTGCCGACATTGACGGCGCTGGAGAACACCGATGGCGGCGACACCTTGGCCACGTAGACAATCGAGCGGCCGTCGCGCACCACCAGATTGCTGGGGTAGTTGAGTTTGTCGCACAAGCGCGCCAACAGCGGTTGGCCCAGTTCGGTCAGCTCCAGCGAAGCCAGGTACTCGAAGCCCAGGCGCAGTACCGACATGCCCAGGCGGTATTCGTTGCCGCTGCGGGTCACGAAGCCCATGGTTTCCAGGGTGGTCAGCAGGCGAAAGATGGTCGAGCGAGGCAGTTCCAGGCGGCGGGCCAGTTCCGGGGCAGTCAGCGTGCGGTTCTGGCGGCTGAATTCGCACAGCAGCAACAAGCCGCGCTCCAGGCCCGGAACGATGTATTTGTCCTGTGCATCTTTAGTCAGATCGGTGTCGGTCATTGTGCACTACCTGTCAGGGATTCCTTGAGGGCATGGGCCAGGCGGCCGGCCACGACATGCGGTTGTTCGATTGGGCTGGCATGCCCTGCATCGGCGATCAGGTTGAAGCTGGCGCCCAGTGCCTTGGCCAAGGTCAGGCAGGTCTCGGGCGCGGTGATGGCATCGGCTTCGCCGCAGTGCACTTCGCATGGCACGGGCAGCGGGGCATGGCGCAGCAGGTCATCGCCGCACAGCAGTTCGATGGCCTGGCGGTAGCCTTGTTGGTTCAGCCGCGCCATGTTCCAGCGCACCCAGGCCAACGCCTTGGCGGTGGGCCGCGGCGAGAGCATGGCGCTGCTGCGTTGAGCGGCCATCTGGGCAATGCCCAGTTGTTCCAGCGTTGTCAGGCGCTTGCCGCGGACCTGCTGGCGCTGGAGTTCGCGGGCAGGGTCGCCGTAGCCGCGGGCGGGGCTCACCAACACCAGGCGGCTGACGCGTTGCGGGTGCAGGCGGCTGAACGCGGCGGCGGTGATCGCCCCCAGCGAATGGCCGACCAGCACGCAACGCTCGATGTTCAATGCATCCAGGGTGTGGAGCAGGCGTTCGGCGTAGTCCTCGGCACGGGGTGCCGCTGGCCTCAGCGGCGTCGAATCGCCGTACCCCGGGGCATCCCAGGCAACGACCCGAGCGTGCTGGCCAAGTTGCAGCGCCACTTCCAGCCACGAGCCGGCGCCCGAACCGATACCATGCAACAGCACGATGGCGGCGCCGCTACCGGCTTCGCGAATGGCTTGCTGATCACTAGCCACGTCCAGCAGGCGCTGGGCGAAGCGGTTGGCCAACAGGGTTTGCAGTTCGGTACAGGGGTCGAGGCTTTCAGTGGCATGCATGTCGGTTTACCCGCGCTTGATCGAAGCCAGAGGGTGCTCTGGCGGATAGGTCGGGGTGACCGGCTTCTTGGCGCCGAGCATCACGCACATCAACGCATCTTCGTCGCCGATGTTGATCTCCTCGCGATAAACGCCTGGCGGCACCGAGATCACGTCGCGGTCGGTGAGAATGGTTTCGTAGCGCTCGCCGTCTTTCTCGATCACCACCTTGAGCTTGCCGCGCAGCACGAAGAACACTTCTTCCACGTCGGTGTGCAGGTGCGAGGGGCCTTCGTGGCCGGCCGGGATCACCATGGTGGAGAACGTGAAGTTCTCTGAGGGAATGGTGTTCATGTCGGTGCTGACACCGGTGCCACCGGTGCCGATATAACGCATTTGCGCACGGCGATACTTGGGGTCGTAGTCGGCCTGGAATTTCAGCGCGTTCCAGTCGTATTTACGGGTTTCGTAGCGTGCGATGCGGGTCTGCATCCAGGCTTCAAGGCTGGTCCCCTCGGGGCGTTCCCAGCTTTTCGGGGCTTGTTGTTGTGCGGCTAGATCAGTCACGGCTATCTCCTTTTCAGGGCATGACGAACCCGCCGTTGACCGGCAGGGTTTGTCCAGTAATGAAGCGGGCAAGGTCGGAAAGGGCGAAGATCACTGCGCCGCTGACATCCTCGGGCAACTGCGCGCGCTGGATGGCGCGCTGCTCGGTGTAAAGGCGGTGGCGGGCTTCGGGCACATAGGCTGTGGCTTCCACCAGCACCAGGCCTGGGGCGATGGCATTGACGGTGATGTTGTCCTTGCCCAGTTCGCGGGCGAGGCTGCGAGTCATGGCGATGACGGCGCCCTTGCTGGCGACGTAGGCGAGCAGGTTGGTGGCGCCCCACAGCGGGGTGTCGGAAGCCAGGTTGATGACCGCGCCGGTACCGCTCTGGCGAAGGGCGGGCAGGCATGCCCTGGTCATCAGCCACGTCCCGCGCACGTTGACTTTCATCACCGTATCCCAGGTGTCGATGTCCAGTTCTTCGCAGGTCTTGCCGCCAGAGTTGGTCACTGAAGCGTTGTTGACCAGGCCATCGAGGCCACCCAGGCATTGGCAGGCAGCGGTGACGCAGGCGTCGATGGACGCGGGGTCGGCGAGGTCGACCACCAGGCCCGTCACATCCATGTCCATGGCCACCAGTTCGGCGGCGGCCTGTTGCACGCGGTCGGCGAGGATGTCGGCGATCACCACCCGGGCGCCGGCCCTGGCGATGGATTCGGCGAAGGCGAAGCCCAGGCCGCGGGCGCCACCGGTGACCAGTACGCGGCGGCCTTCGAGCAGTCGAATGGAGGGCTTCATCATTTTGTACTCAGCATGGCTTTTGGCAGGTAGTGCAGAACGCGTTTCTCGGCCCAGACCACGGCGCCGTAGGCGAGCACACCGATCAGGGTGAGCATGACGATGGCCACGAACACGCCACTGGTGTTGCCCTGGCCTTCGGCGTCTACCAGCAGGAAGCCAAGCCCCTGGTTGCCGCCCACCAGCTCGCCCACGGTGACGCCGATCACGGCCAGGGTCGAGGCGATGCGCAGGCCGGAGAACAAGGCAGCCATGGCCGAAGGGAACTCCACCAGGCGGAAGATCTGCCAGCGGCTGGCATTCATGGTGCGCACCAGGTTGATCATGTCCGGGTCCACGGTGCGGATCGCCGACAGCACGTTGATCATCACCGGGAAGAACACGATCAGAATGGCGATCAGGATCTTGGGGTAGATGGTGTAGCCCAGCCACATCACGAACAGCGGCGCGAAGGCGACCTTGGGGGCGATCTGCAGGGCCAGGATGTACGGCGACAACATCGCTTCGGCCGAGGGTGACAGGCCCAGCGACACACCGATCATGACGCCCAGAAGGGCGCCAAGGCCGAAGCCCACAATGATTTCAAAGGCGGTTATCAAGGTATGTTTCAGCAACCCGCTGGTGCCCCACATGGACACGGTTTCCTGAGCCACCCGGCTCAGTTTGGGCATGACGAACTCGGGCATCCCCAACAGGCCAGGGCCGAATTGCCAGGCCAGCAGGAACAGGATCAGCAGGGCAACGCTGCCGAGCATGGAGGGGTTCAGGCTTCTCATCGGTTCAATACCTTTGGCTATCGCGCGGCTTACTTGGCGGCCGTCGTGGTGTCGATGAACTGGTTGGTGTAGAGGTCGTCGAGCTTGGGCTCCTGGCTGACGATGCCCTCGCTGACGTAGAACTGGCGGACCTTGTCCAGGCGCCCGGCGTCGATCTGGCCCAGCACGGCCTGGTGGGCGTAGACGTTGTCGACGTAAAGCTTGAAGGTGCGTTCCAGCTCCGCTTCCTTGCCGGCATAGGCGGGCACTGCCTTGGCGAAGGTGGCTGCGGCGGCGTGCGGGTCCTGGATGATGTCGCGCATGCCTTGCAGCGTGGCCTGCACGACCCCGCGCACTACGTCCGGGTGGTTCTTGATGGCATCGTCGGAGGCCAGGATGGCCTGGGCCATGCTCTCGAACACCTGGTCCTGGGGAATCATTTTCACGTTCACGCCAGCATCTTCGGCGTCTACCACCCAGTCCGGCACGCCGGCCATGGCTTCGGCTTTTTTCGCCGAGAACAACTGCCAGACACCTGCGGGGCCGGCCGCCTGCACGTTGACATCGTCCTTGCCCAGGCCCGCTTTTCGCAGCGATGCCAACAGGGCGTAGTACGTGGTGTCGGAGTAGGACATCACGGTCAGGGTCTTGCCCTTCAGGTCCTGGATAGAGTGGATATTGGCGTCGGCGTTGGTGGCGATCATGGTCACCCCGCCAGCGCCCAGCACTGCCACGGCTCGCACGGGGATACCGTTGGCCCGCACCACGATCGGGGTATCGCCGATGGCACCACCCACCAGGGCGTTGCCAGCGCCGATCTGTTTGGCCACGTCGACCCCGCCCTTGGCGGCGATGAACTGAACGTTCAGGTCCTTGCTGCTGTAATAGCCTTTTTCCTTGGCAATGACCCAGGGTGCGAAAGCAGGCGAATTGGGGGGCGCCGGCAGCAGGTAGGTGACGTCGGTCTGCGCTTGTGCCAGCGCCGCCAGGCCGAGGCCCAAGGCGAGGATCGAGGTGTTGAACAGGGACTTGAACATGCGTGCTCCTGAATCGGTTGATGGCCGTATGGCGGTGATCAATGCAGTTCGGTGTCTTCGCCGACTTTCAGCAGTTCCATCAGCCGCCCGGCCAGTGGGCCGATCTCAGGCAGCTTGCGGCGCTCCAGCGGGTTCTCGCGAAAGGGCAGGTCCACCACGATTTCCTCGACGATGGTGCCGGGGCGAGCGCTCATCACCAGCAGGCGGTCGGACATGGCGATGGCTTCCACCAGGTCGTGAGTGATGAACAGCGCGGTTTTCTTTTCCTGGTAAAGCATCTGCGCCAGGTCCTGCTGCAGGATCATCTTGGTTTGCGCGTCGAGGGCCGAGAATGGCTCGTCGAGGAACAGCACCTGCGGGTCGATGGCCAGGGTGCGGGCCAAGGCCGCGCGCTGGCGCATGCCGCCAGACAACTGGAAGGGGTAGTGGTCGGCAAAACCTTGCAGGTGGCAGCGGTTAAGCAGATCTTCGGCGATGACCTTGCGCTGAGCGGCGGGCATGCCCTGAATTTCCAGGCCCAGCTCCACATTGCGGCGGATGCTGCGCCAGGGCATCAGCAGGTCCTTCTGCAACATGAACGCTACCTTGCGCACCGGGCCGGTCACCGCATCACCGCCGACGAACACCTCGCCTTCGCTGGGGCGGTACAGGCCCGACCCCATGTTGAGGATGGTGCTCTTGCCGCAACCGGACGGGCCGATGATGGACACCACCTCGCCACGGCGGATCTTGAAATTGACGTGGCGGATGGCGAACGGCGCGTCTGCCTGGCCCTTGGCCGGGAAGCTTTTGCCGACCTGGCGAAACTCGATCTCGGTCGGCTCCAGTTCTTCCCGGGGCGCGGGTTGTTGCCACTGGGGGGCGATTGCGTACATCTCTTTCACAGCCATTGGGGAAGGTCTCTGGTCTGTTTTATAGGTGATACGCTGTTTAGTGCATGAACAATGCCATCCACAAACTTCCGCTAATTAATTTCTAATCTCCTTTATTATCAAAGTGTTATAAAGATATGGTTAATTATTCACCGTTTTATAGGTGAAACACAGTTTCTTATGTGGCACGGATATGCACATTCACTGTGCGCACATTGTGTAACTGCGAGAAAAGAGGGCTTTTTGCAGTAACGGCGGGAGTACCGGCTATTTGCCAGTTTGTTTTAAGGGTGAAACAGGCGACGGCTATATATAAGTTGACCGCTTGCCGGTCGAAGCTCGGGAGCGGCCGACATAAATTCCAAGCAAAAAAAAGGGCCCGCGGGGCTAAGCCCGGGGCCCTCAAAAGGTGAGAGGTGTCTAGTCCCTCGACCTGGTGAGCGGTGTAGCGGCGTGGTGCCGAAGGTCAGGCCTTCAGGGGCACCAGGCGGGGAGCAATCATGTTCTCGGGGCGCAGGATGTCTTCCAGGCTGGCTTCATCCAGCAGGCCTTCCTCACGCACCAGTTCCAGTACGCCGCGGCCGGTTTCCAGGGCCACGCGGGCGATACGGGTGGCGTTCTCGTAGCCGATGTAGGGGTTCAGCGCGGTAACCAGGCCGATGGAGTGCTCGACCAGCTCGCGGCAGCGTTGTTCGTTGGCGGTGATACCGACGATGCAGTGCTCGCGCAGCATGTCCATGGCGCGTTGCAGCAGGCGGATCGAGTCGAAAATCTTGTAGGCGATCAGCGGTTCCATCACGTTCAGCTGCAATTGGCCACCTTCGGCGGCGATGGTCAGCGCCAGGTCGTTGCCCATGATTTCGAAGGCGCACATGTTCACGGCCTCCGGGATCACCGGGTTGACCTTGCCTGGCATGATCGAGCTGCCTGGCTGGCGAGCCGGCAGGTTGATCTCGTTGATGCCGGTACGTGGGCCGCTGGACAGCAGGCGCAGGTCGTTGCAGATCTTCGACAGCTTGACCGCGGTACGCTTGAGCATGCCGGAGAACAGCACGAAGGCGCCCATGTCGGAGGTGGCTTCGATCAGGTCGGCGGCAGGCACCAGCGGCTGGCCGCTGATGGTGGCCAGGCGCTGCACGGCCAGGGCCTGGTAGCGCGGGTCGGCGTTGATGCCGGTACCAATGGCGGTACCGCCCAGGTTCACTTCGGTCAGCAGCTCTGGTGCCAGGCTGCGCAGACGGTTGAGGTCTTCGGTGAGCGTGGTGGCGAAAGCGTGGAATTCCTGGCCCAGGGTCATCGGTACCGCGTCCTGCAGCTGGGTGCGGCCCATCTTCAGAACGTGAGAGAACTCCTGGCCTTTGGCTGCGAACGCCTGGATCAGGCTGTCGAGGCTGGCCAACAGGGCGTCGTGGCCCAACAGCAGACCCAGGCGGATCGCGGTGGGGTAGGCGTCGTTGGTCGACTGCGCCATGTTCACGTCGTTGTTGGGGTGCAGGTACTGGTATTCGCCCTTGCTGTGGCCCATGGCCTCCAGCGCGATGTTGGCGATGACTTCGTTGGCATTCATGTTGGTTGAAGTGCCAGCGCCGCCTTGAATCATGTCCACCACGAACTGCTCGTGGAAGTCACCGCGGATCAACCGTGCACAGGCTTCGCTGATGGCGGCGTGCTTGGCATCGCTGAGGTGGCCCAGCTCGCGGTTGGCGTCGGCTGCGGCCTGTTTGACCATGGCCAGGCCCACCACCAGCTTGGGGTAATGCGAGATCGGGACGCCCGAGAGGCGGAAGTTGGTTACCGCTCGCAGGGTCTGGATGCCGTAGTACGCTTCAGCGGGGACTTCGAGAACGCCAAGCAGGTCTTTTTCGATGCGCGGTGATGCAGCGGAGGACATGATAGAGATAATCTCAATGTGGACCCGGCATGTGCCGGAACGCTGCCAATGCTAGGCTTGTGACCGATTGTCGGCCAATGCTGTTGCACACTGCCCTATGCAGAAACGGCATAATGGGTCATGTGACGCATGAGTCGTCCGCAACGTATGGCGCCCCGGAGGTCGCTGATGAATCTTGAGAGTAAATGGCTGGAGGATTTCAGCGCCCTGGCCGCCACCCGCAGCTTCTCCCAGGCCGCCGAGCGCCGGTTCGTCACCCAGCCGGCGTTCAGCCGCAGGATCCGCAGCCTGGAGGCCGCGTTGGGGTTGCAACTGGTCAACCGCTCGCGCACGCCTATCGAGCTGACCGCCGCCGGGCAACTGTTCCTGGTGACTGCCCGCACGGTGGTGGAGCAATTGGGCGAAGTGTTGCGTCATTTGCATCACTTGGAAGGTGGGCAAGGCGAGGTCATGCAGGTGGCCGCTGCCCACTCATTGGCGCTGGGGTTCTTTCCGAGCTGGATCGCGCAGTTGCGCAATGAAGGCCTGAACATAGCCACACGCCTGGTGGCCACCAACGTGGGCGATGCCGTGCATTTGTTACGCGAGGGCGGCTGCGACCTGATGCTGGCGTTCTATGACCCGGACGCGGCGTTGCAGATGGACGCCGAGATCTTCCCCTCCCTGCACCTGGGCCAGACTGAAATGATCCCGGTATGCGCCGTGGGGGCTGATGGCAAGCCATTGTTCGACCTGGAGCACGACATCAGCTTCCCATTGCTGGCCTACAGCGCCGGTGCGTTCCTGGGCCGCTCGGTGAACCTGTTGCTGCGCCAGCGCAACCTGCGCTACACCACGGTGTATGAAACCGCGATGGCTGACAGTCTCAAGAGCATGGCGCTGCAGGGCCTGGGCATCGCGTGGGTGCCGCACCTGTCGGCCATTGCCGAGCTCAAGCGGGGGGAACTGGTGGTATGCGGCGGGTCGCAGTGGCATGTGCCGCTGGAGATTCGCCTGTATCGCTGTGCCCTGGTACGAAAGGCCAACGTACGCCTGTTGTGGCGCAAGCTCGAAGGCAGCGCCGCCGCACAGTCGTAGCAGGGGACCTGGCCGCGTCCGCGCGCCGCGCTGTACCAGGCACGCCACAGGCTTTCCGAGATTGACTTGAAAGTCAGTAAAAACGCGGTTTCCAGGCCTGATAGAAGGTCTATTTATCCACGATCTTTGCGGTATACTGCGCGGCCTTCGGTCGGTTTTACCGGCCATAATTCGTATAACAAGCCACGCCGGTTTTCCTGCGTGGCTTGTTGTTTTTTGACGCGCCTGCGGGCGCCCAAGAGAAGAGGCTCGACGATGAGTGCACTGGTTGGCGTGATCATGGGCTCCAAGTCCGATTGGTCCACCCTTAGCCACACCGCCGATATGCTGGAAAAGCTCGGTATTCCGTACGAAGTGAAGGTGGTATCCGCTCACCGTACTCCCGACCTGCTGTTCCAGTACGCCGAGGAAGCGGAAAGCCGCGGAATCGAAGTGATCATCGCCGGCGCCGGTGGCGCTGCCCACCTGCCAGGCATGTGCGCGGCCAAGACCCACCTGCCGGTGCTGGGCGTGCCGGTGCAGTCCTCCATGCTCTCGGGTGTCGATTCGTTGCTGTCGATCGTGCAGATGCCTGCCGGCGTGCCGGTGGCTACCCTGGCCATCGGCAAGGCCGGCGCCATCAACGCAGCGCTGCTGTCGGCCAGCATCCTGGGCGCCAAGCACCCGCAGTTCCATGCCGTGCTCAAGCAATTCCGCACTGAACAGACAGACAGCGTGCTGGACAATCCAGACCCGCGTCAGGCCTGAGGCTCTTTCATGAAGATCGGTGTTATTGGTGGCGGCCAGCTGGGCCGCATGTTGGCGCTGGCGGGCACCCCGCTGGGTATGAATTTCGCTTTCCTGGACCCTGCGCCCGACGCCTGTGCTGCGCCCCTGGGCGAGCACTTGCGTGCCGACTATGGGGATCAGGACCACTTGCGCCAGTTGGCCGACGAAGTCGACCTGGTGACCTTCGAGTTCGAAAGCGTGCCGGCCGAGACCGTGGCGTTCCTGTCGCAGTTCGTGCCGGTGTACCCGAGCGCCAATGCCTTGCGCATTGCCCGGGACCGCTGGTTCGAGAAGAGCATGTTCAAGGATCTGGGCGTGCCGACCCCGACGTTCGCCGATATCCAGTCGCAAGCCGACCTGGACGCGGCGGTGGCCAGCATCGGTCTGCCGGCCGTGCTCAAGACCCGCACCCTGGGTTACGACGGCAAGGGCCAGAAGGTGCTGCGCACCCAGGCGGACGTCGAAGGTACGTTCGCAGAGTTGGGCAGCGTGCCGTGCCTGCTGGAAGGCTTCGTACCCTTCACCGGCGAAGTATCCCTGATCGCCGTGCGTGCCCGCGACGGCGAGACGCGCTTCTACCCGCTGGTGCACAACACCCACGAAACCGGCATCCTGCGCCTGTCCGTGGCCAGCACCGACCACCCGCTGCAAGGCCTGGCCGAAGACTACGCCTCGCGCGTGCTCGAGCACCTGGACTACGTGGGTGTGCTGGCGTTCGAGTTCTTCGAAGTGGACGGCGGCCTCAAGGCCAACGAGATCGCCCCGCGCGTGCACAACTCCGGGCACTGGACCATCGAAGGCGCCGAGTGCAGCCAGTTCGAGAACCACCTGCGCGCCGTGGCCGGCCTGCCGCTGGGTTCCACCGCCAAGGTGGGCGAAAGCGCCATGCTCAACTTCATTGGTGAAGTGCCGCCGGTGGACAAGGTGATCTCGGTTGCCGATTGCCACCTGCATCACTATGGCAAGGCATTCAAGGCAGGCCGCAAGGTGGGCCATGCCACGCTGCGCAGCGCCGACATGGCGACCCTGCAGCAGCAGATCAAGGCTGTCGAAGCCCTCATCGGTGCCTGACAGGGAACCATCCTGGCCGTGAGGCCCTCTGATGGCAGGATGCCAAAGCACGACTAGGCTTTGGCTTATGCAGTCAATCAGAGGGTTTCACATGGGTATTATCGGTACCATCTTCATCGGCCTGATCGTTGGCTTGCTGGCACGTTTCCTCAAGCCTGGCGACGACAGCATGGGCTGGATCATGACTATCCTGCTGGGCATCGGCGGCTCGCTGGCCGCGACCTACGGTGGCCAGGCGCTGGGCATCTACCAGGCTGGGCAAACCGCTGGCTTCCTGGGTGCACTGGTAGGTGCCATCGTGCTGCTGGTGCTGTACGGCATGATCAAAAAAGACTGACATTCGCCCGACGGCCCTCTCTGCTGGCGCGCAGAGAGGGCTAGAATGCCCGACTCAATTTGTGTCGAGGCCCTTCATGCGCCGTATTCTTCTTGCCACCTTGTTAGTCTGCAGCGGCCTCGTTCATGCCGCCGAAAAGCTCCCGGAAACCGACTGGCTGTCCTTGATGCCCAAGTCGGACCAGAAGGCGCTGGAAGCCATGCCGGAAATCACCCACAACACGCCCGAGGGTGATGGCAACTTTACCCACAAGGGCGGGTTGAAGCAGAGCAAGGGCCTGCCGGCGGTCATGTATTCCACCAAGACCGTGCCTGAAATGAATGGCAAGGACATCCGTATCGGTGGCTACCCCGTGCCGCTGGAAACCGACGCCAAAGGGCGCGCTACCGCTTTCTTCCTGGTGCCGTACCCGGGTGCGTGCATCCACGTGCCGCCACCGCCGCCGAACCAGATGATCCTGATTCGCTACCCCAAAGGGTTGAAGCTGGACGATATCTATACACCGCTATGGGCGATTGGCACGCTCAAGATCGAGAAGGTCAGCAATGACATGGCGGATGCTGCCTACGCCATGGATGCCTCGAAGGTGCGGGTAGTAGTGGAATCTGACTTGTAACGCTGCTGCGGCTTTACGTGGTGGGGCCGGGCAAAGCCCGGTCCCACACAGAAGCTGTCGGCTCAGAGCGGCTCGCTGACGATGGTCACCCCCAAGGTGTGCTCGGCGCCCGGCAGCAGCACCACGATGTCATCCATCACGTTGGCCGTCTCGATGCACAGCATGCGCTGCCAGCCATCGTCGGCCATGTCGCTGAGTTGCGCGGCGCGGTCGGTCCAGGGGTTCCAGATCACCGCGGCATTGGCGCCACTGCTGGTCAGGCGCACGCGGCGTTTCCAGGCCGGGTCGACGATGGTCAGCTGCGCGGGGACCTGTTTGTAGATGCGGTCGGTTTCCCCGGCAAAGCGCAGCTCGCTGGCCTGCTTGCGCACTTCCCAGTTTTCCAGGGTCTCGATGTAATCCAGCCCGGCCACGCCCTCCACATGCACATCGCGTACATCGCTCACGGCGAAATAGCTATGCAGTGCCTGGCTGATGGCAACGTCGTCGTCACCCAGGTTGGTGGTGGTAAGGCTCACGCTCAGGTGGTCGCCGAGGATGATGCTCAGTTTCAGCGCTACTTTGTGCGGCCAGCCAGGCAATTTTCCCTCGGCCTCAGGCAGGGTGAAATCGATGCGCAGGTTATCGTCGGTGGAACTGTCGATGGCCTGCAGTTGCCAGTCCATGGCCCGCACCAGGCCGTGGCTTCCGGCCCCCTCGGGCGACGTGAGCATGGCTTGCACAGGCTGCGGGTTGCGGGCGAACACGCCGAACCATGGCCAGCAAACCGGCACACCTGCGCGTACGGGCTTGCCATGCTTGAACACCGCCTGGTCGTTGAGCCAGATCAGCGGTTTCTCGCCCGCGCGCTGGTAGCTGAGGATCTGGGCACCCTGCTGGGCTACCAGCAGCTCGGCACCGCTGTGGCTAATGCGCCAGCAGTTCAGTTCATCCAGTTTGACCGACTCGACCTGGGGGGTAGACATGCGCAGTTCTCGCTTCCAATCCAATAGATATATTGCAGTTGACCCTGAAAACGCCGCCAAGTTTGCCGGCTGTCAGCGCCGGGGCGGTACGGAACGGGTGCGGCCGCTGCCGTCGATGGCAACGAAAACGAAGACCGCTTCGGTCACTTTGCGCCATTCGCTGGACAGCGGATCATCGCTCCATACTTCAACCATCATCTGGATGGAGCTGCGGCCGATTTCCAGCGTCTGGGTGTAGAACGACAACTGCGCGCCCACGGCAACCGGTACCAGGAACGCCATGCGGTCTATGGCCACGGTAGCCACGCGGCCGCCGGCCACCTTGCTGGCCATGGCTGTACCGGCCAGGTCCATCTGCGCGACCAGCCAGCCGCCGAAGATATCGCCAAAGCCGTTGGTCTCCCGCGGCAAAGCGGTGATCTGCAAGGCCAGGTCGCCTTGGGGAATAGGATCTTCTTGTTCGAGTTCAATCATGCTCGGGGTGCCTCTGACCCAACACTCTCATATAGGGTTGGCGGAACGGGTAATGACGCCTCATATAAAACGATTCAGCTTCATACTACGCTGCTTTCGCCGCTAGAGACGCTCCAAGGGTAACTCTGCGAAATCGGCTAGCGCTTATAGCGACGCTTTCGCACAAACACCCTGTATCCAACCAGAAAATTCCTACAGACGCGCAGTATATAGGGCGATAACGGGTGCGACGACGGTCGGGCACGCAATTAATCGACCGAAAATCACAATCCATGTGCTTTTTCAAGCAATTTGCTATCGTGCCCCACCTGCCAAGCCGCAAGCAGCCCTGGTGAGGGTTGCCGTTTTGCCTATAAGAGAAACCACACCATGACGTCCGTCCCCTCGAGTCCCGCGCAACCGGCGCGGCCTCTGACCCGCAATGACTACAAGACCTTGTCGCTTTCCGCCCTGGGTGGCGCGCTGGAGTTCTACGATTTCATCATTTTCGTGTTCTTCGCCACCGTGGTCGGCAAATTGTTCTTCCCAGCCGACATGCCCGAGTGGCTGCGCCTGATGCAGACCTTCGGCATCTTTGCCGCGGGTTACCTGGCGCGCCCCCTTGGCGGCATCGTCATGGCGCACTTCGGTGACCTGCTGGGGCGCAAGAAAATGTTCACCCTGAGCATCTTCATGATGGCCGTGCCGACCCTGATCATGGGCCTGCTGCCCACCTACGCGCAGATCGGCCTGTGGGCGCCCTTGCTGTTGCTGCTGATGCGGGTGATTCAGGGCGCCGCCATTGGTGGCGAGGTACCCGGTGCCTGGGTATTCGTGTCCGAACACGTGCCGGCACGCCATGTGGGCTATGCCTGTGGCACGCTGACGTCGGGTTTGACGGCGGGGATCCTGCTCGGTTCCCTGGTGGCGACCTTGGTGAACAGTATTTATAGCGCCACCGAGGTATCCGACTACGCCTGGCGCATTCCTTTCCTGCTGGGCGGGGTGTTCGGCCTGATGTCGGTATACCTGCGCCGCTGGTTGCATGAAACCCCGGTGTTCGCCGAGTTGCAGCAGCGCAAGGCGCTGGCGGATGAGATCCCGCTGCGCGCCGTGCTGCGTGACCACCGCGGTGCCATCGCTGTGTCGATGCTGCTTACCTGGTTGCTGTCGGCGGGTATCGTCGTGGTCATCCTGATGACCCCCACGGTGCTGCAGACCGTCTACGGCTTCAGCCCCTCGGTGGCCTTGCAGGCCAACAGCCTGGCCATCGTCTTTCTCAGCATTGGCTGTGTATGCGCTGGCGCACTGGCTGACCGCCTCGGCGCGGGGCGAGTCTTCGTAGGGGGCAGCCTGGCCCTGCTGGCCAGCTCGTGGGTGTTCTACCACAGCCTGCATGCCCACCCCGACTGGCTGTTCCCGCTGTACGCGCTGACCGGTCTGTTCGTGGGCACCATCGGCGCAGTGCCGTACGTGATGGTCAAGGCGTTCCCGGCGGTGGTGCGCTTCACCGGGCTGTCGTTTTCCTACAACCTGGCATACGCCATCTTCGGTGGCCTGACGCCGATGATCGTGACCCTGCTGCTTAAATCTGACCCGATGGGGCCGGCGTATTATGTTGCAGGTATTTGCATGATCGGCCTGGCGGTGGGGCTGTATCTGCTGGCGAAGAAGCGTTGATCGCGTCTTGAACATCCGGTAGGCCGCGTTGTACGTGCACGCATTACACAACGTCCGACGCGGCCCGACGCCCATCCCGCAGTGGCGGCAATATCCCGTAATGGCCATTCATCCTTCTGTCACAATCCATACATAGAATGTTCACATGGGCTATCGATACTGGCGCCCGACCCATCCGAACAACCCCTATTCCTGGAGTCAGGCATGAATTTCAAGCGTTTGATGGCCGCGATCAGCGTGGCTGTCGCGGGTACTGCCAGTGTTCACGCCACCGCCGCTGTAGACCCCACCATCCCTGCCTATGTGAAGACCACGGGCGTGTCCGGGAACCTGTCCAGCGTCGGCTCCGATACCCTGGCCAACCTCATGACCCTGTGGGCCGAGGCGTATAAAAAGGAATACCCCAACGTCAATATCCAGGTACAGGCTGCCGGGTCGTCCACTGCGCCGCCGGCGTTGACCGAGGGTACCGCGAACCTGGGGCCCATGAGCCGCAAGATGAAGGATGTCGAGCTGCAGGCCTTCGAGCAGAAGTACGGCTACCGGCCGACGGCGGTGCCCGTGGCGGTGGACGCCTTGGCAGTGTTCGTGCACAAAGACAACCCCATCCAGCACCTGACCATGGAGCAGGTGGATGCGATTTTCTCGGCTACCCGCCTGTGCGGGGCCAAGGCCGAGGTCAAGACGTGGGGTGACCTGGGCGTGACCGGGGACCTGGCCAATAAACCGGTGCAGTTGTTCGGGCGCAATTCGGTGTCGGGCACTTATGGGTATTTCAAGGAGGCTGCGCTGTGCAAGGGCGACTACAAGCCCAACGTCAATGAGCAACCCGGTTCAGCGTCGGTGGTGCAGTCCATCAGCAGTTCGCTCAACGGTATCGGCTATTCAGGCATCGGCTACAAGACAGCCAGCGTGAAGACCGTGGCGCTGGCAAAGCAGGGCAGCACCACGTTCGTGGAGGAAACCGAAGAGAATACCCTCAACGGCAAGTACCCGCTGTCGCGTTTCCTCTACCTGTATGTGAACAAGGCGCCGAACAAGCCATTGGCCCCCTTGGAGGCCGAGTTCGTGAAGCTGGTGTTGTCACAATCCGGTCAGCAGATCGTGGTAAAAGATGGTTACATCCCGCTCCCGGCCAAGGTAGCGGCCAAAGCCCTGGCCGATCTGGGGCTGAGTGAAGGCTCAAAGTAAGTACAATGGCTGGCAGGGCCGTTCCAGAGCCCTCGCTTGCAGATTGACCAAGGTTTGTTGCCGGGCATGTCCAGGCGACAGACCTCGTCGCGTCTATTCACTGTCACGTTTCTGTCATACGAGGTCGCTAGGGTGTGCCCATGAATGATCTGGCCAACTCTGCAAACATTCCCCGCAAACCACCCGCGCGCATCGACTTCAACACGCCGGAACTGGTACGCAAGCGCAAGCTGCGTGCGCTCAAGGACCGCCTGACCCGCTGGTATGTACTGGTGGGCGGGCTTGCCGTGCTGGCTGCCATCACCCTGATTTTCTTTTACCTGCTGTATGTCGTACTGCCGCTGTTCAAAGGCGCCGAGTTGACCGTCAAGGCACCCATGACCCCGGCCTGGCTGCAGGACGCCGGCAAGCCGCTGATGCTTTCCCTCGAAGAGCAGAACCAGGTAGGCCTGCGGGTCTCCGAGGCTGGCCAGGCGCTGTTCTTCAGCACCAGGGACGGCCACGAGCTCAAGCGCATCGACTTGCCGCTACCGGCCGGGGCCAAGGTGGTTTCCATTGGTGAGGAGCAGCCCGGCAGCTCACTGGTGATGCTGGGCCTGTCCAACGGCCAGGTGATGATTTTCCGCCACACCTACAAGGTGACTTACCCGGACGGTCACAAGACCATCAATACCGCCCTGGAGTTTCCCTATGGCGAGGCGCCGCTGACCCTGGACGAAGAGGGGCGGGCGCTGGAGCACGTTAACCTCAGCGCCACGGATGATGCACTGATCGTGGCAGGCTCCACCGGCCCGCAGTTGCACGTGCTCTCGATCACCAGGGAAGAGAACCTGCTGACCGGCGAGACCGACACCTCTCAGGCGGCCATCGAATTGCCGCAGATGACGGAGCAGGTCAAGGCCATCTTCGTGGACCCGCGCCAGCAATGGTTGTACGTGATCAATGGCCGGGCTCAGGCCGACGTTTTCAGCCTGCGGGACAGGAGCCTGAACGGTCGCTACAAGCTGCTTGAGGATGCCAGCGCCGAAGTAACCGCTACTACCCAGTTGGTAGGGGGGATTTCGCTGATCGTGGGTACCTCCAAGGGTGGCCTGTCCCAATGGTTCATGGCCCGCGATACCGATGGCGAGCAGCGCCTTCGGCACATCCGCGACTTCCAGATGGGCACCACCCCCATTGTCGACATTACTGCGGAGCAGCGGCGCAAGGGCTTCCTTGCGGTCAATGCCGCAGGGCAGATGGGGGTCTTCCATAGCACCGCCCACCGAACGTTGCTCGTGCAGCAAGTCGCTCAAGGGCCCGGCGTGATGGCACTGTCGCCGCGCGCCAACCGCATCATGATGGAAGAGGGGGGCCGGATGCTGCCGATGACGCTCGCCAACCCGCACCCGGAAGTGTCGTGGAGCGCGTTGTGGGACAAGGTGTGGTACGAAAACTATGACGAGCCCAAGTATATCTGGCAGTCGACGGCGGCCACGTCGGACTTCGAGCCCAAGCTGAGCCTATCGCCGCTGACCTTCGGCACCCTGAAAGCAGCGTTCTACGCCATGTTCCTGGCCGCGCCGCTGGCGGTTGCTGCCGCCATCTACACTGCTTACTTCATGGCGCCGGGGCTGCGCCGCAAGGTCAAGCCGGTGATCGAGCTGATGGAGGCCATGCCCACGGTGATCCTGGGGTTCTTCGCCGGCCTGTTCCTGGCCCCTTACCTGGAGGGCCACCTGCCGGGGATCTTCAGCCTGTTGCTGTTGACCCCGCTCGGTATCCTGGTGGCCGGCTTCGGTTGGAGCCGCCTGCCCGAGGCCATTCGCCTGCGGGTACCGGAGGGGTGGGAAAGCATTATCCTGATTCCGGTGATCCTGCTGGTGGGCTGGTTCGCGCTGTCCATGAGCCCGCACCTGGAGAACTGGTTCTTCGGGGGCGACATGCGCCTGTGGATAACCAACGACCTGGGCATCACCTATGACCAGCGCAATGCCTTGGTGGTCGGCCTGGCCATGGGCTTCGCGGTTATCCCCAACATCTACTCCATCGCCGAAGACGCAGTGTTCAGCGTCCCGCGCAGTCTTACCCTGGGTTCCCTGGCCCTGGGGGCCACGCCTTGGCAGACCCTGACCCGCGTGGTGCTGCTGACCGCCAGCCCGGGAATTTTCTCGGCGCTGATGATCGGCCTGGGCCGCGCCGTCGGCGAGACCATGATCGTGCTGATGGCCACGGGCAACACGCCGGTGATGGAAATGAACCTGTTCGAGGGAATGCGCACCCTGGCCGCCAACGTCGCGGTGGAAATGCCCGAGTCGGAGGTGGGCGGCAGCCACTACCGCGTGCTGTTCCTGGCCGCGCTGGTGTTGCTGCTGTTCACCTTCGTGATGAATACCCTGGCCGAAGTGATCCGCCAGCGTCTTCGCAAAAAATACTCGTCGCTTTAGTGCAAAGGTAGCGATCCGTGAAAAAGGCTTCATTCAAAGGCTGGTTCCGCAGTGGTTCGCCAGGTGTATGGCTCAGCGGCGGCGCGGTGTCCGTCGCCGTGATCATGACCATTGGCCTGCTGGCGGTGCTGGCCGTGCGCGGCCTTGGCCATTTCTGGCCCGCCGACTTGGTGCGCGCCAGCTACAACGTGCCGGGCCAGCCTGCCCAGCAGTTGGTCGGCGAAATTGTCGAAAAAGACCAGGTGCCTCGCGCCCAGCTGGCCGGTGCTGGCCTGCCGGTACCCGCCGATGGCCCGGAATTCATGACGCGCGAGCTGATCAAGGTGGGCAACCGAGACCTGGGCCACCCCGATTTCGTCTGGGTAGTGGGCGAATGGCTGCAGGAGCAGCGCCAACCCGAGGAACTGGTGACGGTAGAGCGCCGGGAGTGGGGCAATTTCTACGGCTACCTGGTGAACATCAAGGAAAACGGTCAGGTGGTGGGCGAGGGTGATGGCGTCTTCAGCCAACTGTACCCGCGCATCGACCGGGTGAAAGACCTGGCGCGCCAGCTCAACCGCTTGGAAAAGACCGAGATCGGCTCGATCAATGCGCGCCTGGAGCGCATTCGCCTGCATGCGCGCAAGCTGGAGCTCAACCACCAGCTCGACGCCACGGCGCAGGCCGACATGGACACCGAGCGCGCGGTACTCAAGGCCCGGTACGAAGGTATCGAGGCGCAGCTGGGCGACCTGCATCAGGCCATCAACCGCGACAGCCTCACCGTGCGTGACGTCAACGGCCAGGAAATCGAGATCAGCATGGGCAAGGTCGTCCATGCCTATCAGCCCAACGCCATGGGCGTGTTGAAGAAAACCGGGTTCTATTTCGGCAAGGTGTGGGAATTCCTCAGCGACGACCCGCGTGAAGCCAACACCGAGGGGGGGGTGTTCCCGGCCATCTTCGGCACCGTCATGATGACGTTGATCATGGCCATGATCGTGACCCCGTTCGGCGTGCTGGCGGCGGTTTACTTGCGTGAATACGCTCGCCAGGGCCCCATGACCCGGCTCATCCGCATCGCGGTGAATAACCTCGCCGGTGTGCCGGCCATCGTCTACGGGGTGTTCGGCCTGGGCTTTTTCGTCTACGTGCTGGGTGGCTCCATCGACCGGCTGTTCTTCCCCGAAGCATTGCCGGCGCCCACGTTCGGCACGCCTGGCCTCATGTGGGCCTCCTTGACCCTGGCGCTGCTGGCGGTGCCGGTGGTGATCGTCGCCACCGAGGAAGGCCTGGCGCGCATTCCCCTGAGCCTGCGCGAGGGTTCGCTGGCGCTGGGCGCCACCAAGGCCGAGACCCTGTGGAAGGTGGTATTGCCCATGGCCAGCCCGGCGATGATCACCGGCATGATCCTGGCCGTGGCGCGCGCTGCCGGCGAGGTGGCGCCGCTGATGCTGGTGGGCGTGGTGAAGATGGCCCCGGCCCTGCCGGTGGACGGTAACTACCCGTACCTGCACCTGGACCAGAAGATCATGCACCTGGGCTTCCATATCTATGACGTCGGCTTCCAGAGCCCCAACGTCGAAGCCGCGCGGCCGGTGGTGTATGCCACGGCGCTGCTGCTGGTGCTGGTGATCGCCGCGCTGAACCTGTCGGCCGTTGCCATTCGTAACCACCTGCGCGAGAAGTACAAGGCGCTGGACAACTGATAGCGTAGGGAGCACTACATGCAAGACCCGAACAAACCCGCCGGTATCAGCCTTTCGGCCATCGGCCGCATGCGCCAGGGCCTGAGCATGGCCAACGAGAAGCTGGCCATCCAGGTGCCGGGCCTGAACCTGTTCTACGGCGACAAGCAGGCGCTGTTCGACGTGAAGCTGGACATCCCCAAGCAACGTGTCACGGCCTTCATCGGACCCTCCGGTTGCGGCAAGTCGACCTTGCTGCGCACCTTCAACCGCATGAATGACCTGGTGGACGGCTGCCGGGTGGACGGCGAGATCAACCTGGAAGGCCACAATATCTACACCAAGGGCGAAGACGTGGCCGAGCTGCGCCGCCGGGTGGGCATGGTGTTCCAGAAACCCAACCCGTTCCCCAAGACCATCTATGAAAACGTGGTGTATGGCCTGCGCATCCAGGGCATCAACAAGAAGCGCGTGCTCGACGAGGCCGTGGAATGGGCGCTGAAGGCATCAGCGTTGTGGGACGAGGTCAAGGACCGGTTGCATGAGTCCGCCCTCGGGCTTTCCGGTGGCCAGCAGCAACGCCTGGTGATCGCCCGTACCGTGGCCGTGGAGCCCGAGGTCTTGCTGCTCGACGAGCCGTGTTCGGCCCTGGACCCTATCTCCACGTTGAAAGTCGAGGAGCTGATCTACGAATTGAAATCCAAATACACCATTGTGATCGTGACCCACAACATGCAGCAGGCTGCGCGGGTCTCCGATTACACGGCGTTCATGCACATGGGCAAGCTGGTGGAGTTCGGGGACACCGATACCCTGTTCACCAACCCCGCGAAACGGCAGACCGAGGACTACATCACCGGTCGCTATGGCTAGTTAGGGCTGCAAGCTTGTAGCCACAAGCTGCAAGCGGATGCGGCGCGCAGTTCTGGATCACCACTTAACCACTTGCAGCTTTCAGCTTGAAGCTTGTAGCTGTCGCGGAGCGATACCATGATTGATAAAGATAGCCTTACGCACCATATCTCCCAGCAGTTCAACGCTGAACTGGAAGAAGTGCGCAGCCATTTGCTGGCCATGGGCGGCCTGGTGGAAAAGCAGGTCAACGACGCGGTGACCGCGCTGATCGAGGCCGACTCGGGCCTGGCCCAGCAGGTGCGCGACGTGGACGTGCAAATCAACCAGATGGAGCGCAACATCGACGAGGAGTGCGTGCGCATCCTCGCCCGGCGCCAACCGGCCGCTTCGGACTTGCGCCTGATCATCAGCATTTCCAAGTCGGTGATCGACCTGGAGCGCATCGGGGACGAGTCCACCAAGATCGCCCGCCGCGCCATTCAGCTGTGCGAAGAGGGCGAGTCGCCTCGCGGCTACGTGGAAGTGCGCCACATCGGCGACCAGGTGCGCAGCATGGTGCGCGACGCACTGGACGCCTTCGCCCGCTTCGACGCCGACCTGGCGCTGTCGGTGGCCCAGTATGACAAGACCATCGACCGCGAATACAAGACCGCGCTGCGCGAGCTGGTGACCTACATGATGGAAGACCCGCGGTCCATTTCGCGGGTGCTGAACGTGATCTGGGCGCTGCGCTCGCTGGAGCGCATCGGCGATCACGCGCGCAATATTTCGGAACTGGTCATCTACCTGGTGCGCGGCACCGACGTGCGCCACCTGGGCCTGGCGCGCATGCGCGAGGAAGTACAGGGCCGGGCCGCCGACCGGGCTAATGTTCCGGGCGTCGCGGACGATAAGTAAGACTGCCCGACTACAAATGCCCGGCCTAGTGCCGGGCATTTTCGTTTGCGGTGCACCAATTTCAAGGCACCCGTGAACGAAGAGTCCCGGCGTGACTAATAAGTTTTGGCAAATGGCCATCAGTCAGCGCTATGCTTGCCGGGTAATCTTAGGAGTGGTCAATGAGTAAGGTCAGTGTGCTGGTTGTGGATGACGCTCCGTTCATCCGCGACCTGGTGAAGAAATGCTTGCGCAACTACTTTCCGGGCATCGTTACCGAGGACGCGGTAAACGGCCGCAAAGCCCAGGCGCTGTTGATGAAAGACAGCTTCGACCTGGTGCTGTGCGACTGGGAGATGCCGGAAATGTCGGGCCTGGAGCTGCTGACCTGGTGCCGCGAGCAGGAGGCCCTCAAGGCCATGCCCTTCATCATGGTGACCAGCCGTGGCGACAAGGAAAACGTGGTGCAGGCCATTCAGGCAGGGGTTTCCGACTTCATCGGCAAGCCGTTCACCAACGAGCAGTTGCTGACCAAGGTGAAGAAGGCACTGACCAAGGTCGGCAAGCTGGAGGCCCTGATGGCCAGCGCGCCGACCCGCGCTACATCGGCTTTCGCCAATGACTCGCTCAATGCCCTTACCGGCGGCAAGGCCGAAACCGCGCGCCCGGCCGCCGCGCCTGCGCCTGCCCCTGGGGCCCGAGCCGGCCTGTTGAACAATACGCCGCGCCCGGCGGCCGCTGCAGCGGCGCCCACTGCGCCCACCGCGGGCAGCCGTGGGCAGGGCCAGTTGCGCCTGTCAGGCGGCAACCAGCAGTGCGTGATCAAGGCGTTGAGCCTCAAGGAGGCGCTGTTGGTGGTGCGCCGTGGCGATGTGCTGCCCCAGGTACTGGAAAACGCCGTACTTGACCTGGAGCAGGGCGACAACGCCGAAGTGGCCCGCCTCAATGGTTACCTGCACGCCATCGTCGCCCATGAGCCCAAGCCGGACAGCGATTGGTTGCAGCTGACCTTCCGGTTCGTCGACCAGGACGCCCAGAAGCTCGACTACATCTCGCGCCTGATCGCCCGCGGCACCGCGCAGAAGCATTTCATTCCGGGGGCCTGAAAACCGGGCAGGAGAAAAATACAGGCTCGGTGTCACCGGGCATTGTGTTTTCGGGGTGCCGCAAGTGGGGTATCGGTTCCTACACAATTTTGGGAATCGTTACTCTGCCGGTCCCGCGCTGTTGCGCGCATGATCTGGGCTCCCCACTGGAGGCCTGCGCCACGATGCCCTGCGAATTCTGCCTGCCGCTGCACGAACCCCTCAATTCCGGCGACGAACTGGTATGGCTTGACCATACCGTGTGGGTCACCGAGCTTCCAGCCGGCCTCAGGGCCCTGGATCTCAAGTGCTACCGCCTGCTGCGCGATGCCCGGCTGGCCTGGCGCATCGACCATTTCGACGCCTGGGGCCAACCCTGGGTAGCGCTGCAGCGCATCGACCCAGACGCCAGCATGCGCTATGAGCTGGTGCGCCTGGAGCCGGGTACCTACCGCCTGATACCCTGCGAGCCGCCCTACCCGGTGATCCGCCATGCGGCGTGCGCAAGGCCCGCACGCACCTGCTAATCTTTGGCCAGTCCACTATTCCAGAATGCCATCATGCAGCTTCGACCCCTTTTGTGTGCCTGCGCCATGGCCTTGGGCATTGGCCAGGCCAGCGCCGCCACTATCTACAAATACACGGATGCGTACGGGGTAACGTCCTACACCGACAGGCCCACCCGCGGTGCCAAGGTGCTGGTGTTCGCCGACCGCATGAACGAACGCCTGGACCAGCAAGTGCACCTGGATGTGAACAAGCAGGCCGGCGTTACCACCTTTTCCGCACGCAACGAACTGTATGCGCCGGTCGAGGTGGAACTGCGCCTTGCCAACCTGGGCAATGTACGCCCGGGGGCGCCGTCGCTGGTGCGGCGGGTGTTGCCGGCGCGGTCAACGCTGACCCTGGCCACCCTGGTGGCGCAGAGGCCCGGCCAGGGCCTGCGCTTTTCCCAGAAGTTTCGCTATTCGCTCGGCAACCCGTCGAGCGCGCCCATGGGCTACCAATACCCGTTGCCCTGGGTCGGTGGCCCCTTTCGCCTGACCCAGGGCCCCAACGGTACATTCAGCCATTTCGGCCCCCGAAGCCGCTATGCCATGGATATAGCCATGCCGGTGGGCACCCCCATCATTGCCGCCCGCGGCGGTACCGTGGTCAAGGTGGAGAATAACCAGGGCAGCGGCGGCGCCAATCCTTCCGGGAATTTTGTCCGGGTGCTGCACGACGACGGCACCATGGGCGTCTACCTGCACCTGATGCAAGGCTCGGTGAGCGTACGCGAAGGTCAGCATGTGGCGGTGGGCACGCCGCTGGCACGCTCGGGGAATACCGGCAACAGCACCGGCCCGCACCTGCATTTCGTGGTGCAACGCAACGTGGGGCTGGGGCTTGAATCGATCCCTTTCCAGTTCAACCAACCGGTGGGCAGCTTGCCCAACTTTGCGCTGGGCAATAAATAGTCATTGCCAATCCATCCCTACAGCAGCAGTGGCCGCGTGATAGGCGCCACGCGGCCGCCTGCTGCAAGGCGGGTTATTCCAGGCGCAACACCTTGGCCAGGATGATCTTCGGCCCTTTCATCTTCTTGATGATGATGCGCAGGCCTTCTACTTCCAGCACCTCTTCGTCTTCGGGCACGCGCTTGAGCGTGTCGTAGATCAGGCCGGCCAGGGTTTCGGCCTCGATGTGGTCCAGGTCCACGCCCAGCAGGCGCTCGACCTTGAACAGCGGTGTGTCGCCGCGCACCAGCAATTTACCGGGCTGGTAGGCAAGGATGCCGCGCTCGGCTTTGCGGTGTTCGTCCTGAATGTCGCCCACCAGCACTTCCAGCACGTCTTCCATGGTCAGGTAGCCGATGACCTTGCCGTCGGCTTCCTCCACCAGGGCGAAGTGCGCGCCACCCTTGCGGAACTGCTCCAGCAGGCGTGACAGCGGCATGTGCCGGGATACGCGCTCCAGCGGGCGGGTCAGCTCGGCCAGGTTGAACGACTCGGGAATATGGTCCAGGTCGGCCAGCTCAAGCAGCAGGTCCTTGATATGCAGCAAACCGACGAATTCATTGCGTTCGGCGTCATACACCGGGTAGCGGCTGAATTTGTGCCGGCGGAACATCGCCAGGATTTCCTTCAATGGCGCCTTGAAGTCCAGGCTCACCAGGTCTTCGCGGGAGTTGGCCCAGTCGACCACCTCCAATTCGCCCATTTCCACGGCCGAAGCCAGCACGCGCATGCCCTGGTCGCTGGGGTCTTGCCCACGGCTGGAGTGCAGGATCAATTTCAGCTCGTCGCGGCTGTAATGATGTTCATGGTGCGGCCCAGGCTCGCCTTGCCCGGCGATACGCAGAATCGCATTGGCGCTGGCATTGAGCAGGTAGATGGCCGGGTACATCATCCAGTAGAACAGGTACAAAGGCACCGCCGTCCACATGGACAGCAGTTCGGGCTTGCGGATGGCCCAGGACTTGGGGGCCAGTTCGCCGACCACGATATGCAGGTAGGAAATCACGAAGAAGGCGCTGAAGAAGGAAACGCCCTTGGCCACTTCCGGCGATTGCACGCCCACCGCTTCCAGCAACGGCTCCAGCAAGTGCGCGAACGCCGGTTCACCCACCCAGCCAAGGCCCAGGGAGGCGAGGGTGATACCCAGTTGGCAGGCAGAGAGGTAAGCGTCGAGTTGGCTGTGCACGGTGCGCAGGATCTGGCCGCGCCAGCCGTTTTTCTCGGCGATGGACTCCACGCGGGTGGAGCGCAGCTTGACCATGGCGAACTCGGCGGCTACGAAAAAGCCGTTGAGAAACACCAGCAGCACAGCGAAAAGAATCATGCCGAAATCGGCGAAGAGTGAAGCGAGGGTAAAGCCAGGGGAAGGGTCCATGATGGAGTTTTACGGGTTCCGTCTTCAGAAATTGAGGAGTGCTGAGGTGCCTGAAATGCAGGCACAAGACTATCAATGTAGCGGTTGAACCAGTACTTGCCTAGGGGGTGGCGCGCAACGAGCCATTGCCGGTGGCCTGCATGACCAGCTGCTGCGCGGCAAACACACAGGTGAACGTGCTGCCCTGGCCCGGCACGCTGCTGACCTCCAGGTGGCCACGGTGGCGCAGCAGCACGTGCTTGGCGATGGCCAGGCCCAAGCCCGTGCCGCCGGTCGCCGAAGCGCGGCTGGAGTCCACGCGATAGAAGCGTTCGGTCAGGCGGGGCAAGTGTTTGGCGTCGATGCCGATGCCCGAGTCCTGCACGCTCATGTAGGCCATCTTGCCGTCGCCCCACCAGCGGATATGGATATTGCCCTCGGCCGGGGTGTATTTCACCGCATTGAACACCAGGTTCGAGAAAGCGCTGCGCAGTTCCGATTCGCTACCCTTGAGGCGAATGCTGTCATCGGCCTCCAGCGTGATGCGCTGGTTGCGCGAGCCGGACAGGGCCTGGGCGTCACTCTTGATTGATTGCAGCAGGGCACACACCGCCACTGGCTGGTTGTCGGAGGGATAATCAGTGGCCTCCAGCTTGGCCAGCAACAGCAGGTCATTGAGCAGCGTCTGCATGCGCCCGCCCTGTTGCTGCATTTGCTGCAGCGCCCGGGCCCAGCGTGGGTTCACTTCGTCGACATTGTCGAGCAGGGTTTCCAGGTACCCGCTGATCACCGTGAGCGGTGTGCGCAGCTCGTGGGAGACGTTGGCGATGAAGTCCTTGCGCATCTGCTCCAACTGATGGATACGGGTTACGTCGCGCACCAGCATCAGGTGTTCATTGTTGCCGTAGCGGGTGATGAGCATCTGCACGCGCAGGCGGTCGTTGATCGGCGAAGGAATTTCCAGCGGCTCGGCATAGTTCTCCGCCTCGAAATACTCCTTGAAGCGCGGATGGCGCACCAGGTTGGTCACCGGCTGGCCGCTGTCCTGGGGCGTCTTGAGGCCCAGCAGGGTTTCGGCGGCGCGGTTCCACCATTCCAGGTTGCCGTCGCTGTCGAGCATGATCACCGCGTCGCGCAGGGCGGCGGTGGACTCCTGCACCCGGTCGATCACTGCCTGCAGGCGCCCGCGCACGCGCTGGTCGCGTCGTTGCAGGTGGTAGATGCTGTCGAAGACGTCGCCCCACAGGCCGTAGCCATCGGGCGGTGCTTCATCCGGCTGGTGCTTGTTGAGCCAGTGGTGCAGGCGCAGCAACTGCTTGAGGGTCCAGCCCAGGTACAGGCCCAGGCCCACGGCCAGGCACCAGCCGTAATAACCGCTAACCAGCCCTGCCAGCAGGCAAAGCGTGACCAATATCAGCATGTGCCTGATCAGGATGCTGTGCCAGTTCTGGTTCAATTAACGTCGCGTCCTTTCGAGTCATGCCGTGGCGGGCGGGCTTCAGCTCTTGGTGGAAAAGCGGTAGCCGGTGCCGCGCACGGTTTGTACCAGATTCTCGTAGGCAATGCCGAGCGCCTTGCGCAGGCGCCGAATGTGCACATCGACAGTACGCTCCTCGACATAGACGTTGCCGCCCCACACCTGGTCCAGCAATTGGCCACGGGTGTAGGCGCGCTCCTGGTGGGTCATGAAGAATTGCAGCAAGCGGTATTCGGTGGGGCCCATTTCCGCCGGGCGGCCATCGATGGTCACGCGGTGGCTGATAGGGTCGAGCAACAGGCCGCCCACTTCGATCGGCGCTTCGCCGTCGGTCGGGCCAGCGCGACGCAGCACGGCCTTGAGCCGCGCCACCAGCTCGCGGGGGGAGAACGGCTTGGTGATGTAATCGTCGGCGCCCACTTCAAGGCCCTGGATCTTGTTGTCTTCCTCGCCCTTGGCGGTGAGCATGATGATCGGGATGTCACCGGTCAGCTCGTCGCGCTTGAGGCGCCGGGCCAGTTCGATACCCGAGGTGCCGGGCAGCATCCAGTCCAGCAGAATGAGGTCAGGCTTGCGGTCGACAATGATGGCGTGGGCCTGCTGGGAGTTTTCTGCCTCGAGGCAGTCATAGCCAGCCATTTCCAACGCGACGGCGATCATCTCGCGAATGGGCGCTTCGTCGTCAACGATCAGAATGTTCCTGCCAACCATGCTCAAACCTCTTGTCATTGAAGTGTCTTGGGGCGCATTAGATAACGGAATTATTGCAGTCGTGTGACAGGTCGTTGCCAGCCTATCAACTTACGGGGGCTGGGCTAAGCTGTAAATTCGTTGCCAAGAATAACCAAGAGGTAAATCCAATGACACGACATACGCTGAACTGGATGGCCCTGGTGGGGGCGTTCGCCCTTGCCGCCCCTGCGCTTTCCCAGGCTGCGGAGCCTGCCATGGCCAAGGACGGCATGCTGGTGGACCACCATGGCATGACCCTGTACACCTACGACAAGGATGGTGATGGCAAGTCCAATTGCAACGACAAGTGCGCCGAGAACTGGCCGCCGTTGATGGCCGACAGCGCGGCCAAGGACGATGGCGACTGGTCAGTGGTGACCCGCGATGATGGCAAGAAGCAATGGGCCTACGAGACCAAGCCGGTCTACACCTTCAAAGGTGACAAGAAAGCCGGTGACAAGATGGGCGACGGTAAGATGGATGTCTGGCACATGATACCCACCGACGCGGATGCCGACTGAAGGATCAGCGAAAGGCATAGTCCGCGGCGATACCGGCGAATATGATCAAGCCCGCCCAGTGGTTGTGCAGGAACGCCTTGAAACATTTCATGCGTTCCCGGTCGCGGGTGCTGTGCCATTGCCAGGCAAAGCACGCCGCGGCCCCCAGCAGGCCCAGGTGAAACCAGCCACCCAGGCCGAAGTTCAGGCCCGCCAACCACAGGCACACCAGCGCCAGCCCCTGCAGTGTGACGATGATCACCCGGTCGGCCTCGCCAAACAGAATGGCAGTGGACTTGACCCCGATGCGCAGGTCGTCGTCGCGGTCGGTCATGGCGTAATAAGTGTCATAGCCCACGGTCCACAGCAGGTTGGCGATGTATAGCAACCAGGCCGCTGCGGGCAGGTGCCCGGTTTCAGCGGTGAACGCCATGGGCATGCCCCAGGAAAACGCTGCCCCCAGCACCACCTGCGGGTAATAGGTGTAGCGCTTCATGAACGGGTAGGTGGCAGCGAGTGCGAGGCCGCCGAACGACAACCAGATGGTGGTGGCGTTGGTGCACAGCACCAAGGCGAAGCTGATGGCGATCAGCGCCGCGAAAAACACCAGCGCCTCGCGCGAGCTGATGCGCCCGCTGACCAAGGGCCGCTGTTCGGTGCGCTTGACGTGGCCATCGACCTTGCGGTCAGCGAAGTCGTTGATGACGCAGCCAGCACCGCGCATCAGCACCACGCCCAGCACGAAGATGAACACGTTGGCCACGGACGGTCGGCCCTCGCCGGCTACCCACAGTGCCCACAGGGTGGGCCATAGCAGCAGGTAAATGCCGATGGGCTTGTCCATGCGGGTCAGCTGGACAAAGTCCCAGGCGCGCGGGTGCAGCCGGTTCATGGACTTGAGCAGGCTCTGGTACATCAAGGGTTCTCCGCAGCGAGTTGAGCGGTGGGCCATAGGCCCGGCAGGAATACTTCCGCGACCAGAATGCGCAAGGCGCCACGGTCGAAGCGTGAACGTCGGGCCCACAGGCCATCGTGGGCTTGGTCGGCAGGCAGCCAAGTGTCCGGGTACCGGCCCACTTCGATAGGCTGGCGCACGAACGCTGGAGTAGTGAACAGCAGTTCACCCAGTGATCGGCTGCCCAGTGCCGCCAGCGCCAGGCCGTCGGCTTCCAGCGCCTGGCGACCGGCCACGCTGCGGGCGTACACCCACGGTGTGCCGTGCCCACGCAGGTAGACTTCGCGTACCCAGCCGCTGCTGCCCGGCGCCAGGCCTAGCGAGGCGCATTCATCGTCGCGCAGCACCTGCCAGTGTTCGAGCAGCGGCGTGACGCTGAAATGCCCGTCGGCCAGGCGGGTGAGGCGTCGGGTCAGCGACCCCTGGTCGAACAACCAGTCGCAGGTAAAGGTATCGGCATCGGTGGGCGCCAGCGCCAGCCAGGCGGGCGCTGTGGCAGAGGAAGCGGCGTGGGTCACGGTCGGCAACGTTCGGCAAGCAGGTTGGTCGGCGAGCTTAGCATGCATTCAGGCTTGCATCTGTGCACAACCCCCAGTACAAAACCTGTCGAGCCGGTCGACAACGCACCAATCAATGATCGCCCGAGCCAACAGCCTGAGCATCGAGGACACCGTTAAATGAAAAAGTGGCAATGCGTGGTATGCGGTCTGATCTACAACGAAGCCGATGGCTGGCCGGACGACGGCATCGCGCCAGGTACCCGTTGGGAAGACGTACCGGAAGACTGGCTGTGCCCCGACTGCGGCGTGGGCAAGATGGACTTCGAAATGATCGAAATCGCCTGATCGAATTTTCAACTCAAGGAACGGACACATGACAGCACCCGTGGTGATCGTAGGCACCGGCCTGGCCGGTTACAACTTGGCCCGAGAGTTTCGCAAGCTGGACGGTGACACGCCGTTGCTGCTGATCACCGCCGATGATGGCCGTTCCTACTCCAAGCCAATGCTGTCCACAGGTTTTGGCAAGAACAAGGATGCCGACGGCCTGAGCATGGCCGAGCCGGGCGCCATGGCTGACCAGCTCAAGGCCGAAATTCGCACCCACACGCGGGTGACGGGCATTGACCCTGGCCACAAGCAGCTGTGGATAGGCGAGGAGGCGGTTCCCTACCGCGACCTGGTCCTGGCCTGGGGCGCCCAGACCGTGACCGTGCCCGTGCAAGGTGACGCCAGTGATGCGGTATTCCCCATCAACGACCTGGAAGACTACGCGCGCTTTCGCGCCGCCGCGCAAGGCAAGAAACGCGTGCTATTGCTGGGCGCCGGCCTGATCGGCTGCGAGTTTGCCAATGACCTGATCATGGGCGGGTATGAAGTACAGTTGGTGGCGCCCTGCGAGCAAGTGATGCCAACCTTGCTGCACCCGGCTGCAGCCGCGGCGGTGCAAGCCGGCCTGGAAGGCCTGGGGGCGCGTTTCCATCTGGGGCCGGTGCTCAACCGCCTGGAGCGGGTGGGCGAGCGCCTTGACGCCCACCTGTCCGACGGCATGGTACTGGCGTGCGACCTGGTGGTTTCGGCCATTGGCCTGCGCCCGCGCGTGGACCTTGCTGCCGCGGCGGGCCTGGAAACCAACCGTGGCGTGGTGGTGGATCGGACCCTCAAGACGTCCCACGCCAACATCTATGCCTTGGGCGATTGTGCCGAGGTCGATGGGCTCAATCTGCTGTACGTGATGCCGTTGATGAATTGCGCCCGTGCCTTGGCGCAAACCTTGGCAGGCAACCCGACATCAGTGAATTACGGCCCCATGCCGATCACGGTCAAGACCCCGGTATGCCCGCTGGTGGTATCCCCCGTGCCGCGCGGCCTGGAGGGGCAATGGCAGGTCGAAGGGCAGGGTGCCGACGTCAAGGCGCTGTGCCGTGACGCGGCAGGCAACCTGTTGGGCTACGCCCTGACCGGGGCGGCCGTGGCCGAGAAGCTGGCGCTCAATAAGCAGCTGCCGCCGCTGCTGGCGTAAATAACCGTCTTTCTGTCGGAATAACCCGGTTTTTGCCCCTACAAAGCCGGGGTTGAGACTGGCGCAGCCTCGTGCGCCGTGCCATCCTCACTCCGTCTGCCGCAGCGTAGAGCCTGCGGCGCCTGGTGCCCCGTTCTAATGTGCGGCACTGGCATAAAAACAAAAATCCGTCTAAAGGGGCTTCACTATGCGCAAACCAGAACTGGCCGCTGCTATCGCCGAAAAAGCTGACCTGACCAAGGAACAAGCCAACCGGGTGCTCAATGCGGTACTGGAAGAAATCACCAATGCCTTGCACCGCAAAGACAGCGTGACCCTGGTAGGTTTCGGCACCTTCTTGCAACGCCATCGTGGTGCCCGCACCGGCAAGAACCCGCAGACCGGCGAGCCAGTGAAAATCAAGGCCAGCAACACCGTTTCCTTCAAGCCTGGCAAATTCCTGAAAGACAGCGTCAATCCATAAGCGATAGCGCAAGCAGAAAGGGCCTCGAAGGGCCCTTTTTGGTGTCTGCGCTTTGCACTCAGCCCTAGAACGTTCGCTAAAGAAGTGCGTCATCCGGGTCGTCGACCAGGTGGTCCAGGCCGCCCAGCTCGCCCCGAACCTCATTGCGCGTCTTCAGCTTGGCCAGCGCCGCCTCGGGCAGGTCGGTGATGCGGATCACCCCCTTGCTGGTCAATACCTGAATCAGGTCATCAAGTACGCGGATCATTTCCATGTCGCTCTGCCGCAATTGCTGCAGTCGGCCTTCGATGGTGCCACGTGCCATCCATGCGAGGATGTCCGGGTGGTCTTCGACCAGAAAGTCTTCGGCCTCAGGGTAGGACGCCTTGTCTGCGCGGATAATGTGTCCAAGCGCATTGCGTTGCACGTAGTACATCAGGGCCTCCTTGGGCTTGGCCAGAACTTCAACAAGCAGCATAGGCCAGGTGGTCATGAACCGGCGTCGTAAAAGCGCGCCAGTTATCGAGCAACAACCGTCTGGCACCTTATGGACTGCCGATAAAATAATTAATTGACGCCCCCCAGGCACTATCAGAATAATGGCAACCGCGCGGCCGAGGTAATCAGAGAGTCCGGCTGCAAGAAGGGTTGAAACCCTTGTTCCAGAGCGCTTCATGCTGCTTCGGCAGTCTTCCGCCGCCTGTGCTTCTGCACGTGCATCGCAATGCGCCAACCTGTTTGCTCTGTCGCTTACCCATCTCGGCCTTCGCCGGGCGATGGCTATCGCCGCCAGACTAATGACTCCTTTTTGAGACGTATCAGGGTTTGCCTTAGCAGGCACGCCGTTGTTTCGCCGGGGGTATGCAGTGAGTCAGGTCAGCTTAGCCATTGGTCATTTACGTGACGAGCAGATGTATTTGCGCCAGGGCGGCCTTTATTGGATAGCGGCAGACCTGGCTGGCGATGCGGCTGCATTGGCACGCCAATGCCTGGCATCCATGCCCGCGCACGCCGAGGCGACGCTGGTGTGCTGTGGCCATTCGAGCCAGACGCTGGCCGAGGCGCTGCCTGCCGACCAGGGCCCGGGCGAGCTGACCCTTTTCGATATCGCCGAACCGGCCATGGGCTTGGCCCTCAAGTCCATGGTGGGGGAGTTGACCCGCGCCGTGGCGACGCCCGGCAACGTGATCGTGCTGATGCTGCCAGCCAGCGCCTGGCAAAGCGAGGCCGCGCCCGCCCTGCGCCACTGGTGCCAGACACTGAGCGGATGGCTATCGCGCCGCCGCTGTACCTTGCTGGTCATCTGCCACGGCCAGGCCCCGCAGTTGCACGAACGCCTGCTGCGCCTCAACGAAACACTGTCGGGCCTGGGGCAGTTGTACCGCCGTGATGGCGGTATTCGCTACCAGTTGCACTACTGGCACAGCGAATTGGGAGTGTGCAGCGGTCAGGAACTGGAGCTGGAGCTGGGTGAGCAGGGCTTCATGCTGTCGGCCACCGAGCAGGCGAACCCGCAGTTGACCCACACCGATGACCAGCGCATCTACCTGACCCAACGTTCGGTTCTCGAAGGCTCGCCGGCGCTGTCTGATCAATGGCGGTTGTTCGAGAGTCGCGATGACCTGCTGCTGCAGGCGCGCCACGCGCGGGCGGCCAGCGTGATCGTGGCCATCGACAGTAACCAGCAGGTTGAAGGGCTGGCGCGCCAGCTGCATGCGCTGCGCGAACGCTGTGGCAGCGGGTTGAAGATCATTGTGCGGGAAGTCGAACCCTGCCTGCGCTATCGCGATGAGCGCCTGCTGGTGTCCTGTGGCGCCAATATCACGGTGCCCTACGGCACCACACTGGCGTACTTCTTCAGCATCATCGACAGCGTGCAGGGGCAGACCTGGCGCCACAGCCGCCAGACCGATTTCCAGTCGCTGTTCGAGCGCTTGCGCCCGCCTGCCGAGCGCGGCCTGATGATGCCGGCGGAATTTCTAAACACCGTCACCCGTATCTACGGCGGCGCCTCGGGCGAAATCAGCCACCAGTTGCTCAAGCTCACCCCGCGTGGCGCGCTGGACATCGAGCAGTACCTGAACCAGATCAGCCTGCGCCGTTATGGCGACATTGCCTGCGTGGTCAATGGCGACTTCTATCTGTTCCTGTTCGCCTGCCGCGCCGACGGCCTGGAGCCGGCATTGGGCAATATCTGCCGGCTGGCGTGGCGGGACCTGTTCAGCGCCTTCCAGATCCTGCCAGGGGTCGACGCCTTGCCACGGGACATCTTCCTCAGCGCGGCCGAGTTGCCGCCCACCTTCCACCTGGCCGAAGAGCGCACCGCCGGCAGCTCCGCCCAGGTGGCCGAACGCGGCGCCTATGCCCCTGAGCGCTTCACCCTGCCTATCTCGGACGTTTGCCCATGAATTTTGCCGAACTGATCCAGGTCATTGGCCTCAGCGCCCTGCTGACCCTGGCCCTGATCGTCGCGTTGACGCGCTTTGGCCGCCACCTGCTGGCGGTGGTGCAGGCCCTGCTGCCCCCACGTTACCTGAAGCCCCAGGGTGTACGCCGCCGTGCCCCTGCCAAGAGTGAAGCTCCATGAGTCAGTTTGAAGCCATCCCGGCACCGCGCGTACGCGAATGGCCGGGCCTGGGGCTGTGGAACCTGTATTTCATCCTCAAGTTCGCCTTGCTGTGGGCTGGCTACCTGAATGTGCAGGTGTGGCCTAACGTCGTGTTCGCGGCCGCTTTGCTGCTGCCGTTGCCCCATCGCTACTTGCGCGTGCTGCGTACCGTCGTTGCCGTGCCGGTAGGGGTGGCGCTGCTCTACCAGGACACCTGGCTGCCCCCTTTCAGCCGCTTGCTGGCACAGCCAGGGGTGCTGGACTTCACGGGCGCCTACCTGCTCGAACTGATGGGCCGCTTCATTGACTGGAACCTGTGCGCGCTGTTGGCCGTGCTTGTGGTGATCTACATCTTCGCCCGCCATTGGCTGCGCCTGACCACGTTCAGCGTGCTTGGCCTGGCCTGGCTGGTAAGCGCCAATGTCCTTGCCATGCACCCCAGCAGCGCGCCGGCGGGGGCGGCTGCCGGCGCACCCGTTGCGGCGGCCACAGCTGCCGAGCCGGACAACGCCACCCTGGAAGCCTACCTGCAGAAGTTCTACACCACCGAAGCAGGCCGCCAGGTTGAATTCAAACCCTCGACCTCGGCGGCCCAGCCCTTCGACCTGCTGCTGATCAACATCTGCTCCATGGCCTGGGATGACCTTGAAACCGTGGGCCTGCGCGACAATGCGCTGTTCCAGCAGATGGACGTGGTATTCGACAACTTCAACTCGGCGACCTCCTACAGCGGCCCCGCGGCCATACGCCTGCTGCGCGCCAGTTGCGGCCAGAGCCCCCACAGCAAACTCTACGGCACGGCCCCCGAGCAGTGCCTGCTGATGGACGACCTGAAGAAGCTGGGCTTCGCCGATGAGGTGATGCTCAACCATACCGGGCAGTTCGAAGGCTTCCTGGACGAAGTGCGCTCCCAAGGCGCGCTGCCACCGCCGGCCATCAGCACCAGCAACCTGCCACGGGCCCTAGTGGGCTTCGACGGCACGCCGATCCTGCGTGACGGCCAGGTACTGGCCAGTTGGTGGAAACACCGCGTCGACGAGCAGAACGACCGGGTGGCGCTGTTCTACAACACCACCACCCTGCACGACGGCAACCGCGCGCTGACCGCCGATGGCGGCACCAAGAGCGCCGACTACAAGCCACGTGCCCAGGCCCTGATCGATGACCTGACCGGTTTCATCAAGCAGTTGCAGGCCAGTGGCCGGCGCGTGGTGGTGGTCATCGTTCCCGAGCATGGGGCGGCACTGCACGGCGACCGCATGCAGATTTCCGGCATGCGCGAGATCCCCAGCCCGTCGATCACCCATGTGCCGGTGGGCATCAAGTTGGTGAACATGGGTAGCAATCCGAGCGCCGAGCCGCTGCACGTTACCGCGCCAAGCAGCTTCCTGGCCCTGTCGGAAATCATCAGCCGGCTGTACACCGCCCAGCCTCAGGGCGCGGGCCTGGCGCCGAGCTGGCAGACGCTGTTGACCGATCTGCCGCAAACCGCGGCGGTCTCCGAAAACGCTGGCACGGTGGTCGTCGACTACGCCGGCAAACCTTATGTGCGTATCAAGGAGAAAGGCCAATGGCTGCCGTACCCACAGCGGTTCAAGTAAGGGCCAAGGTACAGTCGCGGGCCGACCGTGCCGACGACATCGCTCGCCTGAAACAGGAACTGGCCCTGCCTGAACTGGACTACGTGGACATTTCCGCGCAGCTGGAGCTACAGAAAGCCCTGCACCGCTGGCCCCTGCTCGCGGAAATGGAGCGGCTGCAACCGAAGGTACTGGCCCCGGCACGGCCTTCGGAACTGGAGAGGCTATCGTGACAGCCCTGAGCCTGCGTGGCCTGCGTGGCGGCGTGGGTACCAGTTCACTGCTGGTCGCCACCGGCCATGCCCTGCACGAGCTGGGTGAGCGCGTACTGCTGGTCGACATGTGTCCGGAAAACTTGCTGCGCCTGCACTACAACGTGGATGTCGGCGAGCGCGCTGGGTGGGCGCGGGCGATGATCGATGGCCTCGACTGGCACACCCAGGCCTGGAGCGTGGAACCAGGCCTGAGCCTGTTGCCCTACGGCCGCCTCAAGTGGGCAGAGCAAGAGCAGGTAGAACAACGCCTGCGCAACGAGCCCGAGTTGTGGCGACGCCGCCAGACCAGCCTGGCCGCGCACTACGACTGGATTCTGTTCGACGTGCCGCTGCGCTTGCCGGGCCATGCCCGTGTCGGCCCCTGCGCGTTGCGCCTGCAAGTGGTGGAAGCCGATGCGGCCTGCCATGTGCTGTTGCAACAACAGGAGGACAGCAGCGAGCACTTACTGATCAACCGCTTCGACCCGGCTAGCCAGTTGCAGCGCGACCTGCTGCTGATCTGGCGCAAGCAGTACGGCGAGCGCTTGTTGCCGCTCAATATTCATCAGGACGAGGCCATGCGTGAAGCCCTGGCCTTCAAGAAGCCGGTAGGTGCCTACGCCAAGGCCAGCCTGGCGGCCCAGGACATCCAGAGCCTGACCACCTGGTGCCTGACCCGGCGCCTGGAGACCCTATGATCGCCAAGGTCTTCCCCTACACCCGCCTGCGCCAGCGCCATGGCTGCACGCCGCCGCTGGCCTTGCTGCTGGCCAGCCTCTGTGCCCTGGCGTGGATGTGCCTGCGGCTGGAGTCCGCGCAATGGCGTAACCTGCTGCAGCACCCGCAGCGGTGGTACCCGCAATTGGCCGACAAGCCGCCGCGCCTGGGCGACCCGTTGCGCTACCTGGTGCAGAGCCTGTGGTTGCTGCTGGTCAAACCGGCCCCGCCACGCACGTGGTCGCTGCGCGCACCCGATTGGCTCAAGGGCCTCGGGGCGCTCTACCTGCGGGCGTGGGAACGGGTGGGCGCGGAACTGGAAGAGCTGCCGCAACGCGCCGAATCCAGCTCGCAGATCCGCAAGAGCAGCCACTGGTGGAAAGGCCTGGACCGGCGCAGCCAGCGTATGGTGAACATCAGCATCGGCACCGTGGCCTTCCTGTTGACCCTGTTGTGCATCACCGAACCCTTCAGCTATGTCGCGCAACTGGTCTTCGTCCTGCTGCTGTGGGGCCTGGCCATGCTGGTGCGGCGGGTGCCCGGGCGCTTCCCGACCTTGTTGATGGTGGTGCTGTCGGTCATCGTCTCGTGCCGCTACCTGTGGTGGCGCTACACCGCCACGCTGAACTGGAACCAGCCGCTGGACCTGGCGTGCGGCTCCATCCTGCTGGTGGCCGAGACCTATTCGTGGGTGGTGCTGATTCTGGGCTACATCCAGACCTGCTGGCCGTTGGGCCGCAAACCCAAGCCGCTGCCGCGCGACATCAGCCTGTGGCCCAGCGTCGACTTGCTGATTCCTACCTACAACGAGGACCTGTCGATCGTGCGCGGTACTGTTTACGCCGCCATGGGCTTGGACTGGCCCGCCGACAAATTGAACATCTACATTCTCGACGACGGCAAGCGCGAGAGTTTTCGCCAGTTCGCCGCCGAAGTGGGCGTGGGTTATATCGCCCGCACCGATAACCGCCACGCCAAGGCAGGTAACCTCAACCACGCGCTGACGCTGATCGACAGCGAACTGGTCGCTATCTTCGACTGCGACCACGTACCTGTGCGGTCTTTCCTGCAACTGACGACGGGTGGCTTCCTCAGCGACCCGAAGCTGGCGCTGGTGCAGACCCCGCACCATTTCCTCTCGCCCGACCCGTTCGAGCGCAACCTCAATGTGTTCAGGGAGCGCCCCAACGAAGGCGAGCTGTTCTATGGCCTGGTCCAGGACGGCAACGACATGTGGAACGCGGCGTTTTTCTGCGGCTCCTGCGCGGTACTGCGCCGCACGGCTATCGATGCCATCGGTGGCTTCGCCGTGGAAACGGTCACCGAGGACGCCCATACCGCGCTGCGCCTGCACCGCAATGGCTGGAACTCCGCTTACATCAAGGTTCCGCAAGCGGCCGGCCTGGCCACCGAAAGCCTCTCGGCGCACATTGGCCAGCGAATCCGCTGGGCCCGGGGCATGGCGCAGATCTTCCGTACCGACAACCCGTTACTGGGCCGCGGCCTGACACTGTTCCAGCGCATCTGTTACGCCAATGCCATGATCCACTTCCTGGCGGGCCTGCCGCGCCTGGTGTTCCTCACCGCGCCGCTGGCCTTCCTGGTGCTGCACGCCTACATCATCTACGCCCCGGCAATGATGATTCTGTTGTACGTGCTGCCGCACATGATTCACGCCAGCCTGACCAACTCGCGCATGCAGGGCGCCTACCGCCAGACGTTCTGGGGCGAGGTGTATGAAACGGTGCTGGCCTGGTACATCGCGCGGCCAACCACCGTGGCCCTGTTCAACCCGAAGAAAGGCAAGTTCAACGTTACGGCCAAGGGCGGCCTGATGGAGGATAACCAGTTCGACTGGAAGATCGCCCAGCCCTACCTGATCCTGGCCCTGGTAAACATGGCCGGCCTGGGCTTCGCCGCCTGGCGGCTGGTGTACGGGCCCACCACCGAGATCATCACGGTGCTGGTCAGCAGCCTCTGGGTTGTCTACAACCTGCTGATCGTGGGGGCGGCGGTGGCGGTGGCGGCGGAAGTTCGCCAAGTGCGCCAGACCCACCGTGTCCAGGTAAAGATGCCGGCCGCGGTACGTTTGGAAAACGGCCACTGCTATCCCGGCATGCTGCTGGACTATTCCGACGGCGGCGCGGGCATCGAGCTCGACACCGCACTGTCATTGCCCGTGGGCGGGCGCATCGCGCTGATGTTGCAACGCGGTGACCGCGAATTCCTGTTTCCCGGGTACGTGACCCGTAGCCACAGGACGTTCGTGGGTATCAACCTGGGTGACCTGAAGGGCCAGCAGAAGATCGACTTCGTGCAGTGCACGTTCGCGCGCGCCGACGCCTGGCTGAACTGGGGCGACAACTTTGCTCCCGACCGCCCCCTGCACAGTTTCATGGACATCCTGCGCCTGGGCGCGGTCGGCTATTACCGCCTGTACCAGTACCTGCCTGCCTGGGTGCGCTATATCGCCGGGCCGCCCTTGCACCTGCTGCGCTGGTTGGCCAGCTTCCTGCCACGCCGCCCCGTGGCCACCTCTATTTCCACTTCCCGATCAGTGAGCGCACGATGAGCCGCTTCTTCAACAAATCCCTCGCTGCCAGCCTGGCGCTGCTGGCCATCGGCTGCGCACAGGCCGCCGTCACCTCGCCTGCGCAGCCAGCGTCGGCGCCGGCCTGGAACAGCAACCACAGCTTCGAACAGCTGGGGCGCCCTGCCGACAGCCTGCTGTTGGGCATTCATAACAGCGACCAGATCGAGTTCAGCCTGCGCCGTGATCGCATCGCCAGCGATGCCCGCCTGCAACTGCAATACACCCCCTCGCCGTCGTTGCTGCCCCAGGTGTCGCATATCCGCGTCTACCTCAACGACGTGTTGATGAGCGTGGTACCGATCGAGAAAGAGCAGCTGGGCAAGCGTGTCACCCAGTCCGTGGCACTGGACCCGCACCTGATCGCCGATTTCAACCGCGTGCGCCTGGAGTTCGTCGGCCACTACGCCGATGTGTGCGAGGACCCGGCCAACAGCGCACTGTGGTTGAGTGTGGGGCGCGACAGCCAGGTGCAGTTGCAGGAGCAGGCACTGGAGCTGAAGAACGACCTGGCTTATTTCCCCATGCCGTTCTTCGACGCACGCGGCCAGGACAAGCCTTCCATTGACCTGGTGTTCGCCAATGCGCCGACCCTGGGCGAGCAGCGTGCCGCAGGTATCCTGGCCTCGTATTTCGGCAGCAAGGCCGGTTGGCGGGGCGCGCGGTTCCCCGTGCAGTTCGACCAGTTGCCAGCCATCGACGACCAGCACCGCGCCAAGCCGGCCATCGTCTTCGCCACCAACGACCATCGCCCGGCGTTCCTGGCTGACAAGAACCAGTTCCCGGCGGTCGATGCGCCGGTGGTGCAGATGATCGACAACCCCCAGGACCCCTACAGCAAGGTGCTGCTGGTGCTGGGCCGCAACGATGACGACCTGGCGGTCGCCGCCCAGGCCCTGGCCCTGGGCAGTGACCTGTTCCGTGGGCCGCGGGTAACCGTCGATGGCGTGCAGCAGATCAAGCCACGTGAACCCTACGACGCCCCGAACTGGATGCGCACCGACCGCCCGGTACGCTTCGCCGAACTGATCAAGTACCCCGAGCAGCTTCAGGCCAACGGCCTGCTGCCACGCTCCATCACCCTGGACGTGAACCTGCCGCCAGACCTGTTCGTCTGGCGTAACCAGGGCATCCCCCTGCAAACCAAGTTCCGCTACACCCAACCGGCGGCGGATGATGCGTCGAGCCTGACCATCAGCCTGAACAACCAGTTCATCACCAGCCTGCCGTTGCACAGCAAGACCAATAGCCAGCTGGAGCAGATGCGCTTGGCGGTCATGTCGGATGAAACCGCCAACGTCACCGACAAATTGCTGGTGCCGGCGCTGAAGATCGGCGACCGCAACACCCTGCGCTTTGACTTCAATTTCGCCAGCACCTACGGCAGTGCCCAGCGCGACCACTGCCAGACCACCTTGCCGGTGAACAACCAGGCAGTGATCGACGAAGAGTCGACCGTGGACCTGTCGGGTTACTACCACTACCTGGCCATGCCGGACCTGCGTGCCTTTGCCCGTGGCGGGTTCCCGTTCAGCCGCATGGCCGACCTGTCGCAGACCCTGGTCATGGTGCCCGCCCAGAGCACCGCGGTGCAGCTGAGCACATTGTTCGAAGCCCTGGGCGCGATTTCCGCACGCTCGGGCCTGCCGGCCTTCGGCCTGCGCTTGTCGAGCGACTGGAACGACGCCAAGGCCGATAACGACTTGCTGGTGTTTGGCAACCTGGCTGCCTCGGTGGGCAAGGGCGACGATGCCAACCTGGTGCTGGCCAAGACGCGCGACTGGCTGCTCACGCCCGCCAACGAAGACAGCGGCAAATCGGCGCGCGCCGGGCAGTTCAACGATGCCCGCGACCAGGGCGCCAACCGTGTGGCGGTGAGCGCCCAGGCGCCCATCGCCGCCATCGTCGGCTTGCAGTCGCCCTACCATGAACAGCGCAGCATCGTGGCCTTGCTGGCCTCCGATGACGCCGACTACCAATTGCTGCGTGACACCCTGGCCGACAGCGGCAAGCTGGAGGCCGTGGCCGGTTCCGTGGCGCTGATCCGGGATAGCGGGGTCAGCAGCAGCTGGGTAGGGCAGCAATACTTCGTCGGCCACCTGCCGTGGTGGCTGCTGCTCTGGTACCAACTGTCGGAACACCCGGTGTTGCTGGCGGGCCTGGCGACCATCAGCGTGTTGTTGACAGCCTTCCTGCTGTGGCGTGGCCTGCGCTGGATGGCGCGCCGCCGTCTGGTTGGCCAGGAGTAAGCCGGTGAAAACCATCGCGGCCCTGGTCATGGCCGGTGCTCTCGCGCTAACCAAGCTTGCCGATGCAGGTGAATGTGCCTGGCCGGCCTGGGTGCATTATCGCCAGGCGCTGGTCAGCGCAGACGGGCGGGTGATCGACCGGTCCACGCCCGGCATGACTACCACGTCCGAAGGGCAGGCCTATGGCTTGTTCTTCGCGCTGCTGGGCAATGACCGCGATAGCTTCGCCAAGCTGCTGCACTGGACCCAGGACAACCTGGCCGCGGGCGACCTCAACAGGCAGTTGCCAGCCTGGCAGTGGGGTCAGAACACGCAAGGGCAATGGCAGGTGCTGGACAGCAACAACGCCTCGGATGCCGATTTGTGGATCGCCTACAGCCTGCTGGAAGCCGGCCGGTTATGGCACCGCGCCGATTACCAGGCGCTGGGCCGCAACCTGCTGTGGCGTACTGCCGCCCAGAGCTTGCGCAAGCTGCCGGGTATGGGCCTGATGCTGTTGCCAGGCGATGTGGGCTTCGAGAGCACCGAAGGCTGGCGGCTGAATGCCAGTTACCTGCCACCGCAGTTGCTGGCGCGTTTTGCTACCGAAGCACCGGTATGGGCCGAACTGGCCGCCAATGCCCAGCGCTTGCTGATCGAGGGTTCCCCCAAGGGGCTGGTGCCTGACTGGCAGCTGTGGAAGGCGGGGCAGGGGTGGGCCGTGGACAGCCAGAAAGGTGCGGTCGGCAGTTATGACGCCATTCGTGTGTACCTGTGGGCCGGCATGCTGGCCAAGGATGCCCCTGGCCGCGCGGCGCTGGTCGAGCACCTGCAACCCATGGTCATGCGGGTGGCCGAAGCCGGATTTGTACCGGAGAAAGTCGACACGGCCAGTGCCACTGACAGCGGTATCGGCCCTGCGGGGTTCAGTGCCGCGCTATTGCCGCTGCTGGCCGCCAATGCCCCGGCGCTGGCCGTTCAGCGCGCCCGTCTGCAGAAGCACCCGCCCTTGGCCGACGCCTATTACAACCAGTCCCTGCTGCTGTTTGGCCAGGGCTGGGACCAACAACGCTACCGCTTTGACAAAGACGGCCGCCTTGCGCCGAACTGGACTGCCGCATGCAAAGATTGACCGGTTTGGGACTGCTGCTGGGCAGCGTCTGTGGTGCCGCGCTGGCTCAACCGCTAAGTGCCCCCGAGCAACAGCAATGGCTGCTGGGACAGATCCGCGTGGGCCAGGCCCTGTACCGCGAAGACCTGGTGCACGACTCACTGGCACGCCTTGAGCTGATCGCACCGGACAACCCGCAGGTAAAGGTGGCCGAGGTTCGCCAGGCATTGCTGCAGAACAACGCCGCCGAGGCCGAGCGTCTGACCGCCGAGCTGGCTCGCCGACTGCCTGGCAGCGCCGAGTCGCGCCAGGCGCAAAGCCTGCTCAAGCTGCACAGCAGCGGCGGGCAGAAAGACTTGCAGCAAGCCCGCTTGCTGGCGACCGCCGGGCGTTACGACGACGCCCAGCGCGCCTACCAGCAAATGTTCGGCGACGATATGCCGGACTTTGCCATCGCCCTTGAATACCTGACCGTGCGCAGCGGCATCAAGGAACAACGCGCGCAGGTCATCGACCAGTTGCGGGCGCTGGACAGCCAGTACCCCGGTAACGCAGCCCTGCGCCAGACCCTGGTGGGCCTGCTGTTCGCCCAACAGCGCGACGCGGAGGCCCTGATCGTCCTGCACCAGTTGGCGGGTGACGTGAACGCCGCGGCCAACGCTGCCGAACGTGAGTACAACTACTTGCTCAAGCAGCCGGTAGGCCGGGAAACCGCCCAGGCCTGGCAGACGTTCCTCAAGGTGTACCCATCTACCCCCTATCGGGCCGATGCTACCTTGCAGTTGCAGGCTCAGGAGCACCTGCTGGCCGACCCCAGCTGGCAAGCCGGGGTCAAGGGCAAGGCTCTGCTGGAGGCGGGCGACAACGCTGGCGCCGAAGCGCAGCTGCGTCGGGCGCTCAAGGCTTACCCCAAGGATTCCAGCCTGCTGGGTGCCCTTGGTGTGGCCTTGATGCGCCAGAACAAGCATGAAGACGCCTACAACACGTTCGTCAAAGCCTCGGCCATCGAGCAGGACACCTACTGGATGACCAAGTGGCAAGACCTCAAGGTCGCCAACTACCAGTGGATGCTGCTGCAAAAAGGTGACCAGGCGCTCGAGCGCAAAGAGTATTCACAGGCCAAGCGCTTCTACCAGCAGGCGCGCGTGGCCCAGCCCAAGGATGCCAGCGCTCTGATCGGCCTGTCCTACGTGGCTCGCGGCGAGTCAGACGATATCGCCGCCGAGGCCCTGCTGCTTCAGGCCCGCAAGCTGGACCCCGGCAATGCCAGCGTGGTGCGCGCCATGGTGCGCCTGTACCAGGCGCAGTCGGCCGACAAGGCCGAGCAATACCTGGACAGCCTGACGCCTGCCCAGCAGGTCGAGTTCAAGAGCGTGCGGTTGGGCCTGGCCCTCGACCGCTTGAACGCCCAGGCCGATGACGCCACCCGGCGCAGCGATTGGGGCCAGGTGGTGGAACACCTGAGCAGGGCCCGTGAGCTGGACCCGGACAACCCCTGGCTGGTCTACCGATTGGCCAACGCACAACGGCAGTTGGGCCGCGCCGCCGATGCCGATCACAGCTTCAGCCTGCTCCTGCGACGCCAGGGCCAGAACCCCGAAGCGCGTTATGCCCATGGCCTGTTCCTGGCCGATGGCGACCGTGACGCCGAGGCCATGGCCAGCCTGCAACAGGTGCCGCGTGCCGGCTGGAGCGACAACATGAACCAGTTGTGGGCCCGGCTGCAGCGCCGGCAGATGCTGGCCAAGGCCGAGGCCTTGCGCGCCGATCACCATGAAGACCAGGCCGAAGCGCTGTTGCTGCGTGCGCCGAACACCGATGACTACCTGACGCTGGCCGACTGGGCCCAGCAACGCGCAGACCTGCCCACCGCCCAGGCCCGCTACCGCCAGGTGCTGGCCAGTGAACCGCGCAACCCCGAAGCGCAACTGGGCCTTAGTGAAGTCCTGATCGCCAGCCATCAGCCGCAAGCCGCCCGGGTCGGCCTGCTGGCCATCAAGCCAGCGGCACCCGTTGACGTCGGCTTTCAGCGGCGGCTGGCCAATGCCTGGGCCGCGGTGGGAGACAAGACGCGGGCCAAGGCCTTGTTCGCTGAACTGCTGAGCACCCCGCGGCAGGATCCCCTCGCGTACCGCGATGAAGCACGTCTGCTTTCCACCGAACAGCCGCAGCATGCGCTGGATGACTACGCCCACGCCATGGCCGCGGCAAAGCTGATCGCACCCGGGCAGGCCGCCCCGCGTGACGACCGCGCCGTCACTCAGGCCAGCCGTGCCAAAGACAGTGATGACTGGCTGGCCCGCAGCATTCGCAGTGACGTGGACGCGCTGTACCAGAAGCAGAACCCGACGGTTAACCTGTACCACGACTTCGCCTGGCGCACCGATAACAGCGCCTCGGGCGTATCGGACTTGTCCACCCAGACCACGATCCTGCGCATCGACACGCCGTTGGCCCAGGGCCAGGCCTTTGTGCAGGCCGAAGACGTGCAACTGGATGTCAGCAGTTTCGCCAGCAACGACCAGTTCGGGTTATGCGCCGTGGTGCAGGGCGGCTGTGCCAGTGGTGCGCAAAGCGTCAGCGGTACCCTGCTCGGCATGGGCTGGCACGATGACAAGTGGGCGTTTGACGTAGGCCATACACCTCAGGAATTCACGGTTTCCAACTGGGTAGGTGGGGTCACTTACAGTGGCGATTGGGACGACATCGGTTACCGCCTGACCGCCTCGCGCCGGCCGCTGACCAACTCGCTGGTGTCCTATGCGGGCGCGGTCGATCCGGTCACCGGCACCCGCTTCGGTGGTGTCACCGCCAACGGCTTCACACTGGGCCTGAGCCACGACGAAGGCGGCAAGGACGGCGTCTGGGCCAGCCTGAGCAGCCACTGGCTGGTGGGCCAGAACGTCGAGAACAACCAGCGCCGCAGTGCCATGGGCGGCTACTATTACCGCCTGGTGGAGCGCGCCGATGAGCGCGTGCGCACGGGCCTGACGTTGATGTACATGGGCTACGACAAGGACCTCAGCGAGTCGACCCTGGGGCAGGGGGGGTACTACAGTCCGCAGCAGTACTACTCGGTCAGCGTCCCGGTCAATTTTGCCTGGCGCAACGCCAATTGGTCGGCCTTTCTGGAAAGCTCGGCAGGCTGGTCGTTCGCCAAGACCAGCGCCAGCGACCTTTACCCCAAGGACAGCAGTGCCAGCGACCTGGAGAACCTGCTGGCTCAATCAGGCCATACCCTGGTGGCCGACCCGACGTTGAGCAAAAGCGGTAGCAACAGCAACGGCATCAACTTCCGGGTGCAAGGCCTGCTGGAGCGGCGTCTGTCCGACAATTTGGTGCTGGGGGGCGGCGTGACCTGGCAGCACAGTGAGGGCTACGCGCCGAGCCGAGCGCTGGTGTACCTGCGCTATTCATTCGACCCATGGCAGGGCAACCTGCCCCTGCCGGTGGAACCGATCACGCCTTATGCAGATATGCGCTGATCAAAATAAAAATTCCAAAATAATATTAATAGAAAAATAATTGATTTCTCTTGATGGCGTTCTAGGCTGAAGTCCCAGGCCTACAACAACAATCAGGAGCCATCATGACCTTGAATATCGGTGTCATCGGCACCGGCGCAATCGGCCGGGACCATATCCGTCGCCTCAGCTTCGCGCTCTCCGGCGCACGGGTAGTGGCTGTCAACGACATCAATGCCGAGCAGGCGCGCGATGTGGTAACGCAACTGGGGATCGAGGCAGAGGTCTATGCCAGCGGTCAGGAGCTGATCGAGGCGGGCAATGTCCAGGCGGTGCTGGTCACGTCCTGGGGCCCCAGTCACGAGGCGTTCGTGCTGGCGGCCATCGCCGCTGGCAAGCCGGTGTTCTGCGAAAAGCCCCTGGCCGTCACCGCCGAAGGCTGCCGGCGCATCGTCGACGCGGAAATCGCCGCTGGCAGGCGCCTGGTTCAGGTTGGCTTCATGCGCCCTTTCGACCAGGGCTACCGGGCCCTGAAAACGGTGATCGACAGCGGCGAAATCGGGGCGCCATTGATGCTGCACTGCGCGCACCGCAACCCCCATGTGTCAGAGGCCTACGGTACCGGCATGGCCATCACCGATACCCTCATCCATGAGCTGGACGTGCTGCGCTGGCTGATCGACGACGATTATGTCTCGGCCCAGGTCGTATTCCCCCGCGCCACGCGCCACACCCACGCCCAGTTGCGTGACCCGCAGATCGTTCTGCTGGAAACCGCCAAGGGCGTGCGCATCGACGTCGAAGTGTTCGTCAACTGCAAGTATGGCTATGACATCCAGTGCGAAGTGGTGGGCGAGGAGGGCATCGCCCGCCTGCCCGAGCCTTCCAGCGTGCAGTTGCGCAGCGCCGCCAGGCTGTCCACCGGTATCCTCATGGACTGGAAAGACCGCTTCATCGATGCCTACGACGTGGAGCTGCAGGCCTTCATCAAGGGCGTCACCGACGGTCAGCTCACCGGGCCCTCCGCGTGGAACGGCTATGCCGCCGCCGTCGCTGGCGACGCCTGCAACCTGGCCCAGGTCAGTGGCCGCATCGAGCCCATTGAACTGCCTTCGCGTCCCGCGTTCTACAACTGACCCGCTGTGGCGTGGCGGCACGGACCAAACGCACGCCGCGGTGATCTTTTCTGTTCCGGCAAGGACCGGGCGCTACGCAGCCCCGGTTCTTTGCGTCTATAACAAACTGGCTCACGGCCGTTTGCCATCCGATGAGAAATGTCTTGTGGCTACTATTGACGGCAAGCGATTCATTACCGGAATATAGATAGTTAGCAAACTATGAATATCGGTGCGTTCCCGTTCAATGAACCTCGACAAGCTCCACCTCAATATCAGCACCGGCATGGTGACCGCTGCCCGTCACTGGCGGCGCATTTGCCAGACAACGCTGGCCAACTACGGTATTTCCGAAGCCTGCGCCGTGCCGTTGCTGATCATCGTGCGCCTGGGTGATGGCGTGCGGCAGGTTACCGTGGCCCACGCCGCCGGCCTGGAGAGCCCGTCGCTGGTGCGCCTGCTGGACCAGCTGTGTTCCTCGGGCTTTGTCATGCGCACCGAAGACCCCACCGACCGCCGTGCCAAGGCCCTAAGCCTGACACCCACTGGCCGCGAACTGGCCGAAGCCATCGAAGGTGAACTGGTGCGCCTGCGTCGTGAAGTACTGCACGATATCGCCCCCGCCGACCTGGAGGCTGCCCTGCGTGTGGTGCGGGCCTTCGAAGAGGCGGGGCAGGGCACGGCGGTGCTGCCGTCTTGAAAGCCTTTTTCAGTGATGTCCCGCCACTGCGGGACTGGTTCTATGGCCTGCGCACCTTCATCGCCTCGATGGTGGCGCTGTATGTGGCGATGAAACTGGAAATGCCACGCCCCTACTGGGCCATGGCCACCGTCTATATCGTCTCCAGCCCGTTCGTTGGCCCTACCACTTCCAAGGCCCTGTACCGCGGCATTGGTACCTTCGTCGGCGCCGCGGCGGCGGTGCTGTTCGTGCCCATGTTCGTGCAGACCCCCGCGTTGCTGGTGATCATTGTCGCGGCCTGGACAGGCACGCTGTTGTTCCTGTCGCTGCACCTGCGCACTGCCAACAGCTACGCGCTGATGCTGGCCGGCTACACCATGCCGCTGATTGCCCTGCCGGTGGTGGACAGCCCCCTGAACGTCTTTGATATCGCCTCGGCGCGTTTCCAGGAGATTTGCCTGGGCCTGATCAGCGCCGCCGTGATCGGTGCCATCTTCTGGCCCCGCCGCCTGGCACCGGTACTGGGCGATGCCACGCGCAAATGGTTCGTGGAGGCCACCACCTATTGCGACCGCTTCCTGTCGCGGGAAATCACCGCCACGGAAGTGGGCAACCTGCGCGCCTCCATGGTGACCACGTTCAACTCCCTGGAGCTGATGATCGGGCAGATCCCCCACGAGGGCGCGCTGCCTCAGACCGTGCGTAACATCAAGGAATTGCGCGGACGCATGATCCACCTGCTGCCGACCATCGATGCGCTGGACGATGCCTTGATTGCCCTGGAACGCCGTACCGACCTGGTGCCGGTAATGGCCCCCATCCTGGAGCAGACCCGCCAGTGGTTGAAGGAAACCGCCGCCGGCGCGCCCACCGAGTTGTGGACCGAACTGCACGGCTGCCTGGAAAAGCTGCAACCCGCCCCGGAAGCACTGGATGACCGCCGCCAGTTGTTGCTGTCCAACGCCCTGTACCGCCTGGGCGAGTGGATAGACCTGTGGCAAGACATGCGTACCCTGCAACTGGCCATCGAGACCGAAGACCAGTCCCAGTGGCGCGCGGTGTACCGCCACTGGCGCCTGGGCCGACTGTCGCCGTTCTTCGACCGCGGCATGATGATGTACTCGGCGTTTTCGACCATTTCGGCGATCGTCGTGGCGTCGCTGATCTGGATCTTCACCGGCTGGGCCGATGGCGGCGGTGGCGTGATCCTCGCGGCTGTGGCGTGCAGCTTCTTCGCCGCCATGGACGACCCCGCGCCGCAGATCTACCGGTTCTTCTTCTGGACCCTGATCGCCGTGGTGATGTCCAGCCTGTACCTGTTCCTGATCCTGCCCAACCTGCATGATTTCCCCATGCTGGTGCTGGCGTTCGCGGTGCCGTTCATCACGGCGGCCACCCTGACCCTGCAGCCACGGTTTAACCTGGGCATGATGCTGACCCTGGTCAACGGTGCTACCTTCATCAGCCTGGACACTGCCTACGACGCCAATTTCCTGGCCTTCCTGAATTCCAACATCGCCGGGCCCATGGGCTTGCTGTTCGCGTTCTGCTGGACGCTGATCATGCGCCCCTTCGGCACTGACCTTGCGGCCAAGCGCCTGACCCGCTTCAGCTGGCGCGACATCGTCAGCCTCAGCGAGCGCGCCACCCTGGCCGAGCACCGGGCCATGGGCGTGCAGATGCTCGACCGCCTGATGCAGCACCTGCCGCGTTTGCTGCAGACCGGCCAGGACACCGGTTCGGCCCTGCGCGACCTGCGGGTGGCGCTGAACATGCTCGACCTGCTGGCCTACATGCCGCGTATCCCGGTGGGCCCTCGTGCCCAGGTGCGCCAAGTGGTGGACGAGGTGGGTGCTTACTTCAAGGCGTGCCTGAAAGCCAATGAACGGTTGCCGGCGCCCATGACTATCCTCATGACCATGGATCGCGCCCGCCGCGCCCTGGCCCAGCAGAACGTGGGCGCAGAGGCCGAAGCACGGGTGCAGATGCTGCACTCGCTCAGCGGCCTGCGCCTGGCCTTGTTGCCTGGGGTCGAGGTGGTGATAGAGCCCAGTGATGCCCCCGAGCTGCCAAGCCACGGTCTGGACGGAGCCCCCCTATGATCGGTGAAATCGATGTAAGCGGGATCTTCCTGCCGACATTGCTGGTGATGATGGCCATCACCTACGTGCTGTTTCTATTGCTGCACGGCGTACTCAACCGCCTGCATTTCTACCGCCTGGTCTGGCACCGGGCCTTGTTCAACGTCGGTCTGTACGCGCTGCTGCTGGGCGCGGTGGACGCACTCTGCCGAAACCTGATGACATGAAAAAACCTTTGTTGACCTTTGGCCGCCTTGTTCTGACCTTGCTGGTGGTGGCGCTGGCCAGCGTCGTGGTCTACCGCATGGTGATGTACTACATGTTCGCCCCCTGGACTCGCGACGGCCACATCCGTGCCGACGTGATCCAGGTGTCGCCGGACGTTTCCGGGCTGATCCAGGACGTGGCCGTGCGTGACAACGAAGTGGTCAAGCGTGGCCAGGTGCTGTTCACCATCGACCAGGACCGTTTCAGCCTGGCCCTGCGCCAGGCCAAGGCGGCGCTGGCCGACCGGCAGGAAACCATGGCCCAGGCCCAGCGCGAGGCCAAGCGTAACCGTGGCCTGGGTAACCTGGTGGCCAAGGAGCAGTTGGAAGAAAGCGACTCCAAACTGGCCCGCGCCCAGGCCGCCCTGGCCGAGGCCCAGGTGGCCGTGGACACCGCCCAACTGAACCTGGACCGCTCGGTGATCAAGAGCCCGGTGGACGGTTACCTCAACGACCGGGCGCCGCGTGCCCATGAGTTCGTGGCCGCCGGCCACCCGGTGCTGTCGGTGGTGGACAGCACCTCGTACCACGTCGATGGCTACTTCGAGGAAACCAAGCTGCCGATGATCGAAGTCGGACAGAAAGTCGACATCCGCGTGATGGGCGACAACGCCCGTCTGACCGGCCATGTGCAGAGCATCGTCGCCGGTATCGAAGACCGCGATCGCAGTAGCGGTTCCAACCTGTTGCCCAACATCAACCCGGCCTTCAGCTGGGTACGCCTGGCCCAGCGGATTCCGGTGCGCATTGCCTTCGACGACGTGCCGGAGCACTTCCGCATGATCGCCGGGCGTACCGCCACTGTGTCGATCGTCGATGATGCCGGCCAGCCCGTGGAGACCGCTCGATGAACCACGGTGTACGTCTATCAGCCATGGCCCTGGGCCTGTTGCTGTCGGCATGCCAGATGGTCGGGCCGGACTATCACCGGCCCAAGGAGGGAGCGGTGAACCGCCCCGACCTGCAAGGCAGCCTGGCCAGTGGCGACAGCAATGTGGTCTCGGCCCCTGTTCCGCAGGACTGGTGGAAGCTGTACAACGACCCGCGCCTGGACCAACTGGTGAGCCAGGCCCTGGTGTCCAGTACCGACTTGCGTGTGGCGGCGGCGAACCTCAACCGCGCCCGTGTGCAGATCGAGGAAGCCGAGCACGCCGGTGGTTTCACCACCAAGGCCGAGGCGGGCGCCCAGCGTCTGCAAGAGTCGGCGGAGTCTTACTTGCAAGGCGAGAAGATCCCGGTGGCCAACGTCGGCAACCTGTCATTGACCACTTCGTATCAATTTGACCTGTGGGGCACGTTGCAGCGCGGGGTCGAGGCGTCCCAGGCCAATGCCGACGCTGCCCAGGCTGCCGCTGACACGGCGCGCATCACCCTGGTGGCCGAGGTGGTGCGCTCGTATACGCAAATCTGCGCCGCCAACGAAGAGCGCCACATCGCCGAGAAGTCCCTGGACCTGCAAATGCAGGGGGTGCGCCTGACCCAGCGCCTGCGTGATGCCGGCCGTGGCGATGAAACCCAAGTGACCCGTACGCAAACCCAATTCAAGTCGTTGCGCGCCGACCTGCCCAAGTTCGAAGCCGAACGCCAGGCTGGGCTGTACAAACTCGCCATGCTGCTGGCCAAGCCAGTGAACCAGTTGCCGGCCGGTACCGCCGACTGCGCCGAGTTGCCGAAAATCGCCCAGGTGATGCCCGTAGGCGACGGCGCGGCGCTGCTCAAGCGCCGCCCTGACGTGCGCCAGGCCGAGCGCAAGCTGGCGGCCGCCACCGCTGAAATCGGCGTGGCCACCGGCCAGCTGTACCCGAACATCAGTATTGGCGCCACCGTGGGTTCGGTGGGTTTCCTCAAAGACCTGGGGGAAGACACCGCCAACCGCTGGGGCTTTGGCCCGATGATCAGTTGGACCATTCCAGGTAACCAGGCGCGTGCCCGGGTCCGTGAAGCGGAAGTGTCCACCCAGGCAGCCCTGGCGCACTTCGACGGCGTGGTGCTGAACGCCGTGCGTGAAGCCCAGACTGGCCTGGCCCAGTACACCGCGCTACTGGAGCGCCGTGACGCCCTGGCCGAAGCCGAGGAATCGGCGCGCCAGGCGGCCGACCAGACCCACCGGTTCTACCTGGCCGGGCGCGAATCCTTCCTGGCTGACCTGCAAGCGACCAAGACCTACACCGACGTGACCGCCCAACTGTCGGCAGCCAACACCCAGGTGGCCATGCAGCAGATCAATGTCTTCCTGGCATTGGGCGGTGGTTGGGAGAGTGGGCGCACGCCTTGAGGGTAGCTCAGGGCTTGGTGGAAAGGTCGGCCATGCCCTTGAGCAATTCGATGGGCAGCGGAAAGACAATGGTCGAACTCTTGTCCCCGGCGATGCTGGAAAGCGTCTGCATGTAGCGCAGCTGCATCGCCCCTGGCTGGCGGCCGAGCATTTCGGCTGCCTGGGTGAGCTTTTCCGAAGCCTGTAACTCGCCTTCGGCATGAATCACCTTGGCCCGCCGTTCACGCTCGGCCTCGGCCTGTTTGGCGATGGCGCGCACCATGGACTCGTTCAGGTCCACATGCTTGATCTCCACGTTGGCCACCTTGATGCCCCAGACATCGGTCTGCGCGTCCAGCACCTGCTGGATGTCCATGTTCAGGCGCTCGCGCTCGGCCAGCAGTTCGTCCAGTTCATGCTTGCCCAGCACGGCCCGCAAGGTGGTCTGCGCCAGCTGGCTGGTGGCCATGAGGAAGTCCTCGACCTGAATGATCGCTTTTTGCGGGTCAAGCACGCGGAAGTACAGCACGGCGTTGACCTTGACCGAGACGTTGTCACGGGTGATCACGTCCTGGGGCGGCACATCGAGCACAATGGTGCGCAGGTCTACCCGCACCATTTGCTGCACCACCGGGATGAGAATGATCAGCCCCGGCCCCTTGACCTGCCAGAAGCGGCCAAGCTGAAACACCACGCCACGTTCGTACTCGCGCAGGATGCGGAACGTCGACAGGGCGACCAGTACCAGCACCACGACCAGCGCGGTGTAACCGACTTCGATGAACATGGTTCAGGCTCCTGACGGCGGTTGCGCCGCAGCGACTTCCAGTTGAACGCCCCGGCGTGCCACGACTTTGACCTGTTCCCCTGCCTGCAGCGGTGCATCGCAGCGCACCTGCCATTGCTCCCCTTGCAACTGCACCCAACCGGCGCGGGGGTTATCCGACTGCAACGCCGACACCGCGGTGACCTTGCCCACCAGTTCGTTGTCACCGCCCACCGGCCGTCGGCGCGCGGCGCTGATGGCCATGCCCAGCACGGTGGCAATCAGCACCCCAGCCACCGCCGCGATCGCCAGCAACAGCGACCCTTGCACTTGAATGTCCGGCCCCTGGGCGTCTACCAGGGTCACCACGCCCAGCAACAGCACGATCAGCCCTACCACGCCCAGAATGCCGTAAGACGGCAACAGCGCTTCAATGGCCAGCATCACCAGGCCGAACAGGATCAGGCCTACGGCGGCCTGGTTCACGGTCAGCACGATCACTGTGCCCACTTTCACCTCCGGGGGATTTGCCCTCGACGTATGTGCCAAAGTTTCCTTTACTGAAAGTTTAGTTGACGACGAGGGTACCCACATGGAATCGCCGAATCACAGTTTGCCGGCGTTGTTCGAGCAGTTGGGCCTGGCCTCCGACCCGGTGGAAATCGAGAAATTCGTCACCAGCCATTCACCCCTCAAGCCCGGCCTCAAACTGCACGAAGCCTTCTTCTGGACACCCAGCCAGGCGGCTTTCCTGCGCGAGGAGATTCTCGAGGACGCCGATTGGGCCGAAGTGATCGACCAGCTCAACGAGCTGCTGCACAAGGTTCGCTAAGCTGCCGCTTATCCGTTGCCCCCCCGATTTCATTGGCGTTGCCAACAATTGCCGCAGCCTGTCCTATGCTCTGACTTATGGGGTTCATGTGGTCTGCCCAAGACCGCGCGGCGGCATTCACGCGGATTCTTTCAGTCATCACTGGCCCCGGGTCAATGGGATGATAATAACTATGAAAGATTCCTATGCTCCTGGCTTCTGGTGCGCCACCTCGGCGCTCGGCTTGATCACTGCCACTTACTTCTACGGGGTCATCGAGGCCCATCAGATCGAACGTGCCCTGGTCTTCTTCAATAGCGCACTGTGGTTGATCGGCGTGCTGGCGCTCGCCGTGCTGGCATGGTCCGCCCATGAAAACGCGCAATTGAAAAGGCGACGGCAAACCCAGGGCCACACGCTGGTGCGCATCTGGGACACGAAGGTGGCCCTGCGCAAGGTGGAAACCGTTTTCGACCGCTATTTCTGGGGTAGCTACTGGCAACCCGGGCGTACGTTCCAGGAGGTGATGGGCGACCTGGCGGGCACGCCGCTGGAAAAGTCCCTTGAAGCATTGAAGCTGCAATGCCAAGTGCTGGATGACGAGATTCACGACAGCCAATGGCATTGGCTGGACGATGCTCGGGAGCTCTCCAGCGTAGCCACTGCCTTGGCACGCCAGCGCTACCTGCTGGACTTCTGCGACCCGCGCACCAGCATCAAGGCCAGCGCCGGGGTCGACCGGGAGATGGAAGTGCTGGTGTACACCTGGTCGACACGCCTGCGTGCGTTTGACCATCAGTTGGACGCGTTGGAGACCGAGTACAAGGTCTGAATGTCAGCGGTGGCCCTGACGACACGGCCAGGTCCGCTGCTTTGTAGCGGACCTGGCCGCATCACAACCCCCGTCAGAACTGATAGCTCAAGGTAGCAGCGACGTTGCGCTCTTCGCCCACGTAGCAGAAGTTCAAGCTGGCACAGGTGGCCACGTAGTGCTCGTTGGTCACGTTGTTGGCATTGATGCGCAAGTCCAGGCCCTTGAGGCCCAGCTTGCCCAAGTCGTAACCCACCGACGCGTCGTACAGGGTATAGGCCGGTACTTTCTCGGTGTTCTCCGCATCCGCCCAGCTATAACCCACGTAGCGCACGCCCGCGCCAAGGCGCAGGCCGTCAAGTGCACCGCTGCTGAATTTGTAGTCCGCCCACATGGAGGCCATCTGGCGTGGCGCCTGGGTGGGTGAGTTGCCTTTGTTCTCGATGATGTTGTCGGCAGTGCTCAGGGTACTGACCATCGACTTCGAATATTTCAGGTCGGTGAAGGTGTAGCTGCCCAGCAGTTTCAGGTTGTCGGTGACTTGCAGGTGGGCTTCCAGCTCCACACCTTGGGAACGCACCGCGCCGACGGCGCGGTAGAAGTTTTCCTGCGGCAACTTGGTGGCCAGATTCTCCTGGTCGATGCGGAACACCGATGCCGTGTAGAGGTTTTCCGAGCCCGGCGGCTGGTACTTCAGGCCCGCTTCCCATTGCTTGCCATCGGTAGGGGGCAAGGGGTTGCCGCTGGCATCGGAGTAGGAGTTGGGGTTGAACGACTCCGAGTAGCTGATGTAGGGCGCCAGGCCGTTGTCGAACAGGTACAGCACGCCCGCGCGGCTGGTCAGCTTGGTGCGCTGGTCGCTGATGGTGGTGCCAACGGGGCGGTTGTATTCGGCGATGCGGTTCTCGTCCGAGGTCTTCACCCAGTCCTGGCGTACGCCCAGGGAGAAGCGCCACTTGTCCAGCTCGATCAGGTCTTGCAGGTACACGCCGGTCTGCTGCAGGCGGCGAAGGTAGCTGGTGGGGCTGTAATAGCTGATGGCGGAATTGCCGTACACCGGGTTGAAGGCATCGATGGGTGCCAGTGAGCCACTGGTCCAGTCCACCACCGTCTTGCGCCGCTGGTAATCCACGCCCAGCAGGGTGGTGTGCTTGGCGGCGCCGGTGAAATACTCGGCTTGCAGCATGTTGTCGATGATGAACGAATGCAGGCGTTCGCTGGCGCCCGAGTAGTAGCGGTTCAGCTCGTTGCTGGTGGCGCTGGTGTAGCCGTAGCCATAGACCTGGTCCAGGTCGACCTTGGAGTCCAGGTAACGGAAGTTCTGCCGCGCGGTGAAGACGTCGTTGAAGCGGTGCTCGAACTGGTAGCCGAATGACTGCTGGTCACGGCTGTAATGGTCGATGCCCGGCTCGCCCTCGAAGTAATGCTCGGAAATGCGCTGGCCGTTGCGCGGGTGCAACACGCCGTCGGCGGGCAGGCCGCCGTGGTAGCCGCCTTCCGGGTCGTGTTGCAGGTAGGCCTGCAGGGTCAGCGAAGTATCCTCATCGAAATCGATGCTCAGCGTGGGCGCAATGGCGTAGCGTTTCTCTTCGTTGTGGTCGAACTGGGTGTCGGAGTCGTGAGTCAGGCCCGTCACGCGGTAGGCAATGCGCTTGTCGTCATCCACCGGGCCGCTGAAGTCAAAGCCCACGCCATGCTGGCCCTGGGTGCCGACAGTGGCCTGTATCTCGTGGTAGGCCTCGTACAGCGGCTTTTTGCTGGTCAGTGCCACCAGGCCACCGGGGGAACTGCGCCCGTAGAGCACCGATGAAGGGCCTTTGAGAATGTCGACCCGCTCAAGGAAGTAGGGATCGATCTGCATGGTGCTGTAGGTGCCGCTGTCGCCCATGGACTTGAGGCCATCGATGTAGATGTTGTCCACCGAGCCATCGTTGAAGCCGCGCATGGCCACGTAGTCATAGCGATGCGTGGCGCCATAGGGGTTGGTCAGCACACCAGGGGTGTAGCGCATGGTCTGGGCGACGGTCTGCGAGCCCTGGTCGTCCATTTGCTGGCGGGTGACGACCGAGACGCTTTGCGACGTTTCCAGCAAGGCAGTACTGGTCTTGGTCGCGATCTGGCTGTGGGTAGCGTTGTAGCCGTCCATGCTGCCCAATGCATTACCCAGGGCAAAGCCGCGTACGTCGGTGGAAGGTAGCGCCATGGCCTGGTCCTGGGTGTCCTGGACCACGAAGCTGGTGCCGTCGCTGCTGCTGGCCTGCAGGCCGCTGCCGGCCAGCAGGGCGTTCAAGCCCTGGGCGACGCTGAACGTGCCGTGCAGGCCCGGGCTCTGTTTGCCCTGAGTTTGCGCGGGGGTGGCGGCCAAGGTGATGCCGGCCTGGCGAGCGAACTGATTGAGGGCTTCGCCCAGCGGCCCGGCAGCTACGTCGTAGCGACTGGCGGCGGCCTGTGCGCCCGGGGTCGCGGCTGCCTGGGCTGCCAGGGGTAGGGTACCCAGGCCAAGGGCGGTAGACAGCAATGCAGCGCGCACGGCGCTGGGCAGGGAAAGCGGAAGCGATGGGGTATTGCTGGTCATGATGCGGTTCCGAGGCATGGAAGGGGCTTGAACGGGTTAATTACTGTCCAAGCCGAACGGGCCGGCGAAACCCGCCAAAAAAGTTGAGGGGCCATCGCCCCATTCAGCACTGAGCTGCCATGAAGGCAGCGGCTGGCATGGGGTTGGGAGGCTATACCGACCTTTCCAGGCGTACCCAATAGCGGGTGCGGCTATGCAGCCGCACGGGCAGGGTCTGAGGCAGCAGGGCCAGGAGCTTGTCGGTGTCGTCCAGACGAAACACGCCCGACAGCCGCAGCTCGGCGATGTCCGCGGCGCAACTGAGGTACCCATGACGGTAGCGGCCTAATTCTTCGAGAAAGGCTTGCAAGCGCATGTCACGGGTCACGATCAGGCCGTCGGCCCAGGCGCCCAAGTCCATCTCCGGCACGGCGACCTGCCGCGCGCCGGCGCTGTCGACTTGCCAGCTCTGGCCTGCTCGCGCCCAAGTCAGCGGCCCGCCCCGGGCCGGGTAGATGGCCACTTGGCCGCGAGCGACGCTCAGGCGGGTGCAGTCGTCCTGTTGGCGAAGGGCGAAGCGCCCCTGGGACGCTTCGAACAGGCCATCACGGTTATTGACCCGTAACGGCCGGCCTTGCGGGTCTGGCTGGCAGGTGAGCAGTATCTCGCCATGCTTCAGGCTGAGCAGCCGTTGCTGCGTGCTGAAGCGCAGGTCAGCGGCGCTGCGGGTATTGAGCTGCAGTTGCGAGCCGTCCGGCAGGGTATAGGTGCGGCGTTCCCCGACGCCGGTCGCGTAATCCGATGACCACTGCTGCCATTGTTCCAGGTCTTTGCCCAGCCACCCGGTGCTGCCCATCAGGCCAACCACACCTAGTAATTTCAAGGCTTGGCGCCGGTCCAGACGCTGGGCACTGGTTTCCAGTGCCAGGCCAGCACCGGGTACGGCACGGTAGTGGCCGGCCACTTCCTGGCTCAGCGACTGAATGCGCTGCCAGGCCAGCTCATGACGCCGGTCGGCCGCGCGCCACGTGGCGCATTGGCGCTGTACCCGGGCGTTGCCGCCATCATTGTTCAAGCGCAGCAGCCAGTGAATGGCCTGGCGCACCATCTGCGGGTCTGGCGCAGGGCCGCCGTGGTCACTGTTCATAACGCAGCAGGTAGCAATGGAACAGGGCGTCGGCCACGTAGCGCTCCACTGAGCGCAGGGACACCCCCAATTGCGCGGCGATATCCTGGTGGGGCATGCCTTCGCACTGAGACAGCAGGAAGGCCTTGCGCACCTTGGGCTTGAGCCCGTCCAGCAGGCGCGCGATTTGTTCCAGCAACTCCAGTAGCAACGCGCGGGTTTCCACGCTCGGAGCTTCGGCGGCGGGCAGGTGGGCGATGGTTTCCAGGTAGGCGCGGTGCAGTTCTTCGCGGCGCCAATGGTCGATCACCAAGCCCCGCGCAATTGTGCGCAGGAATGCTCGGGGGGCGCTCAGTTCCAGGCGATCAGTGCGTTGCAGCAGGCGCAGGAAGGTGTCCTGGGCCAGGTCCGCGGCATCGGCCGCGTTGCCGAGGTGGCTGCGCAGCCAGGTGCTGAGCCAGCCGTGATGGGCGCGGTAGAGCGGACCCACGGTAAATTCTTGGGAGGACATGGGATGCGCCACGCAAGACTGCATGAATGATAATTAGTCTTATTTTCATGAAGCCCGGTACATTTTGCAACATTGGCTGCACACACACGTAAGCGTGGGGCTGGTTGGGTGGCAACCGGCCCCACCGGGTAGCGCGTCGGACTAACTGAACAGGTTGCGCACGTTGTTCATGGCGTCATCGGCGAAGCCTTGCAGGAACGCCTCGAAAGCCGGCAGGGCCGCGGCGCCGCCTTCCCAGGGCTCGCCCTGAATGGTCCATTTGGCTTCACTGGTGTTGTCGGGTTTGGCCGTGACCTCCATGGCTGCCCACAGGTTGCCAATGTTCAGGGTGGTGTAGATCAGGCTCCAGGTCATGCGGCGGGCCTGGTCATCGTGGCTGTTGAGTTGCTCGATGACGATGTTCTCACCGTCGCGAAAGAACTTCTTGCGTACCGAGCGCACGCCGCTGCCGGTCATTTCGATGCGTTCCAGGGCCGGTATGAATTTATCGAAGCCGGCGAAGTTGCCCACTACTTCCCAGACGCTGTCGGCGGGCGCGGCGATGTTGACCGCGGCGGTGACAGTGCAGCCCTGAGGGTTGCGTACGAGGGTATCGGGGGTCAGTGCAGTCATGGTGTGTCTCCTTGGGTAGGGTGGTTCAGATGAACTGGATTTCTTTCAGGTACGCGCAACCCTTGCGCAGCAGCGCCGGAGTCTTGCTGGGGTAGCGCTCGCCCATGCGTTGCACGCCACTGCGTGCGTTCTCGTGGTCGATGCGCGAAATGTCGCCGATGTCTTCCTCGAAGCCATCCAGGTAGAAGCCCAGCACCCCGAACAGGGCGTTGTCTGCGTCCACGCGGGCCAGTTGCCGTTGCCACTGGGCTACGCTGACGAACTCGAAGTCTCGGCCCGCTTCGCGAAAGGCGTCCACATAGCTCGCCCAGCTCAGCGGTTCAGGGTTGTGCAGGTTGAACACCGCCCGCGCCGGTTGGTAGCGGCTGGCGTGGAAGGCCAGGAAGCGGGCGAGGAAGTCCACCGGCATCAGGTCGAAGTTGAGGTCCAGCGCTGGCACCTGGCCCAGTTGCAGCGAGCCTTTGAGCATCAGCATCAGGCGGTTCTTGTGGGGCTGGCAGACCCCGGTGCGGCTGTTGAAGGTAATGTTTCCGGGCCGGTAGAGGTTGGCCCATACGCCGGCCTCGCGGGCGCGCTGAATGATTCGCTCGGCTACCCATTTCGACAGGTTGTAGCCATTGCGAATGTAGATGGGCGGGGTATCGGCCGGCGGTTCTTCCAGCACGTGACCCTTGGCGTCGACAACGCTGGAGGCCGATAGGGTGGAGACGAAGTTGAAGATCTTCTTGCGCCGCCCTTCGCACAGGCGCAGGCAATGGAACACCGGCTCGACGTTAGTGGCGGCCAGCGCTTCGTAATCCAGCACGTGGTTGACCTGCGCCGCGTTGTGAATCAGCGCGCCGTAATGGGCGTCTATCTCTTCGTACAGTGCGTCGCTCAGCCCCAGGCTCGGTTGGGTGATGTCGGCGGCGTGTACCCGCACCCTGCTCAGGTCGAGGTGTTCCAGCCGGTTCTCCACCAGGGCCTGTTGGAAACGTTCGCTGGCGCTGAGCCCCGGTTGGGCCCTGACCAGGCAGGCCACCTCGCTGGCCCCCCAGGCCAGCAGGGCCTGAACGATGTGCACGCCCAGGAAGCTGTTGGCGCCGGTCACGATGACCTTGTGCACGTCGCCCATGTACTCGACGGGCAAGGCTGTAAGGTTCAGTTCGCGGAAAGCGTCGGTCAGTGCCCGTGGGCTGACCTGGCGCACCTGGTCCTCGACGCCATTGACCAGTTCGGCCAGACGCTTGAGGGTGGGCTGCTCGATGAAGCGGTTGATCGGAATACCCGTGCCGAAACGCTCACGGATCTGTACCAGCATCTGCGATAGCAAAATGGAGTGGCCGCCCAGGTTGAAGAAGCTGTGGTCAGTGCCGATGGCCTCGGCAGGCAATTCCAGCAGCTCGCTCCACAGGGCCAGCAGTTTGGTTTCGGTGGCATTGGCCGGCCGTTCGTGGGCTTGGGCGTGGGCTTGAGGCAGATTGAGCAGGGCTCGGCGGTCAACCTTGCCGTTGGCGGTGGCCGGTAGCACGGTCAGTTCGGTGTAGTGCAGTGGCCGCATGTAGTCGGCCAGGTGGGCCTGGGCATGGGCCTGTAGATTGGCGAGCGCCTGTCCGTCACCTGCCCGTGGCTGGGCGACGAAGGCCAGTAGCCGGTGTTGTGGGTCGACGGCCACGGCTACCTGGGCGAACTGGCCACTGGCACGCAGGCAGTGTTCCACTTCTTCTGGTTCCACCCGGAAGCCACGGATCTTCACCTGGTTGTCACGCCGCCCGCTCAGGACGATGCCCTGTTCAGCCCATTGCGCGATGTCGCCCGTGCGGTAGGCGGCCACACTACGCCCATCGGGAAGGGCCAGGGTGACGAAGCGCTCGGCGCTCAGTGGCGGGTTGTTGAGGTAGCCCAGGCCCACACCGGCACCGGCTATGTAGAGCTCACCCGGTGTGTGGTCAGCGACCGGCCAGCCATGGTCGTCAAGGATCAGCACCTGGGTATTGGCGATTGGCTCACCGATCTGCCGCGGGTTGTCGCCAGGGTGCATGCGCCGGGTAGTGGCAAGCACCGTGGTTTCGGTCGGGCCGTAGATGTTGTGGAACTGGCAGCGGCCGGCGAAATTCGCCAGCACCGTCGGCTCGCACACGTCGCCCCCCGTGATCAGGTGCTGCAAGGAGAGGGGCGCTGTGGGCGGCAGAATACTCAGCAGGGCGGGGGGCAGGAATGCGTGGCTGACTGCCTGGGCGTTGAGCAGTTCGATCAAGTGCGTGGGGTCGCGGCGCTCGTCCGGGGTGGGCACGACCAACGTTGCCCCCGCGGCGAAGGTGGGCAATATGTCGAGCAGCGAGGCATCGAAACCAATGGTGGAAAACTGCAGCACCCGGCTGTTGTGGGTAAGTTCCACGCGCTGGCGGTACCAGGCCTGGAAGTGGTTGAGGTTGGCATGGCTGAGCAGCACGCCCTTGGGCTGCCCGCTGGTGCCCGAGGTGTAGATGGCCACCGCGGGTGCCTGCCCTTGTACCGGCAGGTCGAACCAGTGGCCGCCGGCAGCGGCAGGTTTGATATCGTCCACCCGCAGCGCCTGCATGCCGTCGAGGCTGAACGGCGCTGGCCCGCTGTGCAGCAACAGGCTGGCCTGCGCATTTTCAGCAATGGCGCGCAGGCGCTGCGAGGGATGACTGGGGTCCATCGGCAGGTACACGGCACCGCTGCCGAGCACCGCCAGCAGGCTGGCGTAGAGTTCGACCGATTTTTCCAGGCATACACCGATCACCCCTCCGCCTGCCGGCAGGGCGGCACGAATCGCTGCCGCCTGCTGCTGCAACTGGGCGTAACTCACCACCCTGTCGGCCAGTTGCAGCGCCGTGCGCCCGGTATTCAGGCGCAGGCTGGCGTGCAACTGCTCCAGCAGCGACGGCATGTTTTCATCCAGCAAATGGGGCGCACTGTTCTGGTTCAGGCGATGTTCGAACGCCAGGGCTTCGATTGCATCAAGGCCTTGCTGCCGGCCTAGCCCTGCGGCGTCGCACACGGCCCGCTGGGCGAAGTGCTGCGGGTCGCGGGAAAAGCGGGTGATCTCCAGGCTCATGCGCTCCAGCAGGCTTTGCTCGACGCTGGCGCGCAGTGCTTCGCCGTTGCCCGACGTCGCTGCCGCCAGCGCCTGGCAGATGACCAGGCGCTGGGCGTGGGCCGTGCCGGCCCAGCATTGCCATTGCACCCGGGGCAGGTTGCCGCTATCCGGCTCCAGGCACAGGCGCAACCCCAGGTGCAGGCAGCGAGGTGGGGTGTTCGGGATAGCCTGACCGCTGCCGTCCTCGATGAGCACATCGGGTTGTTCACAGGTCGGGCTTACTTGGTGCCCATACTCTTGCAGTACGGTGCCGAGCGCGCGCAAGGCACGGCTGGAACCATAGAGGATGATCTGCAGACGTCTCATTGTCTTCTCCTTGTATCAAGCCAGATAGGCGGCCAGGGCGTCGCTCACACAGGGGCTGTCGAGCATCGAGCTGCCTTTGAAAAAGCGCAGAATGTTGCCCAGCAGTGGGTGTTGAGCGTTGATCGGGAACGCCAGGCTCTGGGCTTCTTCGGCCAGGGCCCGGCGCACGGCCGGGTCGGGGTGCAGGTGCTCGATCAAGGCCAGGTCGAAGGCTTTCTGAATGTCATTGGTCAAGTAGCGTTCGATGAACACTGGCAACATGCCAGCCAGTGCCGCCCGATCGCTTGCACTGGCACCTTGCCAATAGATGCGCACCAGCCGCGTCCAGAAGGTGGAATGGCGGCCTTCGTCCAGCAGGTGGTCGGCCATCAGGCCCTTGACCGATTCCTTCACCGAGTCATCGCGGGCGAAGGCGGCCACATCGTTGGTCAAGGTGTTCTCGGCGATCGCCACGCAGATAAGCTCGGCGGCTGGGCGCAGCGGCTCTGGCACATGCGCCAGGGCCGCTGGTATCGCCCTGCTGAGTTCGATCTCGGCAGGTAGGGCGATGGGCTCGATACCGGTCAGGTCGATGGTCTGCTGCATGAAGTCCATGGCCACCAGAGCGTGGTAGTCCTCATCCACCACCACGGTCATGGCGTCGTAGCGGCAGGCGAAGGGGTACGCCAGGGGAAAGCGCCCGCGGGCAATGCTGCTGGCCGTGCGGTTGACGATTTCGGTCTCGAAGATCACCACGTCATGAATGAATTTGTAGAGGCTTTGCACCAGCGCGAAATCGCGCTGGTGCGGGCACTCGCGCAGAAACGTGGCCCCCAGCACCAGCGGCTGGCGGCTGAGGGGGTAGATCAGCCGTGCATCGTCTTCTAGCCGCCGTCGCGGACGGGTGCGGATGGTGGCGCGGTCTTCCCACGCGTCGGCGAATGAGCGGTAGTCGGCGGCGTTCATGCATTCACCTCGGCCCCGGCCTTCATGCTGACGCGCAGCCGATCCCACAGGGTCATGCGGCTGTCGATGGCGGCGATGGCGGCTGCGTGCACTTGCGCCAGGCGCTGAGGGTCATCGCCGGTCAGGCGGTCGAGCAGTGACTGTGCCGCCGGGCCGTGATCATCGGAGTCCACTTCAATGTGCCGCTGCAGGTAATAGCAAAGGGTCGGTGCCTGGCGCGCGGTGATGCCCCAGTCATCCAGCAAGCGCTGGAACATGTGCGGGATCACGCTTTCGCGGCCATGCAGGAACGCAGCGGCCACGGCATGGGCGGGGGCGTACAGCGCGGTTTCCAGGGTGTCTGTCACGAAGTGGATGGCCGCGGGGTCGGCGTTCACGCTTTGCAAGGCGGTGCGGTAATGCACGCCTTCGGCCTGCAGCGCGACGAACTGCTGCACAGGGCCGGTATCGGCACCTATTTCGCGCATGGCCTCCAGGTAGAGTTCGAAGTGGCTGTAGTGGCCGCCGTCCAGGCGGTCATCCGATTCCTCGCCCAGCACGATCTCGTTGATCAGCCGCGCCGCCTTTGGGTCAGCGGGCGGCAGCCACGGCAGGTCCACGCAGGTAAGTTCGCGTTGCAGGCGTTTGGTCAACGACATGAAGTCCCATACCGCGAATACATGGGTTTCCATGAAACGTTGTAATACCGGCAATGTATTGATCTCGCCGAATATCGGGTGAGCACTCAGTTGGTTCTTTTTCTGTACAAGCACGTCGGTTTGAAAGGTCATGGCGCTTCCTTAAAGTTTTTAACAATGAGTTGAAACTTCTGGCTATCACTTTGCGTGCTGCTTGAACAAATCCTTCCGTTGAAGGGTCGGATATAAACTTATGCCCATTGGCAGCGGTGACTGGCGGGCAGGTACGTCGCCAGTGCTAATCAAGTTAGACCAGGTTTTATCTGCATTTCAAATAAAATCGTTAAAAAACAATAAGTTATGTTTTTAATGAAAATAGGAGTTCGCTAAAACAAGCGCGGCAAGTTTTAGAGGCGCAAGTGCTCCCCTTTCGACGTTTTACGGTCAAAATTAAATTAAGATGAGTGAATGCCTCACTCGGAGCACTCAAGTAGATGGGTAGTTGCTAATTAATTAATCCAGGGGCTGGGCCCGTGTTTACGCTCCTGCGTGGGTGACGAAGTGATGACGTGTTGATTGAGCAGAACAGCTCACGGCCATCGGCCAGTGCCAGAGTGTGCGCTAAAACGCCGATTTTCCATCGGCGCGCAGTATCAGAGCATGAAGTCGCCAATCGCAGGTGCGCAAAAGTGGGTTATGGGGTGCAGCAGAGGCGGTGAGGGGGGGAAAGCGGCAGGTGGCGCCGGCTCACTTCATCCGGTCGGGGGCGCGTTAGGCACGTTGCCAGGCAAGGGGGCCAGGCAGGATCGAACTCGTTACCACAGGAAGGCTGGTGCTGGGCACATCAGCCATCAGGCCCGGGGTGACCGCCGAGCCTATGCCGACGCGCGGGTTTCGAGGTAGTGGCGGATGGTGTGCGACGCGTTGGCCAAGTGTTGTTGCAGTATGTCGATGGCCAGCTCTACGTTGCGGTCCTGAATGGCATCGACCAGGGCGATGTGGTCTTCCTGGGTAGGTTTGCCAAGGCCCATCGAGGACAAATGAAAACGCAGGAAGCGTTCTTCCTGGTTGAGTTCCTGTTCGATCATGCGCAGCAGCTTGCGGTTGTTCGCACCCGCATACAGCGCCATGTGGAACAGCCGGTTCAGGCGGCCGAGCTCGGCCGGGTTGGTCTCGGTGTCGAGCTGGTCGATGCAGTAGCGCGCCTCGGCGAGGTGCGCATCGGTCAGGTTGGGAATCGACTGGCGAAGTGCTTCGGTTTCCAGCAGCAAGCGCAAGTCATAGGTTTCGGCGGCATCTTCGTCGACCAGCGGTGCGACGACCGCGCCTTTGTGCATGACAACCTTGAGCAGCCCTTGGGCTTCGAGCTGGCGCAATGCCTCGCGCACAGGCATCCGGCTGACGCCGAACAGCGTCGCCAGTTCCTGTTGCCTTACCGCCGTACCGGCAGGAAGTCGGCCGTCCAGGATGGCACTTCGCAATTTTTCCTCGATGACCGAACGAGCAAGGTGGGCGGGTACCTGCTCGCTGACCAGAATGGTGCTCAACGGCTTTTTGGCTGTCACGATTGGCCTACCTGATTATAATTGTCACAAAATATGTGTGGGATCCCAAAAAGGCTAGTGGGCCCACTTGTGCCTGTCAATCCAATCCGGCACCCGTGCGCTATGCGTAGCGGGGCCTGAGTTCGCGTGCTTATCGTGACGGAGTTGCAGGCACATTGGAAGGTGGGGAGGGGTGCAGTTTGTTGCGGGCTTAGACAGACGGCCACTTTGCCCGCCGCGTCGCAAAAAGGTAAGGAAAATCAGCGATATTCACGTGGCGGCGGGTTTTCGATGGTGATTGTGCAGGATCTCGGTAAACTGCCGCGATCGTCATCCACTTTTTTTTCGAGGCGTGTACATGAAGTTTCGCTTTTTGCTCTGGGCCATGGGGCTATTGATGGCACGGGCCAGTCGCCGCAACCCTGCGTTCGCCCAGCAGCTCAAGGATCGCGACCTGGTGTTTCAACTGCAGACGCTGGACGGCAAGGTTGCCAGGCATTTCATCGTCAAGGACATGCGCATCACCAGCAAGGGCGGCAAAGTGGACGCCCCGGCGTTTGCGATTGCGTTCAAGGACGCGGCATTCGGGTATGCCACGCTGCAGGCCAAGAACAAACAGTTGGCGTTCATGCAGGGTATTCAGGACAAGACCATTCAGATCAAGGGCAACCCGGCCCTGGTCATCTGGTTTCAGGGCATCATGAAATACCTGAAACCGAAAAAGTGAAGCGCGTGGTGCCACGCCCGTAGCGGTATCGTGGGGGCCAGGCTGTCAACGAGCTCGCTGGCCAACTCCCACGTCAGTACAGCGCTCAGTGCTGGTTGAACTGCGAAGCCAGTTCACGCAGCATCACTTCGGCGTCCAGTACCTTGGTGACCACATCCTCGGCCTTTTCACGGCTCAGCCCCAGGCGCTCGAGCAACTCGTCCGGAATGCCTTCATCGGCACCCGAGCCAATACCGCGGCTGCGCAGCAGGCGCACCGCCAGGCACACCAGGTTGGGGTACTGGGCATAGTCGCCATCGTAGCCAGGGTCGTGCTGGAAGCGCAGGGCGTTGGCCAACTCGTCGGGCATGTCCCAGAACCGCATCAGCCAAGCGCCGATCTGCTCGCGGGTGATGCCGAGCAGGTGCTGTTCCACGTAGCTGTGGCACAGGTGCGGGTTGACCTCCAGGTGGCGGCAGATCAGCGAGAAGTGGGGTGGGAAGACGTGAGCCAGCAGCAGGTAGCCAAAGTTGTGCAGCAAACCAGCCAGGTAGGTCAGCCCGGTTTCAGGCCGCTGTGCGCGAGGGATGGCGCGGGTCAGGCCTTCGATGACGGCAGCGGTATAGATCGATTGCTGCCAGTAGGGCGTGGCGTGCTGTGGTTGATCCTTGGGCAGGCTCAAGGTCTTGCCCAGGGCCAGGCCCAGCGCCAGGTTGATGACCAGGTCGAAGCCCAGCACGCGGACGATGGCGTCTTCCACCGAGCGGATCTTGCCAGGTGATGCGTAATAGGGCGATGCCGCCCAGCTCACCACTTGCGCGGCCAGCGCCGGGTCGGTCTCGACTACCCCGGTGATGTCGTCGATGGTCGCGTTGGGATCTACCCGCAGCTTGATGATTTTCTGCGCGGTTTCCGCCAGCGGCGGAATTTCGATCGTGGCTTCCAGCCGTTGCTGGATACGCCGTGCGGTGAACGCCTGGACGGCCTGGGTGATTTCCTTGGGGTCATCGCCAGGGCGGTCGAGGTTGGGTCGAATGCTGGTCAGCACCACGCCGAAGTTGCCGGCGCTGGCCTTGCTGAGCACCTTCCTGAAGTCGTCGCGACCGATCTCCAGCCACAGGCCAGGCTCACCGGAGTTGACCAGCAGTTCGCTCTCCTCCAGCAGACGCTCATCGTACAGGCACGGTGAGCTGGTCAGCGTAGGCAGGCCGGGCAATTGCTTGAGGTCGTGCTTGGCCAGCATTCGCGTCATGCGGTCAAGCGGCACCGCGGTCAGCTTGCGGCCAGTGAGTTCGGCCAGGCGATTGAGGTCCAGCAGCTGACTCTGCGGGAACAGCACCATCAGTGCGCCAACGGCGTCGTTGAGCAGCACCGCCTGGACCTTGCGCGCAGGGTTCAGGTGCGGGTGGTCGAGCACCTCGCGATAACTGATTGCCAGCTTCCCCAGCATATCCTGAATGACAGACGGGGTGTGTGGGGTCGCGGTGTCCAGGGCAACTTCAGTCATGGTCTGTATCCATATTCCTACATGGCCGACAGTATACCCAGCTTGCATCGCCAGCTGGTTCGGTCGTGCCAAGTCTTTTTTCAAACCTGTCCATATTGTTGGCCATGCCTGAGCCAGCGTTCCAATAACGGGTCGACGTGTGCCGGCCATTGCGAGAGCAGGGTCTGAGCCGCTTCTCGTACGGCAGGAAGCAAATCGGCGTCGCGCATAAGGTCGGCTACCTTGAACTGTAGCAAACCTGTCTGGCGTGTACCGAGCATCTCACCGGGGCCACGCAGTTGCAGGTCTTTCTCTGCAATCACGAAGCCATCATTGGTTTCACGCATGATACCCAGGCGCTCACGGCCGATCTGTGACAGGGGCGGGTGATAGAGCAGCACGCAGTGGCTCGCGGCACTGCCGCGACCGACACGGCCACGCAACTGGTGCAGTTGCGCCAGGCCAAGCCGCTCGGGGTTCTCGATAATCATCAGGCTGGCATTGGGCACGTCGACACCTACCTCGATCACCGTGGTGGCGACCAGCAGCTGCAACTCGCCGGCTTTGAACAGGGCCATGATCTCGGCTTTTTCCACCGGCTTCATGCGCCCATGAATCAGGCCCACGCGCAGTTCACCCAACGCACTGGTCAGCTCCTCGAAGGTGGTTTCGGCCGCCTGGCAGGTCAGCTCTTCCGACTCTTCGATCAAGGTACACACCCAATAAGCCTGGCGGCCCTCGGCACAGGCGGCGCGCACCCGCTCGACCACCTCGACGCGACGGTTGTCGGCCACCAGGACGGTATTGACCGGGGTACGGCCTGGCGGCAGTTCGTCGAGGACCGAGGTGTCGAGGTCCGCGTAGGCACTCATGGCCAGCGTGCGGGGGATGGGCGTGGCAGTCATGATCAACTGATGTGGGCACATGCGCCCGCCCACGCCTTTCTGACGCAGCGCCAGACGCTGTTGCACGCCAAAGCGGTGCTGTTCGTCGATGATCACCAGAGCCAGCTTGGCAAACTTCACCTCATCCTGAAACAGTGCATGGGTGCCGACCACCATGGGGGCTCCGCCTGCGATCTGCTCCAGGGCAGCGGCCCGGGCTTTGCCCTTGAGCTTGCCCGCGAGCCACGCCACTTCGATGCCCAGAGGTTCTAGCCAGCGTTTGAACGTAATGAAATGCTGTTCGGCGAGAATCTCGGTGGGAGCCATCAGGGCCACCTGGTACCCGGCCTCCAAGGCCTGCAAAGCGGCCAGCGCCGCGACCACCGTCTTGCCCGCGCCCACGTCGCCCTGCACCAGGCGCAGCATGGGTTCGCGTTGGCTGAGGTCGTAAGCGATCTCTTTGCCCACCCGCTGCTGGGCGCCCGTGGGCGTGAAACCCAGGTTGGCCAGGTACTGTACCGGCAGGCGCTTGGCCTTGGGCAGCGCCGGCGCGCGCAAGGCCCGCAGGCTTTCGCGCAGGCGTTGCTGGGACAGCTGGTGGGTCAACAGTTCCTCGAACGCCAGGCGGTGCTGGGCCCAGTGATGGCCTACGGCGAGCTCTTCCAGGTCGGCGTCTGGCGGCGGATGGTGCAAGTAACGGATGGCCTGATCCAGCGGCGCCAGTTGGTGTTCACGGGCCAGTTCCGGCGGCAGCCAGTCTGGCAGACTCCGCGGGCCCAGCAGGGCCAGGGCCTGCTGCGATAGCTGACGCAGGCGTGCTTGGGTCAGGCCTTCGGTGGTGGGGTAGATGGGCGTGAGGTTCTGTTCCACGGGCACCGGTTCGTCGCCGGTCAGGGCGCGGTATTCGGGGTGGTAGATTTCCAGGCCCGAGGCGCCAGGGCGCGCTTCGCCATAGCAACGCAGGTGGGTACCGCGCTTGAGGGCTTCTTTCTGGGCATTGCTGAAATGGTAGAAGCGCAGGCTCAGCGAGCCTGTGCCGTCGCCCAGGCGCACCAGCAGGCTGCGGCGCTTGCCCATGGCCACATCGGCGCCGCTGACCACGCCTTCGATCACTGCGTCCTGGCCGGGGCGCAGGGCGCCAATGGGAACCACGCGGGTTCGGTCCTGGTAGCGCAGCGGCAGGTGGAACAGCACGTCCTGAAGGTTCTCCAGGCCCACCTTGGTCAATTTCTCGGCCATGGCCTCGCCGATGCCCTTGAGGGCGGTTACCGAAACCTGGGACAGCTCGGTCATGTCGCCACTTTACTCAAGGGGGTGGGCTTGGCCACGGAGCACAGGCGGATGGAGTCGGCCAGGATCTCGATGGCCTTGGGCCGCGGGAAGCTGGCGCGCCAGGCAATGGCCACGGTGCGGAACGGGGAGGGTGGCGTCAGGGGCCGCACGTCGATCACGCCGGGGGCGTAATGATGGCTGTGCACTGCTGACAACGGCAGGATAGACACGCCCAGGCCCGAAGCGACCATGTGGCGGATGGTTTCCAGCGAACTCGACTCCACGGTGGTGTGCTTGGCGCCTTCGGTACCCTTGACCAGCGTCGGGCAGGCTTCGAGCACCTGGTCGCGGAAACAATGGCCTTCGCCCAGCAGCAACAGGCTCTTGTCGTTGAGCAGCGAGGCGTCGATGGTTTCCTTGTGCGTCCAGGGGTGGCCGGCGGGCATCAGCACGTAGAACGGCTCGTCGTACAGCGGCAACGTCAGTACATCGGCCTCGTTGAACGGCAGGGCGATGATCACTGCGTCCAGTTCGCCATTGCGCAGCTTGTCGCGCAGGATGTGAGTGAAATTTTCCTCGATGTACAACGGCATCTGCGGTGCCACCCGGTGCAGTTGCGGAATGAGGTGGGGGAACAGATAAGGGCCGACGGTGTAGATGGCACCGACTTTCAGGGGCGCGGTCAGTTGGTTCTTGCCGGCCTGGGCCAGCTCACGAATGCCCTGGGCCTGTTCCAGCACCTTTTGCGCCTGGGCGACGATGCCTTCGCCTACCGGGGTGAGGCGCACGGCACTCTTGCTGCGCTCGAAAATCAGCACACCCAGTTCATCTTCGAGTTTCTTGACCCCCACCGACAAGGTCGGTTGGCTGACGTGGCAGCGCTCGGCGGCATGGCCAAAATGCTGCTCCTGGGCGAGGGTGACGATGTAGCGCAATTCTGTGAGAGTCATAACGTGCGTCCATGAAGTTGCGAGCCCAGCATAGCGGCTGCAATCGATAGACGCACGTTATCAAGGTTGCATCTGTATGTCAGAAACAGATATTCATCTTTTGTCCAGCGAGTAGACGAACGGTGCGACCACTTCCAGGCTGCCGTTGTTCAGCAGTTCCTTGGGCGGTGGCGGCAACGGCTGTGCCCGGCGGATCATTTCCAGTGTGGCACGATCCAGCGCCGCGCTACCGGAGCCACCCGCCAGCTCGAACGACAGCACCTTGCCCTCGCCATCCACCACGAAACGCAGACGGTTCACACCCTGCAGGCCACGGCGACGCGCGTCCTCGGGGTAGCGCTTGAACTTGGCCAGGTGGCGCAGCAGGTCACCTTGCCAGTTGGGCAGGGCATTGCTGTTGGACGGCAACTGAGGCTGCGCGACCGGTGCCTTGGGTGCCGATTCCTTCGCGGGTGCGGTGTCGACGACTTTTTCCGACGGTGGCGTTTCCTGCGGCGGTTCCGGCTTCTTCTCAGGCTTGGGCGGCTGTGGCTTGGGCTTGGGTTTGGGCTTTTCCTGCTTGGGAATCGCGATGGTTGGTTTTGGTGCCTCGGCCAGTTTCGGCAGCGGCAGTTCTTCAACCGGTGTGGGTGGCGTCGGTGGCGTGACTACCTTTGGCGGCGGTGGCGGTGCTGGCTCCGGTACCGGCGCCAGTTCCACCATCATCGCCTGCGGCGGCATTTCCGGCGGTGGCGGCGAATGCCAGTTGAGCGCCAAGGCGATGGCCAGGGCATGGACCCCCAGCACCACTGCCAGGCTACCGCCATAACGCGTCAGCTTTTGGCGCGCTGTGATCATTTCTTCCCTACCGTCTCAAGGCCCACCAGGCCGACTTTCAGGTAACCGGCGGCCCGCAGAGCGTTCATCACTTCCATCAGGTCGCCATAGTCGACGCTCTTGTCGGCCTGGAAGAAGATGGTGGTGTCTTTCTTGCCTTTGGTCTTGGCGTCCAGTACCGGGCCCAGCTGAGCGCGGTCCACCTTGTCGTCACCCAGGTAAAGGCTCTGGTCGGCCTTGACGCTGAGGAACAACGGTTTCTCCGGCCTGGGGGCAGGTTTCGCGGTAGAGGCGGGCAGGTCGACCTTGATATCCACCGTGGCCAGCGGTGCTGCGACCATGAAGATGATCAGCAGCACCAGCATCACGTCGATGAACGGCGTGACGTTGATTTCGTGGTTCTCGGCGAGGTCGTCGCCACCTTCGTTGAGGTGCAGACCCATGGATTAACCCACCTTCACCATGTGGGGCTGAGCGCTGCGCTCGCCTGGCTGGTGGTCCAGGTCACGGCTGACCAGCAGCAGTACCTGGGCGGAAGCGTCCGAAACCTGGGCCTTGTAGCCAGCGATGGAGCGGGCGAAGACGTTGTAGATCACTACCGCAGGGATGGCGGCGACCAGGCCCAGGGCGGTGGCCAGCAGAGCTTCGGCGATGCCGGGGGCCACGACGGCGAGGTTGGTGGTCTGGGTCTTGGCGATGCCGATGAAGCTGTTCATGATGCCCCATACGGTACCGAACAGGCCCACGAATGGCGCGGTGGAACCGATGGTAGCCAGTACGCCGGTGCCGTTGCTCATGTTGCGACCACAGGCAGCGACCAGACGCTCCAGGCGGAAGCTGACGCGTTCCTTGATGCCTTCCTTCTCGCGAGCATTAGTGGACAGGTGCATTTCTTCCAAAGCGTCATGCACCAGCAGATGGGCCAGGGTGCCGGGCTTGCTGGCCGATTCGCTGGCGGCCGACAGGGTAGTGGCCTTTTTCAGTTGGGCGATTTCACCGCGCAGACGGCGCTTGGCGCCGAGCAACTCGAAACCTTTGGCAATCCAGATAGTCCACGTGATGATGGAGGCGATTGCCAGGCCGATCATCACGATTTTGACGATAATGTCAGCATTCTGGAACATGCCCCACGGCGACAGGTCGTGGCCAAGGGTGAAGCCGGTTTCCACGGCGGGCTCACCGGCAGGCTCGTCTGCTACTGGCGCCGCCACGGCATTGTCTACAGGCTGCACGGCGGCATCCTGCGCCGCTGGCGCGGTGGCCGCGGCAGGTTGGTGGGCCTGGGCAGCTGGCTCATCCGCGAAAGCGGCTGGAGTCAGCGCAAGACCGATGACCAGCGCGGCAATACCACGCCATGGGCGAGTGCGGGTTGGCGAAGCGGAAGGTTGATTCTGAGTCATGCTGGCCGGACCTGAAAGGGAAATGAGTTGATGTCCTTCGAGGCCTCGAGAGCAGGCCGAGAACAAAATGGGCGATTATTATTGCAAGTAATTCTTGTTAACAAAAGCGATACGCTGAACTTTTTCCGGGTTTAGTGGCATTTTGGCCACCGGGATGAGCCTAAAGTCTTGATTCGGGAGAATTTCCATGTCCGCCCCAAATGTATTGATTGTTGGCTGCGGGGACGTCGGCGGCCGCCTTGCGCGGCAAATGCTGGCCCAGCAGTGGCAGGTGTTCGGCTTGCGCCGCGATGTGACGCGGTTGCCGGAAGGCGTGGTGCCGGTGGCGGCCGACCTGGCCGAGCCCGCTTGCCCGACGAATTGGCCTCAGGGAGCTATCGATTACGTGGTGTATTGCGTCGCTGCCCAGCAGCATGACGAGCCGGGATACCGCGCAGCTTACGTGGAGGGGCTCAAGCGCGTCGTTGGCTGGTTGAAGCACAATCGGCAATTGCCCCGCCGGCTGCTGTTTGTCTCCAGCAGCAGTGTGTATGCACAAGCCGCAGGTGAGTGGATAGACGAATACTCACCCACTGAACCGGTGGCGTTCTCCGGGCGGCTGATGCTGGAAGCCGAGCAAGTGGCCAAGGAAAGCGGGCCGGCCACGGTCGTGCGCCTGACGGGCATTTATGGCCCGGGGCGCGAGCGCCTGTTGCAGCAAGTGCGCCAGGGTTATCGCGTGCCGCATGAGCCAAGCCTGTTTGGCAATCGTATTCACAGCGACGATGCCGCCGGCCTGTTGGCGTTCCTGTTGTTGAACGATGCGCAGGGCGCGCCGGTCGCGGGTTGTTACCTGGGGGTGGACGACAAGCCGGCGCCGTTGGCCGAGGTGGTGGACTGGTTGCGAGTGCGCCTGGGTGTACAGGAGAGGGGCGAGGAATCGACGCTGCGGCGAAATGGCAACAAGCGTTGCAGCAATGCCCAGGCCAGGGCGTTGGGCTGGGTGCCGCGCTATCCCAGCTACCGTGAGGGGTATGAAGCCATTCTCAACGGCTGAACCTTGCAGCGTTCCTTGTGGAACCGGCCGAAGCGCGGTCCCACAAGGCGCTGGAGGGCGTGGCTATTGCTTCTTCAGCAACCAGCGACGCTCGCCCGCCTTGAACTGCGGCATTTCATCGGCCTGGGCCTGGTTCACGACCTGGAAGATCTCCAGTTGCTTGCCATCACGCTTGAAGATGAATGGCGCGCCCTGCTTGTTGCGTTCGATCCACATGCTGTCCTGGCCCCCGGTCATCGTGGCGCAGTCGCCGGCCAGGCACAGGGCGTAGCGGTCGGCACCTGGGAAGCCTGCCAGTTGGCCATCGGCCAGGAAGCGCACGTTGCTGCCTTGACCCGGACCTTCGACGATCGTCCATTCACCGCCCATGTAGGCGCCATATAGTGCGCGTTCAAAGCTGCTACCCACGGGAGCGTTAGGCTCGGCGGTGGTTTTCAGCCGGTTGAAGACCTGCTTGGGGCCAGCCTTGTTGGCCTCCACTTCCAGTTCATCATCGCTGACGGTGGTCATGTCTTCGGTCAGCGAACCCGACAGGGTCACGGTCCATTTGCCTTTGCCCAGCGGTTGCAGGTTGCCCTTGCCTACTTCGAAGCCGTTGCTGAAGCTGGCTTGGTTGGCCTTGCTGTTGAGTTGCCATTCCAGCGGCTGGTCATTCTTCGGCATGGCCTGGCGCAGGCTGATGCCTTTGGCGGCGGCGTCGATGACTTGCTGGTTGATCCAGACCCCGCTGGGGTCGACATTGCTGTGGCTGGCGCAGCCGCTGAGCAGCGCGGCCAGCAACGGCAGGACAAGCGCGTGGCGCATGGGGAATCCTTCCGGAAATAGGGGGAACGGCGAGGCGCGGGCGCGCCTCGCCTTCAAGGCTTACTCGACGACCAGGATGGCGTCCATTTCAACCTGTGCACCGCGCGGCAGTGCGGCCACGCCGATGGCGGCGCGGGCTGGGTATGGCTGCTCGAAGTAACGGCCCATGACTTCGTTGACCTTGGCGAAGTGGCTCAGGTCGGTCAGGAAGATGTTCAGCTTGACGATGTCCTTGAACGAGCCGCCAGCCGCTTCGGCCACGGCCTTCAGGTTTTCGAACACCTGAACGGTCTGGGCTTCGAAGCCTTCCACAAGTTCCATGGTCTTGGGGTCCAGCGGAATCTGGCCAGACATGTAGACGGTATTGCCCGCCTTGATGGCCTGGGAGTAGGTGCCGATGGCCGCCGGGGCCTTGTCGCTGGTGATAACAGTCTTGGTCATTGGTGACTCCTTGGCAGAGAGGTGAAGGCAGCGACCTTACGCGCGCATCCGCGTGATGCGGATGACGCCGGTCAGTGCCCGCAGTTTCTTGATCACGCGAGCCAGGTGCACGCGGTCGTGAACGCTGACGACCAGTTGCACCACGCTGATGCGGCCGTCGCGTTCGTCCATGCTGATCTTCTCGATGTTGCCATCGGCGGCGTTGACGCTGCTGGCCAGCAGGGCGATCAGGCCGCGCTGGTGTTCGAGTTCCACGCGCAGCTCGACGTTGAATTCGCCCGTGACGTCCTTGGCCCAGGAAAGCTGGATGCATTTTTCCGGGTTATGACGGATTTCGCTGATGTTGCGGCAGTTTTCCAGGTGCACCACCATGCCCTTGCCGGCCGACAAGTGCCCCACGATGGGGTCGCCTGGAATCGGCGTGCAGCACTTGGCGTAGCTGAGCACCAGGCCCTCGGTGCCGCGGATGGCCAGCGGCCCTTCGGGGCTGGGGAGTTGCTCGCCCTCGGAGGCCAGCAGGCGGCGCGCCACCACGTAGGCCATGCGGTTGCCCAGGCCGATGTCCTCGAGCAGGTCTTCGATCTGGTCCAGGCGGTACTCGGCCAGCATGGCGTGCACGCGCTCTGCGGGAATGAGGTCCAGTGCGCTGTCGAAACCGTTGAGCACCTTGTTCAGCAGGCGCTCGCCCAGGCTGATGGACTCGGAGCGGCGCTGCAGTTTCAGCGCATGGCGGATATGCGTGCGCGCCTTGCCGGTGACCACGAAGTTGAGCCACGCGGGGTTCGGGCGGGCGCCCGGGGCGCTGACGATTTCCACCGTGGAGCCACTTTGCAGCGGCTCGGACAGTGGCGCCAGGCGGCGGTTGATGCGGCAGGCAATGCAGCTGTTGCCCACGTCGGTGTGCACCGCATACGCGAAGTCGACCGCCGTGGAGCCTTTGGGCAGCTCCATGATGCGGCCTTTGGGCGTGAACACATAGACCTCGTCCGGGAACAGGTCGATCTTCACGCTTTCGATGAATTCCAGGGAGTTGCCGGCGCGTTGCTGCATTTCCAGCACGCCCTTGACCCATTGGCGCGCCCGGGCATGAGTGCCCTTGGGCTGTTCGTCGTCACTGGACTTGTACAGCCAGTGAGCGGCGATGCCGTTGTTGGCCATTTCTTCCATTTCCCGCGTGCGGATCTGGATTTCGATGGGCACGCCGTGCATACCGAACAAGGTGGTGTGCAGCGACTGGTAGCCGTTGGCCTTGGGAATCGCGATGTAATCCTTGAAGCGGCCCGGCAGGGGCTTGTACAGATTGTGCACGGCGCCCAGCACCCGGTAGCAGGTATCGACCTTGTCCACCACGATGCGGAAGGCGTAAACGTCCATGATCTCGTTGAAGGCACGGCGCTTGCCGCGCATCTTCTTGTAGATGCCGTAGATGTGCTTCTGGCGGCCGCTGACATCACCCTCGATACCGTCCACGGCCAGGCAATGGGCCAGGGACTGTTCGATTTTCTGGACGATTTCCTTGCGGTTGCCACGGGCGCGCTTGACGGCCTGGAAGATGCGCGCCGAGCGCATGGGGTACATGGCCTTGAAACCCAGGTCTTCGAATTCCACGCGCACGTTGTGCATGCCCAGGCGATTGGCGATGGGGGCGTAGATTTCCAGGGTTTCCTTGGCGATGCGCCGGCGTTTTTCACCGGACAGCACTTCCAGCGTGCGCATGTTGTGCAGGCGGTCGGCGAGCTTGACCAGGATCACGCGAATGTCGCGTGCCATGGCCATGGCCATTTTCTGGAAGTTTTCGGCCTGGGCTTCGGCCTTGGTCTCGAAGTTCATCTGGGTCAGCTTGCTGACCCCATCGACCAGTTCGGCCACGGTTTCGCCGAACTGCGAACAGAGTGCTTCCTTGGCGATGCCGGTGTCTTCGATCACGTCATGAAGCATGGCCGCCATCAGGCTCTGATGGTCCATGTGCATGTCGGCGAGAATATTGGCCACCGCCAGCGGATGCGTGACGTAGGGTTCGCCGCTGCGGCGGCGTTGGCCGTCGTGGGCTTGTTCGGCGTAGAAATACGCCCGGCGGACCAGGTTGACCTGGTCAGCACCCAGGTAGGTCGACAAGCGATCGGCGAGGGCGTCTATGCTCGGCATGATGACTCCTGCCGAAGGCTGTATTCCCGCGCCGTGCTACGTCGACCAGGCATAGGCTTAGACGGCCTCGTTGGACTCGTCCTCGAACGCTGCGAACAGCGGTTCGTCTTCAACGATTTCAGCTTCTGCGATAGCGGCATAGTCGATCAGGCCTTCGGCGATCTCACGCAGGGCTACGACGGTAGGCTTGTCATTTTCCCACGCCACTTTCGGCTCTTTGCCGCCGGTCGCCAGTTGACGGGCACGCTTGGTAGAGAGCATGACCAGCTCAAAACGGTTATCCACGTGTTCTAGGCAGTCTTCAACGGTTACGCGGGCCATGGTCTTCCTCGTAGCAAATGCGGTATGCGCGCAGCCCGGATGGGCGAGCGGACTCGATAGTTTAAAAAATCACCAGCGTTTAGGGAAGCGCTGATTTTCAAACAGGCTGTCCAGCCGCTGCGCAGACACCTCAACGGTAACCTATCGCAGCGCGGAAAGCTTCATTTAAGCCAGTAATTGGCTCAATAGTTCGTTGAAGCGACCCTGCTGCTGGTCGAGTTGCAGCTTGTTGGCGCGGAAAATCGCCTTCAGGTCTTCCAGGGCAGTGGCGAAGTCATCGTTGATCACCACGAAGTCGTATTCGTTGTAGTGGCTCATTTCGCTGACGGCTTCGCGCATGCGCCCATCGATGATCTCGTCGCTGTCCTGGCCGCGGTTGGTCAGGCGCTGGCGCAGGGCCTGCTGGGTAGGCGGCAGAATAAAGATGGAGCGGGCGGCCGGCATCAGCTTGCGCACCTGCTGGGCGCCTTGCCAGTCGATTTCCAGGATCAGGTCATGGCCTTCGTCCAGGGTGCGCTGCAGTGCGCTCTGAGAGGTGCCATAGAGGTTGCCGAATACTTCGGCCTGCTCAAGGAAATCACCGTGCTCGATCATGCGCACGAACTCGGCGCGGTCGACGAAGTGGTAGTTCACGCCATCGGCTTCACCGGGGCGCATGGCGCGGGTGGTGTGCGAGACCGAGACGCGGATGTTCGGCTGGGCGTCGATCAAGGCCTTGACCAGGCTGGTCTTGCCTGCGCCCGAGGGGGCGGAAACGATATAAAGGGTGCCAGTGCTGTGGTTCATTCTGCGGTTTGCCTTACTCAATATTCTGCACTTGTTCACGCATCTGCTCGATCAACACCTTGAGGTTGACCGCAGCCTGGGTGCTGCGCGGGTCGAAGGCCTTGGAGCCCAGTGTGTTCGCTTCGCGGTTGAGTTCCTGCATCAGGAAGTCCAGGCGCCGGCCCGCTGCGCCGCCGGTTTTCAGCACCCGGCGCACCTCGGTGACATGGGTGGTCAGGCGGTCGAGCTCTTCGGCCACGTCGCTTTTCTGGGCCAGCAGCACCATTTCCTGCTCAAGGCGCTGGGGGTCCAGTTCGGCTTGCATGTCGGCGAAGCGGTCAAGGATCTTCTGACGTTGCACGCCGAGCATGTGCGGCACCTGGGCACGCAGTGTCTTGACCTCTTCACTCATGGCGTCGAGCCGGTCGTTGATCAGCCGCGCCAGTTCGCTGCCTTCGCGGTCGCGGCCGGCTTTCAATTCCCTGAGTGCCTCGTTGAACAGCTCGATAGCTTCCTGGTTCAGCGCCTGGGGGTCAGCGGCATCGGCCACCAGCACGCCCGGCCAGGCCAGTACTTCCAGCGGGTTCAGCGCTGCGGGTTGCTTGATCAGGCTGGCGACCGTTTCGGCGGCAGCCACCAGCTGTGCGGCGCGTTCGCGGTCAACCTGCAGCGGCTTGCCGCTGGTGACTTCGCAAAAGCGCAGGGTGCATTCCACCTTGCCACGGGAAATACCCTGGCGCAGCGCTTCGCGCACGGCGATTTCGAGGTCGCGGAACGCCTCCGGCAGACGCAGGTGCGGTTCCAGGTAACGATGGTTGACCGAGCGCAGCTCCCAACTGAGCGTCCCCTGGTTGCCCGCCCGTTCGACGCGGGCGAAGGCGGTCATGCTGTGCACCATGGGAGTACCTCGCAGAGTGGGATGAGAGCCGGATGGCTGCAAAGGCGCAGGATTGTAGCGCACCGGCAGGCCGGCGCCCAAACCATTGCTGTTACAGCATGTCGACCGTTGGGCCGAAAATTGTTTCCCCGGGGCCGCCTCTCAGGCTTGGAGCGGCCGCAGGATGCACGCAACTCGGGCATTAAATGATCACAGGTCTTATACTGCTCGGCAGTTTTCGTTCCTCAGTACAGGTATCCCAGATGAAACGTCCAAGTGGTCGCGCTGCCGATCAGCTTCGCTCGATCCGCATCACCCGCAACTACACCAAGCACGCCGAAGGGTCTGTACTGGTTGAGTTCGGTGATACCAAGGTGATCTGCACCGTCAGCGTCGAAAACGGCGTGCCGCGCTTCCTCAAGGGCCAGGGCCAAGGCTGGCTCACTGCCGAATACGGCATGTTGCCGCGCGCCACTGGCGAGCGTAACCAGCGTGAAGCGAGCAAGGGCAAACAGGGCGGCCGTACCCTGGAAATCCAGCGCCTGATCGGCCGTTCGCTGCGTGCCGCGCTGGACATGTCCAAGCTGGGCGACATCACCCTGTACGTCGACTGCGACGTGATTCAGGCGGACGGCGGTACTCGCACCGCGTCCATCACCGGTGCCATGGTGGCCCTGGTCGACGCCCTGAAGGTGGTCAAGAAGCGTGGCGGCCTGAAAGGCGGCGACCCGCTCAAGCACATGATTTCCGCGGTGTCGGTGGGCATGTACCAGGGCGAGCCAGTGCTGGACCTGGACTACCTGGAAGACTCGGCCGCCGAGACCGACCTGAACGTGGTGATGACCAGCACCGGTGGCTTCATCGAAGTGCAGGGCACGGCCGAAGGCGCGCCGTTCCAGCCTGAAGAGCTCAATGCCATGCTGGCGCTGGCGCAGAAAGGCATGGTTGACCTGTTCGAGCTGCAAAAAGCTGCCCTGGCGGACTGACCGGACTGTCGTCCCCAGCACCGCGCCGTATCAGGAACACGCAAAAAAGCCGACCTCGAAGGGTCGGCTTTTTTGTACCTCGGCCATTCAGATGGTCAAGGTCCAGTCATAGTCCACGATGAACGGGGCATGCTGGGAGAAGCGCGGCTGGCGTGGCAGGCGTGCGCTGCGCACGAAGCGCCGCAGGCCTGGGGTCAGCAGCTGGTAGTCGAACCGCCAGCCCAGGTTGAGCATTTCAGCCTGTTCGTTATCCGGCCACCAGCTGTACTGGTCGCCTTCGCGGCTCACTTCGCGCAGGGCATCCACATAGCCCATGTTGCCGACAATCTCATCCATCCAGGCGCGTTCAGGCGCCAGGAAGCCGGGAGATTGCTGGCTGTCGCGCCAGTTCTTGATGTCCAGCTTCTGCTGCGCCACATAGAGCGAGCCGCAGTAAATGTACTCGCGGCGCTTGCGGCGCTGCTTGTCCAGGTACTTGCCGAAGTCGTCCATCAACTTGAATTTCTGGTTCAAGTCTTCATCGCCATTCTGGCCCGAAGGCAACAGCAGGGTGGCGATGCTCAATTTGTCGAAGTCTGCTTGCAGGTAGCGCCCGTAGCGGTCGGCTGTCTCGAAGCCGAGGCCGCTGATTACCGCCTTGGGTTGCAACCGCGAGTAAAGCGCCACGCCACCTTGGGTGGGCACTTCGGCATCGCAGGCATAAAGGAAGTAGCCATCCAGTTGGAAGGCTGGGTCGTCCAGTTCAAAGGCGGAGGCACGAGTATCCTGCAGGCAGATGACGTCAGCATTCTGTGCTTGCAGCCAACTGAGCAAACCGCGCTCGACTGCCGCATGAATACCATTAACGTTCACACTGATGATCCGCATAAATGGCCCCAAAAATCTCGTGCGTGTATGATACCCGAGCTCCACTCATTTAGCTAAAGCCGTGGTATTCGGGACTTTTTTCATGCACGCCTATCAACGCGACTTCATTCGTTTTGCCATCGATCGCGGGGTACTGCGTTTCGGTGAGTTCACCCTGAAATCCGGGCGCACCAGTCCTTATTTCTTCAATGCCGGCCTGTTCAACACCGGCACCGCCCTGGCTCAGCTGGGTAAATATTATGCCGCGGCCGTGGTTGAAAGCGGCATCGCTTTCGATGTGCTGTTTGGCCCAGCCTACAAGGGCATCCCGCTGGCAGCCGCCACCGCGGTGCAACTGGCCGAGCATCACGGCATCGATATTCCGTGGTGCTTCAACCGCAAGGAAGCCAAGGACCACGGCGAAGGCGGCAGCCTGGTGGGCTCGCCGCTGGAAGGCGACATCCTGATCATCGACGACGTGATCACCGCCGGCACCGCCATTCGCGAAGTCATGCAGATCATCAATGCCCAGAAAGCCAAGGCAGCGGGCGTACTGATCGCCCTGAACCGCCAGGAACGTGGCAACGGTGAACTGTCTGCTATCCAGGAAGTGGAGCGCGACTTCGGTATTCCGGTAGTCAGCATCGTCTCCCTGGACCAGGTGCTGGAGTTCCTGGCCGATGACGCCGAGCTCAAGCAGCATCTTCCGGCCGTCCAGGCCTACCGCGCCCAGTACGGTATCTGACTGGGTGACCGGCGTGCGGGCCTGCGCCGCGTTCTGCCTGCTCGTGGTGTTGTGCTGCCCGCAGGCGGAGGCCGCTGACGGTCCGCCGCTGGTGTTCTATCGCTACGTGGACAGCCATGGCGTGACCGTGATGGACCGCCAGGGCGTACCGCCCGAATACGTCGGCAAAGGCTACGAAGTGCTCAATGCCCAGGGCCGGGTAGTGCAAACCGTGCCGCCCGCGCCCAGCGCCGACGAGATTCGCCAGCAACAGGCGGCCACCGCCCGGGCGGCCGCCGATGTGCAATTGCTGCACCTGTACCCTTCCGTCGATGAAGTAGACCGCGCCCGTGGCCGACGGCTGTCGGAGGTCGACGGCCTGGTGGCGCTTGCCAATGGCAACCTTCAAACCCTGCAGGGCCAGCAGGCTACCTTGCAGGCACAGGCCGCCGAATTGCAGCGCAACGGGCATGCGGTGCCGCAGGAGCTGCAGGATCAGATCAAGGGGTTGCAAGGCCAGCAGGCCGATGTAAAGGCGCGGATCGTCAACTACCAGGCTATTCGCCAGCAGGTGGACCAGCAGTTTGCCCAGGACCGGGCGAGGGTGCAGAAGCTTCTGGGGGAGTGATGCGACGAATTCAGTAGCCCCTGCAACTGCTGCGGGGGCTACCACGCCAATACAGATCAGTGACGCTTGCGGTTACTGATCATGGTGCCCATGCCGATATCGGTGAAGATCTCCAGCAGCACGGCGTTCGGCACGCGGCCATCGATGATGTGCGAGCTGGTCACGCCACCTTGCACCGCTTCCAGCGCACAGCGAATCTTGGGCAGCATGCCGCCGTAGATAGTGCCGTCGGCGATCAGGGCGTTGACCTGCTCGGTGTTCAGGCCGGTCAGCACGTTGCCTTCCTTGTCCATCAGGCCGGCGATGTTGGTCAGCAGCATCAGTTTCTCGGCCTTCAGGGCCTCGGCAACCTTGCCCGCCACCAGGTCGGCGTTGATGTTGTACGACTCACCGTCCGGGCCCACACCAATCGGTGCGATCACCGGAATGAAGTCACCCTTGACCAGCATGTTCAGCAGGTCGGTGTTCACACCCACCACTTCGCCCACATGGCCGATGTCGATGATTTCCGGCTTGGTCATCTCGGGCGTCTGGCGGCTGACCTGCAGCTTCTTGGCGCGGATCAGTTCCGCGTCCTTGCCGGTCAGGCCGATGGCGCTACCGCCATGGCGGTTGATCAGGTTGACGATGTCCTTGTTCACCTGGCCGCCCAGCACCATTTCCACCACGTCCATGGTCTGGGCGTCAGTGACGCGCATGCCGTCGATGAACTCGCTCTTGATCGACAGGCGATTGAGCAGGTCACCGATCTGCGGGCCACCGCCGTGCACGACCACCGGGTTGATGCCCACCGCCTTCATCAGCACGATGTCACGGGCAAAGCCGGTCTTGAGTTCTTCGCTCTCCATGGCGTTGCCGCCGTACTTGATCACCAGCGTCTTGCCGACGAAGCGGCGAATATAAGGCAGCGCTTCGGACAGTACCTTGGCGACGTTAGTGGCGGCATCACGTTCGAGGGTCATGCGGGGCTCCAGTGAAACGAATCAGAACGGTAGTTGGAGATCAGGGGCGATTTTCTTCAGTTCTGCGCGGAAAACGTTCTGGATGCGCTCGAGTTCCGCCTGGTCGTCGGCCTCGAAACGCAGCACCAGCACAGGCGTGGTGTTGGAGGCGCGTACCAGCCCCCAGCCCTTGGGATAGTCTACCCGCACACCGTCGATGGTGGTCAGGTTGGCGTCGCCCCACTGCGCGTCGCTTTGCAGAGCATCAATGATGCTGAATTTACCCTCGTCGGTCACATGTATATTGATTTCCGGGGTAGAAATATCGTTCGGGAAGGCCGCGAACAGGTCTTCGGCGCTGTCTTTTTCCTGGCTGAGGATCTCCAGCAGCCGCGCGGCGCTGTAGATGCCGTCGTCGAACCCGAACCAGCGCTCCTTGAAAAAGATGTGCCCGCTCATCTCGCCCGCCAGCAGCGCGCCGCTGATCTTCATCTGTTTCTTGATCAGCGAGTGGCCCGTTTTCCACATGACCGGGCGGCCACCGTAGCCGGTGATCAGTGGGGTCAGGCGGCGGGTGCATTTGACGTCGAAGATAATGTCGGCGCCCGGGTTGCGCGACACCACGTCCTTGGCGAAGAGCATCAACAGGCGGTCAGGGAATACCACGTTGCCTTTGTTGGTCACCACGCCCACGCGGTCACCGTCGCCATCGAAGGCCAGGCCCAGGTCGGCGTTGGTTTCCTTGACCTTGGCGATCAGGTCTTCAAGGTTTTCCAGCTTGCCCGGGTCCGGATGGTGGTTGGGGAAGTTGCCGTCGACGTCGCAGAACAGCGGAATCACTTCGCAACCCAGGGCTTCGATCAGCTGCGGGGCGATCACGCCGGCCGCGCCGTTGCCACAGTCCACCACGACTTTGAGTTTCTTGGCCAGGACGATGTCGTCCTTGATCTGCTTGAAGTAGCGATCCAGGATCTCGACTTTCTCGATGGTGCCCTTGCCACTGGCCAGGTCGTTGTTCTTCAGGCGGTCATGCAGGGCCTGGATTTGCTCGTTGGCCAGCGTGTCGCCAGCGATGACGATCTTGAAGCCGTTGTAGTCCCGAGGGTTGTGGCTGCCGGTGAGCATCACGCCCGATTTGCCGGCCAGCACGTTGGCGGCGTAGTACAGCGCGGGTGTCGGCACCAGGCCGACATCGCTGACATGGCAGCCGCAATCGGCGATGCCCTGGATCAGTTGCTGCACCAGCACTGGGCCTGACAGGCGGCCGTCACGGCCAACGGCAACATGGGGCTCGCCCTGGGCGAGGCTTTGCGAGCCAATGGCACGGCCGATCCAGTAGGCGGTCTCGGCGGTCAAGGTGTCACCGAAAACCCCACGGATGTCGTAGGCGCGAAAGATGCTGTCGGGGAACTGGGGTGCGACGTGCGCTTGGCTGTTCATAGCGTTGAGGTGCTCCATTCTCAGGGGGTCCTGATCGTCGTCGGGGATAGCGATATCGAGTAGGTCGGTATCTTGATGCAACGATCCTGCCGGGCTGAACACCGCTTTCCCGGCCAGGGGTGCCACACGGCCAAGGCTCTGCGCCGCGACCGTCGGGCTGTCATGCCGGTTGCCCTGCAACGACAGCCTGGCAAGGCTCGCGGCCACGATATTGAGCTCCGGCAGGCTCAAACTGAAGGCTTTGACGGCTTTTCCGCCCGAGAGTTCTTGTATCAGTTGGGACAATTGTCGGGCATCGGCTGCCAACTGTGCGCGCAGGCGACGTGCCAGCAGGGACAGCGCCAGCCATGCGCCACCAATGGCCACTATTAGTGCCAGCACCCAGCAGAGCAGGCTGCGCCACTGCAACGGGGGCTTGAACAGGGTGCCCGGGGTGAGTGTCAGGGTCCAGTTTCCCGCATGCACCGGGTAACGCTGGTCCAGTACACCGACGCCGGTCTTGAACAATGTCTGGACAGGGCCCTGGTCGAATTGCTGCTCCAGTACCCATTCACCGGCATCGGCCGGCAGGGCGCTGAATTCCGAGGTCACGCGCCCGAGGTCGAAGCTTAGCAGCAGGGTGCCCAGAATGCTGGAGTCGGTGGCGTCACGCACGGGCGCAAGGCTGTAGACCAGCCAACGGTCACCGACTTTCTGTGCCTGAAGGGCTGGGGCAGTGCCTGATTCAGCCTGGCGGATGAGGTCGAGAGTGACAAAGTTGATCGGTGAAGGGCGGTCACTGTCCAGCGCGGCCTGGCCTTTGCCCACGGCGTAGGCGTCGATCAGGCCTGGCAGGTAACCCAAGGCCACCACCAGGTTCGTGGCGTGGGCCGGGTTCTGCACCGCTTGCAGCACTTGCTGCTGGTGGGCCGCGCCGTCGGTCTCGGCGGCCAGCACGGCGATGTGCTTGTGCAGCACCTGGCCCTCGCTGTTGGCCGAAGCCTGGGCCACCGAGCGGTAGACGGCGTCAGGGGAGGGGCTGGGCAGCCCCAGGCCGACGAGCACGGTCGCCACGGCCAAGGCCATGCCGGCGACCCACAGGGCGGCACGAACCTGGGGCGTGCTGGTCTCGGTAGCGCCAACATGGCCGCTTGCTGTGAAGTCGTTCACCGCGCATCTCCCTTTGACGGTCGGCTACCGGCGCCGCCCCTTGGCTGTCATTCCAGCGTAGTCAATGGCTGCCCGAGTGGCCGAACCCCCCAGCACCGCGCTGGGTTTCGTCGAATGTATCGACCAGTTCGAAGTGCGCTTGAACCACAGGTACCAACACCAGCTGCGCGATGCGTTCGCCGATGGCGATGTTGAAGGCCGTCTGGCCGCGGTTCCAGCAGGACACCATCAGTTCGCCCTGGTAGTCCGAGTCGATCAGCCCCACCAGGTTGCCCAGCACGATGCCGTGTTTGTGGCCCAGGCCGGAGCGCGGCAGGATCAGCGCAGCCAGGCCCGGATCGCCAACGTAGATGGACAGGCCGGTGGGAATGAGGATGGTCTGGCCCGGCTCCAGGACGGTGTCCTCCTTGAGCATGGCACGCAGGTCCAGGCCGGCGGAGCCTGGGGTGGCGTACTGGGGCAGGGGGAATTCGCTGCCGATGCGGGGGTCGAGAATCTTGGCTTGCAAAGCGTGCATGGTTAAACCTGGTCTAGCCGTTGGGCGATAAAGGAAACGATCTGGCGGGCGATCTTGCCCTTGCTGGTCTGGGTGAACACCGTGGTGTTGAGCCCGCGGTCAATCAGGCTGACCGCATTTTCCTCGCTGTTGAAGCCGATGCTGGGGTTGGCCACGTCATTGGCGACAATCAGGTCGAGGTTCTTGTCCTTGAGTTTGCGTGCCGCGTAATCGAGCAGGTGCTCGGTCTCGGCGGCGAAGCCGACGCTGAACGGGCGGTCGGGACGCGTGGCGATAGTGGCCAGGATGTCCGGGTTGCGTACCATTTGCAGGAGAAGGCCGTCGCCGTTTGTAGGGTCTTTCTTCAGTTTTTGTGGCGCAACGACTTCCGGACGGTAGTCGGCCACGGCGGCCGAGGCAATGAACACGTCACAGGGGGTCGCGGCCTCGCAGGCGGCCAGCATGTCGCGGGCACTGACCACGTCGATGCGCTGCACGCGGTCTGGCGTCGGCAGATGCACCGGGCCACTGATCAGGGTCACGCGGGCGCCGGCTTCCACCGCGGCTTCCGCCAGGGCAAAGCCCATTTTCCCGGAGCTGTGGTTGGTGATGTAGCGCACCGGGTCGATGTTTTCCTGGGTCGGGCCGGCGGTGATGACCACGTGCTTGCCGGTCAGCGACTGGCGCTGGAAGCAGTCGGCGGCGCATTGGGCCAGCTCGGTGGCCTCCAGCATACGGCCCAGGCCGATGTCACCGCAGGCCTGGCTACCTGCCGCGGGGCCGAACACCTTCATGTCGCGGCTTTGCAGCAGGCGCAGGTTGGCCTGGGTGGCCGGGTCGCGCCACATGGCCTGGTTCATGGCCGGGGCCAGGGCCACGGTGGCATCCGTGGCGAGCACCAGGGTGGTCAGCAGGTCGTTGGCCAGGCCCTGGGCCAGGCGCGCGATCAGGTCGGCGGTCGCCGGGGCGATCAGCACCAGGTCGGCCCACTTGGCCAGCTCGATATGGCCCATGGCGGCTTCGGCGGCCGGGTCCAGCAGGTCCAGGTGCACAGGGTGGCCCGACAGCGCCTGCATGGTCAGCGGGGTGATGAATTCAGCGCCGCCGCGGGTCATGACCACGCGCACTTCGGCGCCCTGGTCCAGAAGCCTGCGAACCAGCTCGGCGCTCTTGTAGGCGGCGATGCCGCCGCCGACGCCCAGAACGATGCGTTTTCGATACAGCCGCTGCATAGGCCTGCCTTCAGATCCAGTGATGACGCTCGGTGATGGCACCTCCCCGGGCCGGCTCACCGTGCAAAAAAGATGGGCTAAGATAGCACAGCGCTCATTGGGGAGCAGCGAGCACACTGGCAGGGAGCCGCTATGAGTATTCAAAATTGGCCGGTAGCCGAACGGCCCAGGGAAAAGCTGTTGAGGCAAGGTGCGGCAAGCCTTTCGGATGCGGAGCTGCTGGCCATTTTTCTGCGCACGGGGGTTCCCGGGAAGTCGGCCGTGGATCTGGCGCGCGAGCTGATCAGCCGCTTTGGTGGCTTGCGCGAGCTGGTCGCTGCGGATCAGGTCGCTTTCAGCGAGCAGGCGGGATTAGGGCCGGCGAAATTCGCTCAGTTGCAGGCGGTAATGGAGATGGGGCGTCGTCACCTGGCGGAGCAGCTGTACAAGGAACCCTCCCTGGAGAGTCCGGCTGCCGTGCGTGATTACCTCAAGGCGGTCCTGCGGCATGAGGCTCGCGAGGTGTTTGGGTGCTTGTTTCTGGACACCAAGCATCGTCCGCTGGGATTCGAGATCCTTTTTCAAGGCTCGATCGACAGCGCGAGCGTGTACCCCAGGGAAGTGATCAAGCGCGCGTTGGCTCGCAACGCGGCGGCGTTGATCCTTGCCCACAACCACCCTTCCGGAAACCCGCAGCCCAGCCAGGCGGACCGGGTGCTCACCCAGCGGCTCAAGGAGTCGCTGGAATACGTTGAGGTGCGCGTGCTGGACCACTTTATCGTGGGGGAGGGGGAGCCATTGTCGATGGTGGAATACGGATGGCTCTGACCTGATTCAAGTCGGGTCGTCATGCCGCGACAGGCACGGCACCTGCCGCAGTCGCAAAGCTTGCGCTGCGGCGGGTGATTACCAGTCTTCCGGGCGTTCAGCGTGCTGACGCAGGATTCGATAGATCAGCAACTTATTGCCTTTGACCGTGTAAACCGCACGGTAGGGGTATTTCGAAAAGAGCAACTCCCTGCAATCGGGAATATCAGAAGGCCTGCCAAGCTGCGGGAAGGCGTCCAGGGTGCTGAGTGCTTCCAGTACGCTGAAGGCGACCGCTTCCGCTCTTTCATTGCCAATCAAGCGAGCGTAATGCTCGAAAATTCCGTCGAGGTCACTTTCCGCTTTGCTGGTCAATGCAATTTTTGGCACGCGCTTCCCACTTAGCCTTCACGGCATCCAATTCGATTAGGTTACCCGCTTCAGCATCGGCGATACCCTCAGCCACTGCGCGAAAATGCCAGGACTCTGTCTCGATATAGCGCGCCAATGCCCGTTTCAGATGGTATTGGCGGTCCCGGTCGGTCGCCTCGGCCAATTGATCAAGCTGGCTGATCAGCTCGGAATCCACTCGGAAGGACAGGACGGGTGAGGCCATGGTAGCGCTCCAGATCGTTTCGTATACGTTGTGTACGATATAGACAGTAGGCATTGCTGTCCAGGGTGTCAACCACTGCTGGCCGTTTCAGGAAAAGGCATTGGATTCATCTCAAGCAGCCCCAGCCGTCACCTCGAACTGCCCCACCAACTGCTGCAACTTGCTCGCATTGTGCTTCACCCGCTCGGCGCTGTTCTGCAACACCACTACGGTCTGGCGCATGTCGCCGCTGGCCTGGTCGACCTGTTTGATGGTCTGCCCGCAGTCCAGGCTCTTTTCGTTCAGCTGCTGGATGATGCCGAACAGGTTGTCCACCGCTTCATGTAACTGCACATTCTCCGAAGAGGCACTTTCGGCCAGGCGCAGGCTTTCGTCGACGTTCTGCACGCCGCCCTCCATGAAGGCCACGGCGTTGCGGGTCTCGCCTTGCAGGCCTTCGACCATGGTACGGATCTGCGCGGCGGCCTGGGCAGTGCGGCTGGCCAGGGTGCGGACTTCGTCGGCGACCACGGCGAAGCCGCGGCCATTCTCCCCAGCGCGGGCGGCTTCGATGGCGGCATTCAGGGCCAGCAGGTTGGTCTGGTTGGTGATATCGGTGATCAGCCCGGTGAAGGTGCCAATCTCGCTCATGCGCTTGTCCAGTTCCTGCACGCTGGTGGCCGAGCGCTGCACCACGTCGCGGATTGACTGGGTGCCGGCCCGCACCGAGGCGAATTGTTCCTGGGCGCGCAGGACGACTTCGTCCATGGCCTGCTTCATTTGCTCGGCGGTCAGGGAAGCTTGCTGGATCTCGCCGAGCTGGCCCTCGACGATGATCATCATGCGGTGGATGGCTTGCGCTACATCGTTGGAGGTCTGGCCGGCGATGCGGCTCTTGCCGAGCATCATTTCGTTGGTCTGCCCCACCGAGTGGGAGGCGGCGATGACCTGGCCGACCACCGCGTCGAGGTTGTCGATGAAGCTGTTGATCCAGCGGCTCATGTCCCCGGTTTCATCATTGGCCATGGTCGCGGTATCCAGGCGCTGGCGCAGGTTGCCTTCGCCCTCGGCGATGGTGCGAATCACGTCGGTCATGGCTTCCAGTCGGGCGGCCAGGCGCTTGGGCCCCAGGGCGCTGAACAGCAGGCCGGCGATGAGGATGCTGAACACCTGGATGAGGTCGATGAAGGTCTGGTCCAGGCCGCTGTAATGCTGCACGCCGAAGTTGCAGGCGAACAAACCGGCCATGGTCGCCAGGTAGGGCTTCATCAACCCGTGGGTCAGGGAGCGGCGGCGGTAGACCTCTTCCAGGTCGGCCTCGCACATCATGCCCCAGCGGTCCGGGGAGCCCGGTAATTGAAAGGTCACGCCCTTGCCGACCACCGGAATATGACGGTAATCGGAGTAGCCGGGGTAGGTGACGAACAGGTTGTTGCCCGCACGCATGGTTTCGCGGATGCCGGGGTGCAGTTGCCCGGTGGCCGGGTCGGTGAAGCGCAGCTCGAGTTCGGTATGGCGCTGCACGCGGACCACACCGAACGCGGTGTTGACCCCGCCCTTGAGGTTATCGCCGTGGGTGAAGGCATTGTCCTCGAAGCGTGAGCGCGAGAGGGCGGTGCCCGGCGCTACGGCAGGGTCGAACCTTGATTGCGCCATGAACAGGTAGTTGTCACCGGATTCCGGGAAGATGTGCCCGGCTTCGCGCTGAATCAGGTCGCCCAGCACGTCATTGGGTACACGACCGCAGAGGCAGCCGTGGGTTTTGCCGTCATGGGTGAGCGGCTGGTAGAACATCAGCGTCACTTCGTCGTGGAAGCGCGACGTGGAAGGGCCGATCTGCAGGGTCAGCGGGTCGACGTACGGGCCGTGCAGGAAAGGCGCTTTCAGCCCTTCCTTGAGCGCCGCCGGATTCACCTGGCGGCCCTGCACGGCGCCGTTGAAAGTGCTGGCCAGCAACTGGCCTTGCGGGTCGACCACGAACAACTCGGAAAAGCAGGGAGCCTGGCGCAGCTTGTCAGCCAGCAGCCCGGCATCCAGCCCACCGGCTTCACGCGCCAGGGTGACCGCCAGCTCCGCCAGGTGCTGCCATTGCTCATTGGCCCAGGTATGCAGCAGCTTGACCCGGGTATCGGCGATGGCCTCGAACGTCTTCTCAAGGGTAGGCGCAGCGTGCCGGTTCCAGTGGCAGGCCCAGCGCATGGCCAATTTGCCGGTCTTGCCAAACCAGGGCAGCCAGCGGCGTTCGGCGGGGGAGAGCTGCATCGAGTCGCTACGCAGGGGCATTGGCCATTCCTTACTTTGACTACAAAGAATGAGCAAGTAGTAGCAATTTGCCTGCCATGACGTTCACGGGTATTTCGGCGACGTGTGTGGACAATCGAGGCGTCTTTTTCGCCCCGGAAACGTGCAGGGCCGCGATGCGGCCCTGACTTGGTGCAGTTGCGAGGGGATTATTGGCCCACGGTGACCTTCGAGAAGTCCTGCCGCCCGAACGGGCTGACCTGGTAGCCCTTGACGTTTTCACGGGCCAGTACGGCGGCGGTAGGATGCGCCAGCGGCACCCACAGCGCCTGGTCCTGAATCTGCTGCTGGGCCTGCAGGTACAGCCTGCTGCGTACCCCTTGGTCGCCAGTGGTCTTGCCGGCAGTGATCAGCTTGTCCAGCGTCGGGTCGCAGTAGCGGGCGAAGTTGGTGCCTGACTGCACCGCCGCGCAGGAAAATTGCGCGGTCAGGAAGTTGTCCGGGTCGCCGTTGTCGCCAGCCCAGCCCATGAACAACAGGTCGTGCTCACCGGCCTTGGCGCGACGAATCAGCTCGCCCCACTCGATCACCCGGATCTCGGCCTTGATGCCCACCTTGCCCAGGTCAGCCTGGAGCATCTGTGCGCCCAGGCTGGGGTTAGGGTTGAGCAGGCTGCCGGACGGGCGGGTCCAGATGGTGGTGTTGAAGCCATCTTTCAGGCCCGCCTTGGCCAGCAGCTCGCGGGCTTTCGCCGGGTCGTAGTTGTAGCCGGGCAGGTCCTTGGCATAGCTCCAGGTGTTGGGCGGGTAGGGGCCGTTGGCAGGCACGGCGGTGCCTTCGAACACTGCCTTGAGGTAGCTGGCCTTGTCGAACGCCAGGTTGATGGCTTGGCGCACCTGGGGCTTGTCCAGCGGCGGGTGCTGGCTGTTGATGGCCACGAAGGCGGTCATGAACGCCGGTGCCTTGATCACTTGCAGCGAGCTGTCCTTGCTGGCTTCGTCAACGTCCAGCGGCTTGGGCGACAGGGCTATCTGGCATTCGTTGCGCTTGAGTTTCTGCAAGCGCACGGTGGTGTCGCCGGTAATGGCGAACAGCAATGGGTCGACCGCAGGCTTCCCCCGGAAGTAGGTGGGGTTGGCGCGGTAGCGCACCACGGCGTCTTTCTGGAACCGGCCGAAAATGAACGGGCCGGTACCGATGGGTTGGCTGTTGAGCTTGTCCTGGGTGTTGGCGCGCAGCAGCTGGTCGGCGTACTCGGCGGAGTAGATCGAGGCAAAGCCCATGGTCAGGGTGGCCAGGAAGGTCGAATCGGCGTGGGCCAGGGTGAAGCGCACGGTCAGCGGATCCACGGCCTCGACTTTCTTGATCAGGCTGGGCAACTGCATGGACTGGGCGTGGGGGAAGCCACTCTGGGCAATCTTGTGCCAGGGGTTGTCCTCATCCAGCATGCGCCGGAAGCTGAATACCACGTCGTCGGCCGTCAGGTCGCGGGTCGGGCTGAAGTATTCGGTCTTGTGGAATTTCACCCCGGGGTGCAATTTGAATTCGTACGTCAGCCCGTCGGGGGACAATGTCCAGCTGTCGGCCAGGCTCGGCGTGACCTTGGCCTGGGCGGTATCGTAGTCCACCAGGGTGTTCATCAGCACATCGGCCGAGGCGTTGGTGGTGGTTAGCGAGTTGTATTGCACCACGTCGAAACCTTCGGGACTGGCTTCGGTGCACACGGTCAACGGCGCCGCCTGGGCCAGCAACGGGGTGAAGAGAGGAGCGAGCAGCAGCGGCAAAGTCGCTAGACGCATGGGTGAGTTTCCTTGGCTGATTGATGGCCCATCTGCCAGTGCAGTCTGGATAAAGTTCCTACCCTAGAGATCCGCAGCGCAATTGACTATCCAAATTTTTACCGATGGCACGACGAGCGGTCTCTCGCCAGCGCGCCCTGTAACAGCGGCGTTTGGGCCTCTGACGAGGCAGCGGCTGAAAATTGAAAGTCAGGTCATGGTTGTTGCCCGCAGGTCTTTCTGGTATAAAGCAGCGCTCTTTTCTAGGGGCCCGGATCCTTCGCCTGCGAGCGAGGCTGGTAAGACCCCTGAAGAAACGCGGCGCCTGGCGCCAAGACTGAGAGATAAGCGGCCAACCCATGCCGGGTTGGGCATGTGGTTTTAGAGGGCTGAGGCATGTCGAGAGTCTGTCAAGTTACCGGTAAGGGTCCGGTAACCGGGAATAACATTTCCCACGCAAACAACAAAACCCGTCGTCGTTTCCTGCCGAACCTGCAGCATCACCGCTTCTGGGTCGAGTCCGAGAAGCGTTTCGTGCGTCTGCGCGTATCCGCCAAAGGCATGCGTATCATCGACAAGCGCGGCATTGATGTCGTGCTGGCCGAAATCCGCGCTGCTGGCGCCAAGGTCTAAGGGAGCAAAATCATGCGTGAATTGATTCGTTTGATTTCGAGTGCCGGTACTGGTCACTTCTACACTACCGACAAGAACAAGCGCACCACCCCGGACAAAATCGAGATCAAGAAATATGATCCGGTTGTTCGCAAGCACGTGATCTACAAGGAAGGCAAAATCAAGTAATTGATTTTCGCCCGACAAAAAAAGCCCGTATCTCACGATACGGGTTTTTTTTTGCTTAGCGTTAAGTCCCCCGAACGTGACCGCCGTCGATTGTGCTGGCGATAGCAAGCCACGGAATGTCCGTTCCATTCTGTACATGAGAATGATTATGATTTAGATTGTTGGGGTCTGGCTTTAAACGTCCCAGTTATATGGTTATAAGTTATTAACAAATAGCTTCTTATTCCTTAACGGATATATGACCGACCCTTATACTGAACCCCACGCAAAATGATGCAGGAGGCGTATTCCATGCGCAGCGAATCGATCCGCTATCTGATAGTCCCAGGCTGGCAAGGCTCGCCCGAGGACCATTGGCAAACACACTGGCAGAACAGCCTGCCCAACAGTGCGCGGGTCGAGCAACTGGACTGGTTCGCGCCCCAACGCGAAGCCTGGGTCGGAGCGCTGGAGCAGGCGGTAAGCAGCGACGACACCCCTGTCATCCTGATTGCCCACAGCCTGGGCTGCGTGACGGTTGCCCATTGGGCCGAGCACGCCCCACGCGATTCATTGCGTAAAGTGCTGGGCGCCCTGTTGGTGGCCCCGGCGGATGTCGAGCGGCCAGCCTGTTCACCGGCCCTGCGCAACTTCGCCCCTATCCCGCGCCACCTGCTGCCATTCCCCAGCCAAATCGTCAGTTCCGACAACGACCCGGCCGTCAGCGCTCCGCGCGCCCTGGACATGGCCCGCGACTGGGGCAGTGAAGCCGGGCTGATCACCGGCGCCGGGCACATCAACGTCAAGTCCGGCCACCAGCGCTGGGAGCAGGGCTTCGCTTATCTATACCGCTTGCAGGGCCGAATCGAGCAGCACGCCTTGCGCCGCGCATAAGGTTTTTCCATGAGCCAGCCAGAACAGTTCGGTCCGCCCTTGCTGACCTTTCCCGAAGCCGACAAAAGTCCCCTGAGCATCCGTGCCAAGGCATTGGTGTTCGTCGACCCGCGGTCCCGCCAATTGCGCGAGGACATGGAGCGGTTGGCCAGCCGCGCCTTGCCGGTACTCATACGCGGCGAAACAGGCACCGGCAAGGAGCTGCTGGCACGACATATCCATCGTGCCAGTGACCGCGGCGGCTTGTTCGTGTCGGTCAATTGCGGGGCTATCAGCCCGGCCTACGCCGATGCCGAGCTGTTTGGCCACACTGCCGGTGCCTACAGCGGGTCGGTCAGCAGCCGTGCGGGCTGGTTCGGCTCGGCCAACGGCGGGACCCTGTACCTGGATGAGATAGGTGACCTGCCATTGCCCATCCAGAGCAAATTGTTGGCGGCGCTGGAAAACCACGAAGTCACTCGGGTCGGTGCACAGCAACCCAGCCCGGTGGATGTGCGCCTGGTGGCCGCTACCAGCATCGACCTGGCCCAGGCGGTGGCCGCCGGCAAGTTCAACGAGCGTTTGTTCCATTACCTCAGTGAAGGCCAGCTGCAATTGCCAGCCTTGCGTGAACGACCTGGCGATATCCTCTCGCTGGCCGAATATTTCGTGGGCATTTACAGCGTTCGCTTGAACCTGCCCGTCGCGCTGATCAGCGAAAGCGCCCAGCAGGTCCTGGAACGCCATGCCTGGCCAGGCAACACCCGCGAATTGGAAAACGTCATTCATTTCGCGTTGCTGGTCAGCAGCGGCGAAGAGATCCTGCCAGAGCATCTCAACCTGCCGCCACTGGTCGAGCCGCTGGCGGAGATTGAGCGCAATATTCAAGCGCTGCTCAGCGAAGGCTCTGGCTCAAGCCTTCAAGGCCTGAAGGCCCTGCTGGAGCAGACCGCATTGCGTCTTGCGCAACCCAACGGCTGAGCCATGCATCAGGCGCCGAGATGGCCATTGGCCTGGGACTCGCTAAAAAGGCATAAGCAGTGAAGTAAAAGATATTGTCTTGGCATAAAGAATGTCGGTATCGTCCGCCTCCAAGCCAGCCAACAACGTCGCTGGCACCTTATTGATCAAGGACAATGCATGAAAAAGGCTCTGCTGTTCACTGCCCTGGCCGCCGCCCTGACCATGGGTGTTGCCAACGCTAACGAAAAGCTGGTGGTCGCTGCCACCCCGGTTCCCCACGCCGAGATCTTGGAGTTGGTCAAACCAACCCTGGCAAAGGAAGGTGTGGACCTGGAGATCAAAGTGTTCACCGATTACGTGCAGCCGAACGTCCAGGTTGACCAGAAGCGTCTGGACGCCAACTACTTCCAGACCCTGCCATACCTGCAGAACTTCAACGACGGCAAGGGTACCCACCTGGTGACCGTGGTCGGCGTGCATGTCGAACCCTTTGGCGGTTACTCGAAGAAGGTCAAGTCGCTGTCCGAGCTGAAGGACGGCGCCACCGTCGCCATCCCGAACGAAGGCAGCAACAGTGGCCGCGCACTGATCCTGCTGCAGAAAGCCGGCCTGATCACCCTGAAAGACCCGAAAAACGCCCTGGCTACCCCGAAAGACATCGCCGAGAACCCCAAGCACCTGAAGTTCAAGGAGCTGGAATCGGCCATGCTGCCACGCGCCCTGGACCAGGTTGACCTGGACATGATCAACACCAACTACGCCCTGGACGCCGGCCTGAACCCGGCCAAGGATGCCCTGGTGATCGAAGGGGCCGACTCGCCTTACGTGAACTACCTGGTTGCCCGTCCGGACAACAAGGACAGCGATGCCATCAAGAAACTGGCCGCGGCCCTGACCAGCCCGGAGGTGAAGGAATTCATCGCCAAGAAGTACAACGGTGCGGTATTGCCTGCGTTCTGATTAAGGCGCGAGCAAAAACGCCGACGGCTTGCACAGCGTCGGCGTTTTTTATTGCCTGGCGGTTAGCGTGGGGCTGCCACGGCCCGGCGCAACGCGGCCAGCAGCTTGATGAAATCCTGGGGCGCAGGTGGGTTCGAGGTCTTGTTGTTCATCATGGGGCATCCTTGGCAGTAGGCAGGTTGAGGGTTTCGAGTACGAACGTGCAGAAAAGATCCATCCTGCCTACGAAACAAGTACCGTCGCCGAGGCGCTCCTGTTGACCAGGAGCTGCGGTTTCCAGGCGGCAATCGTGCCGCCAAAATCTCCGATCATCTCTGTATATTCAATGAACCCTGAGCTACGATCACAGTCGCATCCATTCTGAGCTGGAATACGCACGCAAAGGAGCCTGCATGGCGGTTGTTCGGTTGTGGTTCATCGGTGGCCTGTGCCTGGCGGCGGCGCTGGCCGGCTGTGGTCAGGAAAAACAGGCGGAGCCCCAGCGCCCGCGGGTGCGGGTGCAGGCTGTGCAGGCGCTGGATTTCGCGCCGCCGGTGAGCCTTACCGGGGATATCCAGGCGCGGGTGCAAACCCAGTTGTCATTCCGCGTGGGTGGCAAGATCATCAAGCGCATGGTCGATGTCGGTGACCGCGTCACCGCCCGCCAGGTGCTGGCCCAGCTGGACCCCAAGGACCTGCAGACCAACGTCGACTCGGCCAAGGCCGCGGTGTTCGCCGAACAGGCGCGGGTCACCCAGAGCCAGGCTGCCTTCGTGCGCCAGCAGAAATTGCTGCCCAAGGGCTACACCAGCCAGAGCGAATACGATTCCGCCCAGGCCGCGTTGCGCAGTAGCCAAAGCGCACTGGCGGCCGCCAATGCGCAACTGGCCAGCGCCCGTGAGCAACTGAGCTACACCGACCTGGTGGCTGATGCCCCGGGCATCATCACTGCGCGCCAGGCCGAAGTGGGGCAGGTGGTGCAGGCCACCGTGCCGATCTTCAGCCTGGCCCGCGATGGCGAGCGTGACGCCGTTTTCAACGTTTATGAATCGCTGTTCGTGCAGCCGCCCACCGACCAGCCGGTGCCCGTCAGCCTGGTGGAAGACCCGCGGGTGCAGGCGCGCGGCAAGGTCCGCGAGGTCACGCCGGCCGTATCCGCCCAGACCGGCACGCTGCAGGTCAAGGTAGCGCTCGACGCCTTGCCCCCCGGCATGAACCTGGGGGCGGTGGTCAGCGGCACCCTCACCGGGCCGGCGCGGCCAAGCGTCGAGCTTCCGTGGTCGGCGTTGACCAAGGAGGGCAGCGACCCGGCCGTGTGGGTGGTTGATGACCAGGGCAAGGCCAACCTGCGCAAGGTCAAGGTCAGCCGTTACCTCACCGGCAAAGTCGTGATCGCTGACGGTCTGCACGACGGCGAGAAAGTGGTGGTGGCGGGTGGGCAATTGCTGCACCCGGACATGCAGGTGGAAATCGCCGCGCAGGAAAATGCCGAGGACAAGCCATGAACCGCGTCACTGCACTGGCCTGCCTGGGCATCCTTCTGGCGGGTTGCTCCAAGGAAGAAGCACCCCCGGAACCGGTACGCCCGGTATTGTCGGTTCAAATCAGCCCGCAGGACATTGCGCAGCTGGGCCGCTTCGCCGGAACCATTCAGGCCCGCTATGAAAGCACCCTTGGCTTTCGTGTGTCAGGCCGCATTGCCCGCCGGGCGGTGGACGTGGGCAGCGAAGTGAAAGCCGGCGACCTGCTGGCCACCCTCGACCCCACCGACCTGCAGAACCAGGTGCGCTCCAGCCAGGGCGACCTGGCGCGGGTGCAGGCGCAGTGGATCAACGCCCAGGCCGATGCCCGCCGCCAGCAGGAACTGTTCGACCGTGGCGTTGGCGCCCAGGCGCAGCTGGACGTGGCCCAGACCAACCTCAAGACCACCCGCGCCTCGCTGGACCAGGCCAAGGCCTCGGTCAGCCAGGCCAAGGACCAGCTCAACTACAGCGAACTGCGGGTAGACCACGATGCGGTGGTTACCCATTGGAATGTCGAAGCGGGGCAAGTGGTGAGCGCCGGCCAGGAAGTGGTGACCCTTGCCCGCCCGGACATCAAGGAGGCCGTCATCGACCTGCCTTCGTCGCTGGCGGAAAACCTGCCCCCCGATGTGCGCTTCACCGTCGCCGACCAGCTGGAGCCGAGCATAAGCACCACGGCAACCGTGCGTGAACTGGAGCCCCAGGCCGAGAGCGCCACCCGCACGCGACGGGCGCGTCTTACCCTGGCCCAGACGCCGGCAGCATTTCGCCTGGGAACCGCCATCAGCGTGACGTTGAGCACGGCCATCGAACCCAAGGTGGAACTGCCGCTCAGCGCTATCCAGGAGGTGGAGGGTAAATCCCGCATCTGGGTCATCGATAGGCAAAATCAGACCGTGGCCCCTCGCGAGGTGCAGGTACTCAGCCGGGCCGATGGCCGGGTGGTGGTGAGCGCGGGGGTCAAGGCCGGCGAGCGGGTGGTCAGCGCCGGCGTCAACAGCCTCAAGCCGGGGCAGAAGGTCAAAGTGGACGAGGGCAGTACGCGATGAAAGGAAGCTTCAACCTGTCCGACTGGGCGCTCAAGCACCAGTCCTTCGTCTGGTACCTGATGTTCGTGGCGTTGCTGATGGGGGTGTTTTCCTACCTCAACCTGGGCCGCGAGGAAGACCCCAGCTTCACCATCAAGACCATGGTCATCCAGACTCGCTGGCCGGGCGCAACCCAGGACGAAACCCTGCTGCAGGTCACCGACCGCATCGAGAAGAAGCTCGAAGAGCTGGATTCGCTGGACTACGTGAAGAGCTACACCCGGCCCGGTGAATCCACCGTGTTCGTGTACCTGCGCGACACCACCAACGGCAAGGCCATTCCGCAGATCTGGTACCAGGTACGCAAGAAGATCGACGATATCCGCAGCAGCTTTCCCCAGGGCATCCAGGGGCCTGCGTTCAATGACGAGTTCGGCGATGTGTTCGGTTCCATCTACGCCTTCACCGCCGATGGCCTGAGCATGCGCCAGCTGCGCGACTATGTGGAACAGGCCCGCGCCGAAATTCGCCAAGTGCCTGGGCTGGGCAAGATCCAGTTGATCGGCCAGCAGGACGAGGTGCTCTACCTGAACTTCTCGACCCGCAAGCTGGCGGCCCTGGGCATCGATCAGCGCCAGGTGGTCGACGCACTGCAAAGCCAGAACGCCGTGACCCCTGCCGGGGTGATCGAAGCGGGGCCCGAGCGAATCTCGGTACGCACCAGCGGCCAGTTCGCCTCGGAAAAAGACCTCGCCGCGGTCAACCTGCGCTTGAACGACCGGTTCTACCGGCTGGCCGACGTGGCCGATATCCAGCGTGGCTACAGCGACCCGCCCACGCCCATGTTCCGCTACAACGGCCAGCCGGCCATCGGCCTGGCTATCGCCATGCGTGACGGTGGCAACATCCAGACCTTCGGCAAGGCGCTGCACCAGCGCATCACCGAAATTACCGCCGACCTGCCGGTAGGCGTGGGCATACACAACGTGTCCGACCAGGCGCAGGTGGTAGAAGAGGCCGTGGGCGGCTTCACCAGCGCATTGTTCGAGGCCGTGATCATCGTGCTGGTGGTCAGCTTCATCAGCCTGGGCGTGCGTGCCGGGCTGGTAGTGGCCTGTTCCATTCCGCTGGTGCTGGCCATGGTCTTCGTGTTCATGGAATACAGCGGCATCACCATGCAGCGTATCTCTCTGGGCGCGTTGATCATCGCCTTGGGTCTGCTGGTGGACGATGCGATGATCACCGTGGAGATGATGGTCACCCGCCTCGAGAAGGGCGAGACCAAAGAGCAGGCGGCCACCTTCGCCTATACCTCCACCGCGTTCCCGATGCTCACCGGCACCCTGGTGACCGTCGCCGGTTTCGTGCCCATTGGCCTCAATGCCAGCTCTGCGGGTGAGTACACCTTTACCCTGTTCGCCGTGATTGCCGTGGCCATGCTGGTGTCCTGGGGCGTGGCGGTGCTGTTCGCGCCGGTGCTGGGTGTGCATATCCTCAGCACTAACGTGAAGCCGCACTCCGATGAGCCCGGACGTATCGGCCGGGCCTTCAACGGCGGGCTGCTGTGGGCCATGCGCCATCGCTGGCTGACGATCCTGATCACCGTGGGGCTGTTCCTGCTGGCAGTGTTCTGCATGCGCTTTGTGCAGAACCAGTTCTTTCCGTCTTCCGACCGGCCTGAAGTACTGCTGGAGCTCAACCTGCCGCAGAACGCTTCCATCAACGAGACCCGCAAGGCGGTCGACAAGCTGGAAGCCACGCTCAAGGACGATCCGGACATCGCGCGCTGGAGCACCTACATCGGCCAGGGCGCGATCCGTTTCTACCTGCCCCTGGACCAGCAGCTGGAAAACCCTTACTACGCCCAGTTGGTGATCGTCAGCAAGAGCCTGGAACAACGCGCCGCGCTGATGGACCGGTTACGCAAACGCCTGCGCGAGGATTTCGTCGGCATCGGCAGCTACGTGCAAACCCTGGAGATGGGCCCGCCAGTGGGCCGGCCCATCCAGTACCGGGTCAGCGGCAAGGACATCGACCAGGTGCGCAAGCACGCCATCGACCTGGCCACCCTGCTGGACCAGAACCCGCATATCGGCGAGATCATTTACGACTGGAACGAGCCGGGCAAGGTACTGCGCATCGACATCGCGCAGGACAAGGCGCGGCAGCTGGGGCTGTCCTCCGAAGACGTGGCCAAGCTGATGAACACCATCGTCAGCGGCACGGCGGTTACCCAGGTGAACGACGATATCTACCTGATCAACGTGGTGGGCCGGGCCGAGAACGTCGAGCGTGATTCGCCCGAGACCCTGCAGAACCTGCAGATCGTCACCCCCAGCGGGGTTTCCATCCCGTTGCTGGCCTTCGCTACCGTGCGCTACGAGCTGGAGCAGCCGCTGGTATGGCGCCGCGATCGCCTGCCCACCATTACCATCAAGGCCGCGGTGCGCGACCAGATCCAGCCCACCGACCTGGTCACTCAGCTCAAGCCCACCATCGAGAAGTTCGCCGGAGGCTTACCCACCGGTTACAAGGTGGCCACCGGCGGCACCGTGGAGGAGAGCGGCAAGGCCCAGGGGCCGATCGCCCGGGTGGTGCCATTGATGCTGTTTCTGATGGCGACTTTCCTGATGATCCAGCTGCACAGCGTGCAGAAGATGTTCCTGGTGGCCAGCGTCGCGCCGCTGGGGTTGATCGGCGTGGTGGTGGCGCTGGTGCCGACGGGCACGCCCATGGGCTTCGTGGCGATCCTGGGGATTCTGGCGTTGATCGGCATCATCATCCGCAACTCGGTGATTCTGGTGACCCAGATCGATGCCTTCGAGCGTGATGGGTATGAGCCGTGGGATGCGGTGTTGGAGGCGACCCAGCACCGTCGCCGGCCGATCCTGCTGACCGCTGCGGCGGCGAGCCTGGGCATGATCCCCATCGCCCGCGAAGTGTTCTGGGGCCCCATGGCGTATGCGATGATCGGTGGCATCATCAGCGCCACGCTGCTGACCCTGCTGTTCCTGCCAGCGCTCTATGTGGCTTGGTACAAGATCAAGGAACCGCGCAAGGCCTGATTACACGGCGAGGCGCGGGCTTACGCCTTGCGCCAGACGCTCGCCAGCCACGGCTGCTGTTCACGGGGCAGCCCCGCGGGGCGGTAATAATGCTCCAGCTCCACGAAGCCCGCCTCGGCCAGCACCCGCCGCCAGGTGTCCAGGTCGTGGTAGGCGCCGTAGCGTGGCCCGTTCCAGCCCTCCTGGTTCTCACCCCGGGGGTTGGAACTGAACAGCACACCGCCTGGTTTGAGCGTGGCGTGCAACTGGCGCAGCACGCGGGGAAGTTCCTGGGTCGGAATGTGAAACAGCACGGCGTTGGCGAAGATACCGTCGAAGTGCTCGGTAGGCAGGTCCAGGGCCAGGAAGTTCTGCTGCCACACCTCGCAACCGCTGTCGGCGCGCGCCATTTCGGCGAAGCGCTCGCTGCCGTCCAGGCCCGTGGCCGTGTGGCCCAGCGCGGTGAAGGTGCGCAGGTCGCGCCCTGGGCCGCAGCCGAAGTCGAGTATCCGCGCAGGTGCCGGCACCTGGATATGCCGCAGCAAAGCCTCGATGTTCTGGCTCACATCATGGTCGCGCGTGCCTTCACGAAAGCGCTCGGCAGTCTGGTTGTAATTGCCCAGCGTGACGTCGGTGATCTGCTGCAGGGCTTTGGGGTCGAGGGTCATCGCGGTTCGCCAGGTGAGGGTGTTGCCGCGATGATACCTCAGCGCTTGTTCAACACCTTGGCCAGCCGATCACCGCCAAACTGGATGAACGCCACCAGCACCACCAGCAACACGATCACCGTGAGCATGATCTGGCTGTCGAACCGCTGGTAGCCGTAGCGGTAGGCAATGTCCCCCAGCCCACCGGCCCCGATGGCGCCGGCCATGGCCGAAGAGTTGATCATGGTCACCAGGGTGATGGTGAAACCGCCGACGATGCCTGGCCGCGCTTCAGGCAGCAGCACATGCCAGATGATGTGCCAGCGTCGGCAGCCCATGGCCTGGGCCGCTTCGATCAGCCCGTGGTCGACCTCGCGCAGGCTCACCTCGGCAATGCGCGCGAAAAATGGCGTGGCGGCAATGGTCAGCGGTACCACGGCAGCCCACACGCCGTAGGTGGTACCGACGATCAGGCGGGTGAAGGGAATCAGCGCCACCATCAGGATCAGGAAGGGTACCGAGCGGAACAGGTTGACGAAGGCCCCCAGCAGGCGATTCAGCGTGGGTGCCTGGTAGATGCCGCCCTTGCCGCTGGTCACCAGGATAACCGCCAGGGGAATGCCCAGCAGCAAGGCGATCAGCGATGACACGCCCACCATCAGCAGGGTGTCCAGGGTGCCCTGCAAGAGTCGTTCAGCCCACATAGCCCAGCACCTCCACACGGTCGGCCCACAGGGCCGCGCGTTCCACCAGTTGTTCGCGTGCCAGCGGCGAGTGCGCCACGGCAATCACCAGTTGTCCCAGGGCACGGCCCTGAATACGCTCCACGCCGCCCTGCAACAGGCTTACCCGCCCACCCAGGCTGTGGAACAGGGCAGACAGGTCAGGCTCTTCGCCCGCCGTACCGTTCAGGCGCAAGCCCAGTACCAGCGCGTCAGCCGGTGAAGCGGGATGTGGCCGCAGGCGCGTCTGCAGTTCGGCCGGCACCCCGTGCTGCAGCGGCGCCAGCAGGGTCTTGCTGACGTCATGGCGGGGGTCGCCGAACACCTGCCACACGGGCCCTTGTTCCACCACCTGGCCTTTTTCCAGCACGACCACGCGGTCACAGATATCGCGGATCACCGCCATTTCATGGGTAATGAGGATAACGGTCAGGCCCAGGCGCCGGTTGATGTCGCGCAACAGCGCCAGGATCGATTCGGTGGTTTCCGGGTCCAGTGCGGAAGTCGCCTCATCGCACAGCAGAATCTGTGGGTCGTGCACCAGCGCCCGGGCAATGCCCACCCGCTGTTTCTGCCCGCCGGACAACTGCGCCGGGTAGACGTGGTGCTTGTCGGCCAGGCCGACCAGTTCGAGCAATTCGGTGACCTTGCGATGCCGGGCACCCTGTTCCACGCCGGCTACCCTCAACGGCAACTCGACGTTCTGCCACACGGTCTTGGCAGACATCAGGTTGAAATGCTGGAAGATCATGCCGATGCGTCGGCGCAGTTGCACCAGGCGGTCTTCGTCGAAATCGCCGATGTCCACCTGGTCGATCAGCACCCGGCCGTTGGTGGGTTGTTCCAGGCGGTTGATGGTGCGTATCAGCGACGACTTGCCCGCGCCACTGCGGCCAATGATGCCGAAAATCTCGCCGCGCTGGACGCTCAGGTCAATGCCGTGCAGGGCCTGCACGGGCCCCTCCTGGCCCTGGTAGGTCTTGCCCACACCGATGAAGCGCACCTGGGCGTTGGCCAGTTCAGGGTGCAGTTGCGTGCGTTCGGCGTTGGTCGGGGGTGCAGGCGCAGTGTCAGGCAGGCGCTGGGCTTGGCTCATGGTCAACTCCCCCAGCCGGTCTGGTAGAGCTTGCCATAGGTCTTGTCCAGGGCTGCACGCACCACGGGCGAGTGCTGGTAGATATCAATGAACTTGGCGAGGCGCGGGTCATCCTTGCTCTTGGGTTGAATCACGAACTGGATCACGTATTCGGGGTGGTCGACGCCGTCGAACAGCAACGCCGACTCGGCGTCAAAGGTCTTGGCTAGGCGGATGTAGGCGGGGTAACCCTGCACCAGGTCGGCATCGTCGTAGGCGCGCACCAGTTGCACGGCTTCCACCTGCAGCAGTTTCAGGTGCTTGGGGTTGGCGGTGATATCGTCTTCGGTGGCCTTGTAGCCCACCCCCGGTTTGAGGGTGATGAGCCCAGCCTTGGCCAGCAACTGCAGGCCACGGCCGCTGTTGATGGGGTCGTTGGCGATGGCCACGGTGGCACCGTCAGGCAGCTCGGCGAAGCTTTTGTACTTTTTCGAGTAGAGGCCCACGTTGTTGATGATGCCCGGGGCGTAGGGCACCAGGTCGAAACCGGCCGCGGCCTTGGCGTTTTCCAGGAAGGGAATGTGCTGGAAGTAGTTCACGTCGATGTCACCGGCGGCGAGGCTGACGTTGGGGGCGATCCAGTCGGTGAATTCCACCAACTGGACTTTCAAGCCCTGTTTGTCGGCTTCGGACACCGCGGCTTCCAGGGGAATGGCGAAGGCGGCGGTGGTGCCGACTTTCAGCGGCGCGTCGGCGGCCTGGGCCAGGCCGGTGGCCAGGCCCAGGGTGAGCAGTAAGGTGGCGATCTTTTTCATGGTGTTCGTTCCAATGCGATACGGTTTGGCCTGGTTCCGTGTGGGGCCAGGCAGCGCGCGATACCTGGCATACCGCGGCGTTGCGTTCCGCGCCCGGGTCAGGCGGTCAGGTGTCTGAATTCGTTGGCGATGTGGCGCTGGGGTAGTCGCGCGCCTTGCTCGAACAGCTTCTGGCGCAGTGGTCCGTCGGCGTATTCGGTCTTGTAGCGCCCACGGCGCTGCAGCTCCGGCACCACCAGGTCGATGAAGTCCACATAGCTTTCCGGGGTCACGGTGCGCGCCAGGTTGAAGCCGTCCAGGCCGGTCTCGTCGAGCCAGGCGATCAGTTCGTCCGCCACCTGCTGCGGTGAGCCCACCAGGGTGATGTAGCGCCCGCCCAGGGCGTGCTGGTCGAGCAGCTTGCGGCGGGTCCAGTCGTTGTTCTGCAAGTGCTTGGTGGCCGATTGAATGGCGTTGCTTTTCACGTACTGAATGGGCTCGTCCAGCTCGTATTGGGCGAAGTCGATGGCTGTGGAACTGGCGAAATGCGCGACACCGGCTTCGGCACTGGCGTATGCCAGGTACTCGGCATGCTTGGCGCGAGCCGCTTCTTCGGTGGCGGCGACGATCACCGTCAGGCCCATGAACACCTTCACGTCCTCGGCCTGGCGCCCGGCGGCCACGGCGCTGGCGCGTACCTTGTCGACCTGGGCGCGGGTGCTGGCCTTGTTCTGGCCGCTGATGAACACGCACTCGGCATGGCGACCGGCGAACAGCAGACCGCGGTCCGATGCGCCTGCCTGGAACAGCACGGGTGTGCGCTGGGGCGAAGGCTCGCACAGGTGGTACCCCTCCACCTGGTAGAACTCGCCCTGGTGGCGAACCTTGCGGACCTTGCCCGGCTCTGCGTATACCCGCCGAGCCGGGTCGTTGGCCACCGCATCGTCGGTCCAGCTGCCTTCCCACAACTTGTACAGCACTTGCAGGTACTCGTCGGCCTGGTCGTAGCGGCGGTCGTGCTCCACCTGCTCATCCAGGCCCATGGCCTTGGCGGCGCTGTCCAGGTAGCCGGTAACGATATTCCAGCCCACCCGGCCGCGGCTCAGGTGGTCAAGGGTCGACATGCGTCGGGCAAACAGATAGGGCGGTTCATAGGTGAGGTTGGCCGTCAGGCCGAACCCCAGTTGCCTGGTCACCGCGGCCATGGCCGAGACCAGCAGCAGCGGGTCGTTGACCGGCAACTGGATGGACTCGCGCAACGGCACGTCGATGCTGTTCTGGTAGACGTCGTACACACCGACGATATCGGCGATGAACAGGCCGTCGAACAGGCCACGTTCCAGGGTCTGGGCCAGCTCGGTCCAGTACTCGAGGGTCTTGTACTGGGTGGAGGTGTCGCGCGGGTGAGTCCACAGGCCGTGGTTGATGTGCCCGATGCAGTTCATGTTGAAGGCATTGAGCAGGATTTTCTTCGCGGTCATCAGATGGTCCCCCGCAGCGGCGGCTTTTCGTCGTTGAGGTAGTAGTTGCCGATGGCGTGGTACTTCCAGCGCACCGGGTCGTGCAGGGTGTGCACCCGGGCATTGCGCCAGTGGCGGTCCAGGCCATGCTCGGCGAGGGTGGCCTGGCTGCCGGCCAACTCGAACAAGGTGGAACCGGCGGCTAGCGAAATCTCGGTGCTGATGGCGCGGGCTTCGGCCACGGCGATGGAGGCGGCCGCCACACTGTCGGCGGTGCTCTGGGCCTGGGCGCGGTCCAGGTACTCACCGGCACGCTCCAGCAGGGCTTCGGCGGCATGCAGGCGGATGGCCAGGTAGCCGATGGTCTTCAGGCTCAACGGGTCGTCCACGGCTTTCTCGATGCCGGAGTCGATCCACGGCCGAGTGCGGGTGCGCACGAAGTGCAAGGCGTCCTCGTAAGCCGCACGGGCGATGCCGGTGTCGATGGCGGCATGAAGTATCTGCGCCAGCGGGCCCACCGGGGTCGGGCGCTCGAAGGCGGTCTGGAAGGGAACCACGTCGCGGGCTTCCACGTAGACATTGTCGAACACCACCGAACCGCTGCCCGTGGTGCGCTGGCCGAAGCCACTCCAGTCGTCGATCACCTCCAGGCCCTCGCTCGCCCTGGGCACGAAGGCCAGTTGCTGCATTCCTTGCTCGTCCACCACCGAGGTGGGGATGCGCTGGGCATACAGGGCGCCGGTGGCGTAGAACTTGCGGCCAATGACGCGGTAGCCATCGCCGTCACGGCTCAGGCGTGTAGTGCGGTCGTGGGCGGTCCTGGTGCCCAGTTCCGCCAGGGCATTGCCGAACCGCTGCCCGGCCAGCACCTCGGCGTACAGGCGCTGCTGCTGTTCAGGGGAGCCGTTGACCCGCAGCACTTCCAGGGCGTAATAGTGGTTTTGCGGGATCTGCCCCAGCGAGGCATCGGCCTGGGCAACCAGGGCCACGACCTGGGCCAGGGTGACGTTGGACACGCCAGCGCCGCCAAAGGCTTTCGGCACACTGATGCCCCACAGGCCCGAGCGGCTGAACTGTGCCAGTTCGTCGTGGGGCAGGCGCCGCTCGCGGTCGCGTGCGATGCTGTCCGGGCGTAGCGTTTCGGCCAGCGCGCGGGCCACGTCCAGTGCCTGGTCATCGGACTGGATAAGGGCCACCGGCCCCAGGTTGGGGGTGAATGCGTTCATTGCGTTCTCCAGTGGTCTGGTCAAATCCAGGAATGGCGTGCAGGGCGGCTGCCGTTCAGGTGGTAGGCGCCCACGGCGTGATATTTCCAGCGCACCGGGTCGTGCAGGGTATGCACCCGGGCGTTGCGCCAATGGCGGTCCAGGTTGAATTCGGCAAGGGTGGCGCGGCTGCCGGCCAGTTCCAGCAGCTTCTCGCTGGCCAGCAGGGCGATTTCGGTGGTCAGCACCTTGGCCTCGGCCACGGTGATGGAAGCACTGGCGGCAGCGTCGGCGTCGATGACCCCGGTGCTGATCCGGTCCAGCACCTGGCCGGCCTTGCGCAGCAGGGCCTGGGCAGCATGCAGCTCGAGCTTGAGGCGGCCGACGTCGGCGATCACGTACAGGTCGTCGCTGGCGCGTTCAACGTTGGCGTCGACCCAGGGGCGCGCCCGCTCGCGGACGAACGCGATGGCGTCGTCGATGGCGCCTTCGGCAATGCCAGCATCGATGGCGGCCTGGATCAACTGCGAGACGGCGCCCTGCAGGCTCGGGGTATCAGCGGCGCGCCAGGTGTGCACAACCAGTTCCGCGGCTACGGGCACGTTGTCCAGCAACACGGTGCCGCTGGCAGTGGTGCGCTGGCCGAAACCGGACCAGTCGTCGACGATGCGCAAGCCAGCGCTGCCTCGGGGCACGAAGGCGAGCACTTGGCGGCCATCCTCGTCCAAGGCTTTCACTGCCACCCAATGAGCGAACAGGGCGCCGGTGGAGTAGAACTTCTGCCCGTTGATGACATAGCCGTCGCCCTGACGAGTGATGCGTGCCTTGATTTCCAGGGTGTTGCGCGTGCCTTTTTCCGGGCCCGCGTTGCCGATGCGTGCGCCTTGCAGCACCGAACCGAACAGCTGCTGTTGCTGAGCTTCGGTGGCTACGCCGGCCAGCGTGTGCAGCAGGCCGAACTGGTTCTGCGGAATTTGCCCCAGCGCCGGGTCGGCAGCGGAGATGATGCGGAACACGTCGGCGATGGTGACGAATGAAAGTTGTGGCCCGCCGAAGCGGCGGGGAATGGAAATACTGCCCAGGCCGCTGCGGCTGAATTGTTCGAGTTCGGCCCAGGGCAATTGCCGTTCACGGTCGCGTGTGGCGGCGCCGGTCTTGGCAAGGGCGGCCAGGTCACGGGCGGCCGCCAGGGCCTCGGCGTCGCTGCCCAGCACGTGGGCGGACAGCAGTGGTGGAGGGGTGTCCAGATCCGACTGGATATCGTTGTTGCTGACCATACCGTCCTCACGTCATGAATAGCGCCGCGTTGTCGCGGCGGAAAATGCGCTGGTCCGGTGGTCCGGTTCATATACCCTAATCGTGTATAAATTTTAAATATACTAACGTTTGGGAATATCAATAGAAGCTGAGTCGCGGTGCACGCGTACCTGCCTGGCGGGGGCCCAGCCAGACGGGTTGCCGACCCGATCGAGGACGCAATAGGTGGCTTCCTGATGATCATCCAGCCCGGCTTCGCGGATCAGCGCCTTGGGGATTCGGCCATTCACGGGCAGGCCGACCTGGCCCGGCAGCAGGGCAGGCAGGTCCAGGCGCAAGTCGCCCCAGCGCAGGGTCACGCGGTCCTCGGCGGCCATGTTCAGCCAGGGGGCGATGGTGAATGCCATGCCGCGCTTGATGCGGTTCAGGCACAGACCTTCGCGCAGTATTCGCTCGGGCAGGTGCAGGGGGGCGAGGAACGGGTTCTCCGGGTCGTGCGCCAATGGGGCGCCGGGGCACAGCAGTTTTACCGGTACACGCAGGCTGGGTGACTTCTGCGCGCGGTGGCCCACCCGCAGCACGCGGTAATGCAGGTGCGCCTCGCCGTCCTCGATGAAGCTGGGTGGCAGCGGCAAGCGCAGTACCTGACCGGCCATGGCCGAGCGGGCGCAGACAAAGGCATCGTTGCAGAACAGTTCGACCAGGTCGCCGTCGTTCATGGCGGGGTAGGGGCCGATGGTGGCGCTCAGGTGCCCTGCGGCGTGCACGCCTATGCCGTGGGGGCATTGTGGCAGGCTGGGCGGCGAGAGTTCAGATCCGTTGAACAGGCGCATGGCAAATCTCCTTCAAGGCATGGCGGCAAATGGGCCGCGGTCCTTGATAGGGGGTTGCCGGCGAGGGTTCAAGGTGGGAACGGTGCTTTCGCTCGAACTCAGATTTGTCCTACGAGACGGGCTGCCTGTTCCAGGGTTACATCAACCCGCCAGGAACTTGCTCAGGAACTGTCGGGTGCGCTCTTCCCTGGGCTGGGCGAACAACGCCTTGGCCTCGCCTTGCTCGACGATCACGCCCTTGTCGAAAAACACCACCCGGTTGGCCACGTCGCGGGCGAATGCCATTTCGTGGGTAACGATGATCATGGTGCGCTTCTCTTCGGCCAGGCCGCGGATGGTGGTCAGTACTTCGCCTACCAGTTCCGGGTCCAGTGCCGAGGTGGGTTCGTCGAACAGAATCACCTGGGGCTCCATGGCCAGGGCGCGGGCGATGGCCACCCGTTGCTGCTGCCCACCGGACAGCTTGCGTGGGTAGGCGTCTTCCTTGCCCGCCAGGCCGACCTTGGCCAGCAGCGTGCGGCCCAGGGCCTCGGCTTGCGCGCGCGGCGTCTTCTTGACCACCACAGGGCCCTCAACCACGTTTTCCAGCGCCGTGCGGTGCGGGAACAGGTTGAAGTTCTGGAACACGAAGCCAACCTGCTGGCGCAGGCGACGGATCAGGCCCTGCTGCTGGGCAACCTTGCTGCCGTCGATCTCGATATCGCCCATGCGGATACGGCCACTGTCCGGGGTTTCCAGCAGGTTCAGGCAGCGCAGGAAGGTGGTCTTGCCCGAACCGCTGGGGCCGATGATGGCGACCACTTCGCCGGCCTCCACCCGCAGGTCGATGCCCTTGAGCACGGTGGTGCCGTTGAATTGCTTGGTCAGTTGTTCCACCACGATCATGGTGTCAGGACTCCTGGTCATGGCGGTTTACGCGTTCTTCGAGGCGGTTCTGCAGGGCCGACAAGGCGCTGGCCAGCACCCAGTAGATCAATGCAGCGGCCAAGTACATGGTGAACACTTCAAAGGTGCGGGCAGTGATCAATTGCGCCTGGCGGAACAGTTCCGGTACCTGGATGGTGGCAGCCAGGGCCGTGTCCTTGACCAGGGAAATGAAACTGTTGCCCAACGGCGGCAGGGCAGTGCGTGCGGCTTGGGGCAGGATTGCCCGGCGCAAGGTCTGGCCGCGGGTCATGCCGATACTGGCGGCTGCTTCCCACTGGCCGCGGTCTACCGAACTGATCGCCGCGCGCAGGATTTCACAGACATAGGCAGCCATGTTCAGCGAAAAGCCGATCAGGGCCGCGGGCAGCGGGTCCAGCTCCACGCCGATCTGCGGCAGGCCGTAGTAGATCACGAACAACTGAACCAGCAACGGCGTGCCGCGGAAGAACGACACATACACCCGGGAAATGCCGCGCAGCAGCATGAACCGCGACAAACGCATCAGTGCAAGGCCAAAGCCCAGCAGCAAACCGAAGAACATGCCACCGAGGCTGAGGGCAACGGTGAAGTACGCGCCCTTGAGCAGAAAAGGCGCTGAATCCAGCGCCAGTTTCAGACTGTCTTCAATCATTTGGTGACATCAGCGTTGAAGTACTTCTGCGACAGCTTGGCCAGGGTGCCGTCGGCGCGCAGTTTGTCGATGGCCTTGTTGATGGCGGCCAGCAGTTCCGGTTCACCCTTGCGCAGGGTCACACCAGCTTCCTGGCGCGAGAATGCCGGGCCCGACACGGCCAAGGTGTCGTTGGTCTTGCTGATCAGCTCGAAGGCGGCCAGGCGGTCGACCAGGATGGCGTCGATACGGCCAACGCGCAGGTCCTGGTACTTGGTAGGGTCATCGTCGTAGGTCTTGATGACGGCGCCGGGTACGTTTTCCTTCAGCCATTGCTCGTAGTTGGTGCCCAGGCCCACGCCGACTTTCTTGCCGGTCAGGTCGTTGGCCGACGCAATCTTGCCAGCGTCTTTCTTCTGGGTCAGGGCCTGGATGCCGGACACGGTGTAGGGTTCGGAGAAGTCATACTTCTTCTTGCGCTCTTCGGAGATGGTCACCTGATTGATGGCCACGTCCAGGCGCTTGGACTCCAGGGCCGCGAGGATGCCGTCCCATTTGGTGGGCTGCAGCTTGGCCTTGACGCCCAGTTCCTTGGCCAGCGCTTCGGCGAATTCAACTTCGAAACCGGTGAGCTTGCCGTTCTCGTCGACATAGCTGAACGGCGGGTAGGTGCCTTCCAGGCCGACGCTGATGGTGCCTTTGTCCTGGATGGTTTTCAGCTCATCCCCGGCCATGGCCTGGCCGACCAGTGCCGAACCCAGCGCCAGGCCCATGCTGGCGATGAGAAGAGTGCGACGCAACGAAGAGAAAGTCATGTGGAGCCCCATTGTTCGAGTGAGTGAAGGCAGAGCGTCCTTGCCGATGCGGTGAGGCGAGATTATCGCCGCTCGTCGTTATGGCTTAAAATACTAAAAAACTTAGCAGTCTTTCAATTTAGGTATATCAATTATTCCACACGCCAGGGTAGGCAAACAGCGCCGGCGCCCCGCCGGTGTGCAGGAAAATCACCGGGCCGTCGCCCAGGCGCTGGCGGCCGATGCCATCGAGCAAACCAGCCATGGCCTTGCCGGTATACACCGGGTCCAGCAGCAGGCCTTCCTGGTTGGCTACCAGCTTGATGGCCGACAGCGTGCCCGCATTCGGTTGACCATAGCGCGGGCCGAAGAATTCATCCCACAACTGCACCTTGAAGCTTTCGGGCAGCGGCACGCTGAGCAGCGCGGCGGTGCGTTCGGCCAGGCCTTGTACCTTGGGGCGCTGGGCTTCGTCGGTGCGCGACACGGTCACGCCGATGACCGGAAGGTCGGGCAGCGACTCGCTCAGGCCAAGGGCCAGGCCGCTGTGGGTGCCAGCGCTGCCGGAAGCCAGTACCACGGCTGCGAAGTCCAGGCCGGTGGCATTGATCTGTTCGGCCAGCTCCAGGCCGGCGCGCACATAGCCCAGCGCGCCGAGCGCGTTGGAACCGCCGATGGGCACCAGGTAGGGCTTGCGCCCGCTGGCGCTGAGGCGCTGCGCCAAGGCTTGCAGTTGTTCATCGGCGTTGTCGAGGTTCTCCACCAGCTCGACCTTGGCGTCGAACAGGTCCAGGAGCAGGCGGTTACCGTTGCCCAGGTAGTTGCTGTCGTCGGTGCCGATGGGGTTTTCCAGCAGCGCGACGCAGCTTAGGCCCAGTTTGGCCGCGATGGCGGCCGTCTGGCGCACATGATTGGACTGGATGGCGCCAGCGGTGATCAGGGTATCGGCCCCTTGGGCCAGGGCGTCGGCAGCCAGGTACTCGAGCTTGCGCAGCTTGTTGCCGCCCATGGCCAGCGGGGTCAGGTCGTCACGCTTGACGTAGATATCGCGGCCTACCCACTGGGACAGTCGCTCGAGCTTTTCCAGCGCGGTAGGGGCGCCGAGCAGTTCGAGGCGGGGAAAACGGGCAAGCGATTGCGTGATCATGAGGATTCCGGTGGTAGTGGGAAAGGGGACTATAGGCAGGCGCCGTGCGTGCGGCAAGCCTGACACGGTGGGCTGCGCGGAACGCCGCCCTGCGCATATGTTCAGATGTTCACCACCGTGCAGAATCGGTTCTTTTTGCGGTGCGACAATCTACCGTAGAGTGGGCGCCGATCAGGCGGCCATATCAGGAGTACCAACGTGAGCGACAAACCCCAAGGGGCCAACGGCCATTGGCAATTGCAGTCCATCGTCGGCCAGTTGCGCGGTGCGCGGGAGCAATGGCGCACCGCCAATGGGCGCAGCAGCGGCGAGCAGGGGGGGCGGCAGTTGCCTTCGCGCGAAGCAGTGCGCGGAATTCTTGAGCAGTTGTGCGGCGCACTGTTTCCGATGCGCCTGGGCCCGGTCGACCTGCGCGAGGAAAGCGAGGACTTCTACGTAGGCCACACGCTGGACGCTGCGCTCAATGCCCTGCTGGCGCAGGCGCGGCTGGAGCTGCGCTACGCCGCCCGCCACCAGCAACGCCAGGAAGACGTGGATGCCCAGGCCCTGCAACTGATCCAGGGTTTCGCCGCCGCGCTGCCGGGCTTGCGCAGCCTGCTGGACACCGATGTGCTGGCCGCCTACCACGGCGACCCGGCGGCGCGCAGCGTCGACGAGGTGCTGCTGTGCTACCCCGGTATTCTGGCGATCATCCACCACCGGCTGGCGCACCACCTGTACCGCGCCGGCCTGCCGTTGCTGGCGCGCATCAGCTCGGAGCTGGCGCATTCTGCCACGGGCATCGACATTCACCCGGGTGCGCAGATAGGCCCCAGCTTCTTCATCGACCATGGTACCGGCGTCGTGATCGGCGAAACGGCGATCATTGGCGAGCGTGTGCGCATCTACCAGGCCGTGACCTTGGGCGCCAAGCGCTTCCCGGCGGACGAATCGGGCAACCTGCAGAAAGGCCATCCGCGCCACCCGATCGTCGAGGACGACGTGGTGATCTACGCCGGGGCTACCATTCTGGGGCGCATCACCATCGGCAAAGGCTCGACCATCGGGGGCAACGTCTGGTTGACCCGCAACGTACCCGCGGGCAGCAACGTGACCCAGGCCAACCTGCAGCACGATGACGGCACCCAGAAGTAGCGCCGCAACCCGGGGGCTGATTTGGTAGGGGAACGGTTGTGTGGTTAAATTGAACGGTTGTTCAATTTAAAAGATGTTCGCGATTCGCGTTCTACAGGAGGTCAACCCTTGCTGAAAACGCTCTATTCAGCCCATTTCCCGTCCATCGAGGTGCACAGCCAATGAGTGCCTCGTCTTCTCCCGCCAGCGGCAACGTCCGCATGAACCCACCGGTGTTCTACTTCGCCGCCAGCTTCATTCTGCTGTTCGGCATCGTGGTCATCGCGTTCCCGCAACAAGCCGGGGCCTGGCTCACTGCCGCGCAAGCCTGGGCGGCCAACACCGTTGGCTGGTACTACATGCTGGCCATGACCCTGTATCTGGTCTTCGTGGTGGTCACCGCCTTGTCTGGCTACGGCAAGATCAAGCTCGGTGCCGACCACGACGAGCCCGAGTTCAGCTACCTGTCATGGGCCGGCATGCTGTTTGCCGCCGGTATCAGCATTACCCTGTTTTTCTTCTGCGTCTCCGAACCCCTCACCCACATGCTCACCCCGCCGCAAGGCCAGGGCGGCACCGAGGCAGCCGCGCGCCAGGCCATGCAGTTGCTGTTCCTGCACTGGGGCCTGCACGGTTGGGGCGTGTTCGCGTTCGTGGGCATGGCCCTGGCGTATTTCGCCTACCGCCATAATCTGCCGCTGGCCTTGCGCTCGGCCCTTTACCCGCTGATCGGCAAACGCATCAATGGCCCCATCGGCTACGCAGTGGACGGCTTCGGCATCATCGCCACGGTATTCGGCCTGGGCGCCGACATGGGCTTTGGCGTGCTGCACCTCAACGCCGGCCTGGACTACCTGTTCGGCGTGGCCCACAGCCAGTGGGTGCAGGTCATACTCATCACCCTGATGATGGGCGCGGCGATCATCGTCGCCGTGTCGGGCGTGGACAAGGGCGTTCGGGTGATGTCCGACATCAACATGCTGCTGGCCTGTGCGCTGCTGCTGTTCGTGCTGTTCGCCGGGCCTACCCAGCACCTGCTCACCACGCTGATCCAGAACGTCGGTGACTACCTGGGCGCGCTGCCGTCCAAGAGTTTCGACGTCTACGCCTATGACAAACCCAGCGACTGGCTGGGCAACTGGACGGTGTTCTACTGGGCCTGGTGGATCGCCTGGGCGCCGTTCGTGGGCCTGTTCATTGCCCGTATTTCCCGTGGCCGAACCATCCGCGAGTTCGTCTTCGGCGTGTTGCTGATTCCGCTGGGCTTTACCTTGGCGTGGATGTCGATTTTCGGCAACAGTGCCATCGACATGGTGCTGCACCATGGCATGACGGAACTGGGCCAGTCGGCCCTGGCCGACCCCGCCAGGACGCTGTACCTGTTGCTTGAAACCTACCCCTGGAGCCGCACGGTGATCGCCGTCACGGTGTTCATCAGCTTCGTGTTCTTCGTCACCTCGGCCGACTCGGGCACCGTGGTGCTGTCCACGCTGTCTGCCCGCGGCGGCAATGCCGACGAAGACGGGCCGAAATGGCTGCGGGTGTTCTGGGGCGTAATGACCGCGCTGGTGACCAGCGGGCTGTTGTTCGCCGGCAGCATCGATTCGCTGAAATCGGCGGTGGTGCTGACGTCCCTGCCGTTCTCGCTTATCCTGCTGGCGATGATGTGGGGCCTGCACAAGGCGTTCTACCTGGAGTCCCAGCGCAAGATCGCGCAGATGTACTCCCTGGCCCCGGTCGCCACCAACGCCCGTCGTGGCCGTGGCGGCTGGCGCCAGCGCCTGAGCCAGGCCGTGCACTTCCCGTCGCGCGACGAGGTGTACCGCTTCATGGACACCCTGGTGCGCCCAGCCATTGAAGAAGTGTCGGCGGTGTTCACCGAAAAAGGCCTGAAGGTCGTGACACAGGAAGACCTCAGCCACGACCAGGTCAGCCTGGAAATCGGCCATGGCGAAGAACGGCCGTTCATCTACCAGGTGCTGATGCGCGGCTACTTCACCCCCTCGTTCGCCCGCGGTGGCATGGGCACGAAGGAGCTGAAGAACCGCCGTTACTACCGTGCCGAGGTTCACTTGGCCGAAGGCAGCCAGGACTACGACCTGGTGGGGTACAGCAAGGAGCAGGTGATCAACGACATCCTGGACCAGTACGAGCGGCACATGCAGTTCCTGCACATGGTTCGCTAAGCGTTGGCAATGGGCCCACGGGACCGGATGGCATCGCTACCGGTCCCTGGGCGGTATCAGCCGCCGCTGCGCGGCTGGGTCCCGAGTATCGCTTCCAGCATTTTCCCCGGTGGTGCACCGCGATGGTTCTGCAGACGCCCGGCATCATCGCGGTAAAAGATCGCGGGGGTGGCGGGTACTTGCAGTTCTGTCATCAAGGCCAGGTTGGCTGCCAGTTGGCCGGCAATATCAGCGGGGATCTTCTTCAGCGGCTTGAGCGTGGATCGCTTGCCATCGCGTTCATGCTCGAGCAGGGCCGCCGTCGGGTCGCCGCTGGCCAGCATCGCCGCGGCCAGCGCCGCGCTTTCCTCGCGCAGGATGCCCACCATGACATGACGCAGTTGCACCTGGCCGCTGTCGACCCAAGGTCGGGCCTGCTTCCAGAACATCGAGCAGAACGGGCAATTGGGGTCGCTGAAGACATAGACGATGCGCGGTGCATCGGCCTTGCCATCGGCGATCCAGGTGCTGGCACCCAGTTTCTCCCAATTGGCCTGGTCCATGGCGGCAAACACCAGGCGGTCCAGGTGTTCGGCGCTCAGGTCCTGGCCCTGGGCGTCGTACAGCGTGCCCACCAGCGCATGTTGGCGGTCGGGGGTGAGGTAGACGGCCACGCCTTGCTGTTGGTAGCGGGCAGCATAGCCCTTGAGTTGGTCGGGTCCCTCGAAGCTGCCCAGAAACTCCAGGCCCATTTGCTGCAGCGGTTGCAAAGGTCGGGGCAGTGGCTCGACCTCGGCGGTGGCCATGGCGGCCCAGGCCAGGCCGGCCGTTGCCAGTAGTATCGTTTTCATTAACCGCGCTCCTTGGCTGTTGCCCATCGTTGAATAAAGACGTCACGCTTGATCAGGCCGGTAACCCGGTACTCACGGCGCTCCTGGCCGTCAGGGCCCAGCCACACCATGGTGGGCGGCCCGACCACGCCATGCCTGGCCAGCAGCGCCCGGCTCTGGTCGTTGTCCTGGGTGACGTCGACGGCCAGCACCCGCACGCCTTGCAAGACTTGCAGCGCCACGGGGTGATGGAGAATTTCACGCTCCAGTACCTTGCAGTTCACGCACCAATCGGCGGTGTAGTGCAGCAGCGTCCATTGGCCCTGGGCAGCGGCCTGTTGCAGCTCGCGCTCCAGGTCCGCCACGCTGCTGACCTTGGCAGGTGCCGTCTCGGGGGCAATGCCGGCGCTGGCCGTGCCTGCGAAAACGGCCAGGGGCTGCAAGGGTGAAGCGCCGCCGGCCGCTGCGCCGACCAGCATCAAGACCGCCCATAGCCCCAGCGGCGCCCCCAGCCCGGTACGCAGCAGGGGCGTGCCCAGCTTGCAGCCACAGACGATGGCCATGGCCAGCGTCAGCAGCCCGGCCAGCGCCAGCCACAGCACCGGGTCAAGCAGCGGCTCGACGATCCACAAGGCAAGGCCAAGGAACAGCGCGCCAAACACGCCCTTGACCAGGTTCATCCAGGCGCCAGGCCGTGGCAGGAAGCGGTTGCCCACGGTGACCAGCAGCATCAACGGCAGGCCAATGCCCACGCCCATGGCAAACAGCACCAGCGCCCCGTGCAGCGCATTGCCGCTCTGGCCGATGTAGAGCAGGGCGCCTGCCAGCGGGGCGGTCATGCAGGGGCCGATCAATAGTCCGGAAAACAGCCCCATCAGCCCGGCACCGGCCAGGCTGCCGCCCTTGTGGCGGGTGCCGGCCTGCTCGAGGCGGTCGCGCACCGCGGCGGGCAGTTGCAGTTCGAACACGCCGAACATGGGCAGGGCCAGCAATACGAACAGGCCCGCGAAGCTGGCCAGCAGCACCGGGTGTTGCAGCCAGGCCTGCAGGTTGGCGCCCAGCAGCGCGGCCAGCACGCCCATGGCCGCATACACCAGCGCCATGCTCAGCACATAGCTGCCGGCCAACATCAGGCTGCGCCCAGTCCTGGCCCCGCTGCCTACCACCACGCCCGCCAGAATCGGCAACATGGGCAGTGAGCATGGCGTGAAGGCCAGCAACAGCCCCAGGCCGAAAAACGCCGCCATGCTCCACAGCAACGAGCGCTGTTGCAGGTCGCGGGCGATGGACTGGTCCTCAGCTTCGCCCCCAGGCGCCGGGTTCGCGGTGCCGCCCAGGTCCAGGGTGAAGGCTTGCGGCGGGTAGCACAGCCCCGCATCGGCGCAGCCCTGCCACTTCAACTGCACCAGGCCGCTGGCCTCGGCGGGTAGCAAGACCTGCAGCTGGTCCCGGTAGATGGGTTGCACGCCGAAGAATTCGTCTTCGTGCTCTACGCCGTCCGGCAACACGGGTTGCTGGCTGGCGGGCAAACCGCCGAAGGCCATGCGCTCCTTGTACAGGTAGTAGCCCGGCGCGATGCGCCAGTCGAGCAGGTGCTCGCCACTGGCGAGCCGTTGGTGGGTCAGCACGAAGGCTTTTTCGGCCGGCAGGAAAGCCGCCTGGGGCGGCCCGAACACGGCCGCTGCCAACGCGGAATAGAGCATGAGAAAACAGAGCGTCAGAAGCCGCATGGGCACACCTCGCGATCAGTTGGATGGCAGAGGGTGCGCGGTGGTGATTAACGCCTTGTTAGTGTGGTCTTACAGCGCCGAGCCGGAGCGCTGTAGGACGCAGCTCAAGCGCTCTCCCGCTCGATCAGGTTGCACTCCAGCAGCGTCAGGTGGCAGGCCGGTTGGCCACCGAGGCTTTCCAGGATACGGGTAGCGGCCAGCACGCCTATCTCCAGGGCCGGTGGCTTGATGGTGGTGAGGCTGGGCATGAGCATTTCGGCGAATGGGTAGTCGCCGAAACCGACCACGGCACAGTCCCCTGGAATGTTCAGCCCCGCGCGCTGGCCGGCCAGCAGGCCGCCCGCGGCGAGGTTGTCATTGGCGAAAATAATTGCCTGCGGTGGCTGTGGCCGGGCCATCAGCGCCTGCATGGCTTGCTTGCCCGCCTCGAATGGTGCCAGCCCGGCCTGGGGGGCGAACACCAGCGGCTCCAGGCCCAGCTCGGCCATGGTGGCGGTATAGCCGTCGCGGCGTTCCAGGGCACTGAAGTCGCCGACTGCGCTGTTTTGCACGAACGCAATGCGCCGGTAGCCCTTGCCATGCAGGTAGCGAGTGGCCGTGATGCCCACCTGGTGGTGGGAAAAGCCGATCTGCATGGGGCTGCGCTCCGGGCGGTAATCCCAGGTTTCCACCAGCGGAATATCCGCCTCGCCGATCATTTTCTCGGTGGCTGCGCTATGGAAATGGCTGGTCAGCACCAAGGCCGCGGGCGACCACCCCAGAAAAGCGCGAACGGCACTTTCCTCCTGCTCTACCGAAAAGTAACTGGAAGCCAGCAGCAGCTGGTAACCATGGCGGCTGAGGGTATCGCTGAAGCCCTGGATGGTGTTGGCGAAGATCGGCCCCGAGATGTTGGGTATCACCATGCCCACGATCTTGCCGCGCGCCGATGCCAGCCCGCCTGCGACCAGGTTGGGCACATAACCCAATTCCGCCACCGCCGCCGCAATGCGCTCGCGTCGCGGCGGCGAGACTTGCTCCGGTTGGTTGAAATAGCGTGACACAGTGATCGCCGAGACCCCCGCGTGGCGGGCCACGGTAGCGAGCGTGACACGCCCGGCACCCCGGCGTTTGCGCTTATCGTCAGTCATGGTCAGCTATAAAACCTAAAAGAATATAAAAGTAATTTTTCAGTATTGGACGGTCTATCGACCCATTGCTGATACTGGTGATGTTAGCGCTAACAAAGTGCTTTGTCTGCTACTCGCTCGAGCGAATGCCCAAGACACCTTTCTGCGAACAACGACAGACGCAGTGGCCGCAGAGCCACGGCCAAGGCATAACCTTCGAGCAGGGCATCCGACATGTACAACCGATTTGGGGATCGTTTCAAGACTACTGCGCTGGTCCAGGCCTTTGGCTGGACCCTGGCCGCCTGCGCGGCCATGCCATTAGGCGCGGCACAGGCAGCGGATGCCACCACCACGGCTGACAGCAGCGCCGAGCCGGTGCTCAAGTCGGTCACCGTGACCGCCACCCGCCGCGAGGAATCGCTGCAGAAGGTGCCGGTAGCCGTGACCGTGGTCGACGGCGAACAGTTGGGCCGCGAGAACCGTACCAACATCGAAAGCATCGTCCAGCAGATCCCCACCGTGAACTTCCGCACCGGCGCGTCGAACAAGGACACCTCGCTGTTCATTCGGGGCGTAGGCACCATTTCCACCTCGCCGGGCGTCGAACCCACCGTGGCCACCGTGGTCGATGGCGTGGTCTATGGCCGCCCCGGCATGGCCACCCTTGACCTGCTGGACCTGGAACGCATCGAAGTACTGCGCGGCCCGCAGGGCACGCTGTTCGGCAAGAATGCCTCGGCAGGCGTGCTCAACATCACCACCAAGGCGCCTACCGACGAGACCCACGGCTACGTGGAACAGTCCTACTACCAGGGCAACGAAAGCCGGACCCGCTTCGGCATCGGCGGCACCCTGATCCCCGGCACGCTCAAGGGCAACCTCACCACCCTGGTCAGCAGCTACGACGGTAACGTCGACAACAAGGCCAACGGCCAGGAAGTGAACGGCTATAACCGCAAGGGCGTGCGCGGCAAGCTGGAGTTCACCCCCAATGACGACGTCAAGCTGACCCTGTCGGCCGACTACATGAACTCGGGCAGCGATGCGCCCAACGGCGTGGTCAGCAGCACCAGCAGCGCCGCCTTCGCCAATGCCCTGTCGCCGGTCAACGCCACCTCGCACAACCGTGACATCAGCAGTGACTACCGTACCCATGTCGACGACATCAACAAGGGCTTGTCGGCGCAATTGGACTGGAACCTGGGCGACTACACCCTGACGTCCATCACTGCCTGGCGCGGCTGGAACAACGACCAGTGGCAGGACGCCGACCGTCTGGCGACCATCAGCGCCGCCTACCCCGGCATCGAAGACAAGGGCACCCTGGACTATGACCAGTACAGCCAGGAAATCCGCCTGGCTTCGCCCAAGGGCGAGTTCCTGGAATACGTCGGCGGCCTGTACTACATGCATGCCAAGGACAAGGAAACCTACGGCCGTACGCTGATCACGCCGACCGCCACCAACAACGGCCTGGCCAACTACAGCACCACCAGCGACAGCTATGCGATCTTCGGTGAGAACACCTTCAACTTCACCCCGACGTTCCGCGGTATCGCCGGGCTGCGCTGGACTCACGACGAACTGAAATACGACCACGACCGCGTGTCCTCCTCGGCGGTGGCCGTGAACGGCATCAACCCCAGCACCAGCAGCTCCGGCGACACCAACGCCGAAGGCTGGTCGGGGCGCCTGGGCTTTCAGTATGACCTGAGCGACAACGTGACCAGCTACGTCACCTATTCGCGCGGCTACAAGGGCCCGGCCTACAACGTGTTCTTCAACATGCAGGCGCGGGACACCCAGGCGCTGAAGCCTGAAACCTCCAATACCTGGGAAGTGGGCCTCAAGGCCACCAGCTGGAACAACCGCCTGACCACCAACCTGGCCGTGTTCCACAGCGACTATGACAACTACCAGGCCAACTTCTACGACACCGTGGCCGGCCAGGTGGTGACCCGTTTGATCAACGCCGGTAGCGTCAGCACCGAAGGTGTCGAGGGCGACTGGGCCTTGCAAGCCACGCGCAACTTGAAACTGTCCGGTGCCTTCGCCTACACCCATGCCCGCATCGACCAGTTCAGCTGCCCGGCCGGCGCCGCGGCGTCCTGCGACGTCAACGGCAAGACCCTGCCGTTCAGCCCGGACTGGAAAACCTACGTGCGCGCCGACTATGACATCCCGCTTGACAACGGCATGGATATCGAGCTGGGCACCGATTACAACTGGCAGAGCGAAGTGCAATACGACATCAGCCAGAACCCCGACACCAAGCAGGGCGCCTATGGCATCTGGAACGCCAGCGTCGCCCTGGCCGATTACAACAGCGGCTGGCGCGTATCGCTGGAGGGCAAGAACCTGCTCGACAAGTCGTACTCGCCGCTGCTGGCCAGCGGCACGGGTTACGTCTACCGCGCCGTACCGCGCGATGACCAACGTTACTTCGGCATTCAAGTACGCAAGGACTTCTAAAGCATGAGCCAGGCACCACGACAACTGAAACTGGGCGCGTTCCTGATGGCCACCGGGCACCACGTGGCGGCCTGGCGGCACCCTGACGTACCGGCCAATGCGGGGCTAGATTTCAAGCACTACAAGCACTTGGCCCAGGTGGCGGAGCGGGCACGGTTCGACACCCTGTTCGTGGCCGACAGCGTGGCGGCGGCCACCGGCGACATCGCCAGCCGCATGGCCCGCTCCGATCATTTCGAGCCCCTGACCCTGCTGTCGGCATTGAGCGCGGTGACTGAGCACATCGGCCTGATCAGCACGGTGACCACCAGCTACAACGAGCCCTACCACGTGGCGCGTAAGTTCGCTTCGCTGGACCACCTGTCGGGCGGGCGAGCGGGCTGGAACCTGGTGACTTCCGACGCCGCCGCCGAGGCGCAGAATTTCGGCCGTGACGAACACATCGGCCATGCCGAGCGATACAGCCGTGCGCGGGAATTCCACCGGGTGGTCACTGGCCTGTGGGACAGCTGGGCTGACGACGCATTCACCCGCGACAAGGCCAGCGGCCAATACTACGACCCGGCCAAGTTGCACGTGCTCAACCACAGCGGCGACCATTTCAAGGTCAAGGGGCCGCTCAACGTCGCACGTTCCCCGCAAGGGCGGCCAGTGATCGTGCAGGCCGGCTCTTCGGAAACCGGTCGCGAGCTGGCGGCGCAAACCGCCGAAGTGGTCTTTACTGCCCAGACTTCGCTGGCCAATGCCCAAGCCTTCTACAGCGACCTCAAGGGGCGGTTGGCCAAGTTCGGCCGCACGCCTGACTCGTTGAAGATCATGCCAGGCGTATTTGTGGTCGTCGGTGAAACCGAAGCCTTGGCGCGCCAGAAGTTTGAAGCGTTTCAGGCTTTGGTCGAACCCGAAGTCGGCGTGGCGTTGTTAGGGCGTATGCTCGGTAACTTCGACCTGTCCGGTTACCCACTGAACGGCCCGTTGCCCGAGTTGCCGCTGACCGACAGTGGCCAGCAAAGCCGACAGAAACTGCTGACCGAGCTGGCCGGCCGCGAGAACCTGAGCCTGGCCGAGCTGGGCCGCAAGATCGCCGGCGGTCGCGGGCATTACAGCCTGATCGGAACGCCTGTGCAGATCGCCGATCAGCTGCAGGAGTGGTTCGAACAAGGCGCGGCAGATGGTTTCAACGTGCTGGTGCCGCATTTGCCGGGCGGGCTGGAGGATTTTGCCGATTACATAGTGCCCGAGCTGCAACGCCGCGGGCTGTTCAGAACCGAATACGAAGGCTCCACGTTGCGCGAGAACCTTGGCCTGGAAAAATCTGCCAACCAGTTTGTGTGAGCGTTGCCCCAGCCCCACAAGCGCCTTATCGGAAAAGAGAGGAATCGATGACTTACCTTGCTGCCCAGGACCGCTACGAGTCCATTCCCTACCGCCGCGTCGGCCGCAGCGGCCTGGTGCTGCCGGCCCTGTCCCTGGGCCTGTGGCACAACTTCGGCGACAGCACCCCTATCGACACCCAGCGCGCGCTGCTGCGCACCGCGTTCGACCTGGGCATCAACCATTTCGACCTGGCCAACAACTACGGTCCGCCCTACGGCAGCGCCGAGATCAACTTCGGCCGCCTGCTGCGTGAAGACTTCAAGCAATACCGCGACGAACTGATCATCTCCAGCAAAGCCGGCTGGGACATGTGGCCAGGCCCATACGGGCAGGGCGGCGGCTCGCGCAAATACATCCTGGCCAGCCTCGACCAGAGCCTGCAGCGCCTGGGCGTCGACTACGTGGATATCTTCTACTCGCACCGCTTCGACCCCGACACCCCACTGGAAGAAACCGCGGGCGCGCTGGCCACTGCCGTTCAGCAAGGCAAGGCGCTGTACATCGGCATTTCCTCGTATTCCGGGGTCAAGACCCGCGAAATCGCCAAGCTGTTGCAGGAATGGAAAGTGCCACTGCTGATCCACCAGCCGGCCTACAACCTGCTCAACCGTTGGGTGGAAAAGGACCTGCTGGACGTCACCGACGACCTGGGCGCCGGCGTCATCGCCTTCACCCCGCTGGCCCAGGGCTTGCTGACCGACAAATACCTCAACGGCGTGCCGAAAGACGCACGGGTGAACAAGCCCGGCGGTGGTTCGCTGCTGCAATCGCATCTTTCGGAAAGCAACCTGGCGCACATCCGCTCGCTCAACGAAATTGCCCAGCAGCGCGGCCAGAGCCTGGCGCAACTGGCGCTGGCGTGGACCCTGCGCGACCCGCGTGTGACCTCGGCCCTGATCGGTGCCAGCCGGCCCGAGCAGATCATCGAAAACGTCGGTGCCCTGAAAAACCTGTCGTTCACCCAGGAAGAACTGGCAGCCATCGACCGCTACGCCGTCGAAGGCGGCATCAACCTGTGGGAAAAGCCATCGCTGGCTGAATGACCTTTCCAAGCCGGGGGACTTTTCGTTCCCCGGCCCTGCCTTGCGAGATTCCAGATGAAACCACTAGCACGCCTGGCGGCCGGCTTGTCCCTGCTCGCCCTGACCTTCAACGCACTGGCCGACCCGGCCGCGCTGCGCATCGGCTACCAGAAGGGCTCCATCGCCCTGGTGCTGGCCAAGGAACACGGGCTGCTGGAAAAGCAGTTCCCGCAAACCAACGTGCAGTGGATCGAATTCCCCGCTGGCCCGCAGATGCTGGAAGCACTCAACGTGGGCGCCCTGGACGTAGGCTCCACTGGCGATATCCCGCCGCTGTTCGCCCAGGCGGCCGGTGCGGACCTGGTGTACATCGGCGCGGAACCTTCCAAGCCTGCCGCTGAAGTCATCCTGGTGAAAAACGATAGCCCGTTGCACAGCGTGGCCGAGCTGAAGGGCAAGAAAGTCGCCTTCCAGAAAGGCTCCAGCTCCCACAACCTGATCCTGCGCGCGCTGAACAAGGCCGGCCTGAACTACAAGGACATCCAGCCCATCTACCTCAGCCCCGCCGACGCCCGCGCCGCGTTCGAGCAAGGCAGCGTCGACGCCTGGGTGATCTGGGACCCTTACTCCTCGCTGGCGCTCAGCGAAGGCCACACCCGCAAGCTCGCCGACGGCACCGGCCTGGGCCTGTCCGGCCCGCTGTACACCGCCCGGCGCCAGTACGCGGAGCAGAATGGCCCCTTCATTCACAGTCTGCTCGACGAACTCAGCCAGGCCGAAGCACTCACCCGCAGCCAGCGTGACGAGAGCATTAACTTGCTGGCCGGCAACATGAGCCTGCCCAAGCCGGTAGTGGCGCAGTACATCGACAACCGCCCGCCATCGCCGATCTCGCCGATCGACGACACGATCATGGCGGCGCAGCAGGTGACGGCGGATCTGTTTTATCAGAACCGGTTGTTGCCCACGCATGTGGATGTCAGCAGCGCTGTCTTGAAATAGAACCGCGTCGTTCCCTTCCCGAGCTTCGCCCGGTCCCACAGGGATGAACTGACTCCAAAAAGTTGCACACCCACATCCAACTTTTTGGGGTCAGTTCAAGATGGGGCGCGCGCCCATGTGGGACCGGGCGAAGCTCGGGAAGCGGGCACCACAAATGTTGGGATTTTTCCCACGGTGTTATCGGAAGTGGCCGGGTAGTGATGCCTGGGGCATCGCCCTATAGTCCTCTGCGTTGCTGAGCATCAGCGACCGGGCGTGCAAACCCGTGCTTTAGACGCTGTAGCCATCAATCTGCACAGCAGGCATATTCATGTCTGCTGTTCGGCTTTATGGTGGCTGTGCGTGGGAGACCTTCGGGTCTGCCGGATCTAAAGCCCGGTTTTGCACACCTGCGCACAGCCGCCACCCTGAAATCGCGTGCAAACGATGGTGGCGGTTCATCAGCTTTAGGGACTTAGCCATGACCAACCAAGACGCCTCACCCCCGATCTTCCTGATCAACCCCGACTGCCCCGACCTAGACCTCTTTGAATTCGCCACCCGCCGCTTCCAGGCCGTGCGCAATCTCATGGAATGCCTTTCCTGCATGAATTCATGCTCGATCGAGGGCAAGGACCTGAATGTGGTTGCCGACGTGGCCTGTCACCTGCTCCAAGAAGGGTGCGACGTACTGGAGCGTATGCATGGCTTGATTGGGGTTGAAAGGTAGCCACGCGCCGGTTCTGACTCATCGTTGGAGAGTAATCCTCATGGTCGTGAGGATTTTAGGTTTTCAGCCAGCAATTTAATTAAAAACCTCATGATCGTGAGGATTTTTCCTTGCATACCGGGAGGGCGAATCGCCTGAGGTGTCTCAGAACGGCGCATCACCCAGAATCGTCGCCCGCTGCATCACCCGCCGCGCCGGGCGGTAATCATCCACTGCGTAATGCTGCGTGCTGCGGTTGTCCCAGAACGCCACGTCGTTCTCCTGCCAGCGCCAGCGGACGAAGAATTCCGGGCGGGTGGCGTGGGCGAATAGCAACTTCAGGATGGCGTCGCTTTCCGCCGCCTCCAGCTCGTTGATGCGGGTGGTGAAGCCATCGCTGACGAACAAGGACTTGCGCCCGCTGACCGGGTGGGTACGAATCACGGGGTGGCTGATCGGCGGGTTCTTGCGGCGGGCTTCTTCCCAGCGCGCCAGGTCTTGCGGGGTGCTGCCGAAGCGCTCCAGCGGGAAGGATTTGGTGAAGTCATGGGTGGCGGTCAGGGCGTCCAACAGCCGCTTCAAAGGCTCGGAAAGCGCCTCGTAGGCGGCGATCCCGCTGGCCCACAGGGTATCGCCACCATACGGCGGAATCAGTTTTGCACTCAGTACCGCGCCCATGGCCGGGGTGGGCAGGAAGGTCACGTCGGTGTGCCAGATGGCGTTGTCGCGTACGTCTGTCACGGCGGTGTCCAGGATCAGCACTTCGGGCTGTTCCGGCACGTTGGGGTAGATGGGGTGAATGTGCAGGTCGCCGAACTGGGCGGCGAAACGCGCCTGCTGTTGGGGGGTGATCGGCTGGTCGCGGAAGAAGATCACGTGGTGCTTGAGCAGCGCCTGCTCGATGGCATCGCGGTGCTCGGCCGTGATCGGCTGGGCGATGTCGATGCCGCTGATGACGGCGCCAATGGCAGGGCTGATAGGGGTGATGGTCAGGCTCATGGCTATCTCGTTATTCAAGGTAAGCGGCGATCGATCAATGACCTTGGCCGTGCCAGGGAACCAGTTTGCGTTGCAGGGCGCGCAGGCCCATTTCCAGGGCGAAGGCGATGACGGCGATCACCAGGATGCCCAGGATCACCACGTCGGTGACCAGGAACTGCGCCGCCGACTGCACCATGAAACCCAGGCCGCTGGTGGCGGCGATCAGTTCGGCGGCGACCAGGGTCGACCAGCCCACGCCCAAGCCGATGCGCACCCCGGTGAGGATGTCGGGCAGGGCGCTGGGCAGGATCACGTGGCGGATCAATTGCGCACGGGTGGCGCCCAGCGATTGCGCGGCACGCAGCTTGGCCGGGTCCACGGTGCGCACGCCGGTGGCGGTGGCGATGGCGATGGGGGCGAAGATGGCCAGGTAGATCAGCAGTACCTTCGACAACTCGCCAATGCCGCACCAGATCACGATCAGCGGTAGGTAGGCCAGTGGCGGAATCGGGCGGTAGAACTCGATCAATGGGTCGAAGATGCCGCGGGCGATGCGGTTGGTGCCGATGGCGATGCCGATGGGAATCGCGGTCAGAATGGCGAAACCCAGGGCCAGGCCGATACGGCTCAAGCTGGCACCCAGGTGCTGCCACAGGGTAGCGTCCATGTAGCCTTCGGTCGCCAGCAGCCAGCCTTTCTGCAGCACGGCGATAGGCGAGGGCAGGAACAGTGGCTCAATCAGGCCGCTGGCCGTGACCGCCCACCACAGGGCCAGCAAGGCCAGCAGGGTCAGGGTGCTGATGGCGCGTGTGCTCAACTGGCGGCGTGGTTTCAACGGCGTGGCCACTGCTGGCTGGGCGCTGGCGGGAATCTCGTAGCTGCTCATGCCGGCTCCTGTTGCAGTGCGGTACGTTGGGAAAACACGCGGGACAACACGTGTTCGCGGGTTTCGATGAAGCGCGGGTCGGACTTGATCGACCGCGCCGATTCACCGGCGCCGTAGCGCTGGCCGAAATCCAGGTGCAGGCGTTCGACCACCTGGCCCGGGTTGGGCGCCAGCAGGATCAGGTCGGTGGCCAGGAACACCGCTTCTTCGATGTCGTGGGTAATCAGGAACACCGGCTTGGCGGTGCGCTTCCATACCTGCAGCAGCAGTTCCTGCATCTGCTCGCGGGTGAAGGCGTCGAGGGCGCCGAAGGGTTCGTCCATCAGTAGCACGCGTGGGTCTGCGGCCAGGGCGCGGGCCAGGCCCACGCGCTGCTTCTGGCCGCCCGAAAGCTGCCAGATACGCCGGCTGCCGAAGTCGGCCAAGTCCACCAGGGCGAGCATTTCCCGTGCCCGCTGTTCACGTTTCTCGCGAGGCACGCCGGCCAGCTCCAGGCCGAAGGCAACGTTGGCGAGGACGTCCTGCCAGGGCAGCAGGGCATCGTCCTGGAACACCACGCCGCGTTCGGCGCTGGGGCCTTTGACCGGTACGCCGTCGAGGGTAATGCGCCCGGCGCTGGGCTCCACGAAACCGGCGATCAGGTTCAACAGCGAGGTCTTGCCGCTGCCTGAAGGACCCAGGGCCACCAGCAGCTGTTGCGGGCCCAGGGACAGGTTGATGTCGGCCAGCACCGGCGTGCTGGCGCCGGGGTACTGTGCGCTGATGCGCTCGAGTTGTAGCAGGGCCATGGGTATGGGCTCCTTTTGGCCAGTGGCATTTGTCCAGGCGTCAGGCAAGCGGCCGGATTATTGAACGAACTGCGCGCTTACGTACGGGGCGTAGTCGGGCAGCACGGCGTCGACCTTGCCTTGTTCCTTGAGAAAGGTGGCGGTGTCGGTGATGGCCTGGGTGGTCGGCGCGCCCAGAGCGGTGACCTGGTCAGCCGCCAGCGGGTAGACGTTGCCCTGCAACAGCAGCGGAATATCAGCGACCTTGGCACCGGACAGCTTCACCAGCTTGTCGACGTTGCTCTGGTTGGCCAGCCAGGCTTTCGGGTCTTTGCGGTAGTCGGCGTAGGCGTCCAGGGTCACCTTGGCGAAGGCCTTGACGATCTCGGGGTGCTTGGCGGCGAAATCCTTGCGCACGATCCAGGCGTCAAAGGTCGGTGCGCCGACCTTGGCCAGCTCACCCGAGGTAATCAGCACCTTGCCGCTCTCCTTGGTCACGCCCAGGGCAGGGTCCCAGACGTAGGTGGCGTCGATGTCGCCACGCTTCCAGGCGGCAATGATGGCCGGTGGGTCAAGGTTAAGAATGGTGACTTTCGACGGGTCGATCTTCCATTGCTTCAGCGCGGCCAGCAGGCTGTAGTGGCCGGTGGACACGAAGGGCACGGCAATCTTCTTGCCGACCAGGTCCTGCGGGCTGTTGATGCCCGCACCGTTACGGGCTACCAGGGCCTCGGCGGCACCGATCTGGGTGGCGATAAGGAAGGTTTCAACCGGCAGTTGGCGGGTGGCGGCGGCCGCCAGCGGGCTGGAGCCGACATAGCCGATCTGCACGTCGCCCGAGGCAACAGCGGTGATGACCTGCGAGCCGCCGTCGAATTTGCGCCAGCTGATCTTCGACTGCGTGGCCCTTTCATAGGCGCCATCGGCCTGGGCCACTTTGGCCGGGTCGACGGTGGTCTGGTAGGCGACGGTGAAGTCCGTTGCCTGAGCCATGAACGCGGCGCCTGCCAGGGAGAGGGCCGCCAACAGGCGAAGGGGGTTGAGCTTAGACATGGTGTAGCTCCTCATCAGGCGGCCAGACGGCTAGGGTGATGATGGAGACTAATTGATCTAAGAATTGCCAAATAAATAACGTTTTAGCATTAGCTTATGTTTGGTTCTTCTTGCGGTACCCCTGAAATTTGGTGGCACCACCACGGATCTGCGGTGAGCAAACAGAGCGGATCAGGTGATGTCCCAGGCAGAACTGGCCCGAAACGGATGTGGGACCAGGCTTGCCTGGGAAGCGCCGCGCGGGCGGCGCTCGGTTTCAAGGGCGCAGGAAAAACCAAGACATGCATCTGGTGGCCTTGATGCGATTGCAAGACGGGCCGATAGGGTTGTTCATCGGAGCTCTCGGCTGGGGATTACGCCAAGGCTTCAAGGCGCCAGGCGATGTTGTAGTGTCGCTGTTGAGATCGAGCGCCGCCCGCGCGGCGCTTCCCAGGCAAGCCTGGTCCCACATTTGTTCCGGACCAGTTATGCCTGTGAGATCACCTGGTCCGCCTTGTTTGTTCACTACAGATCTTTGTAGGCACCATCAGCTTTCCTGGGATTCCGTGAAGGACCCGTTTTCAGGGGTGCCAGATACCTACGCCGCGGGTATCGACTGCTTTGGGCAACAGTCCGGCGGCAAAGAACGCGTCGGCGATTTTCTGTTGCTCGCCCAGTTGGTCGGGTTGCACTGCTTGCACCTGGTAGGTGCGGTGCAGGTTGGCAGCCTCCACCGTGGCGCTGTCAAGGTTGCCCCACAGCGGCCCCAGTATGGCGGCAGCCTGGTCGGGGTGGGCCTTGGTCCATTCGCCAGCCTTCTGCAACTCGGCGAACACGAGTTTGAGCACTTCGGGGTGGGCCTTGGCATAGGCAGTGCCGGTCAGGTAGTAGCGCTTGTATTGGGCCAGGCCGGTGCCATCGGCCAGGGTACGGGTAGGCAGCTGGCGCTGCACGCTGGTCAGGAAGGGCTCCCATGTTACCCAGGCATCGACCTTGCCGTTTTCAAAGGCTGCGCGGCCATCGGCGGGGGTCAGGTACGCCGGCTGGATGTCACTGAACTTCAGGCCCGCCTTGTTCAGGGCGGCGATCAGTAGGTAGTGGGTGCCAGCAGCCTTGGTCACCGCTACTTTCTTGCCCTTCAGGTCGGCCAGCGACTGCACGGGGCTGTCCTGGCGCACCACGATGGCCTGGGCTTGGGGCGACGCCGTCTCCTGGGCGAAGTAGGTAAGGGTGGCACCCGCGGCCTGGGCGAATACCGGCACGGTGTCGGCGACGTCGGCGCTGATGTCGACGTTGCCCACGTTCAGCGACTCCAGCAGTGGCAACCCGCTGGGAAACTCGTGCCAGCTCACCTCGATGCCTTGCCGGGCCAGGTCTTTCTCCAGCGTGCCTTGCTGCTTGAGCAAGGTGATCAGGGTCGAGGACTTCTGGTAGCCGATACGCAGCGTTTCCACCGCCTGCGCCGTAGGCGCCAGGATGAACAGGCTGAGGGCGGCGATTAAAATATTCTTCATGCGTGGACGCTGGCCGGACATGGGCACCTCGAAGCGCACTGGCAGTGCAGGGGGGAAGGGTGACGGAATGTCCGGTGGTCCGGTGTTTTGAAAGCTAAACGATCTAAAAAAAATTTTGCAAAGACTGTTTAGTCATTAGCTTAGAGGTCGATACAGCATAGAGGCCATAGGGGTGGGTAAGTCCGCGCTGTTATTCCAAAATGTTCTGATAAAAGATGAAACAATTCATTTTGGACTTATGAAATATTATTTACCCTTGGTCGTCACAAAATGGACATAGACCATCGTCGTAAAGCGACCTAGAGCGATTGACGCGGTGTTCGCAACTGGCGCTAATCGCCACAACTCCAGCGTGAATGGGCAGCAGACCCGTGACTGGAGCAAGACAAGAATTAGAATCATTACAGGAGCAACACATGTACAAGTCCTCCCTGGCTCTGGCCGTGGCTGTTGGCGTGTTGGCGTCTCAAGCCAGCGCTGAAGGCTTTCTCGAAGACAGCAAAGCCACGCTGAAGCTGCGCAACTACTACATCAACACCGACAACCGCGACTCGGCCGCCGCCAAGAATGCCAACTACACCGCTGAATGGGGCCAGGGCTTCCAGCTCGAATACCAATCGGGTTACACCGCCGGCACCGTCGGCTTCGGCGTGGATGCCATTGGCCTGCTGGGCGTGAAGCTGGACTCCAGCACCGCCAAGCACGGTAACCCTACCGGCACCCTGGACGGTGGTACCGTGTTCCCGAGCGATGGCAACCAGGCTGCCGACGATTTCGCCAGCCTGGGTCTGACCGCCAAGGCCAAGATCTCCAAGACCGAGCTGAAACTGGGCACCCTGATGCCCAAGCTGCCGGTCATCCAGTACAACGATGGTCGTCTGCTGCCGCAAACCTTCCAGGGCGGCCAGATCACCTCGAACGACATCAAGGACCTGACCCTGACCGCCGGCCAGATCAGCCAGGTCAAGGGGCGTAACTCCAGCAACAACGAGAACCTGTCCATCAGCGGCGCCAACGGCAGTGGCAACAGCAACATTGGCGAGCGCAGCAACAAGTTCTACTACGCCGGTGCCGACTACAAGATCACCAAGGACCTGCTGGTCCAGTACTACTACGGTGAGCTGGACCAATTCTACAAGCAGCACTTCCTGGGCCTGGTCCACAACTGGGCCATCGGCCCGGGCGTGCTGAAGTCCGACCTGCGCGTGTTCCACAGCACCGACGACGGCGCCAACGGCAACGATGCGGCCTACTACACCACCGGCAACTACAGCGGCGTGGCCAGCGGCAAGGGCCCGGTGGACAACAACCTGTACAGCGGCCTGTTCCTGTACACCGTGGCCGGCCACACCTTCGGCGGTGGCTACCAGGTCAGCAACGGCAGCTCGGACTTCCCGTGGCTGAACCAGGGCGACGGCTCGTCGAACTACACCATCACCGACATGCAGATCCAGAAGTTCGGCCGTGCCGGCGAGCGCACCTGGCAGGCGCGCTACTCGTATGACTTCTCGGCCATCGGCTTCCCTGGCGCTACCGCCGGCTTGGTGTACCTGCGTGGCGACAACATCGACACCGTGGCCACCAGTGGCGCGGTGGCCGGTTCCGGCCGTTCCGAGTGGGAACGCGACCTGACCCTGGCCTACGTCGTACCGCAAGGCACCTTCAAGGGCCTGGGCCTGATGTGGAAAAACGCCATGTGGCGCAACGACATCCCTGGCCAACGCGACCAGGACGAAAACCGCGTGATCGTGAGCTACTCGATCCCGCTGTTGTAAGCCTGGCTTAAAAGTGAAGCCCGCCCTTTGGCGGGCTTTGTTTTGCCCGAAATAGCTTATTCCTTTCAGTGCTTAATAAATCGATATTTATTCTTTTTATTTGGTCTACGCTGAGTGCACAGTGGAACCCATAAACGCACCCTTGAAGGAGCAAGCACACATGAGCATCCGCCTGGGCGATATCGCCCCCGACTTCGAACAGGATTCCAGCGCCGGCAAGATCCGCTTCCACGAATGGCTGGGCAACAGCTGGGGCGTGCTGTTCTCCCACCCCGCCGACTTCACCCCGGTGTGCACCACCGAACTGGGCTTTACCGCCAAGCTCAAGGACGAATTCGCCAAGCGCAATGTCAAGGCCATCGCCCTGTCGGTAGACCCGGTGGACTCGCACCACAAGTGGATCGAGGACATCAACGAAACCCAGAACACCATCGTCAACTTCCCGATCCTGGCCGATGCCGACCGCAAGGTCGCCGACCTTTACGATCTCATCCACCCCAACGCCAACGACACCCTGACGGTGCGCTCGCTGTTCGTGATCGACCCGAACAAGAAAGTGCGCCTGACCATTACTTACCCGGCCAGCACCGGCCGCAACTTCCACGAAATCCTGCGGGTAATCGATTCGCTGCAACTCACCGACAGCCACAAGGTGGCCACCCCGGCCAACTGGCAGGACGGTGACGAGGTAGTGATCGTGCCCTCGCTCAAGGACGAGGAAGAGATCAAGCAACGCTTTCCCAAGGGTTATCGCGCAGTGAAGCCCTACCTGCGCCTGACCCCGCAGCCCAACCGCTGATTCATCCTCCCACGACAGGGTTTCGAGCCGTTCATGACGGCTCTTTTTTTGTCCAAATAATCATATTCAATTAACGAATAACCAAATGAAAAAATATGATTTATGGATATATAAAAGGCCTGTTATGGTCACTCCCATCTCGCCGACCGCGAGGCCTTTTGGACGGTTAAAGGAAGCGTAACCCATGCTGGTTGTATCTCTCGGTGGCAGTCCCAGTGTGCGCTCGCGTTCCGGTGTATTGCTTGAACGGACCCGTCAGTGGCTGCAACGCCATGGTGTTGAAGTAGTGACCTTCCAGGTGCGCGACTTCGCCGCCGAGGACCTGCTGCACGCTCGCTTCGATAGCCCCAAGGTGCTGGACTTCCTGGAACTGGTGCAGAAAGCCGATGGCCTGATCGTGGCTACGCCGGTGTACAAAGCGTCGTTCTCGGGTGCGCTGAAAACCCTGCTGGACCTGCTGCCCGAGCGGGCCCTGGCCAACAAGGTGGTACTGCCCATCGCCACGGGCGGCAGCATCGCCCACATGCTCGCGGTGGATTACGCGCTCAAGCCGGTACTGGCGGCGCTCAAGGCCCAGGAAATGCTGCAGGGGATCTTTGCTGACGACAGCCAGATCGCCTACGGGGAGGGCACTGCCGCCGCGCAGCTGGCGCCAGCGCTGGAACAACGTTTGGAAAATGCGCTTCAGGAGTTCCACTACGCGCTGAGCCGTCGGCCACAGCCCTTGGACCCGAACCTGCTGAACGAAAGATTGCTGAGCGCGCGCTGGAGCATTTAAGTGCGGGCTGGCTTACCGGCTCCCACAGGTAGCACATTCAATTTCACTGGCCTTACTCGCCCGCCAACGGGCAAGCAGGTGCAGCCATATACCCAATAGCAAAGGAGCGGCGCTATGCGCACAGTCTTTTTGCGTCGCGGGCTGGTCGCTCTGTTTGCTGCGGCTGTGTCGTACGGCGCCATTACCCAGGCCCAGGCTGATACCCTGCGCATCGGCTACCAGAAGTACGGCACCCTGGTGCTGCTCAAGGCCCGCGGTTCGCTGGAGAAGCGCCTGGCCGCCCAGGGCGTGCAGGTGCAATGGACCGAATTTCCCGGTGGGCCGCAGTTGCTGGAAGGCCTCAACGTAGGCTCCATCGATTTCGGCGTGACCGGCGAGACGCCACCGGTATTCGCCCAGGCCGCGGGCGCCGACCTGCTCTACGTGGCCCACGAGCCACCGGCCCCACCAGCGAAGCGATCCTGGTGCCCAAGGATTCGCCGATCAAGTCGGTGGCCGACCTCAAGGGCAAGAAAGTGGTGCTGAACAAGGGCTCCAACGTGCACTACCTGCTGGTGCGTGCCCTGGAAGACGCCGGCCTCAAATACACCGACATCCAGACCGTCTACCTGCCCCCGGCCGACGCCCGTGCTGCGTTCGAGCGTGGCAGCGTCGACGCCTGGGTCATCTGGGACCCCTACCAGGCGGCCGCCGAACAGCAGCTGCAAGCGCGTACCCTGCGTGACGGTAAAGGCCTGGTGGACAACAACCAGTTCTACCTGGCGACCAAACCGTACGCCCAGCAGCACCCGGACGTGATCGCCACCCTGGTGGACGAGGTGCGCTCGGTGGGCGAGTGGTCCAAATCCAACCCCGAACAGGTGACCAAAGAGGTGGCGCCGCTGCTGGGCTTGCCGGCTGACATCACCCTGACCTCGGTCAAGCGCCAAGGCTTCGGCGCCGAGTTCATCACCCCTGACGTGGCCGCTGCCCAGCAGAAGATCGCCGACGCTTTTTACCAACTCAAGCTGATTCCCAAACCGCTGAGCATCAAGGATGTGATCTGGACGCCACCGGCCAAGGTCGCCACCGCCCCGTGATTCGTACCGCGGGCCGGTGCACCGCACCGGCCCTAGCCACCCTTAGGAGACAACTCCAATGAGCCTTAACATTTTCTGGTTTCTTCCCACCCACGGCGACGGTCATTACCTTGGCACCGCCGAAGGCGCCCGCGCCGTGGACCATGGCTACTTGCAACAGATCGCCCAGGCTGCCGACCGCCTGGGGTTCGGTGGCGTGCTGATCCCCACGGGCCGTTCCTGCGAGGATTCCTGGCTGGTGGCAGCGTCGCTGATTCCGGTGACCCAGCGGCTCAAATTCCTGGTGGCCCTGCGCCCAGGCATCATTTCCCCTACCGTGGCGGCCCGCCAGGCCGCGACCCTGGACCGCCTGTCCGGTGGCCGCGCGCTGTTCAACCTGGTAACCGGAGGCGACCCTGAGGAGTTGTCCGGCGACGGCCTGTTCCTCAGCCACGAGGAGCGCTATCAAGCCTCGGTGGAATTCACCCGTATCTGGCGCCGCGTGCTGGAAGGCGAAACCGTCGACTATGACGGCGAACACATCAAAGTCAAAGGCGCCAAGCTGCTCTACCCACCGGTTCAGCAGCCACGGCCACCGTTGTATTTCGGCGGCTCCTCGGAAGCCGCCCAGGACCTGGCTGCCGAGCAGGTGGAGTTGTATTTGACCTGGGGCGAGCCACCTGCGGCCGTGGCCGAGAAAATCGCCGAAGTGCGGGAGAAGGCCGCCAAGCTGGGCCGTACCGTGCGTTTCGGCATCCGTCTGCACGTGATCGTGCGCGAAACCAACGCCGAGGCCTGGGCCGCGGCTGACCGCCTGATCTCGCACCTGGACGATGACACCATCGCCCGCGCCCAGGCGTCGCTGGCACGCTTTGACTCGGTGGGCCAGCAACGCATGGCGGCCCTGCATGGTGGCAACCGCGACAACCTGGAAGTCAGCCCCAACCTGTGGGCAGGCGTGGGCCTGGTGCGCGGCGGTGCCGGCACGGCGCTGGTGGGCGATGGTCCGACCGTGGCCGCGCGGGTCAAGGAGTACGCCGACCTGGGGATCGATACCTTCATCTTCTCGGGCTACCCGCACCTGGAAGAGTCTTACCGCGTTGCCGAGCTGCTGTTCCCACACCTGGACGTGCAACGCCCTGAACAGCCGCAAGGCGCCAACTACGTGAGCCCTTTCGGTGAGATGGTCGCTAACGACATTCTGCCCAAAGCCGCGTCCCAGAGCTGAGGGCTGGTCATGAACAAAATTATTCACAGGCTAGCGCCCTGGGCGTTGCCGGTGTTGTTGCTGGCGGTATGGCAGTTGTCGGTGAGCGCCGGCTGGCTGTCCACGCGCATTCTGCCCGCGCCCAGCGCGGTCGTAGCGGCCGGTGTCGAATTGGTGCGCAGCGGCGAAATCTGGACCCACCTGGCCATCAGTGGCTGGCGTGCAGGCGTGGGCTTCGTCATCGGCGGCTCGCTGGGGCTGGTGCTGGGCTTCGTCGTCGGCCTGTCGACATGGGGCGAGCGCCTGCTCGACAGCTCCATGCAGATGATCCGCAACGTGCCGCACCTGGCGTTGATCCCGTTGGTGATCCTGTGGTTCGGGATCGATGAGTCGGCGAAGATCTTTCTGGTGGCGCTGGGCACGTTGTTCCCGATCTACCTGAATACCTACCATGGCATCCGCAACGTCGACCCGGCTCTGGTGGAAATGGCACGCAGCTATGGCTTGAGCGGCTTCGCGCTGTTCCGCCAGGTGATCCTGCCGGGGGCACTGCCTTCCATTCTGGTAGGTGTGCGCTTTGCCCTGGGTTTCATGTGGCTGACCCTGATCGTCGCCGAAACCATTTCCGCCAGCTCTGGCATCGGCTACCTGGCCATGAACGCCCGTGAGTTCCTGCAAACCGACGTGGTGGTGCTGGCCATCGTTCTCTATGCCGTGCTGGGCAAGCTGGCCGACCTGGCCGCCCGTGGCCTGGAACGTGTGTGGCTGCGCTGGCACCCGGCTTACCAGGTTGCCAAGGGAGGTGCGGCATGAACGCGCTGAAGCAACAACCGCCGCGCCTGCTGCAAGGCATTCCGCTGGCGCTGGACCGTCTGCAGAAGAGCTTTGGCAGCCGCCAGGTGCTCAAGGACATCGACCTGCACATTCCGGCGGGCCAATTCGTGGCCGTGGTCGGCCGCAGTGGTTGCGGCAAGAGCACCTTGCTGCGCTTGCTGGCAGGGCTGGATAAACCCAGCGCCGGCCAACTGCTGGCAGGCTCCGCGCCCTTGAGCGAGGCGCGGGACGACACCCGCCTGATGTTCCAGGAAGCGCGCCTGCTGCCCTGGAAAAAAGTCATCGATAACGTGGGTCTCGGCCTCAAGGGCAACTGGCGGCCCAAGGCCCTGGAGGCGCTGGAAGCCGTGGGCCTGGCCGAGCGCGCCAACGAGTGGCCGGCGGCCCTGTCGGGGGGCCAGAAGCAACGTGTGGCCCTGGCCCGTGCGCTGATCCACAAACCGCGCCTGCTGTTGCTCGATGAGCCATTGGGCGCGCTGGATGCTCTGACCCGTATCGAAATGCAGCAACTGATTGAACGCCTGTGGAAACAGCATGGCTTCACGGTGCTGTTGGTCACCCATGACGTGGCCGAGGCGGTTGCGGTCGCCGACCGGGTCATTCTGATCGAAGACGGCGAGATCGGCCTGGACCTCACTGTCGACCTGCCACGTCCCCGGGCCCGTGGTTCGCACCGCCTGGCGGCGCTGGAAACCGAAGTCCTCAACCGTGTGTTGTCGCTGCCGGGCACACCGCCCGAGCCGGAACCCACGGCCCCGTTGCCCACGCAATTGCGCTGGGCACTCTGAATCACACCCCTCGTTTGAACAGGAAGAACCTCATGACTATCAAAGCGATCAACGTGCGTAACCAGTTCAAGGGCACCGTCAAGGAAATCATCGAAGGCCCGGTGCTGTCGGAAATCGATGTGCAGACAGCTTCCGGCATCGTTACTTCGGTGATCACCACCCGTTCGGTGCGTGAGTTGGAACTGGTGATCGGCAGTGAAGTGATTGCCTTCGTCAAATCCACCGAAGTGTCGATCGCCAAGCTGTAACCACGGCTGCGTCATGTTCAACCCCGCCGGGCTTGCGCCCGGCGGGGTTTTTTCATTTCCGTTTTCCGGAAATATTTTCTCACGCGTGATGTGTTGCAGGTTTCTGCAAAGGGTGTATGTTTATCACATGTGATACGGAATCGACCCGATGGCAAGCAAGGCTGGCAACGACAAGGCAACGGTAAAGAAGGCCCCTGCGGAGAAAAAAACCTCCAGCTTCTACATGAAGAAAATGCGAGCCGGGCTGGCCGATGCCGGGTATGTGAAACACGAGGCGTGGGTGCTCCCGGAGAACCGCGGGTTGCTCAAGCAAGTGGAAAAACAGCTCCGCCAGCCTGTGATGGCTGGCACATTCAAGTTGGAGGAACACATGACCTCAGCGGAGAAATGGACCCTCGACCGCCTTCACCAGGCCTTCCAGGCCCTGGATGAAGTGGCGTCGAAGGAAATCACCCCGACCCTGGTGCAAGGGGCCGAGCAAAGCCTGAAGCTGGAAATGAACGAGTACGGCGGCCTGCCGATTCACATTGCCGTGGTGGGCGAGCAGATCATCGTCGACACCGTGCTGGTGGACGTCGACTCCATAAAGGATGTGGCCCGCTTCAATGACGCCGTGCTGCGCAGCCGCGAGCTGTTCCCGCTGTCGTCCATCGGCCTGGAAGTGATGCCCAACGGGCAGACCGTCTACAACATGTTTGGCGCCCTGAGCGCCAATTCGAGCCTGACCAACGTGGTGACCGAAGTGTTCACCCTGGTCGATAACGTGCAACGCGCCGCCGAAGCCTTCGAAGGCTTCTTCAAGAAAGCCAAGGAGTAACGACATGAGTAATCAATCCATCTGGAGCAAGTTGTTCACGGCGCTGCGCGGTGGTGCCAGCGAGGTGGGCGAGTCCATCGTCGACCAGCAGGCCCTGCGCATCCTGGACCAGGAAATCCGTGACGCCGACACTGCCCTGGCCAACGCCAAGCGCGAACTGGTGACCATCATGGCCAAGCACAAGCTGGCCACCGACCGCGTGGCCCAGTACGACGCCCGCATCGGCGACCTGGAAAGCAAGGCGCTGGCGGCGATGAAAGCCGAGCGCAATGATCTGGCCCACGAAGTGGCCGAGGCCATCGCCGTGCAGGTCAACGAGCGTGAGGCTGAGCACAAGCAGGTCGTGGAGTTCGGCGGTTACGTCGAGAAGATGCGCAAGGACATCACCAAGGCCGAGGCCCGCATCAAGAGCCTGCGCCAGCAGGTAGACGTGGCCAAGGCGCGTGAAAGCGTGCAGAAGGCCCAGGTCAGCGCTTCCATTGCCAGCGGCGGCGCCAACGGCAAGCTGGAAACCGCCGTGGGCACCCTGAACCGCCTGCAGGCCAAGCAGGAGCAGCGCGCTGCCGAACTCGAGGCCCAGGACCAACTGGCCGAGGCCTCAACCGGCAATGACCTGGAGCGCAAGCTCAAGGAAGCCGGCATCGTCCCGGATACCGGCAGCGCCGACGCCATCCTGGAACGCCTGCGCAAGCAGCAAGCCGGCCAGTAACGTCCTTCTGCAGGACCGGACGGACGCCGGGAACAGTGCCCGCATGCATCCCTGATGCAGCGTGGCACCTTCTTCCCGATCGTCGCCCGGCCCTGCGGGGGAATGGCAACACAGGGAGAGCGCAGTGATCGCTGCCAAGGATTTCAAACCCGTACTCTGGCTCGCCGGGGTGATGTGCGTGGTGCAGGCGCTCAACCTGCTCTCCGGTTACAGCCTGAACACCTACGGCCTGCTGCCGCGTTCGGCCCAGGGCCTGCTGGGTATCATCAGCGCACCGTTCCTGCATGGTTCGCTGTGGCACCTGCTGGGCAACCTGGTGCCGTTCATCGTGCTGGGTACGCTGGTGGCCAAGGACGGTGTCGGCCGGTTCCTCGCCGCCAGCGGCCTGATCATCGTGGTCGGTGGCGTGTTGGTATGGCTGTTCGGCCGTGGCTATTACCATGTAGGGGCCAGCGGCTGGGTGTTTGGCCTGTGGGTATACGTAGTGGCCCGTGCCTGGTTCCACCACAGTTGGGCCAATCTCTTGTGTGCCGCGGCCGCGATGCTGCTGTACGGTGGGCTGGTCTACGGTTTTCTGCCACGCTATGGCGTTTCGTTCGAATCCCATATCGCCGGTGCGGTGGCGGGGTTTGTGGCGGCACGGGTGCTTTTGCGCAAAGAAGAAGGAGTCTGAAGATGGGTTGGTTCAAACAGTTCATGGGCCTGGAAGCACCCGCCGGCAAGCCGCAGGCCGCGGTGGAAGGCGCGCTGGGCCTGGCCCAGGGCCGCTCGGTGAGCTTCGACGGCACCCTCAAGCTGCTGCTCGATGGTGCCAGCAAGGTGATCATTCCGCCCACCCAGCAGATCTTCAGCGTGGGCACGGTGGACCTGGGCCAGTCCCAGTGGTTGAACCGCTATTACATGGACGAGGAGGACTACTGGCTGCAGGTGCACACCACGGGTGACCGCGATGGCCAGGTCGAATCGGTGATCCTGTTCAACTACCTGCGCTACGCCACCATCAGCAGCAACAGCGAGCTGCAGCGCCTGGCCGGCCCCAACAGTGACATCGGCCTACCGACCTATGACCTCGACGGCGTGCAATACACCCGCGAGTGGGGCACCGAGGCAGGGCAAACCGAACTGACCGACCTGCGTGAACGGGTCGTCAACCCCAACGAGTCCTACGTGGTCGAGCACCGCGCCATGCTGTACGCCCGTGATACCGGGCTGACCGACCGCCGCGAATTCCTGCTGTTCTCGGTGGAACAGGACGAGGAGGGCACCGTCAGCCTCAGCGCCTCGCTCGGCATTTCGCTGTACCCCACCGACTTGAACATCCTCTGACATCCATAGGGACATGCCATGCTAGAAGCACTTTCGATTTCGCTGAACCCCACCGCCGTGCTGGGGTTTCTGTTGTACGTGGTGGGGGCGGGGGTCTTCCTCGCGCTGTTCCAGTTCATCTACACACGCATGACGCCGCACAAGGAGTTCGAGCTGATTCGCGAGGGCAACGTCGCCGCTGCCATTGCCCTGGGCGGCGCCATCATCGGCTTCGCGATTCCGGCCAGCAACGTCATTGCCTACTCCATCAGCCTGCTGGACTTCGTGGTCTGGGCACTGATCGCCGGTGTGGTGCAGCTGTTGGCATTCTTCGCCGCCAGCCTGGTGCTCAAGGGCGTATCGGCACGCATCCAGCGCGGTGAGGTGGCCACCGGTATCTACGTGGCGGCCGTGGCCATCAGCGTCGGCATGCTCAACGCCGCCTGCATGACGCCCAACACCAACTGATCGCGGAGCCAGGGATGAAACGAAGCAAGTACGTACAACTCTCGCTGGCTGCCTCGGTGGCGCTGGCGGTAGCCGGTTGCGGTGCGCCGGAGAAGACCTACCAGGTGAAGAAAACCTTCGACTTCAAGACGGTGGCCGAATGCACCGCGCAGAAGTTTCCGGTAGACGTGTGTTCCGATGCCTATATCGCCGCGCTCAGCCAGCACCGCAAGATTGCCCCGGTGTACGACAACAAGGCTGACTGCGAAGCCGACTTCGTGCCGGACTACTGCCAGGTCGACTCGGCCGGCAAGTACATGCCCCAGCTGGGCGGTTTCGAGGTGGATGCCGACGGCACCGTTACCCAGTCGCAGCTGGATTCGGCCAAGGCCGAGGTGGCCCGCAGCGGCGGCGACAGCAGCGCAGGCGGCTTCAATGGCAGCGGCCTGCTGACAGGTCTGCTCATCGGCCACATGCTAAGCAGCAGCACCGGCAATTTCAGGTCGGCGCCGGTGTACCAGTACCGTGACGACCGCGGCAATTACGCCAGCTCCACCCTGGGTTCGCGCATCAACAGCGGCGCCACGTTCTCGCGCTCGCGGCAAAGCGAGTCGGGCAACGGCTATAGCAGTAGTGGCAGTAGCTTCGGCCGTATCAACGCCAACCCGGTGTCGGTACGCCAGGCGACCACCCGCGGCGGTTTCGGCAGTTCGGCTACGGCCCGCAGTGGCTGGAGCGGTTCATCGTCGCGCAGCAGTTTCGGCGGTTGAGGGCAGCATGAAGAAAATCGCCATCGCCGAACGCCCCGACTGGAAGCAGACTGCCGAACGCCTGGGCTTCATGTTCCACACCATTGATGGCGAGCCCTATTGGGATGAAAGCGCCTACTACCAGTTCACCCTCAAGCAGATCGAGGACGACCTGGAAGACCCGACCCAGGCCCTTCATGAACTGTGCATGGACCTGGTCAGCGACGTGGTGAACAGTGAGGAAAAACTGGAACGCCTGGCCATCCCGCCGGCGTTTCACGACCTGGTGCGCACCTCCTGGCGCGAAGGCCACCCGCACCTGTACGGGCGTATGGACTTCTCCTACGACGGTACCGGCCCGGCCAAGTTGCTGGAGCTGAACTACGACACCCCCACCAGCCTGTACGAGGCAGCGGCCTTCCAGTGGGGCTGGCTGGAGCAGTGCATCGAGCGCGGCATGCTGCCGGCCTCGGTGGACCAGTTCAACAGCATCGACACGCGCCTGCACGAAGCCTTCGCCGCGCTGAACATCCAGCGGCCGTTCTATTTCGCTTCGATAAAAGGCTCCGTGGAAGACAAGGCGACCACGGACTACCTGCGCTTGGTCGCCGAGAAGGTGGGTATAGAGTCACGGCACATCGACCTGGAAGACATCGGCCTGCTTGATGGCCGCTTCGTCGACCTGCAGGACCGCTGGATCCCCCACCTGTTCAAGCTGCACGCCTGGGAGTTCATCTTCCACGAGCCTTTCGGCGCGGCCATCGCTCAGTGTGACACCCAGTTCATGGAGCCCGCCTGGAAGGCGATTCTCTCCAACAAGGGCATCCTGCCGATGCTGTGGGAGGCTCACAAAGGCCACCCGAACCTGCTGGAAAGCCATCTGGATACCAACCCGCGCTCGCCGGTGCCCAAGGGCTGGGTACGCAAGCCGTACTTCTCCAGGGAAGGCGCAAACATCGAGCTGCGCACGCCTGATGACCAGCTGCACGTGGTGGATGGCCCGTACGACGATGCACCCTATGTCTTGCAGCGATTGGCGCCATTGCCCAAGTTCGGCGACAGCTACACGCTGGTAGGTTCATGGGTGATCGGCGACCGCGCCGCGGGGATAGGTATCCGCGAAGATGACAGCCTGATCACCAAGGATACCAGCCGGTTCCTCCCGCATTTGATCCTGGGCTGAAGCCCGGGAACGGCGCTAGGCCGATCTTTTAGGCAGGAACGGCGGCAGGTACAGCCCCAGGTAAGCATCGAACACCCGCATCCCTTCCTCCGCCATGCGTGGGGTGATCTGCCCATGCAGCTGCACCGACCGCGCGTATACCCGGTCGCCCAGCTCCATGGCCAGGGCAAAAACATCCACGTCTTGCGGCAGGCTCGGCAGCTGGAAATACCGGTCGAATACCTGGTGCATGAGCACCCCCAGCTCCAGGTCATGCTGGCGGTCAGCCTGGGTGACCTCGGCCAGCCCATGCTGGGCCAGAATCAACTGGCGGGCCGCGGCGTCCTGGCTGTAGATGACCAGCATGCGCTCTTCCACCAAGCGCGACAGGTCGCGCCATTCACGCAGTTGCTCATGATCCACGGGCTCCAGCAGGCAGGCGCGGAAAGCGGCATGAACATCTGCCGTCAGCGCTTCCAGCAGCGCCGGGACGCTGGCGAAGAAGTGGTACACCGACGACGGCGGGATCTCCGCGCGCTCGGCAACGCTGTAGATCGACAGGCTGCCCACCCCCTCACTGGCCAGCAGGGCGCGCGCCGCCTCGAGAATCGAGTCGATCCGTGCCTGGCTGCGGGCACGGGGTTTGCGGGGCGTGGCGGTGCGGGTCATGAGGTTCTCCATCTCGGGCCACGCATTGTAGGGTTTTGAATCGGCGTCGTCTGCTTCCCGAGCTTCGCCCGGCGCCACCCGGGCATGTGCTCTGTGGCAACAGCGAATCCCGAGGCAAAAAAAACCGCAGGCCTTGGCCTGCGGCGTTTTTTGCATCGGCTTACACCGTATGCAGATACCAGTTGTACTCAAGGTCGGAGATGGAGTGCTCGAATTCCTCCAGCTCGCTTTCCTTGCACGCCACGAAGATATCGATGTACTTCGGATCGATATACCGTGCCAGGATCTCGCTGTCGTCCAGCTCGCGCAGGGCGTCGCGCAGGTTGTTGGGCAGGCTCTGCTCGTTCTGCTCGTACGAGTTGCCTTCCACCGGCTCGTTGGGCTCGACCTTGTTGGTCAGGCCGTGGTGCACGCCCGCCAGCACGGCGGCCATCAGCAGGTACGGGTTGGCGTCGGCACCGGCCACGCGGTGTTCGATGCGCACGGCGTCCGGGGTGCCGGTAGGCACGCGCAGGGCCACGGTGCGGTTGTCCAGGCCCCAGCAGGGCGAGTTCGGCACGTAGAACTGGGCGCCGAAACGGCGGTACGAGTTGACGTTCGGGCACAGGAACGCCATCGACGCGGGCAGGGTCTCGAGCACACCGCCGATCGCGTGACGCAGCGCGGCGTTCTGCTCGGGATCCTCACTGGTGAAGATATTCTTGCCGTCCTTGTCCAGGATCGAGATATGCACGTGCAGGCCATTGCCCGCCTGGCCCGGGTAGGGCTTGGCCATGAAGGTGGTGTCCATTTCATGGTCGTAGGCGATGTTCTTGATCAGGCGCTTGAGCAGCACGGCGTAGTCGCAGGCCTTCATCGGGTCGGCCACGTGGTGCAGGTTCACTTCGAACTGCGCCGGGGCACTTTCCTTGACGATGGCGTCGGCCGGGATGCCTTGTTCCTTGGCGCCTTCCAGGATGTCCTGCAGGCAGTCCACGTACTCGTCCAGGTCGTCGATCAGGTACACCTGGGTCGAGTGCGGGCGTTTACCGGAAATAGGTGAGCGCGGCGGTTGCGGGCGGCCGTTCACGTTCTCCTGGTCGATCAGGTAGAACTCCAGCTCGAAAGCGGCGCAGATGGTCAGGCCCAGCTCGTCGAACTTCGCGACCACCTGGCGCAGCACTTCGCGCGGGTCGGCAAAGAAGGGTTCGCCTTCCAGTTCGTGCATGGTCATCAGCAGTTGCGCGGTAGGGCGTTTCTGCCAGGGCTCGTTGGAGAGGGTGTCGGGAATCGGAAAGCAGATACGGTCTGCGTCGCCGATGTCCAGGCCCAGCCCGGTGCTTTCCACCGTAGAGCCGTTGATGTCCAGGGCGAAGAGCGAGGCGGGCAGGTTGATGCCCTTCTCGTAAACCTTGTGGAGGCTGGTGCGTTCGATGCGCTTGCCACGCACCACACCATTCATATCTGCAATCAGAAGGTCGACGTACAGAACCTCAGGATGTTCCTTAAGGAATGCGTTCGCTTCGTTGAGCTGAACGGCACGCGGGGGTACCGACATGATGCAACACCTTTGTTGTTAAAAATATCAATCATTGGGCTTTTGCTGTTTCAGTCAATCCGAAAGCCATCATGAAGTCAAGCGAGCCTCGGTTTGCCCTGAAATGGCGCCTGAAAGCCATTTTTGCCGCTTAATGGGGCATTTTTTACGTCCGTGAATGCCCTCAGATGAATTATTCAACAGCCCGTGTTGTATTTTTTACGGGGGTGTTGTGAAAAAAAATGAACAACGCTAAGCTCGTTTGCAACCCATAACGCCAATAATACCGGGGGAGCTCATGGCACGCCTGCCGACAATCGGCGTCACCGCCTGCATAAAGCCAGTCGGCCTGCACGCCAGCCATACCTGTGGTGACAAATATGTCCGCGCGGTCGCCGTGGCCGCCGCAGGCTTGCCGATGATCATCCCGTCGCTCGGCGAACTGTTCAAACCGACCCAAATACTTGACGGGCTGGACGGCATTCTCTTTACCGGTTCACCGTCCAACGTAGAGCCGCGCCATTACGCCGGTGCCGACAGCACGCCTGGCACGCTACACGACCCTGAACGTGATGCTACCACTCTACCGCTGATTCGCGCCGCCGTGGCCGCTGGCGTGCCTGTATTGGGCATTTGCCGCGGTTTTCAGGAGCTGAACGTGGCGCTGGGCGGCTCGCTGCACCAGAAGGTTCACGAAACCGGAACCTTCATGGACCACCGTGAGCCCAAGGACCAACCGGTCGAGGCCCAGTATGCCCTGCGTCATGCGGTGGCTGTCCAGCCCGGCGGTGTTTTACAGGCCATTGGTTTGCCGGCGCAGTTGCAGGTCAACTCCATTCACGCCCAGGGTATCGACCGCGTGGCCCCGGGTTTGCGCATCGAGGCCGTGGCGCCCGATGGCCTGGTAGAAGCCGTGTCGGTCGAGGGGGGCGGAGGTTTTGCACTAGGCTTGCAGTGGCATCCCGAATGGCAAGTGCTGGATAACCCGCACTACCTGGCCATTTTCCAGGCCTTTGGCCAGGCCTGCAGACAGCGTGCGACCCAACGCGACGCAGCCGCGTCCAGGACTGCTATCTAGCCCCTGAGGTATTTATGCGTACCAGCCTCGACCAGCTCACCGATTGGTTGAAAGAGCACAAGATCACTGAAGTCGAATGCCTGATCGCCGACCTGACCGGCATCACGCGGGGCAAGATCTCGCCGACCAACAAGTTCATCGCCGAGAAAGGCATGCGTCTGCCGGAAAGTGTTCTGCTGCAGACGGTCACCGGCGACTACGTGGAAGACGACATTTACTACGACCTGCTGGACCCGGCCGACATTGACATGATCTGCCGGCCAGACGAGAACGCAGTGTTTCTGGTGCCCTGGGCCATCGAGCCCACGGCACAGGTGATCCACGACACCTATGACAAGCAGGGCAACCCCATCGAGCTGTCGCCGCGCAACGTGCTCAAGAAGGTCCTGAAGCTTTATAGCGACAAGGGCTGGCTACCCATCGTGGCGCCAGAGATGGAGTTTTACCTGACGCGCCGCTGCGAAGACCCGGACTTCCCGCTGCAGCCTCCGGTGGGCCGCTCCGGGCGCCCGGAAACCGGCCGGCAATCGTTCTCCATCGAAGCGGCGAACGAGTTCGACCCGCTGTTCGAGGACGTCTACGACTGGTGCGAATTGCAGCATCTGGACCTGGACACCCTGATCCATGAAGACGGCACGGCGCAGATGGAGATCAATTTCCGCCACGGCAACGCCTTGCACCTGGCCGACCAGATCCTGGTGTTCAAGCGCACCATGCGCGAGGCCGCGCTCAAGCACAACGTGGCCGCCACGTTCATGGCCAAGCCCATGACCGGCGAACCCGGCAGTGCCATGCACCTGCACCAGAGCATCGTCGACATCGAGACCGGCAAGAACATCTTTTCCAACGATGACGGCAGCATGAGCGAGCTGTTCCTGCACCACGTGGGCGGCTTGCAGAAATTCATTCCCGAGCTGCTGCCATTGTTCGCCCCCAACGTGAACTCGTTTCGTCGTTTCCTGCCCGACACCTCGGCGCCAGTGAACGTGGAATGGGGTGAAGAGAACCGTACCGTAGGCCTGCGGGTGCCCGATGCCACGCCGCAGAACCGCCGTGTGGAGAACCGCCTGCCGGGCGCCGACGCCAACCCGTACCTGGCCATCGCGGCCAGCCTGTTGTGCGGCTACATCGGCATGGTCGAGGGCATCGAGCCCAGCGCCCCGGTGCAGGGCCGCGGTTACGAAAGGCGCAACCTGCGCCTGCCGTTGACCATCGAGGACGCCCTGGAGCGCATGGAAAACTGCAAGACGGTCGAGAAGTACCTGGGCAACAAATTCATCATCGGTTACGTCGCGGTCAAGCGCGCCGAACACGAGAACTTCAAGCGCGTCATCAGCTCATGGGAACGTGAATTCCTGCTGTTCGCGGTGTGATCAACGCGGGGCTCGCCCCGATGAGGAGAAGGCAATGAGCAACAAGAATTCGCAAACCCAAGCGTGGCAGGCCCTGAGCGGTGAGCACCACCTGGCGCCGTTCAGCGACTACAAGCAGCTCAAGGAAAAAGGCCCGCGCATCATCACCAAGGCCAAGGGCGTGCACCTGTGGGACAGCGAAGGCAACAAGATCCTCGACGGCATGGCCGGGCTCTGGTGCGTGGCCGTGGGCTATGGCCGCGATGAGCTGGCCGACGTGGCGGCGAAACAGATGCGCGAGCTCCCGTATTACAACTTGTTTTTCCAGACCGCCCACCCGCCGGCGCTGGAACTGGCCAAGGCCGTTTCCGAAGTCGCGCCAGCCGGCATGAGCCATGTGTTCTTCACCGGCTCCGGCTCCGAAGGCAACGACACCGTGCTGCGCATGGTCCGCCACTACTGGGCGCTGAAGGGCAAGCCAGAGAAGAAGGTCATCATCAGCCGCATCAACGGCTACCACGGCTCCACCGTGGCCGGCGCCAGCCTGGGCGGCATGGTAGGCATGCACGAGCAGGGCGACCTGCCGATCCCCGGCATTGTCCACATCGCCCAGCCGTACTGGTTCGGCGAAGGCGGCGACCTGTCCGAGGCAGAGTTCGGCACCTGGGCCGCCGAACAGTTGGAGAAGAAGATTCTGGAACTGGGCGTGGACACCGTCGCGGCCTTCATCGCCGAGCCTATCCAGGGCGCCGGCGGCGTGATCATTCCGCCTGAAACCTACTGGCCGAAGATCAAGGAGATTCTGGCCAAATACGACATCCTGTTCGTCGCCGACGAGGTGATCTGCGGTTTCGGCCGTACCGGGGAGTGGTTCGGCAGTGATTACTACGGCCTCGAACCCGACCTGATGACCATCGCCAAGGGCCTGACCTCAGGCTATATCCCCATGGGTGGGGTAATCGTGCGGGACGAAGTGGCCAAGACCCTCTCCGAAGGTGGCGATTTCAACCACGGCTTTACCTATTCGGGGCACCCGGTGGCAGCTGCCGTGGGCCTGGAAAACATCCGCATCCTGCGCGACGAGAAAATTATCGAGCGGGTGCGCGAAGAAACGGCACCGTATTTGCAGAAACGTCTGCGTGAGCTGAACGACCACCCGTTGGTGGGCGAGGTTCGCGGGCTGGGGCTGCTGGGCGCCATCGAGCTGGTCAAGGACAAAGCCACGCGCCAACGGTACGAGGGGATGGGTGTGGGCATGATCTGCCGCAACTTCTGCTTCGACAATGGCCTGATCATGCGCGCCGTGGGCGACACCATGATCATTGCGCCATCGCTGGTGATCACTCGTGAGGAAATCGACGAGCTGGTGACCAAGGCGCGCAAGTGCCTGGATCTGACCTTGCAGGCTTTGAATGGCTGAGTGCTAGTCTTGGCTTGGTTCGGGGGGCTACAGAAGGTTGCTCTTTTAATTGAAAGGGCGCCTTGGACCTTGCCAGACTAGCAGCTGTTGCAGTTGCCCCGGCTACTGGACAGACGGAATTAAAAAAATATTGGAGCCTTACGCATGAAGATATTTGGCAAGACCCTCCTCGCCATGTCCCTTATGGGTGTGATGGCCGGTGCGGCACACGCGGACGACAAGGTCCTGCACGTGTACAACTGGTCCGACTACATTGCGCCGAACACCATCGCGGATTTCGAGAAGGAGTCGGGGATCAAGGTCGTCTACGACGTATTCGACAGCAACGAAACCCTGGAAGCCAAGCTGCTGGCTGGCAAGTCGGGGTATGACATCGTCGTGCCTTCGAACAACTTCCTGGCCAAGCAGATCAAGGCGGGCGTCTACCAGGAGCTGGACAAATCCAAGCTGAGCAATTACGGCAACCTGAACAAGGACCTGCTCAAGGCAGTGTCCGTCAGCGACCCGAACAACGCCCACGCCTTCCCGTACATGTGGGGCACCATCGGTATCGGCTACAACCCCGAGAAGGTCAAGGCGGCGCTGGGCGCCGACGCCCCGGTCAACTCCTGGGACCTGGTGTTCAAGCCCGAGAACGCTGCCAAGCTCAAGGGTTGTGGCATCAGCTTCCTCGACTCGCCGACCGAAATGATCCCGGCCGCGCTGCACTACCTGGGCTTCAAGACCGACACCCAGAACAAGGACGAGATCAAGAAGGCCGAGGACCTGTTCCTCAAGATCCGCCCATCGATCGCCTACTTCCACTCGTCCAAGTACATCTCGGACCTGGCCAACGGCAACATTTGCGTGGCCATCGGCTACTCCGGTGACATCAAGCAGGCTGCTTCCCGTGCCAAGGAAGCCGGTGACAAGGTGCACGTGAACTACAGCATTCCGAAGGAAGGCGCCGGCAGCTTCTACGACATGGTCGCCATCCCTAAAGATGCCGAAAACGTCGAAGGCGCCTACAAGTTCATGAACTTCATCTTGCAGCCAAAGGTAATGGCTGAAATCAGCGATGCCGTGGGCTACCCGAACGGCAACGCCGCGGCGACGCCACTGGTGGCGAAGGAAATTTCCAGCGACCCGGGCATTTACCCGCCGGCTGACGTGCAGGCCAAGCTGTACGCCATCGCCGACCTGCCGGCCGCGACCCAGCGCATCCTGACGCGCACCTGGACCACCATCAAGTCGGGCAAGTAAGCCGGCTGTGATGCCCTGGGTACTGTGCCGGTGGTCTCGGCACAGTACCGCAGGCTTCTGAATTTGAAATAGTTTTTGCGACTCAGCGTCATCAAGGGTAAGTTGCGCGCCGGTTTTTTCCAAACGGTTGGCACGTTGCCGCCTGCCGCAGGCAGGAAACGAGGTAGTCAGTTGTTGCACTTTATTTTGCAAGGCCGTGCCCGCCGGGACTCACCAGAGGCCTATCGTGCACATTTGTAATGGAGCCGACGTCGTTGGCCGTTTCATACGACCTGAAGGAACAGGCTGCAAGAATCCAAGGTCCGCCTATCCGGGGCGGGCTGTAAAATTTTGTTGGGAGTTTCGTTAATGGCAGTTGCCTCCGGTGCCTATAAGAAAGCCCTCGAGGGCGATCAGCAACCTAAACAGGTGCTGGTCAAAATCGACCGGGTCACCAAGAAGTTCGACGAGACGGTTGCGGTCGACGACGTGTCGCTGCAAATCAACAAGGGCGAGATCTTTGCCCTGCTCGGCGGCTCCGGCTCGGGTAAATCCACCTTGCTGCGCATGCTGGCCGGTTTCGAACGGCCGACCGAGGGGCGTATCTACCTCGATGGCGTGGACATCACCGACATGCCGCCCTATGAGCGGCCGATCAACATGATGTTCCAGTCCTACGCGCTGTTCCCGCACATGACCGTGGCGCAGAACATTGCCTTCGGCCTGAAGCAGGACAAGATCCCGGCGGCCGAGATCGACGCACGTGTGGCCGAGATGCTCAAGCTGGTGCAGATGACCCAGTACGCCAAGCGCAAACCCCACCAGTTGTCCGGTGGCCAGCGCCAGCGCGTGGCCCTGGCCCGCTCGCTGGCCAAGCGCCCGAAGCTGCTGCTGCTCGACGAGCCCATGGGCGCGCTGGACAAGAAACTGCGTTCGCAGATGCAACTGGAGCTGGTGGAGATCATCGAACGCGTGGGCGTGACCTGCGTGATGGTGACCCACGACCAGGAAGAGGCCATGACCATGGCCCAGCGCATCGCCATCATGCACCTGGGCTGGATTGCTCAGATCGGCAGCCCCATCGACATCTATGAAACGCCTACCAGCCGCCTGGTGTGCGAGTTCATCGGCAACGTCAACCTGTTCGAAGGCGACGTGGTGGACGATGCCGAAGGCCATGCGCTGATCCACAGCCCGGAGCTGGAGCGCAATATCTATGTGGGCCACGGCATCAGCACTTCGGTGCAGGACAAGCACATCACCTACGCCATTCGCCCGGAAAAACTGTTGGTGACGGTCGAGCCGCCTGCCGGTGAGTACAACTGGTCGCGCGGCAAGGTACACGACATCGCCTACCTGGGCGGCCACTCGGTGTTCTACGTGGAGCTGCCGTGCGGCAAGCTGGTCCAGTCGTTCGTGGCCAACGCCGAACGTCGCGGCGCGCGGCCAACCTGGGATGACCAGGTGTACGTGTGGTGGGAAGACGACAGCGGCGTGGTACTGCGCTCATGAATACAAAAAACATCAAACGCATCCTGCATCGAATAACGCCCGGTGGCCGCCAACTGGTGATCGGCGTGCCGTTCCTGTGGCTGTTCCTGTTCTTCATGTTGCCGTTCTTCATTGTCCTGAAGATCAGCTTCGCTGAAGCGGACGTGGCGATTCCGCCGTACACCGAGATCTACACCTACGTCGACCAGAAGATCCAGTTGCTGCTCAACCTGGGCAACTACGCAATGCTGGGCGATGACGACCTGTACATCTCCGCGTACCTGGGTTCGCTGAAAATGGCGTTCTTCAGCACGCTGTTGTGCCTGGTGATCGGCTATCCCATGGCCTACGCCATTGCCCGTGCCCGCAAGGAAGTGCAGACGGTGCTGTTGCTGCTGATCATGATGCCGACCTGGACGGCGATCCTGATTCGCGTCTACGCCTGGATGGGTATCCTGAGCAACAACGGCCTGCTCAATGCCTTCCTGATGTGGCTGGGGCTGATCGACCAACCGTTGCAGATCCTCAACACCAACCTGGCGGTGTACATCGGCGTGGTCTATTCGTACCTGCCGTTCATGATCCTGCCGTTGTTCGCCAACCTGGTGAAGCACGATGAAAGCTTGCTGGAAGCCGCATCCGACCTGGGTTCGAGCACCTTCAACAGCTTCTGGAAGATCACCGTGCCGCTGTCCAGGAACGGTATCATCGCCGGTTGCATGCTGGTGTTCATTCCAGTAGTGGGTGAGTTCGTGATTCCCGAGCTGCTGGGCGGCCCGGAAACCCTGATGATCGGCCGTGTGCTGTGGCAAGAGTTCTTCAACAACCGTGACTGGCCGGTGGCGTCTGCCCTGGCGGTAGTGATGCTGGCGATCCTGATCGTGCCCATCCTGCTCTTCAACCGTAGTCAGGCCAAAGAGATGGAGGGCAAGGTATGAAACGTTTCAGTTTTTCCAGCCTGATGCTGGTGCTGGGCCTGGTGTTCATCTATGCGCCCATGGTCATTCTGGTGATCTACTCGTTCAACGCCTCCAAGCTGGTGACGGTATGGGGCGGCTGGTCGGTGAAGTGGTATGTGGGCCTGGTGGATAACACCCAGTTGATGGGCTCGGTGGCCCGTTCGCTGGAAATCGCCTGCTACACGGCCATCGCCGCGGTGATCCTGGGTACCCTGGCAGCGTTCGTGCTGACCCGTGTGGCGCGCTTCAAGGGCCGTACGCTGTTTGGCGGCCTGGTGACCGCGCCGCTGGTGATGCCCGAGGTCATCACCGGTCTGTCGCTGTTGCTGCTGTTCGTGGCCATGGCCCAGGCCATCGGCTGGCCCCAGGAGCGTGGCATCGCCACCATCTGGATCGCCCACACCACGTTCTGTGCCGCCTATGTGGCGGTAGTGGTGTCGGCGCGCTTGCGCGAGCTGGACCTGTCCATCGAGGAGGCGGCCATGGACCTGGGGGCGCGCCCATGGAAAGTGTTCATGCTGATCACCATTCCCATGATCGCCCCTTCGCTGGCGGCCGGCGGCATGATGTCGTTTGCCCTGTCGCTGGACGACCTGGTGCTGGCCAGCTTCGTGTCGGGCCCGGGTTCCACCACCCTGCCGATGGAAGTGTTCTCGGCCGTGCGCCTGGGCGTGAAGCCGGAGATCAACGCCGTGGCCAGCCTGATCCTGCTGACCGTTTCCATCTTCACCTTCCTGGTGTGGTTCTTCACCCGCCGGGCCGAAGAGCGCCGCAAGCGCGCGATTCAGGCGGCCATCGAAGAAGCCGCGGCCGATGGCTGGAAACAGCCCGACCCGCGCCGTGCGCAAGCGCCGATAGCCGCATGACACAAGGCCCTTCGGGGCCTTGTTCGTTACAGGGCATCGCCATTTTCCTGTGGCACCGGCAGGGGGTGGGTAGCCGTCTACCTCGCCGGTACCAGGTTCATGGTACTGACCGTTCCGTTGGCCACATCCGCCGGGTCAATCAGCACTTGATGGTATTTGCCATCGATGTAGTCCTGGGCCTGATCGCTGTAATGCGCATCGAACAGCACCCCGCTTTGCCCCACCGGGTTGATGGTGGTGGCATGGGCCGGGTCGGCGAAGTCGATGACGCGGCGGGTCGAAGGGCCATAGCCGACGTGCCATGGCGCAGGCCCCAGCCGCCCGGACAGGTTGTTCGGTACCTCATGGCTGCCCGGTGCCGCGAACGGGCCGACGTTGAATAGCCGATCCAGTGGTTTCTGGCTGCCCAGCGGGTGTTCATGGGTGAGGGTATGGGCCTTGCCCCATTGCCATTGGCCAGGGTCGTCGCCCAGGGTTGCCTTGAGCTGGCGCAGGGTATTGCCCCAGGCCAGCCGGACGATATCGGCGCGTGTCTCATGGGCTGCCGACGCGCGGTCATCCCACCACGGGGAGTCTTCATCTGCCGCCAGGCGGGGCAGGGCGGTGTCCAGTTCGCGGGTGGCCAGCAGGGTATCGAACATGGCGTCACCCAGTTCATCGTGCATGGCGGCATAGGTCAGGTCGTAGAGGAACTCGCTGAAGACCGTGGCCGGGACCGAGTCCAGCGGATAGTCACCCTGCCAGCGCCCCAGTTGCTCCACCAGCGCCTTTTCCCCCGGTTCGCTCACCACCTGCCGTAGCACCGGCAGCAACGGCGCCAGCACGCGCTGGGCGTAGCCTGTGCGGGTACCCAGTTGCAGGGCCTGGGCGTGGGCACTGTCCCATTTCACGCTGTCGTCATTCAGTTGGCTGAACAGCTGCTGGCCACGGTCGGCCAGGTTGTAATAACCGGGAATCTCGATGCCCTGCGGCGACACCGGCTGGAAGTTGGCCGAAACGATGAAACCCCGGGCGGGGTTTTCTTCCTGGGGGTTGGCACTGAAGGGGTAGAAGCCCAGCTTGTCGGCATCACGGCCACTGCCATCGAGAATGAACATGGGCTGCACGCCCGCGGGGCGAATGGGTAGTTGCGCCGCCGCCCACCAACCGATATCACCCTTGGCGTTGGCCCAGATGAAGTTCAGGCCCGGCGCCTGTACCTTGGCGGCCGCGGCGCGCATCTTGGCCAGGGTGTCGGCGCGGTTGATTTCGTAGAAACCCTCGAGAATGGGGTTCTGCGACTCCAGGAACGACCACCACATGGCGATGGGCGTGGTGGGTGCCACTTTACCCAAGGCGTCGTTGACGATGGGCCCATGGGGCGAGCGGCGCAGGGTGATGGTCACCGGCTCTTCACCCTTGACGGCTATCTGCTCCTGGGTGGTTTGCAGGTCTACCCACTGGTCGTGGTACCAGACCTGGTTCGGGTTGCCTGGGTTGACCTTTTCGGCCACCAGGTCCAGGTCGTCGTTCTGGAACATGGTCAGGCTCCAGCCGAACTCCTTGTTCTGGCCCAGGGTGGCGAAGGCGCCAAGTGCCTGGTGGTAGCCGTAAAGTTCGAAGCCCGGTGCGGACAGGTGGGCCTCATACCATACCGAGGGCACCGAGAAGCGGATGTGCGGGTCGCCGGCCAGCAGCGGTCTGCCGCTGGCGGTGCGGTTGCCCGCGATCACCCAGGCATTGCTGCCTTCGAACTGGGGCAGGCCGGCCTCTTGCAGTGCCTGCTGGCTCAGGCGTGCCATGGTGTTCAGGCTTTTCCAGTCCTCGGCCGCCAGTGGTAACGCACCCTGGGGGTGCCAGTCGATGTCGAATACCTTCAGGTACCCGGCGCCCAGTTGGTCGCGCACGAATGTCAGCATGGGCTCGGTGCGGAAGGCGGCGGCGAAGCTGTAGGCCATGTAGCCGGTGACGCTGAAGATGTCCTGGGCCGTGAAGGGCCGCGGGGTAATCCCCAGCGCATCGAACTCCATGGGGCTAGGGTGGCTGGCCTGGTATTGGTTGATGCCATCCAGGTAGGCCTCTATGGCTTTCCAACTGGGTGACTGGCGATCTTCGCGAGCCAGGGCGACCTCGGCCTGGTCGCGAATGCGCAGGCTGCGGAACAGGGTGTCGGTGGCTACCAGCCTGGGCCCCAGCACCTCGGCGAGTTCACCGCGGGCCAGGCGGCGCATCATCTCCATCTGGAACAAGCGGTCCTGGGCCTGTACGTAGCCCAGGGCGCGGTACAGGTCGGCCTGGTTCTGCGCCTGGATGTGCGGCACACCGCGCCCGTCATAGCGCACGCTGACGGGCGCCTGCAGATGTTGCAGGGCTATTTCACCGCTGCGTCGAGGTTGCTTGCCGTGGATGTACCAGGCACCGCCGCCAACGGCGGCGGCGATCAGAACGGCGAGGACGGTGAGGCTGCGTTTCATCGGAAGTCCTTTAGTGATGCCTCATGGCCCGGCACTGTCCCACGGGCAATAGCAACCCTGGGCCAGGGTATGGGTGGCGTTCACGGCACGCCCTTCGGTCAGCGCCTTGAGAATCGGCTCAATGAAGCTGTTGCTCGAATCGCAGGTCGCGCCTTCGCTGTAGGGGCCGAAGTAGGCGAGCTGGCCTTTCTGGTCCCAGATTGCCACGGCGGGGCTGGCCGGCACGCCTTCGCTGCCATGGATGGCCGCAAGGGCCTTGAAACTGTCCAGATTGGCCGGTAGCTGGCCGTGGCTGCCGGTTTTCTGCACGCTGTAGAACGTCACGCCCTGGGGGCCGAAATGTGCCTGCAACTCACTCAGGTGCTGCTGGTTGCCCACGTTGCACGGGCAGGCCGGCTCCCAGAAATGCACCAGGCGGATCGGGCCGGGGCCGGCCAGTGCCGGGGGCAGTTGCAGGCGGTCGCCTTCGAAAAGTGTGGCATGTTCGCTGAACGCTCGGATGTAGCGGGACTCGAACCAGTCATAGGCCAGCCACAGCGTGGCCACGCAGATCAGGGCCAGCAGGGTGAGGAGCAGGGTTTTGCGGCGCGAGGCAGACATAAAGGCTCGATCCGTAACAGGACACCCAGCTTGCCATGCCTGGCCATAGAGAAGAATATCGGAGGTGTGTTTATTCGCTTACCGCTGCGAGACCTTATGCCCGCCACGTTCCGGCCAGACGCGCTTCGCGCAAGCCTCAAGCCCCTGGCCGCCCACCTGCCTCTCTCCGAGGAAGCGATGGCCTACCAGCGCTTCTACGGCATCGACCTGCCGTGCCAGACCTGGCTGGGCCGTTTCGAGGCAGCCGGTTACGAGCTGGTAAGCCAGGTCTGGCTACCGCCATCACCGGTCGCGACGCTGGTGCTGCTGCATGGTTTCTATGATCACATGGGCCTGTATCGGCACGTGATCCGTTGGGCGCTGGAGCATGGTTTCGCGGTGATTTCGGGCGACCTCCCAGGCCACGGGCTGTCCAGTGGCGAACGGGCACGCATCGATGACTTCGACGACTACCAGGCGGCCTTGAGCGGCCTGTTCGCCGAGGCCGCCAGCATTGGCTTGCCGCAGCCCTGGCACCTGATGGGCCAGAGCACCGGCGGCGCGATTGTCCTCGACCATTTGCTGCACCACGGCCCCGATAGCCCGGCGCAGGGCCAGGCGATCCTGTTGGCGCCGCTGGTGCGCCCGCGTGGCTGGCGCTGGTCCCAGGTCAGCTATCGGCTGCTCAGCCCCTTCGTCAGCGGCATTGCCCGGCGCTTCAGTGAAAACACCAATGACCCTGAATTCATGCCGTTCCTGCAGGCAGACCCGTTGCAACCCATTCGTCTTCCTACCGCCTGGGTAGGTGCGCTGGTCAACTGGGTGCCACGGATAGAAGCCGCGCCGGTCAGCACGCGTTCGCCGCTGATCGTGCAGGGCGACGCTGACATGACGGTGGACTGGCAACACAACCTCGGTGTGCTGCAGGCCAAGTTTCGCAGCCCCCAGGTGCTGATGCTGCCGGGGGCACGGCATCATTTGGCCAATGAAGTGGTACCGATCAGGGAGCGGTATTTTTCATTTGTGGGTGAGTGGCTGGGGCGCTGACCTGATCATGTGGTTCAGCACCTGGGCGGTCTCAGGTGCCAGGCTTCGGCGGGTTGAGACTCGACGTGCTCTGGCCCACTGCCAGACTGGCCCGCACCGCTGCCAGCGCCGCCTTGTAATAGGCCTGCCCTTCGGGCGACTCGGCGAAGTTGGCGAATTCCTCCAGTTCCGGGTCCGACAGGTCGCGGTACACATATAGCAGGGTGTTATCCAGCTCGGTGCCGATCTGCCCCATCAGGCGCTGGCGCTGGCCGTCGAGCATGCCTTGGGCCTGGTCACTGCCCAGCAGGCCGGGAATCATCTGGCTGAGGCTGTCGGCGGCGACGCCGGCGATGGCCAGGCTGACTTCGGCGCCGGCCTCGCGGGCGGGCAAGGCGCGTGACAGGTGGCCGATGATCAGTGCGCGGGTATCGCTGACCTGCATGTGCGGCAGGCCCTGGGCGTTCTTGGCCAGTTGGTCGCGGCGGGTGGCCAAAAGCTCGGCGGCCACCACTTTGCGCCCCAGCGGCGACTGGAAAAAGGCCAGGGCCGGGTTGGGGTCGGCAAGGGTCTGGCGCAGCCGGGTTTCGGCGCGCTGGTCCATGGCCTGGGGCGCGAAACGCTGGTCGCTGTTATTGACCAGGGCCTGGAATACCGCGGGGGGCAAGCTGTTCTGGTAGCGCTGCTGGGCTGCTTTCAGGGCGTCGGTGAAATGCGCCCGCTGCTCTGGCCAGCCAGCGACCTTGTACAACTGGTCGTGACTGTCTGCCCATGCAGGCAGGGTGCAGCACATGATCAAAAGGAAAAACAAACGGCGCATCAGGGACTCCTGTCGGCAGGCCGCCATTGTCCGTGGCCGGGCAGGGCTTTGTCGAGAATTCGTAACAAGCGGCGCAACATAATCGACGTGCTGCGCGTCGGGGGCCAAGTGGCTCTGTCCGTTTCGTGGGCACATGGATACTATGCGCGGCATGCAAATATCCTCTGATCATCCGCTGCTGCTCTCTATCGTCGACGACCTGGCCGAGCGCGGGTGGTCGCAGCAGGACTTGTTCCTGCCCCCGGCCCTTGTCGCGGCGCTGGCGGCCGAGTGTCGCCAGCGTGCGGCCCAAGGCGAGCTGGCACCTGCCGCGGTCGGCCGTGGCCCCGCGCAGGAAATCCGCGAGGGTATTCGCGGCGACCGTATCCAGTGGCTGGAGTCCGGTGAGTCGAGCGCCTGCGACCAGTACCTGGCGCTGATGGATGCCCTGCGCGAAGCCCTCAACCGCGGGCTGTTCCTGGGCCTGGAGGATTTTGAGTGCCACTTCGCCCTGTACCCGCCCGGGGCCTTTTACCGCAAGCATGTGGACCGCTTCCGGGATGACGACCGGCGCATGGTCTCGGCGGTTGTCTACCTGAACGAGGCGTGGGCCCCGGAACACGGCGGGCAACTGCGTATGTACCTCGAACAGGATCGCGAGCACGACGTCGCGCCGACCGGCGGCTGCCTGGTGGTATTCCTGTCGGGTGAAGTGCCCCATGAAGTCATGCCGGCCATGCATGACCGCCTGTCGTTGACGGGCTGGTTCCGCCGCCGTGGCAACGAGCCCTTCTGATATGCACAAGGTGCTGGTCAGCCGCTGCCTGCTGGGCCACCGGGTGCGCTATGACGGCGGTGCCAGCGGCCCCTTCGACCAGCTCGACGCGTGGCTGGCCGAAGGCCGTGTCGTTGGCCTGTGCCCCGAGGTGGCCGGAGGCTTGCCCACCCCGCGCCCGGCGGCCGAGATTCCGGGTGGCCAGGGTATGCAGGTGCTGGAAGGGCAAGCGCTGGTGCTGACAGCGGCGGGCGAGGACTTCACCGCTGCCTTCATGCGCGGCGCCCAGCTGGCGCTGCAGGCGGTACGCCGGCATGGCATCCGCGTCGCGGTGCTCAAGGCCAACAGCCCCTCGTGCGGAAATACGCTGACCTACGACGGGACGTTCACCGCCACCAAGGTGCAGGGTGAAGGCGTTACCGCGGCACTGTTGCGACGTGAAGGGGTGCAGGTATTCAACGAGCAACAGCTGGCCGAGGCCGCCCAGGCGCTGGCAGCGTTGGAAAACTAGATGAAACCTGCTCTGGCACAGGCCTTCCAGCGCGCCGTACCCTGACGAAATAGGCTAAGGTGTTTCCAGACAAAACCGGAAACATATCCTGGAGTTCCCCGATGAAATCTCTTTTTTGCCGCGCTGCCGTTGCTGGACTGCTGATGGGCGCCTCGTTGCTGGCCAGTGCCGATGACCTGAAAAGTGTCGAAGCGCCAGCGGGTGCCAAGGTGTTCATCGTTTCCCCTGCCGACGGTGCTACCGTCGACAAGACCTTCACCGTCAAATTCGGCATCGAAGGCATGAAGCTGGCCCCGGCTGGCGACCCGACCCCGAACACCGGCCACCACCACCTGCTGGTAGACGTTGACCAGCAACCGCCAGCCGACCAGCCGCTCCCGGTAACCGACCATATCCTGCACTTCGGCAAGGCGCAGACCGAGACCACCCTGACCCTGGCCCCGGGCAAGCACACCTTGCAACTGCTGCTGGCGGACCGCTTCCATGTGCCGTTCAAGCCGGCGGTGGAATCGAAGAAGATCACCGTTACGGTTAAATAACGTGCCTCCTGGCCCCCCCCCGCAGGACCAGATGAAAAAGTATGAAAGCAAAAAAGGGGAGGCCCGAAGGCCTCCCCTTTTTCATGACGCAGGTGTGCTTAGAACAGAACGCGGCTACGAATGGTGCCGTTGATCTGTTGCAGCTTGGCCTGGGCCAGGTCCGAGTATTCGGCGTCGACGTCGATGACCACGTAACCGACTTTCTCGTTGGTCTGCAGGAACTGACCGGAGATGTTGATGCCGTTCTCGGCGAACACCTTGTTGATCTCGCTGAGCACGCCCGGGATGTTTTCGTGGATGTGCAGCAGGCGGTGCTTGCCCGGGTGAGCTGGCAGGGCCACTTCCGGGAAGTTGACCGACGAAACCGAGGTACCGTTGTCGCTGTACTTGACCAGCTTCTCGGCCACTTCCAGGCCGATATTGGCCTGGGCCTCGGCAGTGGAGCCACCGATGTGCGGGGTCAGGATCACGTTGTCCAGGCCGCGCAGCGGGCTTTCGAAGATGTCGTCGTTGGAGCGCGGCTCCACCGGGAACACGTCGATGGCCGCGCCGATCAGGTGCTGGTCCTTGATGGCGGCTGCCAGGTGGTCCAGCTCGACCACGGTGCCACGGGCAGCGTTGATCAGGATGCCACCCTTCTTGATGGCGCGGATTTCCTTCTCGCCGATCATCCACTGGGTGGCGGCGGTTTCAGGTACGTGCAGCGAGACGATGTCGGACATGCCCAGCAGTTCGGTCAGGCTGGCTACCTGGGTAGCGTTGCCCAGCGGCAGTTTGGTGATGGTGTCATAGAAGAACACCTGCATGCCCAGGCCTTCGGCCAGTACCGACAGTTGGGTACCGATGGAGCCGTAGCCGACGATGCCCAGCTTCTTGCCACGGATCTCGAAGGAGTTGGCCGCGCTCTTGATCCAGCCACCGCGGTGGCAGGAAGCGTTCTTCTCGGGGATGCCGCGCAGCAGCAGGATGGCCTCGGCCAGCACCAGTTCGGCTACCGAACGGGTGTTGGAGTACGGCGCGTTGAACACGGCGATACCGCGCTCGCGAGCCGCGTCCAGGTCAACCTGGTTGGTGCCGATGCAGAAGCAGCCGACGGCGACCAGTTTTTTCGCACAATCGAAGAGCTCTTCGGTCAGCTGGGTGCGGGAGCGGATACCGATGAAGTGAGCATCGGCGATCTTTTCCTTCAGCTCGGCCTCGGGCAGCGACTTGGTGTGGTACTCGATATTCGAATACCCGGCGGCCTTGAGAACGTCGACGGCGGATTGGTGGACGCCTTCGAGAAGAAGGAACTTGATCTTGCTCTTATCGAGAGAAGTCTTGCTCATCTGCGTAAACCTGTGTCCCGGAGAAAAATGGCAGGAAGTGTAGCGATCGCGGATCGGCCGGAAGCACGATTAGCGGGGGGGCGTATGCTAGCATATCCCCCCTTGGTAAGCCCATCCCTGGGACGTGAAGAGTACTCAGGGTGACTATGAACAGTTCGAGAGTTCAGCAATGACCCATTCTGCGTTTCTTGAAGAGCTTCACACCCTGGTCGACCCCGGCAAAGTACTCACCGATGCCGACTCGCTGGAGGCTTACGGCAAGGACTGGACGAAACAATTCGCCCCTGCCCCCAGTGCCATCGTGTTCCCCAAGACTACCGAGCAGGTTCAGGCCATCGTGCGCTGGGCCAACACCCACAAGGTGGCGCTGGTACCGTCTGGCGGGCGCACCGGCCTTTCCGCCGCCGCGGTGGCCACCAATGGCGAAGTGGTGGTGTCGTTCGACTATATGAACAAGACAGGCGCCGTGAACACCGTTGATCGGACAGTGGTGTGCCAACCTGGGGTCATCACCAAGCAATTGCAGAACCTGGCCAAGGACCACGACCTCTACTACCCGGTAGACTTCGCCTCATCGGGCTCCAGCCAGATTGGCGGCAACATCGGCACCAATGCCGGTGGGATCAAGGTCATTCGCTACGGCATGACCCGCAATTGGGTCGCTGGTCTGAAAGTGGTCACCGGCAAGGGGGACTTGCTGGAGCTGAACAAGGACCTGATCAAGAACGCTACCGGCTATGACCTGCGCCAGCTGTTCATCGGCGCCGAAGGCACCCTGGGCTTCGTCGTGGAAGCCACCATGCGCCTGGACCGGGCCCCGAAGAACCTGACCGCCATGGTGCTGGGCACACCGGACTTTGATTCGATCATGCCAGTGCTGCATGCGTTTCGCGGCAAACTGGACCTTACCGCCTTCGAATTTTTTTCCGACAAGGCCTTGGCCAAGGTCATGGCCCGGGGCGATGTGCCGCCGCCGTTCACTACCGAATGCCCGTTCTATGCCTTGCTGGAGTTCGAGGCCACTACCGAGCAAGTGTCCAACGAGGCATTGGCCACCTTCGAGCACTGCGTCGAGCAAGGCTGGGTCATCGATGGGGTGATGAGCCAGAGCGAGCAGCAGCTGGCCAACCTCTGGAAACTGCGTGAGTACATCTCCGAAACCATCTCGCACCGCACGCCCTACAAGAACGACATCTCGGTGACGGTGGCCCAGGTGCCGGCGTTTCTGAAGGAAATTGACGCGATCGTCAGTGAAAGCTACCCCGACTTCGAAGTGGTCTGGTACGGCCACATCGGTGACGGCAACCTGCACCTCAATATCCTCAAGCCTGAAGACCTGGACAAGGAAGCGTTCTTCGCCAAGTGCGTCAGCGTCAACAAGGCAGTATTCGAGACCGTGCAGAAGTACAACGGCTCCATTTCGGCCGAGCACGGCGTGGGGCTGGTCAAGCGGGACTACCTGAACTACAGCCGCAGCGAAGCGGAAATCCAGTACATGAAAGCCCTGAAGGCGGTGTTCGACCCCAACGGCATCATGAATCCGGGCAAGATCTTTGCTGTTTGATTCGCAGTTTTCCCATCAAGGAGTCGGGCAATGAGCTATCAACACCAATACCTCGACGGTACCCATATTCATTTTCCTGTGGGCAAGGTGGTGTGCATCGGGCGCAACTACGCCGAGCACGCCAAGGAACTCAACAACCCCGTGCCCACCGAACCGCTGCTGTTCATCAAGCCGGGCAGCTGCGTGGTGCCAACCGAAGGCGGGTTCAAGATCCCCACCGACCGGGGTTCGGTGCATTACGAAGCGGAAATCGCCGTGCTGCTGGGCAAGTCCCTGTCCACCAGGCCCACGGAAGAAGAAGTGCTGGATGCCATTTCCGGTTTCGCTCCGGCCCTGGACCTGACCCTGCGTGACGTGCAGAGCAAGCTCAAGGAAAAAGGCCTGCCATGGGAGCTGGCCAAGGCGTTCGATGGCGCCTGTGTGCTGGCCCCATTCGTGGTGGGCAGTACTTTCCCGGACGTGACCGACATCCCGATCCGTCTGACCATCAACGGTGAAGTGCGCCAGGACGGCAACAGCAACCTGATGCTCAACCCCATCGTGCCGATGATCCAGTACATGGCGGCCAACTTCTCGCTGCTGGCCGGCGACGTGATTCTGACCGGCACGCCGGCCGGGGTGGGGGCGCTGAACCCGGGTGATGAACTGGTGCTGGAGCTGCCGGGCGCCAGTCGTTTCGAAACTGTCGTGAGCTGACGGCCAGGTTTTTGCTTTTTTTTCACACGTCATCCGGATAATACGGCTTGATCACCCTGAGCGCCTTCGCGCCCAGGGTTGCCGTATTCTCAGGAAGATATCGACATGGCCGTACCTCCCTCTCTTTCCCCGGCTGCGCACGAGCGCAAGCCGCGCCTCATGACGCGCTGGTATGTCTGGCTGCTGATCGTGGCCGCTGCCTATGCTATCGCCGCAGTCATGCACTGGGACACCCGGGTCAAACTCTGGGTGGTGGAGCGCATGACCCCGCAGGCGCAACGCGATGCGGCGGTGTGGTTGCCGGACTATCGCGCCTTCATCGACGGCAAGGCGCTGCCCGGCATGGAGAAGGACGAAGCCTCTGACCTGACCTACAACCCCGACACCAGGACGCTGTTCTCGGTGATGGGCAAGAACGCCTTTCTGGTGGAGCTGACCCTGGAAGGCGACGTGCTGCGCAAAATGCCGCTCAAGGGTTGGTCGAACCCGGAAGGGGTGGCCTACATCGGCGGTGGCAAGATGGCCATTACCGATGAGCGCCAGCACCTGATGACGGTGGTCAAGGTGACCGCGGACACCCAGGCCTTGACCCTGGCCGATTGGCCGCAGTTCGACCTGGGGCCATCGGCGAATCAGAACAAAGGTTATGAAGGCATCGCCTGGGACCCGCGCCGCGGGCAACTGCTGTTGGGTGAGGAGCGCCCGGCGGCCATGTACAGCCTGAAGGTCGATGCCAATGGGCAATGGCAGGGGGCCAAGGTCAAGTTGCCGTTCAGCACTCTGAATCTGCGCAACCTGTCTTCCCTGGGCATCGACCCGCGTACGGGCAACACCCTGGTGCTGTCGGCGGATTCGCACATGCTGCTGGAACTGGACCCCAGCGGTCGCCAGGTCAGCTACATGACGTTGCTGGGCGGCTTGAACGGCCTGAAAGACACCATTCCGCGCGCAGAAGGCGTGGCCATGGACGAAAGCGGCACCCTCTACATGGTCAGCGAACCGAACCTGTTCTACGTGTTCCGCAAGTTCTGAGTATCGCTTGAACCTCTGTGGCCCGGGCGAAGCTCGGGAAGACGGCAGCACGGCGCATCTGATGTTGCGTTGTGGCTTCTTCCCGGGCAGAGGTGAGGCTATTACCGGGTGAGGGTTTTCACGCCTTCAGGCGTGCCGAGCAACAGCAAATCGGCCGGGCGCGAGGCGAACAGGCCGTTGGTGACCACACCGACAATGGCGTTGATCTGCACTTCCAGCGCCACCGGATCAGTGATCTGCATGTTGTGCACGTCCAGGATGATGTTGCCGTTGTCGGTCACAACCCCTTCACGGTACACCGGGTCGCCGCCCAGCTTCACCAGCTGGCGCGCCACGTGGCTGCGGGCCATGGGAATGACTTCCACCGGCAGCGGGAAAGCGCCCAGCACCGGCACCAGCTTGCTGCCATCGGCGATGCAGATGAACGTCTTGGCCACGGCCGCGACGATCTTCTCGCGGGTCAGGGCCGCGCCGCCGCCTTTGATCAGGTTCAGGTGTTCGTCGCTCTCGTCGGCGCCGTCGATGTAGAACTCCAGGTCGCTGACCGTATTCAGTTCATACACCGGAATGCCATGGCCCTTGAGGCGCGCGGCGGTGGCTTCGGAGCTGGCAACGGCGCCGTCGAAGGCACCCTTGTGCTGGGCCAGGGCATCGATGAAGCAGTTGGCGGTCGAACCGGTGCCGACGCCGACGATGCTCTTGTCGTCCAGCTTGGGCAGAATGAAGTCGACAGCAGCCTGGGCGACGGCCTGTTTGAGTTGGTCCTGGGTCATGCGGGCTCCGGAGCGGGCACAAAGTAGCGGGGGAAGGGCGGCATTATACCCGTTTGCTGTGGTCCTTGGCGGGAACGCTGGGGTAGACTCCCAGGTCTTGCTCAACCGCCAGTGATGCTTCCGATGCTCGAACAGTACGTTAAGAAGATCCTCACCTCGCGCGTCTACGACGTCGCTGTGGAAACCCCTCTGCAGGCCGCCGGCCAGCTGTCCAAACGCCTTGGCAACCAGATTCTGCTCAAGCGTGAAGACCTGCAGCCGGTGTTCTCCTTCAAGATTCGCGGCGCCTACAACAAGCTGGCGCAGTTGAGCGACGAAGAACGTGCCCGTGGCGTCGTCACCGCCTCGGCGGGCAACCACGCCCAGGGCCTGGCCCTGGCGGCGCGGGAAATGGGCGTGAAAGCCACCATCGTGATGCCCAAGACCACTCCCGAGATCAAGGTCGAAGGCGTGCGCTCGCGCGGCGGCAAGGTGGTGTTGCATGGCGACTCCTTCCCCGAGGCGCTGGCCTATTCGCTGAAGCTGGTAGACGAAAAGGGCTACGTCTATATCCACCCTTATGACGACCCGCACACCATTGCCGGCCAGGGCACCGTGGCCATGGAGATCCTGCGCCAGCACCCGGGCAAACTGGACGCCATCTTCGTGCCGGTGGGCGGCGGCGGCCTGATCGCCGGTATCGCGGCCTACGTGAAGTACCTGCGCCCGGATATCAAGATCATCGGCGTGGAGCCTGACGACTCCAACTGCCTGCAAGCGGCCATGGCCGCGGGCGAGCGGGTGGTGTTGCCGTCGGTCGGCATCTTCGCCGACGGCGTTGCCGTGGCGCAGATCGGCCAGCACACCTTCGATATCTGCAAGGACTACGTGGACGACGTGATCACCGTCAGCACCGACGAGATCTGCGCGGCCATCAAGGACATCTACGACGACACCCGCTCCATCACCGAACCCGCTGGCGCCCTGGGCGTGGCCGGGATCAAGAAGTACGTGGAGCTGCACGGCGTCAGCGGCCAGACCCTGGTGGCCATCGATTCGGGTGCCAACGTCAACTTCGATCGCCTGCGCCACGTGGCCGAGCGTGCCGAGCTGGGTGAGGGCCGCGAAGCCATCATCGCCGTGACCATCCCCGAGCGTCCCGGTAGCTTCAAGGCGTTCTGCGAGGCCATCGGCAAGCGCCAGATCACCGAATTCAACTACCGCTACCACACCGGCCGCGAGGCGCACATTTTCGTTGGCGTGCAGACCCACCCCGACACCGACCCGCGCGCGGCGTTGGTGGCCAGCCTTGCCGAGCAGGGCTTCCCGGTGCTGGACCTGACCGATAATGAGCTGGCCAAGTTGCATATTCGCCACATGGTGGGCGGCCATGCGGTGCAGGTCAGCGATGAAATGGTCATGCGTTTCGAGTTCCCGGAGCGGCCTGGGGCGCTGTTCAACTTCCTCAACAAGTTGGGCGGGCGCTGGAACATCTCCATGTTCCATTACCGCAACCACGGTGCCGCCGACGGTCGCGTGGTGGCAGGCTTACAGGTCCCCGCCCACGAGCGAGGCCAGGTGGCCGCGGCCCTTGAGGAAATTGGCTACCCGTTCTGGGACGAAACCGATAACCCGGCGTATCGGCTGTTCCTCGGCTGACTGCTAGGCTGTACAGCATCGCCACACGCACAGGAGCTGCCCCATGGAAACCCTGAGCCTGCTGAAAATGCTCCATGGCATCGCCACCGCCCTGCTGCTGGGCAGTGTGGCGGCGGTGCTGTTCCAGACCTGGCGCGGTTGGCGCGCCGGCAACAAGTCGGCCTTCGCCCAGACCCTGCAACGCCCGTGGCTGTATGCCTGGGTGCTGATGGGGCTGAGTGTGGCCAGCTTTCCGTTCACCGGCTGGTGGATGATGCACACCGTGGGCTGGCCGTTGGGCCAGGCCTGGCTGTTGGGCGGCTCGGTGCTGTACGTGGTGGGCGTGTTCGGGTTTTTGCTGTTGCTGCGCCGCACCATCCGCTGGCGCCAGGCCGCGGCGGCCTATAACCAGGTACAGGTGGTGCGTCAGCGCAAACTGGCAGCCGTGTTCGCCGGGGTGTCGCTGGTGGTGCTGGTGGCCATTCTGGTGTTGATGCTGGCCAAACCCGTCTAGAGCGGGCGTGTCGTATTCCCGTGCCTGGCCTGGTCCCGCAAGATGCTGCACATATCCAGTGGGAGCAGGCGAAGCTCGAGAAGCGCGACGCCGACTTCAATCGCGCAGTGACATGATCCGCCAGCCGCGGCGCTGGGCCTCGGCCAGCAGGTTCGGGTCGGCATCCACCACCACCGGGTTCGCGACCTTCTCCAGCAGGGGCAAGTCGTTCATCGAGTCGCTATAGAAGTAGCTGCCCTCCAGGTTCATGCCGTTTTCTTCCATCCAGCGGTTCAGCCGCGCCACCTTGCCTTCGCGGAAGCACGGCACGTCGGTGCTGCGGCCGGTATAACGACCATCAGCCATCTCGCATTCGGTGGCCAGCAGCGTATCAACCCCCAGGCGCTCGGCGATCGGGCCGGTCACGAAGCGGTTGGTGGCGGTGATGATGACCAGCTTGTCGCCCGCATCGCGGTGCTGCTGCAGCAGTGCCAACGCCTTGGGCAGAATGATCGGTTCGATGCAGTCGCGCATGAAGTCGGCATGCCATTCGGCCAGTTGGGCCATGTCGGTGGCGGCGAGGATCTCCAGGCTGAAGTTCAGGTAGTCGGTCAGGTTCAACTGGCCGGCCAGGTAGTCCTGGTAGAAGGCATCGTTGCGATTCTTGTATTCCACTGGGTCGAGGATGCCGCGCTCGCACAGGTAATCGCCCCAGGCGTGGTCACTGTCGCCACCAAGCAGGGTGTTGTCGAGGTCGAATAAAGCCAGGCGCATGGAAGTTACTCGTCTAAAAACCGGAAAAGACCCACAGAATACGGACTTTTCACAACAGTGCACATAAGGTATGCGGGTGCGTTGCTGCCTTGACGATCTTTGTGGAACAATGCCAAGACATGCGTTTGCGAGGTTGCTGCCGTGATCGACCCCGATGGTTTCCGTCCCAATGTCGGCATTATTCTGACCAATGATGCCGGACAGGTGCTATGGGCTCGTCGTATCAATCAGGATGCCTGGCAGTTTCCCCAGGGGGGGATCAACCCCCAGGAGACGCCGGAAGAGGCCTTGTACCGCGAGTTGAATGAAGAAGTGGGGCTGGAGCGACAAGATGTTGAAATTCTTGCCTGCACCCGCGGCTGGTTGCGTTATCGTTTACCTCAACGCCTGGTGCGTACCCACAGCCAACCGCTGTGCATCGGGCAGAAGCAGAAGTGGTTTCTCTTGCGCCTGGTGTCCAACGAGCAGCGCGTGAGAATGGATTTGACCGGTAAACCGGAATTCGATGGCTGGCGCTGGGTCAGCTATTGGTACCCGCTGGGCCAGGTGGTGACATTCAAGCGCGAGGTGTATCGCCGCGCTCTCAAAGAGCTTGCCCCGCGCCTGCTGGCGCGCGACTGACGACGGAGTTCGACCCCGAGCCATGCTCAATACGCTGCGCAAGATCGTCCAGGAAGTCAACTCCGCCAAGGATCTCAAGACGGCGTTGGGGATCATTGTGCTGCGTGTCAAAGAGGCCATGGGCAGCCAGGTCTGCTCGGTCTACCTGCTTGACCCGGAAACCAACCGCTTCGTGCTGATGGCTACCGAAGGCTTGAACAAGCGCTCCATCGGCAAGGTCAGCATGGCGCCCAACGAGGGCCTGGTGGGCCTGGTGGGCACGCGTGAAGAACCGCTGAACCTGGAAAACGCCGCCGACCATCCCCGTTACCGCTACTTCGCCGAGACCGGCGAGGAGCGCTTCGCTTCATTCCTCGGCGCGCCGATCATTCACCACCGCCGCGTGGTGGGGGTATTGGTCATCCAGCAAAAGGAGCGCCGTCAGTTCGACGAGGGCGAAGAAGCCTTCCTGGTCACCATGAGCGCGCAATTGGCCGGCGTTATTGCCCACGCTGAGGCCACCGGTTCGATCCGGGGCTTGGGCCGCCAGGGCAAGGGCATTCAGGAGGCCAAATTCGTTGGCGTACCTGGGTCGCCAGGCGCGGCGGTGGGTACTGCCGTGGTCATGCTGCCGCCGGCCGACCTGGAAGTGGTGCCGGACAAGACCGTCACCGATATCGCCGCCGAACTGCAACTGTTTCAGACCGCCCTGGAAGGTGTTCGCCATGATATGCGCACACTTTCGGCAAAATTGGCCACCCAATTGCGCCCGGAAGAGCGCGCACTGTTCGACGTCTACCTGATGATGCTCGACGATGCCTCGTTGGGCAGTGAAGTGACCAATGTCATCAAGACCGGCCAGTGGGCCCAGGGTGCGCTGCGCCAGGTAGTCACCGAGCACGTCAACCGTTTCGAATTGATGGACGACGCCTACCTGCGCGAGCGGGCCTCGGACGTCAAGGACCTGGGCCGCCGCCTGCTGGCCTACTTGCAGGAAGCCCGGCAGCAAACCCTGGTTTACCCCGACAATACCATCCTGATCAGCGAAGAGCTGTCCCCGGCCATGCTTGGTGAAGTGCCTGAAGGCAAGCTGGTGGGCCTGATCTCGGTGCTGGGTTCGGGTAACTCCCACGTCGCGATCCTGGCTCGAGCCATGGGTATCCCGACGGTGATGGGCCTGGTGGACCTGCCGTATTCCAAGGTCGACGGCATTCAGATGATCGTCGATGGCTACAAGGGCGAGGTTTACACCAACCCCAGCGAAGTGCTGGCCAAGCAGTACGCCGACGTGGTGGAGGAAGAGCGCCAGCTGGCTCAGGGCCTTGATGCCCTGCGTGAACTGCCCTGCGTGACCCTGGACGGCCACCGCATGCCGTTGTGGGTGAACACCGGCCTGCTGGCCGATGTCGCCCGGGCCCAGCAGCGCGGCGCCGAAGGGGTCGGCCTGTACCGCACCGAAGTGCCGTTCATGATCAACCAGCGTTTCCCCAGCGAAAAGGAACAGCTGGCCATTTATCGCGAGCAGCTGGCTGCCTTCCACCCGCTGCCGGTGACCATGCGCAGCCTGGACATTGGCGGTGACAAGTCGCTCTCGTACTTCCCCATCAAGGAAGACAACCCATTCCTGGGCTGGCGCGGCATTCGCGTTACCCTCGACCACCCGGAAATCTTCCTGGTGCAGACTCGCGCGATGCTCAAGGCCAGTGAGGGCCTGAATAACCTGCGCATTCTACTGCCGATGATTTCCGGCACCCACGAAACCGAAGAGGCCCTGCACCTGATTCACCGGGCCTGGGGCGAAGTGCGCGACGAAGGCACCGACGTGCCGATGCCGCCAGTGGGCGTGATGGTGGAAATTCCCGCGGCGGTGTACCTGACCCGCGAGCTGGCGCGCCAGGTCGACTTCCTGTCGGTGGGCTCCAACGACCTGACCCAATACTTGTTGGCCGTGGACCGAAACAACCCTCGGGTGGCCGACCTGTACGACTACCTGCACCCCGCCGTGCTGCAAGCCCTGCAGCACGTGGTCACCGAAGCCCATGCCGAAGGCAAGCCGGTGAGCATCTGCGGCGAGATGGCCGGCGACCCGGCGGCGGCGGTGCTGTTGATGGCCATGGGCTTTGACAGCCTGTCGATGAACGCCACCAACTTGCCCAAGGTGAAATGGATGCTGCGCCAGGTCAGCCTGGCGAAGTCCAAGGAACTGCTGGCGCAGTTGATGAAAATCGACAACCCGCAGGTTATCCACAGCTCGCTGCAACTGGCCCTGAAAAACCTGGGGCTGGCGCGCATGATCAACCCCGCCGCGCCCAAGACGCTTTAAATCGGCTGAGCCCGATCCCACGAAAGGATTGGGGTGGGTCACAACGCCAGGTCCACCTCGCCCAGCGCACCGCCATAAGGCCCGAAGCTGCGCTCCACAATGCGCCGCGACCCATCGGCCCGCACGATCAGCGCCGTGCTGGCGCGGGTGCCGTACGTGGGGCTGGCGATAAACACGCTGGACAGCAACGATTCCGTGGCCAGGCCCACGCCGGTATCCGGTAGCTCGGCGTCCGCGGCGGGGGTGCTGTCTTTCAATATCGCCAGCAACGGCTCGGGCTGCGGGTCATTCAGCTGCTCGGCCAGCGCTGCCCGGGCCTTCAACAGCTTCGGCCAAGGGGTATCCAAGCCCGCATTGGACAACCCATACACCCCTGTGGATAAATCCACCGCCCGCCGCTCGCGCTGATTGAAGTAGCACAGCCTTCCCGCTGCCCCCAGCAACAGGTTGAACCCCGAATACTCCGCGGCCCGGCTGCCCACGTCATCCAGGTAGTCGTCAATGCCGACGCTACTGGTCAGAAAACGCGCTACCAGGTCACCGCGCGAGCGCCTTCCTGCGGGTTGCCCGGGGTCGCGAATGTTGGTCAGCGCCGCGAACCTGCCGGCGCTTCCCAGCCCTAGCCACGTACCGCCGGCCTCCAGGTCGCGCCCGGCCCAGACGCCTTCGGCATCGGGCCATTGGCCGAGCGCCTGGCTCGGGCGAGCATAGAATTCGTCGCGGTTGGCCGCCAGTATCAGCGGGACAGGGTGCCCGGGGCGCCAGGCGAATACGATCAAGCACATAAGGTTTGCCTTGTGTTCACGGTTGCACTCCATCCCGTCACAGTAGAGGCAAATGCCCCCATCCGTTACCATGCGCTCCAGTTTTCGCTGACACAAGTTTCATGGCAGCGGGCAGCCGGGCGGGGCATAGTCTCTGGTTTTCCTGGCCGCCATGGCCATTCGGGAACGCCGGGGGCGATCCTGCCGCCTGTTCAAGTCAAGGAGTTGCAATGCTGCCTTACCCGCAGATCGACCCGGTGGCCGTCGCCATCGGACCGCTTCAAATCCACTGGTACGGCCTGATGTACCTGATCGGCATCGGCAGTGCCTGGCTGCTGGCCTCCAGCCGCCTGAACCGTTTCGACCCCACCTGGACCAAGGAGAAGCTTTCCGACCTGGTGTTCTGGTGTGCCATGGGCGTGATCGTCGGTGGGCGCCTGGGTTACGTGCTGTTCTATGACCTGAAGGTATACATCGACAACCCCACCCTGATCTTCGAAGTGTGGAAAGGCGGCATGGCGTTCCACGGCGGCCTGATCGGCGTGATGCTGGCCACCTGGTGGTTCGGCCGCAAGAACGGCAAGTCGTTCTTCGAGCTGATGGACTTCATTGCTCCGCTGGTACCCATTGGCCTGGGCGCCGGGCGCATCGGCAACTTCATCAACGGCGAGTTGTGGGGCAAGCCTACCGACGTGCCGTGGGCGATGATCTTCCCGCCGCTGAGCGACCCGGCCCAGTTGCCGCGCCACCCGTCGCAGCTGTACCAGTTCGCCCTGGAAGGCGTGGCGCTGTTCATCATCCTGTGGCTGTTCTCGCGCAAACCGCGCCCGACCATGGCCGTTTCCGGCATGTTCGCGCTGTTCTACGGTATTTTCCGTTTCATCGTCGAGTTCGTCCGCGTGCCGGACGCCCAGCTGGGCTACCTGGCCTTCGGTTGGGTCACCATGGGCCAGATCCTCTGCATCCCGATGATCCTCGGTGGGCTAGGCTTGATCTGGTGGGCCTACAACCGGCCCGCCGCGCCGAAAAGCGCCGCGGTGTGATTGACGGGCGGGGCGCAGGCCCCGCCTTTTTCTTTTTCTGTAAACGGTCGCGTCTGCTGGCGACCGACTTGAGGCCCCAATGAAAGCGTACCTGGATCTCCTGACCGATGTGATCACCAACGGCGTGGGCAAGGGCGATCGCACTGGCACCGGCACCAAGGCCGTCTTCGCCCGCCAGTTCCGCCACAACCTGGCCAACGGTTTTCCGTTGTTGACCACCAAGAAGCTGCACTTCAAGAGCATCGCCAACGAGCTGATCTGGATGCTCAGTGGCAACACCAACGTGAAGTGGCTGAACGAGAATGGCGTGACCATCTGGGACGAGTGGGCGACCGAAAGCGGCGACCTGGGCCCGGTGTACGGCGAGCAGTGGACGGCGTGGCCGACCAAGGACGGCAAGACCATCAACCAGATCGACTATATGGTCGAGACCCTGAAGAACAACCCCAACAGCCGCCGCATCCTGTTCCACGGCTGGAACGTGGAATACCTGCCCGACGAGTCCAAGAGCCCGCAGCAGAATGCGCTGGAAGGTCGCCAGGCTTTGCCGCCGTGCCACCTGCTGTACCAGGCCTTCGTGCATGAAGGGCACCTGTCGATGCAGTTGTACATCCGTAGCTCCGATGTGTTCCTGGGCCTGCCCTACAACACCGCGGCCCTGGCCTTGCTGACCCATATGCTGGCCCAGCAGTGCGACCTGATTCCCCACGAGATCATCGTCACCACGGGCGACACCCATGCGTACGCCAACCACATGGAACAGATCCAGACCCAACTGGCCCGCGAGCCGCGCGCACTGCCAACGCTGAACATCAAGCGCAAGCCAGCGTCAATCTACGACTACAAGTTCGAAGATTTCGAAATCGTCGGTTACGACCCGCATCCGGGCATCAAGGCGCCGGTCGCCATCTGACAGTCTGTCAGGGCCGTGCCGCGCTCGACCCTGCAAGGGCGCGGCACAGGTCTTGTCAGGACGCTTCAGGCCGTTTGACGGGAAACGACATGAACGGCTTGATCTCCTTGAGCACGAACATGCTCTGCATCTCCTTGATGCCCGGCAGCCGCCGCACTACCGACATGGCGAACTCGGCAAACGAGTCCAGGTCCCGCGCCACCACCTGCAACAGGAAATCGGCATCGCCACCGATGCTGTAGCAGGCCACCACGTCTTCCAGCTGCATTACTTCCTGCTCGAACTTGCGCGCTTGCGCTTCGCTGTGGCTGTCGATGCTGATGCGGATGAACACCATCACCCCAAGGCCGATCTTGCGGCGGTCAAGCACGGCGCGGTAGCCCTGGATAAAGCGATGCTCTTCCAGATGGCGAACCCGCCGCCAGCAGGGCGACGCCGACATGCCCAGGGCGTCGGCCAGGTTCTGGTTGGTCATGCGGCCGTCCTGTTGCAGGGCGGTCAGAAGCTTCACATCCATGATGCTCAACAGCTCGCTGGTCATTCATTTCTTCCTTGTGCTTCATAAAGGCAGCTTCTGCCTAAAATAACCGCTTGGACGGCAAACTTAGAAGAAATTTTTCCGGGTGTGCGGAGTAGCATTTTCCGCCTCAACCCGCTGTCACGGATGCCTTCACATGCTCGATACCTCACAAATACTGACCTACAGCGCAGCATTGGCCGTCGCCGCCGCCATCCCTGGGCCGGGCATGGCCGCATTGGTGGCTCGCAGTGTCGGTGGTGGTGCGCTGTCGGGCTTTTGCCTGCTGTTCGGGATAATTCTCGGCGACCTGACATATCTGTCGTTCGCCGTGTTCGGCCTGGCGATGGTGGCGGAGCACTTCAATGGGCTGTTTCAACTGGTGCGCTGGGCGGCGGCGGTCTACCTGTGCTACCTGGCCTGGCTGTTCTGGTTTGCCGAGCCCCAAGCCTTCGAAACCGACAGGCCTGTACAGCGCAAGGAACTGCTGTCAGCGGCGGTTTCAGGCCTGACCATTACGCTGGGTAACCCGAAGACCATTGCGTTCTACCTGGCGCTACTGCCTTTGGTGATCAACCTGGAGTCGGTCACGCCGCAGACCTGGGGCTTGATGCTGGTGCCCCTGACTGCACTGGTACTGTTGGCCGTAGGGGCGGTGTATATCCTGGGCGCCGTCCGTATCCGCCACCTGTTGTCCAGCTTGCGTGCCCAGCAGCGCCTGTTCCGCGGCGCCGCCGCGATCATGGTCGCGGCGGCGGCGGCCATGCTCATCCACTGACCCGCGGGCAAGCCCGGTGGCGCAGGGGGGAGCAGTTGCAAGCGGAATTGGCGCTGTTTGGGTGTGATGTTCTGCCCATTGTTCAGCGGTCGACGCCTTTAACCTCGGTGCGCCAACGATCCTTGCCTACGGGGTTTGCCGTGACCGATAGAGAGCTTCTAGAAAATTCCAGGCTGCGAATTCTGTTGATAGAACCCCATGCCTTCCAACTGTTCGATACCCAGACCCTGCTCTACGACCTGGGTTGCCATTACCTGACCCCGGCCATGAGCCAGGACGAAGTGACCCGCGTGTTGCGCGAGCGCCAGGTACCGTTCGACGTGGCTATTTGCAGCGTGGGTACCTTCGGCATGAGCGACCTGGACCTGGCCGAGCTGGTCTATGCCGAAAACAAGGTCAGGCATTTGATTCTGCTGTCCGATGGCCAGGTCCCGGCACCGGCCTTGCTGGCCTGTCAGGTACAGCACCCAGCCCAACCCTTGCTGGGTATCGTGCAGAAGCCCCTGCGGGCCAACACCTTGCTGGCGCTGTTTCGCCGGGTGCTGGGCGAGGGGCTCAGTTGCGCGGCCCGCACCCTGCAGGCCGCAGGCGCTTCATGCCCGGCTTGAATGGCCGGCGTGGCGGCCGTCCGGCCCGTAGAGGGTGCGGCCGCTGGCTTCATTGAGGTAATTGAGGATGCGCTGGTTCTGTTGCTGGCGCACACGCAGCGAGTCGCCATTGAGCTGGTTGAGGCGCTGGGCACGGGCCGCCAGGTCCTGAAGGCGGGTCCAGGCTGGCAGGCAACCCTGGTCCTTGGCCAGTTGCATGGCGCCTTGCTGGGTCGGTGCATGGCCCAGCGAGCGCTGTGCGCGGCGGCGGGTGGTTTCCAGTTGCTCCAGGGCTTCCAGGATGGACTGCTTGGCGATGCTCAGCTCTGTCAGCCGCTCGCCGTCTATCCGCGGGCCGGCCAAGGCCAGGCGTTCCTGGTCCAGCAACGTCAGCAGGCGCTGGGCCGCTACCTGCTGGCGTTGCAGGTGGCGCGCCAGGCCTCTGGCAATTTCATGTCCGGCCGGCGGCCGAGCGTCACTCAGTGGCTTGCCCATTCATTTCCATCACACTTTCAGCCATACCGTCGAAGATCCGTGACGAGTCCACCTGCAAGGTGCCGTCGCTGATCGCCTGGCGAATCTCATTCACCCGATTCATGTCGATATCGGCAGTGGATGCGTTGGCGCCTTGCAGGCTGTCATTGAGTTCCAGCGTATTGCTCACCGCCGGGTCCGTGTCACTGGCCTCGCTTTTCTGCAGCCGGTTGTTGGCCGTCAGATCGGTATTGGGCAGTGTGTTGCTGAGCGCTGTGCTGATTATTTTCACGGTCGAATTTTCATAGTGTCCCTTTTGCCCACTATCGGCATTGGGTGGGTGAACTTGAACGCCTGTATTTCAAATTTATGGCGCGTTTCAATCGCGCACCATCAGTTGGTCAGGCCCGGTCACGGTTGCGCGCAGAACCCTGCCGCGCTCGGGCACCACCCGCACCTCGTCACCCAGGTAGCCGTTGTCCAGTGCCTTGCCCTGGCGGCTCAGAACAAAACCGGCGCCGCGAAACTGCATGGCAACCTGGTGGTTCTGTTCCACCAGCCACGTCTTGCGCAGCGCGCTGGCGATCAAGGGGGCGCCGGCCCTTAGCGCGTGGGTGGCACGCAGGCCCACCACCTCGCGAGCATCAAGCACTGCGTTGGCCGGCAGGCGCTCCAGGGCGCCGGCCCTCATCGCCAGCATGCTCGCCTCGACCACCTGGTTGGCTGCGATGTTCTGCAGGCTGACCACGTACGTTCCCATTACTGAAACCCTGGCCTGCACGTAGTGCAACGCCTGGCCACAGCGCACGCCCACCAGCACGCGGCCATAGCTGCGTTGCTCGGGGTGGGCCAGAAACGGCCTGGGGTCGTCGCAGGCCGTGGTACTGGCTGGCAACTCGACCTGCGGGTGATGGCTATGGGCGGGCAGGGCAGCGATCAGCAGTTCGCGGATGCGCCCCTGTTCAAGGCTGTCTTCGGCCATTGCCGTGGCGCTGGTGGGTAACCACAACAGCGTGCCCAGGCAGGCGCCGACAGTGGCGAGCCGGGCGCGCGTGGCAAGGGTGGTGCGTGGGTTCATGCGGCTGATTCGTCGAGGGTCGTGCAGGTGATTCTAGAGCGCCGCGCCGCGATGCAAGGTTGGAAGTGCTCGATAAATGCGTGTCTGTTTCAGCCTTTGGCTTGGCCACCTTGCGACTACTCTGCGCGCCTCACCCCCAATCCGAGTCCGAGGCTGCCAGCATGATCGACAAGCTCGACAACGAGCTCAGCTTTCAGCAGAACGCACTGAGCCTGCGCGCCGAACGCCAGCAGGTGTTGGCCAACAACATCGCCAATGCCGATACGCCGGGTTATCGCGCCCGCGATTTCGATTTCTCCGGCGAGTTGGCCAGCGCTTTGGGCCAGGGTATGCCCAAGGCCAGCGGCATGAGCCTGGCGACCACCTCCGATCGGCACCTGGCGGCAACCTTCAGCGGCAACTCGCTGCACGAAATGCTCTATCGCGTACCCGACCAGCCCAGCCTGGACGGCAACACCGTGGACATGGACCGCGAACGCGCGCAGTTCAGCGACAACTCGGTGCGCTACGAGGCCAGCCTCACGTTTCTGAATAGCCGGCTGCAGGCGCTCAAGACCGCCATGCAGTCCGAATAGAGCAGGTACCCCTCATGTCGATGTTCAGCATTTTCGATATTGCCGGTTCCGCGCTGAGTGCCCAGTCCCAGCGCATGAACGTGACCGCCAGCAACCTGGCCAACGCCGATAGCGTCAGCGGCCCCGACGGCCAGCCGTACCGTGCTCGTCAGGCCGTGTTCGAGGCCCAGGCCGCGGGGCTTGGTGGTGTGCGCGTCAGCCAGGTGGTGGAAGACCAGTCCGATTTTCGCAAGGAATACCGCCCCGGCGACCCCATGGCCGACGCCGACGGCTACGTGAGCATGCCCAACGTCGAGCCTGTGGGCGAGATGGTCAACATGATTTCCGCTTCGCGCTCCTACCAGGCCAACGTCGAGGTCATGAGCACGAGCAAGCAACTGATGCTTAAGACCCTGACTCTGGGAGAGTCCTGATCCATGACCAACACCATCAGCAGCTCAGTGCTGTCGAGCATGAACACCAGCACGACCACCACCAGTACCTCGACGGCCACCACGGCGGACGACCTGCAAAGCCAGTTTCTCACCCTGCTGGTGACCGAACTGCAGAACCAGGACCCGTCCGAACCCATGGACAACACAGAAATGGTTTCGCAGTTGGCGCAGATCAACATGATCAGCGGCATCACCGACCTGGGTGACACGCTGGACAGCATCTCCGGCCAGATCGATACCAGCCAGGCGTTGCAAGCCTCGGCACTGGTGGGCAAAGGCGTGCTGGTGGACGGCGATTCGATCACCGTATCCGGTGGCAGCGCCACGGCCTACGGGGTGAACCTGGACGGGGATGCCGACACCGTCACCGCCACCATCACCGACAGCAGTGGCAACGTAGTGCGCACCATCGACGTGGGGGCGCTGGACGAAGGCGTGCATTCGCTGAGCTGGGACGGCCTGGCGGACGACGGCACCACCGCCCCGGACGGCGATTACACGGTGAGCATCAGCGCCACCGAAGACGGCAGCGCCGTGACCGCCACGGCGCTCAATTACGCCCTGGTATCGGGTGTCAGCACGGATGATTCCAGCGCCGTGGTACTGGAACTGGGCGCCAATACCGACAGCGCCAGCCTCAGCGACATTCGCCTGTTGCTGTAACGCCTTACCCAAGACCTTTCACAGAAACGTGACCTTCGCGGCGTTTGCGGCTGCCCGGTCCTTATCGGCTTCAAGGAGCGAAATATGGGCTTTTCCCAAGCACTCAGCGGTCTGAGCGCAGCATCGACCGACCTCAACGTCATCAGCAACAACATCTCCAACTCCGAAACCGTGGGCTTCAAAAGCTCCACCACCGAGTTCGCCGACGTCTACGCCGACGCCGAGGTGGGCCTGGGTACTTCGGTGTCCGGGGTGGTGCAGAACTTCGAGTCAGGCAGCCTGACGACTACCGACAATGACCTGGACCTGGCCGTGAGTGGTGATGGTTTCTTCGTGTTCAACGATGGCACCACCACGACCTACTCGCGCGATGGGCAACTGACCTTGAGCTCCGATGGGTACCTGGAAAATGCCGCGGGCGCCAAGCTGGTGGGTGCCAGCGGCGTGATCCAGATCCCGTCCTCCGGCCTGCAGGCCAGTGCCACCACCGAGGTGGACGCCACCCTGAACCTGGACTCCAGTTCCGACGCCATCACCAGCACCTTCGACGCCACCGACGCCACCAGTTACTCGTACTCCACCAGCGCCACGGTGTACGACTCGCTGGGTAACAGCCACAGCATGACGCTGTATTTCGCCAAGAGCGATGACACCAACACCTGGAACGTCTACACCGCCATCGACGGCAACACCGTCACCGATGACGACGGCAATGCCGTGAGCCAGGAGGTGGCCTTCGACACCAGCGGCCTGCTCACCAGCGGCGCTACGGCGACCTACAGCTATGACCCGGACAACGGCGCCGCCGAAATGAGTATCGAGCTCGACCTGACCGGCACTACCCAGTTCGGCAACGACTTCGAACTGTCCAGCAGTTCCCAGGACGGCTACACCTCCGGAAGCCTGACCGGTTTCACCATCGATTCGAGCGGCAACGTGGTCGCCAGCTACTCCAACGACCAGACCCAGATCATCGACCAGATCGTGCTGGCCACCTTCAACAATGAGCAGGGCCTCAAGGCTGTGGGCGACAACAGTTGGACCGCTACCACCGAATCGGGCGTGGCCCTGTTGGGTACGGCCGGCACCGGCCAATTGGGCTCCATCGAGAGCGGCGTGACCGAAGACTCCAACGTCGACCTGACCACGGAGTTGGTGAACCTGATCATTGCCCAGCGCAACTTCCAGGCCAACTCGCAATCGGTCAAGACCCAGAGCGAAGTCCTCCAGCAAGCGGTTAGCCTCGGGTCGTAATCATGGATCGCATGCTCTACACCGCCATGAGCGGCGCCTCCCAGTCCCTGGACCAGCAAGCCGTGGTGGCCAACAACCTGGCCAACGTGGTGACCCCGGGTTTTCGTTCGCAACTGGCGCAAATGCAGGCCGTGCCGGTAGCCGGCGAGGGCCTGCCGACCCGCGTGGCGGTGTCGGCTACCGGTATTGGCGTGGATTGGAGCCAGGGCCCGGTGACCCGCACCGATCGCAACCTGGACGTGGCCCTGGACGTCAACGGGCTGCTCGCCGTGCAGACCAGCGACGGCGGTGAGGCCTATACCCGCCGTGGCGACCTGCAGGTGGATGGTGCCGGCAACGTCACGGTGGGCGGTCGCCCGGTGATAGGCGATGGCGGGCCTGTCAGCGTGCCGCCGGGCAGCGAGGTCAGCATCGGCAGCGACGGAACGCTCAGCGTTCGTGAGCAGACCGGCGGCGCCAAGGGCCTGGCCCAAGTGGGCCGGCTGAAGCTGGTCTCGGCGCTGCCGGGCACCGTCGAGGCTGGCAGCGATGGCCTGTTCCGTGCGCCGCCAGGCCCCGACGGCACCCGGCAACCGCTGCCGGCCGACGACGCCATGCGCCTGAGCCCCGGCAACCTGGAGGGCAGCAACATCAGCCCTACCAGCGCAATGGTCGCGATGATCGACAACTCCCGGCGTTACGAGATGCAGATGAAGGTCATCAGCGACGCCGACGACAACGCCAAGAACGCCAACAGCCTGCTGTCCCTGCAGGGCTGAAACACCGGTTGAATTGAACGAGGAATGATCGATGATCCGATCACTGTGGACGGCGAAAACCGGCCTGGAAGCCCAGCAGGCGCAAATGGACGTCATCGCCAACAACCTGGCCAACGTCAGCACCAACGGCTTCAAGAAGTCGCGTGCGGTGTTCGAAGACCTGCTGTACCAGAACATGCGCCAGCCCGGCGCGCAGAGCACCAGCCAGACCAAGCTGCCGTCGGGGCTGCAGGTAGGTACCGGTGTTCGCCAGGTGGCCACCGAGCGCCTGCACACCCAGGGCAACCTGACCGAGACCGACAACTCCAAGGACCTGGCCATCAACGGCAATGGTTTCTTCGAGGTGGACATGCCCGACGGCACCACTGCCTATACCCGTGATGGCAGCTTCCAGCTTGACGCCAACGGCCAGATGGTGACGTCCAACGGTTACACCCTGACCGGTGGTATCACCATTCCCAGCACCGCCACTTCGGTGTCGGTGAGCACCGACGGCATCGTCTCGGTGGTGAACTCCGGTTCTTCTACCTCCACCCAGGTGGGGCAGTTGAACGTGGCACTGTTCATCAACCCCGCCGGCCTGGAAAGCATCGGTCAGAACCTGTACCTGGAAACCGACGCGTCGGGCGCGCCTACGGAAAGCACGCCGGGGCTGAATGGCGCCGGCACCTTGTCCGAAGGCTATGTGGAAACCTCCAACGTCAATGTGGTGGAGGAGATGGTCAGCATGATCCAGGTGCAGCGCGCGTACGAGATCAACAGCAAAGCGGTGGATGCCTCCAACGAAATGCTGCAGCGCCTGACGCAGCTATGAGGTGCGGCATGAACAAGCTGGCGTTGTGCATCGTCGTCGGCCTGCTGGCCGGCTGCGATGTGTTGCCGCGCAAACCGGTGGTGCAGGACGAAAGCATGGTGGTGCCGCCACTGCCAGCGCGCCAGGCCGATGGCGCCATTTACCAGGTGCGGCGTGGCCTGCAGCCGCTGTTCGAGGACCGTCGGCCGCGCATGGTCGGGGATACCTTGACCATCACCCTGAATGAACAGGTCAGCGCCAGCAAGAATTCGGCCTCCAACGCCGGGCGTAGTGGCTCGGTCGGCCTGAGCATGAAGGCCACCTCCAGCCGAGCCTCCCAGGAAGGCAGCTATGGCCTCGACGCCTCGGTTGACAACGACTTCACCGGCAGCGGCGGTTCCCAGGCCACCAATTCGTTCACCGGCACCATTGCCGTGGCGGTGATGCAGGTCATGCCCAATGGCAACCTGCGGGTACGCGGCGAAAAACAGATCGCCATCAACCAGGGCACTGAGTTCATCCGGTTTTCCGGCGTGGTCAACCCGCGCACCATCACCGGTGAAAACACCGTCGCGTCCACCCAGGTATCGGACGCGCGAATCGAATACGTCGGTGACGGCTACATCAACGAAGCGCAGCGCATGGGCTGGCTGCATCGCTTCTTCCTGAACATCTCTCCGCTATGAGGGCTGCTACCATGGCTGACCTGATTCGCTCCCTTCTAGGTGGCCTGCTATTGCTGACCATCGCTGGCCCGGCGTGGGCCGAGCAGATTCGCGATATCGCTGAATTCGCCGGCGTGCGCCCCAACAGCCTGGTGGGCTACGGGCTGGTCGTGGGCCTGGACGGCAGTGGCGACCAGACCACGCAAAGCCCCTTCACCGAGCAGAGCCTGACCAACATGTTGTCCCAGCTGGGCCTGACCCTGCCCGATGGCGCCAACATGCAGATGAAGAATATCGCTGCCGTCATGCTCACGGCCACGCTGCCGCCTTTCGCCCGGCCGGGCCAGCAGATCGACGTGGTGGTGTCGTCCATCGGCAACGCCCGTAGCCTGCGCGGCGGCACGTTGCTGATGACACCACTCAAAGGCGCCGACGGTGACGTCTACGCCATGGCCCAGGGCAACTTGCTGGTGGGCGGCGCGGGCGCGGCGGCCAATGGCAGCAGCGTCACGGTCAACCAGCTGGCCGGTGGGCGCATCCCGCGCGGCGCGGTGGTCGAGCGCGAGGTGCCGCTGCACCTGGGTGGCAATGACGGGATGCTGAGCCTGTACCTGAACCAGGCCGATTTTGCCACCACCGAGCGAGTGGTGTTTGCCATCAACTCCGAATTCCGCCGCACCGTGGCGTCGGCCGTCAATGGCGGCGTGATTCAGTTGCAGGGGCCGATGTCGCCCAACGAGCGGGTCAATTTCATGGCCCGCGTCGAGGGCATTGCAGTGCTGCCCGCCGAGGCCCGGCCGAAGGTCATCATCGACTCGCGCACAGGTTCGGTGGTGCTCAACAGCGCCGTGAAGCTGGGGCGCGCAGCCGTGGCCCATGGCAACTTGTCGGTGATCATCGACACCACTAACCAGGTCAGCCAGCCGGGCGCCTTGAGCCAAGGGCAGACCGCCGGCACCGCTAATAGCAACATCTCGATCCAGGAGCAGGGCGGCCTGCTGCACTTCATGGAAGGCAGCGCCAGCCTGATGGATGTGGTCAAGGGCCTCAACGCCCTGGGCGCTACGCCCCAGGACCTGATGGTGATACTGCAGGCGCTCAAGGCTGCCGGTTCCCTGCGCGCCGAGCTGGAGATCATCTGATGAGCCTGGCCAGTAGCACCGACGGCTTCGCCCTGGACATGCAGGGCCTGGCCAACCTGCGCCGCACGGCCCAGAACGACCGGGCCGCCGGGGCCAAGGAGGCCAGCAAGCAATTCGAAGCGATGTTCTTGCAGATGATGCTCAAGAGCATGCGCGCCGCCATCCCCAAGTCCGACCTGGACAAGGACTCGCAGACCAGCCTGTACACCGAAATGCTCGATGAGCAGTGGTCACAGCACCTGGCCGGCAAAGGCCTGGGCCTGGCTGAACAGTTGGAGCGGCAGTTGGGGGGCGATACCGGGCAGCGAGTCAGCGCGCCGTCGGGGATGGTTGCCAACGTGCAGCAGACATTCGCCGCCTGGCAGCGCCGTGCCGTGGGCGAGGCGAGTGCGCGGGCAGCCCATGTGGAGGATTTCGTCCAGCGCCTGGCCGGGCCAGCCCAGCAAGCGTCGCGCAGCAGCGGCGTGCCCGCCGAATTGATCGTGGCGCAGGCAGCGCTGGAAACCGATTGGGGGCGGCGCAAGATCACCACCGCTGGCGGCGAGGACAGCCACAACCTGTTCGGCATCAAGGCGGGTGGACGCTGGCGCGGGGCAAGTACCGAAGTCATGACCACGGAGTTTCAGGACGGCGAAATGCGCAAGCAGCTGCAGAGCTTCCGCGCCTACGCCAGCGATGAAGCAGCCTTGGCCGACTACACCCAGTTGATCGGCAGCAACGCCAACTACGCCGGGGTGCTATCGGCCCGCGACCCCTTGCAGGCGGCGCATGCCTTGCAAAAGGGCGGGTATGCCACCGACCCCGACTACGCCAGCAAGCTGATCGCCGTGATGGCTACCATCGGCCCGCTGCGCCCACCCCTGCAATCCGCCCGCCTGGAACCTTGAACCCGGCTGGAATGCGCCCGCTCCCACGGGGCCACGACAACGTTGGGGGCACAAAAAAACCGCCTGATTTTTCAAGTTTTCAGGCAATCGGCCGATAACACGTGGCACGTCGTGTAGGAATTATTTATGAGCATCATATCGATCGGTGTCAGCGGTCTGAATGCGGCACAAGTGGCCCTCAGCACCAGCAGCAACAACATCACCAACGTGTATACCGATGGCTACAACCTGGAGTCTGCATCGCTGGCCGCGAGCACCTCGGGGGGCGTGGAGGTGACCAGTGTCGACCGTACGTTCGACCAGTTTATCGCGGCCCAGCTGAATGCGTCCACCAGCACCGAGAGCGCGCTCAGCACCTACTCGACGCAAGTCTCCCAGGTCGACGATCTGCTGGCCGACAGCACCTCGGACCTGGATACCCTGATGCAGGATTTCTTCTCCTCGGTACAGACCATGAGCAGCGATGCCAGTGACTCGGCAGCCCGCGAAGAGGTGATAGGCTCGGCAGAAACCCTGGTGTCCCAGTTCAATTCCCTGGGCAGTTACCTGGATGACATGCAGAGCAGCGTCAACTCGCAGTTGAGCGACCAGGTCGACCAGGTCAACGATATCACCGACCAGATCGCTACCCTCAACCAGCAGATCAGTGCGCTGGGCAGCAACTCGGACTCGGCCAACACCCTGATGGACCAGCGCGACGCCCTGGTTACCTCGCTGAATGAGCTGGTGGATGTCGACCTCACCGTCCAGGACAACGGCAGCTACAGCCTGTCCCTGAGCAATGGTCTGTCGCTGGTGTCCGGTAATCAAAGCTTCGAATTGGCAACTACCACCTCCGCTAGCGACCCTTCCCAGACGGTGGTCAGCTACGTGGATGCCGCCGGCAACGAAACCGAGCTCGACGAGTCGACCATCAGCGGGGGCTCCATCGGTGGCCTGTTGACCTTCCGCAGCGAAACCCTCGATACCGCCCAGAATCAGTTGGGCCAGATGGCCGTCGCCTTGGCCAGCGCTTTCAATGCCCTGCAAACCAGTGGCACGGACCTCAATGGCGACACCGGCACCGCATTCTTTTCGGTGGACGACCCGGTGGTGTACAGCAATACCGGCAATACCGGCACCGCGAGCCTGAGCGCCACCTTTTCCGATGACCTGGACGGCCTGACCACCAGCAATTACACCGTCACCTATACGGTCGATAACGGCTACAGCGTGACGGATGCCAGCACCGGGGAGGCCGTGGAAAGCACCTATGACGCCGACACCGGCACCCTCGGCTTCGGCGGCCTGACCGTGACCATCAGCGGCACTGCCAACGACGGCGACAGCTTCCTGGTCAAGCCCCTGAGCAGCGCCGCCAGCACGCTGGACACCGAAATCGATGACCCATCGCTGATCGCCGCAGGCGCCGGTGGCGGGGACAGTGACAACAGCATCGCCCTGGAAATGCTCGACTTGCAGAACCAGGACCTGGTGGGCGGTACGTCCACCCTGACCGAAGCCTATGCATCGCTGGTCAGCAAAGTAGGCAGCACCACCAGTTCCATCAGCACGCAACTGGACAACCAGACCAGCGTCACCGAACAACTGACCACCCTGCAGCAGTCGTCCTCGGGCGTGAACCTGGACGAAGAGGCCGCCGACCTTGTGCGCTACCAGGCGTACTACCAGGCCTGCGCGAAAATCGTCGAGGTGGGTTCCACCGTGCTCGACACCATTCTGAGCATGGACGCCTGACAAGGAGGCTTGACCGATGCGTATTTCCACCCAGACCGTCTACAGCCAGGGCCTGAGCAACATGCTCACCCAGGAAGCCGCCTACCTGGACGCCAGCAGCGAGGTATCCAGCGGCAAGCGCGTGGTGAACCCTTCCGACGATTCGTCGGCGGCAGCCCAGGCAGTGGTGGTGCAACAGGCTTCGTCGCTCAACGACCAGTACGCCGCTTCGCGCACCTCGGTGACCACGTCGTTGTCTACCGAAGAGAGCGCTCTGGACAGCATCAGCGATGCAATCACCAGCGCCAAGACCCTGTTGATCCAGGCTGGCGACGGCACCCTCAGTGATGATGACCGCGCGTCCATCGCCACTTCGCTGCAAGGCATCTACGACACGCTGGTGTCCTTGGCCAATACCACGGATAGCAACGGCAACTACATCTTTTCCGGCTACCAGAGCGAGAGCCAGACGTTCGTAGCAGACGCCGACGGCAACCTCACCTACCAGGGTGACGACAACGCGGTGATGCAGCAGATCAGCGCCACCGAGACCATTGCCAGCGGGGACACCGGCCAGAGCGTCTTCCTCAGCGTAGGCAGCGCCGCGGGGTTCGTGGCCCAGGCCAGTGCCGACAACAGCGGATCGGTGACGTTCGACGGGCCGGATATCACTGACAGCAGCGCTACCAACTACGGTACCGCCTTCACCCTGACCTTCGCCGTGGACGACGACGGCGCAACCACTTACAGCGTCGATGGCGGTGACGCGGTGGCGTACGAGTCGGGCGACACCGTGGAGGTCAACGGCCTTTCCATGACCCTGGAAGGCGAGCCCGCCGACGGCGACAGCATCAGCGTCAGCGCGGCCGCCGATGCCGACCCGGACCTGTTCAGCACCCTGCAGAACATCATCACGGCCCTCAACACACCGGTGGAAGACGAGGCCGACCAGGCAGCCTTGAGCAACACCCTGTCCACCAGCAGTCGGGAGCTGGACAACGCCCTGGACAACGTCCTCACCGTGCGCACCTCGGTAGGCACGCGCATGAACGAGATCGATGTGCTGGATACCGTGGGCGATGACATGTCGCTGACCTACGCCACCAGCCTGTCCAACCTGACCGATGCCGACTACACCACGTCGGTATCCAACTACACCGCTCTGCAGGTCGCCTTGCAGGCAGCGCAACAGACCTTCGCCAGCGTGCAGGACATGACGCTGTTCGACTATATCTGACCGGGCTCAGCCGGGCACGATCATGTTGCCGACCAGCATCTGCATGAAGTGCAGCGATTCATCCAGCAGCAGCTGGATGAAATGCCCCAGGTGGCTGGTCAGCGCCATGATCAGTACCAGCCCGGTACTCAGGGTGACCGGAAAGCCCACGGCGAACACGGTCAATTGCGGCGCCGCGCGGTTGAGAATGCCCATGGCCAGGTTGATGATCAGCAGCGCCGCCACCATGGGCAAGGCCAGCAGCAGGCCGGTGAGGAACACGCGGCTGCCATAGCGGGCGACCATCTCCCATGACGACGGGTCGAAATGCAGGTTGCCCACCGGCAGGCTCTGGAAGGTGCTGGCCAGCAGGCGCAGCACCAGCAGGTGGCCATCCAGCGCCAGGAACATCAGCAAGGTAGTCATGCTCAGCAGCCGCGACAGCACCATGGTGTTGGTGTTGCTTTCCGCCGAATAGAAACTGGCGAACGCCAGCCCCATCTGCATGCCGCAGATCTCGCCAGCCATTTCCACCGCCGCCAGGGTCACGCGCATCACCATGCCCAGGCTGGCGCCGATCAACAGTTGTTCCACGGCGATACCCAGCCCTTCCCATGACACGATGGCCACGTCCGGCATGGGCGGCAGCACCGGTGAAAGCAGCACGCTGAGCAACAAGGCCAGGCCGATTTTCACGCTGTTGGGGATGATGGTATGGCCCAGCAGCGGGTCCACCAGCATGAACGCGGCAATGCGGCACAGCGGCCAGAAGAACAGCGCCAGCCATTGCTGCAATTGTCCCGAGTCGATGTCCAGCATGGGCGCTCAGCCCACCAGGCCTGGCAGCCCCACCAGCAGGTCGCGGGTGAAGTCCAGGATCATGTCCATCATCAAAGGCCCCGCCAGTACCAGTACCGCGCAGATACCGATGATCTTGGGGATGAACGACAGCGTCGACTCGTTGATCTGCGTCGCCGCCTGGAACAGGCTGACGATCAGGCCCACCGCCAGGGTGGTGAGCAGCAGCGGCGCGGCGACGAACAGGCTCACGCGCATGCCCCTGTAGGCCAGGTCCATGACCATTTCCGGTGTCATCGTGGTAAGGCTCCGAAGGTAGGTGTCAGGTGTAGAAACTCTGGGCCAGGGAGCCCAGCAGCAACTGCCAGCCATCCACCAGCACGAACAGCATCAACTTGAAGGGCAGCGAAATGGTCGCCGGCGGCACCATCATCATGCCCAGCGCCATCAGCACGCTGGCGACGATCAGATCGATGATCAGAAAGGGGACGAAAATGCTGAAGCCGATCTGGAAGGCGGTCTTCAGCTCGCTGGTGACGAAGGCCGGCATCAGCACGCGCATGGGTACCTGGTCGGGGCTGTCCAGGTCCTGCAGGTCGGCGATGCGCGCATACATGGCCAGGTCGGTTTCGCGGGTCTGCTTGAGCATGAAGCCGCGAAACGGCTGGCTGCCCTTGTCGAGCATTTCCTCAAGGCCGATCTGGTTGCTGGAGAACGGCTGCCACGCGGTGTCGTAGGCCTTGTTCAGCACCGGCGACATAACAAAGAACGTCAGAAACAGGGCCAGGCCGAGCAATACCTGGTTGGGGGGCGCCGAGGTGGTGCCGATGGCAGTGCGCAGCAGGCCCAGGACGATGATGATGCGGGTAAAACCGGTCATCATCAGTAACAGCGCCGGCAGGAAGGCCATGGACGACAGCAGCATCAGGGTTTGCAGGCTCAGCGACCATTGCTGGCTGCCGTTGCCCATGGCCTGGCTGGTGAAGGCCGCCAGGCCCGGGGCTTCCTGGGCCCAGGCGGTGTCGATCAGGGCCGGCAGCACAGTGGCAGCCAGGAGCATGGGGCGCAGGTTCATGGCGTGTCGTTTCCGGCGGGGGTCAGGCGTTGTTTCACGGCGGCCGCCAGGCGTTCGGCGAAGGCTGGTGCCAGCGGCGTGCCGGGTGCGGCAGGTTCATCGGCCGGGGCGGGCAGTTCCGACAGGGCGCTGATGTGCTGGGGCGTGACCCCCAGTACCAGCCAGCGCCCTTGCACCTGGACGATCACCACCCGCTCGCGCTGGCCCACTTGGGTGCTGCCGACCAGCCGCAGGTGCGCGCCGGGCCGGGTGTGGCCGGGGCGTAAGCGCTTGGCCAACCAGCCGCATAGCAGAATGCTGGCCACCACTACGGCGAAGGCCAGGCCGGTCTTGCCAAGCAAGGCCAGGCCCAAGAGGCTGTCGGGTGAGGAGGGCGGGCTGGTCATCGGTTGAGTTTCTGTACCCGCTCGGACGGGGTGATGATCTCGGTGATGCGGATGCCATACTTTTCATCGACCACCACCACTTCGCCCTGGGCGATCAGGTAGCCGTTGATGAGGATATCCATCGGCTCGCCGGCCAGCCCGTCGAGTGCCAGCACCGAGCCCTGGGCCAGTTCCAGCAATTGCTTGATGGTCACCCGGGTGCGGCCCAGTTCCACGCTGAGCTTGACCGGGATGTCCATGATCATTTCCAGGTCGCGACTCACGGCGCCGCCGCCCTGGTTGTTCAGGGGGCGAAACACCTTGGCAGGTGCCGCGGCGGGGGCGTCCGCCGGGGCGCTTTCCTGTTCGGCCAGGGCTGCGGCCCATGGGTCATCCAGATCGGCATCATCGCCCTGCTCGGCCATGGCGCTGGCCCATTCGTCTTCCAGCGATGGGTCTTGCGCCGGGGTGGGCTCGGGGGTGGTCGGTTCAGTCATGGGCGGAGTCCTTGGCAGGGGGCACGGGGCCTTTCACGAAGCTGGCGGCTTCGGGGCCTACGGGCGAGTGGTCGATGAGGTCTTTCACCAGCAGGGCGCACAGGCCGTTCTGGCTGCCGTAATCGCAGGTCAGCACCGGCACGCCGTCGACCTTGGCCACCAGGGTGTCGGGCAGCTCGATGGGCAGCACGTCGCCCACCTGCAGCGCCATGACCTGGCCGATGCTGGTGTCGATTTCGGTGAAGTCGGCCACCAGTTCGATATGCGATTGGGTGATCTCGCCGGCCATCTTGCGGTTCCAGGCCTTCTCGGCGTCGGGATCGCTGTCGGTGAGGGGGCCATTGAGCAACTGGCGCAGTGGCTCGATCATCAGGTAGGGAATGACGATGTTGAAATCACTGGCCAGGTTGCCCACTTCCAGGTGGAACGTGGTGTTGACCACGATCTCGTTGGGCGAGCTGGTGATGTTGGCGAACTTGGCCTGCATTTCCGAGCGCAGGTATTCGATTTCCAGCGGGTACACCGAACTCCAGGCGTCCTGGTAGGCGCTGATGGCCAGGCTGAGCAGGCGGCGGATGATGCGCTGCTCGGTGCGGGTGAACTCGCGACCTTCCGACTTGGCCAGGAAGCGCCCGTCGCCGCCGAACAGGTTGTCCACCACCATGAACACCAGGTTGGGCGGAAACACCGTCAGCACCGTGCCGCGCAGGGGCTTCATGGCCAGCAGATTGATGTTGGTGGGCACCGGCACATGGCGGGAGAAATCGTTGAAGCTCTGGTAGCGCACGCTGTCCACGGTGATATCGGCACTGCGCCGGATCAGGTTGAACAGGCCCATGCGGAAATACCGGGCAAAGCGCTCGTTGATGATGTCCAGGGCGTGCAGCCGCTCGCGGATGACCCGGTGCTGGGTGGCCGGGTCATAGGGGCGGATGTGGGCATCCCAGGGCATCTGCTCGGTGCCGGCGGATGACTCGTCGTCACCGCTGACGCCGTTGAGCAGCGTATCGATCTCTTCCTGCGACAACAGGTCTTCTAAGGGCATGGGCTATTGCACGATGAAGTCGGTGTAAAGGACGTCGAGTATGGAAAGCTCGGGTTGGGGTGTTGTCAGCGGACGCTTGACCAGCTCCAGCACCTTGGCGGCCAAAGCGCTCTTGCCCTGGCTGGTCATCAGGGCGGTGCTGTCCTGTTCGCCCAGCAGCTTGAACAGCTGGCTGCGGATCTGTGGCACGTAGGATTGCAGGAAGGCCTGGGTGGCCTTGTCGCCCACGCTGATGGCGAAGCCGACATACAGCAGGCGTTGTTCGTGCTGTGGGTTCTGCAGGTTGACGGTCAGCGGTGCGATGTTCACCAGCTGCGGCGCGGCCGGCGGTTCGACGGCCGCTTGGGCGGGGGCCTGCAGGCGGGTCACGTAGTACCAGGTGCCGGCGATGCTGGCGGCGGCCAGCAACACAACGCACAGGATCATGGGTAGCCAAGGGGTCTTGCGGGTCGTGCTCATTGCCGGTGTCTTCGTAGGGTCTGATCAGACAAGCCGCGAGTATGACCATCACCGCGCCCCGACCATGGCCCGATAAAGCCGCCCAATACGCCGTATCTTGGCGTTTTGCCGTGGCATGGCGGGCTGTCAGGTGTACAGGTCGATGCGCGTCATGAGCGGGGTGGGCTGAGCCTCGCTGGGGTCTTCGTCGGCGACGGCCCCGGCGCTGGCCGCAGGTGGGGCATAGGGGCTCTGCTCGCGCTGTGCCTGGCGCGAAGGCTGGTCACTGACCGAGGTGTCCCCCAGGGTGATGCCCTGGGCCGCCAAGGCTTCGCGCAATTGGGGCAGGGCCTGCTCCACGGCAGTGCGCACGGCTGGGTGAGCGCAGATGAACTGGGCCTGGGTGCCGCTGGTGTCCTGTTTGAGACTGATGGACAAGGGCCCCAGGTCGGCGGGGTGCAGCTGCAGGTCCACCTGGTGCTTGCCGCGCTGGTGCAGGCTGAGCACTTGTTGGCTGAGCCCGCTTTGCCATTGCGAACTGCCCACCACGGCGGTCAAGGTCGGGTTGCCGGTGGCGGTCGGCGCGGGTTCGCTGCTGACCACCCCGCCGGTGACGGGCGTCCAGGCGCTCAGGGTGTCGGGCGGCTGGGGGCTGGGTGTGTCGCCGTCGGCACCAGTCTCGTTGCCGTCCGACGGCGTATCGGTTGCTGTCGCCATGACGGCGGTGTCGGTCACCGTGTCGGCGGGCACGGTAGTGGTGGGTGGCACTGCCGCCGCGCTTTGCGCCTTGCCAGGGTTGCCGGTGGTACTGGTTACCGCAGGCAGTTGAGTGCTGCGCACGGTCACCGCGGGCGCGGCCTGGGCCGGCGCCTCGGCGAGTACCGGGGTGGCGTCGGCCAGCGGTATGGACACCGGCTGGGTATATGCCTGGGCTGTGCTGGCATCGGGGGTGCCGGCCGTGTCGATCAAGTGCATGCGGTTGCGGATGTGCTGCAGTTGGCTATCCGTGCCGTCATCGTTTTCAGGGGGTTGCGACTCATCCACCATGGGCAGGCTGGCTTCGGGAGGCTCGATTTCCTCTGGTTGCTGCGACGCCACCACCTGCGGTTTGGCCGGTGTGTTCGCGGCTACCGCCGGGGCAGCCGGTTGCGCTACCGGTATCGCGCTGGGCACGCTGGCTTCATCAGGCACGCTGGCAGCGGGTGGCTCGCCTTGGGGTGTCACCGACATTTCAGGTTCCGCCAGCGGCACTGCTGTCGCCGCCGTCATTGCCGGTTCGGCGGCCGTTTCAAGTACCGCGACGGGCAGCGCAACGGTCGTGTCGGGCGTTATCGCCTCCACGGGTTGTGCCTGGGCGGCCGCGTCCAGTGCCTGGGCAAACACGCTGCCGTCGGTTTCGGTTGCAGCGGGGCCCGGGGCGCTGGCGGTCGCGGGGCTGGCCAGCAGTGCGGTGATGTCCATGGGAGCTCTCAAGTACGGGTGAAGGGGCCGGGCTGCTGGCGCATCCGGGCGCCCATTTCGTCGCTCTGGCGCTGTTCGCGGCGGTTAGCCAGGTGCTGCTGTTGCGAGGCGCGTCGTTGCAGCAGGGCTTCGTAGGCGTGGGCCTTGCGCCATTCGGCTTGCCAGGCCTGTTGGCTTTTGTCGATTTCCGCCTGCTGCCGGGCCATGCTGTTGCGCGCACGATCCATGGCAGTGTCCAGCGATGCCAGGAAGGCGCGGTAGTTGGCGAGGCTGGCGGGGCTCATGCCTTCCTTGTGCAGGGTGCTTTGCAAACTCTGGCGGTATTCCTGCTGATACTGCTGCAAGGTTTTCAATTGCCCTGCCAGTTGGCGCAGGGCCTGGCGCTGCTGGGCCAGGGTACGGGCGGCACCGTCGCGCGCCTTGTGGGCCAGTTCAGCGAGCAGGTCGAGGGACGATGTCATGGCACTGCCTCGGGGTTATTTACCTGGGAACAGCTGGTTCAGGGCCTGGAGGGTGTCTTCCAGGGTGGTCCGCTCCTGGATGCGCTGTTGCAGGAAGCGCTCCAGGTGCGGGTTCAGTTGCACAGCGCGGTCCAGCAGCGGGTCATGGCCAGCGGCATAGGCACCGACGGTGATCAGGTCGCGGTTGCGCTGGTATTTGCTCAGCACCTGCTTGAACTGCTGGGCTTTGCGCTGCTGGCTATCGCTGACAATGGCCGTCATGGCTCGGCTGATGGACGCCTCGATATCGATGGCCGGGTAGTGCCCGGCCTCAGCGAGGGTGCGCGACAGCACGATATGACCATCCAGGATCGCCCGCGCCGAGTCGGCGATAGGGTCTTGCTGGTCATCGCCTTCGCTCAGCACCGTGTAGAACGCCGTGATCGAACCGCCACCGGGCGGCCCGTTGCCGGCACGTTCAACCAGCTTTGGCAGCTTGGCGAACACGGATGGGGGGTAACCCTTGGTGGCCGGTGGTTCGCCGATGGCCAGGGCTATCTCGCGCTGGGCCATGGCATAGCGGGTCAGCGAATCCATGATCAATAGCACGTCCTGGCCCTGGTCGCGGAAGTCCTCGGCGATACGGGTGGCATAAGCGGCACCTTGCAGGCGTTGCAAGGGCGAGGTGTCGGCGGGCGCGGCCACCACCACCGCGCGGCGCAGGCCTTCCTCGCCAAGGATGTTGTCGATGAAATCCTGCACCTCGCGGCCCCGTTCACCGATCAGCCCCACGACGATGACATCGGCTCGGGTGTACCGGGCCATCATGCCCAGCAGCACCGACTTGCCCACACCGGAGCCGGCGAACAGACCCAGGCGCTGGCCGCGGCCAACGCTGAGCAAGGCGTTGATGGCGCGAATTCCCACATCGATCTGGCGGTCGATGGGCGCACGCTTGAGCGGGTTGAGCGGCGGCGTATTCAGGGGGCTGTGCCGCACGTCAGCCAGTGCGCCCTTGCCGTCCAGCGGCTCGCCACGGCTGTCCAGTACCCGGCCCATCAATGCCGGGCCCAAGGGGAACTGGCGCGTGGCCGCGCCGCCAGTCTGGCGTTCGTCCAGGGGCAATACCCGAGCACCGGGTTGCAGGTCACCGATTTCTTCCAGCGGCATCAGGTACAGGGTGTCCGCGGCGAAGCCAACCACCTGGGCTTCGGCATATTCGGCGCCAAGCCCTTGGCCGGGCTGCGCAACCTGGGTTTCGATGCGGCAGGCGCCGCCCAGGGGAATGCTCAGGCCCACCGCTTCCAGTACCAGGCCCGTCGCTCGGACGATACGCCCGCTATGAACATGAGCCGGTACCTGGGCGATCTCGCCGCGCAGGCTGGCCAGGCGTTGCTGCCAGCCTTGCACAAATGGATTTGGCAGGCTCATGAAGTAGCCGGCAGCGTGTCGGGCAGGCGGCTGCGAATGCCGGCCCAGGCGCTTTCCAATGTCGCGTCCAGCTCACCGCTGGCACTGGTGACTCGGCAGCCGCCGCGCGCCAGGCCGGCGTCGGCTGCGAGGCTCCAGCCGGCAGCGGCCAGTTGCTCGCCCAGGGCCTCTTGCACCAGCACCAGGTCGTCGGTGTGTAACCACAGGCGTGGTTTGCCGCTCAATGCCGGTTCATGTTGCAGCAAGCGCTGCACCCTGCCAATGACCTGCTCAGGGCGCGCTTGCAGAGCCTCGCCGGCAATGTGCCGGCCTGTGTCCAGGGCCAGCTCTACCAGCTGGCCGAGCAGTTGGCCGTCCAGCTGGCGCATGGCCTGGTCAAAGCTTTGGCACAGGTGCAGCAGGGGCGCCAATGTGGCCTGGATCTGTTCCTGCATGGCGGCTTCGCCGGCCAGCCGGCCTTCCTCCAGGCCCTGGGCATAGCCCTCGGCGTGGCCGGCGGCCAGGCCCGTGGCATGTCCCTGGTGCATGGCTTCCTGGCGGACCTTGTCGCGGCGTGCCTGCAACTCCAGCTTGCGCTGGAAGGCGTGCTTGCGCTGGGCCTCGGCCTGGGCTTCGTCCAGCTCGCGGGCGGGCACGGGCTCGCTGGGCAGCACGGCCATGCGCCAGGGTTGCCATTGGCTGGCGCCGTCAGCCCAGGGGTTGCCGTCAGACATAGGTGTCGTCCCCATTGCCGGTCACGATGATGCCGTTGTCGGCCAGGCGTCGCACCACCTGCAGAATGGCTTTCTGTTCGGCTTCCACCTGGGACATGCGCGTCGGCCCGCGGGCTTCCATGTCTTCGCGGAACAGCTGCGCCGCACGCTGGGACATGTTGGCCAGGAACTTGTCCAGCAGCGCCGTGGGCGCGCCTTTGAGGGCGATGGACAGGGAGTTGGTCTCCACTTCCTGGAGGATGGTCTGGATGCCACGGTCGTCGATCTCCAGCAGGTTCTCGAACAGGAACATCTCGTCGAGGATCTTCTGCGTGAGGTCTTCGTTGTGCGCACGCAGGGTCTGGATGGCCGACTCTTCCTGGCTGGAGTTCATCAGGTTGAGAATCTCGGCCACGGTGCGCACGCCGCCCATCTTGCTGCGCTTGAGGTTCTGGCCGTCGAGCATGCCGCCCAGTACTTCGGTCAGTTCCTGCAGGGCCACCGGCTGGACGCCGCTGAAGGTGGCGATACGCAGGATAATGTCGTTGCGCTGGCGCTCTTCGAACAGCTCTAGAATATCCGAGGCCTGGTGGCGGTCCAGGTGTACCAGGATGGTGGCGACGATCTGCGGATGTTCCTCGCGGATCATCTCGGCGACGAGCGAGGCCTCCATCAGGTTGAGCTTGTCGATGCCCGAGCCGCCGTCGTTGGCCTCCAGGATGTCATCGATCAGGCTGGCCGCCCGCTCGCTGCCCAGGGCCTTGGTCAGTACCGCGCGGATATGCTCGCTGGACTGGATATTGATGGCCGCGTACTGCTCGGTCTCGTCGATGAACTCCTCGAGCACCTTGCGCATCTCGTCGTGGGACACCTGGCTCAGGCGCGCCATTTCCATGCTGATGCTTTCCACGTCCGGGCCTGGCAGCAGCTTGAATACTTCGGCGGCCTCGTCGGCTTCCAGCGACAGCAGCAGGATGGCGCTGCGGCGGGTAGCGGTCATTTTATTTGTCATCTTTTTTCATCCAGCCCCTGATGATCATGGCGATCAGGCGTGGGTCTTCCACGGAGATCTCGCGCAGGCGTTTCATGTTTGCCTCGTAGCCCTGGGCCTTGCGCTTGCCGGCTGGCACTTCAACGGTCTCGCCGCTTTCGGTGACCATGGTCTGCGGTTCTTCCTCGGCCTGGGCCGCCTTGAGTGTCTGGGCGTGGCGCTTTTGCATCGGCCGCAACACCATCAGCCACAGCAGCAAGGCGATGAAGGCCACCAGCACGTAACGCGACAGGCTCATCGCCAACGCGAAGAACTCTGGCGTGCGCCACCAGGCCAGTTCCGGGCCGCTGGTGTCTTCCACGGCGAACGGGCTGTTGATCACTTTCAGTTCATCGCCACGGCCTTCGGTGAAGCCCATGGCCTGTCGCACCAGGCTCTCGATGTTGGCCAGTTCTTCCTTGCTCAGGGGTTCCTGGGCCGGCTTGCCGTCCTTCTCGGTGGCGCGGTAGTTGACGACCACGGCGGTGGTCAGGCGCGTGACCTCGCCCTGGGCCTGCTTGACGTGCTCGACACTGTGGTCGACCTCGTAGTTGGTCATGCGCTCGCTGTGCAGGGTCTTGCTGCGGGCCGAGGCGCTGGTGTCGCTGTCGTCGGTGCTGGCCTGGGTACCTTCGCCCGGTTTGCCCGGTGCCGTGGCGCGGGTCGCGGGCGGCTGGTTGGGCGGGGTGTTGGTCAGCGCGCCAGGCACGCCACGGGCGGCCGCGTCGCTGCCGGCCAGGCTTTCGTTGATCTGTTTGCTGCGTACGGCCGCATGGTCCGGCGCCTGGTTGGGCTCGTAGTGTTCGGCGGTGCTTTCGCGGCTGTCAAAATCGACCTTGGCCACGACTTGGGCGTGGACGTTCTGACGGCCCAGCAACGGCGCCAGAATATCTTCGATACGGCGTTGGTAGGAGCGCTCGATATCGCGCACGTAGGTCAATTGCGTGCCATCCAGGCCACCGTTGTCGCCAGGGTTCTGGGATAACAGACGGCCGCTCTGGTCGACGATGGTCACACCGTCGATGCTCAGGTCGGCGACACTGGACGACACCAGGTGGGCGATGGCGTTAGCCTGGCTCTGGCCCAGTTCGCGGCCCGGTTGCAGGTTGACCATGACCGAGGCGCGGGCTGGCTCGCGTTCGCGCACGAACACCGACTGGCGAGCCATGACCAAGTGCACCCGGGCACTGGCAATGGGGCCCAGGGACTCGATGGTGCGCGCCAGTTCACCTTCCAGGCCGCGCTGGTAGTTGAGTTGTTCGGCAAACTGGCTGACCCCGAACGCCTGCTTGTCCATCAGTTCGAAACCCACGTTGCCGCCCTTGGGCAGACCCTGTTCAGCCAGTTGCAGACGCAAGGCATTCATTTGCGCGGCCGGTACCAGGATGGCGTGGCCACCTTCGCTCAGGCGGTAGGGCACCTGGCGTTTCTCCAGTTCGCTGATCACCTGGCCACCGTCGGCCTCGCTGAGGTTGGAGAACAGCACGCGGTACTCGGGCTGCCGTGCCCACAAGGCCAGCACCATCAGAAGAGCAATGGCTGCCGCACCCGCCAACAGCAAGGGCAGGGATTGGCCACGCAGGCGTGCCAGCAGCGGTTCCAGCGCACTGGCCTTGTTCTTGTCGGGGGCGACTCTGGCGGAGCCTTTGCCTTGGGCGGCGTTACTCACACGCACCTCGCAGGCGAGGGTAGGGGCGCTACAGAAGACATTGCTCGTTCCGGTGTCGAAGGTGGTCGAGAAGCTGTGGCATCAGGCTGCGGCGGGGCCGCCCGGTGCCAGCGCTGGCAGGTATCGCAGGGCGGCTATTATCTCGACCCGGCCCGTATCCAAAGGTCGGAAAAGCCAGCGCTTTTGTAGCCAATTGGTTGCTTGTCGGTACGGCCCGCCTTGTTAACCTTTCGAGCCATCACCCTGACCTTTTCCACTTCGGACATGTTCGCGCCATGAATACATCTGCTTTGCAGGCTGCACTGCAGCAACTCACCCTGCTGGCCAGCCAATCACAAGGCGCGACGTCGTCAGTGGCAGGGGCGGGGGCGACGGGCTTCAGCGGTGAATTGCAGGCGTCGCTCAAGCGCATCAACCAGCTGCAGCAGACGGCCACCCAGCACGCCAATGCCTTTCAGGTAGGCAGCCCGGATGTAGCGCTCAACGACGTGATGGTGGACATGCAGAAAGCCGCACTCAGTTTCCAGATGGGGGTGCAAGTGCGTAACCGGTTGGTCACCGCTTATAAGGATGTGATGGCGATGCAGGTGTAGGGACGGCGTTGCGGTCTACGTAAAAGTATCCATCTGTACGTCAGTTGATACGTTTGAGTGGTCGGCGGTCTCGATGAAAAAAAATTCAGGATCTAACTAAGGGCGTTGGTCGGGAAAGCGCTGAAGGGCAAAGCTGTGTAACCGGCTTATTACTTAGGTTGCACTAAGGAAAGTACTGCCGGGGCGAGAGATGGCAAGTCTTAAAGTTACGGGAAAAGCATTTGTTTAAAAGGCGTTACTTAAAAAATAAATAGACATGTGTCGTTAAAGTTTTATATTCGGCTGCCGATTTCCTCTGCGTCATTGCGAATGTTTCATTTGTGATGGGGTAATTTTTGATTGGCCCTGCTTAATAGGCGCGGACCTGTGAGGACTATATGACGACGACCACTTCCACTTCTTCCTCCTCTGCTACCAGCGGAACCATCACCTCTCTGGGTGTGGGGTCGGGGCTGGATCTGGACTCGATTCTCGATAGCCTCGAGGAAGCCCAGGAAACGAGTCTGTTGACGCCGATCGAGAACGAAGAAGACGACATCAACGCCGAAATCACTGCGTATGGCACCTTGACCAGTGCCCTGACCAGCCTGCAGACCGCCGTCGAAACCCTCGCCGACGCGGACACCTATGACGCCCTGACCAGCAGCGTCAGCGGCACGGGCGTGACCGCCGCGACCACCAGCGACGCCGTGGCCGGTACCTATTCGATCGTGGTCAGCCAGCTGGCCAGCGCACAGACCTTGGCCACCGATGGTATCGCTGATTCTACAACAGCGCTGGGCACCGGTACGCTCACCATTACAGTCGGTGACGACGAGAGCATCAGTATCGACCTGACGTCGAGCAACAACACCCTGGAAGGTATCCGCGATGCTATCAATGACGCGGGTGGGTCCGTCACTGCCTCCATCGTCAACGATGGCAGCGACACCCCCTACCGCCTGGTGTTGACCTCGAACGACACCGGCACCGAGTCGCAAATGACCGTGAGCTACGACGGCACGGGCGATGCCGCGGACCTGTTCGGTTATAGCACCGACAGCGACAGTAACAACATGACCGAGACTGTCGCGGCGGCCGACGCCCTGCTGACAGTCAACGGCCTGAGCGTGACCAGCCAGAGCAATACCGTGGAAGAAGCCCTGCAGGGCGTCACCCTGAGCATCACCGACACGGGTACCTCGACCTTGACGGTCAAGCGCGATACCGACTCGATCATCGATGCCATCAACGATTTCGTCGACGCCTACAACTCCTACGCTTCGACCATGGACACCTTGACCGAATACGACGCAGACGACGACACCGCGGGGGCCTTGCTTGGCGACTCCACCACGCGCCGCGTCGACAGCACCCTGAGCAAGGACCTGTACAACTCTATTTCCAACAGTACGTTCAGCTACCTCTCGCAGTTGGGCATTTCCCTGGGCGTGGACGGCACCCTGAGTATCGACGATGACACGCTGGAAGACGCGGTCACCAACAACCTCAGCGACGTAACCGATTTCTTTGTGGGTACCGACGATACAGAGGGTTTCGCCACCCAGATAGCGACCGACCTGGACACCTTTCTGGATGAGGACGACGGCTCGCTCGTCTCGGTGGTCAACGACCTGAACGACCAGCTGGATGATCTTGAAGAGAAGTACGAAGACAAGCAGGACTTCATCGACAGTGTGATGGACCGCTATACCGAGCAATTCACGGCCCTGGACACCCTGATTTCCGAGCTTGATTCGACAGCGGACTACCTCACCACCCAGTTCGATGCCTTGAGCAGTGATGATTAATCCTCAGTAGATGGGAGTGAGGTTGTGAGTGTATTGCGCGGAGCGAATGCCTACGCGGCGGTGGGGTTGGAGAGCGGCATCCTGGCTGCTTCCCCGTACCAACGGATCGTGATGTTGTTCGACAGCTACCAGGCCGCCATCCGCACGGCCCGGCTGCACATGCAGGTCGGCGACATGGCGGGCAAGGGCAAGGCCATCACGTCTGCCATCAAGATCGTCAGCCGCGGCCTGCGCGGTTCGCTGGACATGGAACGCGGCGGCGAGGTCGCCGCCAACCTGGATCAGCTCTACGACACGGTGGTGCGGCTGTTATTGCGGGCCAATCTGCATAACGACGAGGAGGTCCTGGATGTGGCAGCAAGCCTGATTGAAAACATTGGTTCCGCGTGGCGGCAGATAGGGCCTCGAGTCGAGGGGGAGGATGGCGATGTCGCAAGCGCAGGTGGTTGAGTCGTACGAGCGGTTGCTGGCGCAGTCGCGTCGCATGCACGAATGTGCGGCGCAAGGGGACTGGGCAGAGATTCTGCTGTTGAAGTCCCAGGGGCTGATCGATGAAGAAACCTTGCGACGCCAGGAGGCGGGGGTCCAGCTGGACGAAGAACACCGTCGGCGCAAGTTCGAATTGATCAAGCAGATTCTGGAGTTGGAAGTTGAAGTTCGCAAATGCCTGGCCGACCGTCAGAGCCACTTGGGCGCACTTATATTGGCCGGGCGTTTAAAGCGCGGACAGGGCAAGGCATACAGGCCAACTGCCACTGTTAGGCCACTATTCAAGACAGTTGTGCGTCCGGAAGTGTGAGTCAGGGGTTGCGACAAGTTGCCGCTAGGGCGGTGTGTTTGAACCAAGTCATTCACGTCTGTTGAATTGAAGAGTGCGAAAAGTACAGGGGAGTGGGAAGTGCTGAACGCTGATCGAGGTCTGGAAGATATTCAGGATCTGAATTTCTCTTATTTGTTGCTGGTACAGCGCCTGTTGCGCAAGGATCGCGCTACCGCCATGTTTCGCCTGAAGTTGACCGAAGGCATGGCGGACCTGCTGGTCAAGCTGACCAGCAAGCAGCTGACCCAGTTGGCACGCATCAACCAACTGGTGTGCCGCCCGGTTTTCGATGAAGCAGAGTGCCTGTCGCGGGTGCTGGGCAATTCGCGGGAGCTGGGCCTGGTGGAAATTCACTCGTCGTTGCTGATGGCGTCGGTGGACGCCGGGGGCGACACGGGAGGACGCGTGGGGCAGGCGCATGTCTGAGAAAAGCCTGGTCGAGGAAATGTTCCAGGTGCAACTGGCTATCGAGCTCATCGAGCTGGGGGCGCGGCTGCAGGTACTGGAGGTGGAAACCAACCTCAGCCGGGGCCGGTTGATCCGCCTGTACAAAGAGGTACGCGGGGTATCGCCGCCCAAGGGCATGCTGCCATTTTCCACCGACTGGTTCGTGACCTGGCTGCCCAATATCCACTCCTCGCTGTTCTACGGTATCTACCTGCGTCTGACCAAGATCGGCTGCGACCGTATCGAGGCCTTCATCAAGGCGTACCGGCTGTACCTTGAGCAAGTGGGGGGCGACGAAGAGTCCGAGGTGGTGCTGGGCTTGACCCGTGCCTGGACGCTGGTGCGTTTCTTCGAGAGCGACATGCTGGAACTGGTGGCGTGTTCCTCGTGCAGCGGTCAGTTCGTGGCCCACTCCCACGGCCCTGCCCAGCGCTATATATGCGGTATCTGCCAGCCGCCGTCGCGTGCCGGCAAAACCCTCAAGCGGCGCGAGAGCGAAGAGCTGGAAGACGAGGCGCCCATGCGCCAGGCCAACGCCTGACAAGCGCGGCCGCGGGGTGTGAGGTGTACCGCGTGCACCGCCGACGCGGTCAGGTCCGCCGCGACGAAGGGTGTGACCGGCCGTGGTTAAAGTTGGGCCATCGAGCGCCGATCTTTGCCCAGGTCACCCCTGGCGTCATAAAAGGAACGGCCTGTGCTTATCGCTCTAGGACTCATCGCTATTCTGCTGTCGGTATTCGGCGGCTTCGCGCTGTCAGGCGGCAGCCTGGGGCCGCTGTACCAGCCCACCGAAATGCTCATGATTGGCGGCGCGGCCCTGGGGGCCTTTGTCGCGGCCAACAACGGCAAGGCCATCAAGGCCACCCTTACCACCGTTTCGCGCCTCAAGGGCAGCACCCGCTATGACAAGAGCCGGTACCTGCAGGTCATGGCGTTGCTTTACCACTTGCTGGGCAAGGCGCGGCGCGAAGGGATGCTGGCGGTCGAGCGGGACATCGATGAACCCGGGCAGAGCTCGCTGTTCAGCGACTACCCCGAACTGCTCGATGACCCGATGATCCTCACCTTCATCACCGATTACATGCGCCTGATCCTCAGCGGGCAAATGCAGCCCCATGAGCTCGACGAGTTGATGTTGCACGAGGTCGAAGCGTTCGAGCATGAAGCCCATATTCCCGCCGATGCCCTGTACAAGGTCAGCGACGCATTGCCGGCCTTCGGTATCGTGGCCGCGGTGATGGGCGTGGTCAAGGCGCTGAGCGCGGTGAACGTGGGGCCGGACTTGATGGGGGAGATGATCGCCCATGCGCTGGTGGGTACTTTTCTCGGCATCTACCTGGCCTACGGTGTGATCGCGCCACTGGCCAGCCGCATCGACCGCCAGGTAGCCGAAGCGGTCAAAATGCTGCAGTGCATGCGCATGACCCTGCTGGCCAGCCAGCAGGGCATGGCACCGATGCTGGCGATAGAGTTTGGCCGCAAGGCACTGCACCATGCCGAGCGGCCGACGGCGCTGGAGCTGGAGAGCTATGTGCGTGGCACGCCGGCCGGCGCGATGGCCCTGGGATGAGCGAGCGCCCGATCATCATGCGGCGGCGCAAAAGTGCCGCCCACGGCCACCACGGCGGCGCGTGGAAAATCGCCTTCGCCGACTTCATGACTGCGCTGATGGCGCTGTTTCTGGTGCTCTGGGTTTTGTCCAACGCCAGCAAGTCGCAGAAAAACGCCGTGGCCGATTATTTCAGCACCCCTCTGCTCAGCGCCATCAACCGCAGCGAACACCCGATCCCCGGTGGCACCCCGGCGCTGGCGTTCAAGGAGACGTCGCTCAACCCCATCGAACTGCCGGCCCGGCCGTTGTCGGAGGAGGAGTTCAAGCGCCTGGCGGCTTTGCGTCAGCGCTTGCAGCAGGTGATCCAGCTGAACCCGGCGCTCAAGGACCTGAGCAAGCAGATCCTCATGGAGTTGACCCCCGAGGGCTTGAACCTGCAGCTGATCGACAGTGAGCAACGGCCCATGTTCGAACTGGGTAGCGCCCGGGTGGCACCTTACATGCGCACCCTGCTGCGCACCATTGCACCGGTGCTCAACGAGCTGCCCAACAGCGTGCAGATCAGCGGCCACACGGACAGCCATCCCTATGCGGGCGGCGAGGCGGGGTACAGCAATTGGGAGTTGTCGGCTGACCGGGCCAAAGCTTCGCGCCTGGAGCTGGTCAGTGGCGGGCTGGACTCGGATAAGCTGTTGCGCATCTCGGGCATGGCCGACCGCATCCCTACCCGTGATGCTCAGCCGCTGGACGCTGCCAACCGGCGTATCGAGATCACCGTATTGGACAGCCAGGTGGCACGCAAAATTCTCAGCCGCAACGAATGACCGGTGCCACAGGCGGGTGGGCCGGCGGCCATTGCGCTAAATACGCCCCAATTCTGTGCTTGTTCCAAGGATGGGGCGAGCCCGGTGCTGCGCAAAATATCGGCCTTATCAAAAGCCGATGAACCGCCATGGCGGAAGACAGCAGCAACGAAGACAAGACCGAATCGGCGTCACCGCGCAAGATCGAGAAGGCCCGTGAACAGGGCCAGGTGGTGCGCTCCCGGGAGCTCAATACCTTTGTGGTGCTGCTGGCCGGCGTGGCCGCGCTATGGGGCGGCGGCGGGTGGTTTTACGGGCAGTTGTGCCAGGTGCTCGAACACGGCCTGTTGTTCGAACGCGCCCAGGCATTCGACACTACCCGCATGGTTCAAGCCGCTCTGGGGCTGGGTCAACTGGGGCTGTTGACGGTGATGCCATTTCTCCTGGTGCTGATGCTGGCCGGGGTCGCGGCGTCGATGCTGCTGGGCGGCCTGGTGATTACCCTGAAAGCGCTGCAACCCAACTTTTCCCGTATGAACCCTATAGCAGGCCTGGGGCGCATGTTTTCCCTGCGTGCTCTGGCCGACCTTGGCAAAGCCGTGGCCAAGGCGTTGCTGGTGGGCTGCGTGGCCGTGCTGTTCCTCAGGGGCCACGCCCGCCTGCTGCTGGACCTCACAGGCATGCCAGTGGAATTGGCCCTGGCCACGGCCATGGGCCTGGTGGCGAAAGCCTGCGCGCTGGTTATCGGCTCGCTGGTGCTGGTGGTGGCCCTGGACGTGCCGTTCCAGTTCTACACCTACTACCAGAAGCTGCGCATGACCCGCGAAGAGCAGCGCCAGGAGCACAAGGACACCGACGGCGACCCGCACATCAAGGCGCGGATCCGCCGCCAGCAACAGCTGATGGCCCGCTCGCGAATGATGAGCAAGGTGCCCAAGGCTGACGTGATCGTCACCAACCCAACCCACTACGCCGTGGCCCTGGCCTACCAGGACAAGATGTCGGCGCCGCGGGTGATCGCCAAGGGCGCGGATGAGGTGGCCGCACGTATCCGCGAGCTGGGCGAAGAGCACCGCATCCCCATGCTCGAAGCGCCAGCCCTGGCGCGCGCCCTGTATTTCCATGTGGACATCGACCGGGAAATTCCTGGCTCGCTGTATACCGCTGTTGCCGAGGTGCTGGCCTGGGCCATGCGCCTCAAGCGTGTCAGTGAAACCGGCGGCCTGGTGCCGCCCAAACCGAAAAACCTGCTGGTGCCCGCCGGTATGGATCAGCCTGGCCCCGCGGGGGCCACCGCCGAGGAAACACCGACCCCATGAACGCCATGACTCAACTGCTGGGCCCCGACTCCTGGCTGGCCAAGGCCGACCTGAAACTGCTGGCCGGCCCCGTGCTGATCGTCATGATCCTGTCCATGATGATTTTGCCGCTGCCGCCGTTCGTGCTCGACCTGCTGTTCACCTTCAACATCGCCCTGGCGATCATGGTGCTGCTGGTCAGCATGTTCACCGAAAAACCGTTGGACTTCTCGGCGTTCCCGGCAGTACTGCTGTTCACCACCCTGCTGCGCCTGTCGCTGAACGTGGCTTCCACCCGCGTGGTGCTGATGGAAGGCCACCAGGGCCCGGATGCCGCTGGCCGCGTCATCGAAGCCTTCGGGGAGTTCCTGGTAGGCGGTAATTTCGCCGTCGGCATGGCGCTGTTCCTGATCCTGGTGATCATCAACTTCATGGTGATCACCAAGGGTGCCGGGCGTATTGCCGAGGTAGGCGCACGCTTTACCCTGGATTCGATGCCAGGCAAGCAGATGGCCATCGATGCCGACCTCAACGCCGGCCTGATCGGGGAGCCGGAAGCGCGCAAGCGTCGCCGGGAAGTGGCCCAGGAAGCGGACTTTTACGGTTCCATGGACGGTGCCAGCAAATTCGTGCGCGGTGACGCCATGGCGGGCCTGGTGATCATGGGGGTCAACGTGGTGGGCGGCCTGATCATCGGCATGCTGCAGCACGGCATGGCCTTTGCGGACGCTGCGCACACCTACACCATGCTGACCATCGGCGACGGTCTGGTGGCGCAGATTCCAGGCCTGGTGATTTCCATCGCCGCTGGCGTGACGGTATCGCGGGTGAACACAGAGGAAGATGTGGGCCAGCAGATGATCGGCCAACTGTTCATCCGCCCCCAGGTACTGATCCTTACCGCGGCAGTGATCGGCCTGCTGGGCCTGGTACCCGGCATGCCGAACCTGGTATTCCTGCTGTTCACCGCCTTGCTGGGCGGGCTCGGCTGGTGGCTGCGCAAGCGCGACCTGGCACAGGCGGCCGCGCCGGAAGAGCAGGTGGTGCCCAAGGCGGCGTCGCAGAGCTCGGAAGCCAGTTGGGACGACGTCAGCCTGGTGGATACCCTGGCACTGACCGTCGGCCACCGCCTGATTCCGCTGGTGGACAGCCGCCAGCAGGGCGAGATGCTGGTGCGCATCAAGAGCGTGCGCAAGAAGTTCGCCCAGGACGTGGGTTTCCTGCCCCCGGTGGTGCGCGTCCGTGACAAGGTCGACATGCTGGCCAACACCTACGTCATCAGCCTCAACGGCGTGGAAGTGGGGCGCGGCGAGCTGTTCCCGGGCAAGTGGCTGGCGATCAATCCCGGCCAGGTCACCGGTAAGCTGGAAGGCGAGGTGATCGTCGACCCGGCCTTCGGCTTGCCGGCCATCTGGATCGATTCGAGCATGCGTGAGCACGGGCAGATCTTCGGCTACACCGTGGTCGACGCCAGCACCGTGGCCGCCACCCACCTCAACCATCTGTTGTACCTGCACGCCAAGGACATGCTCGGCCGTGGCGAAGTGCAGAAGCTGCTGGACAAGCTCACCAAGGACAACAAAGCCCTGGTGGAAGAAGTCGTGCCCAAGCTGATTTCCCTCGGCACCTTGCAGCGCATCCTGCAGAACCTGCTGGAAGAGGAGGTCTCGATCCGCGACCTGCGCAGCATCCTCGATGCCCTGGCCGAATTCGTCACTGCCCAGCCCGAGGCTGACGTGCAGGAAATGACCGCCGTGGTACGCGTGGCTCTGGGCCGGGCAATCACCCAGCAGTGGTTCCCCAACCAGACCGAACTGCATGCCATTGGCCTGGGCTCCAACCTGGAGCAAGTGCTGCTGCAAGCCGTCACCAGCGGCGGAGCCCTGGAGCCAAGCCTTGCGGACAACCTGATGCAGCAGACCGAAATCGCCCTGGCCCGTCAGGAAGTGGGCAACCACCCAGCCGTGGTGGTGGTACCGAGCAAATTGCGGCCGTTGTTGGCGCGGTTCCTGCGCCGGCGTTTGCGCCAGTTGGTGGTGATGTCTTTGTCGGAAATTCCGGAAGGCCGGACCTTGCGTATAACCAGCCTGATCGGTGGAGGTAATTGATGGGCGTGCAACGATTTGTCGGGGCCAATAGCCGCGAAGCCATGCACCAGGTGCGCCTGGTACTCGGGGAAGATGCCTTGATCCTCTCCAGCCGCAGCGTGGAGGAGGGTGTCGAGATCATGGCAGTGGCTGATGACACCCAGCCTGCTCCCCTCAGCCCGCGCCGCGCGGCCGCCGCCTATGCACACATGAGCGCCAGCGGCTCGGCTGGCACTCGAAAGCCCGCTGGCGAACCAGCTGCCACCCTGGATACCCCAGGCGTTCAGCCCCGGGAGGCCGTAGGTGCCGGGTTGCCCGTGAGCTTCCCAGCGACACCCATGCCTGCTGGCGACTTTGCCGCCCTGAGCCAACTGCTGCGCGGCGAAATGGAACAGATGCGCCAGCTGCTCATGCAGCAACAGCCTTCGGCCCCGGCTGACGACAGCCGCCAGGCACTGTTGCGCGACCTGCTGGGCAGCGGGTTCAGCCACTGTCTCAGCCAGGAATTGCTCGACGCTGCCCCGGCGTTGCCTGGGGTTGATGGCCCCGGCCGGGCCAGTTGGCTGGCCGAGCGCCTGGGGGCGCGCCTGTCGGTGTTGCCCGACGACGGCCCGCTGCTGGAAGCGGGCGGCATCATCGCGCTTGTCGGACCCACCGGGGTAGGCAAGACCACGACCACCGCCAAACTCGCCGCGCGTTTCGTCATGCGCCACGGTGCAGACGGCCTGGCCCTGGTGACCACCGACAGCTTCCGGATCGGCGCTCACGAACAACTGCGTATCTACGCCGAATTGCTGGGCGGCGAAGTGCATGCGCTGGGCGCCGAAGACAATATCGAGCAGTTGCTGGCCAGCCTGTCCGGCAAGCGCCTGGTGATTATCGACACCGTAGGCATGAGCCAGCGCGACCAGCGCCTGCTGGCGCAGATCAAACGGCTGGCCAATGGTGACAGTCTGGTGCGGCTGATGCTGGTACTCAATGCCGCCAGCCACGGTGACACCCTGGATGAAGTGGTGGACACCTATCGCCGCGCCGCCCTGAACGCCGGCACGACGTTGCGCGATTGCATTATCAGCAAATGCGACGAAGCCCCACGCCTGGGGCCGGTGCTGGACGTACTGATACGCCATGACCTGCGGCTCAATTACCTGTCCACTGGGCAGCAGGTGCCGGAAGACTTGCACCTGGCCGACAGGCCCGCGCTGATGAACCAGGCGCTGACCCGCGAGCGCCCGTCTCTCTACGGCGCGGGCCCGACGGCGCTCCATGGCAAGGGGCAGCAACTCGATACCCTGGCTCGCAACGTGCTGGGCCATGGCCGGCTGCTGGCTACCCTGCGCGCCAGCTTGCACCGCCAGGTCGATGACTTCGCGCTGCTGGAGCAGGCTTGGCACATGGCTGATCTGCCCGCCTCCCAGCAGAGTCAGGCGCTTGCCCGGCTGCTGGCGGACACGCCGGTGCCCAACGCGGCAAACCGACAGATTCTGTGGGGCGCGGAGCGACCCGTCGTCGGCGCGACCTGGAAAATGCCGGTGCTGAGCTTTACCGCCGAAGGGAATCTGCAGATACGCCCGTGGCTGGCCCATCAACTGCCTATCGGCACTCAGCCGCGACTGGAGTGGAGCTCGGCAACCCTGGGCGGCAGCCGCCACCTGTGGGCGGGCAGCCCCAGCCGCGAACTGATGCAGCGTTTGCTGGAGGCCGGCCCCACCTGGTTGGCCAATGCGCAGCGGGGGCAGCGGGTGATGCAGGGCGGTCAGTCCTGGACCCTGGCGCAGTTGGCGGAGCGCAGCGCTAGCCACGGTTACCGTGCTCTGCGCCAGCGGGGGCGGTGGGTGAAGCTGGAGCTCGGCTACCTGGTCGTCAGCTTGCCCACCGAGCCGCAGCGACCCGTACGTGCCTGGTTCGGCACCCTGCGACATTGCGACAGTGACCAGATACTGGGCCAGCGTTACTGGCTCGCCGACGGCAACGGCAACCTCGCTGAACAGGCCGACAGCCTGAGCCGCGTGCAGGTGTGCGAGTCGCTGCCGGCACTGACGCTGCGGGCCTGGAACATCCTGGGTGAGCGGCATGGCCCGTTGAACGCCGACCTGCGTCTGTTCCTGGCCACTGCCCTGGCGGCGTGCGCCTGCCACCTGGACCAGGTCGAAGCCGAGTGGGGCCAGGCTGTGCGTCAACAACTGCTGGAGTTGTCTGGCAAGCGTCGCGCGTGTAGCCCGCTGGTGTTGCTGGAAAGCCTGCTGCACCTGCTCACCACCCGCACGGCCATGGCCCGCCTGGCACATGAGTGACCAGGCCCAAGGTCTGCGTCGCTGGGCTGAGCGCCACGCCCGGGCAACCGCGCCCGAGCAGGTGCTGGTGGTAGTAGGCGCGGCCTCGGGGCTTGGCGACGCCAGGGCAACCCTGCGGCGCTGGCGGGCCGACGGCCATGCATGGGTCGCAGAGCCGTCGCGCTGGCAGTTGCTGGCGCTGGCAGCCGACAGCCCCAGGGTGCCTGAGATGGCGCGCCACTACCCCCGCTGGGGGCTGTGGCTAAGCACGGACCCAGGTGCCTGCCAACGGGCTTACCGGCTGGTGCGCACGCTGGTGCAGGCGGGTGGGCCGCGCCGCCTCTTGTTGTTGCATGGCGGGGCAGTAGCGCAATGCGCCCGGGTGGAAAACTTGCGCGCGGCCTGTGCCCAGTTCCTGGGGGTGGAGCTGCTGATCGTGGCAGAACGCCACCGCGACCGCGTGGCCGACAATTAGTTCAATTGGCAGAAAAGCCACTAAAGGCTACGGCTATTCCGCCCTTACCCACCCAGGCTAAGCAGTAATAATGCCCGCGCCCATGACCCGCCCTCCACGCCGTGACCCGCGTGGCGGGCATGCCCTCGGTTTCCTCATCACACCAGGCCTGCAGGATGTACACAGCTCAGGGAAAACTAAAATCAAGCGAGTTGCTGGAACAGTACCTGCCACTGGTACGCCGACACGCGCTTGAGTTGAAAACCAGGGTGCCGGCCAATGTCGATCTCGATGACCTGATACAGGCCGGCAGCATCGGCCTGCTCGATGCGTTGGCGCGTTACGACACTGCCCAGGGTGCGACCTTTGGCACCTTCGCTTCGCAGCGCATCCGCGGGGCCATGATCGACGAGCTGCGCAGCCGCGACTGGGCCCCCCGCAGCGTGCGCCGCAACGCCCGCGCGCTGAAGGGCGTGATAAGGCGCCTGGAACAGGCACTGGGCCGCCCGCCGGAAGAGCGGGAGATCGCCCAGGCCATGGACTTGCCCCTGGAGCAGTATCGGCAATTGCTGCTGGACATCAACGGCTGCCAATTGATGCCCATCGAGGAAATCGCCGAGGATGATGCCAGCGGGGTCAGCAGCGGCTACGGGGCCTCGCCTTTTGTCGAATTGCTGCAGGAGCGCAACCGCGAGCGGTTCGTCAAGGCCCTTGATGCATTGCCCGAGCGGGAACGCTTGCTCCTTGCGCTGTATTACCAGGAAAAGCTCAACTTCAAGGAAATTGGCGCCGTGATCGGGGTCAGTGAGTCGCGGGTGTGCCAGTTGCACAGCCAGGCTGTCTCGCGCCTGCGCGACGCCCTGGCCGATTAGGCCGCAGGCGCCGGCCGTGCCAGGCAGTGCTTGAGCGCTGAACTGGAAATGCCCGGCGTGCGCGGCAGGTACACCACTTCGCACAGCGGTCTGAGGGTGTCGAAGTGGCCCCGCCAGTCATCCCCCATGCCGAACACCGCGACGCCCAGGCGGCGGATGTCATCGGCCTTCTGCGCCCAGCCGGTTTCGGCCAGGGTCATGTCCACACACTTGAGCGATTGCACGATGTCCAGGCGGTCGGCGAAGGGAATCACCGTCTGCTTGCCCTTTTTCAGGTTGAACTCATCGGTGGATACCCCGACGATCAGCCGGTCGCCCAGTGCCCGCAAGTTGCGCAGCAGGTTGAGGTGACCCACGTGGAACAGGTCGAAGGTTCCGTAGGTGAGAACGATACGGCTCATGGCGCCAGCACCGTGCCTAGGGCTGCCCGGGCGGCCAACAGCAGTTCATCCTCCGGGCGATGGGCCAGCGCGTGGTCGGCCAGGGCGCGGGCCTTGTGCAGATGTCCGCTCTCGATGTGCGAATAAATCCGCGAGACGGCGTAGCACTCGGTCAGCAGCGAAAAACCCTGCAGGTTCTTTGCCGCGATCACAGTGTCGAAGAACGCGTCCGGGGTGCGCCAGTCGCCGTACACGGCGGTCAGCCAAGTGTCGGCCTGTTCCAGCTGCCATATCGGCCGGTTGTCGGGGGTATGTCCCTTGATCAGGTGCAAGGTTGGGTAGCGGGTCTGGCGGTGCCATTCGTGAAGGCCGTCCTTGATCCAGAACCCCGTGCAAGTATTGCCCTCGCGGTCCACCACGAAGCCGGACAGGTCGAGGGAGATCTTGTGCGCCGGGTGGTAGAAGGCCTTGGGGTTGGTAAGCCGGTGCGCGCCGGTTGGTTCGACCCAGCCGCGGCGAATCAGGCAATGGGTCGCGCGCTCCATTTCACAGTGGGGCAGGCCGAAGTCGATATCCTTGTCGAACGGTAGCAGGCCGCCCTCGCGGGTCAGGCCCAGTAGCGTGCCATAGGCGGCGAAGGCATGAACGCCTGCCTGGCAGAGCGCGGCCAGGGTATCCCACAACAGCTGTTCAACCTGCGGTTTGTTGAAGTCATCGCGAGGCGCCCTGGGGGTGACACTGATGGGTTTTTCCAGGCGCAGGGTCAACGCCTGGCGGTAGCAGGCCAAGGCCTCTGGCAGGCGCACCTGATGGTGGCGAACAACCCCCAGCACCAAGTGCGCCGATGTGCTGCGCGGCGCCAATTGCAGCGCGCGCTGCACCAGTGCGTCGGCGCGGGTGCTGTCATCCTGTTGGTTATGAATTTCGGCCAGCTTGACCAGTACCTGAACCTGGTCGGGGTCCAGTTCCAGGGCGCGATCCAGCAGTGTCAGCGCCTCCGCGGTTTTTTTCTGTTTGGCCAGCAGCAGCCCCAGGTCCGCGTGCAGCCGGGCATTGCGCGGCGCCAAGGGCAGCGCCTGGCGAAAACTGGCGATGGCTTCGTCGGTACGCTGTTGCCTAAGCAGCTGGCGGCCGCTGTTGATGTAGGCGTTGGCCGCGTCCTCGTTCTTGTTGCTCCAGGTTTTTCTGGCGGTGCGAGACATGGTGGACCCCGGTTGGAAGGCTGAGCCAGCGCGCACTTACCACGGCGCTGGGCTGTACTCGGCGGTAAGCGTGAAGGTGGTGGCCGCGAGGTTGGCGGCGGGCAGGTAGTGACGTGCTTGCAGGTAGGCTGCAGCCTGGCCCTGGTCGACACCTGCAAGCAGGCGGTAGGCCAGGTCGTGCAGGCCGTAGGCCGTGTCCAGGACGAATGCCAGTTTCAGGCGGCGTTGCGGTAGCAATTGCGCCAGGCGCTCGGGGGTCGGAATGAACAATGCCTGCACACTGTGCAACTGGGTTGCCCGTGGCGCGGTCAGGTCCAGTTCGGCAGGGAACTGGCTGAGGTGGCTGGGGGCGTGAAAGCGGTAGAACTGCAAGCCGTGTTCGGCCAGGCGCTGGCATAGCGGGCCGAACTCGAAGTGCTCGGCCTGGGGGGCAAGCATCGACACACTGACCTGGGCCAGCAGCAGTTGGCCCAGGGTCGCACCGGCGTGGTGAACGATGCCCAGGGTGTCGTGACGATCGTCCAGCACCAGCCAGTCCAGGCTCTTGAGGCCTTGCAGACCGTCCAGCCTGGTGCTGCGAATCGGCAGCCGCGCGAGTACCTGGGCCCCTCGTTGCAAAGGCGCAGGCAGGCTGGCGAGCGGTTGCGGTGGGCGCGTGCCGCTGAGCTGCGAGTCCAGGCAGGCGTGCAGGGTCGTCGGGCGGCCGTCGCCCAGGGTGATGCCGTTGAAAATCTGCACGTGCGGGTGTTCGCCCAGGGGCGACCCGTGCAGGCGGCTGGCCGGGTCGAAGATAATGACGCTCAGGGCGTCCAGGGCCATCAGGGCGGCGAAATCCGGGCGGCTGGCCAGGCCGGCACCCTGGTCGAGGGCGACCAGCCGGCCTTGGAAATTCCAGTTGAAGGGTTGCGCCGTCATGGTTCGATGGTCCCCATGGAATTCGGTTGAAAAAGCTAGGGTAGGGCGGTTGGGCCCTCGGCGATGCGTGAAGAACAGGCCCCGGGTGGGGCCTGTTCCGCTTACCGCGGTTACTGCAGCAGCGACAGCATCTGCTGTGGGGTGGAGTTGGCTTGCGCCAGTACCGAGGTACCTGCCTGTTGCAGGATCTGGGCGCTGGTCATGGCCGATACTTCAGTGGCGTAGTCCACGTCTTCGATACCCGAGCGCGCCGAGGTCAGGTTGGTTTCGGTGGTGGAAATGTTGGAAATGGCCGAATCGAACCGGTTCTGCACCGCACCGAGGTCCGAACGCATGGAGTCCACGGTATTCAGGGCCGAGTCCAGGGTGGTCAGGGTGTTGGTGGACTTCTGGGTCACTTCGTTTTCGGTGTCCACGCTTACCGATACGGTGGCGGTGGAGCCGCTGCCGGTCACGGTCACGTCGGCGGCGTAGTAGGTGGCGGTAGAACCGCTGCCCACCTGCAGGAAGTAATCGCCATCTTCGTCCTGCACCAGGGTGCCGCCAGTGCTGCCGCTGCCGTAGCTGATGGAGCTGCCCGACTTGTCGGTGATGGTGACGTTGGTGCTGGACAGAGTCATGGATGCACCGCCTTCGTCTTCCACCGAAGCCGCGCTCACCGAACCGTCGTAGCCGTTGACGTTGAAGCCGCTCAGGCCCAGGGTCGAGCTGTTGATTTCGCTCAGCTTGATGTCGATGGTCTCGCCATCGTTGGCGCCTACCTGGATGGTGATGGTCTGGTCAGAGTCCAGAACGCTGACGCCGTTGAACGCGGTTTGCGAGGAGATACGGTCGATTTCATCCAGGCGCTGGGTGATTTCATCCTGGATGGACTGCAGGTCGGACTGGGAGTTGGTGCCGTTGGCGGCCTGTACCGACAGCTCACGGATACGCTGCAAGTTGTCGTTCACTTCGTCCAGCGCGCCTTCAGTGGTCTGCGCCAGGGAGATACCGTCGCTGGCGTTGCTGCTGGCCTGGTCCAGGCCGGTGATCTGCGAGCTCATGCGGTTGGCGATGGCTTCGCCGGCGGCGTCGTCGGACGCGCTGTTGATTTTCAGGCCCGAAGACAGACGCTCGATGGAGGTGCTCAGGGAGCTTTCCGACGAGCTCAGGTTCTTCTGAGCGATCATGGACGTGATGTTGGTATTAATGACGGACATGCTGCACTTCCTTCTTGGTGGTGGCCTGGGGCCCAGGTCTGTGGCGCCCCGGGCCTTTTAACCGCGAAGATCGGCAACACCCTGGTCAGCTTTAGAAAAGCCTCCGATTTTTTTCGCGCCCGTGGCCGTCAGCGGATTTCGATAGGGAAAAGCCCTGTGTTAGCGCCTTTGAAACGCCCGCGCGCGCGTTATAAAACCCGCTGCCGCTGTTCACTTCCCGGAGCCTGTGATGAATCCCTCGACCCTGATCGGCCTGCTCTCTGGCCTGGTCCTGCTGGCCTTGCTGCTGTTGTTCTCGGCGCAGCACCCCCTGATGTTCATCGATTTGCCCAGCCTCGGCATCGTGCTGATCGGCACCTTCGCCGCCACTTGCCTCAGCTACCCGCTCAGCGAAGTGCGACGGGTGCTGGGGTTGTTCGCCACGGTAATGCGCAAGGAGCCGGCACACGCCCACGACGACATCGAGCAGGTTGTGACCATGGCCCGGCTATGGCTGGATGACGATCTGCGCGCCGTGGAGAAAGCCCTGGAAAATACTCGCAACCCCTTCCTGCGCTCGGGTGTGCAATTGGTGATCGACAAGACCGCCGAGGCCGAGATCATCGAACTGCTGCAATGGCGCATCGTGCGCATGCGCGCCAAGGAGCGCGCCGAGGCGCAGTTGTTCCGGGTCATGGCCAGCTATGCGCCGGCGTTTGGCATGCTCGGCACGCTGGTGGGCCTGGTGAACCTGATGTTCGTACTGGGCGACGGCGACATGGTCACCATCGGCCACCAGATGTCGGTGGGCCTGATGACCACGCTGTACGGTGTGCTGCTGGCCAACCTGGTACTCAAACCGGTGGCGGTAAAGCTGGAGCGCCGGACCGAGCAGCGGGTGCTGCAGATGAACATGCTGATCCAGGGCATATCAATGATGTGCAACAAGCGCAGCCCAGGACTCATCCGTGAAACCTTGAGCACGTTCGTCGCCCAACACGCCGATGAGATCCGCGAGCCACTGCGCATCACCCCACGCCTGGGCGAGAGCGTCGGGCCATGAGCCGGCCGCTGGAAGCGCTGGGGCGTCTGGCCCTGGAGAGCGACGAAGACAGCTGGATGATGACCTACCTGGACATGATGACGCTGCTGCTGGTGGTGACCATGGCGATGCTGGCCATCACCACCCGCCTGCACAGCACCGCGCCACCTTCGCCACCCGCGCCGTTGCCGTTCATGGGCCAGGGCCTGTTGCCCCACGGCCTTGCCCTGCTGGGCCGCCCGCCCGTGGTGAAACCGGTAGTGGCCACGGCCGCTGCCGCCGAGCCGCCCCCGCCAGCACCACCCGCACCCCCGGCCCCACCTGGCCCGGACGAGATGGCGAAAAACCTCGGCCTGGACGCCCTGGGCAAGGATATCGAGGTGGATATTTCGCAGAAGACCGTGAGTTTTCGCCTGAGCAGCGAACTGCTGTTCGAGTCGGGGCAGGCTGACTTGAGCCCGGCGGGCATCACTGCGCTGAAACCGTTGCTGCCGGTACTGGAAAAAAACAGCCAACCGATCCTGGTACAAGGCCATACCGATGCCGAAAAGATCCAGAGCACACGCTTTCCATCCAACTGGGAGCTGTCCAGCGCCCGCGCTGCCAGCGTGGTGCGCTATCTGCAGGCCAATGGTGTCGACGGTCAGCGCTTGCGTGCCGTGGGGTTCGGCGATACCCACCCCCTGGCGGGCAACGAGTCGGCCGAAGGCCGGGCGAAAAACCGTCGGGTGGAAGTGGTGCTGGAGGCGGTTGCCAACCCGCCACCTCAGTGACCGTGGCTGCGGCCCACGTGGGAGTGCTCGGCCTCCGGGGCCGTGACCGCGCCGTTGACTTCCAGGCGCTGCAGGATGCCGCACTGGTCGCTGCTGCCCGCCGTGCCACAACGCTGGCGCAACTCCAGCAGCTGTGACTGCAGCGCCTGCAGGCCCTCGATACGTGCGCGCACATGGTGGATATGCTCGTCAACCAGGGCATTGACGCTTTCGCACTGGGCCTGGGGGCTGTCGCGCAGGGTCAGCAGGCTGCGGATTTCGTCGAGGGTCATGTCCAGGGTACGGCAGTTGCGGATGAAGGTCAGGCGCTCTGCATGGGCTTGGGTATACAGCCGATAGTTGCCATCGGTTCGAGCCGGGGGCGGCAATAGTTGCTCGCGCTCGTAGTAGCGGATGGTCTCGACCTGGCAGTCGGTGGCCTTGGCCAATTCGCCGATTTTCATGCTGCGCCCTCCAAAGGTGCTTGACCCTATAGTGGCTACAGGGTGTTCACTTGGCAACAGGCACTTCTACGGACCTGACCAATGAGCCAGCCCACGCACGACCACAAGCACGACCACGATCATCACCACGACCATGCTTCGGTACGCAGCCCTGCCCACGGCAGCTGCTGCGCCGGTGCGGCGCCGGCCACCGTACGGCTGGGCGGCAAGGCCAGTATCGACGCGCGGCTCAGCCGTTTTCGTATCGAGCAGATGGACTGCCCCACCGAGCAGACATTGATCCAGAACCGCCTGGGCAAATTGGCCGGGGTCGAGGAACTGGAGTTCAACCTGATCAACCGGGTGTTGGGCGTGCGCCATGCCTTGGTCGACGACCAGGCGATCGTCGCGGCTATCGCAGAGCTGGGCATGCAGGCCGAGCCGCTGGACGGCGCGGGGCCCGGTGCTGCCAGCGTAACCGTGCACAAGCCCTGGTGGCCGCTGGCGCTTTCCAGCGTGGCAGCGGTGGCGGCCGAGGCTGCCCATTTCAGCGGCCTGGTGCCGCAGTGGGGCATTGCCGGCCTGGCATTGCTGGCCATCGTCAGCGGTGGCCTGGGTACCTACAAGAAGGGTTGGATTGCCCTGAAGAACCGCAACCTGAACATCAATGCGCTGATGAGCATCGCCGTGACGGGCGCCTTGTTGATCGGCCAGTGGCCGGAGGCGGCCATGGTCATGTTCCTGTTCACGGTGGCCGAACTGATCGAAGCCCGCTCCCTGAGCCGCGCGCGCAACGCCATCGGCAGCTTGCTGCAATTGACCCCCGAGCGCGCCACGGTGCGGCAGGTAGACGGCCAATGGGCCGAACTGCCCGCCAAGGACATCGCGCTGCACGCCGTGGTGCGGGTGCGGCCCGGCGAGCGTATCGCTCTGGATGGGGAAGTGGTGGCGGGGCAATCCAGCGTCGATCAGGCAGCCATCACCGGCGAAAGCCTGCCGGTGGAGAAAGCCGTAGGCGACAAGGTATTCGCCGGTACCATCAACCAGGCGGGCGCCCTGGAATACCGGGTGACTGCGCTCGCCAGCGATTCGACCCTCGCGCGCATCATCCACGCCGTGGAACAGGCCCAGGGTGCCCGGGCACCGACCCAGCGCTTCGTGGACAGCTTTTCTCGCTACTACACCCCGGCGGTGTTCGCCCTGGCGCTGGCCGTGGCGCTGCTGCCGCCCTTGTTCATGGGCGGCGGTTGGTTCGACTGGGTTTACCGGGCGCTGGTGCTGCTGGTGGTCGCGTGCCCCTGTGCGCTGGTGATCTCGACCCCGGTGACCATCGTCAGCGGCCTGGCCTCGGCGGCGCGCAAAGGCATCCTGGTCAAGGGCGGCGTGCACCTGGAGGGCGGCCACCGCCTGGATTACCTGGCGCTGGACAAGACCGGCACCCTGACCCACGGCAAGCCGGTGCAGACTGATTTCGTGCCCCTGGACCCAGCCTTCGTCACGCGTGCCGAGCAGATCGCCGCCAGCCTGGCCGCGCGTTCCGACCACCCGGTGTCCCAGGCCATTGCCCGGCCGGCGCTGGAGGCAGGCGAGGCGCTGCTGGACGTGCTGGACTTGCAGGCCCTGGCCGGCCGCGGTGTGCGCGGCTGCATCGAAGGCCAGGTCTACCACCTGGGCAACCATCGCCTGGTGGAAGAGCTGGGCCTGTGCTCGCCGAAGCTGGAAGCGCAGCTCGACACCCTTGAGCGCCAGGGCAAGAGCGTGGTGGTGTTGCTTGACGCCAGCGGCCCGCTGGCCTTCTTCGCCGTGGCCGACACCTTGCGCGACACCAGCCGCGAAGCCATCGCCCAGTTGCATGCGCTGGGCATCAAGACCGTGATGCTGACCGGCGACAACCCGCACACGGCCCAGGCCATCGCTGCGCAGGTGGGCATCGACGAGGCCCGTGGCAATCTGTTGCCTGCCGACAAGTTGCAGGTCATCGAAGCGCTGTATGCCCAGGGCCACCGGGTGGGCATGGTGGGCGACGGGATCAACGATGCTCCGGCGCTGGCCCGTGCCGAATTGGGCTTCGCCATGGCCGCGGCGGGGAGCGACACGGCGATCGAGACCGCCGACGTGGCGCTGATGGACGACGACTTGCGAAAAATACCGGCCTTCGTCAGGCTCTCGCGCCAGACCCGCGCGATACTGATGCAGAACATCGTGCTCGCCCTGGTGATCAAGGCCGTGTTCCTGGCCATGACCTTCGCGGGCCTGGCGACGATGTGGATGGCGGTGTTCGCCGATATGGGCGTCAGTCTGCTGGTGGTTTTCAACGGTTTGAGGCTGTTACGCAAGTAAGAGGGTGGTGATGCTCAGTGCCGAGCTGAAGGCGTTCTACATGGTGGCCCGGCTGGGCAGCATTACCACTGTACCCTGGAGTATCAGGGGGGCGTAATGACCGCTGAAGAGGCCGACGCCTTCGAACACGACCAAAGCCACGGCGCTGCTCAATGGCCCGTAGCAGCGGACCTGGCCGCGTCACAAACGCCGCGCAGCATCAGGCCTACCTCCGTACCGCCGACATGGCGCGGAATGGCCCGGACCGCTGCTACAGCTGAGCGGCCAGGCGTTCGAGCTGTTCCTGGCGCTCGGCCTGGTTCAGGCGTGGGTGTGGGTTGAGAGACGACCATTGTGGATGAGCGCGGGCCTTGCCCAGCGCCTCGGGCAGCTTGCCCTCGCGCCAGGCCTGGTCCTGTGGCGTGGCCAATTCGATGCTGCCCATGGCGGCGTGGCCGCGGCTGTCCAGGGCTTGCAGCAACTGGCGCTGGCGCAAGGCCAGCAGGCGCAGCACGTTATCGTCCACGGTCAGCTCGCGCTGACCTTTGAGCTTGCCCAGCAGCCGCCCGCCATAGCCACGGCTGGTCTGCAGCAAGCCACCGGCGATGGCACCCGCCAAGGCGGCCAGGCCCAGGGTGATGCCGCCTGCCAGCAAGTCCACCCCGGCCCCCGCGGCCGCGCCGGCCGCTATGCCGCCACCCACCTTGACCCCCAGTTGCTTGAGGGTTTCCGGGTTGAACAGGTCATCGCCCCAGCGTCCGTCCAGTAGCGGCAAGTCGCTGGCGGTAGCGTCCTCCAGGCGGAACGCATAGCGCTTGAGCAGCGCCTGCACGCACTTCTGCTCGCGCTGGCGCACGGCTTCGCGCAGCTGTTGAATGGCGTCGTGTGGCTCACCGGCTACGCTGCGCCGGCACGCGGCGCAGTCGATCAGCAGTTCGGCGATCAGGCGCAGGGCCGCCTGCTGACGCGCGAGGCGCTGTTTGTGCTGGTCTTCGATCAGGCGTTGCAGGGCCGGCCGGGCGTGTTCCAGCAACAGCGCCAGGCTTTCATACAGGCGCTGTTCGCCATCCTGTGGCGGCGCCACGCTATCGAAACGTACCAGTGCATGCAGCCCCAGGCGTGCCAGTGCCTCGCGCCACTGGTCTTCACGGTGGCCGGGACTGCTGACGAAGTTGAGCACCGGCAGCAACGGTTTGCCGCAACCGTTGAGCACCTCCAGTTCATCGCGGTACTTGGCCAGTACCGGTTCACGGGCGTCGATCACATACAGGCCGGCGTCGCTGCCCAACAACTGGCGCAGCACCTTGGCCTCCTGTTCGAAACGCTGGCGCGCTTCGCTGCCCTGCAGAAAACGTTCGGTGCGCGCCGGGCCGTCCAGCCGTTCACCGGGGCGCTCCAGGCGTTCCAGGTAATCGAGCAGGGCGATGGCGTCTTCCAGGCCGGGGGTGTCGTACAGCTCCAGCAGCGGTTCGCCGTCCACCGACAGCCGCGCACCTTCCACATGGCGGGTAGTGCTGGGGCGGTGCGAGACCTCGCCGAAGCCCGCGTCGCGGGTCAGGGTGCGCAGCAGTGAAGTCTTGCCGACATTGGTGTGGCCGACCACGGCCAGCTTAAGAGGCTTGGTCATGGCCGGTCTCCAACCAGTTCAGGGGCGCGTGCTCCACCACGGGCAGGCCGAGGGTATCCAGCGCGTGATGCCAGTCGGCCAGGCGGTGGGCGTCCAGTTGCTGTCCAGGTGGCGCAGGCAACAGCCAGACCCGGGTGCGCCCGGCGCTGCGTGCCAGTTCGGCAATCAGGCCCAGGCTGCCACGGTCAGGTGAGCGACGCGGGTCGCAGGCAATCGCCAGGCGCGCGGCCGGGTAGCGGGCAAGCTGGTCCAGCAGGCGGCGTCGGGATTCGCGGCTATCGAGGATACCGGCATTGGCGACAGTGGCCGGCAGGGCGGGCGGCCAGGGTTGCTGCTCATCCAGCTCAAGGCCGACCAGCAGCGCGCCATCGGTATGTTCCCCGGCGTGGGCGGCGGTGGCCTGGTGCAACTGTTCCGGGGCTTGGTCGTTGACGCCCAGGCGTTCGCTGCTGGGCATCAGCCGTTCGCGCAAATCACTGTAGCCTGGCAGGGTCAGGTCCAGATCCAGGTGAGCGCGGCCCAGGCGCCACCGCGCCCAGCACGCCACTGCCAGCAGCAGCCGCGGCGCAATGCCGAACACCAGCAATACCCCCACCAGCCAGCCTGCCCAGGCCTGGCGGGCGCTGTCGATGGCCAGCGCACTGTCGCCGCTGGCGCGAATGGTGGCGACGTCCGGCACGTTGAAGCCGAGCAGGGCGGGCAGGGTGCCCAAGCCACGGGTCAGCGCCACGAAGGTGTCTGGGCTGAGGATAGTGGTTTCCCAGACGAAGCCGTAGCGCCGTGTGGCCAGCATCAGCAGCAGCACCATCAGGGCACTGCTCAGGGCCAGCAGCCAGAGGCCGTTGACCAGGGCACCCAGCACCCAGCGGTTGAGGCGCCGGCGTTGCAGCAGGAGAATGAGTGCCGGGCCCAGGTGCACGGCGTTGGCATCGCGCGCCAGGCGGGAACTGAGCCACATCCACAAGCGGCCAAGGCTGGCGCTGTGCTCGCCCGCCAGCAGCAACCCGCTGGCCCAGCCCAATAGCAGTAGCCAGTTCAGGCCCAGCAGGCTGCCCAGTGCCCAAAACACATTGACCGGGCCGCTGCCCAGGGCGGCGAACGCCAGCCCTGCGCCGCTGACCACGACCAGCACGGCCAGCAGCATGACACTCAGCCGCGCACCCTGCTTCCAGTGCTTCAGGGCCGTCAGCAGGCCGTCGCGCTCGGCCAGCCACAGCGCGCGATGTTCCACCCGCGCCGCAAGCTCGCCACCTTGCTGACGGGCGCGGCGGTTGGCTTCCTGGTCGTCCAGGGGGCCGGCCTGCTCTTCGCGCAGGCGTATGGCTTCGGTGAGCCAGAGTCTGTCCAGTGCTGTCACGCCACCATCCATTGATCGAACCAGCCAAGAGCATAACCCAGCCAGGCCCTGGGCTCTGCTATCCTCGCGGCATGAAAAACACACTCCCCCTCAGCCTGATCGCGGCGCTCGCCGAGAACCGCGTCATCGGCATAGACAACACCATGCCCTGGCACCTGCCGGGTGATTTCAAATACTTCAAGGCCACCACCCTGGGCAAGCCGATCATCATGGGCCGCAAGACCTGGGATTCGCTCGGCAGGCCGCTGCCGGGGCGCCTGAACATCGTGGTCAGCCGCCAGGCCGGGCTGGTGCTGGAAGGCGCCGAGGTGTACCCGTCGCTGCAGGCCGCCATCGAGCGCGCCGAGGCATGGGCCCAGGCCAACGGTGCGCAGGAACTGATGTTGATCGGGGGGGCGCAGTTGTATGCCCTGGGCCTTGAACAGGCCGACCGCCTGTACCTGACCCGCGTGGCCGCGCGCCCCGAAGGCGATGCGTTCTTCCCTGAATATGACCAGAGCCAGTGGCTGCTGGCGTCCAACACCGAAAACCCTGCCGTGGGCGACGCCCCGGCCTACGCCTTCGAAGTCTGGGACCGCCGCTGAGCCCCTGACGCGGTGCAAGCCACACACCTCGTGGCAGCGGACCTGGCCGCGTCGGCGTTCGTGGCGCGGCCAGTTGTTCAGCGGTGAGCGAGCTCGGCGTGTTCGTCGCTGTCCAGCACGGCACGGTCGGTCTGCTTGAGCACCTGGCTGGCAATGGTGCCAGCGGTCATCGAACCACTGACGTTCAACGCCGTGCGGCCCATGTCGATCAGCGGTTCTACCGAAATCAGCAACGCCACCAGTGATACCGGCAAGCCCATGGCCGGCAGCACGATCAGCGCGGCGAAGGTCGCGCCCCCGCCCACGCCCGCCACGCCGGCCGAACTCAGGGTCACGATGGCGACCAGGGTGGCGATCCACAGCGGGTCCAGCGGGTTGATGCCCACGGTGGGCGCGACCATCACCGCCAGCATCGCCGGGTACAGGCCCGCGCAACCGTTCTGGCCGATGGTGGCGCCAAACGATGCAGCAAAGCTGGCGATCGATTGCGGGATGCCCAGGCGCAAGGTCTGCGCTTCGATGCTCAACGGGATCGAAGCCGCGCTGGAGCGGCTGGTGAACGCGAACGTCAGCACCGGCCACACTTTGCGGAAGAACCGCAGGGGGTTGACCCCGGCGATGCTTAGCAGCAGACCGTGAACCATGAACATCAGCGTCAGGCCGATATACGACACCAGCACAAAGCTGCCCAGCTTGATGATGTCCTGCAGGTTGGAGCTGGCAACCACCTTGGCCATCAGCGCCAGCACGCCATAGGGCGTCAGCTTCATCACCAGGCGCACCAGGCGGGTGACCCAGGCCTGCAGGGTTTCGATGGCCGTGACCACGCGAGCGCCTTTGTCGGCGTCATCCTTGAGCAACTGCAGCGCCGCGACGCCCAGGAATGCCGCGAAGATCACCACGCTGATGATCGACGTGGGCTTGGCCCGCGCGAGGTCGGCCACCGGGTTCTGGGGCACGAACGACAACAGCAACTGCGGGATGCTCAGGTCGCTGACTTTGCCCACGTAGTCGTTCTGGATCGCCTGCATGCGCGCGGCTTCCTGGGTGCCTGCGACCAGGCCTTCGGCGGTCAGGCCGAACAGGTTGGTCAGGCCCACGCCGATCAACGCCGCGATCAGGGTGGTGAACAGCAGCACGCCAATGGTCAGGAAACTGATCTTGCCCAGGGAAGAGGCGTTGTGCAGCCGCGCCACGGCACCGAGGATCGAGGCGAAGATCAGTGGCATGACGATCATTTGCAGCAATTGCACGTAACCGTTGCCCACCAGGTCGAGCCAGGTGATGGTGGTCTTGAGCAGGGGACTGCCCTGGCCATAGATGGCATGCAGGGCGCTGCCGAACAGCACGCCCAATACCAGGCCGATCAGCACTTTTTTCGCCAGGGTGAACGAGGTGCGGGCGGTTTGCGCCAGGCCCAGCAGCAGGGCCAGGAACACCAGCAGGTTGAGTAGCAGGGGCAGGTTCATTGAAGCTCCAGGTGAAAGATTTCCAGGCTGATGCACCTCTGATGGGCGCTGGCCAACCCGAAACTCTAACACTCTGAATTTTCTGCTATTTATACCGAGATCGAATGTAGATAGTCGTTTATGGAATAAGAACTGTCGTTCATGGATAACGCCATGGCGTGATCCAGTGCCTGGCGGTCGTGTTCACGCCGGGTTTGTCATGAGGATTTGCTACGGTCCATCGGATCTCACTGGGGAGCACCACCGATGAAGCCACTGCGCAACCTGCTTGCCGTCACCCTTGGCCTGGCGCTGGCCAGCCCTGTCTTCGCCACCGACCTCAAGCACTGGCCCGCGGCACAGGGCAAACAGCTCGACGCAATGATTGCCGCCAACGCCAACAAGGGCAATTACGCGGTATTCGACATGGACAACACCAGCTACCGCTACGACGTCGAAGAGTCGTTGCTGCCTTACCTGGAAAACAAGGGGATTCTGACCCGGGAAAAGCTCGACCCCTCACTGAAGTTGATTCCCTTCAAGGACACCGCCGAGCACAAGGAGAGCCTGTTCAGCTACTACTACCGCCTGTGTGAAGTCGACGACATGGTCTGCTACCCCTGGGTGGCCCAGGTGTTTTCCGGTTTCACGCTCAAGGAACTCAAGGGCTACGTGGATGAAATGATGGCGTCAGGCAAACCCATCCCGACCACGTACTTCGATGGCGACGTAGTCAAGAAGATGGATGTCGAGCCCCCCAAGGTCTTCACCGGCCAGGCCGAGCTTTACAACAAGCTGATGGAAAACGGCATCGACGTGTACGTGGTCACAGCGGCGTCCGAGGAACTGGTGCGCATGATCGCTGCCGACCCCAAGTACGGCTACAACGTAAAGCCGCAGAACGTGATTGGCGTGACCACCTTGCTCAAAGACCCCAAGACCGGCGAGTTGACCACCGCGCGCAAGCAGATCGCAGCGGGCAAATATGACCCCAAGGCGAACATGGACCTGGAAGTGACGCCGTACCTGTGGACCCCGGCCACCTGGATGGCGGGCAAGCAGGCAGCGATCCTGACCTATATCGATCAGTGGAAGAAGCCGGTGCTGGTGGGGGGCGACACACCGTCGAGCGACGGCTACATGCTGTTTCACAGCGTGGACGTGGCCAAGGGCGGCGTGCACCTGTGGGTGAACCGCAAGGCCAAGTACATGGACCAGCTCAATGGCATGATCAGCCAGAACGCCGCAGCGCAGGCCAAGGAAGGGTTGCCGGTGACGGCGGACAAGAACTGGGTGATCGTGAAGCCTGAGGAAATCCAGTAACCCTCGCTTCACGCGATCCCTTGCGGGACCGGGCGAAGCTCGGGCAGGCCGGTATTACGCGGTGTCTGCTTCCCGAGCTTCGCCCGGTCCCACAAGGCGGAGGGCTAAGGCTTACAGCCCGTCGAGCAGCGCCTTGTTGCGCACCGCGCCCTTGTCGGCACTGGTTGCCAGCAGGGCGTAGGCCTTCAGCGCGGTGGTCACCTTGCGTGGGCGCACCTCAACAGGCTTCCAGCCTTTCTTGTCCTGCTCGACGCGGCGGGCCGCCAGTTCTTCGTCGCTGACCAACAGGTTGATCGAGCGGTTCGGAATGTCGATCAGCACCTTGTCGCCATCCTGCACCAGGCCGATGGCACCGCCCGCGGCGGCTTCCGGCGAGGCGTGGCCGATGGACAGGCCCGAGGTACCCCCGAGAAACGGCCGTCGGTCAGCAGGGCACAGGCTTTGCCCAGGCCCTTGGACTTCAGGTACGAGGTGGGGTACAGCATTTCCTGCATGCCCGGGCCGCCTTTCGGGCCTTCGTAACGGATGATGACGATGTCACCGGCTTTCACCTCGTCGGCCAGAATGCCGCGCACGGCGCTGTCCTGGCTTTCGAAGATCTTGGCGTTGCCTTCGAACACATGGATCGACTCATCCACGCCAGCGGTTTTCACCACGCAGCCGTCCAGGGCGATGTTGCCGTACAGCACGGCCAGGCCGCCTTCTTTCGAATAAGCGTGCTCGAAACTGCGGATGCAGCCGTTCTCGCGGTCGTCGTCCAGGGTGTCCCAGCGGGTCGACTGGCTGAAGGCGGTCTGGGTCGGGATGCCGGCCGGGCCTGCCTTGAAGAAGTGGTGCACCGCTTCATCGCTGGTCTGGGTGATGTCCCACTTGGCGATGGCTTCTTCCATGCTGCGGCTGTGCACGGTGGGCAGGTCGGTGTGCAGCAGGCCACCGCGGGCCAGCGAACCGAGGATGCTGAAGATGCCGCCGGCACGGTGCACGTCTTCCATGTGGTACTTCTGGATGTTCGGCGCCACCTTGCACAGCTGCGGCACGCTGCGCGACAAGCGGTCGATGTCACGCAGGTCGAAGTCGATCTCGGCTTCCTGGGCGGCGGCCAGCAAGTGCAGGATGGTGTTGGTCGAGCCGCCCATGGCGATGTCCAGCATCATGGCGTTTTCGAACGCCTTGAAGTTGGCGATGTTGCGCGGCAGTACCGACTCGTCGTTCTCGCCGTAGTAACGCTGGCACAGCTCGACGATAGTGCGGCCGGCCTGCAGGAACAGCTGCTCGCGGTCGCTGTGGGTGGCCAGGGTGGAACCGTTGCCCGGCAGGGCCAGGCCCAGGGCCTCGGTCAGGCAGTTCATGGAGTTGGCGGTGAACATGCCGGAGCACGAACCACAGGTAGGGCAGGCGCTGCGCTCGTACTCGGCGACCTTCTCGTCAGAAGCGCTGGAGTCGGCGGCGATGACCATGGCGTCTACCAGGTCGAGGCCGTGGCTGGCCAGTTTGGTCTTGCCGGCTTCCATCGGGCCGCCGGACACGAAGATCACCGGGATGTTCAGGCGCAAGGCGGCCATCAGCATCCCGGGGGTGATCTTGTCGCAGTTGGAGATGCACACGATGGCGTCGGCGCAGTGGGCATTGACCATGTATTCCACGGAGTCGGCGATGATCTCGCGGCTCGGCAGGGAATACAGCATGCCGTCATGGCCCATGGCGATGCCGTCGTCGACCGCGATGGTGTTGAATTCCTTCGCCACGCCACCGGCGCGTTCGATCTCGCGGGCAACCAGCTGGCCCAGGTCCTTCAGGTGCACGTGCCCCGGGACGAACTGGGTGAACGAGTTGGCGATGGCGATGATCGGCTTCTTGAAGTCGGCATCCTTCATCCCCGTGGCGCGCCACAGGGCGCGGGCGCCGGCCATGTTGCGGCCGTGGGTGGATGTTTTCGAACGATAGTCAGGCATGGAACACTCCGGGCGGCTAATCAGGTATCAGTAAGGGAGTGAGCTTCTCTTGTCCTTTGCAGCGGCGACAGGTAGCTGCCGTTGCGGATGAGGTCGGTGACGCCACAGGATCGCTGCGCGCTCGACCGGAGCTCATAAACCCGCCGGGGGATGATTGGCGATGAATAGGCCGATTCTACACCGCTGGCGGCGGGATGGAATGCCGAGACCGATCAGGGGCGGGCTTGTAGGACATTTCTGAATTTGCGTCAGCGGCTATTTTTGCCGCTGCACGCTGGCTACTATCCCTGCGCCGCATGTGCGGCCGACGAGAAAACACCCAATGGACCACCCCAGTTCAAGTTCCTTCGAGAACCCGATCCTGGCACCGACCGCAGCGGCGGCGGGCCTGCCTGTGAGCTGACGCGTCCGCTCGCCAGGCAGCCCTGCGCCGCCTGGAGAGACTCAATGACTACCTTCGACCTTGCGCAACACGATGCATCCCTGGCCCACCTGTCCGCCGCCGACATCGCGGCCCACCTGCAGGCGCTGCCCGAAGACAAGCGCGCCGACGTCCTCAGCCGCCTCGAAACGGAGGCCGCGGTGGAAGCCACCGAGGCCTTCCACAAAGGCGCGCTGATATCCACGCCCCTGGGCAACCTCAGCACCGCCACTATCGGCCTGCTGTACCGCAAGCGCGTGCTGTGGCTGGTATTGCTGGTGTTCGGCAACCTGTTCTCCGGCGCCGGCATCGCTGCCTTTGAAGACGTGATCGCCGCCAACATCGTACTGGTGTTTTTCCTGCCCCTGCTGGTGGATAGCGGCGGGAACGCCGGCGCCCAATCGGCCACCCTGATGGTGCGCGCCCTGGCCACGGGTGATGTGGTGATGAAAGACTGGCTGCGCCTGCTCTGGCGCGAATGCTCCGTGGCCCTGGCCCTGGGTGTGACCATGGCCGTGGCCGTGGCCTTGCTGGGCGCAGTGCGTGGCGGCTGGGACATCTCTTTCGTGGTTGCCAGCAGCATGCTGGTGATCGTGCTGGTGGGCAGCGTCATCGGCATGAGCCTGCCTTTCCTGTTCAGCCGCCTGAACATGGACCCGGCCGTGGCCAGCGGGCCGTTGATTACCTCGATTGCCGATGCGGCGGGGGTGTTGGTGTATTTCGGGATTGCTTCGGTGGTTTTGCAGTTGTGACCTAGGTGGTGGTCCCGACTGTAGCCGCAGCCTGCGGCAGCGGCTTTCGAATTATTCCCAAGCCACGGCCCTTGAGATGCTTCTGGTCGTGGCGGTTTTCTGCAGGGCAAACGGTTACGCTGCTTTACAGAGCCGGGCAGTCACTGCCAGCCCTGCCATGCTCAACAGCATGAAAGCCGTCCCCAACACTCGCTCGAAATCCTCCGCCACCACACTGATCGCCGCACTCCCCACCCCGCCCGCCACCAACACCAGCGTATTCAGTACTGAAGCCGAGCCACCGGCGCTCCCTGGCACACACTCCATCGCTCGGGAAGTGGCGGCAGGGCGGGTGATGGTGGTGCCGGCGGTGCAAATCATCATGGGCAGCAAGACGGTCGTCACGCTGCGCTCGGTGAGCAAAGTCAATGCCAGCATTGTCATGCCCGCCAGCCCAATCAGGGCAAGGCCTGCGCATAGTTGTTGACGGTAGCTGACGCTGCGGCTCATGCGGCTGGCGATGAGGCCACCCAGCACGTAGGCGGCGCCGTAACTGAGCAGGGTCAGCCCGAATTGCAGTTGGCTGAGCTGGAAGTGGTCGAGGAAGATCAGCGGCGAGATGGCGATAAAGGCGAAGTGGCAGGTGAAGGCGATGGCCACGATCAGCGAGAAACCCATGAAGGCAGGATTGAGCAGCAGTTCAAGGTAGGCACTGATCAAGCCTTTGGCCTGGCGATTGGCGCCGCAGGTGGGCGGCAGGATGCGGATGGCTTGAATCAGTACCATCAGCGCGATCAGGGAGAATAGGTAGAAGCTTGCCTGCCAGCCGGCCAGGTGCTGCAGCAGGGCACCAACCAGCGGTGAGGTGGAGATGAATACGCCGCTGGCGCTGGTGACCAAGATGCGGGTACGGTCCCGTTCGGTGCCGGCGAACAGATCTTGGACCAGGGCGTTGAGCAGCACGAAGCAGCCGCAGCCGATGGCTTGCAGGGTGCGGAAGAGCATGAAGGTCATGAACTGCGTGGCATTGGCGCAGCCGATAGCGCCGAGGATGGAAACAGCCAGCCCCATCACCAGCAGGCCCTTGCGGCCGATTCGGTCGGAAAGCGGGCCAAGGAAGAACTGCGAGATGGCGACACCCAGGGCGAACAGGCTGATGGAGAGGGCTATTTCGCTTGAGGGTGTAGCGAAATGCTCGGACAAGGCGGGAAAGGAGGGAAGGATGACGTCGAGGGGAAAAACGCCGAGCAGCACCATGGCCAGGAGCAGGGTGATGATGGAGCGTTTTGGTAGGGCGGGCATGAGATGAGCCTTTTTGGATCAAGGCTACTGTGTTGCGCGATTGTAGGCGATAGCGGCTAGTTAGCGAAATTTCCTAAATTTTTGTAGGAGTTATCGTAGCCGCTACCGCAGGCTGTACAGGCCCGTTTGCACACTGGATATCTCCAACGAGGCATGGGGGCCAGCAACACACGGCGGCAGCGGTTACAGGTCTGGGACTTGCTTTAGCTATTCGGCAACAACCGGCATGTGATGCTCTTGATGTAGCGCGTCTCCGGGATAGCTGGGTGCACCGGGTGGTCCGGGCCCTGGCCGCCGCGTTCCAGCAGCTGGATGTTGCGGTCCAGGTGGCGGGCGCTGGTCAGCAGGATGTTCTGCAGGTCGTCCTCGGGCAAGTGCATGGAGCACGAAGCGCTGACCAGGATGCCGTCCTTGCTCAGCAGGCGCATGGCTTGCTCGTTCAGGCGGCGGTAGGCGCCTTCGCCGTTTTTCAGGTCTTTCTTGCGCTTGATGAAGGCGGGCGGGTCGGCGACGATCACGTCGAAGCGCTCTTCCGAGGCCTTGAGTTGCTTCAGGGCTTCGAACACGTCGCCCTCGACGCAGGTGACTTTCTCGGCGAAACCGTTCAGGGCGGCGTTGCGCTCGACACCGTCCAGGGCGAAGCCCGAAGCGTCGACGCAGAACACTTCGCTGGCGCCGAAGGCACCAGCCTGCACGCCCCAGCCACCGATGTAGCTGAACAGGTCCAGCACGCGCTTGCCCTTGACGTAAGGGGCCAGGCGGGCGCGGTTCATGCGGTGGTCGTAGAACCAGCCGGTTTTCTGGCCTTCCATGACCGGGGCCTGGAATTTCACGCCGTTCTCTTCCAGGTCGACCCACTCCGGGACCACGCCGAAGGCGGTTTCCACGTAGCGTTCCAGGCCTTCGGCATCACGGGCGGCCGAGTCGTTCTTGAACAGGATGCCGCTGGGCTTGATGACCTGGATCAGCGCGGCCATGACGTCGGCCTTGTGCTGTTCCATGGTGGCCGACGCCAGCTGCACGACCAGGATATCGCCGAAACGGTCGACCACCAGGCCTGGCAGCAGGTCGGAATCGCCGTAGACCAGGCGGTAGAATGGCTTGTCGAACAGGCGCTCGCGCAGGGACAGGCAGACGTTGAGGCGGTGTACCAGCAGCGATTTGTCCAGCGGCAACTTGGCGTCGCGCGACAGCAGGCGGGCGCAGATCAGGTTGTTGGGGCTCATGGCGACGATGCCCAACGGCTTGCCACCGGCGGCTTCCAGCACGGCCTGGTCGCCGGCCTTGAAACCATGCAATGGCGTGGCGGCTACGTCGATCTCGTTGCTGTAGACCCACAGGTGACCGGCGCGCAGGCGGCGGTCGGCATTGGCTTTGAGGCGAAGGCTGGGCAGGGACATGAAGTCGCTCCGGGGAAAAAAGAGCGGGAGTATAGCGTGGAACGCTGGCCGATGGCCCGGGTGAGGATCGGCGGTCCTTTCAGGTGGACCGCCAACCGTGAAGAAATGGCTAGCGCTTGTGGGCGCAAGGCCTCGTACGGGTTAAAATCGCGCCTCAGCCCAGAGTAAGTACTTATGTCCCAAGAGTTATCCGAAGAGCAGATCCAGCAAGCCTTGCAGGGGATCAGTGTGCCGCCTCAACCGCAGATCATGGTCGACCTGCAGATGGAGCAGTACATGCCCGACCCGGACCTGGAAGTGATCGCTCGTCTGATAGCGCAGGACCCCGGTCTGTCGGGGGCGTTGCTCAAGATCGTCAATTCACCGTACTACGGCCTGACCAACAAGATCGCCTCCATCCAGCGCGCGGTGAACCTGCTGGGCAGCCGCTCGATCATCAACCTGATCAACGCTCAGTCGATCAAGGGCGAGATGAGCGACGAGACCATCGTCACCCTAAACCGTTTCTGGGACACTGCCCAGGACGTAGCCATGACGTGCCTGACCCTGGCCAAGCGCATCGGCTCCCAGGCCGTGGACGAGGCCTATGCTCTCGGCCTGTTCCATGACTGCGGCATTCCGCTGATGCTCAAGCGCTTCCCTGACTACATGAGTACCCTGGAGCAGGCCTATGCCAATGCCGGCCCCGAGTCGCGCATCGTCGACACCGAGAACCAGGCCTACAACACCAACCATTCGGTGGTGGGCTACTACACCGCCAAGTCCTGGCGCCTGCCCGAGCACCTGGGCAACGCCATCGCCAACCACCACAATGCCCTGGCGATCTTCAGCGATGATTCGAACCGCAACAGCCAGTTGAAAAACCTGCTGGCGATCCTGAAGATGGCCGAACACATCTGCTCGTCCTACCGGGTGCTGGGCAACCAGGGCGAAGACCACGAGTGGAATACCATCAGCCATCTGGTGCTCGATTACGTGGGGCTGTCGGACTACGACTTCGAGAACCTGAAGGAATCCATCCGCGAACTGGGCGCCCGCTGAGGCCGTCCATTTCCCAGCGTTGAGTCATCCATGCCTGAATTGCCTGAAGTCGAAACCACCCGCCGAGGTATTGCGCCGCACCTGGAAGGGCAGCGGGTCAGCCGTGTGATCGTGCGTGACCGGCGCCTGCGCTGGCCCATTCCCGAGGACCTGGACGCACGCTTGTCTGGCCAGTTGATCACCGGCGTGGAGCGGCGGGCCAAGTACCTGCTGATCAACGCAGAGGTGGGCACGCTGATCAGCCATTTGGGCATGTCCGGCAACCTGCGCCTGGTGGAAGCGGGCCTGCCAGCGCTCAAGCACGAGCACGTGGACATCGAACTGGATTCGGGCCTGGCCTTGCGCTATACCGACCCAAGACGTTTCGGCGCCATGCTCTGGAGCCTGGACCCCCTCAACCATGAGCTACTGCTGCGCCTGGGCCCTGAACCCCTGACGGCGCTGTTCGACGGTGAGCGCCTATTTCAGCTGTCGCGGGGCAAGAGCATGGCGGTGAAGCCGTTCATCATGGACAACGCCGTGGTGGTGGGGGTGGGTAACATCTATGCCACCGAAGCGCTATTCGCCGCGGGCATCGACCCGCGCCGCGAGGCAGGGGGCATTTCCCGTGCCCGTTACCTGAAGCTGGCCATCGAGATCAAGCGCATTCTGGCCATGGCCATCGAGCGCGGCGGCACCACGTTGCGTGATTTCATCGGCGGCGATGGCCAGCCAGGGTACTTCCAGCAGGAGCTGTTCGTGTACGGGCGTGGGGGCCAAATGTGCAAGGTGTGCGGCAGCACCCTGCGCGAGGTTAAGCTGGGCCAGCGTGCCAGTGTGTATTGCCCGCGTTGCCAGAAGTAAGTGGTTACGGCTCGTGCCTGACAAGGGCGCGCCGCCTGATATAGTTAATAGCCAACCGGGGTGCGCCGCCAACGACAGGTGTTCGTCTCAGCACCCATCAACCGCCCGTGAAAGGACTTGCGCCATGAATTGCTTCCGCACCCTCGCTCTGTTCCTGACGCTTTGCCTAGGCTTGCAGGCCATGCCCAGCCTGGCGGACGACGAGCAGATCGCCAGTGGCAGCGGAGACCCCGTGTACCAGGTGCAGAGCCCACCGGCGTATTCGATGATCGCCGACCTGGTGATCGCCCGGCCGTTTCTGGTAGCCGCCACGGCGGTCGGCGCAGTGGTCTTCGTGGTGTCCCTGCCATTCACTGCGCTGGGTGGCAACGTCAAGGACGCCGGCAAGGCGCTGGTGGTCGACCCGGGCAAGGCAGCGTTCGTGCGCTGCCTGGGTTGCACCGGCGACGGCTACGGCAAGCGCGAGTAACGCCCTACTGGCGCGGCATCACTTCCGAGACCCCGACCCCGCGGGGGTCGCTGGCGGCCTCCACCTGGCCGTCGTCCTTGTGCCAGAGCAGCACTTGCTGGTTGCCATAGGCCCGGCCGGTTTCCTTCAGGCTGTAGCCGCGAGCCTTGAGTTCGGCCAACTGCGGTGCGGTGAACGCGCCCGGTTCATACTCCACCACGTCGGGCAGGTACTGGTGGTGGTAGCGCGGCACTGCGGGCCAGGTGGGCACAGGCTGGCCATCCAGGTATTGCAGCATCGACAACAGCACCATGCTGGGAATGCGGCTGCCACCGGGCGTGCCAAATGATGCGAATTGCGTAGGGCTTTCGATGAAGCTGGGGCTCATGCTCGACAGCGGGCGCTTGCCGGGCGCCACGGCGTTAGCCTGGCTGCCGGCCAGTCCATAAGCATTGCTGCCATGGGGGTCGGCCGCGAAATCGTCCATTTCATCATTCAGCACCACCCCGGTGCCGGCGGCAGTGAAGGCGGAACCAAATGGCAGGTTCACCGATAGCGTGGCCGCCACGGCGTTACCCTGGTTGTCGAGGACGGTGAAGTGAGTGGTGTGCTCGCCTTCATGTGAGGCCGGTGCCGGGGGCAGCGCGGCGCTGGGCGTGGCCTGCCGTGGGTCGATACCGGCGCCCAGGGTTTTCAGGTAGTCGGGTGCCAACAGCGCCTTGATCGGGTTGTTGACGAAGTCCGGGTCACCCAGTTGGCTGCGGTCGCGGTAGGCGCGGCGCAGTACTTCCACCACGTAATGCACCCGTTGCACCGGTTCGGCCTGTTGCCAAGGCAGTTGCTGCAGCATGGCCAACGACTGCGCCAGCGCAACGCCGCCAGCCGAAGGCGGCGGGGTGGTGATCAGCTCACGCTGGTCGGCCAGGGCGAAGCGCAACGGTGCGCGGGTGGCCACCTGATAGTCGGCCAGGTCCTTGAGGGTCCAGATGCCGCCGCCGGCCTGCACGGCCTTGACCAGTGCCTGGGCCGTGGCGCCTTTGTAGTAGCCGTCGTGGCCTTTTTCCGCGATCAGCGTCAGGGTTTGCGCTAATTCTGGCTGGCGCAGCACCTCGCCAATGTCCGGCACTTCGCCGTTGCGCAGGAACAGGCGGGCAGTTTCCGGGTCGTCGCGCATGGCCGCCAGACGGGCCGTGGCCCAGGCGCGATAAACGCGGTCGACGGCAAAGCCCTTGTTGGCCAGGCGGATGGCCGGGGCCAGGGAGTCCTTCAGCGGCAGGGCGCCGTAATGCGCCGCCAACTCTACCAGCGCGGCCGGCAGGCCAGGGATGCCGCTGGCAAGGGCGCCCGTGGTCGACAGACCGGGTACTTCCTTGCCGTCGCGCAGGTACATGTCGCCCCGGGCGGCCATGGGGGCCTTTTCGCGGGCATCGATGAAACGGTAGCTGACCGGTGTGCCGGCCTGGCGCAGCAGGAAATAACCGCCGCCGCCCAGGCCCGAGGCATAGGGCTCTACCACGGCCAGGGCAGCACTGATGGCGATGGCGGCGTCGAAGGCATTGCCACCTTCCGAGAGTACCTTCTGGCCGGCGGCGGTGGCTTGGGCGTGAGGGCTGGCGATGGCCGCGGCGGTCGGCAGAGGTTGTGCCTGGGCCAGGGTGGCACAGCACAGCAGCAGGGCGCTGAACAGTAATGAATAGGGTTTCGACATCGCTTCCTGCCTTGTCTGAAATTCCGCTTACCGGCGTTGCCCGAATCTGGGAATCAGGCCTTGCCGGTGATCCGGCGATACTTGTCCATCAGCTGCTCTTCGGTTTCCGGGTGCGCTTCATCCAGCGGGATGCAGTCGACCGGGCACACTTGCTGGCACTGGGGTTCGTCGTAGTGGCCGACACATTGGGTGCACAGGTTCGGGTCGATCACGTAGATCTCTTCGCCCTGGGAAATGGCGGCATTCGGGCACTCGGGTTCGCAGACGTCGCAGTTGATGCAATCGTCGGTGATGATCAGGGACATGGGTACTCCGGCCGGGGCCTTGGCCCGGGCATATGAACACTAATGTGCGCAATTGTGCCGCATAAGCGCGCGCAGTGCACGCTTATGGGGGCGGCCGGCGGTTTACTTCTTGAAGCGCTGGGTCAGGGCTTCGGCGACCGCAGGGTGCACGAACTTGGTGATATCGCCGCCCAGGGCCGCTATTTCCCTGACCAGCGTCGAGGAAATGAACGAATAGCGCTCCGATGGGGTGAGGAACAGGCTCTCCACGTCCGGGGCCAGTTGGCGGTTCATGTTGGCCAGCTGGAACTCGTATTCGAAGTCCGAGACGGCGCGCAGGCCACGCAGCAATACATTGGCTCCCTGCTCCTTGGCGAAATGCGCCAGCAGCGTGGAAAAGCCGACCACCTCGACGTTGGGCAGATGCTTGGTGACCTCGCGCGCCAGTTCGACCCGTTGTTCCAGAGGGAACAGCGGGTTTTTCTTGGGGCTGGCAGCCACCGCAATGACCACGTGGTCGAACAGGCGCGAGGCGCGTTCGACCAGATCGCCGTGACCCTTGGTGATGGGGTCGAAGGTACCTGGGTACAACACTCGGTTCATCGCGTCGTCCTGGCGGGAATCCGTTGGGGACTGGGATGGTATCGCAGCAATCCCGGTCGGCCAAGTCGGTGTTCAGGGTATAAGGGACTATAGACACCTTTACGCGAACCTGATTGCTAGCTTCCCCGGCAGGCGCTGGCGTGCCCGGTACCCGGCACAACCGCGGGCCTAGCGAATGAACAGCCGGTAGACCAGCCGTTGCAGCGCTTTCCCATATGGCGGGTATATGAGCCTGGCGGCGTTGAAGCGCCGCTTGGCGAGCACCGCCTTGGCCTTGCTGAACGTCAGGAAGCCTTCGTGGCCATGGTAGTGTCCCATGCCTGACGGCCCCACGCCGCCAAAGGGCAGATCCTCCTGGGCCACCTGCAGCAAGGTATCGTTCAGGCATACCCCGCCGGAATGCGTGTGCTGCAGCACCTTGCCCTGCTCGCCCTTGTCGTAGCCGAAATAGTACAGCGCCAGCGGGCGCGGGCGGGCATTGACATAAGCCAGGGCCTCATCGAGCTGGTCATACGGGACAATGGGTAGCAGTGGCCCGAAGATTTCGTCCTGCATGACCGTCATCTGGTCGTTGACGCCCAGCAGCACCTGGGGCGCCAGGCAGCGCCCGGCGTTTTCGCGTGGCGGGTACAGGTCGACGACGCGGGCACCTTTGGCCCGGGCGTCCTCCACATGGCGGTTGAGGCGGGCCAGCTGGCGGTCATTGATGATGGAGGTGTAATCGGGGTTACCCTGCACCTTCGGGTAAAAGGCCAGCACGGCCTTGCGATAGGCTTCCACGAACGCCTCCATGCGTTGCCGCGGGACCAGCACATAGTCGGGGGCAACGCAGGTTTGCCCGGCGTTGAGGGTCTTGCCGAAAGCGATACGTTCGGCGGCGTGCTTGAGCGGCACGTCCTGGCTGACGATGGCCGGCGACTTGCCACCCAGCTCCAGGGTAACCGGGGTGAGATTGTCGGCGGCGGCGCGCATCACCTGCCGCCCGATGCTGGTGGCCCCGGTGAACAACAGGTGGTCGAACGCCAGGCGCGAGAAGGCAATGCCCACGTCGGCCTCGCCCAGGACGACGCACACGTGGTCGGTGGGGAACACGCGCTCCAGCAGGCGCTTGAGCAGGATGCCGGTGGCAGGGGTGGCTTCGCTCAGTTTGAGCATCACCCGGTTGCCGGCCGCCAGCGCGCCCACCAGCGGTCCCACGGCCAGAAACAGTGGGTAGTTCCACGGTACGATGACGCCTACCACGCCCAGTGGCTGGTAGACCACCTTGGCCGAAGCCGGTTGAAACGCCGGCCCGACCGTGCGCCGCGAAGCTTTCATCCAGCCCTTGAGGTGGCGGCTGGCGTACTGGATGCCCTGCAGGCTGGGGAGCAGTTCGGCCAGCAGCGTCTCGTCGGCGCTGCGGTTGCCGAAATCGCTGCGCAGTGCCTCGATCAACGCCTGCTGTTCACTGACCAGCATCCCGCGCAGGCTTTTCAGCCATTGCCGGCGTTGGGCTGCCGGGGGCATCGGGTTGGCGGCGAAGGCCTGGCGCTGAGCCTGCAGCAGTGGCTCAAGCAGGGCGAAGGCATCAGGCTGTTCCAGCAGTGGGGCCGACATGGCTCGCTCCGGAGTGATGATATTTTAGAGTTTATACTCTAAAAACGGCTGCTGTTACACTGTTGCCATCCCCCAAGATCCTGGTCAGGAACCCACATGGCTGTACGCCTCAAAACCCGTGAGCGCATCGTTCAGCACAGTCTGGAATTGTTCAACCAGCAGGGCGAGCGCAGTGTCAGCACCAACCACATTGCCGCGCACATGGAGATCTCGCCCGGCAACCTCTACTACCATTTCGCCAACAAGCAGGAAATCATCAGCGCGTTGTTCGACCAATACCAAGCCCTGGTGGATAGCTTCCTGCGCCCGCCCGCCGGGCGCGTGGCGACCGTTGAAGACAAAGGCTTCTACTTGCGGGCTGTGCTTGCGGCGATGTGGCACTACCGCTTCCTGCATCGAGACCTGGAGCACCTGCTGGACAGTGACCCGGTGCTCGCCGAACGCTATCGGCGGTTTTCCCAACGCTGCCTGGTTCAGGGGCAACTGATATACAAGGGCTTCGTGGAGGCAGGTATTCTGCGGATGAGCGAGGCCCAGGTCGAGGCGGTTACCCTCAACGCCTGGATCATCCTCACCTCGTGGGTACGATTTCTCTGCACCACGCGGGAAAACGCCAGCCATTTGAGTGAAGACGCCGTCCGTCGTGGCATTTATCAAGTGCTGGTGCTGGAGCTGGGGTACGTGGCACCGCCTTATCAGGCGGCCGTGGATGCCCTGTGCAGCGAATTTCATGTATCACTGAACCAGGCGCTGGAGCAGCCGGACTAAGCTGCCAGCCAACACGTGTTTTCGTTCTTGATTCCAGGGAGGCAGTCATGCCCATCGCGCAATTGATCACCCCCCAGCAACTGGCTGCGCAACTCGAGCAACCTTCGCTGGTGGTACTGGATTGTCGTTTTGCCCTTGAGGACCCCGACTACGGGCAGCGCAGCTATGCCGAAGGGCATATTGCCGGCGCTCATTTCGCGGACCTGGAACGTGACCTCAGTGGCCGGGTGGTCAAGGGGGTGACCGGGCGCCATCCGCTTCCCGAACCGGGGCGGCTGCTGGAGCGTTTCCAGCATTGGGGTATCAATGCCGATAGCACCGTAGTGCTGTACGACGACGGCCCCGGCGCTTTCGCCGCGCGCGCCTGGTGGTTGCTGGCTTGGCTGGGCAAGCGTGACGGGGTCGCTATTCTCGATGGCGGCCTGAAGGCCTGGCACGCTGCCGGCTTGCCGCTGAGCCTCGACGCGCCGGGCAACACCGTCGGCCATTTGCATGGCAAGCCGGACGCCAGCCTGCTGGTTACCGCCCGCCAGTTGCAGGAACGCCTGGGCCAGGCCGAGCTGACGTTGCTCGACGCCCGGGCGTTGCCGCGTTTCCGCGGTGACCTTGAACCTATCGATCCGGTAGCGGGGCACATTCCTGGTGCCCAGTGCGCGGCGTTCACCGACAACCTCGGGGCCGACGGTCGCTTCCTGCCCCCGCAGGCACTCAAGGAGCGCTTCGCCGCGACGTTGGCCGGGCGACCGGTGGAATCACTGGTAGCCTATTGCGGGTCCGGGGTGACGGCGTGCCATAACCTGTTCGCCCTGTGCCTGGCCGGTTACCCGCTGGCGCCGCTGTATGCCGGGTCCTGGAGCGAGTGGATCACCGACCCTCAGCGGCCCCTGGCCACCGGCGACTGAGCCCCGGCATCACGGTAAGCGCGGGGCCCCACGCCGTAGACCTTCTTGAACTGGCGGCTCAGGTGGCTCTGGTCGGCGAACCCCAGCTGCGTGGCCACTTGAACCGGTACGCAGCCCTCGCGCAACAAGGCGCGGGCCCGGGCGATGCGCTGTTGCATCAGCCAGGCATGGGGCGGCAGGCCGGTGGCCTTGCGAAAACAGCGGGCGAAGTGGAAGGGTGACAGGTGTACCGCTTCGGCCAGCGCCTCTAGCGAAGGCGGCGCCGCCAAGTGGGTGAGCAGCAATTCCTTGGCCCAGGCGATGGCCACGGGTTCGCGGCCTGCGTCGCCGGGCAAGCGCAGCTTGGCGTGGCGGGCGAACAGGGTGAGCATCATTTCCCGCCACAGGGTTTGCTGTTCCAGCGCCTCGCCGCCATTTTCCAGCAGGCGATGCAGGCGGTAGAACCCCGCGACCAGGTCGGGGTCGCGGTATAGGGTTTCACTGAATGCGTGGGTGGCGCAGGTGCTGATCTCCAGTTCCTGCATCAGGCTGTCGAGCCGGGTGTTCTGCGGGTAGAAAGCCCGGTACAGCCAGCCCTGGTCGTGGCCCTTGCTGCCGGTGTGCACTTCATCCGGGTTTATCAGCACCAGGGTGCCCCGCGGCGCCAGATGGTCCGCGCCGCGGTAACGGTAGCGCTGGGCACCGTCGACGATCATGCCGATCACGAAACCGTCGTGCACATGGGGCACGAACCGCTGCTCGATGTAGCGTGCCGACAGCAACTCCACCCCCGTCAGCGGCGGCGTCTGCCAGAAGTGGATGGACTCGCCCGCTAGCTCGGTCATTACGCCAGCCCCATCAGCCACTGTGGAATGCGTCGCTCCAGGTAGTAACCGGGTTTGCCCAGGCGACCCTCGACGAAGCCCACATGCCCCCCGTGCTCATGCAGTTCCAGGGTAATGCTGGCGGACAGCTCGTTGGCCTGGGGCAGGCTGTGGCGAAACACGAAGGGATCGTCTTCGGCCTGGATGATCAGGGTGGGCGTTCGGTTGCCCGCCAGGTAATAGCCACTGGACGAGCGGCGGTAGTAGTCGTGGGCGTCGGTGAAACCGTTCAGGGGGGCGGTGACCTTGCCGTCGAAGTCCCAGAAGGTGCGCAGGTTGTTCAAAGGCCCCAGGTTGCTCAGGGTGTCAAGGCCGTCCTGCTTGCCTTCGTGCTGGAAGCGCCGCTGCTTGTCTTTCACGTAGGCGAGCATTTCGCGCATGAAATGCGCTTGGTAGACCTTGGAAAAACCGAGGCCGATACGGTCCGCGCACTGATCCAGGCGAAAAGGCACCGACACCGCCACGGCGCCTTGCAGTTGGCTGGCGCTGCCCGCTTCGCCCAGGTGCTTGAGCAGAATGTTGCCGCCCAGCGAATAGCCGACGGCGAACAGTGGCGCCATGGGGCGATGGCGGTGCAGGTGGTCGATGACTTCCGCCAGGTCTTCGCTGCTGCCGGAGTGGTAACTGCGCGCCAGCAGGTTGGGCTCGCCCGAGCAGCCTCGCCAGTTGACCGCCACGCTGGCCCAGCCTTGCGCGGCCAATGCACGCTGCAGGCCCACCACATAGTGGGAGTTGGAAGAGCCGGTCAGGCCGTGCAGCACCAGTACCAGCGGGCTATCGGGGCTATGGGGCCCGTGCCAGTCCAGGTCCATGAAGTCGCCGTCGGCCAGCCACAGGCGTTGACGTTCACGCACCAGTGCAGGCTGGCGGCGTAGTGTGGGGCCCCAGAGCGTTTGCAGGTGCGGGTTGCCGAAGCCCCGGGCGGGGCGGAAAGGCGCAACGGGTTGCGCGGTAGACGTGTCCACGGGTGTTTCTTCCTCCAATTACTGGCGTAGGGTGCCATGATTGGAGGAAGGTGTGTCGGGATTTTGCGGGCAGCGTTGACGAGCTTTCAGCCACGCTGCCAGAGCGCGTAATACACCTGGCCGGCCTTCTTCTCCCGATGCAACCGCCAGTTCTGCGGCAGCCCCGATGCCGAAGGCGGTGTTTCGCTCTCGGTGTACACCCAGGCCCCTTCGCTCAACCAGCCACGGCTTTCCAGCAACTCGCAGGCAGGCGCCAGCAGGTTCTGGTGGAACGGTGGGTCGAGGAACACCAGGTTGAACGCGCTGGCCGCCTGGGTCTCCAGGTAGCGCAGTGCATCGCTTTGCAGCAATTGGCCGGTGCCGCACTTGAGCAGGTCCAGGTTGCTGCGCAGGCTGGCGATGGCCTGGGCGTTGCTGTCCAGGGCCAGGCCCATGCTGGCGCCGCGCGACAAGGCCTCCAGGTACAGCGCGCCGCTGCCGCAGAACGGGTCCAGCACCTTGGCGCCTTCGACATGGGGCGCCAGCCAGTTGAACAGGGTTTCACGCACCCGGTCCGGCGTGGGGCGCAGGCCCGGGCCGTCGGGAAAGCTCAGCTTGCGGCTGCGCCATTGGCCGCCAATGATGCGCAGCTGGCCCTGGCCGTTGTGTTTCACAGGTTTTGCAGAAGGATTGGCCATTAATGCTCCGGAACGCCCATGGGTTGTTCCTGGGGTTTGTCTGTAGGGGGTGGCAATGGCTTCTGGGGCACGGTGGGGCCGGCGGTGACGATCACCAGCTTGTCGGCATCCAGGTGGCGGTTGAGTGCCGCCTTCACCTGGTCGACCGTCAGGCTCTGCGACTGCTGCATGAAGTCTTCCAGAAAGCTCAGGGGCAGATTATAGAAGCCAATGGCCCCCAATTGCCCAACGATGCTCGCGTTGCTGGCGGTGGAAAGCGGGAAACTACCGGCCAGTTCACGCTTGGCGTTGTCCAGTTCCTCCTGGGTAGGGCCGTTTTTCAGGTAGTCGCGCAGGATGTCCTGCACCAGCCCCAGGGTGCCCTCGCTGAGTTCGGCGCGGGTCTGCAGGCTGATCGAGAAGGGGCCGCGGGCCTGCATCGGGGTGAAGCCCGAGTAGATACCGTAGGTGAGGCCGCGCTTCTCGCGTACTTCGCTCATCAGGCGGGTACCGAAGGTACCGCCACCGAGGATCTGGTTGCCCAGCGACAGGGCGGCGTAGTCCGGGTCGTCACGCTGAATGCCCAGTTCGGCGAGCAGCATGGTGGTCTGCTTGGAGGGAAATTCGATATGGGTCAGGCCGGCCTTCGGTGCCTGTGGGTCAGGCATGTGTGGCAGCGCCGGGCCCTTGGGCAGCGCCGAGGACACCTGTTCGGCAATTTTTGCCGCTTCGTCCCGGGACAGGTCGCCGACGATGGCGATCACCGCGTTGCCTGCCGCGTAAGCGCGGTCATGGAAGCCCCGCAGTTGCTGCGCATTGATGGCGGCGATGGACTTGGCGTCGCCGTCGCTGGGGTGCGCGTACGGATGGTCGCCGTAGAGGCGGCTGAACAGCTCATTGCCCGCCAGTTTGCCAGGGTTCTGCTTCTGGTACTGGAAGCTGGCCAGCAACTGGTTCTTGATGCGTGCCATAGAGTCGGCGGGGAAGGTCGGCTTGCCCACCACCTCGGCGAACAGCTTGAGCGCCGGTTCGCGCTTGTCGCTGGCGCTCAGGCTGCGCAGCGAGGCCACGGCCATGTCGCGGTAGGCGCCATTGCCGAAGTCGGCGCCCAGGCCTTCGAAGCCCTGGGCGATGGCCTCGACGTTCTTGCCGGCCACGCCTTCGTTGAGCATGGCGTTGGTAAGCAGGGCGATGCCGGGGCTCTTCTGGTCCTGGCTGCTGCCCGCTGCGAAGGTCAGGCGCAGGTCGAACATGGGCAACTGCCGGGCCTCGACGAACATCACCTTGGAGCCGGCGGCGGTCTGCCAGGTCTGGATGTCCATCATCCGGTGGCTGGGCGCCTTGCCGTCCATCTCCTTCAGGGTCTGCAACTTGTCCAGCGGCTGGGCAGGGGCGCTGGCGGTGTCGGCCAGGGCCTGGCCGGCCAGCAGCGCCGCCATCAGCGCGGTGCCCAGCAGGGCTCGGCGGGGTTGAATGCGCTTATTCATGCGCCGATTCCTCTGGCAATACGTGGGCGACGCTCAGGCGCGACCGGGTGAAATAGGTGCGGGCGGCGTTCTGGATGTCCTGGGGGGTGACGCTCTTGATGTCATCCAGTTCGGTGTCCATCAGCTTCCAGGACAGGCCCACGGTTTCCAGTTGGCCGATGGTGGTGGCCTGGCTGCTGATGGAGTCGCGTTCGTAGACCAGCCCGGCGATGACCTGGGCACGCACGCGTTCCAGCTCTTCTGCGGTGGGTGGCTTGGTCTTGAGTTCGTCCAGCAGGCGCCAGAAGCCTTTCTCGACGTCGGCCAGGGTCTTTTTCTTCTGGGTGTTCGGCGTGCCCGAGAGCATGAACAGGCTGTCGCCACGGGTGAACGGGTTGTAGCTGGCGGAGGCGCCGGTGACCAGTTCTTCGCCGCGCTCCAGCTGCGTAGACAGGCGCGCGCTGTAACCGCCGTCAAGCAGCGCCGAGATCAGGCGCAGGGCCTGGGCATCGCGGGGGTTGGTGGCAGTGGCCAGGCCAGGCACGTTGAAGCCGTAGACCACGCTGGGCAGTTCGGTTTTCACGTGCACGGTGATCTGCCGCTCGCCCGGCTCGGCCAGTTCCAGCGGGATCTTGCTCGGTGGGGTGGCACGCCGCGCGATGCCGGCGAAGAAACGCTGGGCCAGCGCCTTGACCTGGTCGGGGGTGACGTCGCCCACCACGACCAGGGTGGCGTTGTTGGGCACGTACCAGGCCTTGTACCAGTCGCGCAGCTCTTCGATCTTCATGCGGTCCAGGTCAGCCATCCAGCCAATGGTCGGCGTGTGGTAGCCGCTGGCCGGGTAGGCCATGGCCTTGAACAGCTCGAAGGCCTTGGCGCTGGGTTTGTCGTCGGTGCGCATGCGCCGCTCTTCCTTGATCACCTCGATCTCGCGGCTGAACTCGTCGGCCGGCAGTTTCAGGGTGGCCATGCGGTCGGCTTCCAGCTCCATGGCCACGGGCAGGCGGTCTTTGGCCAGCACCTGGTAGAAGGCGGTGTAGTCGTCGCTGGTAAAAGCGTTTTCCTCGGCGCCCAGGTCGCGCAGCACTCGCGAGGCTTCGCCGGGACCGAGTTTCTCGCTGCCCTTGAACATCATGTGCTCCAGGGCGTGGGACAGGCCGGTCTGGCCCGGGGTTTCGTAGCTGGAGCCGACCTTGTACCAGATCTGCGAAACCACCACCGGCGCGCGGTGGTCTTCGCGCACCACGACCTTCAGGCCGTTGTCCAGGGTGAATTCGGTGGTGGGTTGGGGATCGGCGGCGAGGGCTGCAAAAGGCAGACAAACCGAGCTGAGCAGCAGGCCGGCGGCACGGCGGGCTAGAGCATTCATTCGTTTTTTAACCTGTCGGACTGCCCGCTTGGTCTTAGCGTCCACGGGCGAGGAGGTGCTAGGATACTGATCCGGTTACCTGGCGACCATGCCTGGTTGCAGAGAATGGCCTGCGGGCACTCTACAAAATGTTGCGCATGAACGAGCCGGGAAAAATACAGTCTGTTCTGCGTTATTAGAATTTCCTGAGGCGCCGCATTGGCGCGTCGCTACCTTGAGATAGCCGTCCTCCATGTTTGGTTCCAACGACGACAAAAAGTCCCCCGAGAAGAAAGGCCTGTTCGGCTGGCTGCGCAAAAAGCCGCAGCAAGAAGTGGTCGAGCAGCCCAAAGCCCCTGAAACCGTGGCTCCCGAGCTCCCCGTCGAGGTAGCGCCCGAGCCAGCACTGGCGCCTGCGCCTCAGGCGGTGGCCGAGCCCGAGCCGGCTGCCGCCCCTGCACCGGCCGGCCTGGTGCTGCCGGTGCCGGAAGAGCCCGTGGCCCTGGTGCCAGACCTGGAACCCCACGCACCGCCGCCGATCGCGCCGGTAGCTGAAGTGGTGGCGCCCGTCGTCGAGCCGGTCATCGAGCCTGCTCTCGAACGGGCCGAGCCGGTGCCCGCGCCCCTGGTGGTCCCTGAAACGGCCCCTGCGCCTGTCGTCGCCGAGCCCGAGCCGGCGCCAGTTCATACGCCCGTGGCCGAAGTGCTGCCGCAGCCTATTCCAGAGCCTGCCCCGGCCCCAGTGGCGGTGCCCGTGCTGCAGCCAGCCCCCGAGCCTGAGCCCCAGCCGGAACCCGCTGGCCAGGCTGACGCCGGCAACAAGGTCGGCTTCTTTGCCCGCCTCAAGCAGGGCCTGGCCAAGACCAGCGCCAGCCTGGGCGAGGGCATGTCGTTCCTGTTCCTGGGCAAGAAGAACATCGATGACGACCTGCTCGAAGAAATCGAGACTCGCCTCCTGACCGCCGACGTCGGCGTCGAGGCAACCTCGCTGATCGTGCAGAACCTCACCCAGAAGGTTGCCCGCAAGCAGTTGGCCGATGCCGACGCGCTGTACAAGTCGCTGCAGGGCGAGCTTACCGACCTGCTGCGCCCGGTCGAGCAACCCCTGAAGATTGCCTCGCAGAACAAGCCGTTCGTGATCCTGGTGGTAGGCGTCAACGGTGCCGGCAAGACCACCACCATCGGCAAGCTGGCCAAAAAGCTGCAACTGGAAGGCAAGAAGGTCATGTTGGCCGCCGGCGATACCTTCCGTGCCGCCGCCGTGGAACAGCTGCAGGTATGGGGTGAGCGCAACAAGATCCCGGTCATCGCCCAGCACACCGGCGCCGACTCGGCCTCGGTGATCTTCGACGCCGTGCAGGCTGCCAAGGCCCGTAACATCGATGTGCTGATCGCCGATACCGCTGGCCGCCTGCACACCAAAGACAACCTGATGGAAGAGCTGAAGAAGGTGCGTCGTGTCATCGGAAAACTCGACGCCGATGCGCCTCACGAAGTGCTGCTGGTCCTCGACGCCGGTACCGGCCAGAACGCCATCAACCAGGCCAAGCAGTTCAACCAGACCGTGGCCCTGACCGGCCTGGCCCTGACCAAGCTGGATGGCACCGCCAAGGGTGGGGTGATCTTCGCCCTGGCCAAGCAGTTCGGCCTGCCCATTCGCTACATCGGCGTGGGCGAGGGCATCGACGATTTGCGTACCTTTGAAGCAGAACCCTTTGTCCAGGCATTGTTTGCCGAGCGGGAGCGTTCATGATTCGTTTCGAACAGGTCGGTAAGCGCTATCCGAACGGACACGTCGGCTTGCATGAGCTGAGCTTTCGAGTACGTCGTGGCGAGTTTCTGTTTGTCACCGGCCACTCCGGTGCCGGTAAAAGTACCCTGCTGCGCCTGCTGCTGGCCATGGAACGCCCCACCTCCGGCAAGCTGCTGCTGGCCGGCCAGGACCTGGGCCAGATCAGCAACGCGCAGATCCCGTTCCTGCGTCGCCAGATCGGCGTGGTATTCCAGAACCACCAGTTGCTGTTCGACCGCACGGTGTTCAACAACGTCGCCCTGCCGCTGCAGATTCTCGGGCTGTCCAAGCCCGAGATTGCCAAGCGCGTGGATTCGGCGCTGGAACGCGTGGCCCTGGCCGACAAGGCCGAGCTGTTCCCCGGCGACCTGTCCACCGGCCAGCAGCAGCGGGTCGGCATCGCCCGGGCCATCGTCCACCGGCCAGCCTTGCTGCTGGCGGACGAGCCGACCGGTAACCTCGACCCACGGCTGGCAGCGGAAATCATGGGTGTATTCGAAGACATCAACCGGCTGGGCACCAGTGTGCTGATCGCCAGCCACGACCTGGCCCTGATCGCACGCATGCGCCATCGCATGCTGACCTTGCAGCGCGGGCGCCTCATCGGTGACGGGGAGGCTGCGGAATGACTGGCACCCGTAGCCCCAAAGTGGCCGACCGCGTGGCCCCGAAGAACGCCGACCCGTTGCCGCCGAAGAAGAAACCCCACGAAGAAGACGACGGTCCGGACTTCGCCACCCTGTTCAAGGCCTGGCTGGAAAGCCACCGCGCCAGCCTGCAAGACAGCCTGCGGCGCCTGGGCAAGCAACCCATCGGCAGTTTCTTCACCTGCCTGGTGATGGCGGTGGCCCTGAGCCTGCCCATGGGGCTGTCGCTGCTGCTCAAGAATGTCGAGCGCCTGGGCGGCTCATGGCAGCGTGCAGCGCAGATTTCGCTGTACCTGGACATGAATGCCAGCGACCGCGACGGCGAAGCGTTGGTGACCCAGATCAAAGGCCTGAGTGGCGTCGCCGATGCCGAGTTCATCAACAAGGACAAGGCCCTCACCGAGTTCCAGCAACAGTCCGGCTTGGGCGAGGCGCTCAAGGAACTGCCCGACAACCCGTTGCCTGGCGTGGTGGTAGTGACCCCGCTGGAGATCGACAAGGCCGCGCTGGAAGCCCTGCGCGGGCAACTGGCCGAGCTGCCCAAGGTGCAGCAGGCCCAACTGGACCTGATGTGGGTGGAGCGCCTGGCGGCCATTCTCAAGCTGGGTGACCGTTTTGTCTTCGGCCTGACCGTGCTGTTGGTGTCGGCGCTGTTGCTGGTGGTGGGTAATACCATTCGTCTGCACATCGAGAACCGGCGCACGGAAATCGAGGTCATCAAGTTAGTGGGCGGCACTGACGCCTACGTGCGTAGGCCGTTTCTGTACATGGGGGCGATTTACGGCTTGGGCGGCGGGGTTTTCGCCTGGGGCGTGCTGGCTTTCGGCCTGAACTGGCTGAATGACGCCGTGGTAGGGCTCTCCGGGCTGTACGGCAGCGACTTTGCCCTGGCCGGGGTGCCATCATCCGATGGTCTGTCCCTCTTGCTTGGTGCCCTGTTGTTGGGGTATATCGGTGCGTGGATCGCAGTGGCGCGGCATTTGCGCGAGCTGGCTCCGCGGTAATTTTTGGTAATATTTGTTTGCCAGCATTGACCTTTGGTGAAATTAACTTTAGGGAACTTGTTTCGCGGTTCCCGGTCTATGCGTCTGTGCTTTAATGCACAAATTCGTGAGTCGGAGGTTTTTTCGTATGACCACTTCTTTGCAACCTGCGTATGCCTTGGTCCCGGGTCAGAACCTGGAAGCCTATGTGCACACGGTGAACAGCATTCCACTGCTGACGCCGGAGCAGGAGCGTGAACTGGCCGAGAGTCTCTACTATGAGCAGGATCTTGGGGCGGCTCGGCAGATGGTGCTCGCCCACCTGCGTTTTGTCGTGCATATCGCACGCAGTTATTCGGGGTACGGCCTGGCACAGGCCGACCTCATCCAGGAAGGCAACGTCGGCCTGATGAAGGCCGTGAAGCGTTTCAACCCGGAAATGGGCGTACGCCTGGTGTCCTTTGCGGTGCACTGGATCAAGGCGGAAATCCATGAGTTCATCCTGCGCAACTGGCGCATCGTCAAGGTTGCGACCACCAAGGCCCAGCGCAAGTTGTTCTTCAACCTGCGCAGCCAGAAGAAGCGCCTGGCCTGGTTGAATAACGAGGAAGTCCACCGCGTGGCCGAAAGCCTGGGCGTGGAGCCGCGGGAAGTGCGCGAGATGGAAAGCCGCCTGACCGGCCATGACATGGCCTTCGACCCGGCCGCGGAAGCGGACGACGACAGTGCCTTCCAATCGCCAGCCAACTACCTGGAAGACCACCGTTACGACCCGGCGCGCCAGCTGGAGGATGCTGACTGGAGCGACAACTCCAACAGCAACCTGCACGAGGCCCTGGAAGTACTGGACGACCGTAGCCGTGACATTCTCTACCAACGCTGGCTGGCCGAGGAAAAAGCCACGCTGCACGAACTGGCTGAGAAGTACAACGTGTCGGCCGAGCGTATCCGCCAGCTGGAAAAGAGCGCGATGAACAAGCTGAAGGTGTCCATCGCCGCCTGATCAGCCCGCTGAAACGAAAAGCCCTGGCCAAGTGCCGGGGCTTTTTACATTCACGGCACGCCCGAAGTCGCGCCGACTAACCCGTAGCAGCGGACCCGGCCGCGTCCCACTCCCCACGTAGTACCAGGCACCCCCCGCAGGCAGCGATTGATAGGGAATGCAGTCACATCGCCCAAGGCGTTGCACTGCGCGAGTGGTTGAGGTCGGTCAGGTACGCATCGCCGCCCAACTGCCCCATCTGCTTGCGAATCCACCCGGCCCGGCGGGCCACGTAGTTGCTTGGGTGGCTGGCGCTCCATACCCGGGGGTTGGGCAGCACGGCGGCCAGCAGGCTGGCCTGCTGTGCCGACAGGGCGCCAGCGCTTGTGCCGAAGTGGTGGCGCGCCGCCGCTTCGGCGCCAAACACGCCGTCGTCCCATTCCACGCTGTTGAGGTACACCTCCAGAATCCGCTGCTTGGACCAGAAGGTCTCGATCAGGGCGGTGAACCAGGCTTCCAGCGCTTTGCGGAAATAGCTGCGGCCAGACCACAGGAACAGGTTCTTCGACACTTGCTGGCTGAGCGTGCTGGCGCCGCGAATGGAACCGCCGCGTTCGTTGTGCAGGAACGCCGCCTGCATGGCGTCGAAATCAAACCCCCAATGCTGGGCGAAGCGCTGGTCTTCGCCGGCAATGACGGCGATCTTCAGTGAATCGGAGATTTCCCCGTAAGGCCGCCAGCTGCGTTGCAGGTCAATGGGCTCGCCGTCCACCCAGGACTCGATCTTGCGCTCCACCATCAGCATTGTCCCTGGCGGCGGCACGAAGCGAAACAGCACCACCAGCAGGATGCTGCCGACGATGAACCAGAGTGCCACTTTGCGCAGCAGGGTGAAAATCGAACTCAGCATGGATGACTTGGCCGGATGCAGTGAGCGGGCCATTATACAGACCCTGTGCTATCGAACCGGAGTTCGTCAATGCTGCGACAATTTCTCATGCTGGCTGCCTTTTTCGGGTTTACCGGGGTAGGGCTCGGCGCGTTCGCCGCCCATGGCCTCAAGGACCGTTTGAGCAGCGATTACCTGGCAGTGTTCCATACCGGTGTGAACTATCAGCTGATTCACGCCCTGGCCTTGCTGGCGCTGGCGGTCTTGAGCGTGCAGGTGCCGGGTCGGCTGGTGAATGCCGCCGGCGTGATGTTCTGCATCGGTATCGTGCTGTTTTCCGGAAGCCTCTACGCCCTCACCCTCAGCGGCGTGCGCCTGTTCGGTGTGATTACTCCGTTTGGCGGGTTGGCGTTCCTGGTGGGTTGGGCCTGCCTGGGCATGGCGGCATGGAACCTGGGCAAGGCCTGAGACGAATGGGCCGGGTTTGTGTTGGTAGCGGGCGGCGAACGGGCTAGAATGCTGACCCCCTTTGAAATGATGGCTGCTGCCTGCATGCACATTCAGTTGAACGGTGAACCCTTTGAATTGCCCGACGGCGAAACCGTCGCGGCGCTGCTGACCCGCCTCGAGCTGACCGGCCGCCGGGTCGCGGTAGAACTGAACCTGGACATCGTGCCGCGCAGCCAGCACGAAGCCACTGCCCTGCGCGAAGGCGACCAGGTTGAAGTGGTCCATGCCATTGGCGGCGGCTAGGCTGCGGCACACCGCCTGCTGTATCCCTTCAACCCTCGAGAGGAATGACGATGAGCAATCTGCCTAGCGACAAGCCGTTTATCCTGGCCGGCCGTACCTTCGAATCGCGCCTGCTGGTCGGTACCGGCAAGTACCGCGACCTGGAAGAAACCCGCCTGGCCATCGAAGCCTCGGGGGCCGAGATCGTCACCGTGGCCGTGCGCCGCACCAACATCGGCCAGAACCCTGGCGAGCCCAACCTGCTCGACGTGCTGCCGCCGGACCGTTACACCATTCTGCCGAACACCGCCGGTTGCTACGATGCGGTCGAAGCAGTACGTACCTGCCGCCTGGCCCGTGAACTGCTGGACGGCCACAACCTGGTGAAGCTGGAAGTGCTGGCCGACCAGAAAACCCTGTTCCCCAACGTCATCGAGACCCTCAAGGCCGCCGAAGTGCTGGTCAAGGACGGTTTTGACGTGATGGTGTACACCAGCGACGACCCGATCATCGCCCGCCAACTGGCCGAGATCGGCTGCATCGCGGTGATGCCGCTGGCGGGCCTGATTGGCACCGGCCTGGGTATCTGCAACCCCTACAACCTGCAGATCATCCTGGAAGAAGCCAAGGTACCGGTGCTGGTGGATGCCGGCGTGGGTACCGCGTCGGACGCTACCATTGCCATGGAACTGGGCTGCGAGGCGGTGCTGATGAACTCGGCTATCGCCCACGCACAGAACCCGGTGTTGATGGCCCAGGCCATGAAGCACGCCATCGTTGCTGGCCGCATGGCCTACCTGGCCGGGCGCATGCCGAAAAAACTCTATGCCAGCGCCTCATCGCCGCTGGATGGTCTGATCAAGTAAGAGCCACCATGACTGAACCGCAAGATACCCCGACCCCTGAAAACGACGACGTGCAGGGTGAGGGCGAACAGCGCCAGCACCGCGCTATCAAGAGCTTCGTGATGCGCGCCGGGCGCATGACCGAAGGCCAGCAGCGCGGCCTGGACCAGGGCGCGCCCCTGTTCGTGCTGCCGCTGGCCGACGCACCGGTGAACTATGACCAGGTGTTTGGTCGCAGCGCCCCGCGTACCGTGGAAATCGGCTTTGGCATGGGCCATTCGCTGCTGGAAATGGCCGCCGCCGCCCCGGAGCACGACTTCATCGGCATCGAGGTGCACCGCCCGGGTGTGGGTGCGCTGCTCAATGGCGTGCTGACCCAGGGCCTGAAGAACCTGCGGGTCTACGACACCGACGCCATCGAAGTGCTCAAGCGCTGCATTGCGGACAACAGCCTCGACCGCCTGATGCTGTTCTTCCCGGACCCGTGGCACAAGAGCCGCCACCACAAGCGTCGCATCGTCCAGCCGGCGTTCGCCGAACTGGTACGCAGCAAGCTGAAAGTGGGTGGTGTGCTGCACATGGCCACCGATTGGGAGCCCTATGCCGAGTACATGCTGGAAGTGATGAACGTGGCGCCGGGTTACCGCAACCAGGCTGAAGACGGCAAGTGCGTACCCCGCCCCGCCGAACGCCCGATCACCAAGTTCGAACGCCGCGGCGAGCGCCTGGGCCATGGCGTGTGGGACCTGAAGTTCGAAAAGGTCGATTGATGCCCTGCGTCTCGCACGCTTGCTGTGGGACTGAGCCTCGCTCGGCCCCACAGGGAGCGGCGGATTATTTGCGGTCGGCGACCACGCCGATCAGCACCAGCACCACCAGCAACACCGGCGCCAGGCTGTAGTTGTTGAACTGGCTCAGCCCGCGCACCACCCACGGCGTGGCATAGATCAACGCCGCGCCGCTGCCAATGCAGCACACCAGCGCCATCACCGGCACCCGCAACGCCCCCGCCATGCCGCCCACACGCTGATCCAGCCAGGCCTTGATGTCGGCGCCAAACAGCACCAGCAGGCAACCCACCAGCGCCAGGGCGATTTCCGAGAGATTGCCGCGGCTCCAGCGCGACGCGGTAGCGAGCAGGTTCAACACTAATTCCATGGCCAATCCTTAAATCAAGAAATACTGCAGCAGGTCGTTGAGAAACAACTGGCCCTGAGGCGTGGCAACCAGGCGCGACGGTTCGACCTGCAAAAGGCCCTTTTGTTCGGCTTGGCGGCGGCCTTCACCCAGGCTTTCCAGGGTCAACGCGGTACGCTGTGGGTAAAGTTGTGCTTCCACACCCTGGGTCAGGCGCAGGGCGTTCATCAGGAACTCGAAGGGCAGTTCGTCCAGCGCCAGCAGCTTCTCGCCTGCCTGGAAGGGCTTGGCCGGGTTCAGGTAGTCCTTGGGCAGCCGGGTTTTCCAGGTACGCACGATGCGCCCGTCCGGGTGGCTGAGCTTGCCGTGGGCGCCGGCGCCGATACCGATGAAATCGCCGAAGCTCCAGTAGTTGAGGTTATGCCGCGCGGCCTTGCCGGGCTGTGCATAGGCCGACACCTCGTACTGAGCGTAACCATGCTCGGCCAGCAGGGCCTGGCCGGCTTCCTGGATGTCCCACAGGGTATCGTCCTCGGGCAGCACGGGCGGCTGGTTCCAGAATACCGTGTTGGGCTCCAGCGTCAGCTGGTACCAGGACAGGTGCGTGGGCTTGAGGGCGATGGCCTGGCGCAGGTCGTCCAGCGCTTCGTCCAGGGACTGGTCGGGCAGGCCGTGCATCAGGTCCAGGTTGAAGTTGTCGAACCCTGCCTCCCGCGCCATGTCGGCAGCGCGTACCGCTTCGCTGCCGGTATGGATACGGCCCAGGGCTTCGAGCTTGGCTTCCTGGAAACTCTGGATACCGATGGACAGGCGGTTGATGCCCAGCTTGCGGTAAGCGCTGAATTTTTCCTGCTCGAAGGTACCCGGGTTGGCCTCCAGGGTGATCTCGATGTCCGCGACGAACGGAATGCGCTGTTCCACGCCCGCCAGCAACCGTCCCAGGGCTTTCGCGCTGAACAGGCTGGGCGTGCCCCCGCCGAAGAATATCGAGCTCAGCGGGCGACCGTAAGTGGCCGGCAGGTCATTGTCCAGGTCGGCCAGCAGGGCGTCCACGTACTCCTCTTCCGGCAGCACGGGGCTGGCGGAATGGGAGTTGAAATCGCAGTACGGGCATTTGCGTACGCACCAGGGAATATGGATGTACAGCGCCAGCGGTGGCAGCACGGGCAATGGCGCCCGCGGCGCGACCGAGGAAAAACCATCCTCGCCCGCGAACAGCGTGGTGGTGGTCATGCCAGGCCCAGACGTTGACGCAGAATGGCCATGGCGCGAGCCCGGTGGCTGAGCTGGTTCTTTTCCACAGGGCTCAGCTCGGCGCTGGAGCAGTCGCGCTCGGGCACCCAGAAAAGGGGGTCATAACCGAAACCGTGTTCGCCACTGGCGGCGGTCAGGATACGGCCGTGCCACAGGCCTTCGCACAGGATGGGCAGCGGGTCGTCGGCGTGGCGCACCAGGGCCAGCACGCAGACGAACTGGGCGCCGCGTTCGGCTTCGGGCACGTCCTTGAGCGCATCGAGCAGCTTGGCGTTGTTGGCCGCATCGCCCTGGCCGTCGGCATAGCGGGCCGAATAGATGCCCGGCGCACCGCCTAGGAAGTCCACCGCCAGGCCCGAGTCGTCGGCCAGTGCCGGCAAGCCGGACAGGCGGGAGGCGTTACGGGCCTTCAGGATGGCATTTTCAACGAACGACAGGCCGGTCTCTTCTGGCTCTACCTGGCTGAATTCGCCCACCGAGCGCAGTTGTACGCTGCCGCCCAGCATGGCCTGGAGTTCCTTGAGTTTGCCGGCGTTGTGGCTGGCCAGCACGAGTTGCGTGAAATTCATGAGTCGCCCGGAAAGAGTTCTTGGTCGAAGCTCAGGCGGTTGGTGTCACCGGCCGCCTTGATGCTGAGGTCAAAGGTATAGGTCGCGTCCTGCGGGATCTGGAACTGTGTAACGTAGGAAACGGCACCCTGTTCGGTCACCTGGGTGAAGGTCAGGTTTTCTTTCTTGCCTTCAGGCCCGGTGACGGTGCCACTGATGGCGGCAGGAAAGGACTTGCCGGCCTTTTCCACCGCCACGTTCAGCACACCCAGGTTCTTGCTGCGCAGCAGGCCCGCCGCCTTGGCGATGCCGGGTAGCAGCAGGCTGGAGGTGATCGCATTGTAATGCACGGTCAGCTCGCCCAGCTGTTCTTGGCGGTTGCCCTTGGCGGCGTCGGCCCCCACGGCGGGAAGGGCCAGGCACAAGGCGAACAGGAAGGCAGCGAACTGGCGCATGATCGTTCTCCGTGGGTAGGCAGGTTCACACCGCCAGACGGTGCTCCTGCAGGCCCGGGCTGTTGACCCGGTAAATGCCGATCTCACCCAACAGATTAGGCCACAGTTTGCTGGCCCAGCCATGCCTGTGCTGGTGGTCGACCGCCAGACGGTCGAGTACCTGGGCCTGGCGCTCCTGGCACAGCTCTTCAAAGTCCTTGAAGGTGCAGAAGTGGATGTTCGGCGTGTTGTACCAGGTGTACGGCAGGAATTCCGACACCGGCATGCGGCCGTTGCGCGCCAGGTACCAGCGGCAACGCCAGTGGCCGAAGTTGGGGAAGGTGATGATGCACTGGCGGCCCACGCGCAGCATCTCATCGAGGATGCGGTCCGGGTATTCCACGGCCTGCAGGGCCTGGGTCATGACCACCACGTCGAAGCTGTTGCTGGCGAAGTTGCCCAGGCCCTTGTCCAGGTCCTGCTCCACCACGTTGACGCCCTTGCGCACGCACTCGTTGATGTTGTCAGCGTCGATTTCCAGGCCGTAGCCGGTCACCTGCTTGTGGTCGCGCAGCCAGGCCAGCAACTCACCGTTACCGCAACCGAGGTCAAGCACGCGGCTGCCGGCCGGGATCCAGTCCTGGATGATTTCAAGATCGGCTCTCATGGCTTCCTCAGATCGCAATTCGGTTCATGTAGCTGCTGAACGCCTTCAGGTACCGTGGGATCGGGATCAGGAAGGCGTCGTGGCCCTGCGGTGCATCGATTTCCAGGTAGCAGACGTTTTTGCGTGCAGCCATCAGCGCATCGACGATTTCCCGCGAGCGGGCCGGGGAGAAGCGCCAGTCGGTGGTGAAGGACATCACGCAGAAATCGGCCTTGGCGCCGGCGAAGGTCTTGGCCAGGTCGTCGCCATGGCTGGCGGCCGGGTCGAAGTAGTCCAGCGCCTTGGTCATCAACAGGTAGGTGTTGGCGTCGAAACGCCCGGAAAACTCCTCGCCCTGGTAGCGCAGGTAGCTTTCCACCTGGAATTCCACGCTGTGGAAGTCATAGTTGAGTTTTTCGCTCTTGAGCCCGCGGCCGAATTTCTCGCCCATGGAGTCATCCGACAGGTAGGTGATGTGGCCCACCATGCGCGCCAGCATCAGGCCGCGTTTGGGGATCACACCCATTTCCTGGAACGAGCCGCCATGGAATTCGGGGTCGGTCAGGATGGCCTGGCGTGCCACTTCGTTGAAGGCGATGTTCTGCGCCGACAGCTTGGGCGCCGAAGCGATGGCCAGGCAGTGGCGCACGCGGTCCGGGTAAGTGATGGTCCATTGCTGGGCCTGCATGCCGCCCAGGCTGCCGCCGACCACGGCGGCCCACTGGGTGATGCCCAGGTAATCGGCCAGGCGGGCCTGGCTGTGCACCCAGTCTTCCACGGTGAGCACCGGGAAATCGGCGCCGAAGGGCTTGCCCGTGTCAGGGTTGATGCTGCTTGGCCCGGTAGAGCCGTTGCAGCCACCGAGGTTGTTCAGGCTGACCACGAAGAAACGGTTGGTATCGATCGGCTTGCCAGGGCCGATGCAGCTGTCCCACCAGCCCGGCTTGCGGTCATCGACCGAGTGGTAGCCAGCAGCATGGTGATGGCCCGACAGGGCGTGGCAGATCAGCACCGCGTTGCTGGCGGTGGCATTGAGCTGGCCGTAGGTTTCGTAGATCAGGTCGTAGGCATTGAGCGACCGGCCACAGGCCAAGGCCAGGGCGTCGCTGAAGTGGGCAACTTGCGGTGTGACTAAACCGACGGAATCTTCGGGGAAGACAGTGGACATCGACCCTGCTCTCGCATAAATGAGGCGTAAGTCTAAAGAGCGGGGGGGCTAGCGGCAAGCGATGGAAGTGTGCCGCCCTTTTCCCGGGCTGCGCCCGGTCCCGGCGGGGTTGATCAACCCCTCGTGCGGGAACGGGCGAAGCTCGGCAACGGAGCTACACCGACGTCAGATCAGACGCCAGAGCACATCGGGCATCTGCGCCATTTCAGCCAGCTTGGGCATGAAGAAGCTCTGCACCACCTGGATGGCCAGGAAGGCGAAGATCGGCGAGATATCCAGGCCGCCCAGGTTCGGCAGCATGCGGCGGAACGGCGCCAGGATCGGCTCGGCGATCTGGTAGGCCAGTTCGGCGGCCGGGTTGTGGGTACCCGGGGCGATCCAGGAGACGATCACCATGACGATCATCGCTACCCAGAAAATCTTCAGGAACAGCGAGAACACCCCCAGCAGCGCCCAGATCAACAGGTGCGGCAGGTCCAGGATGGTGCCATAGGTGAGCATCATCACGAAGGCCATCAGCAGGGCTTGAATGACGATGGCCAGCAGCAGGGACGAGGTGTCCAGGCCGGCGATGCTTGGCACCACTTGGCGCAGCGGCTTAAGCAGCGGCTGGGTGGCCTTGACCGCGAACTGGCTCAACGGGTTGTAGAAGTTGGCCTTGACCAGTTGCAGCACGAAGCGCAACAGCACGATGGCCAGGTAAAAGCTGACCAGGGTTTGCACCACGAAGATCGTGGCGCCGGAAATCGCATTCATGCAGTGCTCCTTATTTGCCCAGTTGTTCGGCAAGTTCCGCCGAGCGATGTGCCGCGGCGCCCAGCGCCTTTTCAACCAGGGCTTCGAAACCGTTGGCCTGGAACGACTTGATGGCGGCCTCGGTGGTGCCGGCCGGTGAGGTGACGCGGCGGCGCAGTTCGGCGGCATCGACATCGCTGGCGACGGCCATGTGCGCAGCGCCCAGGGCGGTCTGCAGGGTCAGCTTTTCCGCGGTTTCACGGGGCAGGCCCAGCTTCTCGCCGGCGGCGGTCATGGCTTCCATCAGCAGGAAGAAATAGGCCGGGCCGCTGCCGGACACGGCGGTGACGGCATCCAGTTGCTGCTCTTCGTCCAGCCACAGGGCCAGGCCCACGGCCGACAGCAGTTGCTCGGCCTGCTCGCGCTGCTCTTCACTGACCCGGGCGTTGGCGTACAGGCCGCTGGTGCCTTGGCGCAACAGTGCGGGGGTGTTGGGCATGCAGCGCACGATCGGGCGCTCGCCTAGCCAGGCGGCCATGCTCGCGCAGGTGATACCGGCGGCGATGGAGACAACCACCTGGGACTGGGTGAGGGCAGGGCGCAGGGCCTCGCACACGGTCTTCATGGCCTGGGGCTTGACCGCCAGCACTACCACGTCGGCACCCTCGACCGCCTGGGCGTTGTCAGCGAAGGTTTCGATGCCGTGCTCGGCGCTGATTTTCGCGCGGGTGTCGGCACCCGGGTCGCTGGCACGGATCAGCGCCGCGTCCAGGCCCTGGGCACGCAGGCCGCCGATCAGGCTGGCGGCCATGTTTCCGGCGCCGATAAAGGCAATACGAGTTTTGCTCATGACAGGTCCTTGAGAGGTTGCGGGGGAACCCGCGCTAGGGTTGTTGGCCATAGTCGCGGGCGCCGAACAGGGCAGTGCCGATACGAACCCAGGTGGCGCCTTGTGCGACAGCGGCCTCCAGGTCGTGGCTCATGCCCATGGATAAAGTGTCCAGTGGCAGGTTCAGGCTTTCTTGCAAGGTGCGAACGGTAGCAAAGGCCGCGTCTTGTGCCGCGCGGTCCTCAGTGGGTTCTGGAATTGCCATCAGTCCGCGCAGCTTCAGGCGTGGCAGCGCAGCAATCGCCGTGGCCAGGGCCGGCAGGTCGGCTGGAGTGCAGCCGGACTTGCTGGCTTCGCCGCTGACGTTGATCTGAATGCAGATGTTGAGCGGCGGCAGGTCGGCCGGGCGCTGCTCTGACAGGCGTTGGGCAATTTTCAGGCGGTCCACGGAATGCACCCAGGCAAAATGCTCGGCAATGGCGCGAGTCTTGTTTGACTGAATGGGGCCGATGAAATGCCAAGTCAAGGGCAGATCGGTCAATTGGGCCTGTTTACCCAACGCCTCTTGCAGGTAATTTTCGCCGAATTCTTCGATTCCGGCGGCGAACGCCTCGCGAACGGCCTCGGCCGGCTTGGTCTTGCTCACCGCCAGCAGGCCGATGCTGGCCGGGTCGCGCTGCACGGCCCGTGCGGCGTCGTGAATTCGGGCGCTTACCCGTAAAACGTTGTCTGCTATCGTGGACATTAATTTGCGCCAGCGGGTCTTGGGGTCCGGGGCATTCTACCTGCTTGTCTGTATTTGGGGAGTCTCATGGACATTACTGAGTTGCTGGCTTTCAGCGCCAAGCAAGGCGCATCGGACTTGCACCTGTCGGCCGGCCTGCCACCGATGATCCGCGTGGATGGCGATGTGCGCCGCATCAACCTGCCCGCGCTGGACCACAAGGCCGTTCACGAGTTGATCTACGACATCATGAACGACAAGCAGCGCAAGGACTTCGAGGAGTACCTGGAGACCGACTTCTCCTTCGAAGTGCCGGGCGTGGCACGCTTCCGGGTCAACGCCTTCAACCAGAACCGCGGCGCCGGCGCGGTGTTTCGTACCATTCCCTCCAAGGTGCTGACCATGGATGACCTGGGCATGGGTGATGTGTTTCGAAAGATTACCGACGTGCCACGGGGCCTGGTGTTGGTCACCGGCCCCACCGGTTCAGGCAAGTCCACTACCCTGGCGGCGATGATCGACTACCTGAACAACAACAAGCACCACCACATCCTCACCATCGAGGACCCTATCGAATTCGTCCATGAATCGAAGAAGTGCCTGGTCAACCAGCGGGAAGTGCACCGTGACACCCAGAGCTTCTCCAACGCCCTGCGTTCGGCCCTGCGCGAAGACCCGGACGTGATCCTGGTGGGTGAGATGCGTGACCTGGAAACCATCCGCCTGGCCCTGACCGCTGCCGAGACCGGCCACCTGGTATTCGGTACCCTGCACACTACCTCCGCGGCCAAGACCATTGACCGTGTGGTGGACGTGTTCCCTGCCGAGGAGAAGTCCATGGTCCGCTCCATGCTCTCCGAGTCGCTGCAGGCGGTGATCTCCCAGACCCTGCTGAAGAAGATCGGCGGCGGCCGGGTGGCGGCCCACGAGATCATGATCGGCACCCCGGCCATTCGTAACCTGATCCGCGAGGACAAGGTGGCGCAGATGTATTCCTCCATCCAGACCGGGGGTGCCCTGGGCATGCAGACCCTGGACATGTGCCTGAAGGACTTGGTCAGCCGTGGCCTGATCGGCCGTGATGCCGCCCGCGAGAAGGCCAAGGCGCCGGACAACTTCTGACCGGCTGCCTGGGCACCCCGGTCGGTGGCGACTAGGCTGACGGGGAGCGGTTTTTTCCAGGACGCGAGGGCGGGGCATGGAGTTCGAGAAGCTGTTGCGCTTGATGGTCGACAAATCCGGCTCCGACCTGTTCATCACCCCCGGCCTGCCACCCTCGCTCAAGGTGCACGGCAAGATCATGCCCGTCACCCGCACCGCCATGAGCCCCGAACAGGTGCGCGAGGCGGTCCTGGGGCTGATGAGCGAAGCCCAGCGGCTGGAGTTCACTGAGCGCCGGGAATGCAATTTCGCCATTCATGCCCGGGATATCGGCCGCTTCCGCGTCAGCGCGTTCTTCCAGCGCAGCTTGCCGGCCATGGTGCTGCGGCGCATCGAGAGCCGCATTCCGACCTTCGACGATCTCAAGCTGCCCGACACCCTGCGCGGCCTGTCGATGCTCAAACGCGGCCTGGTATTGGTGGTGGGTGCCACCGGCACGGGGAAGTCGTCGACGCTGGCGGCGATGATCGACCACCGCAGCAAGCACAGCAGCGGGCATATCATCACCATCGAAGACCCGATTGAGTTCCTGCACGAGCACCAGAGCTGCATTGTCACCCAGCGGGAGGTGGGCATCGATACCGAGTCGTTCGAGGTGGCGCTGCGCAACACCCTGCGTCAGGCCCCGGATGTGATCATGATCGGCGAGGTGCGCAGCCGCGAGACCATGGGCCAGGCCTTGGCGTTCGCGGAAACCGGCCACCTGTGCGTGGCCACCTTGCACGCCTCCAACGCCGACCAGGCGCTGGAGAGGGTCATCAACTTCTTCCCCATGGACCGCCACGTGCAGGTATGGATGGAGCTGTCGTTGAACCTGCGGGCGATCATTGCCCAGCAACTGATCCCTTCGGCTGACGGCACTGGCCGCCGCGCCGTGGTGGAGATACTGGTGAACACGCCGCTGATGGCCGAGCGCATTCGCCGGGGCGAGGTGCCGGGGCTCAAGACGCTGATGAGCCGCACCAATGACCAGGGCATGCGTACCCTGGACCAGGCGCTATATGAACTCTATCGGGAAAAGGCGATCAGTTATCAGGACGCGCTGGCTTATGCCGATTCGGCGAACGACCTGCGGTTGATGATCAAGCTCGAGTCGAGCACGGGCACGGAGGCCAGGGAGGGTATGCACCTGGCGCCGGACAAGGGGCCGACGCCAGGTTCACGGTGACTCAGCGCTGGGTCAGGCGCAGGGTCTGGTCCTTGGGCAGGACGCGCTTGGCAACGACGTAGTGTTCCTGCCAGTAAGGCTTGTTCAGGGTGTCGATGCTCACCGCCTTGCCGCGCCGCGGCGCGTGGATGAAGCGGTCGTTGCCCAGGTAGATGGCGACGTGGTTGACCCGGCGGCTCTTGATGTTGAAGAACAGCAGGTCGCCAGGCTTCAAGTCCTTCTGGTCGACCTTCTGGCCGTGGCCCGCAGCCATGGCGTTCGACGTACGTGGCAGGTCGACTGCCTTGACGTCGTTGAACGCATATTTCACGAAGCCACTGCAATCGAACCCTTTGGTTGGGCTGCTACCGCCCCAACGATAAGGGGTACCCAGCGCATTCACCGCGCGCGACAGCACTTCGCTGCTTTGCTTGGGCGACATCTGCGCGACGGCCGGGCCGCCGACAGCGATGGTCTTGCGGCCGGTGTTGCGGCTGCGCGCCGACTGGCGTTTGCTGCGGCTGGTGGTGTTGGTGGCCAGTTCGGGGGTTTCCACCGGGGTCTGGGTGTGTTCCGCGGCACCGGTCTTGGCGGCGTGACCGGTGAAGCCGGCGGGAAGTCTTTGCTCACGATTGGTGGCGTGGGCAGCCAATGGCAATAATAGGCAGATGGTCAGCCATGTCTTCAAAAATGGACGCATTAGGCAGGCTCGTATGGGTAAGCGCGCAACTTTATAACAGCTTTTTGATCAGTTTTTAACCCGTTGGTCGGCAGTGATCCTGAGTGAAAAATGATCAATCTACGGCAAATTCCCACAATAATTCTGTGGAAGTCAGGCGGGGCAAGGGTTTGCCCGACTTGTCGGTCACGCGACCACACGTCGGCAAGGGACAAAAAAGTCACATAAACGTTTAGAAAATTTAATTATCAGAGGGTATGACGCGGCTCATGAACAGCTATCAGCACGACAACGGCTACCAGGACACCCACAGTAAATTCCTGGGGTACCTGCTGTGGATTTTCGGGTTTACCGGCGCTCACCGGTTCTATTACGGCAAGCCGATTACCGGGACGATCTGGTTTTTTACCTTCGGTTTGCTGGGCATTGGCTGGTTGATCGACCTGTTCCTGATCCCGGCCATGGACCGCGAAGCCGACCTGCGGTTCTTCGCCGGGCCGCTGGACTACAACGCGGGGTGGGTGTTGCTGACCTTTCTGGGGGCGTTCGGGGTACACCGGATGTATCAGGGCAAATGGATCAGCGGGCTGATCTATCTGCTGACGGGTGGGGTCTTCCTGCTGGGCGTGCTGTATGACTTCTGGACCCTCAATGACCAGATTTCCCTGAAAAACGCGCAAAGCACCCGATAAGTTCCGGTACCGGATACAGGTGCTTTACGGGGGAGCGGGCGCAGGCCGGTCAGACGCGGCGCCTGCTTCCCGAGCTTGCGCCCAGTCCCACAGAACCGCGTCCGGCTGCCCGGGGAGGTATCAGTCGGTATGGGCGATGTGGCCATCCACCAGGGTGTAACGCACCGCGCCTGGCAGGCTGTGGCCCAGGAACGGGCAGTTCTCGCCCTTGGACAACCAGCGTTCGCCTGCCACGGTGGTGACGTTCTGGGTGAACAACACCAGGTCGGCCGGGCCGCCCACGCTCAGTTGCCCCACCGGCAAGCGCAGCGCCGCCGCTGGGCCGCTGCTCAGGCGGGCCAACAGGGTCGGCAGGTCCAGCAGGCCGTCTTCCACCAGGGTCAGTGCCAGGGGCAGCAACAGTTCCACGCTGCTGATGCCTGGCTCGGTGGCGCCAAACGGCGCCAGCTTGGCATCACGCTCGTGGGGCTGGTGGTGGCTGGAAATGGCCTGGATCACGCCCGACCTGACCCCTTCGCGCAAGGCGTCGCGGTCGGCGCGGGTGCGCAGCGGTGGCTGCACGTGGTACAGGCTGGAGAAGTCGATCAGCGCCTCATCCGTCAGAATCAACTGGTACAGCGCTACGTCTGCGGTCACCGGCAGCCCGCGGGCCTGGGCCTGGGCGATCAGCTCGACACCGCGGGCGGTGGTCAGCTGGCTGAAGTGTGCACGCACCCCGCTCTGTTCCACCAGCAACAGGTCACGGGCCAAGGCGACGGTCTCGGCGGTTTCCGGGATGCCCGGCAGGCCGAGGAAGCTGGCCGTCGGGCCTTCGTGGGCCAGGCCACCCTGGGCCAGATCGCGGTCCTGGGAATGGAAGATCACTGTCAGGTCGAAGGTGGCGGCGTATTCCAGGGCACGGCACAGGGTGCGGGTGTTCTGGAAGCTGGTCAGGCCATTGCCGAAGGCCACGCAGCCGGCATCACGCAAGGCCACCAGTTCGGCCAGTTGCTCGCCATCCAGGCCCTTGCTCAGGGCGCCGATGGGGAACACCTTGGCGTGGCCGGCTTCGCGGGCGCGGTCGAGGATCAGCTCGGCCACCGCCGAGGTATCCAGTACCGGTTTGGTGCGTGGCGGGCAGCACAGGCTGGTGACGCCGCCAGCAGCAGCAGCGCGGGTTTCGCTGGCGATGGTGCCCTTGCGGCTGTAACCGGGTTCGCGCAGGGCCACGCTCAGGTCCACCAGGCCAGGGGCGGCGATCAGGCCATTGGCTTCCAGGGTCTGGTTGGGGCTGAAGCCTGCAGGCGCGGCGCCCATGGCCACGAGCTTGCCTTCGCTGATGTGCAGGTCGGTGACCTGATCCAGGCCGGTGGCCGGGTCGATGACGCGAGCGCCTAGGATACTGAGGCTCACTGGGCGTTCTCCTGCTCGAATTGACGCTGGGCGTTCTGGCCGCTCATGGCCATGGACAAGACGGCCATGCGCACGGCAATGCCGTACGTGACCTGGTTGAGGATGACCGAGTGGGCGCCATCGGCCACGGCCGACTCGATCTCCACGCCGCGGTTGATCGGCCCCGGGTGCATCACGATGCAATCAGGCTTGGCGCCGGCCAGGCGCGCGGTGGTCAGGCCGAACAGGCGGTAGAATTCGCCTTCGCTAGGCAGCAGGCCGCCAGTCATGCGCTCACGCTGCAAGCGCAGCATGATCACCACGTCGACGTCTTTCAGGCCTTGTTCCAGGTCGGTGAAGACCTTCACGCCATACTGCTCCACGCCAATTGGCAGCAGGGTCTTGGGGGCGACCACGCGGATGTCGGGGCAACCCAGTGCCTTGAGGGCGATCATGTTCGAGCGGGCCACACGCGAATGCAGGATATCGCCGACGATCGCCACCGAAAGGTTCTCGAAACCTCCCTTGTGCCGGCGGATGGTCAGCATGTCGAGCATGCCCTGGGTGGGGTGCGCGTGACGACCGTCACCGCCGTTGATGATGGCCACGTCGGGGCACACATGTTCGGCGATGAAGTGGGCGGCGCCGGAGTCGGCGTGGCGTACCACGAACATATCGGCGGCCATGGCCTCCAGGTTGCGCAGGGTGTCGAACAGGGTCTCGCCCTTGCTGGTGGAGGAAGTGGACACGTTCAGGGTGATCACGTCGGCCGACAGCCGCTGGGCTGCCAGCTCGAAGGTGGTACGGGTGCGCGTGGAGTTCTCGAAGAACACGTTGCACACGGTCTTGCCGCGCAGCAGCGGGACTTTCTTGACCGCCCGCGCGCCGACTTCGAGGAACGAGTCGGCGGTGTCGAGGATTTCGGTCAGCAGCTCACGGGGCAAACCGTCGAGCGAGAGAAAATGGCGCAGCTGGCCCTGGTCATTGAGCTGCAGCGGGCGCTTGGCGTCGATAGGCGTCATCGCGGGGGACTCTTAAAAGGCGGAAGCGGAGGCGAGGTCCTGGCGCTCGAGGGCGAGCGGTGCGGGCCCGGTCAATTTTACCCGCTCATGGGGTGCCAATGACAGGGTTGCGCCAACAACATTGGGGCGGATCGGCAATTCGCCGGCGTCCAGGTCCAGCAGGCTGACCAGGGTGACGCTGGCAGGGCGGCCATAATCGAACAGTTCGTTGAGGGCGGCACGGATGGTACGGCCGCTCATCAGCACGTCGTCCACCAGGATCAGGTGCTGGCCTTCGATCTCGAACGGTAGCTGCGAAGGACGCACTTGCGGGTGCAGGCCGTTCTGGCTGAAGTCGTCACGGTAGAAGGACACGTCCAGGGTACCCAGCGGCGAATCACTGCCCAGCGCTTCGAGCAAGGCCTGGGCCACCCACACGCCACCGGTGCGAATGCCGATGAAGCGTGGCTCGGTGATGGTGCGGCGGGCCAGGTGGGCCTTGAGGTCGACCGCCATCTGGCTGATCAGTTCGGCGGGGTTTGGAAGGCTCATCACTTGCTCCTTGAAAGGCCGGGCGGCCAGCGCCCGGCTTTTGAAACGGGGGGTCAGGATTGGAAGGTGCCGGCGTTTTCCTCAAGCCAGCCCTGCAACAGCAGCGCGGCGGCAATGGCGTCCACCGGGTTGTCGCGGTAGCTGCCCTTCTGGCCGCCACGGGCCATGCGCTGGCCCTTGGCTTCGAAGGTGGTCAGGCGTTCGTCATGGGTATGCACCGGCAGGTTGAAGCGGCCGTTGAGGCGGCGGGCGAATTTTTCCGCGCGTTCGCACATCTCGCTGGGGGTGCCGTCCATGTTCAGGGGCAGGCCGACCACGATGGCGTCGGGTTTCCACTCCTTGATCAGGGCTTCCACCTGGTTCCAGTCGGGCACGCCATTCTGGGCCTTGAGGGTGCACAGCTCGCGGGCCTGGCCGGTGATGACCTGGCCAACCGCGACGCCGATCTGTTTGGTGCCGTAGTCGAAGCCCAGCAGCAGGCGAATGGCGGCCATCAGGCGTGCCCCGCCTGGTTGGTGAGCAGGCTGAGGTTGACCCCCAGCAAGGCCGCGGCGGCGCCCAGGCGTTGCTCGCTGTCCATGCCGAAGAGGATGTCGGCGTCGAACGGGCAGGTCAGCCAGGCGTTGTCGGCGAGCTCTGCCTCCAGTTGTCCGGCTTCCCAGCCGGCGTAGCCCAGGGTGATCAGGCTTTGCTTGGGGCCCAGCCCGTCGGCGATGGCGAACAGCACGTCCTGGGACGTGGAAAGCGATATGCCGCCCAGCTCCACCGTCGCCTGATAGGTCGGGCCACTGGGGTGCAGCACGAAGCCGCGGTCGGTCTGTACCGGGCCGCCACCGTAGATGGGGATGAGCTGGCAACTGGCCGGCGGTTCGATGTCCGGGCGCAGCTGTTCAAGGATATCGGCCAGGTTCAGTTCCTGGGGCCGGTTGACCACCAGACCCATGGCGCCACTGGCCGTGTGCTCGACGATGTAGGTCAAGGTCTGTGCAAAGTTCGGGTCCGCCATGTGGGGCATGGCGATCAGGAATTGATGCTTGAGGTAACTCGGGTCGACGTTCTTCATACCTGTAGTGTGGCGTCGAGCAGCCGGGCTGACAAGCCGCCGTTAAAGACTGTTTCGTCGCTATCAGTTACTGGAAAGACGATCACCCTTGGCGAAACGCCAGGTGCGGATGATTTCCAGGCGGTCGACGTCCGACAGGTCGCCGGTAAAAGGCGCGAATGGCGCGGCCAGGCGCACGATGCGCTGGGCGGCCTGGTCCAGCAGTGGCTGCCCGGAAGACTCCAGCACCAACACGTCATACAGCGAGCCGTCGCTGTTGATCGAGACCATCAGCCGCAGGCTGCCGTAGATCTGCTGGCGCCGTGCTTCCTCGGGGTAGTTGAGGTTGCCGATGCGCTCGACCTTCTTGCGCCAGTCGTCCTTGTACCAGGCACCCTTGTCGTGCATGGTCGAGGCGGCCGTGAGGCGGTGGATGCGTGGGCGCTTGGCGTACAGCTGCTGTTCATGGGCCAGTTCGGCCTCCAGGCTGGAGATCTCGCTGGACAGCTTGGTGCTGTCGAAATCCGGCGTCGCCGGTTTGGGCTGGGCTTCCTGCTTGACCGCTTCGCGGCGGGTGTCGACCTTCTGCGGCTTGGGCGCCACCGTGGTCACCGCTTTCTTCACCGGTGCTACCTCGGGCTTGACCTCGGGTTTCACCGCGGGAGGCGGGGTGACCTTGTTGATCACGTTGTCCTGGAACGGCGCGACCTGAGTGGTCTTGGGCAATGCCTTCTTATCCAGGGTGCCGCTGCCCTGCTGGTTGTCCTGGGCCAGGTAGTCGGCCTTCTTCGGCGCCTTGGCGTCCTTGAAGGTCGACAAGGTGATCTCCAGGGTCTGGCGAATTTCCTCCGGTTTGGTGACAGTGAAACTCACGCCCAGGATCACCACCACGTGCACCAGGGCGGCCACGAACAGGGTAAAGCCGAGCCTGTCCGCCGGGCGCACGGCAGCACGGGAAAACTTGGCGGGGATGTCGGTTGCGGCAGTCATCGGTTATCCGGCAGTCGTGCGGTGCGGGGTTGTTCCGGCAGCGCACGCCCAACAGCAAAAAATGGGCGTGCATCATAACCTACCGCGCGGAAAAACCCCTGCCTTGTCGCTCAGCGGGCCTTGAGCTTGCGATCGATGGCGTCCATCAACTGGCCGCCGATGTCGGTGCCGAAGGCCGCGTCGATCTCGCGGATGCAGGTAGGGCTGGTGACGTTGATCTCGGTCAGGTGCTCGCCAATCACGTCCAGCCCTACGAACAGCAGGCCCTTGGCACGCAGGGTAGGGCCGACCTGTTCGGCGATCCAGCGGTCCTTGTCGGTCAGCGGGCGGGCTTCGCCACGGCCGCCGGCGGCCAGGTTGCCGCGGGTCTCGCCTGCCGCCGGAATACGCGCCAGGCAATAGGGTACCGGCTCGCCGTCGATCATCAGGATGCGCTTGTCGCCGTCCTTGATGGCCGGCAGGTAGGTCTGCGCCATGATCTGCTGGGTGCCGTTGGCGGTCAGGGTTTCCAGGATCACGGACAGGTTGGGGTCGCCCGGGCGGTGGCGGAAGATCGAGGTACCACCCATGCCGTCCAGCGGCTTGAGGATCACGTCGCCGTGCTCGGTAGCGAACTGGCGCAGGATGTCTGCCCGGCGGCTGACCATGGTGGTCGGCGTCAGGTGCGGGAACAGCGTGGCGAACATTTTCTCGTTGCAGTCACGCAGTGATTGCGGCTTGTTCACTACCAGTACGCCGTCGTTCTCCGCCTGTTCCAGCAGGTAGGTGCTGTAGACGAATTCCAGGTCGAAGGGCGGGTCCTTGCGCATCAGGATCACGTCCAGGTTGGCCAGGGGCGCGTCGACCTCGGACTCGAATTCGAACCAGTGCTCGGGGTCGGCGAAGACTTTCAGCGGGCGCATGCGCGCGCGGGCCTTGCCACCGGCCTGGTACAGGTCCTGGATTTCCATGTGGAACAGGGTCCAGCCGCGCGCCTGGGCTGCCAGCAGCATGGCCAGCGAACTGTCCTTTTTATAGGAAATTTCGGCGATGGGGTCCATGACAATGCCGAGGCGTACGCTCATGGGAAGCTCCTTGGGACGGCCGGGGCCGCCGGAAATAGGTGTGCAAAAGTGGCGTCAGGGTGGCGCTGCCAAGGCGCCGGGTCAAGGGGGGCGTGAATGGAACCCACCGCCTGAGTGTGCTAAAAAGGCTCGTTAATGTGGAGGAACCTCGCAGCCGCGAGGGCTACGCTGTCGTACAGAGAACATGCGCAGGGTGAAGTGCCGCCGCGCTCGCGCTGCCGCAACGGTATGGTCAAACTCGTTTTTCAGCGCCCAAAGCAGATTTCTATGAAACAGCACCCCGCAGCGCTCAAGGTGATGGTGATCGACGACTCGAAGACGATTCGCCGCACTGCCCAGATGCTCCTGGAAAACGTCGGTTGCGAGGTGATCACCGCCACCGACGGTTTCGATGCATTGGCCAAGATTGCCGACAACCATCCGCGTATCATCTTTGTGGATATCATGATGCCGCGCCTGGACGGCTATCAGACCTGTGCACTGATCAAGAACAACAGCGCTTTCAAGACCACCCCGGTCATCATGCTGTCGTCCCGCGACGGCTTGTTCGACAAGGCTCGTGGGCGCATCGTGGGTTCCGATCAGTTCTTGACCAAGCCTTTTAGCCAGGAAGAACTGGTGGGGGCCATCAGGGCCCATGTACCGGGGTTCGCCGCCGCGCACTAATTAATGAAGATGGGGAACAGCATGGCTCGTATTCTGATCGTCGATGATTCGCCGACCGAAATGTACAAACTGACCGGCATGCTCGAAAAGCACGGTCATGAAGTGCTCAAGGCCGAGAACGGTGCCGATGGCGTGGCCCTGGCGCGCCAGGAGAAGCCCGATGCGGTGCTGATGGACATCGTCATGCCCGGTCTCAACGGCTTCCAGGCGACCCGCCAGTTGAATAAGGAGCCGGAAACCGCCCATATCAAGGTGATCATGATCACCACCAAGGACCAGGAAACCGACCGGATCTGGGGTACCCGCCAGGGTGCCAAGGACTACCTGACCAAACCCGTGGATGAGGAAACCCTGATCCGTACCCTGAACGCCGTGCTGGCGGGCTGACCGCCTGCCATGGCGCAGACAGCCTTCGAACTGCTGCTGGACATCGACCAGCGCTGCCGGCGGCGGGCGGCGCAATTGCCGTCCCAGGAAAACCGCCTGCAGACCTGGAGCGGCATCGGCTTTCGCCTGGGCGAGCACTGGTACGTGGCGCCCATGGGCGAGGTGGCCGAGGTATTGCACGAGCCGCGTCTGAGCCGGGTGCCCGGGGTCAAGCCGTGGCTGCTGGGCGTGGCCAACGTGCGAGGTCGCCTGTTGCCGGTGATGGACCTGTGCGGGCTGCTGGGCCATGAACTGTTGCAGCCGCACAAACACCGGCGGGTACTGGTCATCGACCAGGATGAGCTGTTTGCCGGCCTGCTGGTGGACGAGGTCGGTGGCCTGCAGCATTTCCCCCTGCACAGCCTCGACCCCGCCGTGACCGCCGGCCTGCCCCAGGGCATGTCCGCCTTTGTCCAGGGGCACTTCCAGCGTGACCAGCTATGGAACGTCTTCAGCCCCAATGCACTGGTGCAGACCCCAGGGTTCATGAATGTGGCACTTTGAAACTCCCTGCTCGTCCGCGGCGCGCTGGCAATGGGTTGAACAACGCACGGCAGTGCAGGCGAGGACCTGAGCAATGAACAAGGCAGCAACGGGAAACACGGTACAACGCTCGCGCAGCAGTGCGCAGATCGCGGGGCTGTTCGTGGTACTGATCGTCTCGATCATGCTGCTGTTCGCCAACTTCGCCTACCTCAACACCCAGTCCAACTACGACAAGCAGTACATCGGCAACGCTGGCGAGCTGCGGGTGCTGTCCCAGAATATCGCCAAGAACGCCACCGAGGCGGCCTCCGGCAAGCCCCAGGCGTTCAAGTTGCTGGCTGAGGCGCGCAACGATTTCGACCGCCGCTGGGCCTTGCTCAAGTCCGGCGACACGGGTACAGGCCTGCCGCCGGCCCCGGCCTCCGTGCACCAGGAAATGCGCCTGGTACAACGTGACTGGGAGAGCCTGCGCAAGAATACCGACGCTATCCTGGCCAGCGAGCAAACCGTGCTGTCCTTGCATCAGGTGGCCGCCACCCTGGGCGAGACCGTGCCGCAGCTGCAGGTGGAATACGAAAAGGTCGTGGAGATACTGTTGCTGCGCGGCGCCCCGGCCAGCCAGGTGGCGGTAGCGCAGCGCCAGTCACTGCTGGCTGAACGAATCCTCGGCTCGGTCAACACCGTGCTTTCCGGTGACGAGTCGGCAGCTGCCGCGGCTGCCTCCTTCGGTCGCGATGCCAACCGCTTCGGCCAGGTGCTCAAGGGCATGCTCGACGGCGATCCAAGCATCCAGATCAGCCAGGTACAGGATCGCGATGCCCGGGCGCGGCTCAAGGAAATCGCCGAACTGTTCGAATTCGTCTCGGGCTCGGTGGACGAGATTCTGGAGACCTCACCGCAGTTGTTCCAGGTGCGCGAAGCCTCCACCACCATCTTCGGTTTGTCGCAGACCTTGCTGGACGAAGCTTCGCACCTGGCCAACAGCTTCGAGAACCTGGCCGGCAGCCGCACCCTCGATACCGTGGGTGGCTACGTGCTGGGCCTGCTGGCGTTGGGCTCGATCATTCTGATCGGCCTGGTGATGGTGCGCGAGACCAACCGCCAGTTGCGTGAAACGTCGCAGCGCAACGAGCGCAACCAGGCCGCCATCATGCGCCTGCTGGATGAAATCGAAGACCTGGCCGACGGCGACCTGACCGTCACTGCGTCGGTCACCGAAGAGTTCACCGGCACCATCGCCGACTCCATCAACTATTCCATCGACCAGCTGCGCGACCTGGTGGCCACCATCAACCTCACCGCCGAGGAGGTCGCCGCCGCCGTGCAGGACACCCAGGCCAGCGCCCGGCAGTTGGCCCGCGCCTCGGAAATGCAGGCCCAGCAGATCAGCGAAGCGTCCATGGCCATCAGTGACATGGCCGAGTCCATCGACCGTGTCAGCACCAATGCCTGGGAGTCGGCCAAGGTGGCCGAGCGCTCGGTGACCATTGCCAGCAAGGGCAGTGAGGTGGTGCACAACACTATTCGGGGCATGGACAATATTCGCGAACAGATCCAGGACACTTCCAAGCGGATCAAGCGGCTGGGTGAGTCTTCCCAGGAAATCGGCGATATCGTCAGCCTGATCGACGACATTGCCGACCAGACCAACATCCTGGCCCTCAATGCCGCGATCCAGGCATCCATGGCCGGTGAAGCGGGCCGTGGCTTCGCCGTGGTCGCCGACGAAGTGCAGCGGCTGGCTGAGCGTTCGTCGTCGGCCACCCGGCAGATCGAGATGCTGGTACGGGCGATTCAAGCCGACACCAACGAAGCCGTCATCTCCATGGAGCAGACTACCTTCGAGGTGGTGCGCGGCGCGCGCCTGGCCCATGACGCCGGGGTGGCCCTGGAGGAGATCGAAGGCGTGTCCGAAGACCTCGCCGCGCTGATCCAGACCATCTCCGCTGCCGCGCAGCAGCAGACCAGCTCGGCGGGGCAGATATCCCATACCATGTCGGTTATTCAGCAAATTACCGAGCAGACCTCGTCCGGCACCACCACCACCGCCGAAAGCATCGGCAACCTGGCGCAAATGGCCAGTGAAATGCGCCGCTCGGTGTCCGGGTTCACCTTGCCCAAGGCCAGGGAGCCGGGCTGAGTTGGCGTACCTTCAGGGGAAGCGACATGGCTGACCGCCACGACTACGTAGCGCTGGAGTGGGTCAAGGGCGAAATCGTCGAGACCCTCGGGCAGGCCCGTGCCGCCCTGCAGGCCTTCGGCGCTGAACCCCACGCCGGGGAAGCAATGGGCCGTTGCCTGGGCTACCTGCACCAGGTGCACGGCAGCCTGCAGATGGTGGAGTTCTACGGTGCCGCGCTGTTGGCCGAGGAAATCGAGCACCTGGGCCGGGCATTGGCCCACGGCCGCGTCAACCAACAGGCCGAGGCAGTGAAATGGCTGCTTCAGGCGTTCACCCAATTACCGCTTTACCTGGACCAGGTACATCTGGCCCGCCGCGATCTACCCTTGGTGGTATTACCCTTGATCAATGATTTACGCAGCACACGCGGTGCGCTGCCGTTGGCTGAAACCAGCCTGTTCGCTGTCGAACTGCCCACCCCTGAGCCGCTGGACGCCAGCGAGCTCGCCCGGCTCGATGAGCCGCAACTGCCTGAATCGCTGCGCAAATGGCATCAAAGCCTGCAACAGGCCCTGGTGGGGCTGATGCGTGAGCAGGAAGTCCCCAGCCACCTGGGGCAGATGGCCCGGGTCTTCGAACGCCTGGAAACCCTGTGCGCCGGTGCGCCGCTGAGCCCCCTGTGGCAGGTGGCGGCCGGCCTGGTGGAGGGCCTGCAGAACGGCGCGGTGCACAACACCCCGGCCCTGCGCAGCCTGCTCAAGGACTGCGACCGCGAGCTCAAACGCTTGCTGGAGCAGGGGGTGGCAGGGTTCAACCAGCCCGCCCCGGCGCAATTGCTCAAGGGCCTGTTGTTTTACGTCGCCACTGCCACCGGCCAGTCGCCGCGCCTGCGAGCCTTGCGGGTTGCCTATGAGCTGGACGATTCGCCAGCGCCTGGCCGCACCTTGGCGCAAGAGCAAGCGCACCTGGTGGTGCCCGACCCCGATGCCCTGCGCTCGGTGGTCAGCGCCTTGTGCGAAGAGCTGGTGCGGGTCAAGGAACAACTGGACCATTTCGTGCGCGGCGACCGCCAGCACGTGGCGGAACTGCACGCCCTGGTGCCGCCGTTGCGCCAGGTCACCGACACCCTGGCGGTGTTGGGTTTTGGCCAGCCGCGCAAGGTCATCCTCGACCAGATGTCGGTGGTTCTCGGCCTTGCCCAAGGTGTGCGTGAACCCAATGACTCGGTGCTGATGGACGTGGCTGGAGCGCTGCTCTATGTGGAATCGACGCTGGTAGGCATGGTGGGTCCCGACGAGCCAATGCGTACCGACGACAGCCACCTGCCCGGAACCGAGCTGGTGCACATTCACCAACTGGTCATCAAGGAGGCGCGCTTCGGGTTACAGCAGGCCAAAGACCTGATCAGCGAGTATCTGGAGTCTGGCGGCGACCATGAGCGCCTGCAACCGCTGCCTGACTTGCTGACCCAGGTCCGCGGCGCCTTGGCCATGATCCCCTTGCCACGGGCGGCAGGGCTGCTTGAGACCTGCAACGACTACATCAAGGCGCATTTGCTCGCCGACCCGCAACCGCCCGCAAGTCCGCAACTGGATGCGCTGGCGGACGCCATCAGTGCCATCGAATACTACCTGGAGCGCCTCAGCGAAGACCCTCAGGCCCCCGGCGAGCGCGTTCTGGATGTGGCGCAGGCGCGTTTGGCGGCGCTGGGCTACCTGCCTGTGGCCGCGCAGGTGCCGGTGTTGCAGGACGTTCTCAGCCCCACCGAAGCCTTGGCGATGCGTGAGCAGCAGCCACTGGACAGCCCCGGCGTCACCCAGTCTCTGGCCGAGGTACTGGCCAGCCCGGTCCCGGGTTTCAACCCGCCAGCCCAGTCCGCACCGGCCAGCTTGTTGCCACCCCCTGCTGAAGAGGCCGCGGTGGACGATGAGCTGCGTGAAGTGTTCATGGAGGAGGCGGACGAGGTGCTGCAAGTGCTGCGTGAGTACTTGCCCCGCGACGACGCCCGCGCGCTGGCTGAAGTGCGTCGCGGCTTCCATACCCTCAAAGGCAGTGGGCGCATGGTGCGCGCTTTGGTATTGAGTGAGCTGGCCTGGGCCTGCGAGAACCTGCTCAACCGGGTGCTGGAGGGTAGCGTCGAAGTCGGGCAAGAGGTGCGCGACCTGCTGGAACATGTGGTGCAGACCTTGCCCTTGATCATCGATGACTTCGCCAGCCACCAGCAACGCCAGCGCGACGATGTCGACCAGTTGGCGGCGCGGGCGCACCTGCTGGCCAGTGCCGCCCCCGACGACCAAGGCCTGGACCCGCAATTGCTGGAGATCTTCCGCAGCGAGGCGCAGGGCCATCTGGCGACCATCGAGGCATTCCTGGTCGCGGCCGGGGATAACCAGGCGCCCGTGGACGATGCTCTGCAGCGCGCCCTGCACACCCTCAAGGGCAGCGCTTCCATGGCTGGCGTGTTGCCCATGGCCGAACTTGCCACCCCACTGGACGCCTTGACCCGGGAATACAAAGCCCATCAGCTGCTGATGGAGGCCATCGACCTGGCCATGCTGCGCCAGGCCCTGGATTGCTGGCAGCAGGGCCTGGGCCAGCTGGCCAGCATGCCGTTGGCGCCGCTGGACGGTGCCGCCGCGCTTGTCGAACAGGCGCGGGCGCGGCTGGCCATGCGTCTGGCGCAGGCTGGCGAGCGCCCCGTGGCCAAGCGTGACCCGCGGGTAACGCAGACCTTCCTGGGGCAGGCCATGGACATTCTGTTCGACAGTGAATCGCTCTTGCGACGCTGGCGGCAGCAGCCTGGCAGCCGCAACGAACTGGAGCGCCTGCTCGATGAGCTGACGCGGCTGGGCGAGGGCGCGCAACTGGCTGACCTGCCCGAGGTGGATGAGCTGTGCGAGGCCCTGCTGGACCTGTATGGGGCGGTAGAGGAGAGCAGCCTCAGTGTCAGCGAGCGGTTCTTCGAGCAAGCCGAGCTGGCGCATGACGCTCTCATCGACATGCTCGACCAGGTCGCGGCCGGCCAGGCGGTGGCGCCGCAACCGGACCGCATCCGCGCCCTTCATGCGTTGCTCGACGAGGGGCTGGCGCCCGATGCCATGGGCCACGTGGGCCAAGGCGGCATCACCGACCTGGCTACCCTGACCGGGCAACTGCAACAACAGGCCCCTGGCGTAGCCGCGGCAGACGACGGTATCACCGCGTTCTTCCTCGACGAAGCCGCCGACCTGCTCGAAAACGCCGACCAGGCCTTGCAACGCTGGCTGCTGGAGCCCGACAGCCAGGCGGCATTGGCCGCGCTGCAAGGCGACCTGCATACCCTCAAGGGCGGCGCGCGCATGGCTGATATCGCCGCCGTCGATGATCTGGCCCAGGAGCTGGAGCTGACCTATGAAGCCCTGGGCAAGCGCCGCCTGGGCTTCAGCGAAGACCTCGCGACCCTGTTGCTCGACTGCCATGAGCAGTTGGCGACCATGCTGGAACAGCTACAACGTGGCCAGCGCGCCAGCGACGCGCCGGACCTGATCCAGGCACTTGCCGGCAGCCGCCAGAGCGCGGCACCGGCCATCGTCGAGCCGGCGCCCGCCCCGGCGTCGGGTGGTGACAAGGAATTGCTGGCGGTGTTTCTCGAGGAAGGGCTGGATATCGTCGAAAGCTCGGGCGCAGCCTTGCAACGCTGGCAGGCCGACCCGCGCAACAGCCTTGAAGTGGAAAACCTGCTGCGCGACCTGCACACCCTCAAGGGCGGCGCGCGCATGGTCGAGGTCGCGCCTATCGGCGACCTGGCCCATGAAATGGAATTTCTCTACGAAAACCTGTCCGCCGGGGTGCTGGCCCCCAGCCCACCGCTGTTTAGCCTGCTGCAGAATGGTCACGACCGGCTGGCGCACATGCTTGACACCTTGCGCCGGAACCAGCCGGTGGAACCGGACCCCACCCTGATTGCCGCCATTCGGGGCTTCGTCAGCCCGGTGCCGGCCACGCCCCAACCCGAGCGTGCGGTGTTGCTGCCCGAGCAGCCGGTGCCGGCACCCGAGCGTGCCCCAGGCGACATGGTCAAGGTGACCGCCGAGTTGCTGGATGACCTGGGCAACCTGGCGGGTGAAACCTCGATTTTCCGTGGCCGCATCGAACAACAGGTCAACGACACCCAGATCGCCCTGGGCGAAATGGAAACCACCATTGAGCGCATGCGTGAACAGTTGCGGCGCCTGGACACCGAAACCCAGGGCCGTATCCTCAGCCGCGAGCACGCTGACAACGAACGCCAGGGCTACGAAGACTTCGACCCGCTGGAAATGGACCGTCACTCACAGTTGCAGCAACTGTCGCGGGCGCTGTTCGAGTCGGCCTCCGACCTGCTCGACCTGCACCAGACCCTGGCCTCGCGCAACCACAAGGCCCAGGCCTTGCTGCAGTTGCAGGCACGGGTGAACACCGAATTGCAGGAAGGCCTGATGCGCACGCGGATGGTGCCGTTCGAGCGCATGGTGCCGCGCTTGCAGCGTCTGGTGCGCCAAGTGGCCGGCGAGCTGGGCAAGCAGGTGGAATTCGACGTGGGCAACGCCGAGGGCGAGATGGACCGCAGCGTGCTGGAGCGCATGCTGGCGCCGTTGGAGCATATGCTGCGCAATGCCGTGGACCATGGCCTGGAACCCACCGAGGTGCGCCGCGCCAAGGGCAAGCCAGACGTGGGGCGCATCACGTTGAACTTGCTGCACCAGGGGGGCGATATCGTCATCGAACTCAGCGATGACGGCGCCGGCGTGCCCCTGGAGGCCGTGCGGGCCAAGGCCGTGAAGCGCGGGCTGATAGAGCCGGGCAGTGAGATCAGCGACCATGACGTGCTGCAGTTCATCCTGCAGCCGGGGTTCTCCACCGCCGCCAAGGTAACCCAGATCTCCGGGCGCGGGTTGGGCATGGACGTGGTGCACGAAGAGGTCAAGCAGCTGGGCGGCTCGATGATCATCGACTCCAAGCCAGGGCAGGGCGCGCGTTTCCAGATCCGCCTGCCGTTCAGTGTGTCGGTGAACCGGGCGCTGATGGTGCAATGTGGCGAGGATGTCTACGCCCTGCCGCTCAACGGCCTGGAAGGGATCGTGCGGGTCATGCCGGCCGAGCTGGAAGCCCACTACCAGACGTGCCCGCCGCGTTACCACTATGGCGGCCAGACTTACGAGCTGCGTTACCTGGGCGACCTGCTGTACAACACCCCGCGGCCTAAACTGCTGGGCCAGACCCAGCCGCTGCCGGTATTGCTGATCCACGGGCATGAGCAACAGATGGCCGTGCAGGTGGATGCGCTGGCTGGCTCGCGGGAAATCGTGGTCAAAAGCCTGGGGCCACAATTTTCGGCGGTTCAGGGGTTGTCCGGGGCAACGATTCTGGGGGATGGCCGGGTGGTGATGATCCTCGACCTGCCGGCGCAGATCCGTGCCGCCAACGTGCGCCAGATGCAGGCGCCGCCGGTCCAGTCGCCCTTGCCGTCGGTGGATGTCGACCCGGGCCGGGCACGGCTGGTGATGGTGGTGGATGATTCGGTGACCGTGCGCAAGGTGACCAGCCGGTTGCTGGAGCGCCACGGCATGAACGTACTGACTGCCAACGATGGGGTCGACGCCATGGCGCTGCTGCAGGAACATGTGCCCGACGTACTGTTGCTGGACATCGAAATGCCGCGCATGGACGGTTTCGAAGTGGCCACCGAGATCCGCCGCGACCCTCGGCTCAAGGACCTGCCCATCATCATGATCACCTCGCGTACCGGCCAGAAGCACCGCGAGCGGGCCATGGCCATTGGCGTCAACGATTACCTGGGCAAGCCCTACCAGGAGTCGGTGTTGCTCGACAGCATCGCCCAGTGGAGCCGCAGCCATGCTTGAGCGCACCATTGGCCGGCGCACGACCCTGACCGCGCTGTTGCTTCCCCTGGCTGACCGTACTTTGGTGGTGCCCAACGTCGCTGTGGCCGAGCTGATTGGCTACCAGTATGGGCAACCGGCGCCGGACCGCCCGGCCTGGCACTTGGGCCATATCACCTGGCGTAACCAATTGCTGCCCCTGGTCAGCTTCGAGGCTGCCTGCGGTGCCCAGGCAGTGGTCAGCGAGCAGGCGCGCATCGTCGTGCTCAACGCCGTGGGTGAAAGCCCGCTGCGCTTCATTGGCCTGCTGATCCAGGGCGTGCCTCGTTCGTGCCGGCTGGACAGCCAATTGAGCTACATCGACGTGCCGCTCGCCCCCCTGGAGATTGCCGCCGTGCAGGTGGGCGAGCAGGTGGCACGGGTGCCCGACCTGGTAGGCCTGGAGCGGCTGCTGGACGAAGCCGCGCTCTGATTGCGGCACCTGGTTCCCGAGCTTCGCCCGGTCCCACAGAGAAAAACCCGCTATCAGATTCACCCCTGTGGGACCGGACGCCAGCGCGGGAAGGGCACAGCGCGATATGACTGCAAGACCGCGGCGTCTGCTTCCCGAACTTCGCCCTGTCTCACAGAGAGGAACCCGCTATCAGATTCACCCCTGTGGGACTGGGCGCCAGCTCGGGAAGGGCACAGCGCGATATGACTGGAAGACCGCGGCGTCTGCTTCCCGAGCTTCGCCCGGTCCCACAGAGAAAAACCCGCTATCAGATTCACCCCTGTGGGACCGGGCGCCAGCTCGGGAAGGGCACAGCGCGATATGACTGGAAGACCGCGGCGTCTGCTTCCCGAGCTTCGCCCGGTCCCACAGAGAAAAAACCGCTATCAGATTCACCCCTGTGGGACCGGGCGCCAGCTCGGGAAGGGCACAGCGCGATATGACTGCAAGACCGAGGCGTCTGCTTCCCGAGCTTCGCCCGGTCCCACAGAGAGGAACCCGCTATCAGATTTACCCCTGTGGGACCGGGCGCCAGCTCGGGAAGGGCACGGCGCGATATGACAGCAAGACCGCGGCGTCTGCTTCCCGAGCTTCGCCCGGTCCCACAGAGAGGAACCCGCTATCAGATTTACCCCTGTGGGACCGGGCGCCAGCTCGGGAAGGGGACAGCGCGGGATGACTGGAAGACCGCGGCGTCTGCTTCCCGAGCTTCGCCCGGTCCCACAGAGGGGAACCCGCTATCACATTCAACGTTAACCTCAGGGTAACGGTTTCATCGGCAGCTTGATTGATGCCACGCCACCACGCGCCTATGGTCTAGCCACGACATTCCCGCCGTGGAGGCCCCATGACAACGACAATCACCCCCGAGCCACAGTGGACGCGGCGGCGCAGCGAGAAGCAGCGGCGCCTGGAACAGGTGCGTGCCATGGCCGATGGTGTGGTACTGCCTACCGAGGGCATTGTCGCTGCCCTTGAAGCGTTGCTGATGCCCGGCGACCGGGTGGTGCTGGAGGGCAACAACCAGAAGCAGGCCGACTTCCTGTCGCGCTCCCTGGCCCAGGCCGACCCCGGCAAGCTCCACGACCTGCACATGATCATGCCCAGCGTCGGCCGCCCCGAGCACCTGGACCTGTTCGAGAAAGGCATCGCCCACAAACTCGACTTCTCGTTCGCGGGCACCCAAAGCCTGCGGATCAGCCAACTGCTGGAAGACGGGCTGCTGGAAATCGGCGCCATCCACACCTACATCGAACTCTACGCGCGCCTGGTGGTGGACCTGATTCCCAACGTGGTGCTTTCCGCCGGTTTCATGGCCGACCGCCAAGGCAATATCTATACCGGGGCCAGCACCGAAGACAGCCCGGCGCTGATCGAGCCGGCGGCGTTCAGCGATGGCCTTGTCATCGTCCAGGTGAACCAGCTGGTGGACGACGTCAGCGACTTGCCGCGGGTGGATATCCCGGCTTCCTGGGTCGATTTCGTGGTGGTGGCGGACCGGCCTTTCTACATCGAACCACTGTTCACCCGCGACCCCCGGCATATCAAGCCGGTGCATGTGCTGATGGCGATGATGGCGATTCGCGGCATCTACGAGAAGCACAACGTTCAGTCGCTGAACCATGGCATCGGCTTCAACACTGCAGCCATCGAACTGATCCTGCCCACCTACGGCGAGTCCCTGGGCCTCAAGGGTAAGATCTGCCGCAATTGGACTCTCAACCCGCACCCGACACTCATTCCCGCCATTGAAAGTGGCTGGGTGCAGAGCGTGCATTGCTTTGGCACCGAGCTGGGCATGGAGCATTACATTGCTGCGCGCCCGGATGTGTTCTTCACCGGCCGCGATGGTTCAATGCGCTCCAACCGCATGTTCTGCCAACTGGCCGGGCAGTACGCCGTGGACCTGTTCATTGGCGCTACCTTGCAGGTAGACGGTGACGGCCACTCGTCCACTGTTACCCGTGGCCGCCTGGCCGGCTTCGGCGGGGCGCCAAACATGGGCCATGACCCGCGCGGCCGCCGCCACGGCACACCGGCCTGGCTGGACATGCGCCAGCCCGGCGGCGACGACACCAGCACCCTGCTCGAACGTGGCCAGAAACTGGTGGTGCAGATGGTCGAAACCTTCCAGGAGGGCGGCAAGCCCACGTTCGTCGAGACCCTGGACGCGGTGGACGTGGCCAGGAAGACCGGCATGCCGCTGGCGCCCATCATGATTTACGGGGACGACGTTACCCACCTGCTGACCGAAGAGGGCATTGCCTACCTGTACAAGGCGCGCAGCCTCGAAGAGCGCCAGGCGATGATCGCCGCCGTGGCCGGGGTCACCGCCATTGGCTTGCGCCACAACCCCAAGGACACTGAGCGCATGCGCCGCGAAGGCCTGATCGCCTTGCTCGAGGACCTGGGCATCCGCCGTACCGACGCCACCCGCGAATGGCTGGCAGCCAAAAGCATCGCCGACCTGGTGGATTGGTCGGGCGGCCTCTACAACCCCCCGGCCAAATTCAGGAGCTGGTGATGCACGCACTCAATTCGATACCTGATGTTTGCCCTTTGGCCGATCTGGCGGTGGAAGCGCTGATCGATGAAGCGGACCTGTCACCCAAGCCCGCCCTGGTGGACCGCCGCGGCAATGGTGCGCACACCGACCTGCACCTGGGACTGATGCATGCCTCGGCACTGGCATTGTGGCCGGCGTTTCAGGGCATGGCAGACGCCGCGACGCAGCATGGTTGCATCGGCCTGCCGCTGCGCGAAGCCCTCGGCCAACTGGGCCGTGAGGGCGAGGCTGATATGCTGCGCACCACGGGTGGGGTGAACACCCATCGGGGGGCCATCTGGGCCTTGGGCCTGCTGGTGGCCGCAGCGGCACTGGCGCCGCACGACACGGGCGCCGCCGTGCTGGCGGCCAGGGCGGCCGCGCTGGCGCGCCTGCCAGATCGCTCGGCGCCGCAACCCCTGAGCCACGGCCGAGTCGTTGAGCAGCGCTACGGTGCCGGTGGCGCTCGCGCCGAGGCCCAGGCCGGCTTCCCGGCGGTGCTGGAGCACGGCCTGCCACACCTGCGTGCCAGCCGCCTCGCCGGCCATGGCGAGCAGAATGCCCGCCTGGACGCCTTGTTGGCGATCATGGCCACCCTGGCCGATACCTGCGTGCTGTACCGCGCCGGCCCCGAAGGCCTGGCCGCCATGCAGACTGGTGCCCAGGCAGTACTGACCGCCGGAGGCAGTGCCAGCCTGGCAGGCCGGCGTCGCCTGCATCAGCTCGACCAGCGCCTGCTGGCACTCAATGCCTCCCCGGGTGGTGCCGCCGACCTGTTGGCCGCCTGCCTGTTCATCGATCGCCTGGACCGCGGCGAGCATTCACGGAGCCCTGCCTGATGGAAACCCTCACCTTCGAATTTCCCGCCGGCCAACCGGCCCGCGGCCGCGCCCTGGTGGGCTGTGTGGGCTCGGGCGACCTGGAAGTACTGCTTGAACCCGGCCAGGCCGGCACTCTGGCGATCCAGGTGGTGACCTCGGTCAACGGCGCTTCCCTGCGTTGGGAACACCTCTTCACCCGCATGTTCAGTGGCCAGGCGCTGCCGGCCCTGCGCATCGACATCAATGATTTCGGCGCCACCCCAGGGGTGGTCCGCCTGCGCCTGGAACAGGCCCTGGAGGAGATCGGCCATGACTGACACCGCGCGCCTGTTGCAGCAACACAGCTTCATTGAACTGGGCGCCCGTCAGCGGGCCAAGACCTTGCTCGACTCGGGCAGCTTCCGCGAGCTGGTCGATCCGTTCCAGCGGGTCATGTCGCCGTGGCTCGAACGCCAGGGCGTGGTACCCCAGGCCGACGATGGCGCGGTCATCGCCAAAGGTACCCTGGGCGGGCGCCCGGTGGTGCTGGCGGCAATCGAAGGGGCCTTTCAGGGCGGCAGCCTGGGCGAGGTCAGTGGCGCCAAGATAGCCGGCGCACTGGAACTGGCGGCTGAAGACAACCGCAAGGGCATCCCTACCGCAGCGATCCTGTTGCTGGAAACCGGTGGTGTGCGTCTGCAGGAAGCGAACCTGGGCCTGGCGGCCATCGCCGATATTCATGCCGCCATCGTCGACCTGCGCCAGTATCAGCCGGTGATCGGTATAGTGGCTGGGAGCGTAGGGTGCTTCGGCGGCATGTCCATCGCCGCGGGGTTGTGCAGCCACCTGATCGTCACCCGCGAAGCGCGCCTGGGGCTCAATGGCCCGCAGGTGATCGAGCAGGAAGCAGGCATCGCCGAATACGATTCCCGTGACCGGCCGTTTATCTGGAGCCTGACCGGCGGCGAGCAGCGGTTCGCCAGTGGCCTGGCGGATGCTTATGTCGCCGATGACACCGCTGCGATCCGCCAGCGGGTGGGCGACTGCCTGGAGCAGGGTGTACCGAAGCGCGTGCGCAGCCAGCAACATGAAGGGTATCTGGCGCGCTTGGCAGAGGTCGACACCGAGGTTCAGATCAGCGCCCAGGCCGTACGCGATCTGTATACCGCCGCGTGCGCTTCCACTGTTTCAGACCTGCCGCGTCGCAACCTTCCCGGGCTCCGCCCGGTCCCGCAGAACGCAGGGCACAGTCGTGGCGCAAGCTGGTTCCAGGCGCTGGCTGGCACCGCCTCTACAGCCGCTGGCCTGCCAGCCTCGGTGCGCGTCGCCGACGGCAGCCTCGATCATTATCCGGCGCGCTACCTGGCCGTGATCCCTGAGCCCGACAACCCTTTCCCCCGCGCCCGCCAGGGCGAGGTCGGGCTGCTGGAGGGCTGGGGCCTGGCCAAGGCCGTCGACGAAGCCATCGAGGCCGACCGCAACGCCCCTGAAAAGCGCGCGTTGGTGGCCATTGTCGACGTGCCCAGCCAAGCCTACGGCCGCCGCGAAGAGGCCCTGGGCATCCATCAGGCTCTGGCCGGCGCCGCCGATGCCTATGCCCGTGCCCGCCTGGCCGGGCACCCGGTGATCGCGCTGCTGGTGGGCAAGGCCATGTCCGGCGCCTTCCTGGCCCACGGCTACCAGGCCAACCGCCTGATCGCCCTGCGCGACCCGGGCGTGCAGGTACACGCCATGGGCAAGGCTTCGGCGGCGCGGGTCACCCAGCGCAGTGTCGAGGCACTGGAAGCCTTGGCCGCCAGCATCCCGCCCATGGCTTACGACATCGACAGCTATGCCAGCCTTGGCCTGCTGTGGGAGACCTTGTCGGTGGCGCAGATCGAGCAGCCAACGGCTGACGATCTGGCCCGAGTGCAGGCGTGCCTCGGGCAGGCCCTGGCCGACATCGCCCAGGGTGGTCGTGGTCTTTCCGGGCGCCTGGGCGCGCCCAACCGGGCGGCTTCCGCACGGGTACGGCAACTGTTGCGCGAGCAATGGCAGTGATACGCCCCCACGACCTGCTGTGGGGCCTGACGCCCACGCACCTGCCGGCAGATGCGCCGGCCTGGGTAGCGGCTGCCCTGGCCGACGGCCAGCCCGTGGTGGTGCGCCGTGACGCTGCGGCGCCGGGCCAGGTGGCGGTGGGCGTGCGCGGCGGTCAGCGCGAACAGCGCTATGCCACGCACATGCCCGTGGCTGCGATCAGTCGCCAACTGAGCCCCGAAGCGCTACGCCACTGTGTGGGGCAGCGTGACTGGCCGGCGCTGCGAGTCCTGTACCGCCTGCGGCCGCGGCTGGATGAGTCGGGGTGGGCATGGGGGGTGGGCGGCAGCGCCGGCTTCGAGCTGGCCAGCGGCTTTACCGCCCTGCATGCCGGTAGCGACCTGGATCTGATCGTACGCACCCCACAGCCCCTGGCGCGTGAACAAGCCCGCGAGCTACTGGCCTTGCTGGAGGAAAAGGTCGACGTGCAACTGCAAACCCCCGCCGGCGGCGTGGCGTTGCGCGAGTGGGCGGGCCATGGCGCCAAGGTACTGCTCAAGGCAGCCGACGGTGCTCGTCTGGTCAGCGACCCCTGGAGCCTGGCGCCATGAGCACGCTGTTGGCATTTCCCGGCCAGGGCGCGCAGCAGACCAACATGCTCCATGACCTGCCGGATCACCACCGGGTGCGCGCCTGCCTGGAGGAAGCGAGCGAGGTGTTGGGCCGGTCGGTGCTTGAACTGGATACCGCCGACGCCCTGGCCTCGACCCGGGCAGTGCAACTGTGCCTGCTGGTGGCGGGAGTCGCCAGCGCGCGGCTGTTGCTCGACGACGCTCCAGCCCCGGACTACGTGGCGGGGTTGTCGATCGGTGCCTACCCGGCGGCGGTGGTCAGCGGCGCGCTGGACTTTGCTGACGCGTTGCGGTTGGTGGCCTTGCGCGGCGAGCTGATGCAAGCGGCTTACCCTCAGGGCTATGGCATGACCGCCATCGTCGGCCTTGCCTTGGGCAAGGTCGAACAATGGCTGGCCGAGGCCGATGGCCCGGTATACCTGGCCAATATCAATGGCGAAAACCAATTGGTCATTGCCGGGCGCAACGACGCCATGGCGCGCTTGGCGAAGCGGGCGAAGGCCGAGGGGGCGGCGCTGGCCAAGCCGCTGGCGGTCAGCGTGCCTTCCCACTGCGCGTTGCTGGCCGAGCCGGCCGCACGGCTGGCCCAAGCCTTTGCCGAGGTCAGCGTGCAGGCACCCAGGATCCGCTACCTCAGCGGCACCACCGCACGCCCCATCGTTCAGCCCGAGAAGCTGCGCGACGACCTGGCTTTCAACATGTGCCGGCTCGTCGACTGGCGTGCGCTGGCGCGAACGGCCTATGAGCGTGGCGTGCGCCTGCAGATCGAAATGCCGCCCGGCGGCGTCCTCACCGGGCTGGGGCGCCACGCCTTTCCCGAGGGCACCCTCATCGCTTTCCAGGGCGCACGCCTGGACACCCTGCACGCGCTGATGCAGGAGGAGGCCCGCCGACCCCAATAGACCTGCAAGGTTTTCGAAGACAAGAACAACAACTTCGACTGTGCAAACCGAGGACAACAATAATGATTATTTACGGTGTGGCATTGCTGGCTATCTGCACCCTGGCCGGGGTCATCACGGGCGACATGCTCGGGGTGCTGCTAGGGGTGAAATCCAACGTGGGCGGCGTCGGGATCGCCATGATCCTGCTGATCTGCGCCCGCTTGTACAGGGGTAGACACGGCGGCCTGAGCAAGGACTGCGAGATGGGCGTGGGCTTCTGGGGCGCGCTGTATATTCCGGTAGTGGTGGCCATGGCCGCCCAGCAGAACGTGGTCACCGCGCTGCACGGTGGCCCGGTGGCGGTGATAGCGGCGATTGGCTCGGTGCTGATCTGCGGCGCCACCATTGCCCTGATCAGCCGAACCCACAAGGGCGAACCCCTACCGCCCGAAGTGCCGGTAACGGCCCAACCGCTGGGAGCGCGCTGATATGTGGAACCTCATCGAGCATGCATTGGAAGCCAACGGCCTGGTCACCGCGTTCGCCTTCGTCGGCATTGTGATGTGGGTGTCGGTGCAGTTGTCCAGGCGCCTGACGTTTGGCCGGGTGCATGGTTCGGCTTTCGCCATTGTCATTGGCCTGGTACTGGCCTGGGTGGGGGGTACGCTCACGGGCGGGCAGAAGGGCTTGGCCGACCTGTCGTTGTTTTCCGGCATTGGCTTGATGGGCGGGGCCATGCTGCGCGACTTTGCCATCGTCGCCACCGCGTTCGAAGTGCAGGCCACCGAAGCACGCAAGGCGGGCTTCATCGGTGCCTTTTCGTTGTTGCTGGGCACGTTGTTGCCGTTCGTGTTCGGTTGCTGCGTGGCCTGGGTGTTCGGCTATCGCGATGCGGTGAGCATGACCACTATCGGCGCCGGTGCGGTGACTTATATCGTCGGGCCCGTGACCGGGGCGGCAATCGGTGCCAGCTCGGACGTGGTCGCGCTATCGATCGCCACCGGGCTGATCAAGGCGATCCTGGTGATGGTCGGCACGCCCATGGCGGCGCGCTGGATGGGGTTGGACAACCCGCGGTCGGCCATGGTGTTTGGCGGGCTGGCCGGGACGGTGAGCGGCGTGACGGCTGGGCTGGCGGCGACGGATCGACGCTTGGTGCCCTATGGCGCGTTGACGGCGACTTTCCACACTGGGCTCGGTTGCCTGCTGGGGCCTTCGGTGCTGTACCTGACCGTGCGGGCGTTGGTGGGTGCCTAGCCGCCGGCGTACCCCGGTGGGGCCACTCAATCCAACCGGTTGGTGTACATGCGGCATTCGGCGAGCAGCGCCAGCAGGTTCGGGTCACGCTCCTTGGCCTTGAGGAATACCACGCCAATGTGTTGCTGCAGGTGGTAGCGCGCCTGCAACGGCACCAGCCGCACGCGGTTCTCGTACACGGCCGCCACGCGCCCCGGCAGCAGCGCATAACCCACCCCCGAACTGACCATGCTCAGCAACGTGAAGATATCGTTCACTTGCATCGCCACCTTCGGCTCGAACCCGGCCTGCTGGAACACGCGCACGCCGTCCTGGTGGGTGGCGAAGCCTTGGGTGAGGGTGATGAAGGTGTCTTCGCGCAAGTCGGCCAGGTCCACTTCGCTGCGCCTGGCAAACGGCGAATCAGCCGGGGTGGCCAGGAAGATGTCATCGGAGAACAGCGGCAACTGCTCGCAGTCCGGGTCGCTGACCGTCTCGTCCAGTGACACCAGAATAGCGTCCACCTCCATGTTCTTGAGCTTGTACAGCAGGTCGATGTTGGAGCCCAGTATCAGGTCGATGTTGAGCTCGCTGCGCCGTAGCTTGAGGCCCATGATCAACTGCGGCACGGTCTTCACCGTCAGAGAATAAAGCGACCCCAGCCGAAAACGCTCGGCGGAGAAGCCGGCCGCCTCGCGCGTCAGCCGAACCGCGCCAAGCACGTCCTGTACCAGCTTCTGCGCGTGCTCCTCCAGCACATAGGCACTTTCCAGCGGCGTGAGGTTGCGCCCCTCATGCTTGAACAGCGGGCAGCGAAGGGCGCTTTCCAATGAGTGAATGGCACGGTGAACGCTGACATTGCTGGTGCAGAGCTCCGCCGCCGCACGGCCAAGATTGCCGGTGCGCATGAAGGCAAGGAATATTTCCAGCTTCTTGAGGGTCAACTCTTCGTCGATCAACATGGCACGGGCTCTGGTAGGGTACGGAGGATTGTGCCTGAGACGGCATTGTCGACCCAATGGAAACCAAGGAGAAACGACTGCATGTATCACGGCGAACGGTTCAACGCCTGGACACACCTGGTCGGTGCCGTACTGGCTTCAATTGGCGCAGTATGGATGCTGGTGCTGGCAAGCCTGCAGGGGGACGCATGGAAGATCGTCAGCATGGCGATCTACGGCGTGACCCTGGTGACCCTCTATAGTGCCTCGACGGTTTACCACAGCGTACGTGGGCGGGCGAAAGTGATCATGCAAAAGGTTGATCATTTTTCGATCTACCTGCTGATCGCCGGGAGCTATACGCCTTTCTGCCTGGTGACATTGCGCGGGCCCTGGGGCTGGACGCTGTTCGGGATCGTCTGGGGGCTGGCGGTCATCGGCATGTTGCAGGAAATAAAACCGCGCTCGGAAGCGCGGGTATTGTCCATCATCATCTACGCGGTAATGGGCTGGATCGTGCTGGTGGCGGTCAAGCCGCTGCTCGCCACCCTAGGGACGGTCGGGTTCACCTGGCTGGCCACGGGCGGGGTGTTGTACACCGTAGGCATCATCTTCTTCGCCTATGACAGGCGTTTTCGCCACTGGCACGGTATCTGGCACCTGTTCGTGATCGCGGGGAGCCTGTTGCACTTCGTGGCGGTGTTCTTCTATGTGCTTTAGAAGTCGCCCCACAATTGCTGGGCCACCGCCAATGCCACCACCGGCGCCGTTTCGGTACGCAGCACCCGCGGGCCGAGGCGCGCCGAGTGGAAGCCAGCGGCCTGGGCCTGGCTGACTTCGGTATCCGACAGGCCGCCTTCGGGGCCAATCAGGAAGGCTAGCGTGGCAGGCTTCGCATGGCTGACCAGGGGTTCGGCCACCGGGTGCAGCACCAGTTTGAGTTCGGCATCGCAGGCTTTGAGCCATTCGGCCATCAGCACCGGTGGGTGAATGACCGGCACCGTGGATCGCCCGCACTGTTCACAGGCGCTGACGGCGATTTGCTGCCAATGGGCCTGGCGCTTTTCCGCGCGCTCGTCCTTGAGGCGCACTTCGCAGCGCTCGCTGATGATCGGGGTGATCTCGCTGACGCCCAGTTCCGTGGCCTTCTGGATGGCCCAGTCCATGCGTTCGCCGCGGGACAGGCCCTGGCCAAGGTGGATCTCGAGGCTGGACGGGGGCTGGCCGGCGAAGGCCTCGTCCAGTTGCACGCGCACGCGCTTCTTGCCGACTTCCAGCAGCGCGCCGCGGTATTCCTGGCCTGACCCATCGAACAGCTGCACGGCGTCGCCCTCGGCCATGCGCAGCACGCGGCCGATGTAGTGGGCCTGGGCCTCGGGCAGCTCGTGCTCGCCCAGGCTCAGGGGCGCATCAATGTAAAAGCGGGAAAGTCTCATGGGGTGTCTCGAATCTGATGGTGGGGCCGGGCATCGGGCTACTAGCCCGGGTCGCGGAAGTCGGGGTGGAAGTCGCTCGGCACGGCCACGCTGACGCTGGTGCGGGTGGCGATGTCGATGCCCTCACTGGCCACTTCGGCAAGGAAGTCGATCTGTTCCGGGGTAATGATGTAGGGCGGCAGGAAGTACACCACGCTCCCCAGGGGGCGCAGCAAGGCACCGCGGGTCAGGGCATGGTTGAACACCTGCAGGCCGCGGCGTTCCTGCCAGGGGTAGGCGGTTTTGCTGGCCTTGTCCTGGACCATTTCAATGGCCAGTACCATACCGGTCTGGCGAATCTCCGAGACGTGGGCGTGGTCGGCCAGGTGTGCCGTGGCGGTGGCCATGCGCGCAGCCAGGGCCTTGTTGTGCTCGATGACGTTGTCCTGTTCGAAGATGTCCAGCGTGGCCAGGGCCGCTGCACATGCCAGTGGGTTGCCGGTGTAGCTGTGCGAGTGCAGGAAGGCGCGCAGGGTGGGGTAGTCGTCGTAGAAGGCGCTGTACACGTCGTCGGTGGTCAGGCACGCGGCCAGGGGCAGGTAGCCGCCGGTCAGGGCCTTGGACAGGCACAGGAAGTCAGGGCGAATGCCGGCCTGCTCGCACGCGAACATGGTACCGGTACGGCCGAAGCCCACGGCGATCTCGTCGTGGATCAGGTGTACGTTGTAGCGGTCGCAGGCCTCGCGCAGCAGCTTGAGGTACACCGGGTGGTACATGCGCATCCCGCCGGCGCCTTGGATCAGCGGCTCGACGATAACGGCGGCGACGCTGTCATGGTTATCCGCCAGGGTCTGCTCCATGGCCTGGAACATGTGCCGCGAATGTTCTTCCCAGCTCATGCCCTCGGGCCGCAGGTAGCAGTCCGGGCTTGGCACCTTGAGGGTGTCCAGCAGCAGCGCCTTGTAGGTCTCGGTGAACAGCGGCACGTCGCCCACGGCCATCGCGGCGATGGTTTCGCCGTGGTAGCTGTTGGTCAGGGTGACAAAGCGCTTCTTGTTCGGCTGCCCGCGGTTGACCCAGTAGTGGAAGCTCATCTTCAGCGCGACTTCGATGCAGGACGACCCGTTATCGGCGTAGAACACTCGGTTCAGGCCTTCAGGGGTCATCTTGACCAGGCGCTCGGACAACTCGATCACCGGCTGGTGGCTGAAGCCGGCGAGGATCACGTGCTCCAACTGGTCGACCTGGTCCTTGATTCGCTGGTTGATACGCGGGTTGGCATGCCCGAACACATTCACCCACCACGAGCTGACGGCGTCCAGGTAGCGCTTGCCTTCGAAGTCTTCGAGCCAGACGCCCTCGCCGCGTTTGATGGGGATCAGCGGCAGTTGCTCGTGGTCTTTCATTTGGGTGCAGGGGTGCCACAGGACCGCAAGGTCGCGTTGCATCCACTGGTTGTTGAGGCCCATTTTCTCTCTCCTGGCAGCGGCGTGGTCGCCATGCTCGGCAAACAATCGCGCAAGCCTATGCAATGCCCGGCTCGGGGGCAACCTCATGGCATGCCGGCGCCGACACTTAACGCCCCGTTAATGCTTTACTTTTATTGTCTTTCATCGTGTATCTCGATATTTCAAAGCAAAATTTTTCGCTTTAATTCGATAGATAAAAAGCTAGTCTTGTCTCAGAAATTACAGGGTGACCGTGATGCAGCTACGCAACTCTACTTCCCGCTACGGCTGGGTCAGCATCTTTCTGCACTGGGGTGTGGCGCTGGCGGTATTTGGATTGTTCGCCCTGGGCCTGTGGATGGTCGACCTGGGTTACTACGACCCATGGCGCAAGGCTGGGCCCGACCTGCATAAAAGCATTGGCCTGACGCTGTTCTTCTTCATGGTGTTGCGCGTGGTCTGGCGCTTCATCAGCCCACCGCCGCCGCCACCACCTACCCAGGGCCGGTTGACGCGTATCGCAGCAAAACTGGGTCATGCTTTCCTTTACCTGGACCTGTTCCTGGTGATGGTTGCCGGGTACCTGATTTCCACCGCGGATGGCGTGGGGATTCCGGTGTTCGGTCTGTTCGAAGTACCCGCGCTGGTCAGCGGCCTGCCCAACCAGGCGGAAACCGCGGGCGACGTGCACCTTTACCTGGCCTGGATCCTGGTGGTCTTTTCCGTACTCCATGGCTTGGCCGCTTTCAAGCACCACTTTATCGACCGTGACGCGACCCTGGTACGCATGCTGGGACGCAAAGCCTGAACCTCAACTCAAATCAAGGAATATTGCACATGTTGAAGAAGACACTGGCCGCACTGGCTCTGGGTACCGCACTGCTGACGGCCGGCCAGGCCATGGCCGCTGACTACACCATCGACAAGGAAGGCAATCACGCTTTCATCAACTTCAAGATCAGCCACCTGGGCTACAGCTTCATCTACGGTACGTTCAAGGACTGGACCGGTACCTTCAGCTTCGACGCCGCCAAGCCTGAAGACAGCAAGATCAGCATCACCCTGAACACCAAGAGCGTGGACACCAACCACGCTGAGCGTGACAAGCACATCCAGAGCAAGGACTTCCTGGAAACCGACAAGTACCCGACCGCGACCTTCGTGTCCACCAGCGTCAAGCCAACCGGCAAGAATGCTGATGGCAAGCTGACTGCCGACGTGACCGGTGACCTGACCCTGCACGGCGTGACCAAGCCTGTCGTGGTCAAGACCGTGTTCCTGGGTGAAGGCAAAGACCCATGGGGCGGCTACCGTGCCGGCTTTGAAGGCACCACCACCATCAAGCGTTCTGATTTCGGCAAGATGATGGACCTGGGCCCGCAGTCCGACACCCTGACCCTGGACATCACATTCGAGGGTGTGCAGAAGAAGTAATTTCTTCGGGCACAAAAAAACCGCAGCCGATGGCTGCGGTTTTTTTATGCGGGCCGTTGGGGCGAATCAGCCCTCGCGGTTGCGCGTCAGCAGCGCTGGTTTTTCACCGTTGCGACGGCTAGGCAGCGATTCCAGCTGTTCCAGCTGCTCGGCGGTGGGGAAACGGTCGATCTTCGATTCCTTGTGCACGATGCGCGGCTGGTTCTGCGGCTGACGCGAGTTGCTCACGGCAGGTTCCTGACGAGGCTGCTCGTCGCGGGCTGGGCGACGGTTGCGGCCGCCGCCGTTGTTGTCGCGACGCGGTTGGCCATCACGGCCACCGCCACCATTGCTGCGCGGGCCGTTGCTGCGTTTCTCACCCGCTGGGGCGTTGCTGCGCGGGCCGTTCTGGCGGCCCTGGCGTGGTGCCGGGGCTGCGCCGCCTGCCGGTGCGGGAGCACCTGGGCGACGGTTACGGCCCTGGTTCTTGTTCTGGTAAGGGCTGACGTAGTCGGCGCGGTTACCAAAGTTGTCCACTTCGTCATCCAGGAACTCGTCCGGCGCGCGATCGGCAGGGGCTACCGGCGGCTTTGGAGTGGGCTGGGCCTGACGCGGCTTCTGGTCACGGGGTTGGCGTTCAGAACGCGCCCCGGCGGGCTTTTCCTTGCCTTGCTCCTTGCCTTGTGCAGCGGCTGGGCGCTGCTTCTCCTTGCCTTTGTCCTTACCTTTGTCCTTGCGGCCGCCAGCGGCATTGGCACCGTCACCGCGCTGGCCACGACCATTGCGTGGGGTGTTGGCCTGAGGGCGCTCGCGCACCTCGGGCTTCTCGGCTTCCACGGCATTGATGTCAAAGCCCATCAGGTCGCCGTCCGGGATCTTCTGCTTGGTCATGCGCTCAATGCTCTTGAGCAGCTTTTCCTCGTCCGGGGCGACCAGCGAGATGGCCTCGCCGCTACGCCCGGCACGGCCGGTGCGGCCGATACGGTGCACGTAGTCTTCATCGACGTTGGGCAGTTCGAAGTTGACCACGTGGGGCAACTGGTCGATGTCCAGGCCGCGGGCGGCGATGTCGGTGGCAACCATGATGCGCACGGCGCCGGCCTTGAAGTCGGCCAGGGCTTTGGTGCGAGCGTTCTGGCTCTTGTTGCCGTGGATGGCGACGGCGCTCAGGCCGTGTTTTTCCAGGTACTCGGCCAGGCGGTTGGCGCCATGCTTGGTGCGCGTGAACACCAGCACCTGTTCCCAGGCACCCAGGGTGATCAGGTGCGCCAGCAGCGAACGCTTGTGGGCGGCAGGCAGGCGGTAGACCCGTTGCTCGATACGCTCCACCGTGGTGTTGGGTGGGGTGACTTCGATGCGCTCGGGGTTGTGCAGCAACTTGCCGGCAAGGTCGGTGATGTCCTTGGAGAAGGTGGCCGAGAACAACAGGTTCTGGCGCTTGGCTGGCAGGCGTGCCAGGACCTTCTTGACGTCATGGACGAAGCCCATGTCGAGCATGCGGTCGGCTTCGTCCAGCACGAGGATTTCCACGTGCGAGAGGTCGACGCTGCCCTGGCCGCACAGGTCGAGCAGGCGGCCCGGGCAGGCCACCAGTACGTCGACGCCGCGAGCCATGGCCTGCACCTGCGGGTTCATGCCGACGCCGCCGAAGATACAGGCGCTGACGAACTTCAGGTCACGGGCGTAGATCTTGAAGCTGTCGTGCACCTGGGCCGCGAGCTCGCGGGTGGGCGTCAATACCAGCACGCGCGGCTGGCGCGGGCCGTGACGCTGGGATTTGTCCGGGTGACCGTTGGGGAACAGCCGCTCCAGGATCGGAAGGGCGAAACCACCGGTTTTACCAGTACCTGTCTGTGCCGCGACCATCAGGTCACGACCTTGCAACACGGCGGGAATAGCCCGCTGTTGCACCGGAGTAGGCTGGGTATAGCCCGCCGCCTCGATGGCGCGGACTAAAGCCTCGGAGAGACCGAGGGAAGCAAAGGACATGAGTAATCCTGTTCTAGTGAGGGCTTTGCCCAATGGGAATCTTGCCTGGCGCGACGGGTGCATGGGGGCACTATCGCGTCCGGTCCTGCCGGGCCTTCAATGCGCATCCGGACCTCGCTGAGCGGGCGTGAGCCGGGCAGTCGAGCGGGTCGGGGTGCCTTTTGCAAGGCCGGGCGTCCGGGCGTAAGCCTGGCGGGAAGGTCGGAGTATAACAGAGCAATCACAGCGCGCTGCTTTCATGCTGCTCAACGGTTTTATTCGCCGAAGAAGCTGTGGCATAGCGGGTGGTGAGTTCCGTGTAGGCGGGCTCGTGCTTGAAGCGTCGCAGCTCGATGGCAAAGCGCAACGCCAGTTGGTCCATGCCGGCGCCACGGCGTACCGCCAGGTATTGAGGCTGGCGGTCGATCACCAGGGGCAAGGCGCTGACCTGGTCCTGCAAGCCCATTGATTCCAGGGTGAACTGGCCCACCCGGCGGTCGGTGATGACCAGGTCCACGCGGCTGCGCACCAGCTTGCCGAAATTGGCTTCCTGGCTGGCGGCTGCTTCGCGGATGAAGTCGCTGGCTTGCATGAACGCATCGCCGTAGTTGTAGCCGGCCGAAGTTCCGATGGTGAGCCCGGCCAGGTCGGCCAGGCTGTTGGCCACATGGGGGCGGGACGTGGCCTGGAACAGCACGAATTGGGTGTCGGACAAGGGTTCATCGGGGAACAGCAATTTCGCTTCGCGTTCCGGGGTGCGGAAGATATCCAGCACACCGTCGGCTTCACCCTGGTCGAGCATGGCCAGGCACCGCTTCCACGGCAGGAATTGCCACTCTATATCCACCCCCAGCCGCTCGAATACCCGGGTCGCCACTTCGTAGTCGATTCCTTTGCCCTGGCCATCCTGCTGGTAGGCATAGGGCGCCCAGGCGTCGGTGACAATGCGTAGCCTCTCGCCCTGGGCGCTCAGGCTCAGGCAAGTCAGGAACATGGCTGTCAGCAGAGATAGGAAAGCGGGCATGGCGGCAGAGTACGATGCAGCCCGATGGCTTGGCAACGCATCAGTTCGCCGGGTTCGCGATCAAGTGCTGATAAATGGCGTCGCGGCGCTTGCCCAGGATCAGCCGACCGACCGTGGAGCCCAGCCAGCGCTGCAGTTGTTCGGCTTGCACGGGCGCATGCTGGCGCTCTTGCAGGTTCTGCCGGGCCTTGTCCCACCATACGGGGGCACAGGCACGGTCGAATTCATTGGGGTGCTCGTAGCAGCCGTAGAGAATTTCACGCATGAACTGACGCTGTTCGCGCGGTAGCGCCAGGGTGACCGCCTTGTAGGCCAGGCGTTGCACAGCCGGGGGGCGAGGCACGTGGCTGCTCACCAGGCGCACGTCGGCCAGTGCTTGGGCCGCCAGGGGCTGTTCGTGATGCTTGCTTACCCAGGCCTGCACTTTGGCGCGTATCAGCAGTTTGCGGCTCCAGTAATGGTGAATCAGGTCGCTGCATTGGTGCACGGGATACTGCTTGTAGGTCGCGAGGGCCAGGCAGAATTCTTCCAGGTTATAGGCGGTGGGCGTGCGCGGGTAGTAACGGTCCATCAACTCGATGGAGCGGTCGAGCACCTGTGCATCGCCCTGGAAGAGGCCTATGACTCCTGAATTGACCAGCCACATATCGTCATCGGCCATGCCCTGGGCCTTCAGCTCTTCGGCCAGTTCGTAATACAGCGGCGAGTCGGATCCGTCGCGGTATTGCATGCTGAAGGCATTGCACAGCAGCGTGCCGGGCTGGATGCGGGCGAACAGCGCCAGCGGCGACTCGCGGAAGAAGGTGTCGGTGTCGACAAGCATGGCCAGGGGCGAGTCGCGCAGCACTTCACGCAACGCCACATGTTTGGTGCGAAAGTGGTAGCCGTGCGGCTGGCTCCAGGCCCGCCGGGTGTCTTGGCCGAACGGCCGCACCCGCACCGGCAACCGTGCGTAGGGCTGCGGGTTATCGGTGAACACCTGGATATCGAGCGGCATCTCACCAGCCGCGCCCAGGTGAGCGATGGCGCTGGCGATACTGAAGATAGCTTCCTGGTGATAGGTGTCTGCACCGAACACCAGGTAAACCAACTGCGGGCGCACCGCGGTAACAGTCGGCATGGCGTGTGTCGTCCTTGAAGCAATGTGGAAATAAAAAAGGCCTTGGTACTTTACCAAGGCCTTGCTGAATTTCCCCCTGCGTTTTGACTAGCGGGGCAATTTCAGGTTGTTCCACACCGCCAGGCTCGGTTCCGCCTGGTTCAGCGTATAGAAGTGCAGCCCCGGGGCCCCGCCTTCCAGCAGTTGCTCGCACATCTGCGTGATCACCTGCTCGCCGAAACGCTGGATGCTGGTGACATCGTCCGCGTAGGCTTCAAGCTGCTTGCGGATCCAACGCGGGATCTCCGCGCCACAGGCATCGGAGAAGCGTGCCAGCTTGCTGTAGTTGGTGATCGGCATGATGCCCGGCACGATCGGGATGTCCACGCCGGCTTTCTGCACGCGTTCGACGAAATGGAAATAGCTGTCTGCGTTGAAGAAATACTGGGTGATGGCGCTGTCGGCGCCGGCATTGGCCTTGCGCACGAAGTTCTTGATGTCGTCTTCGAAGTTGTGCGCCTGGGGGTGCATTTCCGGGTAGGCGGCTACTTCGATATGGAAGTGGTCGCCGCTTTCGGCGCGAATGAACTCGACCAGGTCATTGGCGTGGCGCAGCTCGCCGCTGGCCATGCCCATGCCAGAGGGCAGGTCGCCGCGAAGGGCGACGATGCGCTTGATGCCGGCATCCTTGTACTGCGCGAGCAGGGCGCGCAGGTCGGCCTTGCTGTCACCAACGCACGACAGGTGCGGGGCGGCAGGCACCTTCACTTCGTTTTCCAGCTGCAGCACGGTGTTGAGCGTGCGGTCGCGGGTAGAGCCCCCGGCACCGTAGGTACAGGAGAAGAAATCGGGGTTGTAGCCAGCCAGCTGGCGGGCCACGTTCAGCAGTTTTTCATGCCCAGCGTCGGTCTTGGTCGGGAAGAACTCGAAGCTGAAGCGGCGTTCCTGGGACATGGTTGTTCCTCAGCTGCAAGCTTCTAGCGGCAAGCTGCAAGGAGGACTGGGTCCGCCTGCAGGTCTTGCAAAAGCTTCAGCGCTATCAGGGAGCAAATTTCGCGAAGACAAAAAGCTGCAAGCAGGTCAGCACGGTCGTGCTTCTACTTGCAGCTTGCAGCTCACAACGTGCCGCTGCTTAGTAGCGGTAAGCGTGTGGCTTGAACGGGCCGTCGACGGTCACGCCGATGTAGTCGGCCTGCTGCTTGGTCAGTTTGGTGACCACGCCGCCGAAGCCGCGAACCATTTCCAGGGCCACTTCTTCGTCGAGTTTCTTTGGCAGTACTTCGACGGTCAGGCGCTCGGCTTTCTGCGCGGGCGACAGGTCGGCGTACTTCTGCTCGAACAGGAAGATCTGGGCCAGGACCTGGTTGGCGAACGAACCGTCCATGATGCGGCTTGGGTGGCCAGTGGCGTTACCCAGGTTCACCAGGCGGCCTTCGGCCAGCAGGATCAGGTAGTCGTCGTTCTGTGCGTCAAAAGCACCCGGGCCGGTACGGTGGATCTTGTGTACCTGTGGCTTCACTTCTTCCCATGCCCAGTTCTTGCGCATGAAAGCGGTGTCGATTTCGTTGTCGAAGTGACCGATGTTGCAGACAACGGCACGCTTCTTCAGCGCCTTGAGCATGTTGGCGTCGCAGACGTTGACGTTACCGGTAGTGGTGACGATCAGGTCGATCTTGCCCAGCAGGGCCTTGTCGATGCTGGCTTCGGTGCCGTCGTTCTCACCGTTGATGAACGGCGAAACCAGTTCGAAACCGTCCATGCAGGCTTGCATGGCGCAGATCGGGTCGACTTCGGTGACCTTGACGATCATGCCTTCCTGACGCAGGGACTGAGCCGAGCCCTTGCCCACGTCGCCGTAGCCGATCACCAGGGCTTGCTTGCCCGACAGCAGGTGGTCGGTGCCGCGCTTGATGGCGTCGTTCAGGCTGTGACGGCAGCCGTACTTGTTGTCGTTCTTGCTCTTGGTCACCGAGTCGTTGACGTTGATGGCCGGGATCTTCAGTTCGCCCTTGGCCAGCATGTCCAGCAGGCGGTGAACGCCAGTGGTGGTTTCCTCGGTCACGCCGTGGATGCGCTCCAGCATGGCCGGGTATTTCTTGTGCAGGATTTCGGTCAGGTCGCCGCCGTCGTCCAGAATCATGTTGGCGTCCCAAGGCTGGCCATCCTTGAGGATGGTCTGCTCGATGCACCACTCGTACTCTTCCTCGGTCTCGCCTTTCCAGGCGAACACAGGAATGCCGGCAGCAGCGATGGCGGCAGCGGCCTGGTCCTGGGTGGAGAAGATGTTGCACGACGACCAGCGCACTTCGGCACCCAGGGCAACCAGGGTTTCGATCAGCACGGCGGTCTGGATGGTCATGTGGATGCAGCCCAGGATCTTCGCGCCCTTGAGCGGTTGCTCACCGGCATACTTGCGGCGCAGGCCCATCAGTGCAGGCATTTCCGATTCGGCGATGATGGTCTCGCGACGGCCCCAGGCGGCCAGGGAGATGTCGGCGACCTTGAAATCGGTGAAACCTGCAGGCGTGTGTACAGCGCTCATGAAGAGCCTCCATTCGTAAAGTGCGAATGGGCGCCGTTGTGCGTTTAGAGCCCGTACGGACCAACCGTGCGGGCAACGCCCCATCCGAGCCTGACAGGTATCCCTGCTGCAGCGCCCCTCGGACAGGTGGCGGGAACGGCCGGGAAAGACGGGCCGTTGTAATCGAACGCAGCGATTATATAGAGGAAGGCGGCGCTGCCCAAGGCTTTCTGCTGATAACCGCTCGAAGGTTTATCGAGCCCATAGCGATAGTCCAATGGAGGCGGCGGCTAAGGTCTGCGATGATGGCGGCATCAACGGCAAGACGGTCAGGAGCGAGCATGAACTTCCACACCCGCAAATGGGTAAAACCCGAAGACCTCAACCCCAACGGCACCCTGTTCGGTGGCAGCCTGTTGCGCTGGATCGACGAAGAGGCAGCGATCTACGCCATCGTCCAGCTGGGTAACCAGCGGGTGGTCACCAAGTACATTTCGGAGATCAATTTCGTCAGCGCCTCGCGCCAGGGAGACATCATCGAACTGGGCATCACGGCCACCGAGTTTGGCCGCACCTCCATCACCCTTACGTGTGAAGTGCGTAACAAGATCACCCGCAAGAGCATCCTCACGGTCGACAAGATGGTGTTCGTCAACCTGGGCGAGGACGGGCTGCCCGCGCCCCATGGTCGCACCGAGATCAGGTACATCAAGGACCAGTTCGACGCGGAATCGGTCGAGTAACGGATGTGTGCGGGACCGGGCGGCAAGGCCCGATCCCACAGGTTTCAGTGCGCTGCTTCTTCTTGCGGCGCATCGCGGGTCACGCTTTTCACCAGCTTGCCGATGCTCAGGCCCTGCAGCAGGATCGACGAGAGCACCACGATGTAGGTGATGCTCAGCAGCAAGTCACGTTCCGGGCCCACCGGCAATGCCAGTGCCAAGGCCACCGATACGCCGCCGCGCAAGCCACCCCAGGTCAGGATGCGGATGGTGCCCCGCGGCACGCTGCGCCAGCGGCGCAGCAGCAGGATCGCCGGGGCCACGGTCAGCAACCGCGATAGAAGTATCGCTACCGCCAGCAAGCTGGACGCCACCACGTGCATCCACGAGAACGGCAACAGCAACAATTCCATGCCGATCAATGCGAACAGCAAGGCGTTGAGCATGTCATCCAGCAATTCCCAGAAACCGTCCATGTAGCGACGGGTCATGTCGTTCATGGCCAGCTTGCGGCCCAGGTTGCCGATGATCAGGCCAGCGGTGACCATGGCGATGGGGGCCGAGACGTGCAGTTCGTAGGCCATCGCCGAACCACCGATCACCAGCGCCAGGGTCAGCATCACCTCGACCTGGTATTGCTCGATGCTCTTGATCATGCGGTACACCACGTACCCGATCAGCGCGCCAAACAGCACGCCGCCGATGGCTTCGTGAACGAACAGCATGGCGGTTTCGCTGATTGACGGTGTCTCCCCCTGCTGAGCGATGCCCAGCAGAACGGTGAACACCACCACGGCAGTGCCGTCGTTGAATAGCGACTCGCCGACAATGGTGGTCTTCAGCGGTTTCGACGCATTGGCCGTGCGCAGCACGCCCAGCACGGCGATGGGATCGGTAGGCGAAATCAGCGCGCCGAACAGCAGGCAGTAGAGGAAACTCACATGCCAGCCGAACATGCCGAAGATATAGAACGCCAGGGTGCCGATCACCAGCGTGGCCATCAATACACCGAAAGTGGCCAGCAGGCCGATGGGCCAGCGGTAGCTACGCAGGTCGTTGAGGTTGACGTGCAAGGCGCCGGCGAACAGCAGGAACGCCAGCATCCAGTTCATCAGCAGGTCGCCGAAATCGATCTGGCCGATCAGACCCTGCACGCGGGCTTCAAGGCCGGGATAGCCCAGCACGCTCAAGCCTTGCAGCAACAGGGAGAACATCAGGGCCGTAACCATCACACCGATGGTGGGTGGCAGGCCGATGAAGCGGAAATTGACGTAGGTGAGAAGGGTGGTAAGGCAGATGAAGGCGGCAACTAATTCGAGCATCCGGGCTCCCATGGTGGTGTGGCGGTGGGGCGTGAATTACACGCGATGTACCCGGTAGGACGAGTGGGCACCGGGAGGGGACACAGCTCATTGTGCGGCCAATTGACCGCACTATCGGCTTGAGGACGCATCGCTTATGGTTGAAAAGGCCCGCCTTGCTCATTGAGGGGGCGAAAGTAGCCTTTGATGCGGAGCCTGTCGCGGACGCAGATCTGCACGTGGGTTTCACGTCTGAAAAGCGCACCTTGGTAAAGTTCTTCGCCTTCCCAGAATGGCGACCGAACTGATTCGTAGCTAGGCAGTTGGTGGTAGCGTTTCATCTTCTTGGCGTAGCTGAGTGCGCGGTGGGGGCTGTTTTCCCAGAAGTAAATGCCTTGCCCAAGCCAGTCGTAGTCGTTATTGCTGGGCCGTAAATGTTGGCCCGCAAGAACGGCTTCGCCTACCTTGCGATCACAGCCGTGAAAGCCGAGGACGAAGGAGGGGAGTGTCCTATACATTGGTTAGCGGTAAGCGGGCGTCAATTTGCCATTTTGGTCGTGAACCCCGGTTTTGACCCGAAAAGCGCGCGCTTCCTCAGGGTTGTTCGCCAGGTATTCCGCCAGGTTCCGCAACCGCTGTGCGGCGTCCGCGTGAGATGTGCGTGAGACAAGGTTGTCACAAGTGCGTGGACAAGACTCTGGCATCGTGGCTCCGGCGGCGATAGGTAAGCACGTAAGCGGTATTCTACAGCGTCTCGAATAACTCGTCCGGACTGGAAACTTCTTAATACATGATTTTGCCATAGCCGGCAGACGAACACCGTTCGATAAGGACGGTTGAATAGCAAACCTTGATATTCCATGAAAAGGACCAAGCATGACCGTCGCATTCTGGTGTGTATTGATCGCCATCCTGCTGCCCTTCGTGTGCACGGGCATCGCCAAGTTCAGCGGTGGCCAGTTCGGCGCTCGGCAGAACCACGACCCGCGGGCATTTCTGGCCAACCTCGACGGGTTTGCCAAGCGTGCACATTCGGCGCAGATGAACAGTTTCGAAGCATTCCCCGCGTTCGCCGCGGCGGTGATCATCGCCGATATCTGCCACAACGCTCAGCAGGTGACCATGGACGTGCTGGCCGTGCTGTTCATTACCAGCCGGCTTCTGTACATCATCTGCTACCTGGCGGATTGGGCTATGCTGCGTTCGCTGGTGTGGTTCGTTGGCCTGGGGCTGGTCGTCAGCCTGTTCTGCGTGTCCGTCTGACAGGAATGCCATGAGCTTGAAACGTCTGAGCGTGGTGCTGCTGGCCTGCATGGTATTGTGTGCCTGCGGTGGGGTGGACCCCGACTCGCCGTTGGGCAAGCGCAAGGCCATCTTCAAGCAAATGCTGCATACCAGCGAAGACATGAATGGCATGCTGCTGGGGCGCCTGGCCTTCGATGCGCCCACCTTCGCCGCCAGTGCCGTGAAGCTCGATGGGCTGGCCCATCAGCCCTGGCAGCATTTTCCCCAGGTGCGCGAGCAGGACCACACTAGCGCCAAGCCTGAAGTGTGGGAGCGCCAGGCGCGGTTTCAGGCGCTGGCGCGGTCACTGGAGGGTGCCACCGGTGAGTTGGTGGTGGCCAGCCGCGCTCAGCCGCTCAAGGACCTGGACCTGGACAAGCCCATGCAGAAGGTGGAAAACGCCTGCAAGGCCTGCCACCGGGAATTCCGCGATCACTGAGTGACGCGGTTACTGGTCCATCTCGTCCAGTGCCTGCTGCAGTTCCTTGCGCGACTCGGCGAGCTTGTCCTTGCGTTTGTTGATCTTGTCCGAGTCGCCTTTCTTCATGGCCTTGTCCAGGTCTGCCTGGCGTTGGGCTACTTCGCGGCGCGCATCCAGCACCTTGTTTTCCCGCTCCTTCTGCAAGCCTGCGTCGGTGCAATTGGCCTGGGTCTGGGCCAGGGCTTTCTCCAGGCCCGCCTGCTGCTCGGCGTTGCCGTGGGCCTTGGCCTGGTCGATCTGGGTGCGAATGGCTTGCTGTTTAGCCGCGCAGCCCTTGAGGCCCTCCGGCGCTTCGGCGGCCATCAGTGGCGCGCACAGGCTGCCGCAAAGGGCCAGCACCGTCAGAATGGATAATGGTTTCATGGTGACTCCGTGTAAGGACTGTCCTATTGAACGGCTTATTGAAGCCAAAGTCTGTAAGAAGTTTCCTAGTTTTTAACCAGTAAAGCCTGCAATGCCTACAGTGCGGAGCCTATTGGCGACAGCGAGTACCTCCGGGTGCCGGAAGAACTCGAACAGCTGCGTGGCCCGTGTCGTGCCAATGCCGGGCTGCGCTTGCCATTGCTCAAGGCTGCGGGCAGCCAATTGCTCCCACGTCTGTGCTGCGCTCAACGGACCAACCGCAGGTGCCCCCAGGGCTTTGAGCCAGGCCTGCAAGCCATGGCGGCGCGCTGCCTGAAAGCTTTCCAGGAGGCGGGTGCGGCTGCGCATGCCCAGTTGCGGCACGTCGGCCAGCGCCTGTTCGTCCAGCAGCAGCCAACTGGCGAGATCGTTGACTTTTCCCGCCTGAATGAGGCGCTCCCAGGTCGCGGCCCCCACGTGGGCCATGTTCAGCCCCTGTTTGCTGCCAAGCCAGGTCAGGCGCGCGCGGAACTGCGCCTCGCAACCCTCGGTGGGGCGCCAGCAGCTGAGTGCGTGGTAGTCCGCCGCGGCAGGGGTTGCAAGGGGCTGCCTGTCGGGGCTACGCCATACCACCTCGCCCAGCCGCGGTATGGTAAGGCCGGCAAGCTGCACGGCGACCTGGTCCCCGGGCAGGATGTCCAGTGCGCGCCAGCGTTCCAGCGAGCCAACACTGACGCGTCTCACCGTGCGGTCGTCCAGACGTACCGGGTGCAGTTCCAGCACGGGGGTTATGCGCCCGCTGCGGCCGATGCTGAAGGTTACCTCGCGCACATGGGCCAGCGCCTGGGCATAGGGATATTTCCAGGCGGCAATCCAGTACGGCACCCTGGCCTGCCAGCGACTGGCCGGCGGCCGTTGGCTCAGGCGCAGGATCAGGCCGTCGCTGGCGAATGGCAGCGGCGTGGTGTACCAGTGGTTGCGCCAATGGCTCGCCTGGTCGGCGTCGATGATGGGTTGGCTGTATCGGGTTGGCAGGTCGAAACCCAGGGCCGCCAGGCCTGCCAGGCGCTCCGGCAAGGTGGGTGGGCCTTCGGGCCAGTCCCACGCGAACAACCCGATGTTGGCCCCATCGGCCACGTCTAGCTGCTTGCGTGCCATCAGCCCGGCGACCTTGCCGCGTGCATTGTCACTGCCGTCGCGGGCCTGGACATGCCCGTCATAACGCCAATACAGCTCACCTTGCAGGATCAGGTCCACGGGTTTGGGGAGCGCCTGGGGTACCGCTGGGATGGAACGGGCATTGGCGGTCCAGTCATGGCCCTGCTCGCCATCGCCGCGGCTGATGACCTGGTGCAGCCTGCCTTGGCGGTAGACGACCGTCACCGCGACCCCATCGACCTTGGGTTGCACCCAGACATCGGCCTTGTGCCGCAACCAGTCGGCGACGGTGGCCAGCTCGGCATGCTTGCCTACGCCCGTGTGGGCAATGGGATGCGATACGGTGCCACGCGCCGACTCCAGCGGTTGCGCATTGGCAGAGCCCGCGGCCGGAAAACACTGCTGCCAGTGATCCAGCCTCACGCGAGCCTGGTCGTAGAGTTCATCGGCAATGGCGGAGATGCCGTCGCGGTGATACTGCGTATCCCATTCAGCAAGTTGCGCCTGCAGGGCGGTGAGCTGAAGCGTGGCGTGGGCAGGGTTCCAGTCCGGGCAACTTTCGGCAGTTGCCAAGGCCGGAGCCAGCAAGGCACCCAGCAGCATGAGGGTGGGGTTCATCGTCGGCTTCCTTGCGCGACACAGGGGGAACCCCAAGCCTAGGAAAGCTTTGCTGCAGGTGCGCGGCGGCGTGGTTACCGCGTATTGCCCGGATCAGCGCTGGTTTGGCGCTTCTTGCTGGGTGCGGGTCGAATGAACCAGGGGCTTGTGTGGCGGTGCCTTCTTGACCACGACTTTCTTGTGCACCGGTTGTGGCGCCTTGTGTTTCTGTTGTTGCTGGCTGTGGGTGTCGTGACTGTTGGGGGAATTGGCCATGGTTGCCATGTTGGCGGCCTGGGCGTTGATGGCAAAAAGGCCCAGCAGGGCGGCGGCGGGGGCGAACAGCGAAATGCGCATCGGAACCTCAAAAGTCTGAAAATAAAAGCCGCCCGCTCAGCGAGCGGGCGGGCATAGGAACGAAAAAGCCCCGGCCAGTTTCCTGGCCGAGGCTTTTTATTTTGTAAGCTGCAAGCTACAAACCGAGTACCGTCCGCCGTTGCTTGCAGCTTCCCTTCACAGCCCGGCAGCAGCGCGCAGTGCGTCGGCGCGGTCGGTGCGTTCCCAGGTGAACGTGGTGAAGGTATCTTCGCCCACGGTCACTTGCTCCGGGGTGCGGCCGAAGTGGCCGTAGGCCGCGGTGCGCTGGTACATCGGGTGCAGCAGGTCGAGCATGGTGGTGATCGCGTACGGGCGCAGGTCGAAGTGCTCGCGTACCAGCTTGACGATCTTGTCGTCGCTGATCTTGCCGGTGCCGAAGGTGTTGATCGAGATCGATGTGGGCTGTGCCACGCCGATGGCGTAGGACACCTGGATCTCGCAACGGTCGGCCAGGCCGGCGGCGACGATGTTCTTGGCCACGTAACGACCGGCGTAGGCAGCCGAACGGTCAACCTTGGACGGGTCCTTGCCGGAGAACGCGCCGCCGCCGTGGCGGGCCATGCCGCCGTAGCTGTCGACGATGATCTTGCGGCCGGTCAGGCCGCAGTCGCCTACCGGGCCACCGATGATGAAGTTGCCGGTCGGGTTGATGTGGAACTGGGTGCCCTTGTGCAGCAACTCGGCCGGGATCACTTTCTTGACGATCTCTTCCATCACGCCTTCACGCAGGTCGGCGTAGGAAACGTCCGGGTTGTGCTGGGTCGACAACACGATGGCGTCGATGCCCACCACGCGGCCGCCTTCGTACTGGCAGGTGACCTGCGACTTGGCGTCCGGGCGCAGCCATGGCAGCGTGCCGGCCTTGCGGGCTTCGGCCTGGCGCTCTACCAGGCGGTGCGAGAAACAGATCGGCGCTGGCATCAACACGTCGGTTTCGTTGCTGGCGTAGCCGAACATCAGGCCCTGGTCACCGGCACCCTGGTCTTCCGGCTTGCTGCGGTCCACGCCCTGGGCGATGTCCACCGACTGCTTGCCGATGATGTTCATCACTGCGCAGGTGGCGCCGTCAAAACCCACATCGGAGCTGTTGTAGCCGATGTCGACGATGACCTTGCGCACGATGTCTTCGAGGTCGACCCAGGCCGAAGTGGTCACTTCGCCGGCGATGATGGCGACGCCGGTTTTCACCAGGGTTTCGCACGCCACGCGGGCAAACTTGTCTTGCGCAATGATGGCGTCCAGGACCGCATCAGAGATCTGGTCGGCGATTTTGTCCGGATGCCCTTCAGACACGGACTCGGAGGTGAAAAGGGAGTATTCGCTCATCTCGACGGTTTCCTAAATTTACCGATGGTGAGTGTCGCCAGCCGGTCGCTGAAAATGGCGGACCTGGATCTGGAAACCATTACGTAAGCCCACATACAGGCTTTCCCCGGGAACGAGTCCCGCAGCGGTGGCCCAACGGGCCAGGTCTTCCTGTTCAAAACCCAACCAGAGATCACCGCAGGCCTCCCTGGCCCAACTCTGGTTGTGACTGCACAGCTCGGTCACCAGCAGGCTACCACCGGGGATTACCCGGGCGGCCAGCCGTTCGAGGGCCAGGGCCGGGTCGGGGAAATGGTGCAGCACCATGTTCAGGACCACGCAGTGGGCCTGGGCATGGCTGTCGCCCAATGCATCGGCCAGGCTCAACTGGACATTGCCCAATTGAGCGCGCTGGCAGAGCTGACGGGCCAGTTCAAGCATTTCGGCGCTGTTGTCCAGCGCGGTGACCTGGGCGAAGCGGCGGGCCAGGTCGGGCAGAAACGCGCCGTCACCGGGGCCTATCTCCAGGGCGCTGGCCTGTTCGCCGAAGCTGAGTTTGTCCAGCAGTGCCAGAACGCTGTCACGGTACTGCGCCAGGCCGGCGATCAGGTCCTGCTGTGCACGGAACTTCTCTTCCATGCGCGAGAAAAAGTCTTCACTGGCCGCCGCCCGCTGACGCTGCACCAGCGCCATGCGTGCCCGCACATCGATGGGCAGGGCAAGGTCGTCGACTTCATCGAACAGGGCCGCATGCAGGCGCCCGCCCGGTGAGTCCGCCGCCGGCAGGGCACGGCGATAGAAAATCGCGTTGCCTTCGCGGCGCGTGGCCACCAGCCCGGCCTGGGCGAGCACCTTGAGGTGGTGGCTCATTCCCGACTGGCCGATGGCGAAGATCTGTGCCAGCTCCAGCACGCCGAAAGAATCGCTTGCCAGTGCCCGCAATACGTTCAGCCGCAGCGAATCGCCACCGGCCTTGCACAGGCTGGCAAGGGCGTCGTGGTGCTCGTGGCGGGTTTCGGGTACGGGCAAGTTCATAGGTTCGGCAGTCTAGACAGCGAAAACCGGCACCGCAAGGGCAATATCAAAAAGTTTTGATATTGCACGATGGATGGAGCCGAATGGGGCGAATGGTGGTCCACTACAGGAAGACGTTGCAGGCAGACCGGCCATTAGTTCCCGATGAGCAGGAAAAACACCGCCCTTTGACTATCTGTCATTGCCCAGAGGCGTGGCGTGGGGGAAAATGCCGGTCTTTTCAAAATCCGTACTTTTTATAAAGCCCAGGAGATAAGCGATGCCCAGCCGTCGTGAGCGTGCCAACGCCATTCGTGCCCTCAGCATGGATGCCGTGCAAAAAGCCAACAGCGGCCATCCCGGTGCCCCGATGGGCATGGCGGATATCGCCGAAGTGCTTTGGCGTGATTTCTTGAAGCACAACCCGACCAATCCGTCGTTCGCCAACCGCGACCGCTTCGTGATGTCCAACGGTCACGGTTCGATGCTGATCTACTCGCTGCTGCACCTGACCGGTTACGACCTGTCGATCGACGATCTGAAGAACTTCCGCCAGCTGCATAGCCGCACCCCAGGCCACCCGGAATACGGTTACACCCCCGGTGTCGAGACCACTACCGGCCCGCTGGGCCAGGGCGTGGCCAACGCCGTGGGCTTCGCCATCGCCGAAAAGACCCTGGCGGCCCAGTTCAACCGCCCCGGCCACAACGTCGTGGACCACCACACCTACGTGTTCCTGGGTGATGGCTGCATGATGGAAGGCATTTCCCACGAAGCAGCTTCGCTGGCCGGTACCCTGGGCCTGGGCAAGCTGATCGCCTTCTATGACGACAACGGCATCTCCATCGACGGCGAAGTCGAAGGCTGGTTCACCGACGATACGCCCAAGCGTTTCGAAGCCTACAACTGGCAAGTGATCCGCAATGTCGACGGCCATGACGCCGACGAGATCAAGACCGCCATCGAGACCGCTCGCAAGAGCGACCGCCCGACCCTGATCTGCTGCAAGACCACCATTGGTTTCGGTTCGCCGAACAAGCAAGGCAAGGAAGAGTCCCACGGCTCGGCCCTGGGTGCCGAAGAAGTGGCCCTGACCCGTGCCGCGCTGAAATGGAACCACGCTGCCTTCGAAATCCCGGCCGACATCTACGCCGAATGGGATGCCAAGGAAAACGGTCGTGCGCTGGAAGCCGAATGGGACCAGCGTTTCGCCGCGTACTCGGCCGCCCACCCGGAATTGGCCAACGAATTCATCCGCCGCATGGCCGGTGAGTTGCCAGCCGACTTCGCGCAAAAGGCCGATGCCTGGATCGCCGAAGTGGTTGCCAAGGGCGAAACCATCGCCAGCCGCAAGGCCAGCCAGAACGCTCTGAACGCCTTCGGCCCGCTGCTGCCGGAACTGCTGGGCGGCTCGGCTGACCTGGCGAGCTCCAACCTGACCTTCTGGAAAGGTAGCCAGAGCATCAGCGCCGAAGCCCCAGGTGGCAACTACCTGCACTACGGCGTTCGCGAGTTCGGCATGAGCGCCATCATGAACGGTATCGCCCTGCACGGCGGTTTCGTGCCTTACGGCGCCACGTTCCTGATCTTCATGGAGTACGCCCGCAACGCCGTGCGCATGTCGGCCCTGATGAAGAAGCGTGTGGTGTATGTGTTCACCCACGACTCCATCGGCCTGGGCGAAGACGGCCCGACTCACCAGCCGATCGAGCAACTGGCCAGCCTGCGCTGCACGCCGAACCTGGACACCTGGCGCCCAGCCGACGCCGTTGAATCCGCCGTGGCCTGGAAGCACGCCATCCAGCGCAACGACGGCCCTTCGGCCCTGGTGTTTTCGCGGCAGAACCTGCAGCACCAGCCACGTGATGCCGCGCAACTGGCCGACATCGAGCGCGGTGGTTATGTGCTCAAGGATTGCGAGGGCGAGCCGGAACTGATCCTGATCGCCACTGGTTCCGAAGTGGGCCTGGCCATCAGCGCACAGGCCAAGCTGGCCGAGCAGGGCCGCAAGGTTCGCGTGGTGTCGATGCCGTGCACCAGCGTCTTCGAGGCCCAGGACGCCAGCTACAAGCAGGCCGTGCTGCCGCTGGAAGTGGGTGCGCGCATTGCCATCGAAGCCGCGCATGCTGACTACTGGTACAAGTACGTGGGCCTGGAAGGCCGTGTCATCGGCATGACCACCTTCGGCGAGTCCGGCCCTGCGGCCGAGCTGTTCGAAGAGTTCGGCTTCACCGTCGACAATGTCGTCGGTACCGCTGAAGAACTGCTGGAAGACTGATGTACCGCCTGCCTGGCTGGTGTGGGAGCTGGCTTGCCAGCGAGCTTTTGAGGGCATCAGAAGCTCGCTGGCAAGCCAGCTCCCGCACCTGCATGGGCATGCCGCCATGCAGCAAGGTTTGACCCATTGTTTCCAGTGAGCACCTCATGCCCCAGCCGCGTCCCTATAAAGTTGCACTCAATGGCTACGGCCGCATCGGCCGTTGTGTCATGCGCGCGCTTTACGAGCGGGGCGCCGAAGCGGGCGTCGAGGTGGTTGCCATCAACGACCTGGCCGACATGGCCAGCCTGGAATACCTGACACGCTTCGACTCTACCCACGGCCGCTTTCCTGGCCAGGTGCGCAGCGAAGGCGATTGTCTGATGATCAATGGCGACTGCGTGAAAGTACTGCGCAGCGCCACCCCCGAGGGCATCGACTGGGCGGCGCTTGACGTCGACCTCGTACTGGAATGCTCCGGGGCCTGGCATACCCGTGCCGACGGCCAGCGCTTCATCGACGCCGGCGCGCCACGGGTGCTGTTCTCCCAGCCCATGGCCAGCGAGACCGATGTCGACGCCACTGTGGTGTTCGGCATCAACCAGCAGGTATTGACCGGTACCGAGACGCTGGTGTCCAACGCTTCCTGCACCACCAACTGCAGCGTGCCGTTGCTGCGGTTGCTGGATGAGGCCCTGGGCCTTGAGTACATCTCGATCACCACCATCCATTCAGCCATGAATGACCAGCCGGTGATCGATGCCTACCATGCCGAGGACCTGCGCCGTACCCGCTCGGCCTTCCAGTCGATCATCCCGGTATCCACCGGGCTGGCGCGCGGAATCGAGCGGTTGCTACCGGAACTCGGTGGCCGTATCCAGGCCAAAGCAGTGCGCGTGCCGACCGTGAACGTGTCCTGCCTGGACATCACCCTGCAAGTGAAACGCGACACCGACGCCCGGGAGGTCAACCGTATTCTCCATGACGCCGCGCTCAGCGGGCCGCTCAAGGGGTTGGTGGCCTACACCGAACTGCCGCACGCCAGCTGTGATTTCAACCATGACCCGCATTCGGCCATCGTCGATGCCAGCCAGACCCGTGTATCAGGCCCGCGCCTGGTCAACATCCTGGCCTGGTTCGACAACGAGTGGGGGTTCGCCAACCGCATGCTCGACGTGGCAGAACACTTTCTGTACGTCGTCAACCAACAATCAAAACAGGCTTGAAGGACTGAACACATGACTGTGTTGAAGATGACCGACCTCGATCTGCATGGTAAGCGCGTGCTGATTCGCGAAGACCTCAACGTCCCCGTGAAGGACGGTGTGGTCACCAGCGACGCGCGTATCCTGGCCTCGCTGCCGACCATCAAACTGGCGCTGGAGAAAGGCGCCGCGGTGATGGTCTGCTCGCACCTGGGCCGCCCGACCGAAGGCGAGTTTTCCGCCGAGAACAGCCTCAAGCCCGTGGCCGACTACCTGAGCAAAGCCTTGGGCCGCGACGTGCCGCTGGTGGCCGATTACCTGGACGGTGTCCAGGTGAACGCTGGCGACCTGGTGCTGTTCGAGAACGTGCGCTTCAACAAGGGCGAGAAGAAAAACGCCGATGAGCTGGCACACAAATACGCGGCTTTGTGCGACGTGTTCGTGATGGACGCCTTCGGCACCGCCCACCGTGCCGAGGGTTCCACCCACGGCGTGGCCAAGTTCGCCAAAGTCGCTGCAGCGGGCCCGCTGCTGGCCGCCGAACTGGATGCGCTGGGCAAGGCCCTGGGCGCGCCGGCCAAGCCAATGGCAGCCATCGTTGCCGGCTCCAAGGTATCCACCAAGCTGGACGTACTCAATAGCCTGAGCCAGATCTGCGACCAACTGATCGTTGGCGGCGGTATCGCCAACACTTTCCTGGCCGCGGCCGGGCACCCCGTCGGCAAGTCGCTGTACGAGCCGGACCTGCTGGACACCGCCCGTGAAATCGCTGCCAAGGTCAGCGTACCGTTGCCGGTGGACGTAGTGGTCGCCAAACAGTTCGCGGAAACCGCCGAAGCCACCGTCAAGCTCATCGCCGACGTGGCCGAAGACGACATGATCCTGGATATCGGGCCGCAAACCGCTGAACAGTTCGCGCAGTTGCTGAAGTCCTCCAAGACCATCCTGTGGAACGGTCCGGTGGGCGTGTTCGAGTTCGACCAGTTCGGCAATGGCACCAAGGTGCTGGCCAAGGCGATCGCCGAAAGCCCGGCGTTCTCCATCGCTGGCGGCGGTGACACCTTGGCGGCCATCGACAAGTATGGCGTTGGCCAAGATATTTCCTACATTTCCACCGGCGGTGGTGCCTTCCTCGAGTTCGTTGAGGGCAAGGTGCTGCCGGCCGTCGAAATGCTGGAGCAGCGGGCCAAAGGCTGATCCTCATGCACAGGTGGAAAGGAAGCGTCCAGATGACCAAGGCATTGCCGTTGTTGCTGTTGGCCACTGCGCTGGCAGGCTGTGCCCATAAGGCTGACACTGCCCCGGCCCAGCCCGACCACGTGCCGGGCAAGGGCGGCTGTTACCAGTCTGACTGGCAGGCGGAGACGGCGCCGGTCATCAACAAGCGCCTGGGCCCGGATGGCCTCGAAAAGTACGACACCGAGCGCCAGGCTCCGGGGCAGGGTTGCCCTTGAGTCGACCGCTGGTCGGAACAACCGGCGGGCTTTTCAGTCCGATGGAATTGAGCGGCAGGCCATGGCCTGCCGTTGCGCTGCAAGCGAGGAAGTAAAATGAAAGGCTTTGTGGCCATGATGGCGTTTGCAATGCTGGGTGGTTGTGCAAGTTTCAATCAGGCCCCGGCGCCCGCTGACTGGACCCACTGGACCTGCGACAGCCAGGCTAGCGTCGATTGGCGTTACCTGGATGCCGGCAAGAACAGCGTGGAAGTGAAGCTGGGTGGCAGCACCCAGGTGTACCACCTCAAGGCTGAGCCCGGTGCGTCGGGCGAGCTGTACAGCGATGGCGTGCTGGCGTTCCACAGCAAAGGCAATGAAGGCCTGGTGTACTGGGTCGCGACCAACGATTTGATTGGCCGGGCCTGCAAGGCCCAGTGATGAGCAGGGCCGGGCACATGTCCGGCCTACACTACTTGAATGGCAGCCGCCGCTACGGCAGGCTTGCACGATTAACGACCCTCGACCGGGAGAGAGACTCACAATGGCACTCATTAGCATGCGCCAGATGCTGGACCACGCCGCTGAATTCGGCTACGGCGTACCAGCCTTCAACGTCAACAACCTTGAGCAGATGCGCGCCATCATGGAAGCCGCTGACAAGACTGACTCCCCGGTAATCGTCCAGGCGTCCGCGGGCGCCCGCAAATACGCTGGCGCACCTTTCCTGCGCCACCTGATCCTGGCGGCGATCGAAGAGTTTCCGCACATTCCGGTGTGCATGCACCAAGACCACGGCACCAGCCCTGACGTGTGCCAGCGCTCCATTCAACTGGGCTTCAGCTCGGTGATGATGGACGGCTCCCTGGGCGTCGACGGCAAGACCCCGACCGACTATGACTACAACGTGCGCGTCACCCAGCAGACCGTGGCCATGGCCCACGCCTGTGGTGTGTCGGTGGAAGGCGAGCTGGGCTGCCTGGGTTCGCTGGAAACCGGCATGGCTGGTGAAGAAGACGGGATCGGTGCCGAAGGTCAACTGGACCACAGCCAGATGCTGACCGACCCTGAAGAAGCCGCTGACTTCGTCAAGCTGACCCAGGTCGATGCCCTGGCGATCGCCATCGGCACCAGCCATGGCGCCTACAAGTTCACCAAGCCGCCTACCGGCGACGTGCTGGCGATCGACCGTATCAAGGAAATCCACAAGCGTATCCCCAACACCCACCTGGTGATGCACGGTTCTTCCTCGGTACCGCAGGAGTGGCTGGCGATCATCAACCAGTACGGCGGCGACATCAAGGAAACCTACGGCGTGCCTGTCGAGGAAATCGTCGAGGGCATCAAGCACGGCGTGCGCAAGGTCAACATCGACACCGACCTGCGCCTGGCGTCCACCGGCGCCATGCGCCGCCTGATGGCCACCAACCCGAGCGAATTCGACCCGCGCAAATTCTTCGGTGAAACCGTGAAGGCCATGCGTGACGTGTGCATCGCCCGCTACGAAGCCTTCGGCACCGCCGGCAATGCTTCGAAGATCAAGCCGATCTCGCTGGAAGCGATGTTCCAGCGTTACGCCAAGGGCGAGCTGGCTGCCAAGGTCAACTGAGTACCTGGTTGTAAAACAAGCCCCGCCTCGTGCGGGGCTTTTTTCTGCTGCCCAGCTGCCATATCCCTATGGGCGGCTACACCGGCATGCCGCCGCTGCGGCCGGTAACGCTGCCGGGTACTGCCTCACGACGAGGTGCTATGGGCAATCGCCAGCTTGTAGAAGGTCACGGTGCCGCCTTCCGTGGTGTCACCGGTATTGTCCTGGGTGTACACCCCGGCCTTGAAGTACAGCTGTGATGCCTTCCAGGTGGCGCTGATCTGGTCGGCCCATGTGTAGCCGGCGGAGTCGACGCTGAGCATGCCACCCGGGCTCAGATGAATCAGGTAGTTGAACTGCTTGCCCAGCGGCACGCCGGTGGCGACCTGGATCACCGTGGGCTCGTCATCGTCCAGGTGGTAGCGCACCTTGGCGACGATGTTGCCGGTCTGAGTCTTGGTCTTGTACTGGTATTCAACCTTGAGCAGCGGCTGGTTGCTGCCGTACACGTGAATCTGGCCGATCACCACCTTGCCCGAGGAGGGCACCTGGTCGACGCTGAGCGTAGCGCGAAGGGTGTTGTCGGCGGCGCCATACAGCCAGTTGCGAACGGAGCCGTCGGCATTGGCCTCACGCAATTCACAGCGCGGGTAGATGGCGCTTTCAGTCACCGTGCCGGTCACGGGCGCCCAGAAGAACAGCGTGCCGGTGTCGGAATGGAAATACTTGTCCTTGAAGCCGGAGACCAGGGTGGGGGTGCTGATGGTCTGGGCTGGGGTACCTTCGGGAACACTCAGCATCCAGGTCGAGAGGTCGATCATGATAGTAGCCTTCCATATTATCGCGGCGGTCGACTGCCGAGAAACCAACCCGGCCGCTTGAGCTCGGGATTGAGAGGGCGCTCTTTATAGAGTCTTAAAAATAGTTTGTTAATGATGGCTAGTCGATAACTTGGCGCCAACCTTACGTCGAATTCGCTGCAGGCCCCTATTTCTGGGGGGTTTGGGAACTTACCGTTAGTCGGGTAAGTCTGTATTGGCAAGGTACTGGCACGTCTGCTGCTCCCGCACTCTTGGATCCTTGACTAGAGTAAGGAGCTATCTGTATCCGGTTTTTGCCTGAAAGGCCGGTGCCAAACGTCTCGATGAGAAGCATGCATGGACTGCGCGCAATCCCAGCCTAACGACGGCGCCTCGACGCTGCTGGTCGTAGATGATTATCCGGAAAACCTGATCAGCATGCGGGCCTTGCTCGAACGCCAGGACTGGAAGGTGGTGACGGCGGCATCCGGGGTGGAAGCCTTGAGCATGTTGCTGGAGCATGAAGTCGACCTGGTCCTGCTCGATGTGCAGATGCCGGGCATGGACGGCTTCGAAGTGGCGCGCCTGATGCGCGGAAACCAGCGCACTCGGCTGACCCCGATCATTTTTCTCACGGCCAACGAGCAGAACCAGGCGTCGGTGCTCAAGGGTTACGCCAACGGCGCGGTCGATTACCTGTTCAAGCCGTTCGACCCGCAGATTCTGCGTCCCAAGGTGCAGGCGCTGCTGGAGCAACAACGTAACCGGCGTGACCTGCAACGGCTGAGCCGCGATCTGGAAACGGCGCGGGCCTTCAATGCCTCGGTGCTGGAAAACGCGGCCGAAGGCATCCTGGTGATCGACGAGAAAGGCCGAATCAGTTTCGCCAACCCGGCCATCTCCCGCCTGCTCAACGCCTCGGTCGCCGAGCTCACCGGCGCTGAACTGCTGAAGTTCGTCGCCAAGCCGGCGGTCACTCAATGGCAAGACTCCGAGTTCTACCGTGCGTATTCCAACCGCGAGACATTCCGGGTGCATGACGCGGTCCTGTGCACGGTGTCCGGCCAGCAGTTGCCGGCGGCGTTGTCCTGCGCGCCATTGCCGGGCGAGCAGCATGCCATGGTGGTGACGGTGCTGGACATGTCGGTGGTGCGCAACCTGCACCAGCAACTCGAATACCAGGCAGTGACCGACCCGCTCACCGGGCTGCTCAACCGCCGCGGTTTCTACCAGACGGTGGAAAGCGCGCTGGTGCGCAATGAGCGTTCGGATAAATCCCAGGCCCTGCTGTACCTGGACCTGGATGGCTTCAAGCGCATCAACGACATCCACGGCCATGACGCTGGCGACCGGGTGCTGCGCTGGGTGGCCGAGCAGCTCAAGGATTGCCTGCGCTCCTACGACATTGTGGCTCGCATGGGCGGTGATGAATTTACCGCCTTGCTCGACACCCTGGAGTACCCCGAACAAGCCGCCAAGGTCGCGGAGAAACTGATCGACCGGGTCTCCATGTGCCAGCAGGTCGACGGCCTGGACGTGACCCTGGGGGTCAGTATCGGCATCGCCACCTACCCTGAGTGTGGTTCCAACCTGGACAGCCTGCTGCGCGCCGCTGACATCGCCATGTACGCCGCCAAACAGGCGGGTCGTCAGCAGTACCGTTATTACGACCAGGACATGAACGGCCGCGCTCGCTCGCGCCTGATGCTGGAAGACAGCGTTAGCAGTGCCATCGAGAAGAAAGATTTCACCCTGGTGTACCAGCCGCAGGTCGCCATCGCCGACGGTCGCCTGCGCGGGTTCGAGGCCTTGCTGCGCTGGCGTCACCCCAGTGTCGGCGACGTGCCGCCGGGCCTGTTCATCCCGTTGCTGGAAGAAGCCCGGTTGATCAGCCGCCTGACCAGCTGGATCTATCAGCAGGGCGCAGCCCAGCGCCATGCCTGGCGAGACAGCTTTGATGAGCAACTTATTCTCAGCATCAGCCTGAGCAACGCCCAGTTCGCCATGCCCAACCTGGTGCCGGAGCTGCAGCGGGCTATCGCCATGAACGGCCTGCAGGCCCAGCAGCTGGAAGTGGAGGTAGTGGAGACCTCACTGATGCACAACCAGGAGGAAGCCCTGCGCCAGCTGCATGAACTGCACAACCTGGGCGTGCGCGTGGCCCTGGACGACTACGGCACCGGCCACTGTTCGCTCAAATTGCTCCGCGACCTGCCCATCGATACGCTGAAGCTGGACCGCCACCTGGTGGCACGCCTGCCGGAATCCAGCCGTGATGCCGCGTTGGCGCGCAATGTCATCGAGCTGTGCCGGGATTTCGGCATTACCGTGATCGCCGAAGGGGTCGAGACCCGCGAGCAGTATCAATGGCTTCAGGCCAATGGCTGTGAGCTGGCCCAGGGTTTCATCGTTGCCAAGCCGCTGACGTCCGAGGACGCCACCGGATTCCCCGGGCACTTCGATTGGGCGTCAGTGTAGCCATGCAATTGGGTACACTGGCGGTCGATCCCACCGTACAGTGCCACCATGACGCCGCTCAAATACCTCCAGGCCTACCCCCCGCACCTGCAAGACCAGGTGCGCAAGCTGTTGGCTGAAGGCCGCCTGGGTGACTACCTGCAACAGCGCTACCCTGAGCGGCATGACGTGCAGAGCGACAAGGCGCTGTACAGCTATGCGCTGGAGCTCAAGCAGGAACACCTGCGCAATGCCCCCAATCTGGACAAGGTGCTGTATGACAACCGCCTTGACCTGACCCATCGAGCCCTGGGGCTGCATACCGCGGTATCGCGGGTGCAGGGCGGCAAGCTCAAAGCCAAGAAGGAAATTCGCATCGCTTCGCTGTTCAAGGAGGCGGCGCCGCAATTCCTGAGGATGATCGTGGTGCACGAGCTGGCGCACTTCAAGGAGTCGGATCACAACAAGGCGTTCTACAAGCTCTGCGAATACATGCAGCCGGGTTACCATCAGCTGGAATTCGACCTGCGCATTTACCTGACCTGGCGCGACCTGCCGCAATGACCGACCAAGGATAGTTCGATGGATGTCAGCAAGACCAAGACCAGTTTCTACCGCCGCCTGTATGTGGCATGGCTGATCGACAGCGGCACCGCCTGCAGCGTGCCAGCCATCACCGAAGCCACCGGCATGCCCCGTCGCACCGCGCAGGACACACTGCTGGCGTTGGCCGACCTCGACATCATCTGCGAATTCGAACAGCGCGAAGGCGAGCGCAACCATATCGGCCAATACCTGATCCGCGACTGGGGGGCCATCGACAAGGCCTGGATCGGGCGCAACCTGTCGGCCATCAAGGCCACGCTCGGCTACCCCTGAGCCCTGCGCATGCCGATATGGGGAATGCCGTCTTCCAGGTATTGCTCACCTTGCGCCACGAACCCATACCGCCCGTAATACCCCTGCAAATGCGCCTGTGCCGAGAGGTAGATCGGCACCTGCGGCCACAGTTTGTCCGCATGCCACAGCCCCTGCATCAGCAGTTCATGCCCCAGCCCCTTGCCCCGCGCGAATGGCGCGGTCACCACGCGGCCGATCACCACGTCGCCGTCATGGGCGGCCGGGTCCAGCAGGCGCAGGTAAGCCGCCAACTGGTTGCCCTCCCAGCCCATCAGGTGGCAGGTGTCACCCTCCAGGTCCAGCCCGTCGACTTCCTGGTACGGGCATTGCTGCTCGACCACAAATACTTCGGTTCGCAGTTGAAGAATACGGTAGAGCTGGTCGATACCCAGATCAGTGTGGTGTTTGCAGACCCAGTCGAGGGACATGTGGGCTCCTGAAAAATGAAGGTCGGTTGGCAACCGCCATCATAGTGTCAGACACGGGTGATGTTGAGCTAAGGTTAGAATCTGGATGTTGATCGCAAGGCTTGACCAACACGCCGGGCCTGGAGCCCGCTACAGGATCTTGAGCATGCTGCATTTGCTTCGAGTCTCGTATTTGCTTGGATTGCTGTTGGTGGCCCCATTGGCGTCAGCGGACAAGCTGCGCCTGGTAGCCGATGCCTGGCCGCCGTTCACCGACGCCACGATGGTCAATGGCGGGCTGGCCACGGAGCTGGTGACCACGGCCTTGGCCAGGGCCGGCTATGCCAGCGAGTTCGAACAGGTACCCTGGGCGCGGGCCTTGCTGGGTATCGATGAGGGGCGTTATGACGTGCTGGTCAACGCCTGGTACAGCGACGAACGCACCCGCATTGGCCAGTTCTCCGGCAGTTACCTGCAGAACCGTATCCTGTTCATCAAGACCAGGGGCACGCCCATCGCCTTCAGCGGCAACCTCGACGAACTGCACCCGTACCCGATCGCGATCGTGCGCGGCTATGCCTACTCCGGTGCTTTCGACAGCGACGGTGAATTGCAGAAGGTGCAGGTACACAATTTTCCCATGGCCGTGCGCATGCTGGCGGCGGGCCGAGTACAGCTGACCCTGGAAGACGAGTTCGTGGCGCGTTACTACTTGAACCGGGAAGTCCCGCGGGTGCGGGACTCAGTGGAGTTTCTGCCCGTGCCCCTAAGTCTCAACCACCTGCATATCCTGGTCAGCCTGAGAAACCCGGACCATGCCCGGATCGTGGCGGCGTTCGACAAGGCCATCGGCCAGATGCAGGCCGATGGCACCTACAAACGGTTGCTGAAGCAGTACGGCCTGTGATCAGGCCGCCGCGGGGGTCGCCTGCTCGGTCTTGTCCTTGATCAGGTGCGCGGCCAGGGTCCGCAGCGGCCCCAGTTGCCGGCAGATCAGCGCCAGTTGCGTCTGCACCAGGCGCTGGCCTTCATCGACCTCCTCAGGCATCTGCTCCAGGGCATTGGCCAATCCTTCCTCGGCATCACTGTGCAGCGCCACCGGCGTCTTGTTGGCCAGGGCGGCGGCGATCTCGTCAATGCTGGCGGCCAGCGCCTGGCCGGTGCCTTCGATCAGCTCGCTGCGCACCGGCTCTGGCAATTCGGTGGCCCGGTGCGCACCCAGGCCCGACAGGTAGCTGAGCAAGGTATGCGACAGCACCAGAAAGCGGAAGCCAACGTCCGCCTCTTTGCGGAAATGACCCGGCTCCATCAGCATGTTCGCCAGCGTGGTGGACAGCGCCGCATCGGCGTTGTGGGCGTTGCGTCGGGCCAGGCGATAGCTGAGGTCGTCACGCTTGCCGCGGGCGTACTGTTCCAGTATCTGGCGCAGGTAGATGCTGTTGCAGCTCAGGGTGTTGGCCAGCACTTTGTTCAGCCGACGGCCCTGCCAATCGGGGAGGAACAGGAATACCGCGATGATGGCGATCAGGCTGCCCAGCAGGGTATCGAACAGGCGCGGCAGGAACAGGCCATAGCCGTCACCCACCTGGTTGAAGCAGAACAGCACCATCAGCGTGATGCCCGCGGTGGAGACCGTGTAGCGGGTGGTGCGGTTGACGAAGAACACCAGGCCCGCGGCAATGGCGAACATCGACTGCACCAGCGGGCTGGGGAACAGGTTGAACAACGGCCAGCCGATGATCAGGCCGATGGCCGTGCCGATGATGCGCTGGCCCAGCTTGCGGCGGGTGGCGCCGTAGCTGGGCTGGCAGACGAACACCGTGGTGAGCATGATCCAGTAGCTCTGGGTGGTGGGCACCACGTGCACCATGACGAAACACACGATCAGCGCCAGCGGCAACCGCAGTGCATGGCGAAACAACAGCGAGGTAGGCGTCAGGTTCTGGCGAATGCGTCCCCACACGTCCTTGAGGTTGCGGGGGGAGCGGTCCAGCAGGCTACTGTCGCTCTCGTCGGCGAGCTTGTCGGGGTTGCTGGCGTCGCTGAGCAGGCGGTCCAGGGTGCCCAGGTTCGCCGCCAGTGCCCTCAGCGAACGCAGCAGGCCACGCCAGGCCGGGTTGCTCTGGATGCGCAGGTGCTCCAGCGAGGCGTGCAGGTCGCCCAGGGCTTCGGCAAAACTATCGTCGTAGACGAATGGCTGGCGCATCTGGATCGACTCCGACAGGCGCCGACACGCGGCGCCCTGCTGGCGCAGCAAGCGCTGGCAGCGGAACAGCACGTCACTGTGGAAAAAGGCTTCGGCCAGGGCGTTGTAGGGGTAGTGCGAAGAACTCGCCCGCTCGTGGATGTCCTGGGCCAGGAAGTACAGTTTCAGGTAGCGGCTGATCTTCGAACCGGGTCGGCCGCCGCCCACCCGGTGCAGGATGATTTCCTTGGTGGCATTGAGCGCCGCCACTACCTGGCCATTCTGCTTGGCCAGTTCCAGGCGCCGGGCTTCGATGTCCAGGCCGCGGATGGGTTCGAACAGGCTGGCCTTGAGCTTCAGATAAAAGCCCAGCTCGCGAAACAGCCGCGCCAGGGCCTGCTGCACCGGCTGGTTGGCGAACAGGGCCTGCCATAGCACTGACAGCAGCCCATACCAACCGGCCCCGGTTACCAGCAACAGCGGTTCTTCCCAGAAATTGCTGACTTCGCCGCCGCGCTGGTCAACGCCGATCATGGTGTACACCGCCACGATCAGCGTCGCGTAGGCCACGGCGTTGTAGCGCTCGCCCAGCGCACCGAGCATGGTCAGCCCGAACGCCGCCACGGCCAGGGCGATGATGAACAGGTAGGGGTAGGGAAACAGCAGTTCGACCGACAGCGCCGAGCAACTGAAACACACCAGGGTGACCGCCAGCGCCTTGATGCGGCCCTGCCAGTTATCGTCGGTCTCGGCCAGGGCGCAGGCGATGATGCCCAGGAAGATCGGGATCAGCGCATGCATTTCCCTTTGGTACCAACAGAACGCCATGGACCCGGTGAGGGCGATGAATACCCGCACGCTGTAACTGAACTTGTCGAGCGCCCATAAACGACGCATGGATTGGCGAAACGAGGTCGATGCCATAGAGGGGAAGCGAACCTGTTGGGCAGTTGATCTGAATGAACCGGTGCGTGCAGCGACTCATTGTCGCCGCTCTCTTATTACCAGCAAATCATGTTCCGGGATACTGCCTGCCGCGTTATTAAACGTACTGCGCTGCCGCGTAGCCCGAGGCCCAGGCCCACTGGAAGTTGAAGCCGCCCAAGTGCCCGCTGACGTCCAGCACCTCGCCGACGAAATACAGGCCAGGGCTTTTCAGCGACTCCAGGGTCTTGGAAGACACTTCGCGGGTATCGACGCCGCCCAGGGTCACTTCGGCCGTGCGGTAGCCCTCGGTGCCGGCCGGGACCAGTTGCCAGGCACCCAGTTTTTCGGCGATGTCGCGCAGTTCGGCGGGCGTGTACTGCTTCATCGGCTTGGAGGCGAACCACTGCTCGGCCAACAGGGTGGCCATTTTCTTGGTGAACAGCTCGCCCAGCAGGGTCTTGAACTCACTGTTGGGGCGCTCGGCCTGTTGCTGTTGCATCCAGGCCAGGGCGTCGTGGTCGGGCAGCAGGTTGATTTCCACCGTGTCGCCAGGGTTCCAGAACGAGGAGATCTGCAAAACCGCCGGGCCGCTGAGGCCGCGGTGGGTGAACAGGATGTTCTCGCGGAAACTCTGATCGTTGCAGCTCACCAGGCAGTCCACCGACGTGCCCGACAACTCGGTGCACAAGCCCTTGAGCTGGTCGGTGATGGTGAATGGCACCAGGCCGGCGCGGGTGGCCAGCACGTTGTGGCCAAACTGGCGAGCTATCTGGTAGCCGAAGCCGGTAGCGCCCAGGGTTGGAATCGACAGGCCACCAGTAGCCACCACCAGCGAAGCGCATGTCACCTGGCCCAGGCTGGTGTCCAGCAGGTAGCCGGCTTCGGTTTTCTCGATGCTCTGCACCGACGTGTCCAGGCGCAGGTCGACCTTCACCTGTTCGCATTCGCTGATCAGCATCTCCAGAATGTCGCTGGACTTGTTGTCACAGAACAGCTGGCCCAGTTTCTTCTCGTGGTACGGCACGCCGTGCTTGGCGACCATGGCGATGAAGTCCCACTGGGTGTAGCGGGCCAGCGCCGACTTGCAGAAATGCGGGTTCTGCGAGAGGAAATTCGCCGGTTCAGTGTACAGGTTGGTGAAGTTGCAGCGCCCACCGCCGGACATCAGGATTTTCTTGCCGGCCTTGTTGGCGTGATCGATGAGCAGCACCCGGCGGCCGCGGGCGGCCGCGCTGAAAGCGCACATCAGGCCGGCGGCACCTGCGCCAATGATCACAACGTCGGTAGAGCGCACACCATCATCCTTTCATTCGAGTGGTCCCGCAAACGCGGGATTTGCAGTGGTTACAGGATACGCACGCGCAGCGAGCGGCCCTTGATCTTGCCGTTGTTCAGGCGCTGCAGGGCCTGTTTGGCGATGTCGCGGTCCACGGCCACGTAGGCCTGGAAATCGAAGATCGCGATCTTGCCCACCTGGGTGCCAGGAATGCCGGCATCGCCGGTCAGCGCGCCCAGGATGTCGCCCGGGCGAACCTTGTCCTTGCGGCCGGCCGCAATGCACAGGGTGGACATGGCCGGCAGCAGCGGGCCGCCGCCCTTGGCGGTCAGGCTGTCCAGCGGCTGCCAGTTCAGCGGCGCCTTCTGCAACTGCTCGATGGCCTGGGCGCGGTGTGCTTCGGCCGGGGCCACGAAGCTGATGGCCAGGCCGTTCTCGCCGGCACGGCCGGTCCGGCCCACGCGGTGGATGTGGATTTCCGAGTCGCGGGCCAGCTCCACGTTGATCACCATGTCCAGGGCGTCGATGTCCAGGCCACGGGCCGCGACGTCGGTGGCCACCAGTACCGAAGTGCTGCGGTTGGCGAACATGGCCAACACCTGGTCGCGGTCGCGTTGTTCCAGGTCACCGTGCAGGGCCACGGCGCTGATGCCCTTGGCCACCAGGTGGTCGACCACTTCCTGGCACTGCTGCTTGGTGAAGCAGAACGCCACGCAGGACTGCGGGCGGAAGTGCCCCAGGGCCTTGGTCACGGCGCCCAGGCGTTCTTCCGGGCTGATCTCGTAGAAGCGCTGCTCGATCTGGCTGTCGGCGTGCAGCGACTCGGCCTTGACGGTCTGCGGGTCGCGCATGAACTTGGAGGCCAGCTGCTTGATGCCCACGGGGTAGGTGGCCGAGAACAGCAGGGTCTGACGGCGGTCCGGGGTTTGCTGGATGATGTCTTCGATGGCGTCGTAGAAGCCCATGTCGAGCATGCGATCGGCTTCGTCGAGCACCAGGGTGTTCAAACCGTCGAGTACCAGCGAGCCTTTGCGCAGGTGCTGCTGAATGCGCCCCGGGGTGCCGACGATGATGTGCGCGCCGTGCTCCAGCGAGGCGATCTGCGGGCCGAAGGACACGCCGCCGCACAGGGTCAGCACCTTGATGTTGTCTTCGGCGCGGGCCAGGCGGCGGATTTCCTTGGCCACCTGGTCGGCCAGTTCCCGGGTCGGGCACATGATCAGCGCCTGGCAACCGAAGTAGCGCGGGTTGATCGGGTTCAACAGGCCGATGCCGAAGGCCGCGGTCTTGCCGCTGCCGGTCTTGGCCTGGGCAATCAGGTCCATGCCCTTGAGAATCACCGGCAAGCTCTGCGCCTGGATCGGCGTCATCTGGGCATACCCGAGGGATTCGAGGTTGGCCAGCATGGCGGCGGACAATGGCAGCGTATTAAAAGCGGTGGCGATGGTGGTCACGGGACTGGCCTGCAAAACAAAATGTCGCGCAGTGTACCAGCCCAGTGGCCTTTGGCCCTAAGCCTCTATCTCCGGTTCCGGACGAACAGCGTTGCTGCTGTCCTTTTTGCCGTCGCGGTTGGACAGCTGCACGAAGATCGCCGCGGCCAGCATCGCCATGATGCCGATGGTCAGGAAGGTCAGGTGGAAAGCCTGCAGCACGTTGGTGTCGGCCTCGGTAGTAAAGCCGCCGAGCAGCGCACCGGCGCAGGCCACGCCCAGGCTCAGGGACAGCTGCGCCACCACCGAGAGCAGGCTGTTGCCGCTGCTGGCATTGGCGTCGTCCAGGTCGATCAGGGTCACGGTGTTCATGGCGGTGAACTGCAACGAGTTCACGGCGCCCATGATGCCAAGCTGCACCAGTAGCACGATATACGGCGTGTCCGGCGTCACCAGGCCCAGGCTGGCAAGCATCACCCCCAGTGCCAGGGTGTTGGTGGTCAGCACGACGCGGTAGCCGAAGCGCTCGATCAGCGGCCGTGCCACCGACTTGGCCAGCATGGCCGAGGCGGCCAGGGGGATCATGCTCATGCCAGCCTGGGCGGGCGAATAACCCAGTGCTACTTGCAACAGCAGCGGCACCAGGAACGGCAGGGCGCCGCTGCCCAGCCGGGCGAACAGGTTGCCCAGGATGCCCACCGCGAAGGTGCGGGTCCGGAACAGGGTCGGCGAGAACAGCGGTTCGGGGTCATGGGCGGCACGCACCCAGTAAGCCGCCAGGCAGGCCATGCCCCCGAACAGGAGCAACATGACCCGCAGGTGCGGCAGGTGCAGTTCGCCCAGGCCTTCCATGGCAATGGTGATCAGCACCATGGCGGCGCCGAACATCAGGAAGCCCAGGGTATCGAAGTGCGTGCGGCTGCTGCCGCGCAGGTCCGGCACGATGGTCCACACTGCCCAGCAACCCAGCAGGCCCACGGGCAGGTTGATCAGGAAAATCCAGTGCCAGCTCAGGTATTCCACCATCCAGCCGCCCAGGGTCGGGCCCAGCAGGGGCCCAAGCAGGCCGGGAATTGTCACGAAGCCCAGGATGCGCACCAGCTCCGAGCGCGGGTACGCTCGCAATACCACCAGCCTTCCCACCGGCAGCATCAGCGCGCCACCCAGCCCCTGCAGCACCCGCGAGCACACCAGCACCGTCAGGCTGCTGGAAATGGCGCAGGCCAGCGAACCGAGGCTGAACAGTGCGATGGCGCTGAAGAACACCCGTTTGGTACCGAAGCGGTCGGCGATCCAGCCGGAGGCCGGGATCAGCAGGGCCACGGTGAGCATGTAGGCGATGACCACCGACTGCATGCGCAGCGGGTCTTCGGCCAGGTCACGGGCCATGGCGGGCAGGGCGGTGTTGAGGATGGTGCCGTCCAGCGACTGCATGAAGAAGGCGATGGCGACTACCCAGGGCAGTAGTTTGGCGGTGCGGGGGTCCAGGGCGGTGGGCATGACATCCCTTTTTTGTGTGGTGGGGTGTCTAGCTTAGGTGGCTGCGGTGATTTGTCGCAAGGATTGAGATGGGCAGGCACCCTTTTCCCGCGCTGCGCCCGGTTCCCCTGTAGGGTCGGGCGCAGCGCGGGAAGGGCGACGCGGTTACTGCACTGCGCGCATAGGTGCTTTGCGCACCGGCGCATCCCCGGCCACGTAGTAGTCAGCGGTGCTGCGCGGCAGCGGCTGGCGGCCGCGGATCTTGTCGGCGATCTTCTCGGCGATCATGATCGTCGGCGCGTTGAGGTTGCCGGTGGTGATGATCGGCATGATCGACGCATCGACCACGCGCAGGCTTTGCAGGCCATGCACGCGGCCCTGGCCGTCGACCACCGCCATCTCGTCGGTGCCCATCTTGCACGAGCACGATGGGTGGAACGCCGTCTCGGCGTGCTCGCGCACGAATGTGTCCAGTTCCTCGTCGCTCTGCACCTCGATACCGGGGCTGATCTCGCGGCCACGGAATTCGTCCAGGGCCGGCTGCTGCATGATTTCCCGGGTCAGGCGAATGCCGTCACGGAATTCCTGCCAGTCCTGTTCAGTAGCCATGTAGTTGAAGAGGATGCTCGGGTATTCGCGCGGGTTCTTCGATTTCAGCTGCACGCGGCCGCGGCTCGGCGAACGCATGGAGCCCACGTGGGCCTGGAAACCGTGTTCCTTCACACCGTTGCTGCCGTTGTAATTGATCGCTACTGGCAGGAAGTGGTACTGAATGTTCGGCCATTCGAATTCCGGACGCGAGCGGATGAAACCGCCGGCCTCGAACTGGTTGCTGGCGCCGATGCCGGTACCGTTGAACATCCACTCGGCACCGATGGCCGGCTGGTTCCACCACAGCAGCGATGGGTACAGCGACACTGGCTTGGTGCAGGCGTACTGCAGGTACATTTCCAGGTGGTCTTGCAGGTTCTGGCCCACGCCCGGCAGGTCATGAACCACCGGAATGTCCAGGCTCTCGAGCAAGTCTTTCGGGCCGACGCCGGAACGCTGCAGGATTTGCGGCGAGGCGATGGCGCCGCTGCACAGCAGCACTTCCTTGCGGGCACGGGCTTCGACCGGGGTATTGCTCTCGCCCACCAGGTACGACACGCCCACGGCGCGCTTGCCGTCGAACAGGATGCGATCGGTGAGGGCGTGGGTGACGATGGTCAAGGTGTCGCGCTGCTTGGCGGTGTCCAGGTAGCCACGGGCGGTGCTGGCGCGACGGCCCTTGGGCGTCACGGTGCGGTCCATGGGGCCGAAGCCTTCCTGCTGGTAGCCGTTGAGGTCGTCGGTGCGCGGGTAACCGGCCTGCACACCGGCCTCGACCATGGCGTGGAACAGCGGGTTGTTGCCGGCCTTGGGCGTGGTGACGCTCACCGGACCTTCACCGCCGTGGTAGTCGTTGGGGCCGATGTCGCGGGTTTCCGCCTTGCGGAAGTACGGCAGGCAGTCCAGGTAGGTCCAGTCTTCCAGGCCAGGCAGCTTGGCCCAGCCGTCGTAGTCCATGGCGTTGCCGCGGATGTAGCACATGCCGTTGATCAGCGACGAGCCACCCAGGCCCTTGCCGCGGCCGCATTCCATGCGGCGGTTGTTCATGTGCGGCTCCGGGTCGGTCTCGTACGCCCAGTTGTAGCGGCGGCCCTGCAGCGGGAAGGCCAGGGCGGCGGGCATCTGGGTACGGAAGTCGAAGCGGTAGTCGGGGCCGCCAGCTTCCAGCAGCAGGACAGTGACGCCCTGGTCTTCGGTCAGGCGGGTGGCCAGGGTGTTACCGGCCGAGCCGGCCCCAATGATGATGTAGTCGAATTCTTTGGACATTTCTGCTCCCTCGTTTTGGGTGGGGGAAAATCGTCGTGGGGTTGCGCGGCCCCCGCTCATGTGGGGCCGGGCGTCAGCTCGGGAAGGGGCGCCGCGCTGGATGGCGGTGGCCATTTCCCGAGCTTCGCCCGGTCCACAGGGGAATGGCGGGCCGGGCAGGGGGCGGCTTTAGAACACCGAGGCGTAATCGCCCAGTTCAACCTGGATCGATTTGATCCGGGTGTACTGGTTCAGCGAGCTGATGCCGTTCTCGCGGCCCACGCCCGATTGCTTGTAGCCGCCGACCGGCATTTTGGCGTCGGATTCGCCCCAGGCGTTGATCCAGCAGATACCGGCTTCCAGTTGGTGAATCACGCGGTGGGCGCGGGTCAGGTTCTGGGTGACGATGCCGGCGGCCAGGCCGAAGTCGGTGTCGTTGGCACGGCGGATCACTTCGTCCTCGCTGTCGTAGCCGAGGATGGCCATCACCGGGCCGAAGATCTCTTCGCGCACGATGGTCATGTCGTCACGGCAGTCGGTGAACACGGTCGGGGCCACGTAGGCGCCCTGGGCGAATTCACCCTCGGTCAGGCGCTCGCCGCCGCACAGTACGCGCGCGCCTTCTGCCTTGCCCTTGGCGATGTAGCCCAGCACGCTTTCCATGTGGGCGAAGCTCACCAGGGGGCCGAAGTTGGTGTTTTCGTTTTCCGGGTTGCCTACGCGGATACGCTTCACGCGTTCGACGATCTTGGCTTCGAACGCTGCCTTCAGGGCGTTGGGCACGAACACGCGGGTGCCGTTGGTGCACACCTGGCCCGAGCTGTAGAAGTTGGCCATCATGGCGATGTCGGCGGCGCGGTCCAGGTCGGCGTCGTCGAAAATGATCAGCGGGCTCTTGCCGCCCAGCTCCATGGTCACTTCCTTCAGCGAGCTGCTCGACGCGCTGGCCATGACCTTCTTGCCGGTGTCGGTGCCGCCGGTGAAGGAGATTTTCTCGATGCGCGGGTGCTCGGTCAGCCAGCTGCCCACTTCACGGCCGCTGCCGGTCAGCACGTTGAACACACCGGCTGGCAGGCCGGCTTCGGTGTAGATCTCGGCCAGCTTCAGGGTGGTCAGCGAGGTGACTTCGCTGGGCTTGAAGATCATCGCGTTGCCCGCGGCCAGCGCCGGGGCGGATTTCCACAGAGCGATCTGGATCGGGTAGTTCCAGGCACCGATACCCACGGTCACGCCCAGCGGCTCGCGGCGGGTGTAGACGAACGAGGTGTCGCGCAGCGGGATCTGCTCACCTTCGATGGCAGGCACCAGGCCGGCGTAGTACTCCAGTACGTCGGCACCGGTGACGATGTCCACGTAGCGGGTTTCCGAGTACGCCTTGCCGGTGTCCAGGGTTTCCAAGGCAGCCAGCTCGTCGTTGCGCTCGCGCAGAATGTCCACGGCGCGGCGCAGGATGCGCGAACGCTCCATGGCGGTCATGGCGGCCCAGACTTTCTGGCCTTTTTCGGCGCTGACCACGGCGCGCTCCACATCGGCCTCGGTGGCCCGCTGAACCTGGGCCAGCACTTCGCCGTTGGCCGGGTTGATGGCGTCGAAGGTGGCGTCGCTGGAAGCGTCCACGTAACCGCCGTCAATGTAGAGTTTTTGCAGTTCGAAACGGGCCATAGTGTCCTCGCAAGTGCTTGTCTGGGTAGCGGGCAGATGCGAGCGTGTCACCGCTAGTTCATCTGCTTCGCCAGTTGCTGATCCATGTATTCGTAGGCGATTTGCTGCGCCTGCTCAGTGTCAAAGGCGTCGCCCGAGAGCGCGCCGCGCAACCACAGCCCGTCGATCAGTGCAGCCAGCCCGCGGGCGGCGCTGCGTGCCTGTTCCTGCGGCAATACGCGGCGGAACTGGCAGCACAGGTTGGAATACAGGCGGTGGTCATTGATCCGCTGCAACCGGTGCAAAGACGGCTGGTGCATGCTGGCCGCCCAGAAGGCCAACCAGGTTTTCATCGCCGGGCCGTTGACCTGGCTGGCGTCGAAGTTGCCTTCGATGATCACCTGCAGGTGGGCGCGGGGGCTTTCGTCCCCCAGAGCCTGGCGCCGGGCCCGGACATTTTCGATCAGGGCGTTCATCAGGTAGCGCATGGTCGCTGCGATCAGGCCGTTCTTGTCCTGAAAGTAGTGACTGATGATTCCATTCGAGACCCCCGCCAGGCGGGCGATCAGCGCAATGCTGGCATCTGCCATTCCGACCTGGTCGACCGCCAGCAACGTGGCTTCGATCAACTGCTGGCGGCGTATGGGCTGCATACCGACCTTGGGCATTGAAAACTTCTCCTTTGGCCTTGCGACGGACAGCAAGCCGCCCGTCTCGGCGAAGACCAGTCTATTTTGTTTTGATTGAACGTTCAATCAACAAAGAATAAGCTCTGCGACAATTTGTGCCATTGACATGCTTTGCGGGCGTCCGAGTGGCACAAATGGCACCCCGAAAAAAATCGAGGTGCTTTATATCACTCCTGGGCGTGTGGGTATTGTCCCATTCGCCTAAGGAATGAGTCCCTGTGTGTCCTTCTCTCGCACTGCCTGGAGCATCTGTGCCATGAGTTCTGCCTCCTTGATCAAGAACCCCACCGAAAGGGTTCGGCTCAACCCCGTCGTGTTTTACGCATCGACGATTCTGATACTGCTGCTCACCGCGGTGCTGATCGCCGCGCCCCAACAGGCCGGGCATATGCTCGGCCAGGCCCAGGATTGGCTGTCGAAAAGTTTTGGCTGGTATTACATGCTGGTCATCGGTGCCTACCTGGTGTTCGTGGTGGGCCTGGCGTTCACGTCGTTCGGCAAACTGAAGCTGGGCACCAAGGACGATACCCCCGACTTCAGCTATGGCGCCTGGGCGGGCATGCTGTTCTCCTCTGGCATCGGCATTTCCCTGCTGTACTTCGGTGCATCGGAGCCGCTGGATCACTTTTTCAACCCGCCCGAGGGCGTTTCGGCCAGCAGTGCTGCCGCTCGTCAGGCCGTGCAACTGACCTTCCTGCACTGGGGCCTGCATGGCTGGGCCATCTATGCGCTGGTAGGCCTGGCGGTGGCGTATTTCGCCTACCGGCACAATCAGCCGCTGGCGCTGCGCTCGGCGCTGTACCCGCTGGTAGGGCAGCGCTGGGTCAAGGGCCTGGCCGGTGATGCGGTGGACGGGTTCGGCATGTTCGTGACCCTGCTGGGCCTGGTGACCAACCTGGGCATCGGTGCCATGCAGGTGTCCTCGGGCCTGGAACACCTGTTCGGCATGCAGCACAACAACACCAACCTGCTGATCGTGATCCTGGTGATGAGCACGGTGGCGACCATCGCCGCGGTGTCGGGGGTAGAGAACGGCATCCGTCGCCTGTCGAACCTGAACATCATCCTGTTCAGCGGCCTGCTGCTGTTCGTGCTGCTGGCCGGTGACACGCTGCACCTGCTCAATGGCTTCATCCAGAATATCGGCGACTACCTCAATGGCGTGGTGCTGAAAACCTTCGACCTGTACGTGTACACCGGCGACACCGCCAAGTCGGAACGCTGGTTGGGCCTGTGGACCCTGTTCTACTGGGCCTGGTGGATTTCCTGGGCGCCATTCGTGGGCATGTTCATCGCACGTATTTCCCGTGGCCGCACCGTGCGTGAACTGGTGTTCGGCGTGTTGCTGATTCCGTTGGGTTTCACCCTGGCGTGGCTGTCGGTGTTCGGCAATACCGCCCTGGACCTGGTGATGAACCAGAACGTAGCAGAGCTGGGCAAGACCGCGCTGGAGCAGCCGTCCATGGCCATGTACCAGTTGCTGGACCACTTCCCGGCGTCGAAGATCGTCATCGGCGTGGCCATTTTCGTCGGCTTCGTGCTGTTCCTCACCCCGGCGGACTCCGGCGCGGTGATGATGGCCAACCTGTCGTGCAAAGGCGGCGATGTGGATGAAGATGCCCCTCACTGGCTGCGTATCCTCTGGTCGGCGATCATTACCCTGGTGACCATCGGCCTGCTGTTCGCAGGCAACTTCGAAGCCATGCAGACCATGGTGGTACTGGCGGGCCTGCCGTTCTCGGTGGTGCTGTTGCTGTTCATGTGGGGCCTGGTCAAGGCCATGAAGCAGGACGCCAAGGCTGAAGAGGACCGCTTGGAGCAAATGCAGGCCGAGTTGCTGGCACTGGGTGGGCGCGAGTTCATCCGCCGTTGACGTAGCGCCTGTTCAGGCCTCATCGCGAGCAACGCTTGCTCGCGATGAGGCTATCAGCTTCACCCCAGGTTCTTGCCCAACAGCGCGTGATACAGCTCGCTGTCACCCAATATCCCTACCACCCGATTGTTGTCGTGAAGCACCAGTTTGTTGCCCGTCTGGTAGCGAATCTGCAAGGCATCGCGCATGCCGATGTCGGCACCCACCAGGGTCGGCTGGCGGCCCAGGCCTTCGACCGCTTGGCCCGGTGCCCAGTTTTGCAGGTCCAGCACCCCGGCGCCCTGGCGCGCACCTTTGATGGTGTTGCCCTCGGCCAGGTCTATCCAGGAGTCGCCACCCGGGTCCAGGCACACTGAGCCGTTGATGCGTTTGCAGTTCTCCAGCGTGCGCATCAGGCTGCGGCCGCACAGTACGTTGAGCGGGTTGGTATGGGCGACGAACGTGCGCACGTAGTCGTCGGCGGGGTTGAGCACGATTTCTTCAGGCTTGCTGTACTGGATGATCTTGCCGTCTTTCATGATGGCGATGCGGGTGCCCAGTTTCAGCGCTTCGTCCAGGTCATGGCTGACGAAGACGATGGTCTTGCTCAGCTTGTTCTGCAGGGCCAGCAGTTCGTCCTGCAGGCCTTGGCGAATCAGCGGGTCGAGGGCGGAGAACGGTTCGTCCATCAGCAGAATGTCGGCGTCCATGGCCAGCGCACGGGCCAGGCCCACACGCTGCTGCATGCCGCCGGACAACTCGTCGGGCTTCTTGTTGCGCCATTGGGTCAGGCCCACCAGCTCCAGCTTCTCGTCCACCAGCTGGCGCCGTTCCTTCTCGGGGCGGCCCTGCATTTCCAGGCCGAAGCTGATGTTCTCGCGCACCGTCAGCCAGGGCATCAGGGCGAACTTCTGGAACACCATGGCGATGCGCTTGGTGCGCATCATCTTCAATTCTGCCGGCGTGCAGTGGGCGATGTCGATCTGCGCCCCTTCATGCTCGATGTACAGGTTGCCGCGGCTGACGGTGTTGAGGCCGTTGATGCAGCGCAGCAGGCTGGACTTGCCTGAGCCCGACAGCCCCATCAGTACGCAGATCTCGCCTTTGTTGATGTCCAGGCTGGCTTTCTCGACGCCCACCACCAGGCCGGTCTTTTTCAGGATCTGGTCCCGCGAGAGGCCTTGGTCCAGCAGGCTGAGCGCCTCCCGCGGTTTATTGGAGAAGACGACGTCTACCTGGTCGAAGCGGATTATGCTCATGCGTCACCCCCTACTTTTGCATCGGGTTGTTTGCAGATACGGTCGAGCATGATCGCCAGCAGCACGATTGCCAGGCCGGCTTCGAAGCCCAGGGCGATATCGGCCGTGTTCAGTGCGTTGACCACAGGTTTGCCCAGGCCATCGGCACCCACCAGCGCAGCGATGACCACCATCGACAGCGACAGCATGATGCACTGGGTAATGCCGGCGGCAATGCTCGGCATGGCATGGGGCAGTTCAATGCGCGATAGCAGTTGGCGGCGCGAGCAGCCGAAGGCCTTGCCCGCGTCCAGCAGTTCATGGGGCACGTCGCGGATGCCCAGGTAAGTCAGGCGGATGGGCGCGGCAATGGCGAACACCACCGTGGAAATCAGCCCCGGCACCACGCCCAGGCCGAACAGTGTCAGGGTAGGGATCAGGTACACGAAAGTGGGCACGGTCTGCATCAGGTCGAGCACGGGGCGCATCATGGTGTAGAACATCGGCTTGTGCGCCGCGACAATTCCCAGCGGGACGCCGATGGCCACGCACACCAGAGTGGCGAACAGCACCTGGGCCAGGGTTTCCATGGTTTCCTGCCAGTACCCCAGGTTGAGGATCAGCAGGAATGACAGCACCACGAAAGCGGTCAGCCCCCACTTGCGCTGGATGAAATGCGCCAGTGCGGCAATCAGCGCGATCAATACCAGTGGGTTGAACCAGGTCAGGCCATAGGTCAGGCCGTGGATCATGGCTTCGAGGGTGGAAGAAATGGCGTCGAAGGTGGTGGCGCCATGCTTCGTCAACCAGTCGACGAAACCGGCGATGTATTCGCCCAAGGGGATTTTATGATCAGTCAGCATGGTAGTGAACGTCCGCATGCAAGTTGAAAGAACGGCTTGCGGCGGGTGCGCCCGCCGCAAGTTCTGCGGTTACTGCGCCAGTTTGGCTTTGGCGGCCTCCAGGCCCGGTTTGCCGTCCACGGTGGTCACGCCCGCGAGCCAGGTTTCCAGTACCTGCGGGTTTTTCTTCAGCCAGGCCTTGGCGGCGGCGTCCGGCTTCATCTTGTCGTCCAGCACATTACCCATCAGCGAGCTTTCCATGGGCAGGGTGAACGACAGGTTCTTCAGCAACTGGCCGACGTTGCTGCACTCCTGGGTGTAGCCCTTGCGCACGTTGGTGTAGATGGTCGCCTGGCCGAAGTTGGGGCCGAAGTAGTCGTCACCCCCGGTCAGGTACTTGATCTTGAAGCGGGTGTTCATGGGGTGCGGTTCCCAGCCCAGGAACACCACGGCGGTATTGCGCCGCTGCGCACGGTCCACCTGGCTCAGCATTCCGGCCTCACTGGATTCCACCACCTTGAAGCCTGCATCCTTCAGGCCAAAGGCGTTCTTGTCGATCATGCTCTGGATCAGACGGTTGCCGTCGTTGCCCGGCTCGATGCCGTAGATCTTGCCGTCCAGTTCCTTCTTGAATTTGGCGATGTCGGCGAAGTCATGCAGGCCCTTGTCGTACAGCTCCTGCGGTACGGCCAGGGTGTATTTGGCGTTTTCCAGGTTGGCGCGCACGGTTTCCACGGTGCCGGCGTCGCGGTATGGCTTGATGTCGTTTTCCATGGTCGGCATCCAGTTGCCGAGGAATACGTCCATGTTCTTGCCGTCGGCCAGGGACTTGTAGGTCACGGGGACGGAAATCATGGTGGTGTTGGTCTTGTAGCCCAGCGACTGCAACACGGCGCTGGTCACCGCGGTGGTGACGGTAATGTCGGTCCAGCCGACGTCGGAGAAATTCACGGTCTGGCACTGGGCCGGTTCGGCGGCCTGGGCCAGCATCGGCAGACTCAACATGGCGGCCAACAACAACGATGGTGAACCTTTCATGGGGTTGCGCTCCTGGATGTTTTTTCTCGGGCGGCCTGCTCAGGCTGACCCGCTTTCTGGTCGCGGTTGGGTGGCGGGCAGCGCTTGAACGAGACAGCGCTAACCGGGTGCCGTGCAATCGAGTCGAGACTGATCATGTACCAGTGAAAAACCGTCGCCTACAGGGGGGGTCGTAACCAGTACATAGGGGGTCGCTTCCAGTGCCGGTGGTGTCGTTTACAGATTTTCCGAACCCTGCAAGCGTGGTTTTCGACCGCGGGCATCGCTGAAAACGCCTTCCTGTGGGCGTGGGCGCTGGTGGGCATGGGCGGGTCGGTTGCAGACGTCGCACCCGTGGCAGGAAGCCTGATGATGAAGGCAATCCGGCGCACGCCGCTCAAGCGTAGCAGTTGCGCCAGTGGCCGCAGTGGCGGCCCGGTCTGCCCAATTCAGGAGGTGCTCGGCAATGGCGATCAGCGTGTTTGACCTGTTCAAGATAGGCATCGGGCCGTCCAGCTCCCACACGGTGGGGCCTATGCGTGCCGCCGCCCTGTTCGTGCAGGGCCTGCGTGAGCGCGGTGAGCTGGAACAGGTGCAACGCGTCGAGGTGCGCCTGTACGGTTCGCTGTCCGCCACGGGGGTCGGCCACGGCAGCGACAACGCGGTCATCATGGGGCTGATGGGCGAATGGCCCGATGCAGTGGACCCTTCCACGATCGGCCTGCACATCGCCACCCTGCGTGAAACCGACACGCTGCAACTGGCGGGTGCCCGGGCAATCCCCTTCGTGTGGCAGCGCGACATGCTGTTGCTGGACGAAAACCTGCCCTACCACCCCAACGCCATGACCCTGGTCGCCGAAACCGCCGAAGGTCGCCCATTGCACCGCGATACCTACTATTCGGTGGGGGGCGGCTTCGTCGTCGATTCAGCCCAAGCGGCCAGTGGCGTGCTGGACGCCGACAACACGGTGTTGCCCTACGACTTCAATACGGCGGTCGAACTGCTGGAGTTGTGCGAGAAAAACGACTTGCGCGTGTCGCAGTTGATGATGGCGAATGAAAAGGTATGGCGCAGCGAGGAGGAGATTCGCGCCGGCCTGATGAAACTCTGGCATGCCATGCAGGATTGCGTGGAGCATGGCCTCAAGCACGAGGGCATCCTGCCCGGCGGCCTCAATGTGCGGCGGCGCGCGGCGCGCCTGCACCGTAGCCTGCAAGAGCTGAACAAGCCCAACGTGATCGGCTCCACCATGAGCGCCATGGAATGGGTGAACCTGTTCGCCCTGGCGGTCAACGAAGAGAATGCCGCGGGCGGGCGCATGGTCACGGCACCGACCAACGGCGCGGCGGGGATCATCCCTGCGGTGCTGCATTACTACATGAAGTTCAGCGACGAGGTCAGCGAGGCCAACGTCGTTGACTACCTGTTGGCGGCTGCGGCCATTGGCATCCTGTGCAAGAAGAATGCATCCATTTCGGGCGCCGAGGTAGGGTGCCAGGGCGAGGTCGGCTCAGCCTGTGCCATGGCCGCCGCCGGCTTGGCGGAAATCCTCGGCGCCACCCCGGCGCAATTGGAGAATGCCGCGGAAATCGGCCTGGAGCACAACCTCGGTCTGACCTGCGACCCGGTCGGCGGCCTGGTGCAGGTGCCGTGCATCGAGCGCAACGCCATTGCCGCGGTGAAAGCCATCAATGCCGCGCAGATGGCCCTGCGCGGTGACGGCCAGCACTTTATCTCCTTGGACAGGGTGATCCGCACCATGCGCGACACCGGCGCCGACATGCATGACAAGTACAAGGAAACCTCGCGTGGCGGCCTGGCGGTCAGCGCCATCGAATGTTGAACCTTTTTCGCCCACTCCCGGTTTCCCTCGCGACGTTTTGGCGCGTTTAGCCTCGTACGATCGTTCCTACGGCGGCCAGTCGCTGGCTGCCGTCCTCCCGTGCTTGCGGTGACACTGTTGCGCGGCCACCGCCCGTCGCTTCACACAAGTGCTACCGAATTGCTCACAGCCCTTGGGCGCCGCCATGGGTGGCATTTTGCCTTGTGCGGCAACTGGCCGCAGAGCGACGTCGTTTTCAGGAGTAATTGAATGGGCATTCAATTTCAGGCATGGCATTTGCGTTGTCATTGCAAAGCCCTCCTGCGAGCAGGGCGATAAGAAGAGCCTCCGCCTGAGGCCATCACCCGCTTTGAGTGAGGAGATACCGCGATGACGTCGTTCAACTCCGGGGCCCAACCCCAGACCCGTACGCCTCAATCCATCGGCTTTCTGCTGCTGGATAATTTCACGCTGATTTCCCTGGCCTCCGCAGTCGAACCGCTGCGCATGGCCAACCAGCTGTCCGGCCGCGAGCTGTATCGCTGGACCACCCTGAGCGTGGACGGCGGGCAGGTGTGGGCCAGCGACGGCCTGCAGATCACCCCGGACGCGGCCATGCACAAGGCGCCGGCCATGGACACGGTGATTGTGTGCGGCGGTATCGGCATACAGCGCACGGTCACCCGCGAGCACGTCACCTGGCTGCAAAGCCAGGCCCGCCAGTCCAAGCGCCTGGGCGCGGTGTGTACCGGCAGCTGGGCGCTGGCGTGCGCCGGTCTGCTCGACGGTTTCGATTGCAGCGTGCACTGGGAATGCCTGGCCTCCATGCAGGAGGCTTTCCCGCGGGTGGCCATGAGCACGCGCCTGTTCACCCTGGACCGCAACCGTTTCACCAGCTCGGGCGGCACCGCGCCGCTGGACATGATGCTGCACCTGATCAGCCGCGACCATGGTCGCGAGCTGTCGGCGGCCATCTCGGAGATGTTCGTCTACGAGCGCATTCGCAATGAACAGGACCACCAGCGCGTGCCGCTCAAGCACATGCTGGGCACCAACCAGCCGAAGCTGCAGGAAATCGTCGCGCTGATGGAAGCCAACCTGGAAGAGCCCATCGACCTGGATGAGCTGGCGGTGTACGTGTCGGTTTCGCGCCGCCAGCTGGAGCGGCTGTTCCAGAAGTACCTGCATTGCTCGCCGTCGCGTTATTACCTCAAGCTGCGCTTGATCCGCGCCCGGCAACTGCTCAAGCAGACGCCCATGTCGATCATCGAGGTGGCGTCGGTCTGCGGGTTCGTGTCTACGCCGCACTTTTCCAAGTGCTACCGCGAATACTTCGGCATTCCGCCACGTGACGAGCGCGTGGGGTCCAACACCACCCAGCAAGTGGCGATGATGCCGATCCCGCAGGCCATGGTGCTGGCGCCGCTGTCGGGGCCGATGTCGGCGTTGAGCCAGGCGCGCAACGAGTCGACGTTCGCCAGCGTCAGGATCTGAGGCTATCGGCGAAGCCGAACAGATGCTTGGGCGTGCTCCACAGTATCTGTTCGCGCACGGTTTCATCCGGGAACAACTGCTCTAGCAGCAGCAACAGGCTGCCGATGTCCATGCGTTCGTTGGCGCGCAGGAACGGCCAGTCCGAACCCCACATGCAGCGCTCGGCCCCGAACGCTTCCAGCAGTGCCCGTTGGTAGGGATGGCCGTCGGACCAGGGATAGGCTTGGCGGGAAAACTTCGACAGCCCCGACAACTTCACGAAGGTGCGTTCCTGGCCGGCCAGCGCCAGCAGCGCCTGGAACGCCGGCTGGTCAACGCCGGCGCGTACGTCCGGGCGGCCACTGTGGTCGATCAGCAGCGGCGTGCGGTTGCGCTTGAGCAATGGCATCAACGCGGGCAACTGATCGTCCATCACCTGCACCTGGGCGAACAGCTCCAGTTCGGCCAGGCGCCCCATCAGGCCGTCCACATCCAGGAACGGTGCGGTGCCGAGCATGGCGACGTTGAACGCGATGCCGACCACGCCCTGCGCCTTGAGCGCCGCCAGCTCATCGCTGGCGATATCCAGCGGCACCACCGCGATGCCCTTGGACCGCCCCGGGCGTTCGGCGAGCGCCGCCAGCAGGCAGCGGTTATCGGTGTTGTAGCCCGACGTAGGGCCCACGATCAACGAGTGGCGAATGTTGTAGGCCTGCATCACCGCGCTGTAATGCGCTGCGGTACCCAGTTCATGGCCCTCGGGGCGGTACTGGGTATCGGCCACGTACGGAAACCGGGCAGGGTCGAAGATGTGGTGGTGGCAGTCGATCTTGGGTTGGGTCAATACGCTCATGAATCACTCATCGGGCAGGTGCTTCAAGCAGGCGCGGGGCAGGCTTGAGCGGTGGAGTCACTACGGCATTGCGGTGGTTGACGATGGCCAGCGCGGCGAACAGCGCTGGCACCGACAACACGATGAAGATACTGGTGGTACCAGGGAACGCACCCAGCAGCAGGCCGCCCATGGACGAGCTGATGATAGCGCCGCTACGGCCAATGCCATGCATCCAGCTGACCCCCGTGGCGCGCATGTCGGTGGGGTAGAAGGTGGGCGAGAAGGCTTGCAGGCCGGTTTGCGCACCGTTCACGCACAGGCCGCTGACGAACACCAGCATGCCCAGGACCGCTGGCCCAAACCCGAAGATGCCCTCGGCCAGCAGGCAGCACATGCCCAGCAGATAGAACAGGCCGATGACCTTCTTGCGCGCCTGGAAATGGTCCATCAGGCTGCCCACCAGCAGGCCACCCAGGGTGCCGCCCAGCTGAAACAAGCCGGCGGTGACCGCGGCTTTTTCCAGGCTCAGCCCACTGGTGCGCATGATGGTCGGCAGCCAGCCGTTGAGCAGGTAAATCACGAACAGCCCCATGAAATAGGTCAGCCACAGCATCAAGGTGCCTTGGGCGTAGCCTTTGGAAAACAGCTTGAGGACCTGGGCCTTGTTGTCGATGGCCGGGGTCTTGAGCACGAAGCGCGTGCCGTGGGCGAAGGTACCGCCCATATGGGCGAGGACCCCAGCAATACTGCCTTGGGCATGGTTGCGAACCACCATGTACAGCGCCGACTCGGGCAGCAGCCAGACAAGTATCGGCAGTGTCAGCAGTGGACCAAGCCCCCCCACCAGCAAAACCGCCTTCCAGCCACCGTGTGGCAACAGCCCGGCGGCGATGAAACCGCCCGCGCCGGAGCCGATGTTGAAACCGCAGTACATCAGGGTGATCAACAGGCCGCGACGGCGCTCGGGCATGTATTCCGACACGAGCGTCACGCAATTGGGCATCACGGCGCCCAGGCCCAATCCGGTCAGGAAGCGCAGCAACGCCATTTCATAGGGGTTGCGAGCGAACACACACAGCACGCTGAACAAACCGAAGCTGGCAATGGACACCAGCAGCACCCGCTTGCGGCCCAGGCGGTCGGAGTAGGGGCCGGCCACCAGCGCGCCCAGGGCTACGCCAAACATCGCGGCGCCGAGGATCAGGCCCATCTGGGCCGGCGCAAGGCTCCAGTCCTGGGACAGGGCAGGGGCAATGAAGCCCATGACCGCCGCATCGTAGCCATCGAACAGGATGATCAAGGAGCACAGTGCAAGCACCAGCCACTGATAGGGGGAGATGGCACGGGTGTCGATCCACGCCTTGACGTCAACGGCTGCACGCTGGTTCATGGGCATCACTCTCTTTATTTTCATCGCGCCAAGGCGCTGTAAAGAGACGGTACGACCAGTTTTACCCCAAGTCTGCCGCGAAACGGTTATGCAGGTATGTGTTCTGTTTATGCTGTGCTGATGCGAAAGCGTCTGGCCCGCCGGTTTCGGGCCAGCAGGGAAGGTTCAGCCGCGGGTTTGCTGGTACTGCGCCAGCGCCGGCAGCAACTGCTTGTCGATGGCCTGGCGCACGGCCGGCAGAATGGTGGCGCTGCCGGTAAGCAGCTGCTCGACCAGTTTGCGCAAGGCCTTCGCTCGCGCCTCGCTCAAGCCTCGCACCGCGCATTCGCAGGCCTGTTCGGCGCTGGCGCCGGCCGGCATGTCGAAGCCCAGGGCCTTGAGTTGGCCGAGCAGGTCGTCCTGGTCAATCAGATCCACGTGCATCATGAGGCGAGTCCTTTTTCCGAAGGGGCTTGGGGCGATTCTGGAAGCGCCCCGGCGGCACGGCAAGAGGCGATTGTCGGCGTGGCTGCCGTGGGCATGAGCACGTCGTTTTCAGCTAACTGACGGGCCATGGCGCGGGGCACACTGGCCGGGCTTCCAGCGTGCGGGTTTGGTCGACTTCGTTACGTTGAACGCAACACACTGTGCCCCGATCCGGATACGGCTGGATCGGGGCTTTTTTTCAGTGCTTACTTTTCATCATCCGGCAACTTGAAGCTGGCGAACTGGTATTTGGCGTTTTTCTTCAACCACCGCGCGACTTCCGTGCGCATTTCGTCATCGTAGTCATCGCGAATGAACATGGTCCGTTGCGCGGAACCGTAAATATTGATCTTGGACTTGTTCCATGAGACGAACAGCACTTTGCCTTTGTTGATCGAACTGTGGAAGTAGGAACAGGCCAACAATACCACGCAACTACCATTGGCTTTCTGCCCGGCAGGCATCATCTGGAAGTTTGCGCCTTTCGTGTTACTGCTTTGCTTTTCGAACAACCCCAGGGCTTTCTGGTCATCCTTGATGGCGCTCAGGGCGTCCTTGATGCTGGCAACCAGGATCTGGCCGGCTTTGCCTGCGCCCATAGCGGCGCCGCCCAGCAGCTTCAGGGCGACGGCATCGACTTTCACCGAGGCGTCGGTGGTGCCTCGTTCTTCAAACCCAAAGCTCTGCAGGCCAAGTCCGAGGACACCCATGACCTCGGTGTACTTTCTGTACCATTGGCGTATATCCTTTTCCTTGTCGACCTGGCGATTGGCAACGGCTTCGGCATAGCGGCCCATGTTGTTCAGGTCACGCTCGTTGGGCAGCGAAAGTTCACCCTCGAAGGTGTTGATTGCATTGCCGGCCACCACGCCACGACGTTCGGATTCCTCAGGCGCGTAGTCGTCTTCGTCTTCCAGAATTGCCCGTGTTCCTATACCGGTTTCGGCATAGTCTGGTAATGCCAATGCCTCGAAGGCCGCCAGTCGCTGGGTAATGGAAGTGTCAGTGGTAATAAGCATAATGAAGTCCTTTTCAAAAAAACACGTCCGGAAGAATGAGTCTTCAGGTGGCTTCACGATAAATATGACGGTGCACCTTGGCGAGAGGGAAAGTTTGTCACGTTCATGATCAATTCGGGTCGAGACCAATGGTTCTGCCGCAGTGGGAAGGGGCTGGCAAGTGCGTTTGTTGCTCGATGACGCTGTTCAACCGGTGCACTGTCGTGGCGTTGAAGTCGGCGGAACGGGGGCCGTTCAAATCCACGTGCAGCAGCATCTGTTCGGTCACGGCAACTGGGGCGCTTTCATCTGCGAGCATCAGGCTGTGGTGAAGGTGCAAACGCTTCCTGTCATGGGCAATGACCTGCGTGCGCACTTGCACGAGGGCATCGCGTTTTACTTCGTGCAGGTAGTTGAGGTGGCATTCCAGGGTAAACAGTGAATGCTGGTCCCTGATGGGGTCCACGCCAATTTCCGTCATGAAGGCGTCGGTGGCATAGCTGAAAATCAGCAAGTAGAAGGCATCGCGCAGGTGCCCGTTGTAGTCCACCCACTCTTCCAGCACCGGCGTTTGGTAGGTGATCATTCGCTGAACTCCATGCCATGTCTGGCCTTGGTCGCACGCACTGCTTCCAGTACTGCCAGCAGGCAGTCGTCGCGGTAGCGTTCCAGGGCGCTGATGCTGTGCCTGCCCAATTGCTCGGTGGTGCCGTCGACCACGTCATCGATCAGTTTGTCGCTCAGTTCCGGCGCGGGAAGGTAGGTCCAGGGCAGCTTCAGGGCCGGGCCGAATTGGTTCATGAAGTGGCGCATGCCAGCGTCGCCGCCCGCCAGGGTGTAGGTCAGGAAGGTGCCCATGAACGACCAGCGCAGGCCAGCGCCGAAGCGAATGGCATCGTCGATTTCACCGGTGGTGGCTACCCCGTCGTTGACCAGGTGCAAGGCTTCGCGCCACAGCGCTTCCAGTAGCCGGTCGGCGATGAAACCGGGCACTTCCTTGCGCACGTGCAGCGGGCGCATGCCCAGTGCCTGGTAGACCTTGATCGCCGCCTGCACCGCTTCGGGCGCCGTCTGCTGGCCGCCCACCACTTCCACCAGCGGCAACAGGTAAACCGGGTTGAAGGGATGGCCTACCACGCAGCGTTCCGGGTGGACAGCGCCTTCGTAGAACTCACTGGGCAGCAGGCCCGAAGTGCTGGAGCCGATCAGCGCATCGGGCTTGGCCGCCGCGCTGATCCTGGCGTGAAGCTCCAGCTTGAGGTCCAGCCGTTCGGGGGCGCTCTCCTGGATGAAGTCAGCGTTGCGCACGCAGGCCTCCACCGTGTCGACAAATTGCAGGCGTTCCCGAGACGCACCCGCTGCCAGGCCGTTTTGCACCAGGGCCGGCCAGGCGTTGGCGACGCGCTTGCGCAGCGCCGCTTCAGCGCCGGGGGCAGGGTCCCAGGCGACCACGTCCAGGCCGTGGGCCAGGGCGCGGGCAACCCAGCCGCTGCCGATGACACCGCTGCCCAGGGCGGCAAAGGTTTTGATTTCGGTGATGAAGGTCATGGCGAGTCCTCAGGTGCGACGAATCAGGTTCATCTTGGCTCGGCCTTCGGCCGGTGTGAGTACGCGAGCGCCCAGGCGGACAAGGATCTCGCTGACGCGTTCCACCAGTTGGCCGTTGGTTGCCAGTACGCCTTTTTCCAGCCACAGGTTGTCTTCCAGGCCCACGCGCACGTTGCCGCCCAGCAACACCGCTTGCGCGGCCATGGGCATTTGCATGCGGCCAATACCGAAGCCGGCCCACACCGCGTTCGCGGGCAGGTTGTCGACCATGGCTTTCATCGTGGTGGTGTCGGCCGGCGCGCCCCAGGGGATGCCCAGGCATAGCTGGAACAGCGGATCGTGCAGCAGGCCTTCCTTGATCATCTGTTTGGCGAACCACAGGTGGCCGGTGTCGAAAATTTCCAGTTCGGCCTTCACCCCCAGCTCGGTGATGCGCTTGGCTCCGGCGCGCAGTTGGGCGGGTGTTGAAACGTAAATGCTGTCGCCGTCGCCGAAGTTGAGCGTGCCGCAGTCCAGGGTGCATATTTCCGGCAACAGTTCTTCCACGTGGGCCAGGCGGGTCAGAGGACCAACCAGGTCGGTACCGGGCCCAAACTCCATGGGGGTTTCGCCGGAGCCGATTTCCAGGTCGCCGCCCATGCCAGCGGTGAGGTTGACGATGATGTCGATGTCGGCCTCGCGAATGCGCGCCATCACTTCCCGGTACAGCGCCACATCTCGGCTGAATCTGCCGGTGTGCGGGTCGCGAACGTGGCAGTGCACAACAGTGGCGCCGGCCTTGGCGGCTTCCACCGCGGCGGCGGCGATCTGCTTGGGGGTGATGGGTACCAGGTGGCTCTTGCCGGTGGTGTCGCCGGCACCGGTGAGGGCGCAGGTGATAATGACGTCGTGGTTCATGCTATCTCCTTTATGGCAGGCGCACGCCTCCCGGTGAAGCCGGCGAGCCGGCCCCACCAGGGCGTAAACGGGATCAGTCAGGGGGTAGAGGTGAGTTGCAAATTCTGTTCGGCCGGCTTGCCGTCGAAGGTGGTCACACCGGCCAGCCAGCGTTTCCGGTCTTCGGGGTGCGCCTGGAGCCAGGCCTTGGCTGAGGCCAAGGCGTCCTTGTGGTCCAGCAGCGGCTGCATCATGCGGCTCTCGTCGGCGGCGCTGAAGGTCAGGTTGGTGAGCAATTTGCCGACATTGGGGCAACGGCTGGCATAGTCCGGCGCAGTGACCGTCCACACCGTGGCCATGCCTTCGTTCGGGCCTAGCGCGTCCTGGCTACCGCTGAGGTAGGTCATCTTCAGGTTCACGTTCATGGGGTGCGGCGCCCAGCCGAAGAACACAATGGCCTCATTGCGCTGGGTCGCGCGGGTCACGGCCGACAGCATGCCCGCCTCACTGGACTCCACCAGTTGGAAGTCGCCGAGGCCGAACTGGTTCTTGGCGATCATGTCCTTGATCTGCTTGTTGGCACCCGAGCCAGGCTCGATGCCGTAGATCTTGCCCCCCAACTCCTTCTTGAATGTGGCGATGTCGCTGAATGTCTTCAGGCCTTTTTCCGCCAGGTAGGTGGGCACCGCAAGGGTAGCGCGGGCGTCCTTGAGGCTCGGTTCGGCCAGCACTTTCACCTGGTTCTGTTCCACGAAAGGGGTAATGGTCTGGGTCATCAGCGGGTTCCAGTACCCGAGGAACATATCCAGTCGCTGGTCTCGAATACCCGCGAAGATGATCTGCTGCGACGCGCTGGTCTGTTTGGTCTGGTAACCGAGGCCGTCGAGCAGTACCTGGGTCATGGCACTGGTGGCCATCACGTCGGTCCAGTTCACCACACCCAGGCGCACGTTCTTGCAGCTTTGCGGTTCGGCGGCCTGGGCGGCCGAGAGCACCGCGGTACCGGTGAGCATCAGCAGACAGCAGCTGATCAGTCTTTTCATGATGGCTCCTCAGGCGGCAGTTCTGATTGTTATGGGGGTGGCGTCTGCGCACCCTGGACCACAAGGTAGCTTGCCTCGCTTTGCAGAATTCGCACTGCGGCGACCCGCACTTGCACAGCGGCGACCTGCGGCGTATTAACGGGGCTTCACTGCACGAGAGCGGCCATGTCCCAGGACTATCACTTCCTATTGCTGCCAGGTTTTTCGGCCATCGGTTTCATCTCGGCGGTAGAGCCGCTGCGGGTGGCCAACCGCTTTCGTGGCGAGCTGTACCGCTGGCACGTCCTGAGCCTGGATGGCGGCCCGGTGCTGGCCAGCAACGGCATGTCGGTGAACGCCGATGGAGCGCTGCAAGCGCTGGCGCCGGGCGCTACCTTGCTGGTAGTGGCCGGTTTCGAACCGTTGAAGGCCAGTACGGCGGCGTTGCAGCAATGGCTGCGCCGCCTGGACCATAACGGCGTGACCCTGGGTGGCATCGACACGGGTGCTTTCATCCTGGCCCAGGCCGGCCTGCTCGACGGCCATCGGGTTACCTTGCACTGGGAGGCGCTGGAGGCGTTCAAGGAAACTTATCCACACCTGCAGGCCACCCAGGAATTGTTCGAGATCGACCGGCGGCGCATTACTTCAGCGGGAGGCACCGCTTCGATCGACCTGATGCTCGACTTGATCGCCCAGGCCCATGGCAGCGGTTTGGCCATCGAAGTCTCCGAGCAGTTCGTGGTGGGGCGCATCCGCCCCCGCCAGGATCACCAGCGCATGCAGATCGCCTCGCGCTACGGGGTCAGCAACCCGAAGCTGGTGCACGTGATTGGCGAAATGGAACAGCACACCGAGCCACCGCTCGGCACCCTGGCGCTGGCAGAAGCCGTCGGTGTCACCCGTCGACAGCTGGAGCGGCTGTTCAAATTGCACCTGAATGACACGCCCAGCGCCTTCTACCTGCGCCTGCGCCTGGAAAAAGCCCGGCAACTGCTGCGTCAGACCGGTATGAGCGTGCTGGAGGTCAGCATTGCCTGCGGCTTCGAATCCGCCTCGTACTTCACGCGCAGCTACCGGGCACGGTTCGCGCGCTGCCCCCGGGAAGAGCGGCGCAGTGGGGTACGGCATGATCCCGCCGTGCATTGAGGCTGCGGCTTATTTGCTGGCTTTGAGCAGCAGCGCGCACGCGGCCTTGTAGGCATCATGCTGGTATTTGTTCAACGTCGCGGGCAGCACCAGGTCGTGCTTCTTGGCCTGGGCGTTGAGGGTTTGCGGCGACACCAGTTGCACCTCGCAGCCGTCCAGCAATTGCAGGATGCCTTCGATCTTGAAGGTGATGGGGCCGCCGGCGAACTCACCTTTCTTGCTGCGCTTTTTGATGGCCAGATGGGTAATGCCGTTGGCGCTGACGAATTCGGCCGCCTGGCGGGCGAAAGCTTTCACCTGAGCGGCATCCTCATCGTCCTCCAGCGCCAGTTTCTTCAGGGGCAGGGCCAGGTGCTCCAGTGCGCCCCCCTGTTGGCTGGCCAGGGCGAAGATGGCTTCGCTGGCCTTGATGTCGATGCCGCAGATTTTCATGGTAAGCCTTGTCAACGAGGGGGTTACTGCTCGGGTACGTCGCCTTCATCACCCGGATTGGCCAGGGTCTGCAGGTACTCCGACCGTTCGTCGCTCTTTTGCGCGATGCAGTCGTCCTGGGCCGTGGTGAATTCCGGGGTACCGGGCTTGGCCTCGAAGGTTTCGATGGCGCAGTCGGCATCGCGGGTCTTTTCCCACTGGGCCTCGGCAGCGCCGATCAGGTCCTTCATCTTGGCCTGTTTGGCAGGTTCACCGCTGAAGTTGGTCTTGGCGCGGTCGAGCAGGTCCTTGTAGGCATCCTTGAGCTCGCTTTCGGCGGTTTTCTTGTTGTACGCCGAGCAGGCCAGGCTGGCTTTGCTGTCGTCAACGTTGTCGCAGGGGGTAGGGCCGTCTTCAGCCGCGTGGGCCCCCAGGGAAGCCAGAGCCAATACCAGTAACCAAGATTTCATGTGCGAGATCCCCGCCAAAATTGCGATAACGATGGCGGGGATTCTGGCCTAGGTGGTGGGCAATGACCAGTGGCCACCGGGTGAAAAGTTTACATCCACCTCGCTGCGGTTCACAGCCGTATTTCCTCGAACTTGCGCCGGGAGAACGTGATAAGCGCAGGCTCGACGACTTCCATCATCATTTCGAACTTCGCGGCTTCCAGTTTGAACAACATGGCCGAACCCACCAGGAATACGCCGGTAGGGGATGAGCCGAGGGTCGGCTTGTCATTGACATAAAATGCCCGTGAATACGCTGCCCCGAATTGCATCTCGTTGTCGCTGCCGAGGGAGGGCATGGGCGTGAAGACGAAACCGTGCTGGTTACCGGTTATTCTACTGTTCTTCTTTATCAGCTCGTGGGCTGCAGGGTTCTGCTCCAGTCGGGCGACCGCCTGTTTGGCTAGGGGCGCGGTGGAGTGGCAGCCGATGATTTCAGCTATCCGGCCGAGCACGTCCTCGTAAGCTGTGTTCTTGCGTAAATCTGAATTATAGATCAGCGTATTGATCCTGGTTTTCCAGCCAAGCCGCTCCAGCGTTCGCTGATAGTTCGAATTCCACACCAGGCCGGCTACCTGCCCGTTTTCGCGTGCGATCAGGTAGGCCAAATGCATGGCCATCGACATACCGCGCACCTGCTCGTCACTCAATCCTTTTTCCGCTGCCAGGATCGAGTCCTCCAGCACCCCTGCAACGTTGCGGTGCGCCGCGCTAGGCAGGTCGAAGCGCGAACTGGCAGCGCGTGTCGCGATCCTTCCCGCAGGCTTGGGCACCAGCGATTTGAATTCCTCTGCCAGGGATTGCAACTGATCTCGATAAATCGCTTTTTCATGCGCGTTCATTGATGGCTCCTGTCGTGAACGGAGCCGCCCATCCTGGGCGGCCTCACCTAACCTAAGCGGCGAGCTATACAGCTGCAAAAGGGTAAGGCCTCCAGGACTGCCTTCCGTCCTGCCTCGCAGGCAGGGCAAATCCGCCCGTTGACGCTTTCAGCGATTCCCCTGTCGTTTTTGCATCCGGACGCTTTGGCGCGCAGGCATATGCTGGCTCCAAAGCGCCGGCACACGATTCGGCGCGCGTCTTGAACCAAGAGGGGACAGCCTGATGAGCCCAGCCGAATTGCACGCCGACAGCATCGTTATCGACGGGCTGATCATTGCCAAGTGGAACCGCGAGCTGTTCGAGGACATGCGCAAGGGCGGCCTGACCATGGCCAACTGCACGGTCTCGGTGTGGGAAGGCTTTCAGGCCACGGTGGACAGCATCTGCAAAAGCCAGAAACTGATGCGGGAAAACAGTGACCTGGTCATGCCCGTGCGCAGCACCGCCGACATCCGCAAGGCCAAGGAACTGGGCAAGACCGGCATCCTGTTCGGCTTCCAGAACGCCCACGCCTACGAAGACCAGATCGGCTACGTGGAGGTGTTCAAGCAACTGGGCGTGGGCATCGTGCAGATGTGCTACAACACCCAGAACCTGGTGGGTACTGGCTGCTATGAGCGCGACGGCGGCCTGTCGGGTTTCGGCCGCGAAATCGTCGCCGAGATGAACCGCGTGGGCGTCATGTGCGACCTGTCCCACGTCGGTTCCAAGACGTCCGAGGAAGTGATTCTCGAATCGAAGAAACCGGTGTGCTACTCCCACTGCCTGCCCTCGGGCCTGAAGGAACACCCGCGCAACAAGTCCGATGAAGAGCTGAAGTTCATCGCTGACCACGGCGGCTTCGTTGGCGTGACCATGTTCGCGCCGTTCCTGGCCAAGGGCATCGACTCCACCATTGATGACTACGCCGAAGCCATCGAATACACCATGAACATCGTCGGCGAAGATGCCATCGGCATCGGCACCGACTTCACCCAGGGCCATGGCCAGGAATTCTTCGAATACCTGACCCACGACAAGGGCTACGCCCGGCGCCTGACCAACTTCGGCAAGATCATCAACCCGCTGGGCATCCGCACCGTGGGCGAATTCCCGAACCTGACCGAAACCCTGCTCAAGCGCGGCCACAGCGAGCGTGTGGTGCGCAAGATCATGGGCGAAAACTGGGTCAACGTTCTGAAGGATGTGTGGGGCGAGTAACGCCTTAACCCGCCTCATCACCTCATTTCAATTTTCTGGAGTTAAGTTTCCATGGCCAAGATCGCCCCGCAATTGCCTATCGAAGTCGACAGCGAGACCGGTGTCTGGACCTCCGATGCCCTGCCAATGCTGTACGTGCCGCGGCATTTCTTCGTCAATAACCACATGGGCATCGAGGAAGTGCTCGGTGCCGACGCCTATGCCGAGATTCTCTACAAGGCCGGCTACAAATCCGCCTGGCACTGGTGCGAGAAGGAAGCCGAGTGCCATGGCCTGGAAGGCGTGGCGGTGTTCGAGCACTACATGAAACGCCTGTCCCAGCGCGGCTGGGGCCTGTTCAAGATCCAGGACATCGACCTCGACAAGGGCACCGCCAGCGTGAAGCTGGAGCATTCGTGCTTCGTGTACGTGTACGGCAAGGTCGGGCGCAAGGTCGACTACATGTTCACCGGCTGGTTCGCCGGTGCCATGGACCAGATCCTGGCCGCCCGAGGCAGCAAGATCCGCACCGTGGCCGAACAGGTCTACAGCGGGTCGGAAGAAGGCCACGAAGATGGCCTGTTCACCGTCAAGCCGTTGTAAGTCGAGGAAACCGTCATGGCTTTCGAAGCGATGTTCCAGCCGATCCAGATCGGCAAGTTGACGATCCGCAACCGCGTGCTCAGCACCGCGCACGCCGAGGTCTACGCCACCGACGGCGGCATGACCACCGATCGCTATGTCAAATACTACGAAGAGAAAGCCAAGGGCGGTATTGGCCTGGCGATCTGCGGCGGTTCTTCCAGCGTGGCCATCGACAGCCCCCAGGGCTGGTGGAAATCGGTGAACCTGGCCACCGACAAGATCATCCCGCACTTCCAGAACCTGGCCGACGCCATGCACAAGCATGGCGCCAAGATCATGATCCAGATTACCCACATGGGCCGCCGCTCGCGCTGGGACGGCGAACACTGGCCCACCCTGATGTCGCCTTCGGGCATCCGCGAGCCGGTGCACCGGGCTACCTGCAAGACCATCGAGCCGGAAGAGATCTGGCGGGTGATCGGTAACTACGCCAGCGCTGCGGCGCGAGCCAAGGCCGGCGGCCTGGACGGCGTGGAATTGTCCGCCGTGCACCAGCACATGATCGACCAGTTCTGGAGCCCGCGGGTCAACAAGCGCACCGACGAATGGGGTGGCAGCTTCGAGAACCGCATGCGCTTCGGCCTGGAAGTGATCAAGGCGGTGCGCAAGGAAGTCGGCCCTGACTTCTGCGTGGGCCTGCGTATCTGCGGTGACGAATTCCACCCCGATGGCCTCAGCCACGAAGACATGAAGCAGATCGCCAAGTACTACGACGACACCGGCATGATCGACTTCATCGGCGTGGTGGGCTCAGGTTGCGATACCCACAACACCCTGGCCAACGTCATTCCGAACATGAGTTACCCACCGGAGCCTTTCCTGCACCTGGCGGCCGGTATCAAGGAAGTGGTCAAGGCCCCTGTGCTGCACGCGCAGAACATCAAGGACCCGAACCAGGCCACGCGCATTCTGGAAGGCGGCTACGTGGACATGGTGGGCATGACCCGTGCGCACATCGCCGACCCGCACCTGATCGCCAAGATCAAGATGGGCCAGGTGGACCAGATTAAACAGTGCGTGGGCGCCAACTACTGCATCGACCGGCAGTACCAGGGGCTGGACGTGCTGTGCATCCAGAACGCCGCGACCTCCCGTGAATACATGGGCGTGCCGCACATCATCGAGAAATCCACCGGACCCAAGCGCAAGGTGGTGATCGTCGGCGCGGGCCCGGCGGGCATGGAAGCAGCGCGGGTCTCGGCCGAGCGCGGCCACGACGTGACGCTGTTCGAGAAGAAGGAATTCATCGGCGGGCAGATCACCACGGCGTCGAAAGCGCCGCAGCGTGACCAGATCGCCGGTATTACCCGCTGGTTCCAGCTGGAGTTGGCGCGTCTGAAGGTCGACCTGCGCCTGGGCACCGCCGCCGACGCGGCGACCATCATGGACCTGCGCCCTGACGTAGTCGTGCTGGCCGTGGGCGGGCACCCGTTCCTGGAGCAGAACGAGCATTGGGGCGCCGAAGAAGGCCTGGTAGTCAGCAGCTGGGACGTGCTGGACGGCAAGGTAGCGCCCGGCAAAAACGTGCTGGTGTACGACACCATCTGCGAATTCACCGGCATGTCGGTGGCCGACTTCCTGGCCGACAAAGGCGCCCAGGTGGAAATCGTCACGGATGACATCAAGCCCGGCGTGGCCATTGGTGGTACGTCGTTCCCCACCTACTACCGCAGCATGTACCCCAAGGAAGTGATCATGACCGGCGACCTGATGCTGGAGAAGGTCTACCGCGAGGGTGACAAGCTGGTGGCGGTGTTGGAGAACGAATACACCGGTGCCAAGGAAGAGCGGGTGGTGGACCAGGTGGTGGTGGAGAACGGCGTGAGGCCGGACGAAAAGCTGTACTACGAGCTCAAGCAGGACTCGCGCAACAAGGGCCAGATGGACATCGAAGCCTTGTTCGCCATCCAGCCGCAGCCTTCGTTGAGCCAGGCTGGCGACGGCTACCTGCTGTTCCGCATCGGCGACTGCGTGGCCCAGCGTAACACCCATGCCGCGATCTATGACGCTTTGCGCCTGTGCAAGGACTTCTGAGGCCCAGCCCCAAGCTGCAGGCTCAACGCGGCAAGTGAACGCGACGGTGATCGGGTCTGGATCGTCGCTTGCAACTTACGGCTTGTGGCTTGCAGCTATCACCCAGGTGATTTCATGCTGAACACTATCCTCTCCATCCTGCTATTCGCCGCCTTGGCCCTGGGCATTCTCGGCGCCCTGCGCCGGGTGCGCCTGTGGCGCAACGGCCGCGCCTCGCCCGTGGACCTGCTCGGCGGCCTGCTGGCCATGCCGCGCCGCTACATGGTCGACCTGCACCATGTGGTGGCCCGCGACAGGTACATCGCCAATACCCACGTGGCCACCGCCGGTGGCGCGGTGCTGTCCATCGTCCTGGCGATTCTGGTACACGGCTTCGGGCTGCATGACCGTATCCTCGGCTACGCACTGTTGTTGGCCACCGTGGTGATGTTCGTCGGCGCGGTGTTCGTCTTCAAGCGCCGTCTCAACCCGCCTTCGCGCCTGTCGAAAGGCCCGTGGATGCGCCTGCCGAAAAGCCTGCTGGCATTCTCGGCCAGCTTCTTCCTGCTGACCCTGCCCGTGGCCGGCATCCTGCCCGCTGATTTTGGCGGCTGGGTACTGGCGGTGATTCTCGCCGTGGGCGTGCTGTGGGGCGTGTCCGAGCTGTTCCTCGGCATGACCTGGGGCGGCCCGATGAAACACGCCTTCGCCGGGGCCCTGCACCTGGCGTGGCACCGCCGCCCAGAGCGCTTCGGCGGCGGCCGTTCCACCGGCCTCAAGCCGTTGGACCTGGCTGACCCCAGCGCGCCACTGGGGGTGGAAAAGCCCAAAGACTTCACCTGGAACCAGTTGCTGGGCTTCGACGCCTGCGTCCAGTGCGGCAAATGCGAAGCGGCGTGCCCGGCCTTCGCCGCCGGCCAGCCGCTGAACCCCAAAAAGCTGATCCAGGACATGGTGGTGGGCCTGGCCGGCGGTACCGATGCCTCGTTCGCTGGTAGCCCGTACCCCGGCAAGCCCGTGGGCGAACATGGCGGCAATCCGCACCAGCCCATCGTCAATGGCCTGGTGGACGCCGAAACCCTGTGGTCGTGCACCACCTGCCGCGCCTGCGTGGAAGAGTGCCCGATGATGATCGAGCACGTGGACGCCATCGTCGACATGCGCCGCCACCTCACCCTGGAAAAGGGGGCTACCCCCAACAAGGGCGCCGAGGTGCTGGATAACCTGATCGCCACCGACAACCCGGGCGGCTTCAACCCCGGCGGGCGAATGAACTGGGCTGCCGACCTCAATCTCAACCTGATGAGCGAGAAAAAGACCGCCGACGTGTTGTTCTGGGTCGGTGACGGTGCCTTCGACATGCGTAACCAGCGCACCCTTCGCGCCTTCGTCAAAGTGCTCAAGGCCGCCAAGTTGGACTTCGCCGTGCTGGGCCTGGAAGAGCGCGACAGCGGCGACGTAGCTCGGCGCCTGGGGGATGAAGCCACTTTCCAGACGCTGGCCAGGCGCAACATCCAGACCTTGGGCAAATACAGCTTCAGCCGCATCGTCACCTGCGACCCGCACAGCTTCCACGTGCTCAAGAACGAATACGGCGCCTTCAATGGCCACTACCATGTGCAGCACCACAGCACCTTCATGGCCGAACTGGTGACGGCTGGCAAGCTCAACCTGGGCCAGCACAAGGGTGGCAGTGTTACCTACCACGACCCTTGCTACCTGGGCCGCTACAACGGCGAATACCAGGCCCCCCGCGACGTGCTCAAGGCCTTGGGCATCGAGGTGCGCGAGATGCAGCGCTCCGGCTTCCGTTCCCGTTGCTGCGGGGGCGGTGGCGGTGCGCCGATCACCGACATCCCCGGCAAGCAGCGTATTCCCGACATGCGCATGGACGACATCCGCGAGACTCAGGCCGAACTGGTGGCCGTCGGTTGTCCGCAATGCACCGCCATGCTCGAAGGCGTGGTTGAACCTCGCCCCCTGATCAAGGACATCGCCGAACTGGTGGCCGATGCGCTGGTGGAGGAAGTCGTGGTGGTAAAGCCAGCACCGGTTAAACGTATCCCTGCGGAGGTGCATTGATGAGCGATATTATCCGCCGCGACCCGCGGGCCGAGTGGATCGCCCGTAACCGCCTGCATCCATTGCACGCGGCCATGCAGCCCGCCCAGGCGTCCTGGATGGGCCCCCAGGGGGTGATCCGCAAGAATCCCCATGCCGTGGGCTTCATCGGACCCAATGGCGTCAAGCGTATCGACCGCAGTGGCGCCCAGCAGGGCGGCGCCGGCAAGCGCAGCGCTGCTGCTGAAGTGTTGCTGCCGTTGCACCAGGTGGTGGCCCCGGCGTTCTACATCGCCGTGGTACCCGACATGGTCGGCGGCCGCCTCGGCAGCCACGACCGGGACCTGCTTGGCTTGGCCCATCAACTGGCCGGCAACGACGGCGCGGTGTTGGCCATTGTCTTTGGCGAACACAAGGAAAGCGGGTTTTCCACAGCCGGCGTCGACCGTCTGTTGGTGATCGCCGGCAGTGAATACGACGGCTATGCCCCCGAGCAGCGCGTGCAGGGCCTGCGGGCTGTGGATAACCAGTTCACCCCTCGCCACTGGCTGCTACCCGACAGCCGCAGCGGCGGCGGCGAACTTGGTCGCCGCCTGGGCGCCAGCCTCGGCGAGCGCCCGGCGACGCGCATCTGGCAAGTCAGGGATGGTACCTGTGTTGGCCGTGCTGGCGCCGGCCAGCACGACATCAGCCGCGCTGTGCCGCGCTTGATCCTGGCCGCCGCCGAGTGCGCCGAACCCGTGGATGAAACCCGTCACGAAGCCCTGCCGGTGGAATTGTCCACCACCGTGGCCCGCTCCCTGCCACGCATCGAGGACTTGGGCGCGGTAGCCGTGGACCCGGCCGCCATCCCCATGGCCGAGGCCGAGTTCATCTTTTCCGGCGGCAACGGCGTCAAGGACTGGCCCCTGTTCCACCGCACCGCTGCCGCCCTGGGCGCTACCGAAGGCGCGTCGCGGGTGGCCGTGGATGATGGCTTCATGACCCGCGACCGCCAGGTGGGTGCCAGCGGCACCTGGGTGACCGCGCGGGTGTACGTGGCCGTGGGCATTTCCGGGGCTATCCAGCACCTGCAGGGTATCGGCGCCTGCGACAAGGTCATCGCCATCAACCTGGACCCTGGTTGCGACATGATCAAGCGCGCCGACCTGTCGGTGATCGGCGACAGCGCCGAACTGCTCGAGGCCCTGATCGACGCGGTCGCGGCCTACCGTAACGAAGCCAAGCGCGATGCCGCCTGAGGTGCACATGAACATGAAAGTCGTCAGCCTGGTGTCCATCGGCGCCCACCCCACCTCTGGCCGCAGCCGCCGCGCCGAACAGGATTCGCGCGCCGTCGAGCTGGGCCTGCAACTGGCTGGGGATAACTTGCAGGTCGTGCACGCCGGCGACGTTCGCGAACCCGCCCTGCGCGCCTACCTGGGCATGGGCCTGGACCAGATGGACGTCATCGAGCAAACCCCCGGCAGCGACGTGGTACCCGCCTTGGCCGACTTCCTCCATGACGTCGGTGCCCAACTGGTGCTCACCGGTAGCCAGGCAGAAACCGGTGAAGGGTCGGGCATGCTGCCTTTCCTGCTGGCCGAACGCCTGGGTTGGCCACTGGTGACTGGCCTTGCCGAAGTGGAGTCGGTCAGCAATGGCGTCGCCCAGGTCCTGCAAGCCCTGCCACGCGGTCAGCGTCGCCGCCTCAAGGTGCGCTTGCCGCTGCTGGCCACCGTCGACAACGCCGCGCCCAAAGCTCGGCAAAGCGCCTACGGCCCAGCCCAGCGCGGCCAGTTCCAGGTGGACAAGGTAGAGATCGTGATCGACGACTTATACACAGGCGCCGAACTGACCCCCGCCAAGCCCCGGCCCAAGCGGTTGAAAGTGATCAAGGCCAAGAGCGGTGCCGACCGCATGAAAGCAGCCACGGCAAAGGCCAGCGGTGGCGGCGGGCAGGTGCTCAAGGGTGTGAGTGCGCAGGAGGGGGCGCAGGCGATTCTCAAGGTGTTGGTGGAGGAGGGGGTGGTGCGCTAAGCACCTCACCCGCCAATTTCTTCGATCATCGCGCCGACGTCGCGCCGTCCTTTCAGCTCCTGCCAAGGGCCGTCTGCCACCACACGACCGGCGCGTATCACCAGGACTCGGTCAAAACGGTGCAGCGCATCGACATCGTGGGTGACGCACACCAGTCCCTTTCCCTGAAATACAGCAAACAACACGTTCCAAACCAGGGTGGTCGTTTCGACGTCCAGGGAAGCAGTGGGTTCATCAAACAGGTTGAAGCGGCCAGGGCGGTTTATCAGTCGCAACAGGGTGAGACGTTTCGCCTCCCCCCCGGAGATGTTTTTCCCCCCCTCGCTGATCGTGCGGTTATCCACAAGGGTTCGCAGCCCCAGTGCGTCAACGTACCGCTCCATGACCGGGGCCGGAGGTTGCCCGAACAGCACCGCTTGGCGAAATTCGCCTTCAACGAAACCGGGGTGCTGGGGGCAGTATCTGATCATCTTCAAGTAACAAGTGAGGTGTTCCATGGGGCTATCGTTGATTATCAAGCGATGCCGGGCCGTCGCCACCAGTCCCGCCAGGGTTTCCAGCAGCGTTGTCTTGCCAGCGCCGCTCGCCCCCACGATGGCTACTGATTGGCTGGTGTTGAAGCGCAGCGGCACTGACGCTTCACCGGGCTGAGGAAGGAGTCCGATCTGCTCTGCTTGCAGGCCGTCGGGCATAGGGTGATCAAGCGGTAGTCCGTCGAGGTCGAGCAGCTCAACCAATCGACGCTTGTCGGCGATGTACTGGTCGAGCGTCCGATAGGCATCGGCCAGGCCACTGATGTTGACCAAAAGCCCGCCAGCGATCGAAAAGATGGCCACCAGTTCGCCGACCGACAGTGTCGGGACGGGCTGAAACCTATCGTGTATTCCCCACGCCAGTAACGCGGCTGTCGACAGGCCCACGAATAAAATTCGTGCAGACCCCAGCACTGCGGCTGAACTCGCAACCTGGGTAGCCGCCTGTGCATAACTACCGTAGCTATTGAAAAGCGGTTGCAGCGCATGGAGGGTGGCGTGTTCCAACTTGATGGCTTTGCCGGCGCTCAAACCATCGAACAATTGAGTCGAGACAAGATCTTCCTGGTCATTGACCGCCTCCAGGTGTGGCCTGCGCCAGATGATCAGTCGATGACATGCCGTTAGATACGCAATTGATGTTGCCAACATCATCACGAATAACAGGTTTCCACCCACGTAGAGGAAGGCGGCCGCTACCAGTAACAGTTCGATGGTGAGGGGCAGAGCGTTCAGGATGAAAAATGAGAGCAGCTTTTCATGGGCCGTGATACCCCGTTCCACTCCCTTGATCAGGGCGCCGAGCCGGAGCGAGGAAAACTGCTCGAACTCCTTGTTCATGATGGCTGTGGTCCATTCGATGGATTTGTCCTTGAGGGTCAACTGCACCAGTTTTGTCAGCTGGTAGGTCTGAAGGGGGTGGATAACAGACTGCAAAATGGTCACAGAGCAAAAAGCAGCCAGTAGCAAGCCGATCGTGTAGGCATCCAGCGCTTGATGCGCAGAAAGGCTGTCGATGATTCTTCCAAGAAAGAACGCTGGAGCGAGGGCACACAGTTTCAGAGTAGCGACCATGACCGTAGCCCCCGTGAAGAGTAGCGGGTGAGCCAGAATGGCTTCCTTGATGAACGACAGCACGGCCGCCTCCAGGTTATCGAATGGTTTCTGCGCAAGCTCAGGAATTGCGCCGCCCAACCCCCTCCCACCGCACATTCACCCACACCATCAACAAGCTGCGCGCCGGCTGGACCTGCTTGCGTGCCTGGCTGCGCGGCTGGTCGCGTCGCAGCCAGTAGAACACCGCCACCACGCCCGCCATGCAGAGCGGCAACCCCACCTGCAGGACCTGCTTCCAGTCGGTCTGGGGGTCGGCGCTGGCAAGGCTGATGCCGAGCAGCAAGGCGATGGCGAGGGCGGAGAGCAGGCTGTCTGGATGCATGGGAAGGTCCCTTTTCTTATTGGTGTACACAGGGTGCTTATGCATCACGGGGCGGGCAATCCCTACAGATGTAGGGGGTCGCCCTGAATTGCCCACAATCCATGTGGGTGTGCCTGTGGGTAAGTTGTTGGTGCATGGCTGCGAGCCGCAGCGGGCAAGGCTTGTAGCCGGTAGATCAGAAAATGAACAGCGCAAGCGGCTGTTTTCCCTGGGTTTATCGTGGCGGTGACGACGGTTCCCAGGGAGGTTTTGCCCACAATCCTTGTTGGTGCCTCTGTGGATAATCTGTTCGCGTAACGCTGGAAGCCTTGCCAATCAAGGCGTTGCCGGGATTGATCGATTTTTGATCAATCACAGAAGATTACGTGTTTTTCTGCCCCGCAACAGCGGTAAACCGTGGCTTTCAGGGGTTTTCCACAGGGCCCGCATAACACCGTCAAAATTGCGCACAAAGTCTGTTGGCGCTTCTGTGGATAAGGTGTTCGCCTAAGCCTGAAAGCCTTTGATTACGGGGCTTGCAGAGAATTGGTCATTTTTTGATCAATGCTGTGCCGCGAGTGTGTATCTGAATAAGTCACGGTTTTTTTTTGAATTTTTTTCACAGGCAGGCAGCGCTTGCCCACAATTACTGTGGGCCCGGCTGTGGATAAGGTGTTGGCGAATGGCCAGGGCCCGCCAGTGTAGCGGGCTGTACCAGGTTTGATCACTTATTGATCAGGGAGTGGAGTGACGACACCGCTGCAATGTGGAGTGATTATTCGTGCACCGCTACGCCCTTGAGGTAGGGGGCTGGTGCGGCGCCCAGGTTGCTGAGCATGCGTTCGCTGTACCAGTCGATGAAGTTCACCACGCCGAACTCGTAGGTCTTGGAGTACGGGCCGGGCTGGTAGGCGGTGGAGTTGATGCCTTTCTGGTTTTCCTCGGCCAGGCGGCGGTCCTGGTCGTTGGTGGCGTCCCATACCTGGCGCATGCGCTCCACGTCGTAGTCCACCCCTTCCACGGCGTCCTTGTGCACCAGCCACTTGGTGGTGACCACGGTTTCCTGGGCGCTGATGGGCCACACGGTGAAGACGATGATGTGGTCGCCCATGCAGTGGTTCCACGAGTGGGGCAGGTGCAGGATGCGCATGGAGCCCAGGTCGGGGTTCTGGATGCGACCCATCAGTTTCTTGCAGCCAACCTTGCCGTCCAGGGTCATGGACACGGTGCCCTTGAGCAAAGGCATGCGCACGATGCGGTTGCGCAGGCCGAAACTGGCGTGGGCGTAGGGGATCTTCTCGGCTTCCCAGGCGGCGGCCGAGGCTGCTACGTGGTCCTTGAAGGCCTGGTCGGCGCGTGGGTCGGTGACGTCGTCCCATTCCAGCAGGGTTTTGAGCAGTTCAGGGTGCGAGCCGCCGCAGTGGTAGCACTCGCGGTTGTTTTCCAGCACCAGCTTCCAGTTGGCCTTTTCCACCAGGGTGGTCTGCACCGCCACCTTGGTGTTCTCCATGTCGTAGGGCTCCATGTAGTGGTCCAGGGTACGCAGGAACTCGTCGATGGCCGGTGGGTTGTCGCTCAGGCTGATGAAGATGTAGCCGCCGGCGGTTTTCACGTTCACCGGTTTGAGACCGTACTGCTTCATGTCGAAATCGGCGCCCATCTCGGTGCCGGCGAAGAGCAGGCGGCCGTCCAGTTCGTAGGTCCACTGGTGGTAATGGCAGACCAGCTTGGCGACCTTGCCCTTTTCGCTGGTGCACAGGCGCGAACCGCGGTGGCGGCAGACGTTGTGGAACGCGTGCACCACGCCTTCGGCGCCGCGCACCACGATGATCGGGTTCTTGCCGATCTGCAGGGTAATGAAGTTGCCCTTGGTGGGGATCTCGCTGGTCATGCCGGCGATCAGCCATTCCTTGTGGAAGATCTCCTGCATGTCGATGTCGAACAGGCGTTCGTCGTTGTAGAACGGCTGGGGCAGCGAGAACGTCCGCTCCCGGGTCTGGAGCATTTCGGCAGTGGCCTTGCGTGCGGGTTCCAGCGGGTCGCCCAGGCTCAGGGTAGCGGTAACGTCCATCGTGTGTGTCCTCATGGCCGTCTGTGCGGCCGCGAAAAGTGGCTGATACGGTTTGCAACGCAAGGCACGGAAGAAAGCAGGTTCATTTGCGGTGGAGTGTGCGTCCGCGCGGGCCGCGAACCTTATCCATGGGCGACATGGCCCAATCCATTCCCGACGCGCCAGGCCATGTACCATGGGGCTGGTCGCCATAAGCATGTGAATGTCGCAGATAGGAAAGTGACGGCCATGCGGCCCAAGCAGAATCCTTCCCCATGAGGCCGACAGTCGGCCGTGGAGAAGAGCATGTCCAACAGCTTCCTGAGCCCGGTAAATACCCAGACATGGGCCAATGGCCGCCATGTGGTCCGTTGCGTCAAGGTCATCCAGGAAACCTGGGACGTGCGCACCTTCTGCTTCATGGCCGACCAGCCGATCCTGTTCTTCTTCAAGCCCGGCCAGTTCGTGACCCTGGAGCTGGAGATCGAAGGCCAGCCGGTGATGCGCTCCTATACCATTTCCAGCTCGCCGTCGGTGCCGTACAGCTTCTCCATCACCATCAAGCGTGTCCCGGGCGGGCGTGTGTCCAACTGGTTGCACGACACCCTGCATGAAGGCCAGGAGCTGGCGGTGCACGGTCCGGTGGGCTTGTTCAACGCCATCGATTACCCGGCGCAGAAGGTGCTGTACCTCAGTGGCGGGGTGGGTATCACCCCGGTGATGTCCATGGCGCGGTGGTTCTACGACACCAACGCCAACGTCGACATGGTGTTCGTGCACAGCGCCCGTTCACCCAAGGACATCATCTACCATCGCGAGCTGGAACACATGGCGTCGCGCATCGACAATTTCAGCCTGCACATCATTTGCGAGAAGCATGGGCTGGGTGAGCCCTGGGCGGGCTACCGGGGTTACCTGAACCACAAATTGCTGGAGCTGATCGCCGCCGACTTCATGGAGCGCGAGATTTTCTGCTGCGGGCCCACGCCCTACATGAATGCGGTGAAGCGCCTGCTGGAGGCGGCGGGTTATGACATGTCCCGCTACCACGAGGAGTCCTTCGGCGCCACGCCGCCGGAGGCTCGCGCCGATGCGGTGGAAAACGCCGAGCAGGCCGCCGAGGCGCCGGAAGTGGATGCGTCCGAGCTGCATCAGGTGGAATTCACCGCGGCCGGCAAGAGCATTCGCGTGGCGCCGGGGGAAACCGTGCATGCGGCAGCGGCCAAGCTCGGCCTGATGATTCCCAAGGCGTGCGGCATGGGTATCTGCGGCACCTGCAAGGTGATGAAGCTGGGCGGGGAGGTGGAAATGGAGCACAACGGCGGGATTACCGACGAGGACGTAGCCGATGGCTACATCTTGTCGTGCTGCAGTGTGCCGAAAGGGGATGTGCGGATCGAGTATTGATCCTGTGATGCTTCCCCAAGCGTCGTCCGGTCCCAGCAGATCACGCAGGAACCTGTGGGACCGGGCGAAGCTCGGGAAACGGACGACGCGGTTTACAGGCTGAAACGCGCCACCATGCTGTTCAGGTCCACCGCCAGGCGCGACAGCTCTGCGCTGGCCGCAGTGGTCTGGTTGGCGCCGGTGGCCGACTGCACCGACAGGTCACGGATGTTCACCAGGTTACGGTCAACTTCACGGGCCACCTGGGCCTGTTCTTCCGCCGCGCTGGCGATCACCAGGTTGCGCTCGTTGATCTGCACGATGGCGCCGTTGATGGTGTCCAGGGCCATGCCGGCGCCCTTGGCGATGTTCAGGGTCGACTCGGCGCGCTCGGTGCTGTTGCGCATCGAGTTCACGGCCTGCTCGGTACCACCCTGGATGCTGCCGATCATGCGTTCGATTTCAGCGGTGGACTGCTGGGTGCGGTGGGCCAGGGCGCGGACTTCATCGGCGACCACGGCAAAACCACGGCCCGCTTCACCGGCGCGGGCAGCTTCGATGGCGGCGTTGAGGGCCAACAGGTTGGTCTGGTCGGCCAGGCCACGGATCACGTCCAGCACCTTGCCGATATCGCGGGACTCGTTGGCCAGGTTGCCGATCAGTTCGGCAGTGCTCTGCACGTCGCTGCTCATGCGCTCGATGGCGCCCACGGTTTCCTGAACCAGGTCACGGCCATCACTGGCCGAAGTGGTGGCGTCCTTCGACGCTTCCGACGTGCTCACCGCATTGCGGGCCACTTCTTCCACGGCGCTGGTCATTTCGTTGACCGCGGTCGCGGCCTGTTCGATTTCATGGTTCTGCTGGGCCAGGCCACGGGCACCTTCGTCGGTGACGCTGTTGAGTTCTTCCGCCGCGGAGGCCAATTGGGTAGCGGAGCCGGCGATGCGCTGCAGGGTATCGCGCAGCTTGTTCTGCATTTTCTCCATGGCAATCAGCAGGCGCGCGGCCTCGTCGCGGCCTTCCACGTGGATCGGACGGGTCAGGTTGCCCTCGGCGATCTGCTCGGCGGCGGCCAGGGCCTGGTCGATCGGCACCACGATGCTGCGGGTCAGCAGCCAGGCGAAGAGGAAGGTCAGCACGGCGGCGATGATCAGCAGGGTGACCACCAGGGTGAACGCAGAGGAATACTGGTCGGCGGCGTTCTTGTTCATGTCGGCGGTTTGCTGGGTGTTGATCTCCACCAGCTTGTCGAGCGCGGCGTTGATGCGCGACGAGTTGTCCTGCAGGTCGGTGTTGACCGCCTTGCGCAGGGCATCCAGGTCGTTGGCGGCGTTGGCGCTGCGCATCTGGGCTTCCAGTTGATGGTATTCGGCCAGGGCCGATTTCAGTTGTTCGTACGCGGCGCGCTCGTCGGGCCCGGCGATCAGCGGCTCGTAGGCAGCCTGGGCCTTGGCGATCAGTTGGTTGCGCGAGTCCAGCAGTTGCAGGGCTTCAGCCTGGGTCTGGGCATCACGGTTGGCCAGCAGGCGGTAGGACAGCACACGCAGGCGCAGGGTCATCTGGGTGATCTGGCCCAGGTTGGAGAGGCTGGGCAGGGTGTTGTTCTCGATCTCTTCACCGGCCTTGCGGATACTGCCCATCTGCACCAGGGCGAAGATGCCGAGGATGATCATCAGGGCGCCGATGCAAGCGAAGCCGGAGAGCGCGCGGGGCGCGATATTCATGTTGCGTAGGGACATGGCAGGTTCCAGGGATAGGGGGCGCGTTCCGTGCGGGGTGCAGGCAGTTGCCATGCCTATCGGTCTTTGCAGGCAAGTCTTTAGGGACCTTTTGTCGCACGGCCAATGGCCACCGGGAACCGGTCGGAGTTATGCCGGTCCATCAGAGTCTGTTTCGGGTCTGGCCCGAAGCGTGGCCAGGAAGGTCGCCGCAGCGGATTTCATGGTTCCGAGCCCGATAAACCCTGGCCTGCGCGGCGACTTTTCTTTATCGTTACCGCCCCTTGAATCTGCCGAGAAATCACCATGCTGGAAACAACTCTGAGCCAACTGGAACAACTGGTCAGCGAACTGGTTGAACAGAACCGCCAACTGACCGAAAACAACACCCAACTGACTGCTCAACTGGCCCAGGCCAAGGAAGAGAACGAAAGCCTGCAACTGAACCTGATGGAACAGGAAGAGAAGCAGACCTCCACCGTTTCGCGTATCCAGGCTCTGGTTCAGCGCGCTAGCGCTGGTGCCGTGAGCGCATGAGTACCGACCAGGAGTCGATCAAGGTCGTCTCGATACTGGGCAATGACTACTCGCTCAAGGCGCCGCCGGGTGAAGAGCAGAAGCTGCTCGACGCCACTCGCCTGCTCAATGCGTCGTTGGCCGAGACCAAGCGCAAATATCCGTCCCTCATCGGCGACAAGTTGCTGGTGCTGGCGGCATTGAACCTGTGCTCCAAGCAGCTGGATATGCAGCAGCAGCACGCTGAAGCGCTCAACCGTTATCAAGAGCAAGTCAACGCCACGGTTGATGTGATCAAGAACACCATCAGCCACGGCTGATGGACGGGGCCTCGCCAGCCGCGGCGGGGCCTGGTCCCGACTCCCCCGATCCTGCAGGTGCTGGCGTGCCAGCGAGTGTTCAAGCGTCAGAAGCTCGCTGGCCCGCCGGCGCCCGCATTACTCTTCCTGTGTAACCGTTGGTCTGGTTAATGTATACAATCGGCATGGCTGTTGCAGTTCGGTCGATGTAGACATTCAGAGGGTTACACCCATGCAGTTGTGGCGCCGCAGTATCCAATGGCAATTGATCCTCAGCATGGGCACCGCCCTGCTGGCCAGCATCCTGATCGTCGTGGGCATTTACACCGTGGTGGTGAACCGCCTGGCTCAGAGCTACCTGCTGGAAACCGCCTTGCCAGCCAGCGTGGAAGCCATGCGCAATGACATCGAACGGATCCTCAGCCGGCCCCTGACGGCTGCCGATGACATCGCCAGCAACACCCTGGTGCAGCAATGGCTGGCGGAGGGCGAAAATAGTGCCCAATTGCCATCATTCACCCGCTACCTGGATGGCGTGCGCAACGAGCACAAGGCCTTTACCGCCTTGATCGCCAGCGCAGACAGCAACCGCTACTACACCGAGAAGGGCCTGGACCGTACCCTCAGCCGGGCCAATGCCCAGGACGCCTGGTTCTACCAGTTCCTGGACAGCGGCAAGCCGCGGACCCTCAATATCGACACGGACACTGGCACGGGTGCGCTGACGCTGTTCATCGATCTGCGGGTGCAGCAGGCGGGCAAGACCCTGGGCATCGCTGGTCTGGGCCTGAGCATGAGCGAACTGTCGGAACTGATCCACAACTACAGCTTCGGTGAGCACGGCAAGGTCTTCCTGGTGCGCAACGACGGCTTGATCCAGGTGCACCCGGACGCGCAGCTGAGCGGCAAGCGCCAGTTGGCCGAGCAGATCGGCCCGCAGGCCGCAGCCGCGGTGCTGGGCCACACCGGCTTGACCACCAGCGTTTTCCAGCGTGACGGCGAAGATTACCTGGCCCTGGCCCTGCCGCTGCGCGACCTCAACTGGAGTCTGGTCGCGGAAGTGCCTGAGGCGCAGATCTATGCCCAGGCACGCCAGGCCATGTGGCTGACCAGCCTGATCGGCCTGGCGGTGGCGTTCGTGTGCCTGTTGCTGGTGGTGCTGCTGGCCCGTGGGCTGGTGAAACCGATTCGTCAGGTAACGGCTGCACTGGTGGCGATCGGCAGTGGCGGCGGCGACCTGACTCACCGCCTTGACGACGCCCGCGCCGACGAGCTGGGTGACCTGGCTCGTGGCTTCAACCGTTTCCTGGGTAGCCAGCGCGACATGATCGCCGAGGTGCTGACCACCAGCGAGCGCCTGCGCCATTCGGTAGGGCATGTCGCGCAGGTGGTGGACAACACGGCGGAACGCGCCGGCCGCCAGCAGGAAATGACCGACATGGTGGCCACGGCGGTACATGAGATGGGCCTGACCGTGCAGGAAATCGCTCGCAACGCGGGCAATGCCGCCGAGGCTTCGCAAAGCGCCCGGGACGAGGCCTTGCAGGCGCGGGATATCGTGGGCCGTTCCATCGCCCATATCGAAGGCATGTCGCAGGAAATTGGCAGTGCAGCCAGCGCGGTGGGTGAGCTGGCCGAGCAGGTGGGTTCCATCGACCAGGTGCTGGCGGTGATCCGCGGTATTTCCGAGCAGACCAACCTGCTGGCGCTGAACGCCGCTATCGAGGCTGCGCGGGCCGGGGAAATGGGCCGTGGTTTCGCGGTGGTGGCTGACGAGGTGCGCACCCTGGCCCAGCGTACCCAGGCCTCCACCGACGAGATTCAGAAGATGATCGGCCGGCTCAAGCAAGGCGCCGACACAGCGGTGGCGTCGATGCACAGCGGCCAGGCCGCGACGGGGACCGGGGTCACGGCCAGCCAACGTACCGGCACGTCGTTGACGGCCATCACCGACCAGGTGGAGCGTATCAGCGACATGAACCACCAGGTGGCCACGGCCACCGAAGAGCAGACGGCGGTGACCGAGGAGATCAACCGTAACGTGCAGGGCATTTCCGACCTGGCCCGGGCCACGGCAGGGGAGGTGCGCAGCGGCCGCGAGGAGTGCCAGGCCCTGCGTGGGCTGGCCGATGACCTGGCGCGGCAGATGGGAGGGTTCAAGCTCTAGCCCGTGTTTCGCCCTTCCCGAGCTTCGCCCGGTCCTGCAATTGCAATGCGTTCAAGGTGGGACCAGGCGACGCTCGGGAAAAGGCCACCCCCTGTTTCAGCTCATGACCTGGCGAATGTCCGCCGCCAACTCCCGCACCCGCGCCTCTTCGGTATCCCACGAGCACATGAACCGCGCACCGCCGCTGCCGATGAAGGTATAGAACCGCCAGCCCTTGCCACGCAAGGCCTCCAGTGCCGGTTCCGACATCTGCAGGAACACCCCGTTGGCTTCCACCGGGAACATCAGTTCCACCCCGGGAATGTCTGCCACCAGTTGGCTCAGCAACGTGGCGCAGTGGTTGGCATGGCGGGCGTGCTTGAGCCATGCGTCGTTTTCCAGCAAGCCCACCCAAGGCGCGGACAGGAAGCGCATTTTTGACGCCAACTGGCCCGCCTGCTTGCAACGGTAGTCAAAGTCCACCGCCAGCTCATGCTTGAAGAACAGAATGGCCTCGCCGACCGCCATGCCGTTCTTGGTGCCGCCGAAGCAGAGCACGTCCACCCCCGACTTCCACGTCAGTTCTGCCGGCGAGCAGCCCAGGGTGGCGCAGGCATTGGCGAAGCGAGCTCCGTCCATGTGCAGGTTCAGCCCCAGTTCCTTGCAGGTGGCGCTGATGGCCTGCAGCTCCTCGGGGCGGTAGACGCTGCCCACTTCGGTGGCCTGGGTCAGGGTTACCACGCGTGGCTTGGGGTAGTGGATGTCCTGGCGCTTGAGGGCGACTTCGCGAATGGCCTCGGGCGTGAGCTTGCCGTTCTCGCTGCGGGCGGTCAGCAGCTTGGAGCCGTTGGAGAAGAATTCCGGCGCGCCGCATTCATCGGTCTCGACGTGGGCCGTTTCCGAGCAGATGACGCTGTGATAGCTCTGGCACAAGGACGATAACGCCAGGGAGTTGGCCGCGGTGCCGTTGAAGGCGAAGAACACCTCGCAGTCGGTTTCGAACAGGCGGCGAAATTCATCGGCGGCCCGGGCCGTCCACTGGTCGTCGCCATAGGCACGCTGGTGACCTTGGTTGGCCTGCTCCATGGCCGCCCAGGCTTCGGGGCAGATGCCCGAGTAATTGTCGCTGGCAAACTGTTGGCTTTGGTCGTTCATGGCCGGTTCCTTGTGTTCGTGTAGCCGGTCACTGTAAACCAGGAATATCGCCGCGGGTATTGGCATGTTGTGCTGTGGGCCCCGGCGACTCTCCACTGGTTTCGCGGCGATGTCGTAAACGCACCTTTGTGTGGCGTGCGCAGGCATCTGGTCTGCAAGCGCCGGCCCTACCATCGCTGCAAAGGGGGCCCTGTCGCACGGCGGCCGCCAACCAATATCAAAGGCGCCACGCCGCCGCTGGGAGATCCGCGATGTTCAGCAAGCAAGACCAGATCCAGGGTTACGACGATGCACTGCTGGCGGCAATGAATGCCGAGGAACAGCGTCAGGAAGATCACATCGAGCTGATCGCTTCGGAAAACTACACCAGCAAACGCGTGATGCAGGCACAGGGCAGCGGCCTGACCAACAAATACGCCGAGGGCTACCCGGGCAAACGCTACTACGGTGGCTGCGAACACGTGGACAAAGTCGAGCAACTGGCCATCGACCGCGCCAAGCAGCTGTTCGGCGCTGACTATGCCAACGTTCAACCGCACTCAGGCAGCCAAGCCAACGCCGCGGTGTACCTGGCCCTGCTGCAAGCCGGCGATACCGTGCTGGGCATGAGCCTGGCCCACGGCGGCCACTTGACCCATGGCGCCAAGGTCAGCTTCAGCGGCAAGCTCTACAACGCCGTGCAGTACGGCATCGACACCGCCACCGGCCTGATCGATTACGACGAAGTGGAGCGCCTGGCTGTCGAACACCAGCCAAAAATGATCATCGCCGGCTTCTCGGCCTACTCCAAGACCCTGAATTTTGCGCGCTTTCGCGAGATCGCCGACAAAGTGGGCGCCTACCTGTTCGTCGATATGGCCCATGTCGCCGGCCTGGTTGCCGCAGGCCTGTACCCCAACCCGATTCCGTTTGCCGACGTGGTGACCACCACCACCCACAAGACCCTGCGCGGCCCGCGTGGCGGCCTGATCCTGGCCCGTGCCAACGAAGCCCTGGAGAAAAAGCTCAACGCCGCGGTATTCCCAGGCGGCCAGGGCGGCCCGCTGATGCACGTGATCGCTGCCAAGGCCGTGTGCTTCAAGGAAGCATTGGAACCCGGCTTCAAGGCGTACCAGCAGCAGGTCATTGATAACGCCCAGGCCATGGCCGCCGTGTTCGTCGAGCGCGGCTATGACGTGGTCTCCGGTGGCACCGATAACCACCTGTTCCTGGTCAGCCTGATTCGCCAGGGCCTGACCGGCAAGGACGCCGACGCCGCCCTCGGCCGTGCCCATATCACCGTCAACAAGAACGCGGTGCCCAACGACCCGCAGTCGCCGTTCGTGACCTCGGGCCTGCGCATCGGCACCCCGGCCGTCACCAGCCGCGGCTTCAAGGTGGCCCAGTGCACCTCGCTGGCCGGCTGGATCTGCGACATCCTCGACAACCTGGGCGATGCCGACGTGGAGGCCGATGTGGCCCGTAACGTCGCCGCCCTGTGTGCTGACTTCCCGGTTTACCGCTGAGCTGGAGTAAACACTTATGCAACGCTATTCGGGCTTCGGCCTTCTCAAGCACTCCCTCAGCCACCACGAGAACTGGCAGCGCATGTGGCGCACGCCCACGCCGAAAAAGGTCTATGACGTGGTCATCGTCGGCGGCGGCGGGCATGGCCTGGCGACCGCCTACTACCTGGCCAAGGAGCACGGCATCAAGAACGTGGCCGTGGTCGAGAAGGGGTGGCTGGGGGGTGGCAACACTGCCCGCAATACCACCATCGTGCGTTCCAACTACCTGTGGGACGAGTCGGCGCACCTGTACGAGCACGCCATGAAACTGTGGGAAGGCCTGTCCCAGGACCTCAACTACAACGTCATGTTCAGCCAGCGCGGGGTCTACAACCTGTGCCACACGCTGCAGGACATGCGTGACTCCGAACGCCGGGTCAGCGCCAACCGCCTCAATGGCGTGGACGGCGAACTGCTGAACGGCAAGCAGGTAGCCGAAGAAATCCCGTACCTGGACTGCTCGAAAAACACCCGTTACCCGATCATTGGCGCCACGGTCCAGCGCCGTGGCGGCGTGGCCCGTCACGATGCCGTGGCCTGGGGCTTCGCCCGTGCTGCCGACGCCCTGGGCGTGGACCTGATCCAGCAGACCGAGGTGATTGGCTTTCGCAAGGAAAACGGCGTGTGCATCGGCGTGGAAACCACCAAGGGTTTCATCGGGGCCAAGCGCGTGGGCGTAGTCACCGCGGGCAACTCCGGGCACATGGCCAAGCTGGCCGGTTTCCGCCTGCCGGTCGAGTCCCACCCGTTGCAAGCATTGGTGTCGGAGCCGATCAAACCCATCATCGACAGCGTGATCATGTCCAACGCCGTGCACGGCTACATCAGCCAGTCCGACAAGGGTGACCTGGTGATCGGTGCCGGTATCGACGGCTGGGTCGGCTATGGCCAGCGCGGTTCGTACCCGGTGATCGAGCACACCATCCAGGCCATCGTGGAGATGTTCCCGGTGCTGTCGCGCGTGCGCATGAACCGCCAATGGGGCGGCATCGTCGACACCACCCCGGACGCCTGCCCGATCATCTCCAAGACCCCGGTGCCGAACATGTTCTTCAACTGCGGCTGGGGTACCGGCGGCTTCAAGGCCACCCCGGGCTCGGGCAACGTCTTCGCCGCCAGCCTGGCCAAGGGCGAGATGCACCCCCTGGCCAAGCCATTTTCCATCGAGCGCTTCCACAACGGCGCGCTGATCGACGAACACGGCGCTGCCGCGGTCGCCCACTAATTACAGGAGAATTCCACCATGTTGCATATCTTCTGTCCTCATTGCGGCGAACTGCGCTCCGAAGAAGAGTTTCACAGCGCCGGCCAGGCGCATATTCCGCGCCCGCTCGACCCCGGTGCGTGCACCGACGAACAGTGGGGCGACTACATGTTCTTCCGGGACAACCCCCGCGGCCTGCACCATGAACTGTGGATTCACGCCGCCGGTTGCCGCCAGTACTTCAACGCCACCCGCGACACGGTGACGTACGAGATTCTCGAAACCTATCCGATTGGCACCAAGCCCCAGTTCACGGCCGCGGGAGACAAAGCATGAGCCAGGTCAATCGCCTGTCCAGCGGCGGTCGTATCGATCGCAGCAAGAAAATCACCTTTACCTTCAACGGCCAGAGCTATACCGGCTATGAGGGCGACACCCTGGCCGCCGCCCTGCTGGCCAACGGCGTCGACATTGTCGGGCGCAGTTTCAAGTACTCGCGCCCACGCGGCATCATCGCCGCCGGCGCTGAAGAGCCCAACGCGGTTCTGCAGATCGGCGCTACCGAAGCCACCCAGATTCCCAACGTGCGTGCTACCCAGCAGGCGCTGTACCAGGGGCTGGTGGCTACCAGCACCAATGGTTGGCCGAACGTCAACACCGACATGATGGGTATTCTCGGCAAGGTCGGCGGCAAGCTGATGCCGCCGGGTTTCTACTACAAAACCTTCATGTACCCGCAGTCTTTCTGGATGACTTACGAGAAGTACATCCGCAAGGCTGCTGGCCTGGGCCGCTCGCCTACCGAGAATGACCCCGACACCTACGACAACTTCAACCAGCACTGCGACGTGCTGATCGTCGGCGCCGGCCCTGCGGGCCTGGCGGCCGCGCTGGCCGCCGCCCGCAGTGGCGCCCGGGTGATCCTGGCCGATGAACAGGAAGAGTTCGGCGGCAGCCTGCTCGACACCCGCGAGAGCCTGGACGGCAAGCCGGCCGCCGAGTGGGTGGTGCAGGTGGTCAACGAACTCAAGGGCCTGGCCAACGTCACCCTGTTGCCGCGCGCCACCGTCAACGGCTACCACGACCACAACTTCCTGACCATTCACGAACGCCTGACCGACCACCTCGGTGATCGTGCGCCCATCGGCCAGGTACGCCAGCGGATCCACCGGGTGCGCGCCAAGCGCGTGGTGCTGGCCGCTGGTGCCCACGAGCGGCCGCTGGTGTACGGCAACAACGACGTGCCGGGCAACATGCTCGCTGGCGCCATTTCTACCTATGTGCGCCGTTATGGCGTGGCGCCGGGCAAGAAGCTGGTGCTGTCCACCAACAACGACTACGCCTACCGTGTGGCGCTGGACTGGTTCGACGCCGGCCTGCAAGTGGTGGCCGTGGCCGATGCCCGCCACAACCCGCGCGGCGCGCTGGTGGAAGAAGCACGGGCCAAGGGCATTCGCATCCTCACCTCCAGCGCCGTGATCGAAGCTCGCGGCAGCAAGCACGTGACGGCCGCCCGGGTCGCGGCCATCGATATCAACGCCCACAAGGTCACCAGCCCCGGCGAATGGCTGGACTGCGACCTGGTCGGCAGCTCCGGCGGCTACAGCCCGGTGGTGCACCTGGCGTCACACCTGGGTGGCAAGCCGGTATGGCGTGAAGACATCCTCGCGTTCGTTCCCGGTGATGCGCCGCAGAAACGTGTGTGCGTGGGCGGCATCAACGGCGTGTTCAACCTGGCCGATGCCCTGTCCGATGGCTTCGAAGGCGGTGCGCGCGCTGCCGCCGAGGCGGGTTTCAGGATTGTCGAAGGCACGCTGCCCAAGGCCCTGAACCGCCAGGAAGAGCCCACCGTGGCACTGTTCCAGGTGCCCCACGACAAGCCCACTGCCCGGGCGCCGAAGCAATTCGTCGACCAGCAGAACGACGTCACCGCCGCCGCTATCGAACTGGCCACCCGTGAAGGCTTCGAGTCGGTGGAACACGTCAAGCGCTACACCGCGCTGGGCTTCGGCACCGACCAGGGCAAGCTGGGCAACATCAACGGCCTGGCCATCGCGGCCCGCAGCCGTGGCATCTCGATCACCGAGATGGGCACCACCATGTTCCGCCCCAACTACACCCCCATCACCTTCGGCGCCATTGCCGGCCGCCACTGTGGCCACCTGTTTGAACCGGTGCGCTTCACCGCGCTGCACGCCTGGCACGTGAAGAACGGCGCCGAATTCGAAGACGTCGGCCAGTGGAAGCGCCCCTGGTATTTTCCCAAGCGCGGCGAAAACATGCACTCGGCCGTGGCCCGCGAATGCAAGGCCGTGCGTGACAGCGTGGGCCTGCTGGATGCCTCCACCCTGGGCAAGATCGACATTCAGGGGCCTGACGCCCGCGAGTTCCTCAACCGCATCTACACCAACGCCTGGACCAAGCTGGATGTGGGCAAGGCCCGTTACGGCCTGATGTGCAAGGAAGACGGCATGGTCTTCGACGACGGCGTGACGGCGTGCCTGGCCGACAACCATTTTCTGATGACCACCACCACGGGCGGCGCTGCCCGCGTGCTGCAATGGCTGGAGATCTACCAGCAGACCGAGTGGCCGGACCTGAAGGTGTACTTCACCTCGGTCACCGACCACTGGGCCACCCTGACCCTGTCGGGCCCCAACAGCCGCAAGCTGCTGAGCCACGTCACCGACATCGACCTGGACAGGGACGCCTTTCCGTTCATGACCTGGAAAGAAGGCACGGTAGGCGGCGTACCGGCCCGAGTGTTCCGTATCTCGTTCACCGGCGAGCTGTCCTACGAAGTGAATATCCAGGCCGACTACGCCATGGGTGTGCTGGAGCAGATCGTCGAGGCCGGCAAGCAGTACAACCTGACCCCCTACGGCACCGAAACCATGCACGTGCTGCGGGCCGAGAAGGGCTTCATCATCGTTGGCCAGGACACCGACGGCTCCATGACCCCGGACGACCTGAACATGGGCTGGTGCGTGGGCCGTACCAAACCGTTCTCGTGGATCGGCTGGCGTGGCATGAACCGCGAGGACTGCGTGCGTGAACAGCGCAAGCAACTGGTGGGCCTGAAACCGACCGACCCGAACAAGGTGCTGCCGGAAGGCGCGCAACTGGTGTTCGACACCCAGCAGGCGATTCCCATGAGCATGGTGGGCCACGTGACCTCCAGCTACATGAGCGCCACCCTCGGCCATTCGTTTGCCCTGGCGGTAGTCAAGGGCGGCCTCAAGCGCATGGGCGAGAAGGTTTACGCGCCGCTGGTGGATGGCAGCGTGATCGAGGCCGAAATCTGCTCTTCGGTGTTCTTCGACCCCAAAGGCGAACAACAGAACGTTTGACGTGGGTGTGCTGAATTGATGTGGGGGCTGGCAAGCCAGCGCCTACAGCGTCTTTTGCTGACTTTTGACAGGTGTCCACATGACCACAGTCAACGTATACGAACAACGCCCGGCCACCGCCGCCAAGGCCGAGGCACCGCTGCACCATGCCGACCTCGCCAAGCTGGTGGGCAAGGGCCGCAAGAACGCCGGTGTAAAGCTGCGCGACAAGAAACTGCTGGGCCACCTGACCCTGCGCGGCAATGGCCATGACCCGGCCTTCGCCGAAGGCGTGGCCAAGGCGGTGGGCCTGGAACTGCCGGGTGCCCTGGCACTGGTGAGCAGCGGCGAAACCTCGCTGCAATGGTTGGGCCCGGACGAGTGGTTGCTGATCGTGCCGGCCGGCGAAGAGGTGGCCACTGAGAACCGCCTGCGTGAAGCACTGGCCGGCCAGCATATCGCCGTGGTCAACGTCAGCGGCGGCCAGAGCCTGCTGGAACTCAGCGGGCCCAACGTGCGCCAGGTCCTGATGAAATCCACCAGCTACGACGTGCACCCTGACAACTTTCCAGTGGGCAAGGCCGTGGGCACGGTGTTCGCCAAGTCGCAACTGGTGATCCGCCGTCCCAGCGAAGATGTCTGGGAGCTGCTGGTGCGCCGCAGCTTCTCCGATTACTGGTGGCTGTGGTTGCAGGACGCGTCGGCCGAATATGGCCTGGAAATCACCGGTTGATCCTTTCCCGGTCTTCGCCCGGCCCCACAGGGTATGTCGGGGCGGCGCAGACCGGGAAGGCCGCATCAGCGCACTGGAGCCCTACCATGAGCCGTGCCCCCGATACATGGATCCTCACCGCCGACTGCCCCAGCATGCTCGGCACGGTGGACGCAGTAACCCGCTACCTGTTCGAACAGGGTTGCTATGTCACCGAGCACCATTCGTTCGACGATCGCCTGTCGTCGCGGTTTTTCATCCGTGTCGAATTCCGTCAGCCCGATGGCTTTGACGAGCAGTCGTTCCGTGCCGGCCTGGCCGAGCGTGGCGAGTCGTTCGGCATGGTCTTCGAGCTGACACCGCCGCACTACCGGCCCAAGGTGGTGATCATGGTCTCCAAGGCGGACCACTGCCTGAACGACCTGCTGTACCGCCAGCGCATCGGCCAATTGCCCATGGATGTGGTGGCCGTGGTGTCCAACCATCCGGATCTGGAGCCATTGGCTCGCTGGCACGAAATTCCCTACTACCATTTCCCCCTGGACCCTAACGACAAGCCTGCGCAGGAGCGCAAGGTGCTGGAAGTCATTGAGCAGAAGGGTGCCGAACTGGTGATTCTTGCCCGCTACATGCAGGTGCTGTCGCCCGAACTGTGCCGGCGCCTGGACGGTTGGGCCATCAATATCCACCACTCCCTGCTGCCCGGCTTCAAAGGCGCCAAGCCCTACCACCAGGCGTACAACAAAGGCGTGAAACTGGTGGGCGCCACGGCGCATTACATCAATAACGACCTGGACGAAGGCCCGATCATTGCCCAGGGCGTCGAAGTCGTGGACCACAGCCACTATGCCGAGGACCTGATTGCCAAGGGTCGCGACATCGAGTGCCAGACCCTGGCCCGGGCGGTGGGTTTTCACATCGAGCGGCGGGTGTTCCTGAACGGAGGTCGAACGGTTGTCCTTTAGTTGCCTTTAAAACAACAACAGTGAGGTGAAAGCATGTCTGGTAATCGCGGTGTGGTGTATCTCGGTGGCGGCAAGGTCGAGGTGCAAACAATTCCCTTCCCGAAAATGCAGGACCCGCGTGGAAAACGCATCGAACATGGTGTGATTCTGCGGGTCGTTTCTACCAACATCTGCGGCTCGGACCAGCACATGGTTCGCGGCCGTACCACGGCCCAGGTGGGCCTGGTGCTGGGCCATGAAATCACCGGCGAAGTGCTGGAAGTCGGCAAGGACGTGGAAAACCTCAAGGTCGGTGACCTGGTCTCGGTTCCCTTCAACGTTGCCTGCGGCCGCTGCCGGTCCTGCAAGGAACAGCACACCGGCGTCTGCCTGACGGTAAACCCGGCCCGTGCTGGCGGCGCCTATGGCTACGTGGACATGGGCGATTGGGTCGGCGGCCAGGCCGAATACGTGCTGGTGCCGTATGCTGATTTCAACCTGCTCAAGCTGGGCGATCGCGACCGGGCCATGGAGAAGATCCGTGACCTGACGTGCCTGTCCGATATCCTGCCGACCGGTTACCACGGCGCCGTCACTGCAGGCGTCGGCCCCGGCAGCACCGTTTATGTGGCCGGTGCCGGGCCGGTGGGCCTGGCTGCGGCCGCCTCGGCGCGCTTGCTCGGTGCAGCGGTCGTCATCGTCGGTGACGTCAACCCGGTGCGCCTGGCCCACGCCAAGGCCCAAGGCTTCGAAATCGCCGACCTGTCCAAGGACACCCCGCTGCATGAACAGATCGCCGACCTGCTGGGTGAGCCGGAAGTGGATTGCGCGGTAGACGCGGTGGGTTTCGAGGCCCGTGGCCACGGCCATGCGGGTGCCCAGCACGAAGCACCGGCCACGGTGCTCAACTCGTTGATGGGCGTGGTACGTGTAGCCGGCAAGATCGGTATCCCCGGCCTGTACGTGACTGAAGACCCGGGTGCGGTGGACGCCGCGGCGAAGATGGGCAGCCTGAGCATTCGCTTTGGCCTGGGCTGGGCCAAGTCCCACAGCTTCCACACCGGCCAGACCCCGGTGATGAAGTACAACCGTCAATTGATGCAGGCCATCATGTGGGACCGCATCAACATCGCGGAAGTAGTGGGCGTGCAGGTCATCACCCTGGACCAGGCGCCGGAAGGCTATGGCGAGTTCGATGCCGGTGTGCCGAAGAAATTCGTCATCGACCCGCACAAACTCTTCAGCGCCGCCTGAAAACCGCGTAGCAGCGGACCTGGCCGCGTCGCGGTGCATGCGGCAATGCCTGATGCGGCGCGGCGCCGGGGACGCGGCCAGGTCCGCTGCTACAGGCTGATCACCTGGCCGTGGTAGAGCACTGGCCCCGTTGGCTGACCGGTGGGCGAACCGCCTGCCGGTTCCAGGCTGATGGCCAGGGCGATGGGTTCGCCCAGCAGTTTGCGCTGGCTTTCATCCAGGCTGATACGGCCTTTGCCACCTTCGGGCATCAGGCCCAGGGACACCGGCGTACCTTCGGCCGGAATCGCCCACAATTGCATGCTGCGGTCAGCCGGGGCGCTGGCAAGGTTCAGCGGCGCCACTTGCAGATACTGGTCAAACGCCTCGATGGTCACCGCGGGCTGATTGCTGGCGCTGACCAGGGTCGCGCTGTACATCGCCTGGTCGCGGTTGTAGTACATGCCCAGGCCGACCGCCAGCACTACCGCCGCGGCCAGCGCACCCAGGCCCAGCCTACGGCGCGTGAACGAGGGTGGTGGCACATGCAGGCGCTGGGGCTCGATGCGTGCCTTGATATTCTCCCATACCCGCTCCGGCACCGGGGCTTCGGGCAGCGGCGCCGCCAGGCTGGCGAGTGCATCCTGCCACTGGCCCAGCTCTTGTCGCAGGGCGTGGTCGTCGACCAGCAAGCGCTCGAAGCGCCGCCGGGCGGCGGGCGCCATCAGGCCGATGGCGTAGTCTGCCGCCAGTGCACGGCGCAACGTGGGCGTGTGGTAGTTCATGATTCCAGGCACCGGCGCAGGCGCTCCAGGCCCCGGCGTATCCATGATTTCACCGAGCCCAGCGGCGCCGATAATTGTCGCGCCAGGTCCGCATTGGACAAGCCGTGGAAATAGGCAGTGAGGATCGACTGACGCTGCATACCCTCCAAGTCATCGAGGCAACGGTTCAGCGCCGCTGCATCGCGGGCCCGGCCAAGTTGCTCGTCGGCCGTGGGGCCGTCGTCGCTCAGGGCCTGCAGGTGCGCATCGTCCAATGGCACCTCGTGGCGACGGCGCAGCAGGTCGATGGCCAGGTGCCGGGTAATGTTGACCATCCAGGTCATGGGCGCGGCCAGGTTGGGGTCATAGCGCGACGCGTTGTTCCAGATGCGCACGAAACTCTCCTGCACCACTTCTTCGGCCAGTTCGCGGCGGCCCACGCAACGCAGCGCCACGCCATGCAGGCGGGCACTGCTGCCACGGTAGAGCGCCTCGAAGGCGCGGCGGTTGCCCTGGGCGCAGGCGGCGAGCAACTGGCGTAGCTGTTCGGTATCGATGGTCGGGCCTCCGCTGAGTGGGCTTCTAGAGCCTAGACCAGCCACCGGGCCGTTGCGTGATATACGCGGTGGGGAATGTGATGGATGCGCTTTTGTACGAATTTATTTCGGTTTTGGAACACAAAGCTGTATTTCCCGGTCAAAACCTGGCTTTAGCCGCCGGCTACACTGTGCCGGCGGCCCAACGATTCAAGGGGAACACCATGAACACCATGCGCGCCATCACCCTGGCAACGCTCACCGCCCTGGCCGCCAGCCCGGTCTTAGCCTTCAACCTCAACGACGCAGTAAACGCAGCCTCTTCACTGCAGAACGGCCAGGCCGGTAACGCCGCCTCAACGCCCCAGGCCGCGGGGTTGCTCAACAACCTGGGCGGGCAGTTGAAGGTTACCCCCGAACAGGCCGTCGGCGGGACCGGCGCCATGCTGGGGCTGGCGAAAAACAAGTTGAGTTCGTCGGACTATTCCCAGTTGAGCCAGCAAGTACCGGGGCTGGACAAGCTGGCCGGCGCCAATGCCGTGGGCAGCCTGGGCGGGCTGCTGGGCAAGACCGGCACCGACAAGGGCGCCCTGACCAGCGCGCTGGGGGACGTGAAGAACACCAATGACCTGAACAATGCCTTCGGTGCATTGGGCATGGACAGCGGCATGGTCGGGCAATTTGCCCCGGTGATCCTGCAGTACCTGGGGCAGCAAGGCGTGGGCGGTGGCCTGTTGAAAACCCTGGGTGGCATCTGGGGTACAGGCGGCTAAGCCGCGTTGGCTTCGCCCGGCCCTGCAAAACCTGATATTCCTTGCAGGGCAGGGCGAACCGATTCTTACGATTTCAGTTCCAGGCGCAACGCCTCGATCCGCGCATCCTTCTCGCGCCACAGGCCGTTCACCCAATCCTGCACGGTCTGGCGAAACGCCGGGTCGTTCTCGTAGTCGCCGGCCAGCAACCTTGGGTCGATGTCCCGTGAGTGAATCTCGACGATCACCTGCTTCACGTCACCGCACAGCAAATTCCAGAAACCCGGAATCCTGCCTTCGGGGTACACCACCGTCACGTCGAGCATGCGGTCCAGTTGCGGCCCCATGGCGGCCAGCACGAATGCCACGCCGCCGGCCTTGGGCTTGAGCAGGTTCCTGTATGGCGAGGCCTGGGCGTCACGCTTGGCCTGGGTGAAGCGCGTGCCTTCCAGGTAATTGACCACGGTCACCGGCTGGCGCTTGAACAGCTCGCAGGCCTGGCGGGTGATTTCCAGGTCCTTGCCCTTGAGGTGGGGGTGCTTGTCCAGGAAAGCCTTGGTGTAGCGTTTCATGAAGGGGTAGTCCAGCGCCCACCAGGCCAGGCCCAGAAACGGTACCCAGATCAACTCTTTCTTGAGGAAAAACTTGAAAAACGGCGTGCGGCGGTTCAGCGCCTGGATCAGCGCGGGAATGTCTACCCACGATTGATGGTTGCTGACCACCAGGTACGAGGTGTCCCCTCGCAGGCTTTCGGCACCCCGGATGTCCCAGCGGGTGGGAATGCACAGGCGGAAGATGAGCTTGTCGATTTCCGCCCAGGTTTCGGCGATCCACATCACCGCCAGCGAGGCGCGGTCGCGCCAGCGCCCCCGGACGGCAAGCTTGAGCAGGGCGAAGACCAGAAGTGGGCCGATAAGCACCAGGGTGTTGAGCAAAAGCAGCAGTGTGGTGAAACTGCCGGCGAGCAGGCGACGCATAAAACGACTCTTGGAGTAATTATGGCCGGCAATGATAAGCAGGTCCGCGCCTGGCGCCAAATTGCCGGTGCCGAATGGTAATCGACAATTGTTTCACGATTTTTTGGGTATGCTCCACGCCACTGAACTATCGGCTGAACGCGCTCCTCTGTTGGACTGGGCGCAGACATAACCTCTGAGGAAGACTGCCAGTGAAATCCGTTCTTGCATTGCTGTCGCTGCTGGCCCTGCCGGTCATGGCCGCTGAGCCGACCCTGTACGGGCGCTACGAAAACATCAAGCTGCCGGAAATCGGCGGCGCCACGCTCAAGGCGAAGATGGACACCGGTGCGCTCACCGCGTCGCTGTCGGCCCGCGATATCCAGTTGTTCAAGCGCGATGGTGACGACTGGGTACGCTTCCGCCTGGCGACCAGGGACGCCGACGGCAAGGTGTTCGAACACAAGGTTGCCCGCATCAGCCGCATCAAGAGCCGTGCCGACGAGGAGGATGAGGGCGAGACCGCCGAAGTGGCCAAGCGCCCGGTGGTGGAGCTGGAAATGTGCCTGGGCGGTACCCGGCGCACCATCGAGGCCAACCTGGTGGACCGCAGCAGCTTCAACTACCCGCTGCTGATCGGCGCCAAGGGCCTGCGTGAATTCGGCGCGGCGGTTAACCCGGCCCGCCGCTACACCGCTGGCGACCCTGAGTGCTGAGGCCATGGCGCACATATTGATCGTCGAAGACGAAGCCGCCATCGCCGATACGCTGGTCTACGCCTTGCAGGGTGAAGGGTTCGAGACTACCTGGGTCAGCCTTGGCCAGGCCGCGCTGGAGCACCAGCGCCGCCAGCCGGCCGACCTGCTGATCCTGGACGTGGGCCTGCCGGATATCAGTGGCTTTGAAACCTGCAAGCAACTGCGCCGTTTCAGCGAAGTGCCGGTGATCTTCCTCACTGCGCGCGATGCCGAGATCGACCGGGTGGTGGGCCTGGAAATCGGTGCCGATGATTACGTGATCAAGCCGTTCAGCCCCCGGGAGGTCTCGGCGCGGGTGCGGGCCATCCTCAAGCGCGTGGTACCCCGGCAGGAAACGCCGTCGCCGGTGTTCCAGGTGGATAACGAGCGTTTTCTGATCAGCTACCGTGGCCAGCCGCTGAGCCTGACTCGCCATGAATTTCGCCTGCTGCACAGCTTGCTTGACCAACCTGAGCGGGTGTTCAGCCGCGAACAACTGCTCGACGCGGTGGGCGTGCCCAGTGACGCCGGCTACGAGCGCAGCATCGACACCCACATCAAGAGCCTGCGCGCCAAGCTGCGCCAGGTGGCCGCCGAGGCGGAGCCCATCCAGACCCACCGTGGCCTGGGCTACAGCTACAGCCCGGGCCACAGCTGATGCGCCTGGGAATACGGATATTCCTGGTCTACTTCTTCTTCGTTGGCCTGACCGGTTACTTCCTGTTGTACACGGTGCGCGAGGAAATCCGCCCCGGGGTGCGCCAGTCCACCGAGGAAACCCTGGTGGACACCGCCAACCTGCTGGCCGAAATACTGGCCCCGGACGTCAAGGCCGGCACCCTGGACCAGAGCCGCCTCAACGACGCCCTCACGGCGTACGGCCGCCGCGAGCCGAAGGCCGAGATCTGGGGGCTGGCAAAGAACCAGGTCAGCCACCGTATCTATGTCACCGACGCACGAGGCATCGTCTTGCTGGACTCGGCGGGGCAGGCCGTGGGTCAGGATTATTCGCGCTGGAACGATGTGTACCTGACCTTGCGCGGCCAGTACGGTGCACGGTCCACCCGTAGCGACCCTGCCGACCCCGAGTCGTCGGTGATGCATGTGGGCGCACCGATCATGGACGGCGCGCAGATCATCGGCGAGGTCACCGTGGCCAAGCCCAACCGCTCCTTGCAGCCTTACATAGACCGCTCGGAACGGCGGTTGCTGGCGTTCGGCCTGGGGTTGATCATCATGGGCTTGCTGGTGGGCGCGGGCCTGTCGTGGTGGCTGACCCGTTCGTTGCGCAAGCTGACCCACTATGCCCAGGCCGTCAGTGAAGGCGAGCGCGTAGCCTTGCCGGCCTATGGCGGCGGCGAGCTGGCACAACTGGCCACTGCGGTGGCGCACATGCGATCGCAGTTGGAGGGCAAGGACTACGTGGAGCGTTATGTGCACACCCTGACCCATGAACTGAAAAGCCCCCTGGCCGCCATTCGCGGCGCTGCCGAGCTGCTGCAAGGGCCAATGCCGGCAGCGCAGCAACAGCGCTTCGTCGGCAACATCGACCGCGAGAGCGCGCGCTTGCAGCAGTTGATCGAGCGGTTGCTGAACCTGGCCATGGTTGAACAGCGCCAAGGCTTGCAGGAGCAGGCCGATATCGCCGTGGCGGCCCTGTTCGACAGCGTGGTGCAGAGCCAGGCAGCGCGGGTGCAGAACAGCGCCCTGGACATCAGCAACGCAGTGCCGCGGGGTGTCGTCTTGCTGGGCGAGCCATTTTTGCTGCGTCAGGCGTTCAGCAACCTGCTGGATAATGCGTTGGACTTCACCCCGCCCGGCGGGCGCTTGCGGTTAAGCATGGACGGCCAGCAATTGGTGCTGTTCAACCAGGCCGAAGCGATTCCCGACTATGCCTTGGCGCGGTTGAGCGAGCGCTTCTACTCGCTGCCCAGGCCCGCTACCGGGCGCAAGAGCACGGGCCTTGGGCTGAATTTCGTCGAGGAGGTGTTGCACCTGCATGGCGGCCACTTGCGGGTGGGCAACGTGGACGGCGGCGTGGAGGTGCGCCTGTGGTTTCCCTGGACGCGAATCTCCACATAAGCTCCACACACGCCACACAAAACCCTCATTCGGCACCTGCACACTCGCTCCATTGCCAAGGAGCGACAACCCATGAACCGAAACCTGAGTGTCAAACTGGCCATGATCGCCACGTTGATCGTGCTGTTGCTGATTCCCCTGTTCCTCATCGGCAACCTCATCAGCGAGCGCCAGGCGCGCCGCGATGGGGTGCTGGAGGATATCGCCCGCAGTTCCAGCCTGAGCCAGCAACTCAGCGGCCCAGTGCTGGTGGTGCCTTTTCGCAAGACCCTGCATGAATGGAAAACCGACGAGAAAAGCGGCCGACGCTACCAGGAGGATTCCCACACCAGCGGGCGCCTATACTTCCTGCCCCAGCGCTTCGATCTGGCTGCGGACCTGCGCACCGAGCGCCGGGCCCGGGGCATCTACGACGCGCGCTTGTACCACGCTAGCAACCACATCGAGGCCGATTTCAAGCTACCGGAACGCCTGGGTGTCACTGATGACCTGGCGGACTACCAGTTCGACGCCCCCTGGTTGGCGGTGGGTATCAGTGACATCCGCGGCATCGAGGCTGGGTTGAAGCTGGCGGTGAATGGCCAGCGCCTGGATTTCCAGCCTGGCACCCAGGTGGCTTGGCTGGGCAACGGCGTGCATGCCCCGCTACCGGCGCTGAATACTGCCACCGCCAGCGACCTGAGCGTGCGCTTCGACCTGGGGTTGCAGGGTACTGGCCGCTTCGATGTGTTGCCTGTGGGGCGCGAAACCCAGGTAGCGCTCAAGGCGGACTGGCCACACCCCAGCTTTGTCGGCAACTACCTGCCGGTGCAGCGCAACGTCGCTGCCAGTGGCTTCGACGCCCAGTGGCAGACGTCGTTCTTTTCCACCAACCTGCAGGAACGGCTGGACTATTGCTTGCAGACCAACCAGTGCGAAGGCTTCACCGATACCCGCTTCGGCGTCAGCCTGGTGGACCCGGTGGACCAGTACCTCAAGGCCGACCGCGCGATCAAATATGCGCTGCTGTTCGTGGCCCTGACGTTCGCCGGTTTCTTCCTGTTCGAGGTGCTCAAGCGCCTGGCCATTCACCCGGTGCAATACACCCTGGTGGGCTTCGCCCTGGCATTGTTCTACCTGTTGCTGCTGTCGCTGGCCGAGCACATCGGCTTCGCCCTGGCCTACGGCCTGTCAGCGAGCGGGTGCGTAGTGTTGATCGGCTTCTACGTCAGCCACGTGCTGCACAGTTGGCGCAGCGGGCTGGGCTTTGGCGCCGGCTTGGCGGGGCTGTATGGGTTGCTGTTCGGGCTGCTGAGCGCCGAGGACTATGCCTTGCTGATGGGCGCGCTGCTGTTGTTCGCCATGCTGGGATTGTTCATGGTGCTGACCCGCCGGTTGGACTGGTATGGCGTGGGGCAGGTCAAGGCGGTGCAGGAGGTGGGCGATGTTGCGTGAAGAGCGGCGCTGGGCTGAGGAATTCTTATTGTTTGTGCTGACCGGTACCCCTGTCGCCACCGGTCAGCCGGCGCCTGCGGCCGTTCTACCGCAAGGCCCGCAAGCTCAGCGCGGCAGGGATGCCGAGTCCTAGCCACGACAACCAGTCCCAGGCGCCATCGCCCAGCAACGCGGCAAACAGGCCCAGCGCACCCAGCAGGGCGATGGCCAGCGGGGCGCCGAACACGGGCCAGAAACGCGATGGCTTGCGGCTCATGCGTTCACCTTGCGCCGAACCCACCACAGGTACAGCCCACTGCCGAGGACGATGATGGTCAACAGGTCGATCACTGCCCACAGGATCTGCATGGGCCGGCCGCCGTAGTCACCGTAGTGCAATGGCTGGGACAGGCCCAGGGCGTCCATGTACCACGGGCGCTCGCCCACGGCGGTGACGGCCAGGGTGCTGGCGTCGATCAGCACTGGCGTGAGCAGATGCGAGGTCAGGTGCGTGGCACCTTTCATGAACACCGCGTAATGGTGTTCGCTGGAAAAGCGCGTACCGGGAAACGCAATGAAGTCGGCTTCCATGCCCGGCGCGGCATTTTCGGCAATGGCCAGCACCTGGCTGGCCGGCGCCCGCCGCACCAGAGGGGGCGCGTCACGGTACGGGGCGACCATGGCCGTGAGGGTGTCGTTGCGCCAGGCGTCGATCAGCAGGTCGGCGCAGGCATTGATCACCCCGGTGACGCCGACCACCAGCGCCCAGGTCAGGGTGACGATGCCGATCAGGTTATGCAGGTCCAGCCAGCGCACTCGGGTGGACCTTTCACGGCGCACCGTGGCGAAGCGCAGGCGCTTCATGAAGGGCGCATACAGCACCACCCCGGAGACGATGGCCAGCACGAACAGCAAGCCCATGAAGGCCAACAGCAGTTTGCCCGGCAGCCCGGCGTACATGTCCACGTGCAGGCGCAGCATCACCATCATGAAGCCGCCATTGGCCGAGGGCATCTCCACCACTTCACCGGTACGGCTGTCCAGGCCGAAGGTGTGCGAGGTGTTGGGGTCGGCGTCGGCGCTGGCGGCGGTGATGGCGAACAGGCCCTCGGGGTTGTCGTCGTCCCAGCCGAAGTACTGCACCACCTCGCCTGGGCGATACGCCTCGGCGGCCTTGACCAGTTGTTCCAGGTCCAGACGCGGGGTGTCGGCGGGCAGTTGCCGGTACTGGGGCGCGTCACCGAGCAGGCTTTCGATTTCGTGATGAAACACCAGGGGCAGGCCGGTGACCGCCAGCATCAGCAGGAACAGCGTGCACACCAGGCTGGACCAGGTATGGATGAAGGACCAGCGACGTATTGTTTTACTTTTCATTTCACAGGGGTCCGCAATGACAAAGCCGCCCCAGGGGGCGGCTTGTGTGGTGCTTCAGGCTTTTACCATTTGTAATTGACGCTGGCCACGACCTTGCGCTCGTCGCCGTAGTAGCACCAGTAGCCATCGCAGGTGGCCAGGTAGTCCTTGTTGAACAAGTTGGTGGCGTTGACTGCGACGGAAGCGCCTTTGAGCGTGTGGCTCAGTACGCCAAGGTCGTAATGCACGGCCGCATCGTACACGGTGTAGGAGCTGACATGCCCCAGGTCGGTGTTAGCGGTATTGCCGTAGGTATCGCCTACATAGCGTACACCGGCGCCTACGCCGAAGCCTTCCAGCAAGCCGTTGTGCCAGGTGTAGTCCGCCCAGCCGGTTGCCTGGTTGCGCGGGATCTGTGCCATACGGTTGCCTTTGTCGTCACCGTCCAGGATCTCGCTGTCGGTGTAGGTATAGGAACCGATCAACTTGAGGTTCTTGCTGACATCTGAAGTGGCCTCAAGCTCAAGGCCGCGTACCTGAATCTGGCCAACCTGGCGGGTGATACTGTTTTCGGTCACCGAAACATTCTTCTGCTTGAGGTCGTAGACCGCCGCGGTCAGCAGCGTTTTGCTGCCAGGTGGCTGATACTTCAAGCCCAGTTCGTACTGGCGCCCTTCGGTAGGTTTCAGCGAGTCGGTGGCGCTGACGGTGGCGCCGCTGGCTGGCTGGAACGACTCGGTGTACGAGGCATACGGCGTAAACCCGTTGTCGAAAACGTAGCTGATGGCAACGTTTGGACTGAATTTCTTATCACGTTGGGTCGAGGTCAAATCGTTGTTGTTATAGAACGTGGTGTCAGTGTGAATCCAGTCCTCACGCCCTCCCACCGTCAGGCGCCAGTTATCCAGTGCGATTTGATCCTGTGCGTACAGGCCTGTCTGGAAGGTTTTCTGATCATAGTTGTAGAGATCGAAGAAGCTGACGTTGGAAAAGTCCTGCCCATAGATCGGGTGAGCCACGTTGGTCGAAGGTGCTACACCGTACTGCCAGCGGTAGTTTGTGTTGGAACGTTGGTGGTCCAGACCCAGCAATAGGGTGTGGGTCAGCGGCCCGGTGCTGAAGTCGGCCTGGAAGTTATTGTCGATGGCGAATTGGCTGATGTCTTCGTCGACGATACCGGCGCTCCGCGACAAGGTGCCATCCGCGGCGACTGCTGTGGTGCCGGTGCCAACGCTCAGCGCCTGGAATTCAAGGTCGCTTTTGGTATAGCGCAGGTTCTGACGGAACTGCCAGACGTCATTGAAACGGTGGTCAAACGCATATCCCAACGCGTAGTAGGTACGGTCGTAGAACTCCCAGTCCGGATCGCCAAAGTTGGTTTTGTGGGAAACCTTGCCGTATGGCGAACTCAGCTTCGTCCCTTGCAGCGGCAGGAACTGGCTGGTGATGCCTGTGTCATCACGGGTGTACTGCGAAAGAAAGGTCAAGTGGGTGTCTGGGTCGATGTTCCAGGTCAGGCTGGGCGCAATGTTGTAGCGCTTGTCCGGAATGTGGTCGACCTCTACGTTGCTGTCGCGCACGACACCGCTGACGCGGTACAGGAACTGACCTTCATCGTCGATTTTGCCGGTACTGTCGAAGCTGAGCTGTTTGTGGTCGTTGCTGCCCGCCTGCAGCTCGACTTCGTGGCTGCTGTCGGCCTCCGGGCGGCGGGTAACCATGTCGAGCAAACCGCCGGGGGGTGTCTGACCGTAGACAGAGGAGGCGGGGCCGCGCAGCACGGCAATGCGCTCAAGGTCCCATGGCTCGATTTTCGGGTTGGCGTATGACCCCTTCGGCAGGGGTAGCCCATCCAGGAATTGAGTGGGATCGAAGCCCCGAACGCGTAGCCAGTCAGCGCGGGAGTCAGAGCCGTAACCGCTGCTCATCACGCCGGCGGTGTAGCGCAGGGCATCATTGAGGTTCAGCACCTTGCGGTCGTCCATCTGCTCGCGCGTCACGACGGAGATGGAACGAGGCGCTTCGATCAGCGCCGTATCGGTTTTAGTCCCGGCAGCGGTGCGCGTGGCGACATAGCCATCAGTGGGGCCCCACGCAGTTTCCGCATCGCCTGCCGCGTTCACATTGGTCTCCGGCAAGGCCAGTGTCCCTTCTGGCGCCGCGATCAACGTGAAGGTGCCAGCGCTGCTCTGCACCAGTTGCAAGCCGCTGCCCGCCAGGGCCTGGCGCAGCGCGCTCGCCGCGTCGAACTGCCCGTTCACCGCTGCGCTGGTCTTGCCAGCCACCAGGCCTGGTTCGATCGCCAGCACCAGGCCGGCGCCGCTGGCGATCCGGGTGAGCGTACTGGCCAGCGGGGCGGCAGGCAGGTTGTAGCTGCGTACCTGGGTGGCCTGTTCGGCCGCCAGCACGGCAGTGCTGGTCAGCGGGACGGCCAGGGCGATGGCGACGGCCATGAGACTGGGCCGAAGCAGCGTTTCGAATGGGCGGGACATGCGGCGCTCCTGAGAGGGAATAGTTCTCGATTGCCTGTGTGCCGGACGAGATCGAAAAAGTGATAGGCCTTATCGAAAATAATGTTGATTTAGATCTGCAAGCCCGGCGCGACGTGGGCGCAGCCTAGGGTTTCTGCGGACCCGCCGGGCGCTCTTCCAGGGTGACCCACCAGCGGGTGTGGGCCTGGATCTGCACCGGCAGCGTCGGTAGCAGAGCATTCAGCGCCAGGTCGGTATCCTTGAGCGGAAAGCTGCCGGTGATGCGCAGGTCGGCGACTTTCGGGCTTACCCCCAGATAGCCCGGGCGGTAGCGCGAGAGTTCTCGGGCGAGATCGTCCAGGCGGGCGTTGTCGACCACCAGCATGCCATGGGTCCAGGCATCCGCACCCGGGCCCAGAGCCATCGGCTCGCCGAGGCCGGCGCGGCGCATCAGCACCTGTTGGCCTTCATGCAGCACCACTTCGCCAGGTAGCTCGCGGGCATGGGCGGCCACCGCCGACTGCAATACGCTCAGCCGTGTGCCCTGGTCTTCACGGCGCACCAGGAAGCGGGTCCCCAGCGCGCGCAGCTGGCCGTCCTGGGTTTCGACGATGAAGGGGCGCTGTTCCCCAGCCGGGTGGCCGGTGCGTACCATGATCTCGCCTTCACGCAAGACAATGCGGCGCTGGTCCTGGTCGAAGCGCACGTCGATGGCGCTATGGGTGTTGAGGTCCACTAGGGTGCCGTCGGCCAAGGTCAGGGTGCGCTGTTCGCCTGTGGCTGTGCGCTGGTCGGCCAGGTAATAGCCCATGGGTGCCCAGCGTTGCAGGCCGAACGTGGCCAGGCCTATCACCAGCACCACGCCGGCCAGGCCGCGGCCCAGTTTGCGTACCTGCTCGCGGGTGCTGGTGGCGCTGTTGAGCAAGGCCTTGCGGCCGGCCGTCGGGGCCACGCGCAGGCGCTGGTCGAGCATACCCAGCTGCTGCCAGGCACGGGCATGTTCTTCGTCGGCGGCGTGCCAGCGGGCGAACTCGGCCTGTTGCGCGGGGTTATTGCCGTCGATGCTCAACTGCCACTCAATGGCGGCATTCAGCACCCGTGCCGATACCGGTCGGTTGGGGTTCATGCGGGCTCCCCGTAAAGTGCGATATAGCACTGGCGGATGCCTTGGGCCAGGTACTGGCGCACCCGCGGCACCGATACCCCCAGGCGCTCGGCGATCTCCGCATGCCCCAGGCCCTCCAGGCGGTTGAGCAGGTAGGCCAAGCGTGCCTTGCTCGACAGCTTGCCTAGCATCTGGTCGATGGCGTGCAGGTCTTCGAGGATCAGTTGCTGTTCTTCAGGGGAGGGCTGTTCGCCCTCTGGCACTTGTAACAGTTCAGCCAGGTAGGCCTGTTCCAGGGCACTGCGGCGGAAGTGGTCGAACAGCAGGCCCTTGGCGATGGCCGCCAGGAAAGCGCGTGGCTGGCGGGGTGCGCTCAGGGTGTCGCGGCCCAGCAGGCGCACGAAGGTGTCCTGGCTGAGGTCCTCGGCCCGCTGTGCGCAGGCGATATTGCGCCGTAGCCAGGCAAGCAGCCAGCTGCGATGGTCGCGGTAAAGCGCACCCACCAACTCACCGTGAGGGCTATGGGCTGAAGGCAAGATGTTCCCCGAATGCAAACACTTTAACTAACGAGAATTATTCGCGATTGTGTCAGGGATGGTGGCGCGGTGCAATTGGCGCTCGTCGGGCGCTCTGTATCCTTATTTTGCTGGACGCGACGGCGCCATCAGGGCTTGTGTGCTCAAAGCGACGGCATTCGCTGACGTCGTCGCCATTGGTTCAGGCGCTCCATGAGCAACGCAGGGCTATCCAGGCCGAGGCGGCGTGCCTGGCTGAGCAGGATCAGCGCCAGTTGCGCGGTGACGTAGGCGTCGGCGCTGGCGTTGTGGCGCTCATCGGCCTGCAAGCCGAAATGGCCCACCCAGTCGTCCAGTGAGGCTTCGCGCAGCACCGTCTGCGGGTTGAGCAGGGGCGCCAGTTCGGCCACGTCGATAAAGGTGTGCTGCAACCGGTAGCCCACGCAGTCCTTCAGCGCGCGGCCCAGCATGCGCTGGTCGAACGGCGCGTGGAACGCCAGCACCGGGCTGTCACCCAGGAACTCCATGAAGTCGAGCAGACCGTCGGCCGGTTCGCAGCCAGCGGCGATGGCGCCGGGCCCCAGGCCGTGGAGCAGCACACTTGGCCCTGGTTTGTGGCCGCTGCGCCGCAGGGTGCATTCGAACTGCTGTGACAGGTCGATGGCGCCATCCTCGATCACGACCGCACCGATGGACAGCAACAGGTCGCGGTTGACGTTCAAGCCCGTGGTTTCCAGGTCCAGGACCACCCAGCGCTGTTGGCGCAGGCTGCAATCGCCCAGGGGCGCCGGATCTTGCAAGCGCTGCACTGCCAGCTGTTGCGCCGGGTTGAGGCTCGGCCCGGGCGGGCGCAACCAGGCAAACAGGCTCATAGCTGGTACCTCAGGGTCAGGCTGGCCTGCAGGCGCTGGGCCTGGCGCAGTGACTCGCGCAGGATGCGCCGGTCCAGGTCGTTGAGGCTGTCGGGGTCGATGCGGTTCGACCAGGCCTGGTTATCGCGGGTCTGGCGCTGGTGCTGTTGCATGCGGGTCTGTTGAATGAAGTGGTAGGCCTCTTCGTAGGCCGCGCCGTCGAGTTTGTCGATGACTTCCTTTGCGACCAGCTGGCGCAGGCGCTGCAGGGTGTTGGTGGCTTCGATACCGTTGGCCAGGGCCAGCAGGCGCGCGCCGTCGACGAAAGGCGTCAGGCCTTGGCCCTTGAGGTCCAGGGTGCCGGCCTTGTCATTGCCCTTGCGGCGCAGCACGAATTCACGGAAGCGCCCTACGGGGGGGCGCTGGCGCAGGGCATTCTCGGCCAGCATGCGTTGGAACAAGCGGTTGTCGGCAACCTGGTCCAGCACCTGACGGCGCAGCTGCGCACAGCCCCGGTCATCGCCCCACACCACGCGCAGGTCGAAATAGATGCTGGAGCCCAGAAGGTTTTCCGGCGTGGCCTCACGCACGAAGGCCGCGAAACGTCGTGCCCATTCGGCTCGCGACAAACACAGCTCGGGGTTGCCGGCCATGATGTTGCCTTGGCACAGGGTGAACCCGCACTGGGCCAGGTTGAGGTTGACCTGGTGGGCGATGGGCAACAGCTTGCCGCGGATCTCGGCGGCATGGGCGGCGTCACGTGCCTCGAACAGGATGCCGTTGTCCTGGTCGGTGTACAGGGTCTGCTCCTGCCGGCCTTCGCTGCCAAAGCAAAGCCAGCTGAACGGCACGCCCGGGTCGCCCTTGTCCTGCAGCACCAGTTCGATGACCCGGCACACGGTATGGTCGTTGAGCAGGGTGATGATCTGGGTGATCTGCGTGGAGGAGGCACCGTGGGCAAGCATGCGCTCCACCAATTGGCTGATTTCGCCACGCAGATGCACCAGTTGCTCCAGCCGCCCTGCGTTGCGGATGGTGCGCGCCAGGTGTACCAGGTCAACCCGTTGCAGCGAGAACAGGTCACGTTCGGAGACCACGCCGCACAGACGCCCGTCCTTGACCAGGCAAACGTGGGCTATATGGCGCTCGGTCATGGCGATCGCTGCGTCGAAGGCGCTGGCGTCGGGGCTGAGGTAGAAGGGCTCGGCGATCATGTGGCGGCCGATCGGCTGGTTGAAGTCGGCATCCAGGGCAGCCACCACCTGGCGCAGGTCGCGCAAGGTGAAGATACCTTGCGGGTAGCGTTGTTCGTCAACGATGACGATGCTGCCCACCTGCTGCTCATGCATGAGCCTTACCGCCTCGCGCAGAGGCGTCAGGGCATTGCAGGTGACAGGGTGGCGCATGGCCAGTTCACCTAGGCGCGTGTTGAGCGAGTACTGGGTGCCCAAGGTTTCCACGGCCCGGCGCTGCACCTGCAGGTTGACCTGGTCGAGCAGGCTGCTGACCCCGCGCAGGGCGAAATCGCGAAAAGGTGCGGACAGGGAAAAGAGCTTGATGAAGGCCAGCTTGTGCAACTGAAGGCAAAAGGTGTCCTGCGCCGCCAGGTGCTCGGTGCGGGTGGCCCGTTCACCCAGCAGCGCGGCCAAGGGAAAACATTCGCCGGTGGTGATCTCGAAGGTAGTTTCGGTGCCGCGCCGCGAGGTGTGCGGGCGCTCGCCCACCACCTGGCCCTGCTTGACGATGTAGAAGTGTTCCACGGGCCCGTCGGCGGGCTTGATGATGCTCTCGCCAGCGGCGTAGAACCGCAATTGGCACTGTTCCACCAGATAGGCCAGGTGGGCCTGGTCCATCTGGTTGAATGGCGCGTGGCGCTGCAGGAATTGCAGGGTGCCCTGAATGTTCTGCAGCACCGCTGTCTTGCCCGCCAGGGCATAGGCGTCGGGTTTACTCATGTCCATGACCGCATTGTTCTTATCGTTCAACATGGTCGGCTTGATGGCCGGGGCTTCCCATTGGACGTAAGTCTAAAAAAAATGCTTCAACTGAGTCGTATTCCTAGACATCATGCTCTTCTTCACGTGATGACCCGACGAAGTGCACCGGTAAAGCCATTCGTCTGCGGTCTCAACCAGATGGGTGCATCTGGTTTTCCCTATGACGAGAGGCATATGTCCGATCACGATATTTTGAGCGATGCCGAGCGCGAGGCACTCAGTGCGGTGATGCAGGTGCCTGATCTGCCGGCGCAGCAGGCATTGATTGTCGATGACGACAAGGCGTCGCGGGAGCTACTCGCCGAGATTTTGACCTTGCAGGGTATTACCTGCCTTACCGCAGGCAGTGCTGTCGAGGCGTTGCAGTTGCTGGCGTCCAACAAGGCCATCGGCCTGTTGGTCACCGACCTGCGCATGGCGCCGGACACCGGGCTGGACCTGATCCGCAAGGTGCGCGAATCCGACCGCGCGGCGCTGCCCATTGTCATCATGTCGGGGGACGCAGGGGTGAAGGACGCGATCGCGGCCATGCACCTGAGCGTGGTGGACTTTCTGCTCAAGCCGATTGATACCGAGCAGTTGGTGAAGTTGGCCAGGAAGGAGTTGGGGCTGGAGTAGCAGCGGCAAGCCAGCGAGCTTTTCACCCTTCGAAAAACCCGCTGGCACGCCAGCTCCCACAGGCATGGCAAGCGGCCGCGAGGCCGCTGCAGCGGAATTACAACCCGTTGCGGGCCTTGAACTCCCGGCGTTTGCGGTGCAGTACCGGCTCGGTGTAGCCGTTAGGCTGCCTGGCACCTTCGATCACCAATTCCACCGCTGCCTGGAAGGCGATGTTGCTGTCGAAGTCCGGGGCCAACGGGCGGTACAGCGGGTCGTTGGCGTTCTGGCGGTCCACCACCGGTGCCATGCGCTTGAGGCTCTCCAGGATCTGCGCTTGAGTGGCGATGCCATGGCGCAGCCAGTTGGCCAGCAGCTGGCTGGAAATACGCAGGGTGGCGCGGTCTTCCATCAGGCCCACGTCGTGGATATCCGGCACCTTTGAGCACCCCACGCCCTGATCGATCCAGCGCACCACGTAACCGAGAATGCCCTGGCTGTTGTTGTCCAGTTCATTCTGGATTTCCTCGGCCGACCAGTTCGTGTCCTTGGCCAGCGGAATGGTGAGGATGTCATCCACCGATGCCGGTGCGCGCTTGGCCAGTTCCGCCTGGCGCGCGAACACGTCCACCTTGTGGTAGTGCAGCGCGTGCAGTGCTGCGGCAGTAGGCGAAGGTACCCAGGCGGTATTGGCACCGGCCAGTGGGTGGGCGATCTTCTGTTCGAGCATGGCCGCCATCAGGTCGGGCATGGCCCACATGCCCTTGCCGATCTGCGCACGGCCTTGCAGGCCGGTCTTCAGGCCGATGTCGACGTTGGAGTTTTCGTAGGCGCCGATCCATTTCTCGGCCTTCATGGCCGCCTTGCGCACCACGGCGCCGGCTTCCATGGAGGTGTGGATCTCGTCACCGGTACGGTCAAGGAAACCGGTGTTGATGAACACCACGCGCTCGCTGGCGGCTTGAATGCAGGCCTTGAGGTTCACCGTGGTGCGGCGCTCCTCGTCCATGATGCCGACCTTGAGGGTGTTGCGCGTCAGGCCAAGGACTTCTTCGATACGCCCGAACAGTTCGTTGGTGAAAGCGGCCTCTTCCGGGCCGTGCATCTTCGGTTTGACGATGTACACCGAACCGGTGCGGGTGTTCTTGCGGCGGGTGTTGCCGTTGAGGCTGTGAATCGCCGCCAGACTGGTGAGCAGGCCGTCGAGGATGCCTTCGGGCACTTCGTTGCCTTGTGCATCGAGAATGGCGTCGATGGTCATCAGGTGGCCGACGTTGCGCACGAACAGCAGCGAACGCCCGTGCAGGCTCAGTTCGCCGCCGTTGGGGGCGGTGTAGTGGCGGTCGGGGTTCATGGTACGGGTGAAGGTGCTGCCGCCCTTGGACACTTCCTCGGCCAGATCGCCTTTCATCAGGCCCAGCCAGTTGCGGTAGATCACCACCTTGTCATCGGCGTCGACGGCCGCGACCGAATCTTCGCAGTCCATGATGGTGGTCAGGGCCGCTTCCATCAGCAGGTCCTTGACCCCGGCGGCGTCGGTCTGGCCGACCGGGCTCTGGGCATCGACCTGGATTTCGAAGTGCAGGCCGTTGTTCTTCAGCAGGATGGCGGTGGGGGCTGCCGCGTCGCCCTGGTAGCCCACCAGTTGTGCGTCATCGCGCAGGCCGCTGTTGCTGCCACCCTTCAGGGTGACCACCAGCTTGCCGTCGACGATCTTGTAGGCGGTGGAGTCAACGTGAGAGCCGGCCGCCAGGGGCGTGGCTTCGTCCAGGAAGGCGCGGGCGAAGGCAATGACCTTGTCGCCGCGAACCTTGTTGTAGCCTTTGCCTTTCTCGGCGCCCTCTTCTTCGCTGATGGCGTCGGTGCCGTACAGGGCATCGTACAGCGACCCCCAGCGGGCGTTGGAGGCGTTGAGGGCAAAGCGCGCATTCATCACCGGCACCACCAGTTGCGGGCCGGCCATGTGGGCAATTTCTTCGTCGACGTTTTGCGTCGTGGCCTGGAAGTCTGCCGCTTCTGGCAGCAGATAACCGATTTCCTGCAGGAAGGCCTTGTAAGTCGAGGCGTCGTGAGCCTGGCCCTGACGCGCCTGGTGCCAGCCGTCGATCTTGGCTTGCAGGGCGTCACGCTTGGCCAGCAGGGCTTTGTTCTTTGGAGCGAGGTCGTTGATGATCTTTTCAGCCCCGGCCCAGAACTGGTCGGCGTCGAGGCCGGTTCCGGGAATGGCTTCGTTGTTCACGAAGTCGAACAGGACTTTGGCGACCTGAAGGCCACCGACTTGAACGTGTTCAGTCATTGCTTGCCTCACTCTGCTCAGCTATTCAGCTCTTGTATTTAAGCCTGTAGCGCTTCTCTCAGGCGCCTCGGCAGACCTCGTTCTGGCGTTATGTAGTCCGTGCTGCGGCATACTACATGATGCCATGGAGTTGTGAAAATCAGACTAAATACGTCGCTCCGCGACCATTTTTGCGCTGCCAGTCACGCTACGAATCGTATGTTCTCAAAACTACGGACAATTGTTCCAGATAAATCTAAAAAACGTACACAGATTTTCATCCTTCTGCTACCTACGCGCACCTTGGCCCTTGCCTATACTGCTTGGGCTCACAACAGGAGGCGTGGCACCGTGGACCACTTAGTATTGACCGTTTTCGCCCCCGACAAGCCCGGCCTGGTCGAACGGATAGCCCAGTGCGTGGCTGACCACAATGGCAACTGGCTGGAAAGCCGACTGTCGCGGATGGCCGGCCAGTTCGCCGGGATCCTCCAGGTGGCGGTGCCCCCGCAGCGCCAGGCCGAACTGGTGGACGCGCTGCAAGGGCTGGCAGCCGAGGGCATCAGGGTGATGATCGCCGACAGCGGGGCGTCGCCCAGTTGCACCTGGAAACCTATCGCCATGGAACTGGTGGGCAATGACCGCCCGGGTATCGTGCGCGACATCAGTCGGTTGCTGGCGCAGGAAGGCGTGAACGTGGAGCGCCTGACCACCGGTGTGCGCCCGGCACCCATGAGCAGTGAGCTACTGTTTCATGCCGAGGCAGTGCTGGGCCTACCCCTGACCCTTTCGCTTGAGCAGTTGCAGGCCAGCCTGGAGACCCTGGCGGACGACCTGATGGTAGAGCTGGTGCTGCGCACCGAGCCGTAAAAGTTGTTCATCTTTATCTTGCACCTGCCTGTGGATAAGCTGGGGGAACACCGCGCAGACGACGGCGGGCCGGGCTTCTCCAGGCGTTGGCTAAAAAACGAGCAAATTCAGGGGCTTGTGCACAAACGGCGGGGATGGTGCTGTGGATAACCTTGGGGTAGTCCGTTGCAGGCCACGAGAACCGTGGCCTGCAGAGGTTTGATCGTTTTCTGATCAGGCTTTTCGGCGCAAATTCACCACTGCATCGATGCTGTAGATCAGCAGGCCTGCCCAGATGAAGGCGAACGCCACCAGCGCGTTGGCCGACAGCGGTTCATGGTATTTGAACACCGCCAGTAGCAGCACCAGGGTAGGCGCCAGGTATTGCAGGAAGCCCAGGGTGGTGTAGGGCAGGTGGCGGGCGGCCGCGTTGAAACTCACCAGCGGTACCAGGGTGATAGGCCCGGCGGCCAGCAACCACAGGCCGTCCGTAGTCAGCCAGAAGTCGGGCTGGGCACTGTTGGCGCCTGGGTTAAAGGCCAGCCAGATCAGCGCCAAGGGCACCAGCAGCCAGGTTTCCACCACCAACCCGGGCAGCGCTGCCACGGGTGCCTGCTTGCGGATCAAGCCATAGAAGCCGAAGGTCAAGGCCAGGGCCAGCGATACCCATGGCACGCTCCCGACCTGCCAGATCTGCTGGGCGACGCCCACGGCGGCCAGGCCCACGGCCAGCCACTGCAGGCGGCGCAGGCGTTCACCCAAAACCAGCATGCCCAACAGCACATTGACCAACGGGTTGATGTAGTAGCCCAGGCTGGCTTCCACCATGCGCCCGTTGTTCACCGCCCACACGTAGATCAGCCAGTTGGCGGCGATCAGCGTCCCGCTGCCGGCCAGGATGGCCAGGCGCCGCGGGTTGTCGCGCAATTGGCGGAACCAGCCAGGGTGCTTCCAGGCGGCCAGCAGCAGGCTGCCGAACAGCGCCGACCACAACACGCGGCTGACGATGATCTCGACGGCGGGCACGGCCTCGATGGCCTTGAAGTAGAGCGGGAACAATCCCCAGCAGATGTAGGCGGTCAGGCCTAGCAGATACCCGCGGCGCGGGTTGGCGGCTTGCATGCTATGTCCTAAGGGCAGCTTTGAACGTCAAGCTGCCAGTAAAAGCGGATCGTGGTTGGGGGTTTGGAGTAGCCTCAGGCTGCCGCTCGAAGCTGCCGCTAAAACAGTTTGAGCGGCTCTTCATTGAGGGCGGCGAGTTGTTCGCGCAGCGCCAGCACCTGGTCGCCCCAGTACCGCTCGGAACCGAACCAGGGGAAGCTGCGCGGGAACGCCGGGTCGTCCCAGCGCCGGGCCAGCCATGCACTGTAGTGCATCAGGCGCAGGGCGCGCAGCGGTTCGATCAACGCCAGTTCACGCGGGTCGAAGTCGTGGAATTCGCTGTAGCCGTCCATCAGTTCCGACAGTTGGCCCAGGCATTCCTGGCGGTCGCCCGCCAGCATCATCCACAGGTCCTGAACCGCCGGGCCCATGCGGCAGTCATCGAGGTCGACGATGTGGAACACTTCGTCGCGGCACATCATGTTGCCGGGGTGGCAGTCGCCATGCATGCGGATGTTCTGGTGCGGGGTGTCGCGGTACACCTCCTCTACGCGCTTGAGCAGGTCGCGCGCCACCGACTCGTAGGCCGGCAGCAGGCTGCGCGGGACGAAGTTGCCTTCCAGCAGGAAATTCAGCGAATCCTGGCCGAAGTTCTTCACACCCAGCGCTTCGCGGTGCTCGAACGGACGGGTAGCGCCCACGGCGTGCAGGCGGCCCAGCAACTGGCCCAGGCGGTATAACTGGTCCAGGTTGCCCGGCTCTGGCGCGCGGCCGCCGCGGCGGGGGAACAAGGTGAAGCGAAAACCCTGGTGTTCGAACAGGGTACGGCCTTCGTGAACCATGGGGGCGACCACCGGCACTTCGCAGTCGGCCAGTTCAGCGGTGAAGCTGTGCTCTTCCAGGATGGCGGCGTCGGTCCAGCGGTCCGGGCGGTAGAATTTGGCGATCAGCGGCTGGCCGTCCTCGATGCCCACCTGGTACACGCGGTTCTCGTAGCTGTTGAGCGCCAATACGCGCGCATCGCTGAGGAAACCGATGCTTTCCACGGCGTCCAGCACCAGGTCGGGGGTGAGGGTTTCAAACGGGTGAGACATGCTGACTCCTGCGTGCGGCAGGCGGCCGCGTCCGGCCAATCATGGTAACAGACGCGGCGGGTGGGCGTCGGTTCTCAGGCGCCGATCACACCCCCATCGTCGCGGGTGATGGCCATCACCGAAGAGCGCGGCTTCCCGCCTGGCAGGTGTTCGGGGAAGGTGGAGCCGCCGTTCTCCCCGGGGTGCTGGATGCCGACGAACAAGGTGCGCTGGTCCGGGGCGAAGCTGATGCCCGTGACCTCGCAGCCCACCGGGCCGACCATGAAGCGGCGGATCTCGCCGCTGTCGGGGTCGGCGCAGAGCATCTGGTTGTTGCCCATGCCGGCGAAATCACCCTGATTGCTGACGTCGCCGTCGGTGAGTATCCACAGCCGCCCGGCGTCATCGAAGCCCAGCCCGTCAGGGCTGTTGAACATGTTCCGAGGCGTGATGTTGGCGGAGCCAGCCTCGGGTTTGCCGGGGTGGGCGGCGGGGTTGCCAGCCACGGCAAACAGGTCCCACTCGAAATTCACTGCGCCGTGGTCGTCGCCTGCGGGGCGCCAGCGCAGGATTTGCCCGTAGACGTTCTTTGCCCGTGGGTTGGGGCCGCCCACCGGCTGGCCGTCCTCGCCACGCTTGGTGTTGTTGGTCAGGGTGCAGTACACCTGGCCATCCAGAGGGCTCACCACTATCCATTCGGGGCGGTCCATGCGCGTGGCCTGGCGGTGGCTGGCCGCCACTCGCGCGTGAATCAGTACGTCGGCCTGGCTGGCGAATCCGTTGCCTGCGTCCAGGCCGTGCTGGCCGTGGCTGAGCTCCAGCCACTGGCCGCTGCCCTTGTGCTCGGGGCCGGGCTCGAAGCGGGCAACGTACAGCGTGCCGTGGTCCAGCAGGTCGCGTTGGCCACTGGCTATGCGGTCGCGGCTGACGAAGCGGTAGATGAACTCGCCGCGTTCGTCGTCGCCCATATACACCACCGCGCGGCCGTCGGTGGTTTGCGCCAGGGCCGCGTTTTCGTGCTTGAAACGGCCCAGGGCGGTGCGCTTGACCGGGGTGGACGTCGGGTCGAAGGGGTCTATTTCGACAATCCAGCCGTGGCGGTTGAATTCGTTGGGGTTATGAGCCATGTCGAACCGCAGGTCGTGAGGGTGCCAATCGACCTCCTTGCTGGTGGCGCTGGCGCCGTAGCGTTTCTGCGCGGCATTGAATGCCTGGCTGGCATTGCTGCTGCCGAAACAGTCGCTGAAGTTTTCTTCGCAGGTCAGGTAGGTGCCCCAAGGCGTCTTGCCGTTGGCGCAGTTCTGGAACGTCCCCAGCACATGGTGGCCTTCAGGGTCGGCGGCAGTGCGCAGCAGTGCGTCGCCAGCGGCGGGCCCGCTGAAGGTAATGGGCGAGTTGCCGTGTATGCGCCGATTGTAGGGCGAGCCCTGAACGAACTGCCAATGGCCGTTGTGGCGACTCACCTCGATCACCGATACCCCTTCACTGGCCAGGGCCTTGCGCACCTCCTCGGGTGACTGCGGCCGGCCGCCGTGGGCGTACAGGTAGCGATAGTTGGTGTATTCGTTGTTGATCGCCAGCAGGGCGCGGTCGGGGTCGTCCTTGAAGGGGAACAGGCTCATGCCGTCATTGTTGTCGCCGAATTGCTGTTCCTGGTCAGTGGCACTGCCGTGGCCGCTGGCGTCGAACGCGGGGCCGTCGGCGTGCAGCGGCTGCCCCCAACTGATCAATACCGACGCCCTGTAGCCGGGCGGCAGGCTGAGACTGTCGGCGGTGGCGGCGGGAATGCCGGCGAAGCCCATCAGTGGGCTGCTGCTGAAGGCGGCGTTGACGCTGCGGCTGAGCAGGCTGCCGCCCAGGAACAGCGCAGCGCCGCCCAGGGCGCCAGCGCCGAGAAAACCGCGGCGGGCCAGGCCGGTAAGGCGTTCGAGGTCGGTGGGTTCTTGGTCTTGTAATAGGTGCATCGATCAGGCTCCCTGCGGGTCAGGGGGATCACGCTAGGGAGGGGGTATGACAGACGTGTTGCAGTACATATCTCGCAACAACCCTGCAGGGCTCGGCAGCGTCAGAGGGGTGTCCCCAGCAATACGAACCCAGGCGCGAACGACACCAATACGTCCTTGCCCGCGGCCAGCCCCAGGTCTTCCACCCGCGCCGCGTCCTCCAGCGCGCACAGCGTCTGCCCATTGGCCAGGCCTACGCGCACCTCGGTGGGGCCGTGCGGGTCTTCGATCACTTGCTCTACGCGCCCCACCAGACCGTTTTCACCCGTGGGCACCGGGCCGGCAGCGTCGTGCAGACGCAACCAGCCGGCCTTGATCAACGCCAGTACCTGAACGCCGGCGGCCAGCTCCAGGTTGTCGGTGCTTTCATGGGTGATTTGCGCGCTCAGGGACAGCCCCGCACCCAAGTCCAGGTCTATCAAGTCATTGCGGCCCTGGGCCGTGATACCGCACACCGTGCCCTGCAACTGGTTGCGGGCACTGGTGCGCAACATCAGACGGCTGAGCAGGTCCAGGTCACTGACGTCCTCGGCAGCTTCCAGTACCTGGGCCTGCAGGGCCTGCAAACGCTGGTACAGGCGCAATACGCGCTGGCCTTCCTCTGACAACCGTGCGCCACCGCCGCCCTTGCCACCCACTGCGCGCTCCACCAGTGGCTTGTGGGCCAGGTTGTTCAGTTCGTCGATGGCATCCCAGGCTCCCTTGTAGCTGAGCCCGGCGGCCTTGGCGGCGCGGGTGATGGAGCCCTGTTCAGCGATGTGCTGCAACAGGGTGATGCGTTGGGGGCGACGGGCGATGTGCTGGGTGAGCAGGCTGGGCAAGGGCATGGCTGGGGCGCTTTTCGGACAATATTGTAGTGCGCACGACGTTGAACCCGGTGGCCCGTCAAGTCAAGAACTGCCCGGTTTGGGCGTGCGCGCCAGGCAATAGACGTCCACCCTGCTGGCGCCCGCCCGCAGCAGCAGGTTCGCCAGGGCCCTGGCCGTGGCGCCGGTGGTCATCACGTCATCCACCAAGGCGAAATGGCGGCCCTGAACCCGAGGCCGGGGGCACAGGGTGAAGGCTTGCAGCAGGTTGCGCTGGCGCTGCCGTGCGCCCAGTTCCTGCTGGGCGCGGGTCTCATGGGGGCGCAGTATCAGCTGTTCATCCACTGTCAGCTTCAATTGCGGCCCTAGCCAGCTCGCCAGCATCGCCGCCTGGTTGAACCCCCTCTGGCGCAGACGTTTGCGGCCCATGGGCACCGGCAGCAGGCAGTCAGGGCGTGCCAGGCCATCGTCGAACCGCTGCTGCAGCCAGTGCCCCAGCAGCACGGCCAACAGGCGCCCCAATGGCCAGCGTGCCTGGTGCTTGAAGCGGCTGATCAGGCTGTCCACCGGAAACCCGTAGTGCCATGGCACCTCCACCTGGTGGAACGGAGGCCGGCGCCGCACGCACGCTTTGCACAACATGCCTTCGATCGGCAATGGCAGCGCGCAGCACAGGCACCGTTCGTGCAGCCAGGGGAGCTCCGTTTCACAGGCGTGGCACAGCGGGTAGGGTTGATCCGCTTGCTCATCGCACAACAAGCACGATTGATTGTTTTTTAGCCAGTTGTAAACCAGCCTTCCGTGACCTGGTTGACAGTGCATGCGTCTTCCTTAAATATGCCGTTTAACCGTGTCGCGCTTGTGGACATTTCCCTTGTCCCGGCGCAAGCCCCAGCATAACCAAGGAATCGCCCATGAGCGCCAGCACAACTGCAACGCTTCGTCACGACTGGACCCTGCCCGAGGTCAAGGCCCTGTTCACCCAGCCTTTCAACGACCTGCTGTTCCAGGCCCAGACCGTGCACCGGGCGCATTTCGATGCCAACCGCGTGCAGGTGTCGACCCTGCTGTCGATCAAGACCGGCGCCTGCCCGGAAGACTGCAAGTACTGCCCGCAGTCGGGCCACTACAACACCGGCCTTGAAAAAGAAAAGCTGATGGAAGTGCAGAAGGTGCTGGAAGAGGCCGCGCGCGCCAAGGCCATCGGTTCCACCCGGTTCTGCATGGGCGCGGCGTGGAAGCATCCGTCGGCCAAGGACATGCCCTACGTGCTGAAGATGGTTGCCGGCGTGAAGGCCATGGGCCTGGAAACCTGCATGACCCTGGGCAAGCTGGACCAGGAGCAGACCGCCGCCCTGGCCGAAGCCGGGCTGGACTACTACAACCACAACCTGGACACCTCGCCGGAGTTCTACGGCAGCATCATTACCACTCGCACCTACAGCGAGCGCTTGCAGACGCTGGCCTACGTGCGCGACGCAGGCATGAAGATCTGTTCGGGGGGTATCCTGGGCATGGGCGAGTCGCTGGATGACCGCGCCGGGCTGCTGATCCAGCTGGCCAACCTGCCTGAACACCCGGAGTCGGTGCCTATCAACATGCTGGTCAAGGTGGCCGGCACCCCGCTGGAAAACGCCGAAGACGTCGACCCGTTCGATTTCATCCGCATGCTGGCGGTGGCCCGCATTCTGATGCCGCAATCCCATGTGCGCCTGTCCGCGGGTCGCGAGGCCATGAACGAGCAGATGCAGGCCCTGGCTTTCCTCGCTGGCGCCAACTCGATTTTCTACGGCGACAAGCTGTTGACCACCGCCAACCCTCAGGCGGACAAGGACATGGCCTTGTTTGGCCGCCTTGGCATCAAGCCCGAAGCCCGCGAAGAGCACGCCGACGAGGTGCACCAGGCAGCCATCGAACAGGCGCTGGTCGAGCAGAAGAGCAGCGAGCTGTTCTACGACGCCGCGTCGGCGTAAGCGCCGATGGCTTTCGACCTCAGCGCGCGGCTGGCTGAACGCCGCGCCGCCGACCTCTACCGTCAGCGGCCATTACTGCAAAGCCCCCAGGGGCCGCAGGTAGTGGTCGATGGCCAGCCCTTGCTGGCCTTCTGTAATAACGATTACCTGGGCCTGGCCAACCACCCCGACGTGGTCGCCGCCTGGCGTGCCGGCGCCGAGCGTTGGGGCGTGGGCGGGGGCGCCTCGCATCTGGTGGTAGGCCATAGCGGCCCGCACCACGAGCTGGAGCTGGCCCTGGCCGAGTTGACCGGGCGCCCCAGGGCGTTGCTGTTTTCCACAGGCTACATGGCCAACATCGCCGCGGTCACCGCACTGGTGGGGCAGGGCGACACCGTGCTGCAAGACCGGCTCAACCATGCTTCGCTGCTGGATGCGGGGCTGCTCAGCGGTGCGCGTTTCAACCGCTACCTGCATAACGACGCGGCCAGCCTGGCGAACCGCCTGGAGAAAGCCACCGGCAACACGCTGGTGGTGACCGACGGGGTATTCAGCATGGACGGTGATATCGCCGACCTGCCGGCCCTGGCCAGGGTTGCCCGGGCGAAGGGCGCGTGGCTGATGGTGGACGACGCTCACGGCTTCGGCCCCCTGGGCGCCAACGGCGCGGGCATTGTCGAGCACTATGGCCTGGGCATGGAGGATGTGCCGGTGCTGGTGGGCACACTGGGCAAGGCGTTCGGCACGGCTGGGGCGTTCGTGGCGGGCAGTGACGACTTGATCGAGGCGCTGGTGCAGTTTGCCCGGCCCTACATCTACACCACCAGCCAGCCCCCGGCGCTGGCCTGCGCCACGCTCAAGAGCCTGGAGCTGCTGCGCAGCGAGCACTGGCGTCGTGAGCACTTGGCGAACCTCATTCGTCAGTTTCGCCAGGGAGCCGAACGGATCGGGCTGCAACTGATGGACAGCTTTACACCCATCCAGCCGATCCTGATCGGCGACGCTGCCCGTGCCGTGCGCCTGTCGCAGATGCTGCGCGAGCGCGGCCTGATGGTGACCGCCATCCGACCACCCACGGTGCCTGCGGGCAGCGCGCGCTTGCGCGTGACCTTGTCGGCCGCCCACAGTGAAGCGCAGGTGCAGCTATTGTTGTCTGCATTGGCCGATTGTTATCCGCTGTTGGAGCCGTGCGATGCGTGACCGCCTGATCCTGCTGCCGGGCTGGGCCATGGGCCCGGCGCCGCTGCAACCCTTGGCCGAAGCACTGCGCGGGCTGGACCCGCGCCTGCAGGTACAGATCGAGCCGCTGCCCGAGCCAGGCAACAGCGACTTGGACGCCTGGCTCGATGCACTGGATGCCCGCCTGCCGACGGACTGCTGGCTGGGTGGCTGGTCACTGGGCGGCATGCTGGCCGCTGAGTTGGCTGCGCGTCGGGGCGAGCACTGTTGCGGGTTGGTTACCCTGGCCAGCAATCCTTGCTTCGTGGCCCGGGACCATTGGCCGAACGCGATGCAGCGTGAAACCTTCGCCGCCTTCCTGGAAGGTTGTACGAACAGTCCACAGGCGACGTTGAAGCGCTTCAGTCTGTTGTGCGCCCAGGGTGCTGCGCAAGACCCTCGGGCGCTGGCCAAGCTACTGACGGCCGGTGCGCCAGTTGCGTCCCCTGAGGCATTGCTGGAAGGTTTGCAATTGCTGGCGCAGTTGGACATTCGCCCTGCCTTGCAGGGGTTCAGCGGTCCGCAATTGCACCTGTATGCGGGCGCCGATGCACTGGTGCCTGTAGAGGCGGCTGCGGATGTACTGGCGCTGCTTCCAGATGTCGAAGTTGGCCTCATTGAAGCGGCCAGCCACGCTTTTCCCCTGGAAGACCCCCACGAACTGGCGGCTGCCATCCAGGCCTTTCTGCACGAGTCTCCCGATGACTGATCTTTCCACGCCACCGTTGCCCGGCCACTTGCCGGACAAGCGTCAGGTGGCGGCTTCCTTCTCCCGTGCCGCAGCCACCTATGACAGCGTCGCCGAACTGCAGCGTGCGGTGGGCAACGCCCTTGTCGCGCGCCTGCCCCATGGGTTGCAACCCCGTACCTGGGTCGACCTGGGCAGTGGCACCGGTTACTTCAGCCGTACCCTGGCCGCGGCCTGGCCAGGTGCCTACGGGGTGGCCGTGGACATTGCCGAGGGCATGCTCCAGCATGCCCGGCCCTTGGGCGGTGCCCAGGCTTACGTAGCCGGGGATGCCGAGCACCTGCCGTTGCAGGCAGAGAGCCTGGACCTGCTGTTTTCCAGCCTGGCGGTGCAATGGTGCAGTGACTTCGCCGCCGTGCTTGCCGAAGGCCAGCGCTGCCTGCGGCCGGGTGGGGTCATGGCATTCGCCAGCCTGTGCGTGGGCACCCTGCGCGAATTGCGCGAAAGCTGGCAAGCCGTGGACGGCATGGTTCACGTCAACCGCTTCCGGCATTTCGAGGATTACCAGCGCCTGTGTGATGGTAGCGGCCTGGATGTGCTGGGCCTGGAACAGCTTCCTCATGTGTTGTACTACCCTGATGTGCGTGGGTTGACCCATGAACTCAAGGCATTGGGTGCGCACAACCTCAACCCGGGCCGCCCGGGCGGGTTGACCGGGCGCGCACGCATGACCGGGTTGTTGCAGGCTTACGAGCAATTCCGCCAGCCGCGAGGCTTGCCGGCCACTTATCAAGTGGTCTACGCGGTACTGCGCAAACCGCTGGAGGGAGGGAACTGAGATGGGGCGAGCCTACTTTATCGCCGGCACCGATACCGATGTCGGCAAGACCACGATCGCCGCCGGCCTGTTGCATGCAGCGCGCCTGAACGGCCTCAGCACTCTGGGGGCCAAGCCGGTCGCTTCCGGTTGCGAGCTAACGCCCCGGGGCTTGCGTAATGCCGATGCCCTGGCATTGATCGCTGAAAGCTCACTGCAGTTGCCTTACGAGCAGGTCAACCCGGTCGCCTTCGAACCGCCCATTGCCCCGCACCTGGCGGCTCGTGAAGCGGGCGTGGCACTGAGCGTACCCGGCTTGCTGGCGCCGATGCGCGATATTCTGGCTCACGGGGCGGACTTCACCCTGATCGAGGGGGCGGGTGGCTGGCGCGTGCCGCTGTCCGGGCAGGCCAACTTGTCCGACCTGGCCATGGCCCTGAAACTGCCGGTGATTCTGGTGGTGGGCGTGCGGCTTGGCTGCATCAACCACGCGCTGCTCACCGCCGAGGCCATTGCCCGGGACGGGCTGCAACTGGCCGGGTGGGTGGCCAACGTCATCGACGGGCGCACGTCCCGGCTTGAAGAAAACCTCGCAACCCTGGCCGAATGCCTGCCCGCGCCTTGCCTGGGCCGGGTGCCGCGGCTCAAGGGTATCTCCGCAGCGATGGTCGCCGAACACCTGCAGCTGGACCTGCTGGATTAGCTTTGGCTATGGAATAGGCAATGTGCCATTAGGGTTTTTGACGTGTATTTCTTGACACGTTCTGCTTCAATAATGGCCATTACCTATCCGTCCTTCGGAGCTCGACCATGCAAATCTCAGGGGGCAGCGCCTATTACGCAGGCCTGAGCGCCGTGCAGAATGGCCTCAATCGTGTCGACCAGGCCGCCAGCCAGATTGCCAGCAACTCGGTGGACCGCCCGGCGGTGAGCAACCAGTCCACCAACCTGCAGGCCCAGCAGGTGCTGTCGGTAGACCGCAGCCAACAAGACCTGGCTGGCAGCGCCGTGGAACTGACCCAAGGCAAACTGGAAGTCGAAGCCGGGCTGAAAGTGACCCAAGCCGCCAACGAAACCCTCGGCACCCTGATCGACACCTACGCCTGATTTTCCGGAGCTGGCAAGCCAGCTCCCACACGGCGCCCTCCAGCGGTCATTACCTCCCCTTCGCTTGCTGATCCTTCCCTATTCACCACACCTTTACTGGCGTGTGGCGCGTTCGCCTGCGCGCATTCGTCGCACACCGGGTGTAGTCTGGGGTGAACGACGCTTGACAACTTTTCAGCGTAAACGTATGTTTCAAACACCTGTTTGACAGAGAGCCGACAATCGCGAGTTGGCCTGTTGCGGTCACACATTCCTGTTTCATCAGCAGAGGTTTATCGCTATGCCTGACTACAAGGCCCCCTTGCGTGATATTCGCTTCGTACGTGACGAACTGCTTGGTTATGAAGCGCACTATCAAAGCCTGCCGGCTTGCCAGGACGCTACCCCGGACATGGTCGACGCCATTCTCGAGGAAGGCGCGAAGTTTTGTGAGCAGGTGCTGGCGCCGTTGAACAGGGTGGGTGACACCGAGGGCTGCACCTGGAGCGAGTCGGGCGTGAAGACGCCGACCGGCTTCAAGGCCGCCTACAAGCAGTTCGTCGAAGGCGGCTGGCCAAGCCTGGCCCACGACGCTGCCCATGGCGGCCAGGGCCTGCCCGAATCGCTGGGCCTGGCGGTGAGCGAAATGGTCGGCGAGGCCAACTGGTCGTGGGGCATGTACCCCGGCCTGTCCCATGGTGCGATGAACACCATTTCCGAGCACGGCACGCCCGAACAGCAGAACGCCTACCTGACCAAGCTGGTGTCCGGTGAATGGACCGGCACCATGTGCCTGACCGAGCCGCACTGCGGTACCGACCTGGGCATGCTGCGTACCAAGGCCGAGCCCCAGGCCGATGGCTCCTACAAAGTCACTGGCACCAAGATCTTCATCTCGGCCGGTGAACACGACATGGCCGACAACATCATCCATATCGTGCTGGCTCGCCTGCCTGACGCACCGGCTGGCACCAAGGGCATTTCGCTGTTCATCGTGCCCAAGTTCGTACCCAATGCCGATGGCAGCCTGGGCGAGCGCAACGCAGTGACCTGCGGCTCCATCGAACACAAGATGGGCATTCACGGCAACGCCACCTGCGTGATGAACTTCGACGCCGCCACCGGCTTTCTGATCGGCCCGGCGAACAAGGGCCTGAACTGCATGTTCACCTTCATGAACACCGCTCGCCTGGGCACCGCGCTGCAAGGCCTGGCCCATGCCGAGGTGGCGTTCCAGGGTGGCTTGAAATACGCCCGCGACCGCCTGCAGATGCGTTCGCTGACCGGTCCGAAAGCGCCCGACAAGGCTGCCGACCCGATCATCGTGCACCCCGATGTACGCCGCATGCTGCTGACCATGAAAGCCTTCGCCGAAGGTACTCGCGCCATGGTCTACTTCACTGCCAAGCAGGTGGATATCGTCAAGTACGGCACCGACGAAGAAGAGAAGAAAAAGGCCGACGCGCTGCTGGCCTTCATGACCCCGATCGCCAAGGCCTTCATGACCGAAGTGGGCTTCGAAGCCGCCAACCACGGTGTGCAGATCTATGGCGGCCACGGCTTCATCGCCGAGTGGGGCATGGAGCAGAACGTTCGCGACAGCCGCATCTCCATGCTGTACGAAGGCACCACCGGCATCCAGGCCCTGGACCTGCTGGGTCGCAAGGTGCTGATGACCCAGGGCGAGGCACTGAAGGGCTTCACCAAGATCGTCCACAAGTTCTGCCAGGCCAACGAAGGCCAGGAAGCGGTCAATGAATTCGTGACGCCACTGGCCCAGTTGAACAAAGAGTGGGGCGAGCTGACCATGAAGATCGGCATGGCGGCCATGAAGGACCGTGAGGAAGTGGGTGCTGCCTCGGTGGACTACCTGATGTACTCCGGCTACGCCTGCCTGGCCTACTTCTGGGCCGACATGGCGCGCCTGGCGGCCGAGAAGCTGGCGGCTGGTACCAGCGAAGAGGCATTCTACACTGCCAAACTGCAGACCGCGCGCTTCTACTTCCAGCGCATCCTGCCGCGTACCCGCACCCACGTGGCGGCCATTCTGTCGGGTGCCAACAACCTGATGGACATGAACGAAGAGCACTTCGGCCTCAGCTACTGAGGTTTGCCGCTGCGCTAAAAAAACCGCTGCCCTCGGGTAGCGGTTTTTTCATGGAAGAAATGATTAATTGGCGCCAATAAATCGAGTTTAATCATTAAGCATTCGTAACAATGGCCGATACAGTTGCAGGCACAATGCCATGACCTTGCCATCGTATCGGACCCCACCCTTTTGCTGCGTTTATCCGCTTTTCGAATCAGCCATTTCCTGCCGTCGCTGCTGTTATTGCTCGCGGGGTTGGCGGCTGCCTACGTAAGAGACCTGAACGTCTTCTTCACCTCTCTGTTCAACGTGCTGCCCACCTTGGTGCTGCTGCTCGGCGGCGCCTACTGTGCGGTCTACCGCCGCCAGCGCGAGCTGTTTCTGATGGTCACGGTGTACATCGCCTATTTCCTGCTGGACACCCAGACCGACTTCTACCGCGACAACGGCCGGGTGCGTGAAGATGCCGCTGTGGTGTTCCATCTGTGCTGCCTGCTGTTGCCGGTGCTGTTCGGCTTGTTCGGCGCCTGGCAGGAGCGCACGCACCTGTTTCAGGACATGGTGGCCCGCTTCGCGGTGCTGCTGGCGGTGGGCAGCACCGCGCTGGGCCTTGAACAGAGTTTCCCGGTGCCGTTGCTCAACTGGCTGGCGGAGATACGTTGGCCGTCTTTGCACGGCCAGTGGATGAGCCTGATCCAGTTGGCCTACCCGATGTTCTTTCTGGCCTTCCTGCTGCTGGTGGTGCAATACCTGCGAGAACCGCGGCCGCTTCACGCGGCGCAGGTGGTGGGTTTGACAGGCCTGTTCTGGATGCTGCCCAAGACATTCATCCTGCCTTTTACCCTGAACATCATGTGCAGCCAGGTAATGCTGATGATTGCCGCGGCGGTGGCCCACGAGGCTTACCAGATGGCCTTCCGTGACGAGCTCACCGGCCTGCCCGGGCGCCGTGCGCTGAACGAGCGCATGCAGCGCCTGGGGCGCAACTATGTGCTGGCGATGACCGACGTCGACCATTTCAAGAAATTCAACGACACCCATGGGCACGACGTAGGAGACCAGGTGCTGCGCCTGGTGGCCAGCAAGCTGGGCAAGGTCACCGGTGGCGGGCGCGCCTACCGCTATGGGGGGGAGGAGTTCGCCCTGGTGTTTGCCGGCAAGACCATGGAAGAGTGCATGCCGCACCTGGAAGCCATCCGCGAGGTCATCGCCAACTACTCCATACAGCTGCGCAACCCCGAGAACCGCCCCCAGGATGACAAGCAGGGCCGCCAGCGCCGCTCAGGGCCTGGGGCCTCCGCCGTGTCGGTGACCATCAGCATTGGGGTCGCCGAGCGGTTGGTGGACCACCGCACCCCGGAGCAAGTGCTCAAATCGGCCGACGAAGCGCTGTATAGCGCCAAGGGCGCGGGGCGTAACTGCGTGATGGGCTACGGCCAGAATCGCAGGGGTGCAGTGCGCAACGCTGCCGCCTGATGACATTTCGCGGGTGACCAGTTATGACTCTTCAGTCACATGACGACCCTATGTGTCGCAAAAGTTGTTGGGGTACACTGGATTTCTCCTCTGTCCCCACTCCTTTTTGCGAGGTTGCCATGGCTGACTACAAAGCGCCCCTGCGCGATATGCGCTTCGTCCTCAATGAAGTTTTCGATGTCGCCAGCCTGTGGGCGCAGCTGCCGGCCCTGGCCGAAGTGGTCGACGCCGAGACGGTCGAGGCGATCCTCGAAGAGGCGGGCAAGGTCACCAGCCGCAGCATCGCGCCCCTGAACCGCGCCTCGGACGAGGAAGGCTGCCACTGGAAAGACACCGTGGTGACTACCCCGCAAGGTTTCCCTCAGGCCTACCAGACCTACGCCGAAGGCGGCTGGGTTGGGGTGGGCGGCGACCCGCACTATGGCGGCATGGGCATGCCCAAGGCTGTATCTGCCCAAGTGGAGGAAATGGTCAACTCCAGCAGCCTGGCGTTCGGCCTGTACCCGATGCTGACGGCCGGCGCGTGCCTGTCGCTCAATGCCCATGCCAGCGAAGAACTCAAGGCCATTTACCTGCCCAACATGTACGCCGGTACCTGGGCAGGCTCCATGTGCCTGACCGAAGCCCACGCCGGTACCGACCTGGGCATCATCCGCACCAAGGCCGAGCCCCAGGCCGACGGCAGCTACAAAGTCAGCGGTACCAAGATCTTCATTACCGGCGGCGAGCATGACCTCACCGAAAACATTATCCACCTGGTGCTGGCCAAGCTGCCGGACGCGCCAGCCGGGCCAAAGGGCATTTCGCTGTTCCTGGTCCCCAAGTTCATGGTCAATGCCGACGGCAGCCTGGGGGCGCGCAACATCGTGAGCTGCGGCTCCATCGAGCACAAAATGGGCATCCAGGCCTCCGCCACCTGCGTGATGAACTTCGACGCCGCCGTGGGTTACCTGGTGGGCGAGCCGAACAAGGGCCTGGCAGCCATGTTCACCATGATGAATTACGAGCGCCTGGGGGTCGGTATCCAAGGCCTGGCCTCGGCCGAGCGCTCGTACCAGAACGCGGTCGAATACGCGCGCGACCGCCTGCAGAGCCGCTCGCCCACCGGCCCCAAGGCCAAGGACAAGGTCGCCGACCCGATCATCGTGCACCCGGACGTGCGCCGCATGCTGCTGACCATGAAGGCCTGCAACGAGGGGGGGCGGGCATTCTCCACTTACGTGGCCCTGCAACTCGACACCGCCAAGTACAGCGAAGACCCCGCCACCCGCAAGCGCGCCGAGGATCTGGTGGCACTGTTGACCCCGGTGGCCAAGGCATTTCTGACCGACCTGGGCCTGGAAACGGCTGTGCATGGCCAGCAGGTGTTCGGCGGCCACGGCTTCATTCGTGAATGGGGCCAGGAGCAGCTGGTGCGCGACGTGCGCATTACCCAGATCTACGAAGGTACCAATGGTATCCAGGCGCTGGACCTGGTGGGGCGCAAGGTCATCGGCAGTGGCGGCGCGTTCTATCAGCTGTTCGCCGATGAGATTCGTCACTTCATCAAGACCGCGGCACCTGCCCTGGGCGAATTCACCCAGCCGCTCGACGCCGCGCTGACGAACCTGGATGAGCTCACTGCCTGGCTGCTGGACAGGGTCAAGAATGACCCCAACGAAATTGGCGCGGCGTCGGTGGAGTATCTGCATGTGTTCGGTTACACCGCCTACGCGTACATGTGGGCGCTGATGGCCAAGGCTGCGCTGGGCAAGGAGGGGCAGGAAGACTTTTATGCCAGCAAACTGGGTACCGCGCGCTTCTATTTCGCCCGGCTGTTGCCGCGCATCCACTCGTTGACCACGGCGGTGAAGGCGGGCAGTGAATCGCTGTTTCTGCTCGATGCGGAGCAGTTCTAGAATGTAAGCAATTTCCTACATTGCGCGGTGGCGTTCGGCGATACCGGCAGGTCGGATCCATGGGTAATATTGCTCCATGGACGTCGCGCAGGAAGCGCCAAGCAGAACACGGACACGTAAGGAACCCGCCACAGGACGGTGGGCCGAAATGGATGTCAGGATACAGTCTGAAAAACCCCGCTTCGGCGGGGTTTTCTTTTGCCCTCAATAAATCCCTCGTAGCAGCGGACCGTGGCAACCCTGTGAGACCGGGCGAAGCTCGGGAAGGGGCCCGCCAGTCCCACACCGCCAACGCTGGAATTCGGTGGAACGACTTCGGTAGCAGTGATGTCAATCAGGTATCAATCTCCAGGAGCCGTACCATGGACTTCATCCGCATCATCGTCGCCATTCTGTTGCCACCGCTGGGCGTTTTCCTGCAAGTCGGTTTTGGCGGGGCGTTCTGGCTCAACATCCTGCTGACCCTGTGCGGCTACATCCCCGGAATCGTGCATGCGGTTTACATCATCGCCAAACGGTAACCGCCTCATCGATATGCTCAGCCGGATCGGCAAGCCCGTGACCTTGAAGATTGGCTGAGCACCGCCTGCCCTAGGCTCTGTACGAAATGCATCCCAACTCGGCCATGCTGCGGTGAAAACAGGCTCGGAATGCTCATTTACAACACGTAAACTCCGCTTCCTCGCCTGTTTTCGCCTTGCCTGGGCTTCGCTGGAATACATTTCATACAGACCCTAGGCTTCGATCACCCGCCGGTAAAACTTCCACTCCTGTTCCAGGGCATGCGCCAGGTTCGCTGCCTGGCGAAAGCCATGGCGTTCTTCAGGGTAGAAGTGCGCTTCAGCCGGAAGGCCGTTGTCGTGCAGAGCCTTGAGCATGTCGCGCGTTTGCTGGGGGACCACCACGGCATCCAGTTCGCCTTGGAAAAAGATGACCGGGGCCTTGATGTTGCTGGCGTGGAACAGCGGCGTGCGCTCGCGATAGCGGGCTTCGTCACGTTGCGGGTCGCCGATCAGCCAGTCCAGGTAGTCGCCTTCGAATTTGTGGGTGGCCTTGGCCAGCGCCAGCGGGTCGCTGACGCCATACAGGCTGGCGCCTGCGCGGAACACATCGTGGAACGCCAGCGCGCACAGGGTGGTGTAGCCCCCCGCGCTGCCGCCGCGGATGAACGCCTGGTCGGGATTGATCAGGCCGCGATCCGCCAGGTGGCGGACCACCGCGCAGGCGTCTTCCACGTCGGCTTCACCCCAGCGCAAGTGCAGGGCCTGGCGGTAAGCGCGGCCGTGGCTGCTGCTGCCACGGTAGTTGAGGTCGGCCACGGCGAAGCCGCGCTGGGCCCAGTACTGGATGCGCGGGTCGAACACCGGGTAGCAGGCAGAGGTGGGACCGCCGTGGATGAACACGACCAACGGTGGCTGGCTGTCGCCGTTCATGGCCGGGTAGAAGAAACCATGGGCATGGCCGTCGCCGCTGGCATAGCGCAGCGGTTGCGGGCGGCTGACCTGCGCGGCGGGCAACGGCAACACGCCACCGGCCAGGATACGTGCCTGGCGGCTGTGGCGGTCGATGGCGATCACGGCAGGCGGGCAAGTGGCCGAGGCGGCTATGGCATAAAGGCTATTGTCATCCAGCGCCAGGCTGCGGAAACGGGTGTATTCACCGCTGTAGTCCTCGACCTTGCCGTCACGCGCGCAAATGCCCAGCCGCGCAAAACCATCGTCGAACCAGGTGGCCAGCCAGTGCCCGTCGGCAAGTGGCAGCCACGTGCACGCGCCCAGTTGCCACGGGGCGCCGGCATGGTCAGCGGACGATGCAGGCAACGCGGCCCAGCCGTGGTCGGTCTCGGCCCACGGTTGCCAGTAGCCATCGAGATCGGACAGGCAGTGCAGACGCCCCTGGGCATCGAAGCGTGGCTGCTGCAGTGACTGCTCAGCGGCACTGTTCACCTGAAGCGGGGTGCTCCATTCGCCAGGCGCCAGCCGCCGCGCGGTCAGCAGGCGGGTGCTGGTCCAGGGTTGGTGAGGCCGGCTCCACTCGATCCAGGCCAGGCGCTGGCCATCGCCGCTCAAGGTCGGGGAGGCATAGAAATCGGCGCCTTCGGCCAGCACCTGGCGCTGGCCATCAGCCAAGGCGATGCTGACCAGGCGGTGCATTACCTGCTCGGGTTCGTGACTTTCCTCCACAGCCAGGACACGCTCACCGGCCGACTGCACATCGCCGTAGCGGTACTGGCCGGCAGTCAGCTGGCGCGGGGCCGTGCCGTCGGTTGCCTGGGTGTAGAGCTGCTGGTCGCTTTCATTGACGAACACCAGCCCGCCCGTTGCGAGGCAGAATGAACCCCCACCGTATTCATACACCCGGCTGCGCACGCTGAAGCCGTCGGGCGTCAGGCAGCGGGCCTGGCCGGCGTGCCAGTGCCAGATGCGGCACGCGGCGTCCTGGGGGCGGAATTCGTTCCAGAACAGGCCGGCGGGGCCGACTTTCAGTTCGGCGAAGTCGGTGCCGGCGGCCACAGCCTGGGCGGCGCTGAACAGGTCAGGCTTTTGCGATGATTCTCGAGTTTCGTTCATTTCGGAAGGCCAGTTGTTCGATCGTCTGAGTGGCAGTCTCGGATTCTTCGCGGGCCTTGAGAATGATCCCGTGGTCCGCGGATTTGCTGCACACAGGGTCGGCATTACTGGCATCGCCGGTCAGCATGAATGCCTGGCAACGACAGCCACCGAAGTCCTTTTCTTTCTCGTCGCAGGAGCGGCACGGCTCGGGCATCCAGTCATAGCCGCGGAAGCGGTTGAACCCGAACGACTCGTACCAGATGTGCTGCATGCTGTGCTCGCGCACATTGGGGAACTGGATCGGCATCTGCCGTGCGCCATGACAAGGCAGCGCGGTACCATCGGGGGTCACCGTGAGGAAGATGCTGCCCCAGCCGTTCATGCAGGCCTTGGGGCGTTCCTCGTAGTAGTCCGGGGTGACAAAGATCAGCTTGCAGGGGTTACCTTCGGCCGCCAGCTTTTCCCGGTATTCATTGGTGATGCGTTCGGCCCGCACCAGCTGTTCCTTGGTGGGCAGCAAGCCCAGGCGGTTGAGTTCGGCCCAGCCGTAGAACTGGCAGGTGGCGAGCTCGACGAAGTCGGCTTCCAGGGCAATGCACAGCTCGATGATGCGGTCGATCTTGTCGATGTTGTGCCGGTGGGTAACGAAGTTCAGCACCATGGGGTAGCCATGGGCTTTCACGGCGCGGGCCATTTCAAGCTTCTGCTTGAAAGCTTTCTTCGAACCGGCCAGCAGGTTGTTCACCTGTTCGTCGCTGGCCTGGAAGCTGATCTGGATATGATCCAGGCCAGCCGTCTTGAAGTCGGCGATTTTCTGTTCGGTCAGGCCAATGCCCGAGGTAATCAGGTTGGTGTAGAACCCCAGCTGGCGGGCCTCGCGGATCAGCTCGGCGAGGTCCTGGCGCACCAGCGGTTCGCCGCCGGAGAAACCTATTTGCGCAGCGCCCATTTCCCGGGCTTCACGAAATACCTTGAACCATTGCTCGGTCGTCAGTTCCTTGCCCTGGGCCGCGAAGTCCAGGGGGTTGGAGCAGTACGGGCACTGCAACGGGCAGCGGTAGGTCAGCTCGGCCAGCAGCCACAAGGGCAGGCCGACCGCAGGCGTGGCCGGCAGCTCAGGCAAGTTCGATCCAGTGCTCTGCACGAGCGACCTCCATGAATTGCTCGATATCGTCACCGAGCTCGGGTACGCCAGGGAACTGCTTGTCCAGTTCGGCGATGATGGCGGCGACGCTGCGCTGGCCATCGATCAGGCCGCCGATGGCGCTGGCGCTGTCGTTGAGCTTGATCATCCCTTCAGGATAGAGCAGCACATGGCCTTTCTGCGCGGGCTCGTACTGGAAACGATAGCCGGGGCGCCACGTGGGCGTCAGGTTGCGGTCGAGACTCATAAAGCGATCCCCTTGTGCCAGACACGCTGGTCGGTAACGCTGTGGTAGGGCGGACGTTTCAGCTCGTAGGCCATGGTCATGGCGTCGAGCATGGTCCACAGGATGTCCAGTTTGAACTGCAGAATCTCCAGCATGCGCTGCTGGCCTTCAGCCGTGGTGTAGTGCTGCAAGGTAATGGCCAGGCCATGTTCCACATCTCGACGGGCCTGGCCCAGGCGGGTGCGGAAGTATTCGTAGCCGGCCGGGTCGATCCAGGGGTAGTGCTGCGGCCAGCTGTCCAGGCGCGACTGGTGGATCTGCGGGGCGAACAGCTCGGTCAGCGAGCTGCTGGCCGCCTCCTGCCAGCTGGCACGCCGGGCGAAGTTGACGTAGGCGTCCACGGCAAAGCGTACGCCGGGCAACACCAGTTCCTGGGAGCGCAGTTGGTCGGGGTCCAACCCCACGGCCTGGCCCAGGCGCAGCCAGGCTTCGATGCCGCCGTCTTCGCCGGGAGCACCATCGTGGTCCAGCAGCCGCTGAATCCACTCGCGGCGCACTTCGCGGTCCGGGCAGTTGGCCAGGATCGCCGCATCCTTCATGGGGATGTTGACCTGGTAGTAGAACCGGTTGGCCACCCAGCCCTGGATCTGCTCGCGGGTGGCGCGGCCTTCGTACATCGCCACGTGGTAGGGGTGGTAGATGTGGTAGTAGGCGCCCTTGGCCCGCAGGGCCTGCTCGAATTCGGCGGGGGACATTGCCTTGGTGTCAGTCATGCTCACACTCCTACAGCTCGATGCTCATGCCGTCGTAGGCCACTTCGACGCCACGGCGGACCACTTCGGCGCGCTCGGGCGAGTCTTCGTCGAGGATCGGGTTGGTGTTGTTGATGTGGATCAGCACCTTGCGCGGCTTGCTCAAACCGTCCAGCACCTCGAGCATGCCGCCAGGGCCGTTCTGGCACAGGTGGCCCATTTCCCGGCCGGTACGGGTACCAACGCCACGGCGTTGCATTTCATCATCGTCCCACAGCGTGCCGTCCACCAGCAGGCAGTCGGCGTCGGCCATGTGGCCCAGCAGGGTGTCATCCACCTGGCCCAGGCCCGGCGCGTAGAACAGCTTGCCGCCGGTGCGCAGGTCTTCCACGCGCAGCCCCAGGTTGTCGCCCGGGTGGGGGTCGAAGCGGTGCGGCGAATACGGCGGCGCCGCGCTGCGCAGTGGGAACGGGGTGAAGCGCAGGTTCGGGCAGGCCGGGATGGTAAAGGTGCCCTCCAGCTCGATACGGTTCCATTGCAGGCCGCCGTTCCAGTGGCTGAGCATGTTGAACAGCGGGAAACCGGTGGTCAGGTCCTGGTGGACCATGTCGGTGCACCATACCTGATGCGGGCAGCCTTCGCGCAGGCTGAGCAGGCCGGTGGTGTGGTCGATCTGGCTGTCCAGCAGCACGATGGCGCTGATGCCGGTATCGCGCAGGGCGCGGGCCGGCTGCATGGGGGCGAAGCCTTGCAGCTGCGCGCGGATATCCGGCGAAGCATTGCACAGCACCCAATTGACCCCGTCGTCGGACAGAGCGATGGATGACTGGGTGCGCGCCTTGGCGTTCAAGGTGCCGTCGCGGTAGCCCTTGCAGTTGACGCAGTTGCAGTTCCACTGGGGGAAACCGCCACCGGCAGCGGAGCCTAGAATCTGGATGTACATGGCAGGCCTGTGTCTGACTTCAAAAATAAAAACGCCCCGGCTGACCGAGGCGCTGTACTGCGATAAAAATCAACGGCTGGCGAAGTACATGGTGACTTCAAAGCCGATGCGCAGGTCGGTGTAAGCTGGTTTGGTCCACATAGGATGACTCCTTCTGGGTGATGGATGGAAGTGGTGCCGGTACATCACATCGGAACCACCCCCGGGGGAGATGTTCGCAATGCTTAGGGCACTATGTTACTAAATTCCAGTGTACTGAAACGTTAAATTGCATTCTTCAAGCTGAGAAAGCTCGTTACAGCCTGCGTAATGATCATTGCGCCACTTGCCAGGTTGTGTCCACAGGGGGCTGGTTGGCCAGGCATAACCAGCCAGCTTGAGCCTCCAGCAGCTGTTGGGCGGCGTGCAGCAGGATATCGGTGCGCAGGCGCCCGAACGCCTTGCGCAATTGGTCGATGAAATCGGACGAGTGGCCCGCCAGCCGCGCTTGCCACAGGCTGTCGGCCGCCAGGCCCAGCTCCATGTCGGCAAGGCTGGTACGTGCAGCCAGGTCCCGGCATTCATTGGCCAGGGCTGGCCCGGAGCAGGCGCGTATCAGCCCTGGCAGGGTGTGCAGGAAGACCTGCACATGTTCCAGGATGTCAGCCATGGAGGTGCTGGGCGATTGCACGCCGAACAGCAGCCCGGAGCGCCCGGCTACCTGGCGAAAGCCGCTGAACACCGCATAGCCCAGTTGCAGTTCGACCCGCATGCGCCGGTAGAAGGCTGCCTGGCTGAGTTGGGCAAGCATCTGCCAGGCGGCCTGGTCGATGATCTGGTCGCCTGCAGTGGGGCAGAACAGCAGCAGGGCCTGCTCGTTGGAGTCGGTGGCCACCTGGCTCCAGGTACGGCCATGCAATGGCAAGGGCGGCTGGCACAAGGCCGTGTCCTGGCGCCCAGGCATTTTCAGCAACACCGCATTGAGCGCCTGGGCCACGCTCGGGCTTAAGCCCAGCGTCATGCCATCCCACCGCGCCTCGCTCCACAGGCGCTGGAGCATGGCCGGTTGCAGGTGCTCATCACGACCACGCAGCGGCGTCTGGTAATACCCCAGGCTGTGTTCAGGCAGGCGCTGAAGTAATTCACGGATGGGTATCAAGGCTGCCGGGGCATTGAGCTGCGCGGCCTGGCGCCACACTTCAGGGCTTGGCTGGGTGAGGTTTTCCAGCGCTTGCTCCACCAGTGCCGCCAGGGGCTCCTGCACGCCGCAAAGGCGCAGTTGCCAGTGGTCGCCGAGGCTGCTGAAGCTTAACTGCACGCCCGCCTGGCTGGCTTCTTCGCGCAGCTTGAGCAAGTTATGGTCCAGCAACCGCCATAGCCCGCTGCGCTGCGCCGACTTGACCCGCCAACGCAGGTACACACAGCCTTCGTGGCTGGCCGGTTGCGCCGTGTCGATGCTGTCCAGGCAGGCAGGCCGTGCCACGGGCTGTGCCGGGCGCCGGCTGGGGCGCAGGAAACGGTTACGTTGGGGCAAACGCCATTTCACCCCGGTGTCGGCGCGCAGCGCGGCCAGCGGTTGGTGCAGGATAGTGTCGCCGCGCATCTGCCCGAGCAGGGCCCGCAAGGCGCTCAGCGCCGGGGGCGCGAGCGCCAGCGCATTGCCTTGGCCGAAGTGTTCACTGTCATGGCGGGCCAGTTGCAGCGCTGTACTGACCAGTTGGCGGCGCTGGCGTAGCAGCTGATATTCCTCGCGCAACCCCTGCCAGTCGTCATGGGACTGGAAAAACTCCAGCCAGTCCAGGCACAACTCGGTGATGGTGCGCCGCGGCTGCTGACCTGTGGCAGTGAGCTTGAATTCGATATTGAGCACTACTTGGCCGTCGAACTGATACAGCGGCACCAGGCTCACCGCTTCGACCAGCTCCCGGCGTTGCAGCTCGGCCAGCAGGCCGCCCGGTTGGGTGGAGGCAAGCCATGTGGCCAGGAAGTCCACCGCCGGGGCGCTATCCCCGGGTATGTCCTGGCAGGCGAACACCAGGTTCAAGCGCGTTTCATCTTCAGGCGGCAGCGGCTGCCAGGGCGCATCAAGTAGCGGAGGGCAAGGCGGGCGAATCCGGGGCTGACCCGCGGGCAGTTGCCCCCCCGACTTGGTGGCCAGGGCGTGCAGTTCTTCCAGGGGTTGCGGCCCAGCCAGGCTCAGGGTCATTTGCCCGCTGTGGTAGAACCCTTGGTAAAAGGCCAGCAAGTGCTGTTGGAAGGCCTGGCGCGGCACCGGCAGGCTATAGCGGTTGCCGGCATGGAAGGCACGCAGCGGGTGGTTGGCGGAAAGAGGCGCGGTCAGCCATTGCTGATGGCGCGCCTGCGGGTCGCGAGACCAGGCGATGAATTCGGCGTGCAGCACTTCGCGTTCGCGCAATTGGTATTCGCGATCGAGCCTGGGCTGGGCAAGCATTTCGCATAACCGGTCCAAGGCCCCAGGAAAGGATTCAACCGGGAGTTCGAAAAAGAAGTCGGTGGTGCGCTCGCGGGTACTGGCGTTCAGTTGCCCGCCGTGGCGCTGGACGAACGGCATCAGTGCCTGTTCGTCGTGATAGCGCGCAGTGCCGAGAAAGAACAGGTGTTCCAGGAAGTGCGCGAGCCCGGGCCAGGCGGGGTCCACGTCATGGCTTCCGGCGGCGACCCGCAGGGCCGCGGCGGCGCGTTTGAGGCGGGGGTCGTGGCGCAATTGCACGCGCAGGCCGTTTTCCAACTCCAGCGAGGCGAATTCCGGGGGGGCTACATCCTGCATGACGGTTCCGTTGGCAAAGCAATGTCAGGCTAATGCTAGCGGAAGTTTGGCCGGGGGATATAACGCAAAAAGCCCGCCGGGCGGCCGGAGGGCTTTTTTTGAGGTTGCGCGACAAGCTGCTACAGCGAACGGGGGGCCTCAGTTGTGGTTGAAGGCCGCGGTAGTGCCGACCACCGTTGCCGACGGCAGCAGTTGGCTGATGAAGCGGTTCCAGCGGGTGATGTTCGCCGGGCCCACGAACACCACGTCAGAGGTGCGCAGGTCAAACTGGCGCGCCAGCAGGAACGCCGTGGGCTTCTTGGCATTCAGGTAGAACACCGTGGCTGGCTGGCCATTGTTGGCCTGGGCACCGCGGATCACGTAGATAGCCTCGGCGTTGGCGGTTTCCTGGCTGATGCCGCCGGCGTTGCCCAGCGCTTCCATCAGGTTGAAGGTGCTGGTGCCGTAGTTCATGACCTGCGGCTTCTGTACTTCGCCCAGCACGTAAATCTTGTTGGCGTGGTCGTTGCCCAGGTGCAGTTGGTCGCCATCCTTCAGGTAGATTTCGTTGAGCCGGGAGTTGGTGCGGTTGAGGGTATCGATGTCCATGACGTATTCATGGCCGTCGCGTTTGAGGATCAGGTTGGCCAGGTTGGCATCCGAAGACTCGCCCCCCGCGCGGCTGATGGCATCCACCAGGTTCAGCGGAATGTTGGTCAGCGATTGTGGGCCAGGATTTTTCACCGCTCCGGAGATGATGACCTTCTGGCTGTCATATTTCTGGATATTCACGTCCACCTGGGCGCCGGTCAGGTATTGCCCCAGGGCCTTCTGCAGGTTGGCGCGAAACTCCGGCACGGTAAGGCCACCGGCCTTGATCGAGTTGATGTAGGGGTAGTACAGCGTGCCATCCAGGCGCACGACCCGGGCACTGGCCTCTACCTGGGTCTGGGCGCTGGGCGAGTTGAGCTCAGCGTGTTCCCATACGGTGATGATCAGGTTGTCGCCTGGGCCGATGCGGTAGTCACCGGGCCGGTACCCCGTCAGGGTGGCGGGTACAGGCTGGGCCTGGTAAATGACTTTCTGCTGGTTGACGCTGGTGGACGTGATGGGCACCACGGTCACCGGTCCGGTGTCCTTGTCCTGCACATCGTCAGGGGTCATGTGTTGCCCAGGCGCGAAGGCGCAGCCCTGGACCAATGCAGTGATGAGCAGTACACCGAGTAACGATCGCTTCATGGCAAAGTCTTCCTTGGAGAAAGCAGTTTTCTCCATCGATGGGTCTTATAGGATCAAAACGCGTTTTTGTGGATAAAGCCCTTGAACAGGGTCAGTGCGATGATTTTCAGGTCCAGCCACACAGACCAGTGTTCGATGTAGTCCAGGTCGAATTCGATGCGCTTCTGCATTTTGTCCAAGGTCGTGGTCTCCCCGCGCCATCCATTGACTTGCGCCCAGCCGGTGATGCCGGGCTTGACCTTATGCCGCAACATGTAGCAATTGACCTGCTTGCGGTACTGCTCGTTGTGCGCCACTGCATGGGGGCGCGGGCCGACGATGGACATGTCACCACGCAGCACGTTGAAGAACTGGGGCAACTCGTCCAGCGATGTCCGCCGCAGAAATGCCCCGAATGGGGTCACGCGACAGTCATTGCGACTGGCTTGACGGACTTCATGGCCATTTTCCTGGACCGTCATGCTGCGGAACTTCCAGACCATGATCGGCCTTCCATCTAAACCATAGCGCGTCTGGCGGAAAAACACGGGGCCGCGCGAGGTGATTTTGATCCCCAGCGCGATCAGCACCATGGGCACGGCGATGACCGCGAGGATCAGGCTGCTGACAATCACGTCCTCGAAGCGCTTGACCAGCTGGCTGGAGCCATCCATGGGGGTGTCGACCAGGCTGATGCTGGTCAGGCCGTTGATGCTCTCGCTGCGGGCGTGCAGCAGGTCGAACATGAACACATCAGGTATCAGGTACACCGAAGCGGTGGTGTCGCTCAGGCCCTTGACCAGGTTGCACAGCGACGGCTCGCAGCTCATGGCCAGGGTGATGTAGACCTTGTCGATACGCCCGGCGCGGGCGTCCAGTACCAGCTGGTCCAGGTTGCCCAGCACCGGCAGGCGCTTGCCCAGTTCGTCCAGGGCCATCTGTTGCGGTTCGTCGTCATAGAACCCCAGCAGGTGAAGGCCCATCCAGGGCGCGGCGGTGATGGAGTAAGCCAGCCGCTCGCCGATCTGCCCGGTGCCGACGATGGCTACCGTGCGGGTGTTGAAGCCCCGCCGGCGCAAGGCCTGCAGGGTGCTGCGAATCAGCAGCCGGTAGCCGCACAGGGCGAATAGCACGAGCATGAACCAGGCCATCAGGCTACGGTCGAGCACGACCTGCGCGGTATTGAGCGTGTAATCGATCACGAGCAGGCAGCAGAACGTCAATGCCCAGTAGTTGAACACGCGCAGCAGTTCGCGGGTCACCCGCTCGCCGCGCCACGAACCGTACAGTTGGTGGTACTCGGCGAGCCAATGGAACACCAGCACGATGGCCATCAGGCGGCCCCAGGTGTCGCTGGCGTGCAGGGTGCCGGACATCCAGTTGAACCAGAGGGTGCACGTAACGATCAGGGCGATGTCCAGTGCCCGGTGGGCCAGCGAAAGCGCCGACTGGTGGGCCTGCAGGATGCCTTTTAACGGTCTTGCCATGGCAATGCTCCCCGATCACAAAGGTTTGGCGGCGACGGCCAATGCCGGCGCCAGGCTCAGGCGCGGGGCGCTGGCCGGTGACGGCACCGCGACGGGCGGGTGTTCCTGGTTCCAGCGGCTTTCCACGAACTGGCGCATCTCGCGCTCGAAGCGTTGTTCGGAAAACCGTTCGGCGTTTTCACGGCAGGCCTGGGGCGTGATGCGGTGGGCGTTGCACTCGAACTCGCGCACCCCATCGATGATCGCGGCCACGCTCTGCTCGTGGTAGAACACCCCGGTGGGCTGGTCGTGATCCAGCCCGTGCACGGTTTCCAGGGTGCCGCCGCGGCCAAAGGCAATCACCGGGGTGCCGCATGCCTGGGCCTCCACGGGGCTGATGCCGAAGTCTTCTTCGGCGGCGAAGACGAAGCCCTTGGCGTTGCGCAGGTATTCGCGCAGGGCACTGAAGGGCTGGTAGCCCAGCAGGGTGACGTTGGTAGCGCCCAGGGCTTGGCATTTGTCCATTTCCGGCCCATCGCCGATCACGATCAGATGCTTGTCAGGCATGGCCCGGAAGGCTTCGACGATCATCGGCACGCGCTTGTAGGGCACCATCCGCGAGGTGGTCAGGTAATACTCCTGCTTGACGGGCTGCAGGTCGAAGCCGTGGGTGTCCACTGGCGGGTAGATCACCGTGGAGGGCCGCCGGTAGGCCTTGTCGATCCGCCGCCCGATGAACTGCGAGTTGGCGATGAATTCGTCCACCGCGGCGGCGGTGCGCTGATCCCACATGCGCATGTAATGCAGGACCATGCGCGCCACCTTGCTCTTGAGGCCATGGTTGAGCCCTGCTTCGTTCAGGTACTGGTGCTGCAGGTCCCAGGCGTAGCGGATGGGCGAGTGCACGTAGCTGATGTGCAATTGGTCGGGGCCGGTAAGCACGCCCTTGGCCACGGCATGGCTGCTGGAAATGATCAGGTCGTAGCCCGACAGGTCCAGTTGCTCGATGGCCAGGGGCATCAGCGGCAGGTACTGCTGGTACCGAGTACGGGCCTTGGGCAGGTGCTGGATGAAGGTGGTCTGGGCGTGTTTGCCGCCCAGGTGGGCACGGTCTTCGTCGCTGAGGAAATCGATGACCGAGAACAGGTCGGCCTCGGGCCAGATCTTCAACAGCGCCGACAGTACTCGCTCGGCCCCTGCATAAGTCACCAGCCAGTCATGGATGATTGCGATTTTCATGGTGCCACCACGCGTTGTTATGGCGGGCCTGGGCCCGGCGGTTATTTGGGGATGCTGGCATTGAACGGAAGTGGGGTGCGCCTGGGGGCTTGCTCGGCCAGCAAGGCGTCGATGCGGTCACTGATCAGCCCCGCCGAGTGTTCCCAGTCGAAGCGTGAAACGTTGTGCAGCCCCAGGGTGCGCAGTTGCTGGCGGATGCACTGGTTGGTCAGCGCCAGGTGCATGGCCTGGGTGATGTGCTCCACGTCCAGCGGATCGAAATACAGCGCGCTGGACTGCAGCACTTCGGGCATGGACGCGGCATTGGCGGCCAGCACCGGGCAGCCGCAGGCCTGAGCCTCCAGGGGCGGGATGCCGAAGCCCTCGTACAGTGAGGGAAACACGAACGCGGCGGCGCCCTGGTATTGGGTGATCAATTCCTGGTCGCTGAGGCGGCCCAGGAAGCGGATGCGTGGGTCACTGCTGGCCAGGCGTTCCAATTGGGGGTCGGAGAAAATCGCGTTGGCCGCCCCGACGATGCGCAGCTGAACACGGCCGTGGCCCTTGAGCCGCAGAAACCCCTGGATCATCCGGGCGAAGTTCTTGTGCGCGCTGGGCGAGGACACCGCCAGCAGATAACCACCGCGTGATTGCACCGGCGGCCCCGGTTGGAATTCGTCGCCCACGGCGTTGGGCACCACCATGATGCGGTCTTTGGGAAAGCCGTAGTGGTCGCTGATTTCCGTGCGGGAAAACTCGCTGACGGTGATCAGGGTTTTCAGGTTGCGCAGCAGCAGCGGAGTCATCAGCTGGTAGCTGGTGCGAAAGGCCCATGAGTAGCTTTCCGGGTGGCGCACGTAGGTAATGTCGTGGTGGGTGGCGATCTGGTTGCGGTACAGCAGCGGCCCAGTGCCCCCCAGCGATACCAGCAGCGGCGAGCCGTGGCGATGCAGGTAGCGCGGCAAGTCCAGCTGTTCCCACAGGTGCCCGGTACGCCGGCCCACGGGCTGCACGTTCAGGCGCCGGGCGCTGTCGTGCATCTGGATACGGTCGGGGCACACGAATACCAGGTCCGAACGCCGGGCTTGCAAGGCCAGGCTGATCTGCTCGGCGAAACGCTGCACTCCGCGCAGCTCCTGGGTCAGAAAGCGAGCATTGATAACTACCATCGATTCGTCCTTCAAGGCATGGCCTTGCTGCTCAGCGGGTGAATAGCCAGCTGGCGTCGCCCAGGCTGATGATTCGGGGGAAATCGTCCAGTGTGATCACCGTGGTGCAGTGTTCTTCTTCGGCCTTGGGGCATTGCCACCGGCCAACGGGGGCGCGGCCTCGTTCGGGGCGGCGGGTATCGACCATCTGAACCGAGCCTTGCTGGCGGCCGTTGGCTTCGATCTTCACTTGGCGTGGCCGCCCCACCGCCCAAGCCACCAGCACCTGGTCATCGCCCTTGGTGAAATTGAGCAGGTAAAGATCATCGGCTTGGAGGCTTTTCAAACTGTCGTACTGGTACTGCGCCAGAAACGGGGCGATGGCCTTGAGCACCACGTAAGCTGGCTTTGGCGTCAGGTCGGGTTTGAGCAGGCCGAAGTGGTGTTCACGCTCGGCAGGGTCGACGCCGTCGTCGACCAGGTCGTACCACCACATGCCCTTGATGTTGGGGCGCGTCTTGGCCAGGAAAAAAGCCCGGGCCAGAAACTTGGCCTGGGTCGGCTCATCCACCCCGCAACGTTCGCTGGAGGTAGGCCAGCTCATTTCGGTGAGGTACAGCGGTACTGCCCTGCCAGCCAGGCGGGTCAGTTTCTGGTCGATACTGGTCAGCCACTTGATCCAGCTTTCCGGGGTCCTGTCCTGGCCGCCTGCGCAGTGCACGTAGGGGTGCAGGGACAGGCCGTCAACCTGGTCGGCCAGGCCGGCCTGTACCAGGCGGTCGGCGAAACCCTTGTTCAGGCCCTCGCTGGTGATGGCGCCGGCCAGTACCTTTGCCTTGGGGTCGTTGCGTTGAATCTGTTGGCGGGTGAGCCTGACCAGGCTTGCATAATCATCACTGACGGCTCGGTCGCCTGGGCCGGCCTGGTCCCACTCATTCCAGACCTCGTAGAAGTTGACCGTGCCGGCGAGGGCCCGGGTCACGAAGTCCACGTAGTTGGCAAAGGCCGTGGCGACTAGGGGCGAACGCGGCAATGCATTGTTGTCGTAGAACTGGTTGCCGTAATCGAGTACCACCACGTTGTCCAGTTTCCGGGCTACGCGCGCGTCCTGGTATTCACGCCAGCTGGCGGGGACCTGCAATGTGCCGGGCTGCAACTCCACGCGAGCCCAGTAGGCATCCTCGCGCAACGAGCCGATGCCCGCTTCGCTGGCCAGTTGGAACTGGCGGCCCAGTTGTGGCGAACCATCCATCACATGGGTGGCGGTGCCGATGATGAACGGTTCGTTGGCCGCTTGCGCGCCCGTGGTGAACAAGCCCTGCAGCAGCACGGCCAGGCAAGGTAGCAATCTGCGCATAGTCGGTTCACTAGGTTCGCAAGGGCGTGACGAACGCCGGGCTTCGGGGAACGGCCGAATGCAGGCTGGCACCTTCTGTAATGGGCATGGCTTTGCGCCGCAGCGCCACCGACACGGCCAGGCCCAGGAACAGGTCGGCGACCGCGACTTCGGGAACGTCGGTGGTCCAGCTGATCAGGGTCAGGCAGAAACAGCTGCACACCAGCGCCCTAGCCAGCCGGGTGGGCTTGTCGCGCAACAGGCTCATCAGCGGTATCAGCAGGCAGTACACGGCCAGGCCGCCAAGACCGAAGGTGGCCCACAGGTACATGGCGCTGTTGTCGGCCACCATCGACACCGTGGCCGAATACACCGGGAAGGCGGCGACGGTGCTGCCCACCATGCCGAAACCGGCGCCCCAGAATTGCCAGCCCTGCAACCACTGGTTGTGGGCCAGGTTCGGCCAGGTGTAGATCAACCGGTCGTAGAACGACGACAGGAAGCCGGCCTGGGCCGCTGGCGAGTTGGGGTCGAAGTCCATGGTCAGGCCAACGAGCGGCAGGGCGATGCCGATGGCCACCACGGTGGCGAACAGCACTCGGCAGGTCATGCGGTGGCGCAGCATGGGCATCAGTAACAGCGTGCAGGCATAAGCCACTGCGGTGGATTTGTTGGTGGTAATCCAGATGGTCGCCATGCTTGCGCCGAACATCGTCAGCAGCATCAGCCGTGAGCGGATGAAAGCGCTCAGGTACAGACTGTACAGCGCGATGATCACCGCCACCGTGGTGGACAGCCGGGTAAAGCCTGCCAGGCGGTCGACGCCGTCGGCGCTCCACATCAGGTTGCCGGCCACCTCGGTGTCGCCCACGTTGTAGCTGTAACCCTTCCAGGGCACGGTGGTGTATTTGTCCAGCAGCACACCGCCCAGCGAGGCCAGCAGGCACAAGCCCACCACGACGGCCAGGGTGCGCTTGCGGTGTTCCAGGTGCGTACCACAGACCATGCCGAACAGGAACGGGCCGTACATGTACAGCGAGAACAGGATATTGCCCGGCGCAGCGCCATGCAGCATGCCCAATGCCGAGGCAATGGTCAGCAGCAACAGCATGGTCCAGAACGCCCGGCCGCCCTTGAAGGTGAACAGTTCGAGCACGAACAGGCCGAGGCAGGCCATCTTGGCCGGGTACATCAGCACCGACAGCCCCGCGCCGTCCAGGTAATAACGCAAGGCGCCGCCGAAGGTTTCGGTGACAATCAGAGCGACGGCAACCAGCAGCACGATCAGTGATTTGCTGAAGGCGATGCGCGGGCGCTTAGAGCGGCTCAGAGGCAGGCTGGGATTCATGGAAAGTGCCCTTGTTCTGGTAAACCTGGGAAAACAGCTGTTGGTAGCCGTCGAGCATGCGGTCCATGTCCAGCAGCGGCGCCACGCTGGCCCTGGCCTGGGCCGCCAGTTGGCGGCGCAGTTCGGGCTGGCGGTACAGGCGCAGCATGGCCAGGGCCAGCGACTCCGGCTCGTCGGGGTCGCACAACAGGCCGTTGATGCCTTCGCGGATGATTTCCGGCAGGCCACCGCGGTGGCTGGCGATCACGGGTACCGAATGGGCACAGGCCTCGACCGCGACCATGCCGAATGGCTCGTTCCACAGTGACGGCACCAGGGCGACGTCGATCTGCCGGTAAAAGCTTTCAGGCGACTGGTAGCCAACGAAATGGATATTTTCGTCGGCCTCGGCCAACTGGCGGATTTCGCGTTCATAGTCCTGTTGCCCGCGCCCGGCGATCTGCAGCGTGGCGTTGAACGGCAGGCGTTTGAACTGCTCGATCATCCAGCGCACGCCCTTGTGGTCCGACAGGGTGCCCAGGTAACCGAACCGCAGTGGCTCACTGTCGGCAAGGCGGCCCTGGGGGTGAGGGCGCTGCACTTCTTCCACCTTGGGGCTGGCGTTGTAGATGACATGGGCGCTGGCGTTGCGGAAAAACCGCGCGTTCTGCAGGCGGTCGAGCAGAAAGTGGCTGACACCCACCACCGCGTCCACCTGCGCCGAGCGCTCGGCATGGCCTTGACGCAGGGTGCTGCACAAGGTGCAGGGGCCGCCGCAGCATTGGCGCTTCTTGAACATCAGGCTGCCAGGGCACAGCAGGTACATGTCGTGCAGTACCTGCACGATGGGCACCCCGGCCTTGGAGATTTCGTCCCACACTGCCACCGACCAGCCACCCAGGTTGTGGCACACCACCAGGCCGATGTTTTCCATCCTCATCACTTGGCGCACATAGGCACGCATGCCCATGTTGTAGCGGTCACGCACGTGCCAGCTCAGGCGCGCCAGGGCGTTGGGGCGCTGGTCGCTGAAGTGCCAGTAGGTGTTGAGCAGGCCGGCGCGGTACACCTTCACACCCTTGACCTGATCTTCCACCAGCCCCGGCTCGGCGCCCGTGGTCAGTACGCAGACATTCATGCCACGTTGGTGCAACCCTTCGACCGTGCGTTGCAGCACGATTTCAGCCCCACCGCCGATGTTCGGCGCATACAGGCTGGAGAGGAACAGCACGTTCATAGCGGAAACGACTTGTTGAGGCCCAGCCGCCCGGACTCGCCGTCGGCAATGGCTTGCTGCAGCAGTGCCAAGCGCTGGTGCGTGCCACGGCGCAGGGCCACCAGGCGCAACAGGGTCATGAACACGGCGCGGTTGAGGTGGTAGAGCCAGCCCCATCGCGCCCAGACGAATTTATCGAACCAGGCCTGGTTGCGGGCGGTGTAGTAGGCGCGCATGTCGGAATCACCCATCAGGAAAGTCTCGTAGATGTTGTTGGTGCGGGCCTTGATGTTCCAGGAATGCTCCAGGTCTTCGAGCAACGCATCGGTGACCAGGAAAATGTGCCCGCCGCTGGCGGTGATGCGCCGGGTGTATTCGGTGTCGTCGGCATACAGCACCATGTCGGCGCGGGGCAGGCCGATGTTTTCGTACATGGCCCGGTGGCCCAGCAAGCCGCCGTAGGTGGCGAACGGCAGTTTCACCAGGCTGTGATGCAGGGCTTCGGCATGGGGTTTGCCCCACGGGGTGCGGCGCCACAATTTGTAAGGCAACTGGGCAATGTGAAAGCCGAAGCAGCTGGACCGGTGGGGAAACGCATGGCGGCGCGGCACACCGGCGGCAATGTCAGCCTGGTGGGTAGGGCGAAAGCCCAGCACGGCGACCTGGGCACGGCCCAGTTTGCGTGCGCACTCGGCCAGGCGCTGGTGTAATTGTTCGACCGCGCCGGGGGTGGGGGCGTTGTCATCGTCCATCAACCAGATGTATTCGGCACCCGCCTCCAGCGCGGCGGCGATACCCACTGCATAACCGTTGGCCGAGCCGGTATTGGCCGGCAGGTCGATCACCGTGACCTGGTTGGGCCAGCGCAACAGCAACTGGCCCAGGTCGGAGCGCGAGGCGTTGCTGACCACAATCACCTGGGCGATCTCGGCGCAGCTCAGCGAGCGCTCGATCAGCGCTTGCAGGTAGTGAAGACGGTCACCGTAGGTCAGGGTGACCAGGGTCGTGGTGGCGGGCATGGCAGGTTCCCCCTTTCTTGTTGGCGGACGGTCGCGGCTCAGCAGGCTGGCAAGGCCATGCGCGACAGGCTGCTCTTGGGCAGGCTGATGCGTTGTTCGCGTTGCAGCAGGTTGAGCAGGATGACCGCGCGTTCCTGACCGTCGTCGCTGAGGAAGATGGCCTGGATGTCGCTGCCGCCGGTATGCACCAGGACCGCTTCGCCCTGGTTGAAACTGGGCTGTGGTTCGGGTGTGGCCAGGCGCCGCCGGATCTGCGCGATCAGGCTGTCGGGGACGGGGCACGGGGCGCCGCCGAAGGCGACGATGCGGCACACGCCGCGGGTGGAACGAATGGGGTACCAGCTGTCACCCTGGTCCAGGCGGATGAACAGGTAGCCGGGAAACAGCTCTTCTTCAGCGGCCTTGCGCGGCTTGTCCAACGCTGGTTTCAGAGGGCGAAAGCATTCGAAGTGCTGGCGCGCCAGGTGTTCTTCGGCGCGGGCTTCCTGGCGCGGCTTGGTCTGGATCAGGTACCAGTTGGAACTGTCATTCAGGTAGCTCATGGTCAGTGTCTCGCGTGCCGCCCCGGCTCCTGCCGGGGCAATGGATCGGTGGCCCGGTTTATTTCTTGTTCGGGCTGTAGTCGTAGGCGGAGCAGTCGTATTCGGCGGTGGACGCCTTGCGTTGCACACCGTTGAAAATCGCGCCCTTGACCAGCACGCCGTTCTGGGCAAGGCGGCGCTTGGCGACTTCCAGTTCCTTGGCCGAGCTCTTGCCGAAGCGCGCCACCAGCAGGGTGGTGCCCGACTGGCGGCCCACCAGGGCGGCGTCGGTGACGGCCATGATGGGCGGGGTGTCGATGATCACCAGGTCGTACTTGGGCGCCAGTTCGCGCAACAGCTTGTTGAAGTTGTCGTGCATCAGCAGTTCGGACGGGTTGGGCGCCGCGAAGCCGCAGGAGATGAAGTGCAGGTTGTCCACCGCGGTGGCGTTGACGACTTCGCGGTTGCTCAGGCGCGCGGCCAGGGCGTCGGAGAGGCCGTGGCGCGGTTGCAGGCCCACTACCTTGTGCAAGTAGCCCTTGCGCATGTCGGCGTCGATCAGCAGTACTTTCTTGCCGGCCTGGGCGATGGTCACGGCCAGGTTGGCGCTGATGAAGGACTTGCCCACCGCTGGGCTGGGGCTGGAAATCATCAGGATGTTGTTGCGTGCTTCCATCATCGCGAAGTGCAGGCTGGTACGCAGGCTACGCAGCGACTCCACGGCCAGCTCGCCTGGCTCGGCGACACTGAGCAGACGGGTGTCGCTGGTGCCTTTGCGCGGCGCGCGGCCTTTGTTGAGGCGGTCTTGCAGCCGCGACAGGGGGACCGAGGCGTACACCGGAATCCCCAGGTTCTCGATATCATCGGGGTTGACGATGCCGCGGTCGAAGGCCTGGCGCACGAAGATGATGGCCACGGCGACCAGGCCGCCAAGCAGGATGGAGATCAGCACGATCAGCTTCTTCATCGGCTTGACCGGCTCTTCGACGTTGGCGTCGGCCTTGTCGATGATGTGCACGTTGCCGATGTTACCGGCGCGGATGATGTCCTGTTCCTGGGTCTTGTTCAGCAGTTGCGTGTAGGTCTGGTTGGTGACCTGCTGTTCCCGGGTCAGGCGCAGCAGTTCCTGCTGGGTTTCAGGCAGGTTGTGCACGCGGCTCTGCATGGAAGCTTTCTGCGCTTCGAGCTGGTTGATCTGGTTGGTCAGCGCCACCTGGGTGGGGTGCTGGCGGGTGTACAGGCGGTCCAGGTCGGCGCGTTTGAGCTTGAGCTCGGAGATCTGGTTGTCGACGCTGACCACTTGCGTCAGCAACGAGCTGGTTTCCTGGGAGATATCCACCGATTTGCTGCGCATCTGGTAGTCGTGCAGCGCGTCTTCTGCCTTGGTCAGTTCACCGCGGACAATGGGCAGTTGCGACCGCAGGAATTGCAGGCGTTGCTCGGCTTCGGCCGAGGTGCGTTCCAGGTTCTGGCGCACATACAGGCGGCTGACCTCGTTGAGCACGCGGTTGGCCTGGGCGGGGTCCGGGTCCTCCAGGGACAGGTAGACGATGCCCGAATCCTTGCCAGCTTCGGCCACCTTGAGCTTGGTCTGGTACTCCAGTTGGGTGACCAGGGCGCGGTTACGCGCCACGGTGAACTCAGTGCCGGGGCGCGCTTGCAGGGTGTCCACTTGCAGGCTGATTCCGCCCGCGGCTGCCATCTCTCCCACTTGCCCGGTCAGCAGGGCGTCGCCGTCGCTGTCCAGCAGCCGGTATTGGCCGTGTTCGCCGGCCACCAGGGTCATTTTCTTGCCTAGCAGGCTTTCGGGCACTTCCAGGGTCGACACGTCCAGTTTCTCACCGCCCCAGGCAAAGCTGTCCAAGCCCAGCAGGGGCGCGGCCAGCGGCTCATTGGCGGTAGGCTTGAAGTGGCGGGCCATGAAGGCACCGATGCCCGGCAGGTAGTTGGGCTTGTGGACCACGTCCAGGTTCAGCTCGTTGACCACCTGGCCCAGCACGGCGCGCGAGCGGATCAGTTCGATCTCGGCAGTCGCCTGGGACACGGCGTTGGGCTTGGTGTTGATCTCGGGCGTGTTGTCCAGCCCCACTCGCCGGGGTTCGATCTGGATCATCACGTTGGCCTGGTAGCTGGGCGTGGCCAGGAAGGCGAAAGCCAGGCCCGCCACCGCGAAGCTGCCTACCACGCCCGCGATCAGGCGCTTGTGGTCGATCAGGGTGCGCAACAGGGTCGCCAGGTCTAACTGAGTGTCCTGGTAGTGCTCAAGGGAGGAGCGGTTCATCGCAGTCATTTTTATTGATCCTCAATACTCAGGTAGGCGGGCGGCTCAGCCCCGGGCGGTCGACGAGGTGGCGCGGCGCAGCAGGTTGACGCTGACATTGCGGGCCACCAGGGCCAGGGCCAGCAGTTTCTTCAGGGGCGAAATGGCGGAGATCGACAGGCCGAACAGCTGCACCTGGCAGTGCTCGTAGAGCGGCACGTTGCCAATGCGAAAGTAGTAATTGGCCAATGCGCCATAGGTGTGCAGGGTCATCTGCAACTTCTTCTTGTCCGAGCGCATGGAGAACACGCCGCCGCTGTGTACCCGGTAGGCCGCGGGCGCGATGTCACCCAGGTACTTGCCCTTGCCGTGGGCCCCCAGCAGGGCCCACCACACCAGGTCAGTCAGTGGCGCGCCCGCCAGTTCGCGGGGCATTTCGTGCAGCACGTTGCGAAAGCAAGTGGTGAGGGTGGAAATGGGCCGCCCCTGCATCAACTCCAGGCTGGTGGCATCGCGCTGGCCCTTGCCCTGCAACTGCACCCCCTGCATGCCGTGCTCGTTGAACGCCACGGCGTCGTGGTAAGTGATCACGTAATCCAGGTGGTGCTCGAGGAAGTCGACCTGCTTTTGCAGTTTGAAAGGGTCGGTCCAGTAGTCATCGCCTTCGCAGAACGCGATGTACTTGCCGCGCGACAGGCGAAACAGGCCGGGGCAAGGATGGTTGCCTTGCTGGTACTGGTTCTCGCTCTGGAACTGCGGGCGGATGATGCCGGGGTAGCGCCGGGCATAGTCGGCGACGATGGCCGCGGTACCGTCGGTGGAGCAGTCATCGTTGATGACGACTTCGAACGGGAAGTCGGTCTGCTGGGCCAGGAAGCTGTCCAGCGTCTGAGCCACGAAGTGTTCGTGGTTGTAGGTAGGGCAGACGATGCTCAGCAGCGGCTCGCGTGCCGGGCCCCAGTTTTTCATGATGTCGCTTTCGGGTCTGCTGTTCATCGTTGCGCGCTCACACGGTTGAAGATGAGAAGGACACGTTGCAGCGAGGGCCGGTGGCTGCCGGCGACCAACAACAGGCTGATCAGGCCGCAGAGGGCCAGGGCCAGGAAGGTCTGCAAACGGTTGTCGCCGGCCATGGCCTGTACCAGGGGCTGGGTCACTGCCAGCCCCAGTGCGCTCATCAGGCTGATGCGCAGCACGTCGTGCAGCCACTGGCGGTGCAGCCCTGGTGCCAGGCGGCGGTGGATGAACGCTGGCCAGAAGGCAAACGACACCAGGCGCAGGGCAAACCAGGCGATCGCGGCACCCAGCGCGCCATGGAACTGCACGGCCACCACCAGCACTGGAACGGTCACCACGGCCGAAGCCAGGCTGTACCAGAGGTGCAAGTGCACGCGGCCATAGGCGTATTGGAGGTAAAACTGAAAGCCGCTCAAACTCAGGATCCCGCTGCCCAGCGCGTACCAGAACAGTACGGGCCCCACCCAGTGGGCCGCGGCGCGGTCGCCGCTCCAGGCGAAGACCAGGGCATCACCATGCAGGGCGATAACCGCTGACAGTGGCACGATGAAAGTGGCGATGAAGCGGTGCGCGTCCAGGTAAAGGCGACGCATGTCGGCATCGCGCCCTTCTGCCATCAGGGCGGTCATGCGCGGCAGCAAGGTCTGCACCAGGGGGTTGATCAGCATGATGATGCCGGTGCTGATCAGCGCCACCAGGGAAAAGTAGCCGTAGTCCTTGAGGGTCAGGTGCGAGGACAGCAGCACCTTGTCCAGCTGTGTCAGCAGTATCCACAACACCGAGCTGAGCGACAGGCTGGCGGCGAAGGGCAATACCGGCTTTATCAAGGCCTGATTGAAGCCGCTGTACCAGTGGGGCGCCGGCAGCATGCGCCAGGCCTTCACAGCGAAGATCAGCGTTTCCAGCAAGGCCACGGCCACCTGAAACTGGAAGAACACGATCGGGTCCTGGGACACCCATGCCACCAGGGCCAGGCCGCCGAAATAGCGCAGGGTGGCGATCAGCACATTGGCCGCATTGAGCCAGGCATGCAGTTCCAGGCCTTGCAGGCCACTCTTGTACAGGGTGGCGTAGAGCCTGAGGGCGACCATCACCCCCATCAGGGCTACACAGTGGGCCAGGGTCTGCGGCGCCAGGTGCTGTGCGTTGAGCCATTGCCCGGCGATCCAGGGGCTGGCCAGCCACACCCCCAGCACGCACACCAGCGCCAGGGGCACGAAAATCAGCTCGAAGGAGCGCAGCAACCACCCCGACTTGCGCAGCTGCCGGGCGCTGCCCTGGTGGTGCGCGATCTCGCGCACCAGCGACGGCGACATGCCCGCGTCCAGCAGTGTCAGCCAGGCCTGCAGCACTGCGTAGAAACCAATCAGGCCATACACCTCGGCGCCCAGGTGACCGAGGTAGAACGGCATGATCAGAATACCCACCAGCAGCGTGTAGGCCTGCCCCAGGTAGCTGATGGTGGTGTTGTGAACCACCGAAAGCTTTTTCATGCGTTACACCGCATGCGCGAGTGAAGTGTCCTGGGGCTTCTCGCGCTGGCGCAGCAGGGTGTCGATGACCTTGTCCTGAATGTCGCGAGCCAGGCCCGGGTAAATGGGCAGGCACAGGATGCGCTGGCTCAGGCCGCGGGAATGGGGTTGGGCGGCCTGGGGTTGCAGGTAGTCCAGGGTGTCCAGCGACGGGTAGAAATAGCGGCGCGGGTTGATGTCCTGCTCCTGCAGCGCGTCCCGCACGGCCAGGGCCTCGGCCTGGTTGAGCAGGCCCACCGGGAAGTAGCTGTAGTTGATTTCGTCGCCGTCGTGTACGCCCTGCAGGTCGAAATGGCCGCTCAGGCGCTGCTCGTAGTAGTGACCCATCTCGGCACGCTGTTCGAAGATGTGCTCGATGTCGTCCAGTACGCACAGGCCCATGGCCGAAGAAAATTCATTCAGCTTGGCGTTGGTGCCCAACCCTTCGATACGGTCCACGCCGGTGATGCCGAAATTGCACAGCTTGCGTACCTCGCGGGCCAGGTCATCGTCCTGGGTCACGATGGCGCCACCTTCGATGGTGTGGAACAGCTTGGTGGCGTGGAAACTCAAGGTGCTGGCATCGCCCCAGTTGTACACCGACTGCCCGGCATGGCGCACACCAAAGGCATGGGCGCCGTCGTAGACGACCTTGAGGTTGCGACGCTTGGCGATGGCTTCGATACGTTCCACGGCGCAGGGGTTGCCAAACACATGGGTGGCAACGATGGCGCTAGTGTCGGAGCCGATGCGCGACTCGATCTGCTCGGGGTCGATGTTCCAGGTCCGCGGGTCGATATCGGCGAACACCGGGCGAATCCCTTCCCACTGCAAGGTGCTGCTGGTGGCGACGAAGCTGAAGGGGGTGGTGACCGCGCTGCCGCTCAGGCCCAATGCCCGGTAAGCCACTTGCAGTGCCAGGGTGCCGTTGTTGGTGAGGATCAGGTTGCGTACCCCCAGGTGTTCCTTGAGGCGCTCCTCCAGCTCGCAACACAGGGGGCCGTGGTTGGTCATCCAGTGCGAGGCGTAGATCATGTCCACGTACGCCTTGAACTTGTCGATGTTGCCCAGATAAGACTTGGTCACGTTGATCATGGTGCATCTCCCGGCAATGGCCGCAGGGGCCTCGAGGCGTACTCAGGAAAGGGGGGCGTCGGTGCGGGCGACAACTTTTCGGGCGCGCCGTTGATTGAGTTTCAATATCCAGCGAGTCACCAGGCTACCGGCGTGGGGATCGCCGTAATGATATAACGCGGTGGCCCGCCTGAACGCCGGATCGCAGGGCTGGTTGGCATGCAGCGAGCGATAACCCCAGAAGAAATAGACGTTGCCGGGCACAACGCTTAGTGTTGCAGGCTTTAATAATTTTCGATCAATACAGGCACTTAGGAACTTTCTGCAAAGTGCATTCTGGAATAGCGCTTTTTCAATCACGTTGACCAGTACCCAACGGCGTACGCGACGCAGGTTGGGGAACAGAATCAGGTCGCCACGTAGTTCGCCTTCCTGGGGGGTGAAGATCGGCACCAGCATGGTGAGCACCGTGGCGTCGTAGTGAAAGGCGTTGGACTCCTTGCGCCCGCTGCCGCCCTGCACACAACGCAGCACTGGAAAAATTTCGTCGCTGGGCGCGTCGTGGCCATTACCCTGCTTGTGCATGCGCGACAGCAACTCCTTGAATTCAGGAGTTTTTCCCAATGCCGCCAGGGCGCTGCCGGCCAGCGCCGGGTAGCCGTGATAGGCGAAGTACTGGTTATTGTGGCGGGCGGCCTGCTCTTCGACATAGGCGCGCAGGTTGCCAAGCGCGTCCTCTGAGAGGGCGTTTTCCAAGGTGGCGAAGCCCTGATGGTTCATGTCATGGACCAGGCGGGCGGAGGTGTTTTCGTCAATCGAAATCAGTGGCGACATGGCAACAAACTCGCTGCGTTTGAGGAAGGGTCGCGAAGGCAGGACATCGACGCTTAATTGTTCTTCACACTTTTTCGCGGCATGGCTACCGCAGGGGGCGGCCCATTCGGGTCATGTGAAAGTGTTTTGTGAGGGACAAAGCTACCGCCCGCTCGTCGTAACAAGCTAATTGCGAATTACTCTGTCAAAACCCATACAGACCCGATAAAAAATCGAGCCAGAACAGTAAAAGTAAGTGTTGGCAGGTTTTATCAATTACTACCGGACTGCTAATCGGCCGCACTCTGTGTTGTGGCTCGACCCAGCCGTTATTGGCGCCGGGTAGAGAGATATATCGACTGTCTTCGGCAGGCTGTCAATCGCTTTTGTCAAAAAAAACGCGGCGAGGCGTTTTATACCCTTTCCAGCTATATAACCCGTTGAAAAACAAGGAAGTTGAAAAGTTGACGCTGCAGATCGGATCACTTCTTCACGGTTTTATGGCGCGCTGGCACATTTTTGCCGCGTTACTGGCACAGCGCCCCCGTATTTGCTGGGGGCGGCACGCGGCGGGGGTTTCAGGGGGGTAGACGCTACGACGAAGGGCGGAATAAATACCGACGCCAAAAAAATGAAGCCCTCAAAGTGAGGGCTTCGTCATTGGCGGAATATTGACTATTTTTCGCAAATTGGCCGATACAGTTCGGCGCGCCTATCGCGCAGATAGTCGTAGGCGGCGCGCACGGTGCCCAGCCCTTTGCGAGACAGCTGCGCAAACAACAGCGAGGGCTCTGCGCCCGCGATTGCGAGCACGTTGCCATCGGCCCCCACGATGCTGCTCAAGCCACAGTAGCGCAGGCTGCCTTCAGCGCCGCAGTAATTGGCGTACCCCAGGTAGCACTGGTTTTCGAATGCACGGCTGCGTACCGTCACTTGGGCGACAAACTCGAATGGCAGCATATTGGCGGTGGGTACCAGGATCAGTTCGGCGCCGCCGAGGGCCAGCCGCCGAGCAGCTTCCGGGAATTCGATGTCGTAGCAGATCAGCACCCCGACCTTCCAGCCATTGAGTTCTACCACAGGAAAATCATCGCCCCCCGGGCTGAACAGGCGATGGTCGAGTTCGCCGAACAGGTGGGTCTTGCGGTAGTTGAGCAGGCTGATGCCGCGGGCATCGAACAGCTGGGCGCTGTTGTATACCTGCCCATCCGCGCCACGCTCGGGGTAGCCGTAGGCGATAGCCATGTCGTGGGCCTCGGCTATGCCGGCGATCACGTGGGCAGACGGGCCGTTGGCGGTTTCTGCCAGGCGCTGTACGGCATCCGGGCCGATGTCGTAGCCGGTCAGGAACATCTCCGGAAATACCACCAGGGCTGCGCCCTGGGCCTTGGCCTGGCGCACCTGGGCTTGCAGGCGCGCCAGGTTGTCGACGACCGCCAGCGGTTGTGGCTCGCATTGGCAAAGCGCGATTTTCATGGTGGCTCCTTATTCGGCCAGGGCGATGGGGCCAATCTCGTGAAAGACGTCCCCGGGGCCTGGGTTCTCGGCGTGGCAGCGGCCCCCGAAGTGTTTCATGATGCCCCACACGGCGTTCAGCGAGGTTTGCACGGCGCCCTCGACCCAGGCCGGGGTCCACGACACGTCGTCGCCAGCAATGAAGATGCCACGCTGGTCGTCCGGCATGTCGTGTTGCATGAAGTGCGCGTACATGCGCTGGTTGTAGCGGTAGTGGCCGGGCAGGGCGCCTTTGAAGGCCCCCAGGAAATACGGGTCGGCTTCCCACGACACGGTGATCGGGTCACCGATGATATGGCCAGCGATATCCACGTCCGGGTAGATTTTCTTCAGGGCGTCCAGGGCCAGCTTCACGCGTTTTTCCACTGGGTGCGGCAGCATCTTCAGGGCATCGCTCATCCACGAATAGGACAGGCAGATGACCCCGGGTTTGTCATCGCCATTGTCGAACAGGTAGGTGCCGCGGGTCAGGCGGTCGGTCAAGGTCATGCTCAAGGTATCGCGGCCGTTGTCGGGGCGCTTGTCCTTCCAGAAGGGCCGGTCGACCATCACGAAGGTCTTCGAGGACTGCATGTAGCGCGTACGGTCCAGGGCCATCCACATTTTTTGCGAAAACAGTGACTCTTCGCACTCGATCTGGGTGGTCAGCAGCCAGCTCTGGCAGGTGGCGAGCACGGCAGCATAGTGGCGGGTATCGCCCCAGTTGTCGGTGACGGCGAAGCGGCCGTCGGCGGCGCGGGCAATTTTCTTCACGCCCGAGCGGGGCGCGCCATGGTGCAGGGAGCTGAGGCTGGTACCGGCAGGCCAGTGGGCGCATTTTTCCGGCACATGGCGCCAGATGCCTTCGGGGACCTGCCCGACACCCCCGACGACCAGGTGCTGGTGGTCGTCGCAGTTGGTCATCACCACCCGCAGGATCTCCAGCATCGAGTTGGGAAAGTCCGAGTCCCAACCGCCGGTGCCGAAGCCGACCTGCCCAAACACTTCGCGGTGGTGGAACGAGAGCTTGGCGAACGCCTTGGAGGTGGCGACGAAATCGTAGAACGTGCGGTCGTCCCACAGCGGTACCAGGGTGTTCCACAGCGACTTCAGGCGCGGCACGTCGCGGTCGCGGATGGCCTGCTGGATCTCGCTGAACTGGGCACCGGCCTCCAGGGCGTCGGCCCAGGCGTCGGCCACCTCCTGGAACAGGGCTGGCAGGTCGCTGAGGGTGCGGGCGTAGTAGGTCTCGCCTTCCAGGTCGATGACCGTGCTGCCGGAAGCGGCTGTCAGCGGGTTGGGAAAGGGGCGGGTTTCCAGGCCGAGCTTGTCCACGTAGTGGTAGAACGCCGTGGACGATACCGGAAAGCGCATGCCGCCCAGCTCGGCGACGATACCGTCGGTGCCTTCGAAGGCCTGCGAGCGCAGGCGCCCGCCCATCTTCGAGGCTTCGTACAGTACGGGTTTGAGTCCTAGTTTCATGAGCTCATACGCCGCTACCAGGCCGGCGATACCCGCGCCCACGATGGCAACTTCGGCGCCATGGTTTTCCGCGGGAATCATGCCCAGGCCCGCCGGGTGCTCGATCCAGTCGTCGAAGGCGAACGGAAAGTCCGGGCCGAAAATGGTGATGGGCTTCTTGCCGTCGGCGGGGTGGCGGTTGTGCTGAGTCATGGCGGGCCTTATGGGCGGCTACTGAGCGGAGCTTTCAGTATAGGAAAGGGGTGCCAGCCATTTTAGGGAGAGCCGTTGCCGTTATTAAGGCACAGAGTGTCGTCGTAATGACATGTACCGCTGCAGAGTGACGAGCTTTCGCGTCAAAATGACTGGCCGCGGTCCACTTTGCTGCTCAAGATAATAGAGGTGGTGGTTTTCTCCACCCCGTCGACGCTACCGATCTGGTCCAGCAACTGGTCCAGTTGTTCCGGTGACTCGGTGCGCAGCCAGGCCACGTAGTCGAACTCGCCGCTGACCGCGCACAACTGCTGCACCTGGCCCATCGCGCTGAGGCGGCGTACCACTTCCTTGCCCGAACGCGGCTGCACGGTGATGCCCACATAGGCCTGCAGGCCACCGTCGGCGAGGCGCTGGCCCAGCCGCACGCCGTAGCCGGTGATGACTTTGGCTTTTTCCAGGCGCGCCAGGCGCGAGGTCACGGTGGTACGGGCGATGCCCAGCTGGCGGGCGAGCACGGCCACGCTTTCGCGGGCATTGATCTGCAAGGCGGCGATGAGCTGGCGGTCGATTTCATCCAGGGGCAGGGTACGGGTGTCAGTCACGGGTTGGCTCGCGCGTGGGCAGGTTGATCGGGCAGCGCGCAATGCGCCCTGACCTCGGCAACCGGTACAGGTCGTGCGCGATTAAGGCAGCTAATCGGCCCACTGTCCAGGGGCCGGGCATGGTGTCAGCAGGTGTCATCGCGCGGCCAAAAAAAACCGCGCCTGGGCGCGGTTCTTTTGGCCAAGGGTGGCTCAGGCACGCACGCGGCGCGGCGCCGGGTTCAACAGGCGCTCGGCCACCGGCCCGAAGATCAGGCCGATGCTGGTCCACAGCACCACCTGAATACCCAGCGACGAGGTGCGGAATTTCCACAGCACGTCAGCCGAGAAGTGCTCCGGAACCTCGTTGATCACGGGGAACAGCGAGCCGGCCACGGCCATGATCACCAGGTAGAGCGCCACGCCAGCGATGGCGCCGGCCCAGGGGCCACGGCTGGCCACGAGCTTGCGGGCGGCGTTGATGGCTATCACCGCGGTGACCACCGAGACCAGCAGCATCAGGAAATACACTTGAGTGCGCAGGCCAATGGTGTCGGGGTTGCCCACCGAAGGCGGGTTTGCCGGGTATTTGAGTTCCGGTACCAGGATCAGCACCATGAACGCAGCCAGGGCCAGCAAGGCCGACAAGCCGCGCGGGCCAACCTTGCCAATGCGGCCCAGGGAGTAGGCGAACACCAGGGCGAAAATGCCACCCAGGGAAACGCTGTACACCACCACGCCAGTCAGCAGGCCGAAGGTACTTTGCACCTCGCGGCTGACCAGCTCGGGTTCTTCGGCATCACCGTGCATGTGCGACATGCTTGCTTCGAAGGCGATGGCGCGGTCAACCTGGGGCTCACCGAACACCTTGGCAAAGCCAAAAGCCAGGATGCCGGCGATCAGACCGACGAGCATGCCCCTGACGAGTAAACGACCAGTCATGTGAACACCTCAAGGAGCGATCAGTGGCAGGGGAAACCCAGCAGGTGGCGACCGTCGTGCACGAACTCGTGAACGTACATGCCTTTGAACAGGGCGGTGGCGCCTTGTTCGGCGCCGACGAAGTAGATCGCCAGCATCAGCAGCAGGCCGCCAAAGATCGCCCAGGGCAGAATCTCGCCCAGGGGAATGGTCGGAATCGAGATATCGGAGTGTGAAGTGGTGCTATAGGCCATGATTACCTCTGGGATTACGCGTCCCGGTTACGGTGGGCAGGTCGAAGAAAGGTCTGGCTTACGGCTGGAGGCCGACTACAGTGGCGCGACCGCGTCGGTTTTGGACCGACTTCTTTCATCGAAACATATTGATACAGCCGGGCCAGTGTAACCGTTTGGTCGGAGAACGTCGTGACAATTGCCCGCTGACCCTGAGCATTGCTCAAAGCGTGGCTATGCTGCTCGCATACTCTGCACCCAGCGAGGCTCGGGAACGCCATGAATGTACTTGTCACGGGAGCCACCGGCTTCCTCGGCCAGGCTGTCTGTGAAGCCTTGGCAGCGCAGCCTGATACACACGTGCGCGGCAGCAGCCGCGCGTCGACCAGCCGTCAGGGCGCCATACCCCTGGTCGCCGTGGGCGATATCTCGGGCGACACTGACTGGTCCGCAGCCCTGCAGGGCATCGACGTCGTGGTGCATGTGGCCGCACGCCTCAACCTGCAGTCCGACAGCAGCCCGGACCCGCTGGCCGAATACCGCCGTACCAACCTGCAGGGCACCCTGGCCTTGGCGCAGCAGGCACTGGCGGCGTGCGTGCGGCGTTTTATCTTCATCAGTTCGCTGGGAGTCAATGGCTCGTCCACTACCGGCACCCCTTTCGATGAATCCTCGACACCGACTCCCGACGGCGACTACGCCCAATCCAAATTCGAAGCCGAAGAGGGCTTGCGAGCGCTGGTGGAGGGGACGGCCATGGACCTGGTGATCATTCGGCCACCGCTGATCTACGCCGCCCATGCCCGGCGCAATTTCCCGCGCTTGCTCAAGCTGGTCGCCTCCGGCGCGCCACTGCCCTTCGCCAGCCTGGACAACCGCCGCAGCATGGTCGCGTTGGAGAACCTGGCGGACTTCATCGTGCTCTGCACTCAGCACCCGGCGGCGGGTAACCAGCTGTTCCTGATCTCCGACGGCGAAGACGCCTCCACCGCGCAGATGGTTCGCTACCTGGCCGCCAGCATGGGCCGCCCGGCACGCCTGGTCCCGGTGCCTGACGGCCTGATGCGCTGGGGCGCGAAGCTGCTGGGCAGGGAGAGCATGTACACCACCTTGTGTGCGTCTTTGCAGGTGGACTCGGGCAAGGCTCGGCGGGTGCTGGGGTGGGTGCCGCCGTTGACGTTGGAGCAGGCGTTGACCCGGACGGGGCAGGCGTTCAGGCAGGGGCGGTCATAGCGTTTTTGATGCCCCGCGCGCCGGGAATGCCAGAAACGAAAAAACCGCGCTTTCGCGCGGCTTTTTCATAGGTGGTGGGCCCAGCAGGACTCGAACCTGCGACCAAGGGATTATGAGTCCCCTGCTCTAACCAACTGAGCTATAGGCCCCCAGTAGGTCGCGGATTATAACGACGGATTCTCGCCAGTGCTATCCGAAAAGTCGGAAACACGCATACGAAGAAACGCTGCGGCGAATTCTTCGGGGCGCAGGGGCTGGCTGAAGATGAAACCCTGTACCTGTTCGCAGCCTTCGTTTGCCAGGAATTGCTGCTGTGCGGCGTTTTCCACGCCCTCGGCAATGACCGTCAGCTGCATGCTGCGGCCCAGGGCGATGATGGCTCGCACGATGGCGGCGTCGTGGGGGTCGGCGGGCAGGCCGCGCACGAATGACTGGTCGATCTTGAGGATGTCCAGCGGCAGGCGCTTGAGGTAGCTGAGCGAGGAGTAGCCGGTACCGAAGTCGTCGATGGCCAGTTGTACGCCCAGTGCCTTGAGCTGATGCAATACCGCCAGCGCTTCTTCTGCCTGGCTCATGATGAAGTTTTCGGTGATTTCCAGTTGCAGGTAGCCGGGGGCCAGGCGGTAGTCGCGCAGTAGTTGTTCGATGCGCTTGAGCAGGTTGGGTTGGCGCAATTGGGCACCGGCGAGGTTGACCGACAGAGGGCCGAAGGTATCGTACAGCCCCTGCCAGGCTTGCAGCTGGCGGCATGCCTCTTCCAGTACCCAGTCACCCAGTTGCAGGATGCTGCCGTTTTCCTCGGCCAGGGGAATGAAGCGCTCGGGCGCTACGTCGCCAAACGTGGGGTGGGCCCAGCGGACCAGGGCCTCGGCGCCCACCAGGCGCTGGTCCAGCAGGCTGAACTTGGGCTGGTAGGCCAGGCTCAGTTCGCCCCGCTCGATGGCGCGGCGCAATTCGTATTCCAGGGCCACGCGTTCGCTGGCCTGGGCGGTGAGGTCACGGGTGTAGGACTCCACCCGGTTGCGCCCCTTGGCTTTGGAGCGGTACATGGCGGCGTCGGCGTTCTTGATCAGCGTGGCGACGTCGGTGCCGTCCTGGGGGTATAGGCTGGTGCCAATGCTGGCACTGGTGAAGAACTCGTGCTCACCGGCCTGGAAGGGCGCGCTGAAGCAGGCCAGCAGCTTGTTGGCGATGTGCTCGGCGTCGCTGGCCTGGTGCAGGCCGGGCAGCAGGATGATGAACTCATCGCCGCCCAGGCGGGCCACGGTGTCGATGTCGCGCACCTGCTCTTTGAGGCGTTGGGCGATGCCGGTCAGCAACAGGTCCCCCACGGGGTGGCCCAGGCTGTCGTTGATGTGCTTGAAGCGGTCCAGGTCCAGGAACAGCACCGCGCCCTGGCCATTGTCGTCATGCTGGCGGTTGAGCGACGCCTGCAGGCGGCTTTCGAACAGGGTGCGGTTCGGCAGGCCCGTGAGCGGGTCGTGGTGGGCCTGATAATCCAGGCGCGCCTGGGCGTGCTTGAGGCTGGAGATATCGGCGAACACGGCGACGAAATGCGTCAGCGCGGCCTCGGTGTTGCGCACGGCGCTGATGGTCAGCCAGCAGGGGTACAGTTCGCCGTTCTTGCGGCGGTTATGGATTTCGCCCTGCCAATGACCTTCGTCGGTCAACTGGTGCCACAGGGCCGCATAGAAGGCGCTGTCGTGCTGGCCTGATGCCAATAGGGTAGGGGTGTTGCCCACGGCCTCGGCTTCGCTGTAGCCAGTGATCTCGCTGAAGGCGCGGTTGACCGCGGTGATACGTTGGCGGGTATCGGTGATCAGCACGCCTTCGGCGGTGCTTTCGAACACCGTGGCGGCCAGTTGCAGTTTTTCCTGCATCATGTGGCGGTCGGTGATGTCCCGGGCGATGGTCAACAGGCAGGCGTCGCCAGCGATGGGCAAGGGGCTGGTGGAGACTTCGCAGAGGCGGATGGCGCCATCGCTGCGGCGTATGTGGCAACGGAAATCACGGACGAAACCATCGCGTGCCAGCATGCCCAGCAGGCGCTTGCGTTCGTTGAGGTCTACCCAGAGCCCCAGGTCCAGGGTCGAGTGGTCGATGGACACGCCACTGGTGTAACCGCTGATGCGGCTGAACCCTTCATTCACTTCCAGCAGCATACCGTCGCTCAGGCGGGTGAGCAGCATGCCGTCAGGGGACGCGTGGAAGGCCTTGGCGAACTTTTCCTCGCTGGTCTGCAGGCGTTGCTGGGTTTCCTTGAGTTTACTGATGTCGCGCACAACCACCACCAGCGCCGGGGTGGTGTCCAGTTCGAACCGTTCGGCCGAAACCAGGCCGGTAAACGTCTGGCCATTGTGACGGCGCAGGGGCATCTCCAGGTTGCGGATGCTGCCGCTTTGCAGGCGCAGCAGCAGATCGGCGCCGACATGCGGGGTGGTGAAAATGGTCAGTTGGCTGGCAGTGCGGCCTACCACGTCGGTGGCATTGAGCCCGGTCTGCTCTTCGAACGCGCGGTTCACCTCCAGCAGGCAGCCGTCGCTGAGGCGGGCAATGATGAGCATGTCAGGGAACTGGCGGAAGACCGAAGCGAACTTCTGCTCGGACTGGCGCAGAGCTTCTTCGGTCCGTTTTATTTCGCTGATGTCGATCATCAGGCCGCGCATGACCGGCACATGCCCCTGGCGGATCAGGCTGACGATATCCCGTACCCATATCACCCGCTGGTCTGCGGTCACTACGCGGTAGTCCACCACGTGGTCGCGCCCGGCGAGGGTCTCGGCGGTACAGAACGCGTCCGCGCACGCAGCATCGGCGGGGTGCAGGATGCTGCGCCAGAAGCCCGGTTTGAGCCAATGGGCCAGGGGGTAGCCCAGCAACGCTTCGGCGTGCGGCGACACGTAGCTGTAGGAGAAGTCGGTGGGGTGGGCCTCCCAGGCAATGGCCGAAAGGCTCTCCACCAGGCCTCGATAATGGTATTCGCTGCTGCGCAATTCCTGTTCCAGGGCGATGCGCCGTGAAATCTCCGAGCTGAGCCGGCGGTTGATGCGGATCACGCCGGCCAGTATCGCCAGGATCAGCAGCAATGCTGGCAGGGCGTAGAGCAGGTAGTCATACCACAGGGTGCGCTGGTCGACGATTTTGCCAACCCAGCGTTCCTGAATGTCCTCGACCTGCTGTGGATCAAGCCCGGCGATGGCTTTGTCGATGATATCGGCAAGGATCTTTTCGTGGATGGGCACGCCCATCGCCAGTTGGTAGCGGTAGGGGGTGTCGCCGCTGACGTAAAGGCCTTTGAGCTTGAGTTGGCGCAGGCTCCAGACGCTCGAGGCGAGGTCGCCGACCACCGCGTCGGCCTGGCCCGTGGCCAAGGCTTCGAGCGCGGAGTTGATGTTGGGCAGCGCTTCCAGGTTGAGGTCGGGGTGGTGGGTACGCAGTAGTTCGTGAGGCGCGTAGTTTTCCACCACGGCCACCTTCAGGCCGTAGAGGTCCTTGAGGTTGCGTGGTTGGGCGCCGTCCTTGCGAGCGAGGATAACGATGGGGAAGTCCAGATAGGGCCGAGTAAACGCGAGGTATGCCTGGCGTTCGGGGGTCGACATGACCCCGGGCAGCAGGTCGACCTGGCCTAGGCGCGCTTGCTGCAGCGTTTCGCTCCAGCTCACGGGCTCTACGGGGCTGAGGGTGACCCCCAGGCTTTTCTGCACCAGTCTGACGTAGTCCGCCGCCAAGCCCTGGTATACACCGCCCGTGTCACGAAATTCGAAGGGAGGCCACGAAGCGTCCACCCCCAGACGCAGGCTAGGGTGATCGTGCAGCCAGGCCTGCTCTTCGGCCGACAGCGGCAGCGCGACCGCCATGGCTGCCCGGCCCATCAGGAACAGCAAGAGCAGCACGCGCATGTGGGCCTCGATTTCATTCCCTGGAATGAGTCGAGTGTAGACGGCGGTGGAAAGGGTGTGCGGTGCGTGGCGCAGAAAGCAGAACCCCCGGCAGGGCCGGGGGTTCTGGTATCACTCGTCGAGGAACGAACGCAAATGTTCGCTTCGCGTCGGGTGGCGCAGCTTGCGCAGCGCCTTGGCTTCGATCTGACGAATACGCTCACGGGTTACATCGAACTGCTTACCGACCTCTTCCAGCGTATGGTCGGTATTCATGTCGATGCCGAAACGCATGCGCAGCACCTTGGCTTCGCGTGCGGTCAGGCCGCCGAGTACTTCGCGGGTGGCTTCCTTCAGACTTTCCACGGTCGCCACGTCGATAGGCGATTGCATGGTGGAGTCTTCGATGAAGTCGCCCAGATGCGAATCTTCGTCGTCACCGATCGGCGTTTCCATGGAGATCGGCTCTTTGGCGATCTTCAGTACCTTGCGGATCTTGTCCTCAGGCATTTCCATGCGCTCGCCCAGCTCTTCCGGGGTCGGTTCACGACCCATTTCCTGCAGCATCTGCCGGGAAATGCGGTTGAGCTTGTTGATCGTCTCGATCATGTGCACCGGGATACGGATGGTGCGCGCCTGGTCGGCGATCGAGCGGGTAATGGCCTGACGGATCCACCAGGTGGCGTACGTCGAGAACTTGTACCCGCGACGGTATTCGAACTTGTCCACCGCCTTCATCAGGCCGATGTTGCCTTCCTGGATCAGGTCGAGGAACTGCAGGCCGCGGTTGGTGTACTTCTTGGCGATCGAGATCACCAGACGCAGGTTGGCCTCGACCATCTCTTTCTTCGCGCGACGGGCCTTGGCCTCGCCGATCGACATGCGACGGTTGATGTCCTTGATTTCAAGGATGGTCAGCCCAGTCTCGGCTTCGAGGTCCACCAGCTTCTGCTGGCAGCGCACGATGTCGGCGTTCAGGCGGCCCAGGGCTTCAGCCCACTTGGTGCTGCGCTTGGCCAGGTCACCGGCCCAGGTCATGTCGACTTCGTTGCTCGGGAACAGGCGCAGGAAGTCGGCACGTGGCATGCGGGCATCACGCACGCACAGCTGCATGATGGCGCGTTCCTGCTGACGCAGACGGTCCAGGGCGCCACGCACTTTCTCGACCAGTACTTCGAACTGCTTGGGTACCAGCTTGATCGGCATGAACAGCTCGGACAGGGCCAGCATCTCGGCAATGCCTTGCTTGCTGTCGCGACCGTGCTTCTTCAGCGCCTTGAGCGTGATTTCCAGTTGTTCGGAGACTGCACCGAAACGCTGCGCCGCGACGACCGGGTCCGGACCGCTTTCGGCCTCTTCCTCGTCGTCACCGCCGTCGCTTTCCTCGTCGTCATCGTCGGACTCGGCCTTGGCCGGTGCCTTGGTGTCGATGGGCGGCGGCACTTCGGCCGGCGGCGCAATGCCGTCGTCCGGGTCGATATAACCGCTCAGAACGTCGGACAGGCGGCCACCTTCGCTGGTGACGCGATCGTATTCGCCGAGGATGTAGCTGACCGTGCCAGGGAAGTGCGCGATAGCGCCCATCACTTCACGGATGCCTTCCTCGATGCGTTTGGCGATTTCGATTTCGCCTTCACGGGTCAGCAGCTCGACCGTGCCCATTTCACGCATGTACATGCGCACTGGGTCGGTGGTGCGACCAATGTCGGTTTCCACGGCCGCCAACGCTGCGGCAGCTTCTTCAGCCGCTGCTTCGTCGGTATCGGCTTCGGCCAACAAAAGGGCATCCGCATCCGGAGCACTCTCGAATACGTTGATCCCCATGTCGTTGATCATGCGGATGATGTCTTCCACCTGCTCCGGATCTGAAATATCCTCTGGCAGGTGGTCGTTGACCTCCGCGTAAGTCAGGTAGCCCTGCTCACGACCGCGGGTGATCAACTCTTTGATGCGAGACTGCTGTTGCGCTTTTCCGGACATAACACCCTATCCACTGAAGGTCTTGGCGGGCAAAAAACAAGCCGAGGATTATACCCGAGCTAGGACCTCACGCGCCAGTTGAGGTCGGGGTTTGTGCGTGAACATTGCGAGTTAACAGCTGGAGAAGCTGATTTTTCTCCTCATCGCTCAATTCACCTTGCCTGGCCTTGAGAAGCAGACGTTCCAGGCTCCGTTCGCGTTGGCGAGCGGTCAAGCTAGTTATGGTGTCGAAAAACTGCTGTTCAAGGTTATCGGCCTCGATCAGCCATTCTTTCTCTGCCAGCACGCGTAGCAGGCGACCTTGTTCGGTGCCGTGCCAACGTGCGATCAGCTGTAAAGAGCGTAGCTTAGGATTCTTCTGCAAGGCTTCGAGCAGGGCCACCAGCAGCTGTGAGTACAGGTGTTCTTCGTCGGCAAAATGGCTGGTGCTCTCGACCTTTCCCGCCAATTGGGGGTGGTGCAGCAGGGTGCGCAGGGCACTGAGGGTCGGTGGTTCCACCGATGTCGGCACCCGCGGTGGCACCCGCGGCTCGAAATTGCGCCCGCCCTTGCCTTTCCAGTCCTTGTTGCCGTCCCATTTCTTCTTGCCGCCGCCCTTGTTCGGTGTCCAGGCCTGCTGTTGCGGCTGGAACTCCTGGGGGGCATGTTGCTGGTGAAAGTCGCTGTAGTCGGGCGTGAAGTCAGGCACCGAGTCGTAATCGAAGCCCGGGTCATAGCTGGGCTGCGGCTGTGCGACGGCGGGCGCGCTGCTGGCCAGCTGCTGCACGGCTTCGCCGCTCAGGCCGGTGATCTCGCTGAGGCGATTGCGCATCAGGGTACGCAGGTTCGCCCCGGGTACCTTGTCGATCAGTGGCGCCGCCAGGGTGGCCATGTGGGCCTTGCCTTCCAGCGACCGTGGGTCGGCTTCTTCCGTCAGTTGCTGGAAGAAATAGTCGGCCAGCGGCTGGGCATGCTGGTTGATCCTTGCCTTGAAAGCGTCGGTGCCCTCGGCCCGTACCAAGGTGTCCGGGTCCTCGCCTTCAGGCAGGAACAGGAAGCGCGCCTTGCGCCCGTCCTGCAGGCTGGGCAACGTGGCTTCCAGGGCGCGCCAGGCGGCATTGCGGCCGGCCTGGTCGCCGTCGAAGCAGAACAGCACGCTGGGTACCACCCGGAACAGGCGCTTGAGGTGTTCCTCGCTGGTGGCCGTGCCCAGGGTTGCCACGGCATTGCGTAGGCCTTGCTGGGCCAGTGCGATGACGTCCATGTAGCCTTCCACCACGATGATCTCATCGAGGTTGCGGTTGTGCTTGCGGGCCTCGAACAGGCCATACAGTTCCTGGCCCTTGTGAAACACCGGGGTTTCCGGCGAGTTCAGGTACTTGGGCTTGTCGTCGCCCAGTACCCGGCCACCAAAGGCGATCACCCGGCCGCGGCTGTCGCGGATGGGGAACATCACCCGGTCGCGGAACCGGTCGTAGCGCTTCCCGGACTCGGCGTTCTCGATCAGCAGCCCGGCATCGATCATGACTTTCTGCTGCAGGCTGTCGCTGGCCAGGTGCTTGTACAGGTTGTCCCAGCCGGGCGGGGCGAAGCCCAGGCCGAAATCCCGGGCAATTTCCCCCGACAGGCCGCGGCCCTTGAGGTACTCCACCGCGGCGCGCCGCGACGGGTGGCTCTTGAGCGCCTGGCGGTAGAACTCGGCCGCGGCCGTCAGCAGCGGGTACAGCGGCGAGTCGGTGGGCTGGCGGGGCTTGTGCCCGCGCCCGCTGTCCTCGCGCGGCACTTCCATGCCAGCGGCCTTGGCCAGTTCCTCCACGGCCTGGGGGAAGTCCAGGTTGTCGTGGTCCATGATGAAGCCGAGGGCGTTGCCCCCAGCGCCGCAGCCAAAGCAGTAGTAGAACTGCTTGTCGGGGCTGACGGTGAACGATGGGGTCTTTTCCTTGTGGAACGGGCAGCAGGCAGAGTAGTTTTTGCCCGCCTTCTTCATTTGCACGCGCGAAGTCACCACATCGACGATGTCGGTGCGGTTCAGAAGGTCGTCAATGAAGCTTTGGGGAATCAGCCCGGCCATGGCTCTCTCATCATCTGGCTAGAAAGCTGCTGTGCAGTGTAACTGGGTGCAGAGGGTGCTGTTGCCCTTTGCGGTCCTGTTTGTTTGTCGGAAACGGCGTCGCTTCCGATCAGCCGTGGCTGGTATCGAAGCGGGACGTTGAAACAGGAAAAAAGGGGGTGTGCTCGTCTGCAGCCCGTGAAGGCTCGTCAGTTCTGACGTGCACTCTGGCGATGAGGCCAGCTCTGACGTTTCAGGCAGGTTTGCTTCGGTGCGCAAGGCAACCTCGGCATCCGTTCGGGCAGTACCTGAACGGGGTGTTGCAACAACGGCTCTTGCAACAGCAACAACTGCCGGCAGCCCGGCTGTGGGCCGGGCAAGGCAGAAGCTTGCGACGCAGTCTGTATTAGTACAGACGAACGGCGCGGCGCTGTTCGCGCTGAACTTTCTTGGCGTGACGCTTAACAGCAGCAGCTGCTTTGCGCTTACGCTCGGAAGTCGGCTTCTCGTAAAATTCGCGGCTACGAACTTCAGCCAGTACACCGGCTTTTTCGCAGGAGCGCTTGAAACGACGCAGAGCTACGTCGAAGGGTTCGTTCTCTTTAACTTTGACGGCTGGCATCTAGAGCTACCTTCATTCATTACCGGGATCGACGTGCCAATGGCAAAAAACATGCGCTGAAGTACGTCGGTTTTTAAGGGTTGCGGATGTTAACCCTTAGCAGCCCGGAATGCAAAGCCTCTGATCGAAAACCGCTGGCCGGGGCACCAAGTGGCGACTATCATGCGCGCCTTCGAATTCAGCCTCAACAAGGCCATGACCCATGTTAGTACTGGGATTGGAAACATCCTGCGACGAAACCGGCGTCGCCCTTTATGACAGCGAACGCGGCCTGTTGGCCGAGGCGCTGTTCAGCCAGATCGACCTGCACCGCGTCTACGGTGGCGTGGTACCGGAGCTGGCTTCGCGCGACCACGTCAAGCGCATGCTGCCCTTGATCCGTCAGGTGCTGGCCGAAGCCGACTGCGTGGCCACCGAGATCGACGCCATTGCCTACACCGCCGGTCCCGGCCTGGTGGGCGCGCTGCTGGTGGGGGCTTCGTGCGCCCAGGCGCTGGCGTTTGCCTGGGGCATTCCGGCGCTGGGCGTGCACCACATGGAGGGGCATCTTCTGGCACCCATGCTGGAAGAACAACCCCCCGAGTTTCCGTTCGTCGCCTTGTTGGTGTCCGGCGGCCATACCCAGCTGGTTCGGGTCGACGGCATAGGCCAGTACGAGCTGCTGGGCGAGACCCTGGATGATGCGGCTGGCGAAGCGTTCGACAAGACCGCGAAGATGATCGGCCTGAATTACCCCGGTGGCCCGGAAATCGCGCGCCTGGCCGCCCAGGGCGTGTCGGGGCGTTTCACCTTTCCGCGGCCCATGACCGATCGCCCTGGCCTGACGTTCAGCTTCAGCGGCCTGAAGACCTCGGCCCTGAACACCTGGCAGCAGTGCCAGGCGGCCGGAGACGACACCGATCAGACCCGTTGCGACATCTCCCTGGCCTTCCAGCAGGCCGTGGTCGACACGCTGACCATCAAGTGCCGCCGGGCCCTCAAGCAGACCGGCCTCAAGCGCCTGGTCATCGCTGGGGGCGTCAGCGCCAACAAGGCCCTGCGCGAGTCGCTGGACAGCATGCTGGGCGAATTCAAGGGCAAGGTGTTCTATGCGCGCCCGCAGTTCTGCACCGACAATGGCGCGATGATCGCCTACGCCGGCTGCCAGCGCTTGCTCGCAGGCCAGCATGAAGACCTGGCGATCACCGTGCAGGCCCGCTGGCCAATGGAGCAGTTGCCGGCGCTGTAAGCTGAGCGCGGCTCATGGGCGGCTTTCAGAAATGCCGTTCGCGCCCGGCGAACAGGTCGCGTAGATTGCCGCGGTGGCGCCAGACGATGAGCAGGGTGAGCACGCTCATGGGCAGCAGCGCCTGGGGCTCCTGCCACGCCAGCAACGGCAGGGTCAGGGGTGTGGCGATCAGCGAGGCCAGGGAGCTGGTGCGGGTGAGGTAGAACGTCAGTCCCCATGCCGCCACCGCCAACAGGGCGGCGGGCGGGTACAGGGCCAGGATCATGCCGGCGGCAGTGGCCACGCCTTTGCCGCCCCGGAAACGGAAGTACAGGGGGAACATGTGGCCGATGACAGCACTCAGGCCTACCCAGGCCTGTTCCTGCAGGTCCAGCCCGGCCAGTCGCGCTACCAGCACCGGCAGCAAGCCCTTGCACACGTCGCCCAGCAGGGTGAGGATGGCGAGCTTGCGCCCAGCCAGGCGCAGCATGTTGGTCGCGCCGGCGTTGCCGGAACCGCTCATGCGCGGGTCGGGGTTGCCGGTCGCGCGGCTAAGCACAATGGCGAAGGACAGCGAGCCGAGCAGGTAGGCGAGAACCGCCAGTAACCAAAACATGCTAACTATTCCGGGCGAGGACGCCCCTGATTCTAACGGCGCATTGCGCCCTTGTCGTGCTGCGGAGAGAAGTGCTTGGACAGAGTGTTTATCGAGGGCCTGGAAGTGGACACCGTGATCGGTGCCTATGACTGGGAGCGTGGCATCCGCCAGTGCCTGCGTCTTGACCTGAGTTTTGCCTGGGACAACCGCCCGGCCGCTGCGGGCGACGACCTGAGCCTGGCGCTGGACTACGCCAGCGTTTCCACGCGCATCCAGGCATTTGCCCAGGACAGCCAGTTCCAGCTGGTGGAAACCTTTGCCGAGCGCCTGGCGCAGGTGCTGATGGGCGAGTTCAACATTCCCTGGCTGCACTTGAAATTGACCAAGCCTGGCGCCGTCGCGGCGGCCAAGGGCGTTGGCGTGGAGATCGAGCGCGGATGTCGCTGACGCGGATTTACCTTGGCCTGGGCAGTAACGTCGACCGTGAAGCCCACCTCTGCGCGGGGCTCGATGCCCTCGCCGGGTTTCTGACCGACATGCACTGTTCGGCGGTGTTCGAAAGCCAGCCGGTGGGTATCAAGAGCGGGCCGTTCTACAACCTGGTGGTCAGCGCGCTGACCGACCTGCCGTTGACCGAGCTGGACCGGCGCCTGAAGTTCATCGAGGCCGACAATGGCCGCTATGCGCCGGAGCGCAAGGGCTTGCCGCTGGACATCGATGTGCTGATGTACGGTGAGCTGGCAGGCAACTTCGACGGTTTGGTGTTGCCACGAGCGGAGATTCTCAAGAATGCCTTCGTGCTGTGGCCGCTGGCGTTGATAGCGCCTGACGTGGTGCACCCTGGCGTGGGCAAGCCCATGGCCGAGCTGTGGGCGCAGGCGCAGATCGACCAGGTGTTGGCCCCTGTGCCGTTCCAGTGGCGCGGCGTGCAACTCACGCGGATTTGACTCAAGCGCCACAGCGGGGGGGCGTTTCAGGCCTTTGCTTTGAAGGCCTGCAAGGCCTTCAGGCGTTCGGCCTTCAGGGCTTCGCCCAGCTGCTGGCCAGTTAAACCTGCCTCCACCAGCGGTTTCACCGCCACCGCGCGTGCAGCATCCGCGGCGCCCCGCAGGTAGTCGCCCTGTGGATAACCCTGCTCGCCCGCCGCCATGGCACAGGCCATGATGAACTCCTCAAAGCGCTGCGGCCGGCGATATACGTCGAAACGCTGTAGCAACTCCAGCAGCCGCTCAGGCGCCAGTTCCAGCGCGCCGTGGCCGTCGCCCTGGTGCTGCCCCACCAGCATCGCCAGCTCCTGGCAGTCACGTGGCACCTTGAAGCGTTCGTTGATGGCCTTGCCCAACCCCTGTACCAGACAAGCCCAACGCACGGTCAGCGGCTGATTGTGCCGGGCAGCCTGTTGGAGCGCGAAAAGGCGGCGCTCGCCACCGCTGGCCACTTCAGGCATCAATATCTCCAGCGCGCCGCAGTCGTGCAGTACCTGGATGAATACCTGAGGTTGCTCCTCCATGAGGGCGCGGGATATTTCCTTCCAACTGCGCTCCGGTGTCAGTGCCTGCAGTTCACCGGACTCACTGAGCTGGCGCATCAGCAGCAGGGTCTCGGAGGCTACCTTGAAACCTAGCCCCGCGTAGCGGGCGGCAAACCGCGCCACGCGTAACACCCGCAAGGGATCTTCGGCGAACGCCGGGGAAACGTGACGCAATAGCCGAGCTTCGAGGTCCGCTTGGCCGTGGTACGGATCGACCACATTACCGTGGTCATCCTCGGCCATTGCGTTGATGGTGAGGTCGCGGCGAACCAGGTCTTCTTCCAGGGTCACGTCGGGACTGGCATGGAACACGAACCCACCATAGCCACGCCCGCTTTTGCGCTCGGTACGTGCCAGCGCATATTCCTCACCAGTGCGCGGGTGCAGGAACACAGGGAAGTCGGCGCCTACCGGACGGTAGCCCAGCGCGTGCATTTGCTCGGTGGTGGCACCCACCACCACCCAGTCGATATCAGTGACGGCCTGGCCGAGAAGACGGTCGCGAACGGCGCCGCCGACTTTGAAAATCTGCATGAAAAAAACCTCCTGGGGCCGCACAGGATAACCTGTATGGCCCAGGGAGGCTCGGTGCCTTGGTTAGAGGTGAACAACAGCGAGGTCAAGGCGCCCGTAGTCACCTTCGCTGTGTTCCGTCTTTGGGGGGACGTGGTGAGTCTTCATGACCTGGTCGCCCTGCAGGGTTTCCAGATGGATATCGAAGCCCCACAGCCGATGCAGGTGCTTGAGTACCTCATCAGTGGATTCGCCCAGCGGCTTGCGGTCGTGCTGTTGGTGGCGCAGGGTCAGCGAGCGATCACCGCGGCGGTCGATGCTCCAGATCTGCACATTGGGTTCACGGTTGCCCAGGTTGTACTGGGCGGCCAGGGTTTCGCGGATGATGCGGTAGCCACCTTCGTCATGGATGGCCGGTACCAGCAGGTCATCGCGCTGGTCGTCGTCCATGATGCTGAACAGCTTCAGGTCGCGGATGACCTTGGGTGACAGGTACTGCAGGATGAAGCTTTCATCCTTGAAGCTGGTCATGGCGAATTTGACAGTGGAAAGCCAATCGCTGCCAGCAATTTCGGGGAACCAGCGGCGATCCTCTTCGGTAGGTTCTTCGCACATGCGCCGAATGTCGCGGTACATGGCAAAGCCCAGGGCGTAGGGGTTGATGCCGTTGTAGTAAGGGCTGTCGAAACCCGGCTGGAACACCACGCTGGTGTGCGACTGCAGGAACTCCATCATGAAGCCGTCGGTGACCAGGCCCTCGTCGTACAGGTCATTCATCAAGGTGTAGTGCCAGAACGTGGCCCACCCTTCGTTCATCACCTGGGTCTGGCGTTGCGGGTAGAAGTACTGGGCGATCTTGCGCACGATGCGCACGATTTCACGCTGCCAGGGCTCCAGCAGCGGCGCGTGTTTCTCGATGAAGTAGAGAATGTTCTCCTGGGGTTCGGCCGGAAAGCGTGCATTGTCGCGTTCGCTGTTCTTGTCGGCGCTCTTGGGGATGGTGCGCCACAGGTCGTTGATCTGCTTCTGCATGTGCTCTTCGCGATCCTTCTGCCGCCGCCGTTCCTCTTCGGCGGAGATAGGGTAGGGGCGCTTGTAGCGGTCCACGCCGTAGTTCATCAGCGCGTGGCAGGAGTCCAGCAGGTCTTCCACGGCGTCGATGCCATGGCGCTCTTCGCACTGCATGATGTACTGCTTGGCAAACACCAGGTAGTCGATGATGGAGCTGGCATCGGTCCAGGTGCGGAACAGGTAGTTGCCCTTGAAGAAGCTGTTGTGCCCGTAGCAGGCGTGGGCCACCACCAGCGCCTGCATGCAGATGGTGTTCTCTTCCATCAGGTAGGCGATGCAAGGGTCGGAGTTGATGACGATCTCGTACGCCAGGCCCATCTGGCCCCGGGTGTAGGATTTCTCCGTGCTCAAGAAATGTTTGCCGTAGGACCAGTGATGGTAGCCCAGGGGCATCCCCACCGAGGCGTAGGCATCCATCATCTGTTCGGCGGTAATCACTTCTATCTGGTTGGGGTAGGTATCCAGCGCGTAACGCTCGGCAATCCGGCTGATTTCCCGGTCGTAGGCCTGGATCAGTTCGAAGGTCCACTCGGAGCCCGTGGACAGGGGTTGGCGTTTCTGCTCTCTAGCGGTCATGTCACTAACCTGCGCTGGAAGAGTTCACGGAAGACCGGGTAGATATCCCCGGCCGACACCAGCTGCTGCTGGGCGAACGTGTCGGCGAAGGCTTCGCCAATGCGCTCGTACTCGAACCACAATGCCTGATGTTCGCGTGGAGTGATCTCCACGTAGGTGTAGTACTGGACGAACGGCATGATCTGCTTGGTCAGGATTTCGCGGCAGATGGGCGAATCGTCGTTCCAGTTGTCACCGTCCGAGGCCTGGGCGGCGTAGATGTTCCATTCGTTGGTGGGATACCGTTCAGCCATGATCTCCTGCATCAGCTTCAACGCGCTGGAGACGATGGTGCCGCCGGTTTCGCGGGAGTAGAAGAATTCCTCCTCGTCGACTTCGCGGGCACTGGTGTGGTGGCGAATGAACACGACTTCGATCTTGTCGTAGTTGCGCTTGAGGAACAGGTACAACAGGATGAAGAAGCGCTTGGCGATGTCCTTGGTGGCCTGGGTCATGGACCCTGACACGTCCATGAGGCAGAACATCACCGCCTTCGAGCTGGGGTTGGGGTGCTTGACCAGCAGGTTGTATTTGAGGTCGAAAGTGTCGAGGAAGGGGACGCGATGAATGCGGGCGCTGAGACGCTCGATTTCCGTCTCCATTTCCTGGATATCGCCGAAGTTGTCCGGTTCTTCCCGGCGCAGGCGCTCAAGTTCGGCCTTGGCTTCCTTGAGTTTGGCGCGGCTGCTGCCCGACAGGGCGATGCGCCGCGCATGGGCTGAGCGCAGGGTACGAATGATGTTGATGCGCGAGGGGTTGCCCTCGTTACTGATACCCGCGCGCACGGTCTTGAAGGTGTCCGTGCCGCTGAGGTTGCGCTTGACCAGGTTGGGCAGTTCGAGGTCTTCGAACATGAACTCCAGGAATTCCTCCTGGGTGATCTGGAACACGAACTCGTCCATGCCTTCGCCGGAATTGCCCGCCTTGCCAGGCCCTTTGCCGCCGCCACCGCCCCCTTGTGGCCGGGCGATGTGTTCACCCGCGGTGAACTCCTTGTTGCCAGGGTGTACGACGGTCTGTTTGCCGCCGCGGCCATGGTGCAGCACCGGCTCGTCGATATCGCGGCCAGGAATGCTGATCTGTTCGCCGTGTTCCATGTCAGTGATGGAGCGGCGGCTGACTGCCTCCTCCACCGCCTTCTTGATGTGGTCACGGTAACGCCGCAGGAAGCGCTGGCGGTTCACCGTGCTCTTGTTCTTGCCATTCAGGCGTCGGTCGATCACATAGCTCATAGGCCCTCCGGGCAGCTGCAAGCCTTAAGCTGCAAGCCGCAAGTCAAAAGCCGTGCGCTGCAAGCCAAGCGGCCGACGCAGTCGCAACGACCAGCGCCAACAGCTTGCCGCTTGCAGCTCACCGCTTACCGCTGCTTCACTGCGACTTTCTGACCCGCAGGTACCACTCGGAGAGCAGCCGTACCTGTTTGTCGGTGTACCCGCGTTCGACCATTCGCGTAACGAAGTCGTTGTGTTTCTGCTGGTCCTCTTTGCTGGCCTTGGCGTTGAAGCTGATGACCGGAAGCAGGTCCTCGGTGTTGGAGAACATTTTCTTCTCGATGACCACCCGCAGCTTCTCGTAGCTGAGCCAGGTGGGGTTCTTGCCATTGTTGTTGGCCCGGGCGCGCAGCACGAAGTTGACGATTTCGTTGCGGAAATCTTTCGGGTTGCTGATGCCCGCCGGTTTCTCGATTTTCTCCAGTTCTTCGTTGAGTGCCACCCGGTTGAGGATCTCGCCGGTTTCCGGGTCGCGGTATTCCTGGTCCTGAATCCAGAAGTCGGCGTACAGCACATAGCGGTCGAAGATGTTCTGTCCGTACTCGCTGTAGGACTCCAGGTACGCGGTCTGGATTTCCTTGCCGATGAACTCGATGTAGCGCGGCGCCAGGTATTCCTTCAGGTAGCGCAGGTAGCGTTCGCGCACCTCGGCGGGGAATTGTTCCTGCTCGATCTGCTGTTCCAGCACATACAGCAGGTGCACCGGGTTGGCAGCGATTTCGTGCGGGTCGAAGTTGAACACCTTGGACAGGATCTTGAACGCAAAGCGGGTAGACAGGCCGTTCATGCCCTCGTCCACGCCGGCGCTGTCGCGGTATTCCTGGATCGACTTGGCCTTGGGATCGGTGTCCTTCAGATTTTCGCCGTCATAGACCCGCATCTTCGAGTAGATGTTGGAGTTTTCCGGCTCCTTGAGACGCGAGAGCACGGTGAACTGGGCCAGCATCTTGAGCGTGTCGGGAGCGCAATGGGCCTTGGACAGGGAGCTGTTGAACAGCAACTTGTCGTAGATCTTGATTTCGTCGCTGACGCGCAGGCAGTAAGGCACCTTGACGATGTAGATCCGGTCGATGAACGCTTCGTTGTTCTTGTTGTTGCGGAAGCTGTGCCATTCCGATTCGTTGGAGTGGGCCAGCAGGATCCCGGAGTAGGGAATGGCACCCAGGCCTTCGGTACTGTTGTAGTTGCCTTCCTGGGTGGCGGTGAGCAACGGGTGCAGGACCTTGATCGGCGCCTTGAACATCTCGACGAATTCCATCAGGCCCTGGTTGGCCCGGCACAGCGCGCCCGAGTAGCTGTAGGCATCGGCGTCGTTCTGTGGGTATTCCTCGAGCTTGCGGATGTCGACTTTACCCACCAGGGCAGAGATGTCCTGGTTGTTCTCGTCGCCCGGCTCGGTCTTGGCCACGGCGATCTGGTTGAGGATGGAAGGGTACAGCTTGACCACGCGGAACTGGCTGATGTCGCCGCCGAACTCGGCAAGGCGCTTGGTCGCCCACGGCGACATGATGGTGTTGAGGTAGCGGCGCGGGATGCCGAAGTCCTCTTCCAGGATGGCGCCGTCCTCGGTAGCGTTGAACAGCCCGAGGGGCGATTCGAACACCGGCGAGCCTTTGATGGCGTAGAACGGTACCTTCTCGATCAGTTGCTTGAGCTTTTCGGCGAGGGACGATTTACCGCCGCCCACCGGGCCCAGCAGGTAGAGGATCTGTTTCTTCTCTTCCAGACCCTGGGCGGCATGGCGGAAGTAGGACACGATCTGGTCGATGCACTCCTCCATGCCGTGGAAGTCTTCGAAGGCCGGATAACGGCGGATCACCTTGTTGGAGAAGATCCGTGACAGCCGTGAATTGGTCGACGTGTCGAGCAATTCCGGCTCCCCGATTGCCATCAGAATGCGTTCGGCGGCAGAAGCGTAGGCACTGCGATCCTTTTTGCAGAGCTCCAGATACTCCTGCAGCGAGAGTTCTTCCTGACGAGTGGACTCGAAACGCTGTTGGAAGTGGCTAAAAATACTCATGACGTCACCTCGCTCGATACGTGGAGCCGACGTCGGATCAATCAGTTGATGCTGGCAGCCGCCGAAACAATCGGCCGCTGTATACCCCCCAGAACACCTCAAAGTCGCTACCGATGACCCGCGCGTCGGTGTACCGGCTCTCCCCTGTTTTGGATGGCCTGATCCTAAGGATAGTTGGGAATCTCAGACTTCAAGGTGCAATGAGCGATATGTTATGGGCTGACCGTTCGTCAGCCCGCGCCAAGCCCCGTGGGGCGGGGGCTTGGCGCCAGAAAAAAAATTATTCGACGCTCCCTTGCGCGGTTTGCTCGGGGTAGGTGGTTTTCCACAGCTCGAAACCGCCGTCCAGGCTGTAGACCTCCGAGAAGCCCTGGCTGACCAGATAAGCGGCGGCGCCCTGGCTGGAGTTGCCGTGGTAGCACACCACTACGGTCGGTTTGTCGAGGTCGGCGGCGCGAATGAAATCCTGCACCGAATGGTTGTCCAGGTGTTGGGCGTTGGGGATATGGCTGGCGGCGAAGGTCTGGGCGTCGCGCACGTCGACCACGGCAGCGCCGTTGGCCAGCAGTTCATGGGCCGTTTGTGGCGGGATGCGTTTGAATTCGGTCATGACGGTGCTCCTGAGAAGAATGGACGGCCTGCACTGGCCCCTGTAGCCGCGACGCTCCCCATTGTGGGACCGGGCGAAGCTCGGGAAAAGAGCGCCGCGGTAGTCCTGAAAGATCGCGGTGCCAGGTTCCCGAGCGCTCGTACACTACAAGAGGTGGCGCGGCCTGGTGATGGCCCGATTCTACCGCGTCAGGGTTGGGCTATCGAGCCACGGATGCGGCCTTGCTCGTCACAGTCGCAACCAAACCTTTCGCCGGTGTCGACGTTCATCAGGGTCATGGACCCGCCCCACACGCAACCCGTGTCCAGGGCGTGCACCCAAGGCGCGTTGCAGCGTCCCTCCAGTGCCGCCCAATGGCCAAAGATGATGCGGACTTCACGGGTCTTGCGCCCCGGGTAGCTGAACCACGGCGCATAGCCTGGCGGCGCGGAGTCGGCGCCTTCCTTGCCCTTGAGCTCAAGCTTGCCCTGGGCGGTACAGAAGCGCATGCGGGTGAAATAGTTGGTGATCACCCGCAGGCGGTCGATGCCGGTCAGCCCGTTGCTCCACTTCGCCGGCTCGTTGCCGTACATGCCGTCCAGGAACGGCTTGAACAGATTATCGTCGCGCAAGGCCTGCTCGACTTCCGCAGCGCAGCGCAGGGCCTTTTTCAGCGACCATTGCGGCGGGATGCCCGCATGCACCAGGGCCACGTTGCGCTGTTCGTCGTAGTGCATCAGCTTTTGCTGGCGAAGCCAGTCGAGTAGCTGGGGCGCATCCGGTGCGTCGAGGATCTCGCGCAGCGTGTCGCTTTTCTTCAGCCGTTCCACATTGCAGCCGGCCGCCAGCAGGTGCAGGTCATGGTTGCCCAGCACGCACACCAGCGAATTACGCATGTGATAGAGAAAGCGAAGGGTTTCCAGTGATTCGGGGCCGCGGTTGACCAGGTCGCCCACTAGCCACAGGCGATCATGTTCCGCGTTGAATTGAACGCGCTCCAGCAGGCACTTGAGCGGTTGCAGGCAGCCCTGCAGGTCTCCGACCGCGTACACCGCCATCAGTGCAGGGCCCCGGGCACGGCCAGGCGGAAGGGGGCGATGACAGCGTCGAAGTGTTTGCCGTCCTCGGCCACCATCTGGTAGCTGCCTTGCATGGTGCCCACCTGGGACGTCATCACCGTGCCGCTGCTGTAGGTATGGCTTTCTCCCGCCTCGATCAGGGGTTGCTGGCCGACCACGCCCGCGCCGCGTACCTCTTCGACCTTGCCGTCACCGTCGGTGATGACCCAGTGCCTGGAAACCAGTTTGGCAGGCAGTTGCCCACTGTTATGCACGGTCACCGTGTAGGCGAACGCGAACCGTTGGTGTTCTGGCTGGGATTGTTCGGCGAGAAAGCGGGTGACGACGCTGACGTCGATCTGATAGCGGGGATCGGACATGCAAGGGGCCTTATTGCAAAAACGAAGGGGCAATCATGGTGCCGGTCTTTGCAGTTTAGGCCATCGGGCGCCCGGACAGTAGTCAAGGCGCACGATGAGGTGGATCAGGCGGCGCCGTTCTGCTCGAACAGCTTGTCGGCCAGGCGCACGAAAGCGGCCAGGTCCAGCTGTTCAGGGCGCAGGCTGCCATCGACGCCGGCAGCCGTGATTTCTTCGCTGCTGAGCAGGGCCTTGAGGGTGTTGCGCAGGGTCTTGCGGCGCTGGTTGAACGCTTCGCGCACGATGCGCTCCAGCAGCTTGTGGTCTTTGGCCGGGTGCGGCAGGGTTTCGTGAGGCACCAGGCGGACGATGGCAGAGTCGACCTTGGGCGGCGGGTTGAACGCTCCGGGGCCGACGTTGAACAGGTGTTCCACGCGGCAGTGGTACTGGACCATGATCGACAGGCGGCCCCAGTCGCCGCCGCCAGGCCCGGCAGCCATGCGCTCGACCACTTCCTTCTGCAGCATGAAGTGCATGTCGCGGATCAGGCTGGCGTTGGACAGCAGGTGGAAGATCAGCGGCGTGGAGATGTTGTACGGCAGGTTGCCGACCACGCGCAGGCTGCCAGGCGCGGCGCCCAGGGTATTGAAGTCGAACTTCAGCGCATCGCCCTGGTGCAGGCGGAAATTGCCACGGCCAGCGAACTGCTGGTTCAGGATAGGCACCAGGTCCTTGTCCAGCTCGACCACGTCAAGCTGCGCGCCGCTGCCCAGCAGGCCTTCGGTCAGGGCGCCCTGGCCCGGGCCGATTTCCAGCATGCGCTCGCCTTCGCGGGCATGAATGGAGCGCAGGATGCGGTCGATCACGCCAGCGTCGTGCAGGAAGTTCTGGCCGAAGCGCTTGCGCGCCCGGTGTTGGTATTGCTCGGTCATATACGGGTCTCGGCCATCTGGTAGGCGGTGTCCAGCGCGACCTTGAGGCTGCCGGTGTCGATCTTGCCGGTACCTGCCAGGTCCAGGGCGGTGCCGTGGTCAACCGAGGTACGGATGATCGGCAGGCCCAGGGTAACGTTCAGGGCAGCGCCAAAGCCTTTGTACTTGAGTACGGGCAGGCCCTGGTCGTGGTACATCGCCAGCACTGCATCGCAGTGCTCCAGATATTTGGGGGTAAACAGAGTGTCGGCTGGCAGCGGTCCGCGAAGGTCCATGCCCTCGCTGCGCAGGCGCTCCAGTGTCGGTTCGATGATCTCGATCTCTTCACGGCCCAGGTGGCCACCTTCACCGGCATGGGGGTTGAGCCCGCATACCAGGATCCGTGGCCGGGCGATGCCGAACTTGTCCTTGAGATCCGAGTGCAGGATGCGGGTCACCCGCTCCAGGCGTTCTTCGGTGATGGCGTCGGCCACTGCGCGCAGGGGCAGGTGAGTGGTCACCAGGGCCACGCGCAGGCCGTGGGTGGCGAGCATCATCACCACCTGTTCGGTGTGGGTCAGCTCGGCCAGGAATTCGGTGTGGCCGGAAAACCCGATGCCCGCCTCGTTGATCACGCCTTTGTGCACGGGGGCAGTGATCATCCCGGCAAAGCGCCCGTCCAGGCAGCCCTGGCCCGCGCGGGTCAGGGTTTCAAGGACGAAGGCGGCATTGGCGCGGTCCAGCACGCCAGCCTGCACAGGGGCGCCCAGGGGGGTGTCCCACACATAAAGGCTGCCGGCATCGGCGGGCTGGTCGGGGAGGGCGTCGGGGTCGACGGCCAGCAAAGTGACGGCCACCCCCAGCTGCGTGGCCCGCTCTAAGAGCAGGTCACGGCTGGTGATGGCAATCAGGGGGTGTGGCTGGCGATGCGCGGCGAGCAGAAGGCACAGGTCGGGGCCTATGCCCGCCGGCTCGCCGGGCGTCAGGGCGAAGCGCTGGGGCTTCACTGGTCGGCCTGTGCAGCCTGTTCGGCGCCAGGCAGCTTGATCTCGACGTAGGCTTCGTCGCGGATCTGGCGCAGCCAGCTCTGCAGCTCTTCGTCGTACTTGCGGTTGCGCAGCACCATCATGGCTTGCTGTTCGCGTGCCTGTTCGGTGTTGTCGGTAGCGCGGCGGCCCAGTACTTCCAGGATGTGCCAGCCGAATTGCGTCTTGAACGGCTTGGAGACGACGCCCTGCGGGCTGTCGGCCATGACCTGACGGAACTCGGGTACCAGCGACTGCGGGTCGACCCAGTTCAGGTCGCCGCCGTTGAGGGCCGAACCCGGGTCTTCGGAGTAGCTCTTGGCCAGGTCGCCGAAGTCTTCGCCACCCTTGATGCGCTCATACAGACGGTCAGCCAGCACCTTGGTTTCGGCTTCACTGCGTACTTCGTTGGGCTTGAGCAGAATGTGCCGTACGTGCACTTCGTCACGGGTAACGTTACCGCCACCGCGTTTTTCCAGCAGCTTCAGGATGATGAAGCCGCCTGGGGTGCGGGTGGGTTCGGTGACGTCGCCCAGCGACAGCGCGCTGACCTGAGCATCGAACGGCGGTGGCAGCTGGGCGGCTTTACGCCAACCCATGTCGCCGCCTTCCAGGGCGTTGTCGCTGCCCGAGTTGGCTACGGCCAGTTGGCCGAAGTCGGCACCCTGCTTGAGGCGGGTGTAGATGTCGCCGGCCTTGCGGGCCGCTGCCTGAATGGCTTCAGAACTGGCGCTTTCCGGTGTTGCCACCAGGATGTTGGCCAGGTGGAACTCTTCCGACAGCTGGGCCTTGCCCAGGTCCGAAGCCAGGAAGTTCTTCACTTCCTGCTCCGATACCTGGATGCGCTCGGCCACACGGCGCTGGCGCACGCGGCTGATGATCATCTCGCGACGCACCTGGTCACGGGCGTCCTCATAAGACAGGCCGTCGTGCGCCAGGGCTGCCTGGAACTGCGCCACGCTCATGTTGTTGCGCTGGGCGATGGTACCGATGGCCTGGTTCAGCTCTTCGTCGGTGATGCGAACGCCGGAGCGCTCGCCGATCTGCAGCTGCAGGTTTTCGACGATCAGGCGCTCGAGCACCTGCTTTTCCAGGACATCGGCAGGGGGCACGTTAGTGCCGCCACGCTTGGCAATGGTCTGTTGAACCTCGCGGACGCGTTTGTCCAGTTGGCTCTTCATGATCACGTCGTTGTCGACGATCGCGGCAACGCTGTCCAGAGGTCGCACGTCGGCGTGAACCGCGCCACTCAACAGCAGTGCGCCCAGCAGCAAGGGGCGCAGACAATTAGTAAGCTTGCTCTTCACGTTCTTTATAACCCTGAATGCCCTTGTCGAGGAAAGACTCGACTTTATTGCCCACTACGCCGCCGAGCCCTTTGAGCACGACTTGCAGGAAGACACCGTGGTCGCCTTTTTCATTCTGCGGCAGCGACTGGCTGAACTCGTCATAGTCAACCCAGTAGCGGCTGATCAGGCGCAGCTTCCAGCAGCAGTTGTCGTACTCGAAACCGGCGAAGGATTCCAGGGTACGGTTGCGGTTGTAGTCATACTGCCAGCGAGCGATGGCGTTCCACTGCGGGACCACTGGCCACATGATCGAGAAGTCATGCTGCTGGATCTTGTAGTAGTCCTTGATGTAGTTCGGATCGCCAGGGTTGCCGTAGTCACCGCCAAAGCCCCACTTACCGGTGGACGAATCGTAGTGAACGATGTCGTCGCGATAGCGGTAGCCGAAGTTGACCACCTTGTTCGGGTTGTCTTCAGGTTGGTAGTGGAACATCGCGCTGCCCGAACGGGTGCTGCGGCTGTCCGGATCCCAGTTGAAGTCCGAATTGAAGCGCCAGTCGCGGTTGAAGTGGTATTCGTATTCCAGGGCGTACGGGGAACGGCTGGCAGTCGCCTCGGCGCGGTCCTTGTAGTAGATGCCGGGCAGCTGGACCTTGCGGTCCTGCATGTAGAACGCTTCACCGAAGCTGAACTTCTGGCGTTCGAAGCCATTGTCTTCAATCCAGCGGGTGGTCGCGCCGAGCGAGATCTTGTTCTCGTCGCCGATGCGGTCATAGCCGGAGAAGCGGTTGTCGCGCCACAGGGACGAGTAGCTGAACTGGTTTTCCGCGGAGTCGAAGACCGGGATATCGTTTTGATTCTCATACGGCACGTACAGGTAGTAGGCGCGCGGTTCGAGGGTCTGGCGATAGTTGGTGCCGAACATCGACGTGTTGCGGTCGAAGTACAGGCCACTGTCCACGCTGTAGATCGGGATCGAGCGGTCGATGTTGCTGTGGTAGACCTCGGTTTCGTGCCCGTTGTTGACCAACGAGTTCTTGCCTTGGCTGTCCAGGTCCAGTTGATAATCCGTGTAGACGAATTTCACCGACGGCTTGATGTAGCCCCACGATGCGGTCAGAGGAAGGCTCATGGCCGGCGCCAGGGTCAGGCGGTCGCCGTTGGCACGCGCCAGGCCAGCAACGTTGTTGTCGATGCGCGACGAGACGTTGCCATCTTCATCGGTATAGGTGCCATTCTGCAGGCTGCGCTGGAAGCGTACCGCTTCGGTCTGGTAGGTGAAGTCCAGGCCAGCCGGGTGATACGGCAGCGATCCGTTGAAGGTGATCTGCGGAAGGCGGTCATACGGCGTGATGTCCGAAACCGTCGTCAGCTGGTAGCCCTGCACGTTCAGGCCGGCGGTCCAGTTGTCGCTGCGGTAGTACGCAGCAGCCTGCTGATTCAGGTAGTCCTGGTTCTTAACGCCGATCTGGTTGGTTTCCAGATCCTGGAAGTAGTAAGGGTCGCTGATCTTGGTGTAGTCGACCTTGTAGGTCAGACGCTTGTCCAGATCGCCCTTGTGCTGCCAGTTGATCATGTAGCGGTCTTTCGAGTAATCCGACTGCTTGCTGCGCTCGTCGTCTTCGTCGCTCAGGTACGCGCCGCCGAACTGCCCTTCGCTGGTCGGCGTCAGGTAGCGGAATTCGCCCTCGGTGAGCATGCCGCGTTTGCTCATGTAGTGCGGGTACAACGTGGCGTCGTAGTTGGGCGCCAGGTTGAAGTAGTACGGTGTGACCAACGAGAAGCCGGTCTTGCTGCCGCTGCCGATGCTCGGCGGCAGGAAGCCGGACTGACGACGGTCGTCGATCGGGAAGTAGATGTACGGCGTGTACAGGACGGGAATGTCATGCACGCGCAGGGTGGCGTTGGTCGCCGTGCCGAAGCCGGTCGCCGGGTTCAGGGTGATGTTGTTACCCTTGATTTCCCAAGCGTTGCTGGCTGGCTCACAGGTGGTATAGGTACCATCCTTGAGGCGGATGATGGCGTTTTCGCCACGCTTGGCGTACAGCGCGCTGCCGCGAATACGCTGCTTGTGCATCACGTATTCGGCGTTGTCGACCTGGGCCGCGCCGGTGTCCAGCTGGATCTCGGCGTGGTCGCCGACCATCAGGGCACCCTGGTCGCGGATCTTGACGTTGCCGGTCAGCTCGCCACGGTTCTCGGCCTGGTGCAGGCTGGCCTCGTCGGACTCGGCCTGCATGCTGCCCTGGCGCAATACCACGTCGCCAGCCAGGGTAGCGGTCTGCTGCTCCTGGTCGTAGCGCGAGGCCTTGGCGCCGATGAAGGTCGGGGAGTCCTTCTTGGAAGTCTTGTCGTCCATGCCGGGCCGGATGGGCTCGACGTAGGCGCCTTCGCAGTAAGGACCGGTCTCGGCCAGTTGGGCGGCGGTGAGTTTCTCCCGCGGTACCCAGTCGAGATGGCTATAGTCGGCACTGCGGGATTTCAGGCCACGGCCCTTGCTCTCGGTGACGAGCATGGGGCCCTTGGCCTTCTCTTCCGCTGCGGCGGGCTGGCTCTGGTCGGCGCTTTCAGGCGCCGACGAGACAGCGCTGCCGTCATGGACCGGGCGAGGCGGCAGGACACCCACTGGGGCTTTGGGTTTGCACTCCCAGGCTCCCGCCGCGGAGACAGTACAGTCATACTGCTCGGCGGCCACCGCGAACGGCACGGCCAGGGGTTGCATCGCCAGCAAACCGCCGGTGACCAGCAACGGGAATTTTTTACGAAACGCGGGGGATTTCAATGCCATCTTATTAGTCCGGGCTTCCTGCGTGCCATCTGCCCGCGGTGGGGCCGCACGCCTCTCGATGGTCTGAAAAAGATGCTGGATAATAAAGCATGACCCGCTTGACGGCTAGCGCCGTCGGAGACCTCTGTAATGCCCGATCAAGATGTACGCCTGCAACAGCTCCAAGTCTGGCTGGACGAACAACTGGTGAAACTCTTTGTGGCCGGGGGCTGGGGGCCTGTACCCCCGTCTTCATTGACCGCCGCCAGCAGCGATGCAAGTTTTCGCCGATATTTTCGCTGGCAGGGCGGTAACCGCAGTTTTATCGTCATGGACGCCCCGCCACCCCAGGAAAACTGCAAACCCTTCGTGGACATTGCCGCGCTGCTGGCCACGTCTGGCATCAATGTGCCGAATATTCATGCCCAGGACCTGGAACGCGGCTTCCTGTTGCTCAACGACCTGGGCAACAAAACCTACCTGGACGTGATCGACGTCCAGAACGCCGATGCATTGTTCGCCGACGCCATCGATGCGTTGCTGGCTTTCCAGCAGTTGCCCATGGATGCGCCATTGCCCAGCTATGACGTGGCCCTGTTGCGCCGCGAGCTGGAACTGTTCCCCGAGTGGTACGTGGGCCGCCAACTGGGCGTAACCTTCAACGAGGCGCAGAAAGCCCTGTGGCAGGGTGCCAGCAACCTGCTGATCGATAGCGCCCTGGCCCAGCCCAAGGTCCTGGTGCACCGGGATTTCATGCCGCGCAACCTGATGCGCAGTGAACCCAACCCTGGCGTGCTGGATTTCCAGGATGCCGTGTACGGCCCTGTCACCTACGACATTACCTGCTTGTTCAAGGATGCCTTCCTCAGCTGGCCGCTGGAGCGCGTCGATACATGGCTGTTGGGTTACTGGAATGCGGCCCGTGCCAAAGGGATACCCGTGCAGGCCGACTTCCAGGACTTCCTGCGCGCCAGCGACCTGATGGGCGTACAGCGCCATTTGAAGGTCATCGGTATTTTCGCCCGCATCTGCCACCGCGATGGCAAGCCCCGTTACCTGGCCGACGTGCCACGCTTCTTCGCCTATATAGAAGCAGTGCTGGAGCGCCGGCCGGAACTGGCGGGGCTTGGACAATTGCTGGCCAGCCTGCGCGCCGTCACGGAGGCTGATGCATGAAAGCCATGATTCTGGCCGCAGGCAAAGGCGAGCGCATGCGCCCCCTGACCCTGCACACGCCCAAGCCGCTGGTGCGCGCCGGCGGCGTGCCCTTGATCGAGTACCACCTGCGGGCGCTGGCCCAGGCAGGGTTCACCGAGATCGTCATCAACCATGCGTGGCTCGGCCAGCAGATCGAAGACCACCTGGGCGATGGCGCGCGTTTCGGCTTGAGCATCCGCTATTCGGCGGAAGGCGAGCCACTGGAAACCGGTGGCGGTATTTTCCAGGCCTTGCCGTTGCTGGGGGTAGAGCCTTTCCTGGTGGTCAATGGCGACATCTGGACCGATTACGACTTCAGTCGGCTGCGCCAGCCTTTGGACGGCCTGGCGCACTTGGTGCTGGTGGATAACCCGGCTCATCACCCCACTGGGGATTTTCTACTGCAGGGCGGCACCGTGACTGACGAGGGCGAGGCCGCAGCACGGCTGACCTACAGCGGCATCGCCGTGCTGCACCCGGCGCTGTTCGCCGGTTGCAGCGCGGGGGCGTTCAAATTGGCGCCGCTGTATCGCCAGGCCATGGCCGCGGGCAAGGTCAGTGGTGAGCACTTCACCGGGCGCTGGGTAGATGTCGGTACCCATGAACGCCTGGCCGAGGTTGAAGCCTTAGTGCAAGGACGCCATTGAGATGCTCTGGCCGGGGACGCTCATTGGGGCGGGCGCTGGTTTCGCCATCGCCAATATTCCGGGGGCACTGTTGGGGGCATTGCTGGGGCAGGCGCTTGACCGGCGCCTGCAACTGCATAGCTGGGGCGAACTGCTGGACCGTGTACGCGGCAAGTCGCCCTTGGGCGATGACCAGCTATTGTTCGTGTTGCTGGGGCGCCTGGCCAAGTGTGACGGTCGGGTGGTGCAAAGCCACATTCAGCAAGCGCGCCAGGAGATGCGCGCCCTGGGCCTGGACACAGCCCGGCAGAAAGTGGCGATCGCCGCCTTCAACCGCGGCAAGGGCGGGCGCGATCGTTTGCAGCATCACCTGGAGCGCCTGGCGCGCCAGCCCAATTCGGCCGAAGGCGTGCTACGGGCGTGTTGGCGCATGGTGTGGGCCGATGGTCAGGCCAGCCGAGGCGAACGTGAGCTAGTGGTGCAGTGGGGCAAATGGCTGGGCTGGACCTCGGTGCAGGTGCAGAGTCTGTCAGCGGACTATGAACCGGCGCGCAAGCCGCTGGCCAACAGTGGCGGCACCTACCAGGAGGCCATGCGCCTGCTGGGCGTGGGGGCGAGCACCGAGCCTTCGCAGATCAAGCGTGCCTACCGGCGCCTGCTCAGCCGCCACCACCCGGACAAACTCGCCGGTAGCGGCGCCACCCCGGCCCAGGTGCGCGAAGCCACCGAGCGCACCCGCGAGCTGCACAGCGCCTATGCTCTGATCCGCGAGCGTCGGGATTTTCGCTGACGGGAAAACAGGCAGCGGCCAGGTCCGCTGCGGGTTTTCCTCACCGCCGGCGCACCGGGTTCAATCCACGGGCTTGGGGCTCAGCCAGCCACGAACGCGGCGGAACAGTTGCTCTTGTTCTGCCGTCTTGTCGGCGGGCAGTGCATTGAGCGAGATTTGCGTGTAACCCGTGTCCTTCAGGCGTTTGCTGGCCTGCAGCCGTGCTTTCGCGGCCTGCTGGGCGGCGGCCGTGTCACTGTAGAAAATGTCGGCGGTCGGCACTTTCAGCGACGGGGCCAGGTCCTGCAGGTTCTGGCTGGCGTTATTCGGCGTCATGGGCGCGACCATCACCAGGCGCTGGGCGTGGGCTTGCGGGCGTTCCTTGAGGTAACGGGCTGCCCAATAGGCACCCGTACCGTGCCCCAGCAGCACCACCGTGCGGGATTTCTGCTGTTGGGCGAAAGTCACCGCCGCGTCGATGCGGGCGAAGATGCGCTCGGCGTCGGCCTTGGCCAGTTCTTCGGCCGATTGCGCCGGCGGTTTGTCCGGTTCGGTGGCGGTTGCCTGTTCCACCGAAGGGTTGGCTGGCGGCGTCGACTTGCTGTCAGCCTCCTTGGGCGGCGGCGCCTTGTCCTCTACACGCGGTTGCGGGGCATCAGCGCTCAAGTCGGGCAGGCTGATGCTCAGGCTGTGCCAGTTGGCATCCGGCAGCTTGTTGCGAATAGGGCCGACGGCGTTGGGCCAGTCAGCCGTTTCGCCTGTGCCGGGTATGATCACCACCGCGCCGGCAGGGTTGCTGGTATTGGCCGGCCGCCACAAGCCCAGGAAGCTGTCGCTGCCGGCCTGCAATTGCTGTTGTTCGTCCTGCGGCAGTTGCCGTTCCAGGGCCAGGTTGTCTTCCTGGCTGCGCTCGAGTACCGGTTGGCGCTCGACCTTCGGTTGCTCGGCCGCTTTGTCGGTGGCGGGCTTTTGCGCCGCGTCGTCGGCCAGCGCCGGCAGCGCCAGGGGTAACATCAGCGATAGGCAGAACGCTGGCAGCGTTGTGCGGTAGATTGAAGACATCGGATATTCCACGCCAGGTTGGTCCTGGCAGCCTAATGGTATTTGTCCCGAACCGCCAAACGTATAGCGTCGGTCATGGGTGATGAGAGCTGCGATGATTCGATTGTGCTGGGTGCTTATCGGCTGGTTGTGCCTACCCTTGATCGCCTTGGCCGCGCCGGTGGCGTTGAGCCCTGAACAGCAGGCGTGGCTGGACCAGCACCGGGAAATCCGCGTGGGCGTGGTCCTGCAGGCGCCGTTCGCCCAGTACGACCGGCGCTTGCAGCAGCTCTCGGGGGTCAATGTCGAGGTGATCAACTGGCTGGCCAAGGGTCTGCAACTGGACCTGCACTGGCGCAATTTCCCGGACCAGGCGGCCTTGGAGCGCGCCCTGCGCGACGACGAGGTAGACATGGCCCCTGGCCTGGTTCAGACCCCGGCCGGCCTGCGCCTGTGGCTGTTTTCCGACCCCTACATGCGCATTCCGCAATTGGTGGTGGGCGAGCGCAGCGGCGCCGTGGCCGTGGACCTCGAAAAGCTCGACAGTAAAGACCGGGTGGCCGTGCGCATGCCCAGCCCCGTGGCCGATTACTTGCGCAGCACCTATTCGAACCTCAACCTGCAGGGCGTGCCGCTTGAGCGCCAGGCGCTGCAATTGCTGCTGAGCCAGCAGGCGCGCTATGCCGTGGTGGATGAAGCGCAACTGGGGCGCCTCTCGGGGGAAAGCGATTTCGCCGACCTGGTAGTAGTGGGCGACATCGGCCTGCCGCAGTTGCTGCGCGTAGGCTCGCGTCGCGATTGGCCAATCCTCGCCCAGGTCATTGAAGCGGCGTTGCAGGCCATTCCCGCCAAGGATCTGGAACAACTGCACGGCCGCTGGTTGCAACCACGCTACCCGCGCCTGACCGAGTCCCCCGGTTTCTGGCAGAACCTGAGCCTGCTGTTCGCCGTGCTGGCGCTGTCGGCCATCGCCATCGTGTTCTGGCAGCGTCGCCAGCAGCACTGGCTGGAGGGCCGGCTGATGGAGGCCCGCGATGACCTTGCCCGGCGCCAAGCAGGGGAAGCGGCCTTGCGCCTCACCCAGTTCTCCATCGACCAGAGCACCGTGGGGATCCTGTGGGTGAACTGGGACAGCCACGTGCGCTACGCCAACCGTGCGGCCGAAAGTTTGCTGGGTTACTCGGCTGGTGGGGTGCTGAACCGCCCGTTGATCGATTTCGAGCCCGGCCTGCACATGGACCGCTGGCTGAACCTGTGGAAGCGCGCCCGGGCCAGCGAAGGCGAGGCCTTGAGTTTCGAGAGCCAGTGCCTGCGCGCCGATGGCAGTTTTCTGCCTGCCGACGTGTCCCTCAGTTTCCTGCGCTTTCACGATGCCGAGTACCTGGTCGTGTACCTTACCGATGTGACCGATCGGCGCCGCGCCACAGCGGCCCTGCAGGAGAGCGAGGCGCGCTTGCAAGGTATCGCCGCCAACGTGCCCGGCCTGGTATTCCGCCTGGAAAGGTTGCAGGCCGGCGGCCAGTTGGAGTTCGCCTACATCAGTGAGGGCAGCGAAAGCCTGGTGGGCTATTCCCCGGCCGCGCTGCGCCACCCGGACATGGGGCTGCGCAACCTGGTGCAGCCCCAAGACCGCGCCAGTTACCACCGCACCCAGGACCAGGCCCTGGACACCGACAGTGACTGGTCGTGGCAGGGCCGGATGCTGACCCGGGACGGCCACGAGCGCTGGGTCGAAATCAAAGCCATGTCCCGCGGCCTGGGCGAAGGCCGGGTGTGGGATGGCATTGTCTGGGACATCAGCGAGAGCAAGCACGCCGAATTGGCGTTGGCACGCTCCCAGGACCAACTGCGCGAGCTGTCGGCCCACCTGGAAAGCGTTCGCGAGGAAGAAAAGGCCCGTATTGCCAGGGAAGTGCATGATGAACTGGGGCAGATGCTGACCGTGCTGAAGCTGGAAACCTCCATGTGCGAGCTGGCCTACGCGGAGTTGGACCCTGGCCTTCAGGAGCGTCTCAATAGCATGAAGCGCCTGATCGCCCAGTTGTTCCAGCTGGTTCGCGATGTGGCCACGGCCTTGCGGCCGCCGATCCTGGACGCGGGCATCGGCTCGGCCATTGAATGGCAGGCCCGCCGCTTCGAGGCCCGTACGCGAATACCCTGCCTGGTACAGGTGCCCGAGCCTGTCCCGGCGCTCAGCGACGCCAAGGCCACCGGCCTGTTTCGCATTCTCCAGGAAGCGTTGACCAACGTGATGCGCCACGCCCAGGCGCAGACAGTCGACATTGCCCTTGAGGTGGATGAAGATTGGCTGGTGCTCAGTGTCAGCGATGACGGCCACGGTTTCGTGGTGGGGGCCGGCCCATCCACCTCCTTTGGCCTGGTGGGCATGCGCGAGCGAGTGCTGATGCTCGGCGGGGTGTTGCAGTTGCACAGCGAGCCGGGCCAGGGCACAACCCTGCGGGTTCGCGTTCCAGTCAATGAGCGTTCGGTGTTGGGGGTAGGGCGGTGATACGGGTATTGGTAGCGGAAGACCACACCATCGTGCGCGAGGGCATCAAGCAGTTGATCGGCCTGGCCCGTGACCTGCTGGTGGTAGGCGAGGCCAGCAATGGCGAGCAGTTGCTGGAAACCCTGCGGCACACGCCCTGCGAAGTGGTGCTCCTGGATATCTCCATGCCCGGGGTCAACGGCCTTGAAGCGATCCCGCGGATTCGTGCGCTGAACAACCCGCCCGCCATCCTGGTGCTGTCCATGCACGATGAAGCGCAGATGGCCGCCCGGGCGCTGAAGGTTGGCGCCGCGGGCTACGCCACCAAGGACAGCGACCCGGCCCTGCTGTTGACCGCCATCCGGCGCGTTGCCAACGGTGGGCGCTATATCGACCCGGACCTGGCCGACCGCATGGTGTTCGAAGTAGGCCTCACCGATGCTCGCCCGTTGCATTCGCTGTTGTCGGAGCGCGAATTCTCGGTATTCGAGCGCCTGGCCCAAGGCGCCAACGTCAATGACATCGCTCAGCAACTGGCGCTTAGCAGCAAGACCATCAGCACCCACAAGGCGCGGCTGATGCAGAAACTCAACGTTACTTCCCTGGCTGAGCTGGTGAAATACGCCATGGAGCATAAGCTGGTCTAGAACGGCGCCCGGCTGAACAGTTCGCACGGCGGCGGGCTCATGCCCGATCAGTATTTATCCAATTGCGACAGGGGGCAGGGCCTGGTTTCGGGCCTCGCCGAAAAAACATATCCATTCCCGCCATCCGTGTAGGGCGATCCCTACCCGCAGCCTTCCATCCGGCTGATGCCATTCTCTCCCGGCCCCCGATTTGCGTGGCCTGCAGCCTTCACTAGGCTTATTCACACGGCAGTCATAATCGAAAGGTGTGGGTATGAGCGAGGTGAATTCAAGCGCTGGGGCGAGCGATGTGCTGGTCAGCTTTCGTGGCGTGCAAAAGAGCTACGACGGTGAAGTGCTGATCGTCAAAGACCTCAACCTGGACATCCGCAAGGGCGAGTTCCTGACCCTGCTCGGCCCCTCCGGCTCCGGCAAGACCACCAGCCTCATGATGCTGGCCGGGTTCGAGACGCCCACCGCCGGCGAGATACTGCTGGCCGGGCGCTCGATCAACAACGTGCCACCGCACAAGCGCGATATCGGCATGGTGTTCCAGAACTACGCGCTGTTCCCGCACATGACGGTGGCGGAAAACCTGGCGTTCCCGTTGTCCGTACGCGGCCTGAGCAAGACCGATGTCAGCGAACGGGTCAAGCGAGTACTGGACATGGTGCAACTGGGCAAATTCGCCGCGCGCTACCCGGCCCAACTGTCCGGCGGCCAGCAACAGCGGGTAGCGCTGGCCCGGGCGCTGGTGTTCGAACCGCAACTGGTGCTGATGGACGAGCCTCTGGGCGCCCTGGACAAGCAACTGCGCGAACACATGCAGATGGAAATCAAGCACCTGCACCAGCGTCTGGGCGTAACCGTGGTCTATGTCACCCACGACCAGGGCGAAGCGCTGACCATGTCTGACCGGGTGGCGGTGTTCCACCAGGGCGAGATCCAGCAGATCGCCCCGCCGCGCGCCCTGTACGAGGAACCGCGCAATACCTTCGTGGCCAACTTCATTGGCGAAAACAACCGGCTCAATGGCCGCCTGATTACCCAGGACGGCGACCGTTGCGTGGTGGGCCTGGAGCGGGGCGAGAAGATCCAGGCGCTGGCGGTGAACGTCGGCGAGCCGGGCGACCCGGTGACGCTGTCGATCCGCCCCGAGCGGGTGTTCCTCGATGGCCACAGTGAGCAATGCAGTAATCGATTCTCTGGCCGGGTTGCCGAATTCATCTACCTGGGCGACCACGTGCGGGTGCGCCTGGAAGTGTGCGGCAAGTCGGACTTCTTCGTGAAGCAGCCAATTGCCGAGCTGGACCCGGCACTGGCGGTGGGCGATGTGGTACCGCTCGGCTGGCAGGTCGAGCACGCGCGTGCGCTGGACCCGTTGTTAGTCGACTAGAGGCGAGCCAATCGCCCCCAAGCAACACCAACCCTGCACTGTGGAGAGACGCATAAATGCTCAAGCACTTGAAGTTCACCGCCCTGGCACTGGGCCTGATGGGCGCGGGCCAGGCCATGGCGGCGGCCGACCTGACCCTGGTCTCCTTCGGCGGCGCCAACAAGGCGGCCCAGGAGAAAGCCTTCTACCAGCCGTGGGAAAAGTCCGGGCAAGGCAAAATCGTCGCCGGTGAATACAACGGTGAGATGGCCAAGGTCAAAGCCATGGTCGACACCAAGAGTGTGTCCTGGGACCTGGTGGAAGTGGAATCACCGGAACTGGCCCGTGGCTGTGACGAGGGCATGTTCGAACAGCTTGACCCGAAACTGTTCGGCAATGAAGCCGACTACGTGAAGGGTGCTATTCAGCCCTGTGGCGTTGGCTTCTTCGTCTGGTCCACTGTGCTGGCCTACAACGCCGACAAGCTCAAGACCGCGCCCACCAGCTGGGCCGATTTCTGGGACGTGAAGAACTTTCCGGGCAAGCGTGGCCTGCGCAAAGGTGCCAAGTACACCCTGGAATTCGCCCTGATGGCCGACGGTGTGGCGCCCAAGGATGTGTACAAGGTGCTGGGTACCAAGGAAGGCCAGGACCGCGCCTTCAAGAAGCTCGACGAGCTCAAGCCCAGCATTCAGTGGTGGGAAGCCGGCGCTCAGCCGCCGCAGTATCTGGCCTCGGGTGACGTGGTGATGAGCTCGGCCTACAACGGCCGCATCGCCGCCGTGCAGAAGGAAAGCAACCTCAAGGTGGTGTGGAACGGTGGCGTGTACGACTTCGACGCCTGGGCCATCCCCAAGGGCGCCAAGAATGCCGAGGAAGCGAAGAAATTCATTGCCTACTCGGTCAAGCCGCAGCAGCAGAAGGTTTTCTCCGAGAACATCGCTTACGGCCCGGCCAACAGCCAGGCGGTACCGCTGCTCGACAAGGGCATTTTGAAAGACATGCCCACCACCCCGGAAAACATCGCCAACCAGGTGCAGATCGACGTGGGCTTCTGGGCTGACAACGGCGAGCAACTGGAACAGCGCTTCAACGCCTGGGCTGCCAAGTAACCCCATGCAGGCGGCGCGCCACTCCCCGGTGGCGCGCCTTGAGTTCAAAGATTCGCGGAGTAGACCATGGCCCTTGCAGTGCCCCTCAAAGAGGTCGCCAGCCCTAACCTGAAACAGCGCCTGGCCCGTGCCGAGCGGTTCAACCGCCTCAAGGCCCAGGCCCTGATCGCGCCGCTGGTGCTGTTTCTGCTGCTGGTGTTCCTGGTGCCCATCGCTGTGCTGCTCTATAAGAGCGTGGGCAACCCGGAAGTGGTGGAAGGGCTGCCGCGTACCGTCGCCGCCGTGAAGGCCTGGGACGGCAAGAGCCTGCCGGACGAGGCCGTGTACAAGGCCCTCAGCGATGATTTGGTGGATGCGCGCAAGAACCAGACCCTGGGCGATCTGTCCAAACGCCTGAACATGGAACTGGCCGGTTACCGCAGCCTGCTGTCGAAAACCGCCCGCGCGATGCCCTTCACCCCTGAGCCGGCCTCCTATAAAGAAGCGCTGCAAAGCCTCGACGAACGCTGGGGTGACCCTGCCTACTGGCAGGCGATCCGTCGCAACACCAGCAATGTCACCCCCTATTACCTGCTCGCGGCCGTCGACCATCGTATCGACGACCTCGGCGAAGTGGCCCCCGCCACCCCTGACCAGGCCATTTACCTGGATATCTTCGCGCGCACCTTCTGGATGGGCCTGGTGATCACGGTCATCTGCCTGCTGCTGGCCTACCCGCTGGCGTATTTGCTCGCCAATCTGCCGGCACGTCAAAGCAACTTGCTGATGATCATGGTGCTGCTGCCGTTCTGGACGTCGATCCTGGTGCGCGTGGCGGCCTGGATCGTGTTGCTGCAGTCGGGTGGCCTGATCAACAGTGCGCTGATGGCCATGGGTATCATCGACAAACCCCTGGAACTGGTGTTCAACCGCACTGGCGTGTACATCTCCATGGTGCACATTCTGCTGCCCTTCATGATCCTGCCGATCTACAGCGTGATGAAAGGCATTTCGCCCACCTATATGCGCGCGGCGATCTCGCTGGGTTGCCACCCGTTCGCCAGTTTCTGGCGCGTCTACTTCCCGCAGACCTATGCGGGCGTGGGCGCTGGCTGCCTGCTGGTGTTCATCCTGGCCATCGGCTACTACATCACCCCGGCATTGCTGGGCAGCCCCAACGACCAGATGGTCAGCTACTTCGTGGCCTTCTACACCAACACCAGCATCAACTGGGGCATGGCCACCGCGCTGGGCGGCCTGCTGTTGCTGGCCACCGTGCTGCTGTACCTGGTGTACAGCAAACTGGTCGGCGCCAGCCGCCTGCGCCTGAGCTGAGGAGATTCCGAAAATGCTGAGCCCTTACATGTCGCCCGTGGAGCGGGTCTGGTTCTACAGCCTGCGCATTCTGTGCGGCCTGATCCTGCTGTTCCTGATCCTGCCGGTGCTGGTGATAATTCCGCTGTCGTTCAACTCCGGCAGTTTTCTGGTGTACCCGTTGCAGGGCTTCTCGCTGCACTGGTACCAGGACTTCTTCGCGTCGCCGGAGTGGATGCGGGCCCTCACCAACAGCATCATCGTCGCGCCGGCGGCAACGGTGCTGGCCATGGTCTTCGGTACGTTGGCCGCCATCGGCCTTACCCGTGGCGATTTCCCCGGCAAGTCGCTGGTGATGGCCCTGGTCATTTCGCCGATGGTGGTGCCAGTGGTGATCATCGGCGTGGCCAGTTACCTGTTCTTTGCCCCGCTAGGGTTGGGCAACAGCTTCACTTCGCTGATTCTGGTGCACGCGGTGCTGGGCGTGCCCTTCGTGATCATCACGGTGTCGGCGACCCTCCAGGGCTTCAACCACAACCTGGTGCGCGCCGCGGCGAGCCTGGGCGCCTCACCGCTGACCGCGTTCCGGCGCGTGACCTTGCCGCTGATCGCGCCGGGGGTCATCAGCGGAGCGCTGTTCGCCTTCGCGACCTCGTTCGACGAGGTCGTGGTGACGCTGTTCCTGGCAGGCCCCGAGCAGGCCACCTTGCCCCGGCAGATGTTCAGCGGTATTCGTGAAAACCTCAGCCCCACCATCGCGGCGGCGGCCACCTTGCTGATCGCCTTCTCGGTGGTGCTGTTGCTCACGTTGGAGTGGCTGCGCGGGCGCAGCGAGAAGTTGCGCACGGCCCAGGCCTGATCGCTGGTTCGTGATCGTCGACTATCAACGGGGCCAATGATCCCTCATTGGCCCGCGCCCTCGGCTAGTCTGAAAGCAGCCCTTGTCCGACCAAAAGGCCGCATTCATGACCCTCTCTGCCTTCAAGATCGCCAACAAGCTGCTCACCGGCGCAGGCGCCATCGAGCAACTGGACAGCGAACTGTCCCGCCTCGGTGTGCACAACCCTTTGCTTGTCACCGATGCGGTGCTGGTGCAGTCCGGCACCGTGGCACTTGCCGTGGCGCAACTGGGTGGGCGTCGCCACGGCATTTTCGACCGCGTGCAGCCCGAACCCGAGATCGCTATCGTTGAGGATTGCATGGGCGCCTACCGCCAGGGCGGCCATGACGGGCTGATTGGGGTAGGGGGCGGCAGCGCCATCGATATCGCCAAGAGCGTGGCCGCTTATGCCGGGCACGACGGGCCGTTGGCTGCCCTGTTCGGGGTGGGCCTCGTGGAGCGCAAGGGACCGCCCTTGATCGCCATTCCCACCACGGCGGGCACCGGCTCGGAAGTGACCAACGTAGCGATTCTTTCTGACAAGGCCGCTCACCTGAAAAAAGGTATCGTCAGTGACTACCTGTTACCGGACGTCGCCCTGGTCAGCCCGCAGATGACCCTGACCTGCCCGCGCAGCGTTACTGCCGCCAGCGGGGTAGACGCGCTGGTGCATGCCATCGAGTCCTATATTTCGGTCAACGCCTCGCCCATCACCGACTCGCTGGCGTTGGGGGCCATCAAGCTGATCGTGCGGGCTTTGCCCAAGGCCTATGCCAACCCTTCCAACCTGCAGGCCCGCGAAGACATGGCCACCGCCAGCCTGATGGCCGGCATGGCGTTCGGCAACGCCGGGGTAGGGGCCGTGCATGCGCTGGCCTATCCCTTGGGAGGGCGGTTCAACATTGCCCATGGGGTCAGCAATGCGCTGTTGCTGCCGTATGTCATGGCCTGGAACAAGATCGCTTGCCTGGAGCGGTTCCGCGATATCGCCGTGGCCATGGGGCTACAGGTGGCGCAGTTGTCGGACCAGCAGGCGGCCGAGGCGGCGGTCGAGGCCATGGTGCAGTTGTGCGCCACCGTCGAGATTCCCAAAGGCATGCGCAGCTTCGGCGTGCCCGAGGACGCCATCCCGGCCATGGCCGCCGAGGCGTGCGGCATTGACCGGCTGATGCGCAACAACCCGCGCCAGCTCGGCGCCAGGGACATCGAGCAGATCTACCGCAGTGCTTACTGACCACCGCTGGTGGTCGACCTCGCCACCCCCATGCCGACAAGCTGAGGTACAATGCGCGCCACCGTGATTCCAGCCCAGAAAGGTGCGTCATGCAGCCCTTTGCAATTGCTCCGTCCATTCTCTCCGCAGATTTCGCCCGTCTGGGCGAGGAAGTCGACAATGTCCTGGCCGCTGGCGCCGACATCATCCACTTCGATGTCATGGACAACCACTATGTGCCCAACCTGACCATCGGCCCCATGGTCTGCGCCGCGCTGCGCAAGTACGGCATTACTGCGCCCATCGACGCGCACCTGATGGTCAGCCCCGTGGACCGCATCATCGGTGACTTCGCCGAAGCCGGTGCCAGCTTCATCACGTTTCACCCCGAAGCCACCCTGCACGTCGACCGTTCGCTGCAACTGATCCGTGACAGCGGCTGCAAGGCCGGCCTGGTGTTCAACCCGGCCACGCCCCTGGACGTGCTCAAGTACGTGATGGACAAGGTCGACATGGTGCTGCTGATGAGCGTCAACCCAGGTTTCGGCGGCCAGAAGTTCATTCCCCACACCCTCGACAAGCTGCGCGAAGCCCGCGCGCTGATCGACGCCAGTGGCCTGGACATTCGCCTGGAAATCGACGGCGGCGTGAACGTGAACAACATTCGCGACGTCGCCCAGGCGGGCGCCGACACCTTCGTTGCCGGCTCGGCGATCTTCAACGCCCCCAACTACAAGGAAGTCATCGACAAGATGCGCTCCGAACTGGCGCTGGCCCGTTCATGAGCGGCTTCGAGCAGCGGGTTCCGGCCAAGCTGCCACGGCTGGTGATGTTCGATCTGGACGGTACCCTGATCGACTCCGTCCCCGACCTGGCCGCGGCCCTGGACGCTACGCTGCTCAAGCTCGGCCGTGCCCCGGCAGGCCTCGAGGCCGCGCGCACTTACGTCGGCAACGGCGTGCGTGTACTGGTGCGCCGAGGCCTGGCCGGCAGCCTCGACCATACCGGCGTGGGCGAGGTGGAAACCGACCAGGCGCTGGCGGTGTTCATGGATGCCTACAGTGGCGGCCATGCCCTGACCAAGGTCTACCCCGGCGTGCGCGAGAGCCTCAAGTGGCTGCAGAAGCGCGGCGTCGAGATGGCGCTGATCACCAACAAGCCGGAACAGTTCGTCGCGCCGCTGCTCGATGAAATGAAACTGGGCCGTTTCTTCCGCTGGATCATCGGTGGTGACACCTTGCCCCAGCAGAAGCCCGATCCGGCCGCACTGCTGCAAGTGATGCGCATGGCCGGCGTGGAGCCGGCCGATGCGCTGTTCGTCGGTGACTCGCGCAACGACGTGTTGGCCGCCAGGGCCGCCGGTGTGCGCTGCATCGCCCTGAGTTATGGCTACAACCATGGCCGGCCCATTGCCGAAGAGTCGCCGGCAATGGTCATTGACCATTTCAGCGACCTGATCAGTTGCTTAGATCCAGCGGCTGAGATAACGTTGGGGGCTAGTACACCTTCCCCTCGCAGAGATTCCATCGTGGTGGTCACTCGCAAACTCTGGATGAAAGTCATCAAGGCCCTGGCCCGCTGGCGTTGGCGCGCCTGACTTTTACCTGGCCGGCCCTGCCGGCGCGTTTGCATACCTGACCGTTTTTGCTCCTCATGCCACGAGGCTGATCATGATCCGTGAAGAATTCCTGCGCTTGGCCGCTGCCGGCTATAACCGCATTCCGCTCGCCCGCGAAACCCTGGCCGACTTCGACACACCGCTGTCGATCTACCTGAAACTGGCCGACGCGCCCAACTCCTATCTGCTGGAGTCGGTGCAGGGCGGCGAAAAATGGGGCCGTTACTCGATCATTGGCCTGCCATGCCGCACCGTGCTGCGCGTGCACGAGCATCAGGTGGTGATCACCCGCGATGGCGCGCAAGTGGAGCGCCACGACCACGTCGAAGACCCGCTGGCGTTCGTCGAGGCCTTCAAGGCCCGCTACAACGTACCGACCATCCCCGGCCTGCCGCGTTTCAATGGCGGCCTTGTGGGCTATTTCGGCTACGATTGTGTGCGCTACGTCGAGAAACGTCTGGGCAAGTGCCCCAATCCTGACCCCATCGGCGTGCCGGATATTCTGCTGATGGTGTCCGATGCCGTGGTGGTGTTCGACAACCTGGCGGGCAAGATGCACGCCATCGTCCTGGCCGACCCGGCCCAGGCTGACGCCTACGAGCTGGGGCAGGCGCAACTGGATGCGCTGATGGACAAGCTGCGCCAGCCGATCGCGCCGCGCCGCGGCCTGGAACTGGACCGTCCGCCGGCGGCCGAGCCCGCGTTCCGCTCCAGCTTCACCCAGGAAGACTTCGAACGTGGGGTGAACACCATCAAGGAGTACATCCTGGCCGGTGACTGCATGCAGGTGGTGCCGTCCCAGCGCATGTCCATCGAATTCAAGGCAGCGCCCATCGATCTGTACCGGGCCCTGCGCTGCTTCAACCCGACGCCTTACATGTACTTCTTCAACTTCGGTGATTTCCACGTGGTGGGCAGTTCGCCGGAGGTGCTGGTGCGCGTCGAGGACAACGAAATCACGGTGCGGCCGATCGCCGGTACCCGCCCGCGCGGTGCCAACGAAGAAGCCGACCTGGCGCTGGAGCAGGACCTGCTCAGCGACAAGAAGGAACTGGCCGAGCACCTGATGCTGATCGACCTGGGCCGCAACGACACCGGCCGGGTTTCGGAGATTGGCTCGGTGAAGCTGACCGAAAAGATGGTCATCGAGCGTTACTCCAACGTGATGCATATCGTGTCCAATGTCACCGGCCAGCTCAAAAACGGGCTGACGGCCATGGACGCACTGCGCGCCATTCTGCCGGCCGGCACCCTGTCGGGCGCGCCGAAGATCCGCGCCATGGAGATCATCGACGAACTGGAGCCGGTCAAGCGCGGCGTCTACGGCGGCGCGGTCGGCTACTTTGCCTGGAACGGCAACATGGACACGGCGATTGCCATTCGCACCGCCGTGATCAAGGGCGGCGAACTGCACGTTCAGGCCGGGGCCGGCATCGTCGCCGACTCGGTGCCCGCCCTTGAGTGGGAGGAAACCCTGAACAAGCGCCGCGCGATGTTCCGTGCCGTGGCGCTGGCCGAACAAACCTCCCCGACCGACGCCTGAGGAAGTACACCATGTTGCTGATGATCGACAATTACGACTCCTTTACCTACAACGTCGTGCAGTACCTCGGTGAGCTGGGTGCGGACGTCAAAGTGGTGCGCAACGATGAGGTGACCATCGCCGATATCGAGGCCATGAACCCCGAACGTATCGTGGTTTCCCCTGGCCCCTGCACGCCCAGCGAGGCGGGTGTTTCCATCGACGCCATTCTGCATTTCGCCGGCAAACTGCCAATTCTGGGCGTGTGCCTGGGCCACCAGTCCATCGGCCAGGCGTTTGGCGGTGACGTAGTGCGGGCGCGCGTGGCCATGCATGGCAAGACCAGCCCCCTGGTGCACGAAGACCAGGGCGTGTTCGAAGGGCTCAACCACCCACTGACCGTCACCCGCTACCACTCGCTGGTGGTCAAGCGCGAGACGTTGCCCGAGTGCCTGGAAATTACCGCCTGGACCGCCAAGGATGATGGTTCGGTGGACGAGATCATGGGCCTGCGGCACAAGACCCTGAACGTCGAAGGGGTGCAGTTCCACCCCGAATCGATTCTTTCCGAGCAGGGCCACGAGCTGTTCGCCAACTTTCTCAAGCAGACCGGCGGCACCCGTCAGGCCTAAGGAACCATCATGGATATCAAGAACGCGCTGAACCGCATCGTCGGTCAGCTGGACCTGACCACGGATGAGATGCGCGATGTCATGCGCGAAATCATGACCGGGCAATGCACCGAAGCGCAGATCGGCGCCTTCCTGATGGGCATGCGCATGAAGAGCGAGAGCATCGACGAAATCGTCGGCGCTGTGTCGGTCATGCGTGAGCTGGCCGATCGCGTGGAACTCAATACCCTGGACAAGGTGGTCGACATCGTCGGCACCGGGGGCGACGGGGCCAATATCTTCAACGTTTCCACGGCATCGTCCTTCGTCATCGCTGCGGCAGGTTGCACCGTGGCCAAGCACGGCAACCGCGCCGTGTCGGGCAAGAGCGGCAGCGCCGACCTGCTGGAGGCGGCCGGTGTGTACCTGAACCTGACACCCGTACAGGTGGCACGCTGCATCGACAGCGTGGGCATCGGCTTCATGTTCGCCCAGGCCCACCACGGGGCCATGAAACACGCGGCCGGGCCACGTCGTGACCTCGGTCTGCGTACCCTGTTCAACATGGTCGGGCCGCTGACCAACCCTGCAGGCGTCAAGCATCAGGTGGTGGGCGTGTTCAACCAGGCCTTGTGCCGGCCGTTGGCGGAAGTGTTGCACCGCCTGGGCAGCAAGCACGTGCTGGTGGTGCACTCCAAGGACGGCCTGGATGAGTTCAGCCTGGCGGCGCCTACCTTTGTGGCCGAGCTGAAGAACGGTGAGATCAGCGAGTATTGGGTTGAACCCGAAGACCTGGGCCTCAAGAGCCAGAGCCTCTATGGTCTGGCCGTGGAAAGCCCGAAGGCCTCGCTGGAGTTGATCCGCGATGCCCTGGGCAAACGCAAGACCGAGCACGGCCAGAAAGCCGCAGAAATGATCATCCTCAATGCTGGCGCCGCACTGTACGCTGCTGACCATGCCTCTTCGCTCAAGGAAGGCGTGGCACTGGCCCACGACGCGCTGCACACTGGGCTTGCCCGCGAAAAGCTCGAGGAGCTGGGTGCCTTTACCGCCGTATTCAAGCAGGAGAATGAAGGATGAGTGTGCCCACGGTTCTGGAAAACATTCTCGCGCGCAAGGCCCAGGAAGTCGCTGAACGCTTGCAGCGGGTCAGCTTTGCCGAGCAGGAGCGCCTGGCAGCCATCGCCGACGCACCGCGTGGCTTTGCCAAGGCACTGATCGACCAGGCGGCGACCAAGCACCCGGCGGTCATTGCTGAAATCAAGAAAGCATCGCCCAGCAAGGGCGTGATCCGTGAGCACTTCGTGCCTGCCGATATTGCCCAGAGCTATGAGAAGGGCGGGGCGACTTGCCTGTCGGTGCTCACCGATATCGACTACTTCCAGGGCGCCGACGCCTATTTGCAACAGGCCCGCGCGGCCTGCAGCCTGCCGGTGATCCGCAAGGACTTCATGGTCGACCCTTACCAGATCGTCGAGTCGCGCGCCCTGGGCGCCGACTGTGTGCTGCTGATCGTTGCCGCGCTGGACGACGTGAAAATGGCCGAGCTGGAAGCGGCCGCCTTCGGCGTCGGCCTCGATGTGCTGGTGGAGGTTCACAATGGCGAGGAGCTGGAGCGCGCGCTCAAGCACCTGAAGTCGCCCTTGCTGGGGGTGAACAACCGCAACCTGCACACGTTCGAAGTCAGCCTGGAAAACACCCTCGACCTGTTGCCGCTGATCCCGCGTGATCGCCTGGTAGTGACGGAAAGCGGCATTCTCAACCGGGCCGACGTCGAGCTGATGGAGATCAGCGAAGTGTATTCGTTCCTGGTGGGCGAAGCCTTCATGCGCGCCGAGCATCCGGGCGATGAATTGCAACGCCTGTTCTTCCCGGAACGCGTACAGGCCTGACAATTCTGTCACTGACCTCTCTGTGGGCGCTGCTACAGGAGTTTTGAAATGGCTTTCCCCCTGCGCCTCGACACCCAGGCTGGCCTGCAAGCTGAGCAGGATTTGCTCGCCGCCGTCTGCCGTGGGGAGCAACCCGACGGGCTGCTGTTCTGGCAGTCCACCGACCAGACGCTGGTCATGCCCCGGCGCCTCAACCGCCAACCCGGCTTCGAAGCGGCCTGCGGGGTGTCGGCGCAAGCCGGCTGGCCGGTACTGCTGCGCGAAACCGGTGGCGAGCCGGTGCCGCAATCGGCAGCGACCCTCAACGTGGCACTGGTTTACGTGGCACCGCGCAGCGAAGGCGACCAGAACCGTATCGAAACCGCGTACCAGCGCTTGTGCCAACCCCTTTGCGACGTGGTGACGGAGCTCGGCGGCGACCCTTCACTGGGAGAAGTGCCAGGGGCTTTCTGCGACGGCCGCTATAACGTCAATATCGACGGCCGCAAATGGGTGGGCACCGCCCAGCGCTGGCGCCAGGGCTTGAGTGGCAGCCGGCCGGTGGTGCTGGTGCATGGGGCGATGCTGATGGACAACGAGCGGGAGCCGATGGTGGCAGCGGTCAACCGCTTCAACCAGGCCTGCAACCTGCCCCAGCGCTGCCAGGCTGCCAGCCATATCGCCCTGAACGAGCGTTTCACCGCGCCCCAGGTGGTGGAACGGCTGACCCAGGCCTATCAGCGGTTGTTGGCCGAGGTTCGCAGCAAGGACTAACGGGTACCGAAGACCACCATGGTCTTGCCCTTCACGTTGACCAGGTTGCGTTCTTCCAGGTCCTTGAGCACCCGCCCGACCATTTCCCGCGAGCAACCAACGATCCGGCCGATTTCCTGGCGGGTGATCTTGATCTGCATGCCATCGGGGTGGGTCATGGCATCGGGCTGCTTGCACAGCTCCAGCAAGCAACGGGCTACGCGCCCGGTCACGTCGAAGAAGGCCAGGTCACCGACCTTACGGGTGGTATCGCGCAGGCGCTGGGCCATCTGGGTCCCCAGGCCGAGCATGATTTCCGGGTGTTGCAGCGCCACTTCGCGGAATTTCGCGTAGCTGATCTCGGCCACTTCGCATTCAGTCTTGGCCCGGACCCAAGCGCTGCGCTCGTGGTCGTGGCCGGGCGAATCGAACAGGCCCAGTTCGCCAAAGAAATCCCCGGCATTCAGGTAGGCGATGATCATCTCGCGGCCATCTTCATCCTCGATGAGGATAGTCACCGACCCCTTGATGATGTACGAGAGGGTGTCGGAGCGGTCGCCGGCGCAGATGATATTGCTCTTGGCGCCATAGCGGCGGCGCTGGCAGTGCGCCAGGAGTTTATCGATGTTCTGTATCGGTTGGGTGAGAGCAACCATGGCTGGATCCCGGGGCAAGACAATCAACGGCGAAGTGTAATTTTTAGGACACTGAGCTTTGGCGTCAGTGATTTGGCGCCAGCTTATCAGACCCCCGTTTTGTGTATCAGGGAATTTACTGAACAGCTTATCGGCAGCCATCGCCTCGGCTACAGGGCTTATGCAAGTGGCTGTGCTAAGCTGGCGGCCTTTTTTACAGTGGAGTCCTGGTGATGAAGGCGCGTATCCAGTGGGCAGGCGAAGCCATGTTTCTCGGTGAATCGGGCAGCGGTCATGTGGTGGTGATGGACGGCCCGCCCGAGAGCGGCGGCCGCAACCTGGGCGTGCGCCCCATGGAGATGCTGCTGTTGGGCCTGGGCGGCTGCAGCAATTTCGACGTGGTCAGCATCCTCAAGAAGTCGCGCCAACCGGTGGAGAGCTGCGAAGCCTTTCTCGACGCCGAGCGCGCCAGCGAGGACCCCAAGGTTTTTACCAAGATCCACCTGCACTTCGTGGTCAAGGGCCGCGGCCTGAAAGAAGCCCAGGTCAAGCGGGCCGTGGAACTGTCGGCGGAAAAATATTGCTCGGCCTCCATCATGCTGGGCCGTGCCGGCGTGGAAATCACCCATGACTACGAGATCGTCGAACTGGGTTGATTCACCGCGGGCATGAAAAAAGGGACCTTCGGGTCCCTTTTTCGTGACTGGCGACCGGGTCAGACCCGGTAAGTGCTCTTGGTCATGACCTTGGCCAGCAGGCTCATGCCGAATTTCACCGGTGCCGGGAAGCGGAAACCGCCAGCGTCCAGAGCGGACTCGGCGTGTTGCTCCTCATCGATGCGCATCTGTTCCAGAATGGCGCGGGACTTGGCGTCCTCGGCCGGCAACTGTTCCAGGTGTTCGTTGAGGTGCTTGCACACCTGGTCTTCGGTGGCCGCCACAAAGCCCAGGCTGACCCGGTCGCTGACCAGGCCAGCGACGGCGCCGATGCCAAAGGACATGCCATAGAACAGCGGGTTGAGCACGCTGGGGTGGCTGCCCAGTTGGCGGATGCGCTGTTCGCACCAGGCCAGGTGGTCCACTTCTTCCTCGGCGGCGTGCTCCATGGCCTTGCGCACCTGGGGTAGTTTGGCGGTCAGGGCCTGGCCCTGGTACAGCGCCTGAGCACACACTTCACCGGTGTGGTTGATGCGCATCAGGCCAGCGACGTGGCGGGCCTCGTCTTCGCTGAGGGTAGGGTCCGGCTGGACGATGGCCGGCGACGGCCGCGACGGCTGGCCGCTGAAAGGCAGCAGCGTGCGCATGGCCGTGTCGGCCTGCAGCAGCAGTCGGTCGAGGGGAGAGTAGTGACGTTCGGTAGCCATTGGGCACCTCCGGATAGAATCACGGCCTGCAGTTTAACTCAACAATGTGAAACCGCGGGTTCTAGCGTTGAATCAGCCCGGCGGCCAGTGCATCTGGCGTTGCCCAAGCACGTGCATGTGAATGTGGTAGACCGTCTGGCCACCCAGCTCGTTGCAGTTCATTACCACGCGGAAGCCTTCTTCACACCCCAGCTCCTTGGCCAGGCGCTGGGCGGTGAACAGAATGTGACCGGCCAGGCCCTTGTCTTCCTCGGTGAGGTCGTTGAGGGTGCGGATCGGCTTTTTCGGAATCACCAGAAAGTGTACCGGTGCCTGTGGGGCGATATCGTGGAAGGCCAGAACCTGGTCGTCTTCGTAGATGATCTTGGCGGGTATTTCTCTGTTGATGATCTTGGTGAACAGAGTATCCACAACGGTTTCTCCATGTTTGACGTCGGGCACGAGTGTAACCACGCCCGTGGCCGGCGCCCAGCGCTGAATGCTCAGCGTGGGCGGTAGGCCAGGTTGATGGCGCCGGCCACCTTGCGCACCAGCCAGCGCGAGCCGAGGCGAGCACCATAGGTGAGCAGCCGGTTGCGCCGGCCGGGGACGATGACTGCGCGGTTACGGGCCAGCGCACGCACAGTGTACAACGCCACTTCTTCGGGGCTGAGCACGCGCTGGCTGCTGGCCAGCCGCTCGATCAGCCGCTGCGCCGAGCGCACAGGGCCTGGACACAGTACCGAGACTTTCACCCCCGACTGGCGCAGTTCTTCGCGCAAGCCTTCGGAAAAGCTCAACACGTAGGCCTTGCTGGCGGCGTAGTTGCTCATCCACGGGCCTGGCTGGAACGCCGCCAACGACGCGACATTGAGGATCTGCCCGCCGCCGTGCACCGCCATGGCATTGCCGATCACATGGCACAGGCGCGCCAGGGCAAGGATATTGACCTCGATCAGGTCCTGTTCCTGCATCCAGTCCTGGGCCAGAAAGTGCCCATAGGAGCGTAGCCCTGCGCAATTGATCAGCAAGTCGATATGCCGGTCGCTTTCTTCCAGTTCCAGCAGGAACCCGGAAATACGCAGTGGCTCGCTCAGGTCGCAGGCGCGGAACAGCACCTCGACGCCGAAGCGTTGGGTCAGCTCACTGGCCACCGCTTCCAGGGCGTCGCGCTGGCGCGCCACCAATATCAGGTTGCGGCCACGCCGCGCCAGGGCCTCGGCCAATGCCAGGCCCAGGCCTCTGGAAGCGCCAGTGATCATGGCGTAACGGGTCATGCGGTTCTCCATACGAACGCCCCTGACCCCGCCTCTTCGATGAGGCGCAGCGCAGGGGCGTTTTTCATGGGCGCTAGTCTACCGTGCGGCGCGCGGTTGTGCTGGTTCGCTTACAGTGCCGCCGAGTGCTGGGCTACCGAGGACAGGCCGCCGGTGATACCGGCGAAGAACATCAGCACCAGGAATACCACCCACAGCCAGGCCAGCACCTTGACGGCCGTGCTGTTGGGCGGCGCGGGCGGGCCATATTGGTTGGTGCCGGGGTTGCCAGGCACCGCCATCACCACCAGGGGAAAGATGCTGCCCACGAACGGCACCAGGTTGAGCAGCCACATCCACCCGGTCCAGCCGGCGTCATGCAGGCGTTGCACACCGATCTGCACGTTGATGGTCATGAACGCGGCCACGGCTATCGCGCCCGCGCCGATGCCCAGCGGCTTGGAGAGGGTCAACAGGGTGACGCACACCAGCGCCGCGAGGCAGGCACACAGCAACAGGGCCATGGACCAGCCCAGGTACCGCACCCGGCCAATACGCCCCTGAATGGTCATGACCTTGAGTGGGCCATACACCGCGATGGTCGGCGCGATATCCGATTGCGGCGGGGCATAGGGTGAGTAAGCGGGCTCGGGCAGAGGCTCGACTTCCTCCAGGCTCAGCTCCAGCGGCGTCTCCTCTTCCAGGCGCGCCTGGACACCGGCCTTGTGCAGCGCATCGAGGTATTTCTGCGCCGTGTCATGGGACAGGTTGCGCTTGAGTGCCACCTTGTGGCCAGTGAACAGTTTTTCCACCGCCTCCAGGTCGCTGCGAAACAGCTGGGCCAGGTTGGCCTTGGCGGTTTGCAGGTCGACGCCAGGCAGCGGGCTGCCTTCGAAGACGATTTTGAACAGTGTGGTCATGCGGGCGTCCTTGTCTGGGGTGGGGTATCAGCGTGGCCAGTAATCGGGGAGGCGGTTTGCCAGTACCAGTGCCTTGCGGTATTCGGTGTCCAGGCGCGCGATAAGTTCATCAGCGCTTGGCAGGTCATCGATTTCACCCACGCCCTGGCCGGCCGACCAGATGGACTTCCATGCCTTGGCTTCGTCATCGATCGGTTTGAGCTTGGCCTGACTACCGGCTGCCGCCAGGGTTGCCAGGTCGAAGCCGGCATCCTCCAGGCTTTTACGCATGAAACTGGCCGGCACCCCCGATACGGCGGGTGTAAGGATGATATCAGCGGCCTTGGAAGCCAGCAGCATTTGCTTGTAGGCGTCGGGGGCATGGCTTTCCTGGCAGGCGATGAAGCGCGTGCCCAGGTAGGCCAGGTCCGCGCCCAGCAGTTGTGCAGCGAGCACCTCCCGGCCGTGGGTGATGCTGCCGGCCAACAGCAGGGTTTTGTCGAAGAACTGGCGTATTTCGGCGATCAGGGCGAAAGGGCTCCAGGTGCCGGCATGGCCACCGGCGCCGGCCGCCACGGCGATCAAACCGTCCACGCCCGCCTGTGCGGCCTTTTCGGCGTGGCGGCGGGTGGTCACGTCATGAAACACCAGGCCGCCGTAGCTGTGCACGGCGTCCACGACTTCCTTTACCGCGCCCAGGCTGGTAATGACGATGGGCACCTTGTGGTCGATGCAGATCGCCAGATCGGCCTCCAGGCGCGGGTTGCTGTTGTGCACGATCAGGTTGACGGCGTAGGGCGCGGGTCTGTCGAGCAGTGCCAGGCCGGCTTCGATCTCTTCGAGCCAGGCCTTGAACCCGGCGCTATCGCGCTGGTTCAGCGCCGGAAAACTGCCCACCACGCCATTGCGGCAACAAGCCAATACCAGCTGCGGGTTAGAAATGAGAAACATCGGCGCCGCCACTATGGGCAGGCGCAAGCGTTGGTCCAGCAGAGTGGGCAGCGACATAAGCGTATTTCGCCTCGGTGGTTGTCTGACCTTAGAACGGCTTCACCACGACCAGAATTACGATAGCCAGCAAAAACAGCACCGGCACTTCATTGAACCAGCGATAAAAGACATGAGAGCGGGTGTTCTCGCCACGGGCAAAACGTTTGACCTGGGCGCCGCACATATGATGGTAGCCAATCAGCAGGACGACCAAGGCGAGTTTCGCGTGCAACCAGCCTTGGGTCAGATAGCCGGGGATGAGGTAAACGAGCCAGGCGCCGAACACCAGGGTGGCGACCATCGAAGGGCCCATGATCCCACGGTAGAGCTTGCGCTCCATGACCATGAAACGCTGTTTGCCGACTTCGTCTTCGCTGCTGGCGTGGTAGACGAACAGGCGCGGCAGGTAGAACAGCCCGGCGAACCAGCAGACGATGCTGATGATGTGAAAGGCTTTGATCCAGAGATAGAGCATTTTTATGGGTTTCCAGGTTCACGGTAGCCTGATAGTAGTGCCCTTGGCCGCCGCACGTCACCTCAACGGTTGTTAGCGCATGCGCTGGGCCCGTATTATCAGCGGTTTCCTAGTCGGTTCGTTGAAAGGGGCAGGTATATGGTCAAGGTCGGTATCGTCGGCGGCACGGGTTACACCGGGGTCGAGCTGCTGCGTCTGTTGGCAACCCATCCACAGGCAGAAGTGGCGGTCATCACCTCGCGTTCCGAAGCGGGCGTGCCGGTTGCCGACATGTACCCCAACCTGCGCGGCCACTACGATGGCCTGGCGTTCAGCGTGCCGGATGTGAAAACCCTGGGCGCCTGTGACGTGGTGTTCTTCGCTACCCCGCACGGTGTGGCGCACTCCCTGGCTGGCGAGCTGCTGGCGGCGGGCACCAAGGTCATCGACCTGTCGGCCGACTTCCGTCTGCAGGATGCCGATGAGTGGGCCAAGTGGTACGGCCAGCCGCACGGCGCGCCGGAACTGCTCAAGGACGCGGTCTACGGGCTGCCTGAAGTGAACCGTGAGCAGATCCGCAACGCGCGCCTGATCGCCGTGCCGGGTTGCTACCCTACCGCCACCCAACTGGGTTTCCTGCCATTGCTGGAAGCCGGCCTGGCCGACAATTCGCGCCTGATCGCCGACTGCAAGTCCGGTGTCAGTGGCGCCGGTCGTGGTGCCAGCGTGGGTTCGCTGTTCTGCGAGGCCGGCGAAAGCATGAAAGCCTACTCGGTCAAGGGTCACCGCCATCTGCCGGAGATTACCCAGGGCCTGCGCCGCGCCGCTGGCGGCGAGGTGGGTTTGACCTTCGTGCCACACCTGACACCGATGATCCGCGGTATCCATTCCACGCTCTATGCCACCGTGGTGGATAAAGCTGTCGACCTGCAGGCGCTCTTCGAGAAGCGCTACGCCGATGAGCCGTTCGTCGACGTCATGCCCGCTGGCAGCCACCCGGAAACCCGCAGCGTACGGGGTGCCAATGTATGCCGCATCGCCGTGCATCGCCCGCAGGGTGGCGACCTGGTAGTGGTGCTGTCGGTCATCGACAACCTGGTCAAAGGTGCTTCCGGCCAGGCCGTGCAGAACCTCAACATCCTGTTCGGCCTCGACGAGCGCCTGGGCCTGGCCCACGCTGGCATGTTGCCGTAACCGCAACAGTGCGCTGGCACCGGCCAGCGCACAATTGTTGACCATTTTTCTGGGACAAGCGGATAATGGCGCCATTACGTTTTATGGCGGCTTACGCCGGGAGAGAGTCAGCATGAGCGTCGAATCCTTCACACCCACGGCTTTGCAATTCACCCATGGTGCTGCGCACAAGGTGAAGACCCTGGTCGATGAGGAAGGCAATGACCGTCTGAAACTGCGGGTTTTCGTGACCGGTGGCGGTTGCTCGGGCTTCCAGTACGGTTTTACCTTCGATGAAGACGTGGCCGACGACGACACCATCGTCGAGCGCGAGGGCGTCAGCCTGGTGGTTGACCCAATGAGCTTCCAGTACCTGGCAGGCGCCGAGGTGGACTACCAGGAAGGCCTGGAGGGGTCACGTTTCGTGATCAACAACCCTAACGCATCCACGACCTGCGGTTGCGGTCAGTCGTTTTCGATCTGAACCTCGGGATGCTGGGCCACGGAACGCCGCGCAATTGCGCGGCGTTCTGCTATTCAGGGTTCAAGCCGGGTAAATCGCGCCCAGTACGCGCAATCCACGCGCACCCGTCACGCTAGGCCTGTTGGTAGCGATGCCCTCAAGGCAGCAATGCGCCAGCCAGGCGAATGCCATGGCCTCCATCCAGTCAGGGTCGATGCCACGGCTGTCGGTGCTGGCCACCTGCGTGCCTGGCAACAGCTGAGCCAGGCGTTGCATCAGTGCGCCGTTATGCGCCCCGCCACCGCACACCAGCAGTTCATCGGTGTGGGGTTGTGCGTGGCGCAACGACTCGATGATGGTGCGCGCGGTCAGCTCCAGCAGCGTCGCCTGAACGTCCGGCTCCGCGATGGCCGGCAACCTGGCCAGATGGCCTCGCAGCCAAGGCAGGTTGAAGACTTCGCGCCCGGTGCTCTTCGGCCCTTTGCCGGCGAAAAACGGGTCACTCAGCAATTCGTCCAGCAGCCTGGCGTGCACCGTGCCGCTTGCCGCCCAGGCGCCGTCGCGGTCGAAATGCAGGCCTTGGCGGTCATGTATCCAGGCATCGAGCAGCACGTTGCCCGGCCCGCAGTCGAAGCCACTCACCGGTTGCCCGGCGTCGATCAGGCTGAGGTTGCTGAAACCGCCCACGTTCAATACCGCCAGGTGCTCGCCAATGCCGGCGAACAGCGAGTCATGGAAGGCCGGTACCAGGGGCGCGCCCTGGCCGCCCGCCGCCACATCGCGACGGCGGAAGTCTCCCACCGTGGTAATTCCGGTCAACTCGGCCAGGAGCGCCGGGTTGCCGATCTGTACCGTGAAGCCACGGGCAGGCTCATGGCGCACGGTCTGGCCGTGGCTGCCGATGGCACGGATATCGGAAGGGCAAAGGCCTTGTTGCTGCAACAAGGCGTTGACGCCCTGTGCCGCCAGCGTTGCCCATTGGTTCTCCGCCAGCGCGGCCCGCGCTATCTCATCCGGGCCGCTCGCACACAGGGCCAGCAGGTCGCTGCGCAGGCCCCCAGGCATGGGCACATAATGGCTGGCGACCAGGCGCAGTGTGGCGCCCTGTTCCACCAGCGCAATGTCCAGCCCATCGAGGCTGGTCCCGGACATCACACCGATATACAGGGCCATGTCTTACTTCTTGCTCGCGACCATGGTGGATTTCTCCTGGTCCATTTGCGCCATCAACGGCTGGGCTATCTGCATGAAGCGTGCTTTTTCATTGCGGGCGATAGGGTCGGCCATTGGTAGCTTCTGCCCCAGCGGGTCGACATGCACGCCATTGACCTGGAACTCATAGTGCACATGCGGCCCGGTGGACAGGCCAGTGGTGCCGATGTAGCCGATCACCTGGCCCTGCTTGACCGCGGAGCCAGCGTGAATGCCCTTGGCGAAGCCCTGCATGTGCCCGTAAAGGGTCTTGTAGGTCTTGCCATGGGCGATGATGACCGTGTTGCCGTAACCACCGCGACGCCCGGCCAGTTCCACCTTGCCGTCGCCCGTGGCCTTGATCGGCGTGCCGCGCGGGGCGGCGTAGTCGACGCCCTGGTGGGCGCGGATCTTGTTCAGGATGGGGTGGAAACGGCCTACCGAGAAGCGCGAGCTGATGCGGGCGAAGTCCACTGGCGAGCGCACGAACGCCTTGCGCATGCTGTTGCCTTCGGCAGTGTAGTAATTGGTGGTGCCCAGCTTGTTGGTATAGCGGACCGCGGTGTAGGTCTTGCCGCGGTTGGTGAAGCGCGCCGCCAGAATGTTGCCGGTGCCGATCACCTTGCCATTGAGTACTTTCTGTTCGTACATCACGTCGAAAACGTCGCCCTGGCGGATGTCCTGGGCGAAGTCGACGTCGTAGTTGAAGATGTTGACCAGGTCCATCACCTGGTTGTGGGACAGCCCGGCGCGCTGGCCAGACAGCGACAGCGAATTCTTGATCACGCCGTGTGCGTAGGCCTCACGCATCACCGGCTTGATGACATCGCGGTTGAAGGCAAACCCCTTGGCGCCGCGCACCAGGCGGATGGTCTCGGTGTTGCTCAGCTTGGTGTGCAGGCTGGTCAGCTGGCCTTCAGGGCTGATCTCGAACTCCAGCACCTGGCCGTTCTTGAGCTGCGCGAACTGTTTGGCCTGCTTGTCACTGGCCAATACTTCCTGCGCTGCCGTGGCGGGCAGGCCGGCTTCGTCGAACAGCTTGGACAGGGTATCGCCCTTGCGCACGGTGACTTCACGGTGGCCTGAGGCCTTCTTGGCGCTGTCTTCGGCGGCAGCGACCGGCTCGGGCTGGGTGGCGGGGGCGTCCTGGGCGGTGTCCTGGTCCTGGTCGTCGTTGTCTATCTGGGCGAAGGGCGCGGGTACCGCAGGTTCTTCACCCAGGTCGGTGGCCGGGGCGTCTTTCTCGGCCTGCTTGAGCTGGTCGGCGGGTGTCTCCATTTCCAGCGGGGTGGAGGTGCGTTTGGCTTCGACTTCGCTGGAAGGAAACACCAGCAAGGCCAGGCTGAGAAGGGCGGCGATGCCGCTGGCGGCCAACAGGTGGCTCTTCGGATAAAGCGGGGGCGCTTTAGGCGGTTCGCTGGTCATAGGTAATTTGACTTTGAAAAAGATGAAATGGAAAAGATGAATGACATGATAAAGATGAAATAACTGTATAAAATATAACCAAATCCTTTCCAAAGCAAGCTCGCAGACGCCACGACCCCGGCCTGGGGTCACACGCAAGTCAAAAACTTGTAATTGGTGCCTGATCTTGTATGGTTGGTTCCCTTTGAATCTAAGCCTTGCGGGTCGGTTATGAAGTCGGTTGAAGAGCAGCTAGCGCTGATCAAACGTGGTGCGGAAGAGGTACTGGTCGAGTCCGAACTGGTCGAGAAGCTCAAGCGCGGGCAGCCGCTGCGCATCAAGGCTGGCTTCGACCCTACGGCGCCTGACCTGCACCTTGGGCACACGGTGCTTATTAATAAGCTGCGCCAGTTCCAGGAGCTGGGGCACCACGTGATCTTCCTGATCGGGGACTTCACCGGCCTGATCGGCGACCCAAGCGGCAAGAGCGCCACCCGCCCGCCGCTGACCCGCGAGCAGGTGCTGGCCAACGCCGAGACCTACAAGGCCCAGGTCTTCAAGATCCTCGACCCGGCCAAGACCGAGGTGGCGTTCAACTCCACCTGGATGGACGCCATGTCGCCTGCCGACTTCATTCGTCTGTCCTCGCAGTACACCGTGGCGCGCATGCTTGAGCGCGATGACTTCGACAAGCGCTACAAGGCCAACCAGTCCATCGCCATCCACGAGTTCCTTTATCCGCTGGTGCAGGGCTACGACTCGGTGGCCCTGAAGGCGGATGTGGAACTGGGCGGTACCGACCAGAAGTTCAACCTGCTGATGGGCCGCGAGCTGCAGCGCGCCTACGGCCAGGAAGCACAGAACATCGTCACCATGCCACTGCTGGAAGGCCTGGACGGCGTGAAGAAGATGTCCAAGTCGCTGGGCAACTACGTCGGCATTCAGGAAGCGCCGGGCGTGATGTACAGCAAGCTGGTGTCCATCCCTGACCCGCTGATGTGGCGTTACTTCGAGCTGCTGAGCTTCCGCTCCATGGAAGAGATCGACGGCTTCAAGGCTGACGTCGAGGCTGGCGCCAACCCGCGTGACATCAAGATCAAGCTGGCTGAAGAGATCGTCGCCCGTTTCCATGGTGAGGAAGCGGCCGCCAATGCCCACCGCGCCGCGGGCAACCGCATGAAGGATGGCGAGCTGCCGGACGACCTGCCGGAAATCGAAATCGCCGCAGGCGAAGACATGCCTATTGCTGCTGTGCTTAACAAGGCAGGCCTGGTGAAGAACTCCGCGGCGGCACGTGATCTGTTGTCGGCTGGAAGTGTCCGGGTCGATGGTGAGGTGGTTGATCGCGGGTTTGTCTTCGCGGTGGGGGCTACCCATGTGTGCCAGGCTGGCAAGAAGGCGTTCGCGCGGATCAGCTTGAAGCAGGAGTGAGGTTGCGGGCTCTTTGAGCTTTTTACTGTTGAGAAGGGCGGGCCGGCAGGTCTGCCCTTTTTGGTTTTTGGGGGGATGGAGCTATCAAGGGCATTTCTGGAGATTGCATGAAGGCCTCCAGGCGCATGTCTCGGGCTTTCTGGCGCCCTTGAGACCGAGCGCCGCCCGCGCGGCGCTTCCCGGGCAAGCCCGGTCCCACGTCTGTTTCGGGCCAGTTTTGTCTGGCCCATTGCCTGGTCCGCCTTGTCCTTTCACTACAGATTTGAAGTGAACAAACAAAGCGGTCGAGGTGATCCCACAGGCATAACTGGCCCGAAACCAATGTGGGAGCGGGGGCGGCGCCGAGCCCTTGCCCGGGAAGCGCCGCGCGGGCGGCGCTCGATCTCAAGAACGCCAGAAGCATCAAGGCATGCACCTGGCGGCCTTTATAGGGTGGCAAGCGGGGAAGCTTTTTATCTTAATGACAATCTCCCGAAATTAACCCTTGACGCCCCCGCGGATCTCTCTATAATTCGCCCCACTTCCGGCGCAGACCAAACGGAAAACTTCTTGATAATCAAGTAGTTAGCCAAAGTAGCCCGCTCCGAAAGGTTTCGATTTTAATGTCGAAAGCGGTGAAAAAGGCAGTTGACAGCGACTCAAATCGCTGTAGAATTCGCCTCCCGCTAACGAGAGATCGAAGCGAGTCAAGTGGTTGAAGTTGTTAGAGATTCTCTGAAAAACTTCAAAATAAACGCTTGACACACTCTGAGGAAAGCGTAGAATGCGCGCCTCGGTTGAGACGAAAGAATCAACCAACCGCTCTTTAACAACTGAATCAAGCAATTCGTGTGGGTGCTTGTGACTCAGACTGATAGTCAAAAAGATTATCAGCATCATAAGTTACTCCACGAGAAATCATGGTTTAACCAACGATTGCTGAGCCAAGTTTATAGGGTTTTCTCAAAACCCGATTGCAGTATTGAACTGAAGAGTTTGATCATGGCTCAGATTGAACGCTGGCGGCAGGCCTAACACATGCAAGTCGAGCGGATGAAGAGAGCTTGCTCTCTGATTCAGCGGCGGACGGGTGAGTAATGCCTAGGAATCTGCCTGGTAGTGGGGGACAACGTTTCGAAAGGAACGCTAATACCGCATACGTCCTACGGGAGAAAGCAGGGGACCTTCGGGCCTTGCGCTATCAGATGAGCCTAGGTCGGATTAGCTAGTTGGTGAGGTAATGGCTCACCAAGGCGACGATCCGTAACTGGTCTGAGAGGATGATCAGTCACACTGGAACTGAGACACGGTCCAGACTCCTACGGGAGGCAGCAGTGGGGAATATTGGACAATGGGCGAAAGCCTGATCCAGCCATGCCGCGTGTGTGAAGAAGGTCTTCGGATTGTAAAGCACTTTAAGTTGGGAGGAAGGGTTGTAGATTAATACTCTGCAATTTTGACGTTACCGACAGAATAAGCACCGGCTAACTCTGTGCCAGCAGCCGCGGTAATACAGAGGGTGCAAGCGTTAATCGGAATTACTGGGCGTAAAGCGCGCGTAGGTGGTTTGTTAAGTCGGATGTGAAATCCCCGGGCTCAACCTGGGAACTGCATCCGAAACTGGCAAGCTAGAGTATGGTAGAGGGTAGTGGAATTTCCTGTGTAGCGGTGAAATGCGTAGATATAGGAAGGAACACCAGTGGCGAAGGCGACTACCTGGACTGATACTGACACTGAGGTGCGAAAGCGTGGGGAGCAAACAGGATTAGATACCCTGGTAGTCCACGCCGTAAACGATGTCAACTAGCCGTTGGGGTCCTTGAGACTTTAGTGGCGCAGCTAACGCATTAAGTTGACCGCCTGGGGAGTACGGCCGCAAGGTTAAAACTCAAATGAATTGACGGGGGCCCGCACAAGCGGTGGAGCATGTGGTTTAATTCGAAGCAACGCGAAGAACCTTACCAGGCCTTGACATCCAATGAACTTTCCAGAGATGGATTGGTGCCTTCGGGAACATTGAGACAGGTGCTGCATGGCTGTCGTCAGCTCGTGTCGTGAGATGTTGGGTTAAGTCCCGTAACGAGCGCAACCCTTGTCCTTAGTTACCAGCACGTTATGGTGGGCACTCTAAGGAGACTGCCGGTGACAAACCGGAGGAAGGTGGGGATGACGTCAAGTCATCATGGCCCTTACGGCCTGGGCTACACACGTGCTACAATGGTCGGTACAGAGGGTTGCCAAGCCGCGAGGTGGAGCTAATCTCACAAAACCGATCGTAGTCCGGATCGCAGTCTGCAACTCGACTGCGTGAAGTCGGAATCGCTAGTAATCGCGAATCAGAATGTCGCGGTGAATACGTTCCCGGGCCTTGTACACACCGCCCGTCACACCATGGGAGTGGGTTGCACCAGAAGTAGCTAGTCTAACCTTCGGGAGGACGGTTACCACGGTGTGATTCATGACTGGGGTGAAGTCGTAACAAGGTAGCCGTAGGGGAACCTGCGGCTGGATCACCTCCTTAATCGACGACATCAGCTGTATCATGAGCCCCCACACGAATTGCTTGATTCATTGAAGAAGACGATAGAAGCAGCTTTAAGCTCCAAGCTGATAGCTGATCTGGCTAACAGTTACGCTCGAAATTGGGTCTGTAGCTCAGTTGGTTAGAGCGCACCCCTGATAAGGGTGAGGTCGGCAGTTCGAATCTGCCCAGACCCACCAATTTTGTTATGGGGCCATAGCTCAGCTGGGAGAGCGCCTGCCTTGCACGCAGGAGGTCAGCGGTTCGATCCCGCTTGGCTCCACCATAAACTGCTTCCAAAGCTTAGAAATGAATATTCGTGTCGAATATTGATTTCTGAACTTTATCAGAATCGTTCTTTAAAAATTTGGGTATGTGATAGAAAGATAGACTGGATGGCACTTTCACTGGTGTTTATTCAGGCTAAGGTAAAATTTGTGATTCGAATTGCAAATTTTCGGCGAATGTCGTCTTCACAGTATAACCAGATTGCTTGGGGTTATATGGTCAAGTGAAGAAGCGCATACGGTGGATGCCTTGGCAGTCAGAGGCGATGAAAGACGTGGTAGCCTGCGAAAAGCTTCGGGGAGTCGGCAAACAGACTGTGATCCGGAGATGTCTGAATGGGGGAACCCAGCCATCATAAGATGGTTATCTCAAGCTGAATACATAGGCTTGAGAGGCGAACCAGGGGAACTGAAACATCTAAGTACCCTGAGGAAAAGAAATCAACCGAGATTCCCTTAGTAGTGGCGAGCGAACGGGGACCAGCCCTTAAGTTGATTTGAGATTAGCGGAACGCTCTGGAAAGTGCGGCCATAGTGGGTGATAGCCCTGTACGCGAAAATCTCTTGTCAATGAAATCGAGTAGGACGGAGCACGAGAAACTTTGTCTGAATATGGGGGGACCATCCTCCAAGGCTAAATACTACTGACTGACCGATAGTGAACTAGTACCGTGAGGGAAAGGCGAAAAGAACCCCGGAGAGGGGAGTGAAATAGATCCTGAAACCGTATGCGTACAAGCAGTGGGAGCAGACTTTGTTCTGTGACTGCGTACCTTTTGTATAATGGGTCAGCGACTTATATTCAGTGGCGAGCTTAACCGAATAGGGGAGGCGTAGCGAAAGCGAGTGTTAATAGCGCGTTTAGTCGCTGGGTATAGACCCGAAACCGGGCGATCTATCCATGGGCAGGTTGAAGGTTGGGTAACACTAACTGGAGGACCGAACCGACTACCGTTGAAAAGTTAGCGGATGACCTGTGGATCGGAGTGAAAGGCTAATCAAGCTCGGAGATAGCTGGTTCTCCTCGAAAGCTATTTAGGTAGCGCCTCATGTATCACTGTAGGGGGTAGAGCACTGTTTCGGCTAGGGGGTCATCCCGACTTACCAAACCGATGCAAACTCCGAATACCTACAAGTGCCGAGCATGGGAGACACACGGCGGGTGCTAACGTCCGTCGTGAAAAGGGAAACAACCCAGACCGTCAGCTAAGGTCCCAAAGTCATGGTTAAGTGGGAAACGATGTGGGAAGGCTTAGACAGCTAGGAGGTTGGCTTAGAAGCAGCCACCCTTTAAAGAAAGCGTAATAGCTCACTAGTCGAGTCGGCCTGCGCGGAAGATGTAACGGGGCTCAAACCATGCACCGAAGCTACGGGTATCACCTTTTGGTGATGCGGTAGAGGAGCGTTCTGTAAGCCTGTGAAGGTGAGTTGAGAAGCTTGCTGGAGGTATCAGAAGTGCGAATGCTGACATGAGTAACGACAATGGGTGTGAAAAACACCCACGCCGAAAGACCAAGGTTTCCTGCGCAACGTTAATCGACGCAGGGTTAGTCGGTCCCTAAGGCGAGGCTGAAAAGCGTAGTCGATGGAAAACAGGTTAATATTCCTGTACTTCTGGTTATTGCGATGGAGGGACGGAGAAGGCTAGGCCAGCTTGGCGTTGGTTGTCCAAGTTTAAGGTGGTAGGCTGAGATCTTAGGTAAATCCGGGATCTTAAGGCCGAGAGCTGATGACGAGTTGTCTTTAGACGACGAAGTGGTTGATGCCATGCTTCCAAGAAAAGCTTCTAAGCTTCAGGTAACCAGGAACCGTACCCCAAACCGACACAGGTGGTTGGGTAGAGAATACCAAGGCGCTTGAGAGAACTCGGGTGAAGGAACTAGGCAAAATGGCACCGTAACTTCGGGAGAAGGTGCGCCGGTGAGGGTGAAGGACTTGCTCCGTAAGCCCATGCCGGTCGAAGATACCAGGCCGCTGCGACTGTTTATTAAAAACACAGCACTCTGCAAACACGAAAGTGGACGTATAGGGTGTGACGCCTGCCCGGTGCCGGAAGGTTAATTGATGGGGTTAGCTAACGCGAAGCTCTTGATCGAAGCCCCGGTAAACGGCGGCCGTAACTATAACGGTCCTAAGGTAGCGAAATTCCTTGTCGGGTAAGTTCCGACCTGCACGAATGGCGTAACGATGGCGGCGCTGTCTCCACCCGAGACTCAGTGAAATTGAAATCGCTGTGAAGATGCAGTGTATCCGCGGCTAGACGGAAAGACCCCGTGAACCTTTACTATAGCTTTGCACTGGACTTTGAATTTGCTTGTGTAGGATAGGTGGGAGGCTTTGAAGCGTGGACGCCAGTTCGCGTGGAGCCATCCTTGAAATACCACCCTGGCAACTTTGAGGTTCTAACTCAGGTCCGTTATCCGGATCGAGGACAGTGTATGGTGGGTAGTTTGACTGGGGCGGTCTCCTCCTAAAGAGTAACGGAGGAGTACGAAGGTGCGCTCAGACCGGTCGGAAATCGGTCGTAGAGTATAAAGGCAAAAGCGCGCTTGACTGCGAGACAGACACGTCGAGCAGGTACGAAAGTAGGTCTTAGTGATCCGGTGGTTCTGTATGGAAGGGCCATCGCTCAACGGATAAAAGGTACTCCGGGGATAACAGGCTGATACCGCCCAAGAGTTCATATCGACGGCGGTGTTTGGCACCTCGATGTCGGCTCATCACATCCTGGGGCTGAAGCCGGTCCCAAGGGTATGGCTGTTCGCCATTTAAAGTGGTACGCGAGCTGGGTTTAGAACGTCGTGAGACAGTTCGGTCCCTATCTGCCGTGGACGTTTGAGATTTGAGAGGGGCTGCTCCTAGTACGAGAGGACCGGAGTGGACGAACCTCTGGTGTTCCGGTTGTCACGCCAGTGGCATTGCCGGGTAGCTATGTTCGGAAAAGATAACCGCTGAAAGCATCTAAGCGGGAAACTTGCCTCAAGATGAGATCTCACTGGAACCTTGAGTTCCCTAAAGGGCCGTCGAAGACTACGACGTTGATAGGTTGGGTGTGTAAGCGCTGTGAGGCGTTGAGCTAACCAATACTAATTGCCCGTGAGGCTTGACCATATAACACCCAAGCAATTTGCGTCGAATGACCAGATTGCGGTGTCGTGAAGATGACACGCACCGAAAGTTTGCAGTTCACAAATACCATCACATACCCGATTCGCTGGAGTGCCTCCAAAGGGCATCCTGGCTACAGAATTTCTTGACGACCATAGAGCATTGGAACCACCTGATCCCATCCCGAACTCAGCAGTGAAACGATGCATCGCCGATGGTAGTGTGGGGTTTCCCCATGTGAGAGTAGGTCATCGTCAAGATTAAATTCCGAAACCCCCAGTTGCGAAAGCAGCTGGGGGTTTTGTCTTTCCGGCATTCCTCACGCCCCGAAATCCCTGTGCGGATGGCGGCCAAACGCCCCTGCGCTTTCTATGCAACGGCCACCGGCATGGCTATCATGCGTGCCTCATTGTGAGGCGAATCTGGCATGTTGACGTTGTTGAAGCTCTTGAAGGATGGTCGCTTCCATTCCGGGCAAACCCTGGGTGCAGCGCTGGGTATCAGCCGCAGCGCGGTCTGGAAGCAGCTCCAGCACCTGGAAGCTGAACTCAATCTTCCTATCCACAAGGTTCGGGGGCGTGGCTACCAACTGGCGGCTCCGTTGGCCCTGCTCGATGCTGACGGCATAGCGGCTTACGCTGGTGCCTCGATTTGGCCTACCTTCATTTTCGATTCCATTGACTCCACCAATGCCGAAGCCTTGCGTGCCGTGGCAGAGGGGCGGCAGGCGCCTTTCCTGGTCCTGGCAGAGCGCCAGAGTGCCGGGCGCGGGCGGCGGGGGCGTACCTGGGTCAGCCCCTTCGCCGAGAACCTCTATTACAGCCTGGTGCTACGGATAGACGGTGGCATGCGCCAGTTGGAAGGGCTCAGCCTGGTCGTGGGGCTGGCTGTCATGCAGGCATTGCGCGAGCTGGGTATCGCCAAGGCCGGGCTGAAGTGGCCCAATGATGTGCTGGTGGGGCAGCAGAAAATCGCCGGTATCCTGCTCGAGCTGGTGGGTGATCCTGCCGACGTATGCCATGTCGTGCTCGGCATTGGCATCAACGTGAACATGCAGGCCACTGATGCAGTCGATCAGCAATGGACGTCCATGCGCCTGGAAACTGGCAAGGCGGTTGATCGCAATCAATTGGTCGCATTGCTGAACCAGCGACTACAAGAATACCTGGCGCTGCACCGTGACCAGGGCTTCGGGCCCATCCAGGAGCAGTGGGAGGCCAACCATCTGTGGCAAGGCAAGGCGGTGTCGTTGATCGCCGGGGTCAAGCAGGTGGACGGTGTGGTGATGGGGATCGATCAACAAGGCGCGTTGCGACTCAAGGTCGATGGCGTAGAGAAAAGCTTTAGTGGCGGTGAGCTCAGCCTGAGGTTGCGCAATGATTCTTGAGCTGGACTGCGGTAACAGTTTCATCAAGTGGCGCGTCATCGCGGGCGACGGCGCCGAGCGCATCGCGGGTGGCGTCGTGGATGCCGACAGCGTGCTTATTGACGCCGTAAAGGGCATAGCTGGCTTGCAGCTGGAGCATTGCAGGCTGGTCAGCGTGCGTAATGAGGACGAAACCGAGCGCCTGGTGGCGGCCCTGGCGACGGAACTCAACGTGCAGGCCATGGTGGCTCTTCCGGCGCAGGTATTGGCGGGCGTGCGCAATGGCTATGAGGCGTTCGAACGCCTGGGCCTGGACCGGTGGGTCGCCCTTGTGGCCGGTTTCCGCCTCGCGGGGCGAGCCTGCGTGGTCATTGACCTGGGAACTGCCGTTACCTCTGATTTCGTCGCTGCGGATGGCGAGCATATTGGGGGCTTTATCTGCCCTGGGCTGCCGTTGATGCGTGGGCAGTTGCGCACGCACACCCGCAAGATCCGCTATGACGACCAATCTGCCGAGCGCGCTCACCTGAGTCTGCAGCCTGGACGCAACACCGTCGAGGCCGTGGAGCGTGGTTGCACGCTGATGATGCGGGGGTTCGTCGCCAGCCAGGTCGAGCAAGCCGGCCGCCTGTGGGGGGATGACTTCACGCTGTTCCTCACCGGCGGCGATGCTGGCTTGGTCAGCGATGTGGTTCCCGCTGCGCAGGTGGTGCCGGATCTGGTATTCGTCGGCCTGGCCATCGCCTGTCCTATTGTCTGAGGTGCCCTATGCGCTGGTTATTCCTCCTGCTGGTTGTGCTCAACGTTTTCTATGCCGTGTGGCATCAGCAGGAAGCTCCCATGCGGCCCAAGGAGGTCGCGTCGCAATCGCTGTACAAAGGCGCGCACCAGGACATCAGGCTGCTCAGTGAGTCTGAATCGGGCCAGGCGCGTGGTGCCGCGACTGCAAAGCCGCAAGTCGACAACGAAAATTGCCTGTATGTAGGAGGGTTCTCACGTCTGGAGCAGCTCGCCCCCGTATCGCAGCGGCTTGTCAGCCTGGATATTTCGGCGCGGGCCGTGGCGGTAAATGGCCCTGATGGAGTTTCTCACTGGCTGCGTATTTCGCCGGAGGCCCGGCGTTTGCTGGACGAAACCCTGCTCCAGAGACTTTCCAATGATTTCAAAGACTTAAAACAGAAAATAATGTTGTGTGGGGGGTTGCAAGTACCTTGAATCCTGCATAGAATGGCGCCCGCTCCACAGCGATAAGCGGAAACGCTCAAGGTGTGAAGCAGCTGTCAAACGAAGCTAACTTCAAGATTTAATTGAAAAAATAGCTTGACAGCAGGACGGCAGAGGTTGATAATGCCGCCCACGTTACGGAGGGGTTCCCGAGCGGCCAAAGGGATCAGACTGTAAATCTGACGTCTCAGACTTCGAAGGTTCGAATCCTTCTCCCTCCACCAATTTAGCGTGAGCAGCAAGCTCCGCGGGTATAGTTTAGTGGTAGAACCTCAGCCTTCCAAGCTGATGATGCGGGTTCGATTCCCGCTACCCGCTCCAAGTTTGCTGGTTGTGCAAAGTGTTTCGCTCTTGTAGCTCAGTTGGTAGAGCACACCCTTGGTAAGGGTGAGGTCAGCGGTTCAAATCCGCTCAAGAGCTCCATTACTCAGGCAGATATGAAAATATCTGCCTTTGTTTTATAAGTGGTTGAAATCGCTTATTCGGCCCGGCATAATGGTCGGCCTGATTATGTTTTTAGGTCAGTAGCTCAATTGGCAGAGCGACGGTCTCCAAAACCGTAGGTTGGGGGTTCGATTCCCTCCTGACCTGCCAGATTCACTCGGTGATGTCTGGCTTTCTTTTCACAGGATCCTCCTAGATGACCCCGAAGGCTGAAGCCCAAGAATCTCGCTTTGATCTGCTCAAGTGGCTGGTTGTTGTCGCTTTGGTGGTGGTTGGCGTGGTTGGTAATCAGTATTACCATGCGTCTCCGATCCTGTACCGAGTGCTTGCACTGCTCGTCATTGCTGCCGTAGCCGCGTTCACCGCGCTGCAGACCGCCAAAGGCAAGTCGTTCTTCGCTCTGGCAAAGGAAGCTCGCACCGAAATCCGTAAAGTCGTATGGCCAACTCGCCAAGAGACCACGCAGACCACCCTGATCGTAGTGGCGGTCGTCCTGGTCATGGCGTTGCTGTTGTGGGGGCTTGATTCCCTGCTCGGCTGGCTTGTTTCCTTGATCGTCGGCTAAGGGTGTCCCGTGGCTAAGCGTTGGTACGTTGTGCATGCCTACTCGGGTTACGAGAAGCATGTTATGCGCTCTTTGATCGAGCGTGTAAAGCTGGCTGGCATGGAAGACGGTTTTGGCGAGATTCTGGTCCCCACTGAAGAAGTGGTTGAGATGCGCAACGGCCAGAAGCGCAAAAGCGAACGTAAGTTCTTCCCAGGCTATGTGCTGGTCCAGATGGAAATGAACGAGGGTACTTGGCACTTGGTCAAGGACACTCCTCGCGTGATGGGTTTCATTGGCGGTACCGCCGATAAGCCTGCACCCATTACCGACAAGGAAGCTGAAGCTATCCTGCGTCGTGTCGCTGACGGCAGCGACAAACCGAAGCCCAAGACGCTGTTCGAGCCGGGTGAGGTGGTGCGCGTTACCGATGGTCCGTTCGCGGATTTCAACGGTACCGTCGAAGAAGTCAACTACGAAAAGAGCCGGATCCAAGTGGCCGTGCTTATTTTCGGACGCTCTACTCCGGTAGAGCTCGAGTTCAGTCAGGTCGAAAAGGTCTGATTGAAGGCATATCCCATGCCCCGCAGGCGTAAGCTGCGGGGTTTTGTCGTCTCTGGGATAAAACGCAAGCAACCGGGGAGCCTTTCCAGGCGCCTGTACCCGATATTGGAGTAGCTCATGGCTAAGAAAATCACGGCTTACATCAAGCTGCAAGTAAAGGCCGGCCAGGCCAACCCTAGCCCGCCCGTCGGCCCGGCTCTGGGTCAACATGGTGTGAACATCATGGAATTCTGCAAGGCCTTCAACGCCCGTACTCAGGGTCAAGAAGCCGGCCTGCCGACTCCAGTTATCATCACTGTATACAGTGACCGTAGCTTCACCTTCGAAACCAAAAGCACCCCAGCTTCGGTTCTGCTGAAGAAAGCTGCTGGCCTGACCAGCGGTTCCGCTCGTCCGAACACCGTTAAAGTCGGTACCGTGACCCGCGCTCAGCTGGAAGATATCGCCAAGGCAAAAAATGCTGACCTGACCGCTTCCGACCTGGACGCCGCCGTGCGCACCATCGCTGGTTCGGCTCGCAGCATGGGCCTCAACGTGGAGGGTGTGTAATGGCTAAGCTGACCAAGCGCCAAAAGGCTATTGCTTCCAAAATCGAAGCTGGCAAAGTCTACAACTTCGAAGAAGCCGCCACTCTGCTGGCCGAGCTGTCGACCGTCAAGTTCAGCGAGTCGTTCGACGTCGCCGTGAACCTGGGCGTTGACCCACGTAAATCCGACCAGGTCGTACGTAGCGCTACCGTGCTGCCACACGGCACTGGCAAGACCGTACGTGTTGCTGTCTTCACCCAAGGCCCGGCTGCTGAAGCTGCCCTGGCTGCAGGCGCAGACCGCGTTGGCATGGACGACCTGGCTGCCGAAATGAAAGGCGGCGACCTGAACTATGACGTAGTCATCGCCTCCCCGGATGCCATGCGCGTTGTAGGTCAACTGGGTCAGATCCTGGGTCCACGCGGCCTGATGCCTAACCCGAAAGTCGGTACCGTGACTCCAGACGTAGCCAACGCGGTTAAAAACGCCAAGGCTGGTCAGGTTCGCTACCGCACCGACAAAAACGGCATCATCCACACTTCCGTTGGCAAGGTTGGCTTCGAAGCCACCAAGCTGAAGGAAAACGTTGAAGCCCTGATCGCTGATCTGAAGCGTATCAAGCCAGCTTCTTCGAAAGGTATCTACGTCAAGCGCGTTACCCTGAGCACCACCATGGGCCCAGGTCTGGTAATCGATCAGGGTTCCCTGAGCGCGTAAGACTTGCAGCCGGGGCGGGTGACCGCTCCGGGCTGAAAAAATTGGGGTCCCTGCTTTGCGGGGGCTATCCAAGACCGTAGGCGGCGCAAGCCTTAAACCACAAGCCTACGCAGATGGTGCTCCCGGTTCCTTCTGGAACTAGACACCAAAACGACATCAGGCTTCGGCCAGATGAAACGGTAACAAGCAGGAGTTAAACCCGTGGCAATTAAACTCGAAGACAAGAAGGCCATCGTCGCTGAAGTCAACGAGGCTGCCAAAGTTGCCCTGTCCGCTGTCGTGGCTGATGCCCGTGGTGTGACTGTAGGCGCTATGACCGGACTCCGTAAAGAGGCCCGCGAAGCTGGCGTATACGTACGTGTCGTACGTAACACCCTGCTCAAGCGCGCTGTTGAAGGCACCGACTACTCGGTCCTCAACGACGTGTTCAAAGGCCCGACCTTGATCGCTTTCTCCAAAGAACATCCGGGCGCTGCTGCTCGTATTTTCAAAGAGTTCGCCAAAGGTCAGGACAAGTTCGAGATCAAGGCAGCTGCGTTCGAGGGCAAGTTCCTCGCAGCTAATCAGATCGACGTACTGGCAACACTGCCGACCCGTGACGAAGCCATTTCCCAGCTGATGAGCGTGATTCAAGGCGCTACCAGCAAATTGGCCCGTACCCTGGCAGCAGTTCGCGACCAGAAAGAAGCCGCAGCAGCCTAAGGGCCGCTCGCTTCTCGCGTTTTTTGTTTATTTCGATGGTCGCGTAGGCCGTCCCCCAATTCAGGAAAAGAGTCATGTCCGTTACTCAAGAGCAAATCCTCGAAGCCGTTGGCGCAATGTCCGTAATGGAAGTTGTTGAGCTGATCAAAGCTTTCGAAGAAAAATTCGGCGTTACCGCTGCTGCTGCATCGGCTGGTCCAGCTGTTGCTGCTGCCGCTGTTGAAGAGCAAACCGAGTTCAACGTTATTCTGAAAGCCGCTGGCGAGAAGAAAGTTAACGTGATCAAGGCTGTTCGTGAGCTGACCGGTCTGGGCCTGAAAGAAGCCAAAGAGAAAGTCGACGGCGCTCCTCAGGTTATCGCTGAAGGCGTTTCGAAAGAAGCCGCTGAAGACGCTAAGAAGAAGCTGGAAGAAGCTGGCGCCGAAGTCGAAGTCAAGTAATTTCGACCTTGCGTCTCCAGCCCGAGCGTCAAGCGAACGGCTGATGGCTGGTGGCTCATGCCACCGGCCTTTTTCCGTTATTGGCAGCTGATCAGGTCGGCGCCAGTAACGTGCTTCAACCACCGATGATGGTGGCGCAAACCAAGGGGTTTGCACGATTTTCTGGCTGCTCCCCGTCGGGAGAAGCCAAACAAGCAGGTGACCAAGCTGGGGAACGCTGATGGCTTACTCATACACTGAGAAAAAACGTATCCGCAAGGACTTTAGCAAGTTGCCGGACGTCATGGACGTACCGTACCTCTTGGCTATCCAGCTGGATTCGTATCGCGAATTCTTGCAGGCGGGCGCGACCAAGGACCAGTTCCGTGACGTCGGTCTGCATGCGGCCTTCAAATCCGTTTTCCCGATCATCAGCTACTCCGGCAACGCTGCTCTGGAGTACGTTGGTTATCGCCTGGGCGAACCGGCCTTTGATGTCAAAGAATGCGTATTGCGCGGCGTAACGTACGCCGTACCTTTGCGGGTAAAAGTACGCCTGATCATTTTCGACAAAGAATCGTCGAACAAAGCGATCAAGGACATCAAGGAGCAGGAAGTCTACATGGGGGAAATCCCCCTGATGACCGAGAACGGTACCTTCGTAATCAACGGTACCGAGCGCGTCATCGTCTCCCAGTTGCACCGTTCGCCAGGTGTGTTCTTCGACCACGACCGTGGCAAGACCCACAGCTCCGGCAAACTGTTGTACTCGGCCCGTATCATTCCTTACCGCGGCTCGTGGCTGGACTTCGAATTCGACCCGAAAGACTGTGTATTCGTCCGGATCGACCGTCGTCGCAAGCTGCCTGCGTCGGTACTGCTGCGCGCACTGGGCTATAGCACCGAGGAAGTCCTCGATGCGTTCTACACCACCAACGTATTCCACGTGCAGGGCGAAAAGCTCAGCCTGGAACTGGTGCCTCAGCGCCTGCGTGGTGAAGTTGCCGTGCTGGACATCCTCGACAACACCGGCAAGGTGATCGTCGAGCAGGGTCGCCGCATCACTGCCCGCCACATCAACCAGTTGGAAAAAGCCGGCATCAAAGAGCTGGAAGTTCCGCTGGACTACGTGCTGGGTCGTACCACTGCCAAGGCCATCGTTCACCCGGCCACTGGTGAAATCCTGTGCGAATGCAACACCGAACTGAGCACCGAGCTGCTGGTGAAGATCGCCAAGGCCCAGGTCGTCCGTATCGAAACGTTGTACACCAACGACATCGACTGCGGTCCGTTCATCTCCGACACGCTGAAGATCGACTCCACCGCCAACCAACTGGAAGCGCTGGTCGAGATCTACCGCATGATGCGTCCTGGCGAGCCGCCAACCAAGGACGCCGCCGAGACCCTGTTCAACAACCTGTTCTTCAGCCCTGAGCGCTACGATCTGTCCGCTGTAGGCCGCATGAAGTTCAACCGTCGTATCGGTCGTACCGAGATCGAAGGTTCGGGCGTGCTGAGCAAGGAAGACATCGTTGCCGTTCTGAAGACCCTGGTCGACATCCGTAACGGCAAAGGCATCGTCGACGACATCGACCACCTGGGTAACCGTCGTGTTCGCTGCGTAGGTGAAATGGCCGAGAACCAGTTCCGTGTTGGCCTGGTGCGCGTTGAGCGTGCGGTCAAGGAACGCCTGTCGATGGCTGAAAGCGAAGGCCTGATGCCTCAGGACCTGATCAACGCCAAGCCGGTAGCGGCCGCGGTGAAAGAGTTCTTCGGTTCCAGCCAACTGTCCCAGTTCATGGACCAGAACAACCCGCTCTCGGAAATTACCCACAAGCGTCGTGTCTCCGCACTCGGCCCAGGTGGTCTGACCCGCGAGCGCGCAGGCTTCGAAGTTCGTGACGTACACCCGACTCACTACGGTCGTGTATGCCCGATCGAGACCCCTGAAGGTCCGAACATCGGTCTGATCAACTCCCTGGCCGCCTACGCGCGTACCAACCAGTACGGCTTCCTGGAAAGCCCGTACCGCGTTGTTAAAGAGGGCGTTGTCACCGACGAGATCGTGTTCCTGTCCGCCATCGAAGAAGCCGATCACGTGATCGCGCAGGCTTCGGCGACCATGAACGAGAACAAGGTCCTGATCGACGAGCTGGTAGCCGTACGTCACCTGAACGAATTCACCGTGAAGGCGCCTGAAGACGTAACCCTGATGGACGTTTCGCCCAAGCAGGTAGTCTCGGTCGCAGCCTCGCTGATTCCGTTCCTGGAGCACGACGACGCCAACCGTGCGTTGATGGGTTCCAACATGCAGCGTCAGGCTGTACCGACCCTGCGCGCCGACAAGCCGCTGGTAGGTACCGGCATGGAGCGCAACGTTGCCCGTGACTCCGGCGTTTGCGTCGTGGCCCGTCGTGGCGGCGTGATCGACTCCGTCGATGCCAGCCGTATCGTTGTTCGCGTGGCGGACGATGAAGTCGAGCCAGGCGAAGCCGGTGTAGATATCTACAACCTGACCAAGTACACCCGTTCGAACCAGAACACCTGCATCAACCAGCGTCCGCTGGTGAGCAAGGGTGACCGCGTTCAGCGCAGCGACATCATGGCCGACGGCCCGTCCACCGACATGGGTGAGCTGGCACTGGGTCAGAACATGCGCATCGCGTTCATGGCCTGGAACGGTTTCAACTTCGAAGACTCCATCTGTCTGTCGGAGCGTGTGGTTCAGGAAGATCGTTTCACCACGATCCACATCCAGGAACTGACCTGTGTGGCCCGTGACACCAAGCTTGGCCCAGAGGAAATCACCGCTGACATCCCGAACGTGGGTGAAGCAGCGCTGAACAAGCTGGACGAAGCCGGTATCGTTTACGTAGGTGCCGAAGTTGGCGCCGGCGACATCCTGGTCGGCAAGGTCACCCCGAAAGGCGAGACCCAGCTGACTCCGGAAGAAAAACTGCTGCGCGCCATCTTCGGTGAAAAAGCCAGCGACGTTAAGGACACCTCCCTGCGCGTGCCTACCGGCACCAAAGGTACTGTCATCGACGTCCAGGTCTTCACCCGTGACGGCGTGGAGCGTGACGCTCGTGCACTGTCGATCGAGAAGAGCCAGCTGGACGAGATCCGCAAGGATCTGAACGAAGAGTTCCGTATCGTCGAAGGCGCGACCTTCGAACGTCTGCGTCAGGCCCTGGTCGGCCAGATCGTCGACGGTGGTGCCGGCCTGAAAAAAGGTCTGGAAATCACCAACGAAGTCCTGGACGGTCTGGAACACGGTCAGTGGTTCAAGCTGCGCATGGCCGAAGACGCGCTCAACGAACAGCTGGAAAAAGCCCAGCAGTACATCGTTGACCGTCGTCGCCTGCTGGACGACAAGTTCGAAGACAAGAAGCGCAAACTGCAGCAAGGCGATGACCTGGCTCCAGGCGTGCTGAAAATCGTCAAGGTTTACCTGGCAATCCGTCGCCGCATCCAGCCGGGCGACAAGATGGCCGGTCGTCACGGTAACAAGGGTGTGGTCTCCGTGATCATGCCGGTTGAAGACATGCCACACGATGCCAACGGCACCCCTGTGGACGTGGTACTCAACCCGCTGGGCGTACCTTCGCGTATGAACGTCGGTCAGATTCTGGAAACCCACCTGGGCCTCGCGGCCAAGGGCTTGGGCGAAAAGATCAACCGTATGCTCGAAGAGCAGCGTAAAGTCATCGAACTGCGCAAGTTCCTCACCGAGATCTACAACGAGATCGGTGGCCGCCAAGAGAATCTGGAAAGCTTCAGCGACCAGGAAATCCTGGACCTGGCGAAGAACCTGCGTGCTGGCGTTCCAATGGCTACCCCGGTATTCGACGGTGCCAAGGAAAGCGAAATCAAGGCCATGCTGAAACTGGCAGACCTGCCGGAAAGCGGCCAGATGCAGCTGTTCGACGGCCGGACTGGCAACAAGTTCGAGCGTCACGTTACTGTTGGCTACATGTACATGCTGAAACTGAACCACTTGGTGGACGACAAGATGCACGCGCGTTCCACTGGTTCCTACAGCCTGGTTACCCAGCAGCCGCTGGGTGGTAAGGCTCAGTTCGGTGGTCAGCGTTTCGGGGAGATGGAGGTCTGGGCACTGGAAGCTTATGGTGCCGCCTACACCCTGCAAGAAATGCTCACAGTGAAGTCGGACGATGTGAACGGTCGTACCAAGATGTACAAGAACATCGTGGACGGCGATCACCGTATGGAGCCGGGCATGCCCGAGTCCTTCAACGTGTTGATCAAAGAGATTCGTTCCCTCGGTATCGATATCGATCTGGAAACCGAATAACACGCGACGCGAATCGGGAGTGGGCCCATAAAGCCCGCTCCCTGCTCCGCCAGGAGGAAAGGCCTTGAAAGACCTACTGAATTTGCTGAAAAACCAGGGTCAAGTCGAAGAGTTTGACGCAATCCGTATCGGGTTGGCGTCGCCTGAGATGATCCGTTCGTGGTCGTTCGGTGAAGTTAAAAAGCCGGAAACCATCAACTACCGTACGTTCAAGCCTGAGCGTGACGGCCTGTTCTGCGCCAAGATCTTTGGCCCAGTCAAGGACTACGAGTGCCTGTGCGGTAAGTACAAGCGCCTGAAACACCGTGGTGTGATCTGCGAGAAGTGCGGCGTTGAAGTCGCGCTGGCCAAGGTTCGTCGTGAGCGCATGGCGCACATCGAACTGGCTTCGCCGGTTGCCCACATCTGGTTCCTGAAATCGCTGCCGTCGCGTATCGGCCTGCTGATGGACATGACCCTGCGTGATATCGAGCGCGTTCTCTACTTCGAGAGCTACGTCGTTATCGACCCGGGCATGACCACCCTGGAGAAGGGCCAGCTGCTGAACGACGAGCAGTACTTCGAAGCCCTCGAAGAGTTCGGTGACGACTTCGACGCCCGCATGGGTGCCGAGGCTGTCCGCGAGCTGCTGCACGCCATTGACCTGGAGCACGAGATCGGCCGCCTGCGCGAAGAGATTCCGCAGACCAACTCGGAAACCAAGATCAAGAAGCTGTCCAAGCGCCTGAAGTTGATGGAAGCCTTCCAGGGCTCCGGCAACCTGCCTGAGTGGATGGTGTTGACCGTTCTGCCGGTTCTGCCGCCAGACCTGCGTCCACTGGTTCCACTGGATGGCGGTCGTTTCGCGACTTCCGACCTCAACGATCTGTATCGTCGAGTGATCAACCGTAACAACCGTCTGAAGCGTCTGCTGGACCTGTCGGCCCCTGACATCATCGTGCGCAACGAAAAGCGCATGCTGCAGGAAGCTGTCGACGCCTTGCTGGACAACGGTCGTCGCGGTCGCGCCATCACGGGTTCCAACAAGCGTCCTCTGAAATCCCTGGCTGACATGATCAAGGGTAAGCAGGGTCGTTTCCGTCAGAACTTGCTCGGTAAGCGTGTTGACTACTCCGGTCGTTCGGTAATTACCGTAGGCCCGACCCTGCGCCTGCACCAGTGCGGTCTTCCGAAGAAGATGGCCCTGGAGCTGTTCAAGCCGTTCATCTTCGGCAAGCTGGAAATGCGTGGTCTCGCTACCACCATCAAGGCCGCCAAGAAGATGGTCGAGCGCGAACTGCCAGAGGTATGGGACGTTCTCGCCGAAGTGATCCGCGAACACCCCGTGCTGCTCAACCGTGCACCGACGCTTCACCGTCTGGGTATCCAGGCGTTTGAACCGGTACTGATCGAAGGCAAGGCTATCCAGCTGCACCCTCTGGTCTGTGCTGCGTACAACGCCGACTTCGACGGCGACCAGATGGCGGTACACGTACCGCTGACCCTGGAAGCCCAGCTCGAAGCCCGTGCGCTGATGATGTCGACCAACAACATCCTGTCGCCCGCCAACGGTGAGCCAATCATCGTTCCGTCGCAGGACGTTGTACTGGGTCTGTACTACATGACCCGCGAAGCGATCAACGCCAAGGGCGAAGGCCGCGTGTTTGCCGACCTGCAGGAAGTCGACCGCGTATTCCGCGCCGGCGAAGCAGCGCTGCACGCCAAGATCAAAGTGCGCATCAACGAAACGGTCAACGACCGTGACGGCGGCAGCGTGAAGAACACCCGTATCGTCGACACCACCGTCGGCCGTGCGCTGCTGTTCCAGGTCGTTCCGCCAGGCCTGTCCTTCGACGTGGTCAACACGCCGATGAAGAAGAAGGCGATCTCCAAGCTGATCAACCAGTGCTACCGCGTGGTTGGTCTGAAAGAGACCGTTATCTTCGCTGACCAGTTGATGTACACCGGTTTCGCCTACTCGACGATTTCGGGTGTTTCCATCGGTGTTAACGACTTCGTTATCCCGGATGAGAAAGCTCGCATCATCGGTACCGCTACCGACGAAGTGAAAGAGATCGAAAGCCAGTACGCTTCCGGCCTGGTAACCCAGGGCGAGAAGTACAACAAGGTGATCGACCTCTGGTCCAAGGCCAACGACGAAGTGTCCAAGGCGATGATGTCCAACCTCTCGAAAGAGAAGGTCATCGATCGTCATGGCAACGAAGTTGACCAGGAATCGTTCAACTCGATGTACATGATGGCTGACTCCGGTGCCCGGGGTTCGGCAGCTCAGATTCGTCAGCTGGCTGGTATGCGTGGTCTGATGGCCAAGCCGGACGGCTCGATCATCGAGACCCCGATCACCGCGAACTTCCGTGAAGGTCTGAGCGTACTGCAGTACTTCATCTCGACTCACGGTGCTCGTAAAGGTCTGGCGGATACCGCGTTGAAAACCGCTAACTCCGGTTACCTGACGCGTCGTCTGGTAGACGTGGCGCAAGACTTGGTGGTTACCGAGATCGACTGCGGCACCGAGCAGGGTCTGCTGATGACCCCGCACATCGAAGGCGGCGACGTTGTAGAGCCGCTGGGTGAGCGCGTACTGGGCCGTGTCATCGCCCGTGACGTGTTCAAGCCAGGTACCGACGACGTCATCGTTCCGGCCGGCACCCTGGTAGACGAGAAGTGGGTAGAGTTCATCGAACTCAACAGCATCGACGAAGTGATCGTTCGCTCGCCGATCAGCTGTGAAACCCGCTACGGCATCTGCGCCAAGTGCTACGGTCGTGACCTGGCTCGCGGTCACCAGGTGAACATCGGTGAAGCGGTCGGCGTTATCGCTGCCCAGTCCATCGGTGAGCCGGGTACCCAGCTGACCATGCGTACGTTCCACATCGGTGGTGCTGCAAGCCGTACTTCGGCTGCCGACAGCGTCCAGGTGAAGAACGGTGGTGTGGTTCGTCTGCACAACCTGAAACACGTTGAGCGTGCCGATGGCAACCTGGTTGCCGTGTCCCGTTCCGGTGAGCTGGCCATCGCCGACGACTTCGGTCGTGAGCGCGAGCGCTACAAGCTGCCGTACGGTGCTGTGATCTCGGTGAAGGAAGGCGACAAGGTCGACGCTGGTGCCATCGTGGCCAAGTGGGACCCGCACACCCACCCGATCGTTACCGAAATGAAAGGTACCGTGACCTTCGTGGGCATGGAAGAAGGTATCACGATCAAGCGCCAGACCGACGAACTGACCGGTCTGACCAACATCGAAGTACTGGATGTCAAAGATCGTCCTGCGGCGGGCAAGGAAATTCGCCCTGCGGTCAAGATGGTTGGTGTGGATGGCAAGGATCTGCTGCTGCCAGGTACCGACGTACCGGCTCAGTACTTCCTGCCAGCCAACGCCCTGGTCGGCGTGGCGGATGGTGTGCAAGTGGGTGTGGGTGACGTTATCGCCCGTATTCCACAGGAAACCTCCAAGACCCGTGACATCACCGGTGGTCTGCCACGCGTTGCCGATTTGTTCGAAGCGCGTCGTCCGAAAGAAGCCTCGATTCTGGCTGAAGTCAGCGGCACCATCGCGTTCGGTAAGGAGACCAAGGGCAAGCGCCGTCTGGTCATTACCCCGAACGACGGCAGCGATCCTTACGAGGAGCTGATTCCGAAGTGGCGTCACCTGAACGTGTTCGAAGGTGAACAGGTCAACCGCGGTGAGGTAATCTCCGACGGTCCTAGCGATCCGCACGACATCCTGCGTCTGCTGGGTGTGAGCGCGCTCGCCAAGTACATCGTCAACGAGATCCAGGACGTTTACCGTCTGCAAGGCGTGAAGATCAACGACAAGCACATCGAGACCATCCTGCGTCAGATGCTGCGCAAGGTCGAGATCGCCGAGTCGGGTGACTCCAGCTTCATCAAGGGCGACCAGATGGAACTGACTCAGGTACTGGGCGAGAACGAGCGCCTGGCATCGGAAGACAAGTTCATCTCCAAGTACACCCGTGTGCTGCTGGGTATCACCAAGGCCTCGCTGTCCACCGAATCGTTCATCTCGGCGGCTTCCTTCCAGGAAACCACCCGCGTACTGACCGAAGCGGCGGTAACCGGCAAGCGCGACTACCTGCGCGGCCTGAAAGAAAACGTGGTCGTGGGTCGTCTGATCCCGGCTGGTACCGGTCTGGCATACCACAGCGAGCGCAAGCGTCGCCGTGATGCTGACAAACCGTTGCGTGTAAGCGCGAGCGAAGTCGAAGCAGCACTGACTGAAGCGCTGAACTCCAGCGGTAACTGATCAGAGCGGGGCCCTGGTCTCTGCGATCGACGAATCCGGACATGAAATGCCTGGGTTCGGCTGGTCGGGGAGGGCGGGGCCTTGCCTTGACTGGGGACAAGATCCTCTTTAGACTCTTGTACCCCTAAATCTGGCGGGACGCATGTCCTGCCATTTTGCTTTTCTTGCAAGACAATAGCGTCGCAAGACAACAGTGGAGCTAGTAGATGGCAACTATCAACCAGCTGGTACGTCAGCCGCGTAAGCGTATCGTCGAGAAATCCGACGTACCTGCGCTGCAGAACTGCCCGCAACGTCGTGGCGTGTGCACCCGTGTGTACACCACCACGCCGAAAAAACCTAACTCGGCACTGCGTAAAGTATGCCGTGTGCGTCTGACCAACGGTTTCGAGGTTTCCTCGTACATCGGCGGTGAAGGCCACAACCTGCAAGAGCACAGCGTGGTACTGATCCGCGGCGGTCGTGTAAAAGACTTGCCAGGTGTTCGTTACCACACCGTTCGCGGCTCCCTGGATACCTCCGGCGTCAAAGGTCGTAACCAAGGTCGTTCGAAGTACGGTACCAAGCGTCCGAAGTAATGGCCGCTTGCAGCACATTGCAATTATCTATTTTTCTGAGTCGATAAGAGTAAGGTCGGGTCCCGCACCTCAGGGTGGGATGTCCCGAGCTAACCTGAAGACCGTTTGAGGGCTTATCCATGCCAAGAAGACGCGTAGCAGCCAAGCGCGAAGTGCTTGACGATCCAAAATACGGCAGCCAAATCCTGGCCAAGTTCATGAACCACGTGATGGAAAGCGGCAAGAAAGCCGTTGCCGAGCGTATCGTTTATGGCGCGCTGGACAAGGTTAAAGAACGCAAGAACAGCGACCCACTGGAAATCTTCGAGAAAGCTCTCGACGCCATCGCTCCGCTGGTCGAAGTAAAGTCGCGCCGTGTTGGCGGTGCTACTTACCAGGTTCCGGTTGAAGTTCGTCCGTCCCGTCGTAACGCCCTGGCAATGCGCTGGCTGGTAGACTTCGCGCGCAAGCGCGGTGAGAAGTCTATGGCTTTGCGCCTGGCTGGCGAGCTGTTGGATGCTGCCGAAGGCAAAGGTGCTGCAGTTAAGAAGCGTGAAGACGTTCACCGTATGGCTGAAGCCAACAAAGCGTTCTCGCACTACCGCTTCTAAATCCAGCGTCAATTATTTTGCGAGGGCTTTATGGCTCGTACAACTGATATCAAACGCTACCGTAACATCGGTATCGTTGCTCACGTGGACGCGGGTAAAACCACGACCACCGAGCGCGTCCTGTTCTACACAGGCGTAAACCACAAGATGGGCGAGGTGCATGATGGCGCCGCGACCATGGACTGGATGGTGCAGGAGCAGGAGCGGGGTATTACCATTACTTCCGCTGCTACTACCGCTTTCTGGGCTGGCTCTGACAAGCAGTTCGAAAAGCACCGCTTCAACATCATCGATACCCCCGGCCACGTTGACTTCACCATTGAAGTAGAGCGTTCGCTGCGTGTACTCGACGGTGCTGTGGTCGTGTTCTGCGGCACCTCCGGTGTCGAACCTCAGTCGGAAACCGTATGGCGTCAAGCCAACAAATACGGCGTTCCACGCCTGGTTTACGTGAACAAGATGGACCGTGCCGGTGCCAACTTCCTTCGCGTGATCGGTCAGATCAAGCAGCGTCTGGGCCACACTCCGGTGCCAATCCAGCTCGCTATCGGTTCGGAAGACAATTTCCAGGGCCAGATCGACCTGATGACCATGGAAGCCGTCTACTGGGACGACGCTGACAAGGGCATGAAGTCGCGCCGCGAAGCCATCCCTGCTGAACTGCAGGAACTGGCCAACGAATGGCGCAGCAACATGGTCGAGGCAGCTGCCGAAGCCAGCGAAGAGCTGATGAACAAGTACCTGGAAGGCGAAGAGCTGTCGATCGAAGAGATCAAGGCTGCTCTGCGTCAGCGTACTATCGCCGGCGAAATCGTTCTGGCCGTTTGCGGTTCCTCGTTCAAGAACAAGGGCGTGCCCCTGGTTCTGGACGCCGTCATCGACTACCTGCCAGCACCTGTCGACATTCCTGCCATCAAGGGTTCGGACCCGGATGACGAGACTGTTGCCATGGAGCGTCATGCAGACGACAACGAGCCGTTCTCGGCTCTGGCGTTCAAGATCGCTACCGACCCATTCGTGGGTACCCTGACCTTCGCTCGCGTTTACTCGGGCGTGTTGAACTCCGGCGACGGCGTGATCAACTCGGTCAAGGGCAAGAAAGAGCGCGTGGGCCGTATGGTGCAAATGCACGCAAACACCCGCGAAGAGATCAAGGAAGTACGCGCTGGCGACATCGCGGCCCTGATCGGCATGAAGGACGTCACCACCGGTGACACTCTGTGCGCCGCTGACAAGCCAATCATCCTGGTTCGCATGGACTTCCCGGAGCCGGTTATCTCGGTTGCCGTTGAGCCGAAGACCAAGGATGACCAGGAAAAAATGGGTATCGCTCTGGGCAAGCTCGCTCAGGAAGACCCTTCTTTCCGCGTCAAGACCGACGAAGAGACTGGTCAAACGATCATCTCGGGTATGGGCGAGTTGCACCTGGACATCCTGGTTGACCGGATGCGCCGTGAGTTCAACGTTGAAGCCAACATCGGTAAACCACAGGTTTCCTATCGTGAGAAGATCACGAAGTCCTGTGAGATCGAAGGCAAGTTCGTTCGCCAGTCCGGCGGCCGTGGCCAGTTCGGCCATTGCTGGATTCGTTTTGCTCCGGCAGACGAAGGTCAGGAAGGTCTGGAGTTCCACAACGAAGTAGTAGGTGGTGTGGTTCCGAAGGAATACATCCCGGCTATCCAGAAGGGCATTGAAGAGCAGATGAAGAACGGCGTTGTTGCCGGCTATCCGCTCATCGGCCTGAAGGCGACTGTGTTCGATGGCTCTTACCACGACGTCGACTCCAACGAGATGGCGTTCAAGGTGGCAGCCTCCATGGCGACCAAGCAGCTCGTCACCAAAGGTGGCGGTGTTGTTCTTGAGCCGATCATGAAGGTCGAAGTTGTAACACCTGAGGACTACATGGGCGACGTGATGGGTGACCTGAACCGTCGTCGCGGTCTGATCCAGGGTATGGAAGACACGGTTTCCGGCAAAGTTATCCGCGCCGAAGTTCCGCTGGGTGAGATGTTCGGTTATGCGACCGACGTCCGTTCCATGTCTCAGGGTCGCGCGAGCTACTCTATGGAATTCTCCAAATACTCCGAAGCTCCGTCGAACATCGTCGAAGCTATCGTTAAAAAACAAGGCTGATTCAGCCCCTTTAGGCTAGGAGTTCACTGTCGTGGCTAAAGAAAAATTTGATCGTTCCCTACCTCACGTAAACGTCGGCACCATCGGCCACGTTGACCACGGTAAAACCACTCTGACCGCTGCTCTGACTCGCGTCTGCTCCGAAGTTTTCGGTTCGGCCGTTGTTGAGTTCGACAAGATCGACTCGGCTCCAGAAGAAAAAGCTCGTGGTATCACCATCAACACCGCGCACGTCGAGTACAACTCGAACATTCGTCACTACGCTCACGTTGACTGCCCAGGTCACGCTGACTACGTGAAGAACATGATCACCGGTGCTGCCCAGATGGACGGCGCGATCCTGGTTTGCTCGGCCGCCGATGGTCCGATGCCACAAACCCGTGAGCACATCCTGCTGTCCCGTCAGGTAGGCGTTCCGTACATCGTGGTCTTCCTGAACAAGGCTGACCTGGTAGACGACGCTGAGCTGCTGGAACTGGTCGAGATGGAAGTTCGCGACCTGCTGTCCACCTACGACTTCCCAGGCGACGACACTCCGATCATCATCGGTTCGGCTCGTATGGCGCTGGAAGGCAAAGACGACAACGAAATGGGCACCACCGCTGTCAAGAAGCTGGTTGAGACTCTGGACAGCTACATCCCAGAGCCTGAGCGCGCTATCGACAAGCCGTTCCTGATGCCAATCGAAGACGTATTCTCGATCTCGGGTCGTGGTACCGTTGTTACCGGTCGTATCGAGCGTGGTATCGTCCGCGTTCAGGACGCCCTGGAAATCGTTGGTCTGCGTGACACCACCACCACCACCTGCACCGGTGTTGAGATGTTCCGCAAGCTGCTGGACGAAGGTCGTGCTGGCGAGAACTGCGGCGTTCTGCTGCGTGGTACCAAGCGTGACGACGTTGAGCGTGGCCAGGTTCTGGTCAAGCCAGGTTCGGTCAAGCCGCACACCAAGTTCACCGCAGAAGTCTACGTTCTGTCGAAAGAAGAAGGCGGCCGTCACACTCCGTTCTTCAAAGGCTACCGTCCTCAGTTCTACTTCCGTACCACTGACGTGACCGGTAACTGCGAACTGCCGGAAGGCGTTGAAATGGTAATGCCAGGTGACAACATTCAGATGACTGTTACCCTGATCAAGACCATCGCAATGGAAGACGGTCTGCGTTTCGCTATCCGTGAAGGCGGTCGTACCGTCGGCGCTGGCGTCGTAGCCAAGATCATCGAGTAATCGATGAGCCTTGAAAAAACCCCCGCTTAGCGGGGGTTTTTTTATTGGGTTGACACCCAATGAACCCGTCTATAGAATCACGCCTCCTTTTATCGGGCGTAGTGCGTCCGGTGGGAATAGCAGCCTGGAGTCTGAAATCCAATGCAAAATCAGCAAATCCGTATCAGGTTGAAGGCTTTTGACCATCGCCTGATCGACCAATCCACCCAGGAAATCGTGGAAACCGCGAAACGTACTGGTGCTCAAGTGCGTGGTCCAATTCCACTGCCTACCCGCAAAGAGCGGTTCACCGTTCTGGTCTCCCCGCACGTCAACAAAGACGCGCGTGACCAGTACGAGATCCGTACTCATAAGCGCGTTCTGGACATCGTCCAGCCAACGGATAAAACCGTTGATGCGCTGATGAAGCTCGATCTCGCGGCAGGTGTGGAAGTGCAGATCAGCCTCGGCTAAGACAGGGTCTTAGTCGTGTAACGCTCTGAAATGGGCGGCCATAGCGGGTGAAAGCCCCGTACACTCATGAGGTTTACAACATGACTATTGGTGTAGTCGGTCGAAAATCCGGTATGACCCGTATTTTCACCGAAGAAGGTGTCTCCATTCCGGTCACGGTCATTGAGATCGAGCCGAATCGCGTCACCCAGTTCAAAACTGAAGAGACCGATGGCTATCGTGCAGTGCAAGTCACTGTAGGTGAGCGTCGTGCTTCGCGCGTGACTGCTGCTCAAGCAGGTCACTTCGCTAAAGCGAACGTTGCCGCTGGTCGCGGTGTCTGGGAATTCCGTCTTGAAGAAGGCGAGTACCAGGCCGGCGACTTGATCAATGCTGAAATCTTCGCTGCAGGCCAACTGGTAGACGTTACCGGTCAGTCCAAGGGTAAAGGCTTTGCCGGTACCATCAAGCGTTGGAACTTCCGCGGTCAAGATAACACCCACGGTAACTCCGTTTCCCACCGCGTCCCTGGCTCTATCGGCCAGTGCCAGACTCCTGGTCGTGTATTCAAGGGCAAAAAAATGTCCGGTCATATGGGCGCTGAGCGCGTGACCGTGCAGTCCCTGGAAGTTGTGCGCGTCGACGCTGAACGCAATCTGCTGCTCGTCAAGGGTGCTGTTCCTGGCGCTACTGGCGGCAACCTGGTTGTGCGTCCGGCAGCCAAGGCTCGCGGTTAAGGGGAAGCTGAAATGCAATTAAATGTAAATGACGCTCAAGCGATCGAAGTTTCTGAACTGACTTTCGGTGGCGAGTTCAACGAGACGCTGGTTCACCAAGCAGTCGTGGCCTACATGGCCGGCGGCCGTCAAGGTAGCAAGCAGCAGAAAACCCGTTCCGACGTTTCCGGTGGCGGCAAGCGCCCATGGCGTCAGAAAGGTACTGGCCGTGCTCGTGCCGGTACCATCCGTAGCCCAATCTGGCGCGGCGGCGGTACCACCTTTGCAGCGCGTCCTCAGGACCACTCGCAAAAGCTGAACAAGAAGATGTATCGCGCTGCACTGCGCTCCATCCTTGCTGAGCTGGTACGTAGCGATCGTCTGGTCGTGGTTCAGGACTTCGCTGTTGAAGCTCCAAAAACCAAAGACCTGCTGAGCAAGCTGAATGGCATGGGCCTGACTGACGTCCTGATCGTGTCTGACGCTGTTGATCAGAACCTGTACCTGGCTGCTCGCAACCTGCCACACGTCGATGTACGTGACGTGCAAGGTTCCGATCCAGTTAGTCTGATCGCATACGACAAGGTGTTGATCACCGTGTCGGCCGTGAAGAAATTCGAGGAGCTGCTGGGATGAACCAGGAACGCGTATTTAAAGTTCTGCTTGGCCCGCACGTTTCCGAGAAGGCTACGGTTCTGGCAGACAAGAAAGGTCAGTTCGTTTTCAAGGTTGCTACCGATGCAACCAAGCTGGAAATCAAGAAGGCCGTCGAAAGCCTGTTCAGCGTGAAAGTAGAGCGTGTGACTACCCTGAACGTACTGGGTAAAAGCAAGCGCACTGCTCGCGGTCTGGGCAAGCGTAATGACTGGAAGAAGGCAGTTATCTCCCTTCAGCCAGGCCAAGATCTCGATTTCAGCAGCAGTGCTGAGTAAGGAAGGGGTGCATCATGGCAATCGTTAAATGCAAACCGACTTCCCCTGGCCGCCGTTTTGTGGTCAAGGTGGTCAACCAGGAGCTGCACAAAGGCGCTCCTCACGCACCGCTGCTCGAGAAAAAATCGAAGTCTGGTGGTCGTAACAACAATGGCCGCATCACTACTCGTCACGTAGGTGGTGGTCATAAGCAGCATTACCGTCTGGTCGACTTCCGTCGCAACGACAAGGATGGCATCGCTGCCACCGTCGAGCGTATCGAATACGATCCAAACCGTACTGCTCACATCGCACTGCTGCTGTACGCAGACGGCGAGCGCCGCTACATCATCGCTCCTAAAGGCGTGAGCGCTGGCGACCAGCTGATCGCAGGTGCTCTGGCTCCAATCAAGCCAGGCAACTCCCTGCAACTGCGCAACATCCCAGTGGGTAGCACCATTCACGGCATCGAACTGAAGCCGGGCAAAGGTGCTCAAATCGCTCGTTCCGCTGGTGCTTCGGCTCAGCTGATCGCACGCGAAGGTGTCTACGTGACCCTGCGTCTGCGCTCTGGTGAAATGCGTAAAGTACTGGCTGAGTGCCGTGCGACCCTGGGCGAAGTCTCGAACTCCGAGCACAGCCTGCGTTCGCTGGGTAAAGCTGGTGCCAAACGCTGGCGTGGCGTTCGCCCAACCGTTCGTGGTGTTGCCATGAACCCGGTTGACCACCCGCATGGTGGTGGTGAAGGTCGTACCTCCGGTGGTCGTCATCCGGTATCGCCATGGGGCTTCCCAACCAAGGGTGCTAAGACTCGTGGTAATAAGCGTACCGACAAAATGATCGTCCGTCGTCGCAAGTAAATAGAGGGATACGACAGTGCCACGTTCTCTGAAAAAAGGTCCTTTTATTGATCTTCACCTACTGAAGAAGATCGAAGTGGCGGCGGAAAAGAACGATCGCAAACCAGTTAAGACCTGGTCGCGTCGTTCGATGATCCTGCCACAAATGGTCGGTCTGACCATCGCAGTACACAACGGTCGTCAGCACGTCCCCGTTCTCGTGAACGAAGACATGGTCGGCCACAAACTGGGCGAGTTCGCCGGTACCCGCACTTATCGTGGGCACGTGGCTGACAAGAAAGCCAAGCGTTAAGGGGTAAGGAAATGGAAGTAGCCGCTAAGTTGTCGGGCGCTCGAATCTCCGCCCAGAAAGCCCGCTTGGTCGCCGACCAGATCCGCGGGAAGAAGGTGGGCGAAGCGCTCAACCTGCTGGCTTTTAGCAGTAAAAAAGCCGCGGAAATCATGAAGAAAGTGCTGGAGTCGGCCGTAGCCAACGCCGAGCACAACGAAGGCGCAGACGTTGATGACCTGAAGGTCAGCACTGTTTTCGTCAACGAAGGGCGTTCGCTGAAGCGCATCATGCCGCGTGCCAAAGGCCGCGCTGATCGCATCGTCAAGCGGTCTTGCCATATCACTGTCAAGGTTGCTGACAAGTAACGGAGTCGATCAGATGGGTCAGAAAGTACATCCCATTGGCATTCGCCTGGGAATCGTCAAGGAGCACACCTCCGTCTGGTACGCAGACGGCCGGACTTATGCGGACTACTTGTTCGCAGATCTGAAGGTGCGTGAGTATCTCCAAGACAAACTAAAAAGCGCGTCCGTAAGCCGTATCGATATCCATCGTCCGGCTCAAACTGCACGCATCACCATCCACACCGCTCGTCCTGGTATCGTTATCGGGAAGAAAGGCGAAGATGTTGAAAAACTGCGTCAGGACCTGACCAAGCAGATGGGTGTGCCTGTGCACATCAATATCGAAGAAATCCGCAAGCCGGAACTCGACGGTATGCTGGTTGCCCAGAGCGTAGCTCAGCAGCTGGAGCGTCGCGTAATGTTCCGTCGCGCTATGAAGCGCGCCGTACAGAACGCCATGCGCATTGGTGCCAAAGGCATCAAAATCCAAGTGAGCGGTCGTCTCGGCGGTGCTGAAATCGCACGTACTGAATGGTATCGCGAAGGTCGTGTGCCACTGCACACCCTGCGTGCCGATATCGACTATGCCACCTACGAAGCTCACACCACTTACGGTGTGATCGGTGTGAAGGTTTGGATCTTCAAAGGCGAAGTAATTGGTGGTCGCCAAGAAGAACTGAAACCACAAGCACCAGCGCCTCGTAAAAAAGCTGCTAAGTAAGGGGTACGCCAAATGTTGCAACCTAAGCGTACGAAGTTCCGCAAGCAGATGACTGGCCACAACCGTGGTCTGGCACTGCGCGGTAGCAAAGTCAGCTTCGGCGAATTCGCCTTGAAAGCTGTTGCCCGCGGTCGTCTCACCGCCCGTCAGATCGAGTCGGCACGTCGTGCCCTGACCCGTCACGTAAAACGTGGCGGCAAGATCTGGATCCGTGTATTCCCGGACAAGCCGATCTCCAAGAAGCCTCTCGAAGTGCGGATGGGTAAAGGTAAAGGTTCCGTCGAGTACTGGGTTGCCCAGATTCAGCCAGGCAAAGTCCTGTATGAAATCGAGGGTGTTTCTGAAGAGCTGGCGCGTGAGGCATTCGCCTTGGCAGCTGCAAAGCTGCCTCTCGCCACCTCCTTTGTTAAGCGGACGGTGATGTGATGAAAGCGAATGAACTTCGTGAGAAATCAGCACAGCAACTGAACGAGCAACTGCTCGGCTTGCTGCGCGACCAGTTCAATCTGCGCATGCAGAAAGCAACTGGCCAGTTGGGGCAGTCTCACCTGCTCTCGCAAGTGAAGCGTGACATCGCTCGCGTGAAAACTGTGCTCAACCAGCAGGCAGGTAAGTAATCATGGCTGAAGCCGAAAAAACCGTCCGTACGCTGACTGGCCGTGTTGTCAGCGACAAGATGGACAAGACCATCACCGTTCTGATCGAGCGTCGCGTAAAGCACCCGATCTACGGTAAATACGTTAAGCGTTCGACTAAGCTGCACGCGCACGACGAAACCAACCAGTGCCACATCGGCGACAAAGTTTCGATTCGTGAAACTCGTCCGATGGCCAAGACCAAGTCCTGGGCGCTGGTTGAAGTTCTCGAACGCGCTGTGGAAGTCTAAGGGCTAGGGGTCGGAGAAATTATATGATTCAGACTCAATCCATGCTTGATGTGGCTGATAACAGCGGCGCTCGTCGCGTTATGTGCATCAAGGTGCTTGGTGGCTCGCATCGTCGTTACGCTGGCATCGGTGACATCATCAAAGTTACCGTCAAGGAAGCAATTCCTCGCGGTAAGGTGAAGAAAGGCCAAGTGATGACTGCTGTTGTAGTCCGCACTCGCCACGGTGTTCGTCGCGCTGACGGCTCCATTATCCGCTTTGATGGCAACGCTGCTGTTCTGCTGAACAACAAGCAAGAGCCGATCGGCACCCGTATCTTTGGGCCAGTGACCCGTGAGCTTCGTACTGAGAAGTTCATGAAGATCGTCTCGCTCGCCCCAGAAGTGCTGTAAGGAGATCCGACATGCAAAAGATTCGTCGTGACGACGAGATCATCGTGATCGCCGGCAAAGACAAAGGCAAGCGCGGTAAGGTGCTGAAGGTGCTCGCTGACGACCGTCTGGTCGTTGGTGGGATCAACCTGGTGAAGCGTCATACCAAGCCTAACCCGATGTCGGGCGTACAGGGCGGTATCGTCGAGAAAGAAGCGCCTCTGCACGCTTCCAACGTCGCCATTTTCAACGGCGAAACCAACAAGGCTGACCGCGTTGGTTTCAAAGTAGAAGAAGGCAAAAAAATTCGTGTCTTCAAGTCGACCCAAAAAGCGGTTGATGCTTGAACACTGCTAGGTAGAAGACCATGGCACGACTGAAAGAGATTTATCGGAAGGAAATCGCTCCCAAGCTTAAGGAAGAACTTAAGCTGGCGAACGTGATGGAAGTTCCGCGCGTTACCAAAATCACCCTGAACATGGGTCTGGGCGAAGCGATCGGCGACAAGAAAGTCATCGAGCACGCTGTTGCCGACATGGAAAAAATCACCGGCCAGAAGGCTGTCGTCACTTACGCTCGTAAGTCGATCGCAGGCTTCAAGGTCCGTGAGGGCTGGCCGATTGGCGTCAAGGTTACCCTGCGTCGCGATCGTATGTACGAATTCCTGGACCGCCTGCTGGCGATCTCCCTGCCTCGGGTACGCGACTTCCGCGGCCTGAATGCCAAGTCCTTCGACGGTCGTGGCAACTACAGCATGGGCGTGAAAGAGCAGATCATTTTCCCGGAAATCGATTACGACAAGATCGATGCTCTGCGCGGTCTGGACATTACCCTGACCACCACTGCTCGTTCGGATGACGAAGGCCGCGCTCTGCTGCGTGCTTTCAACTTCCCGTTCCGCAACTGATTGGAGTAGGAAAATGGCCAAGAAGAGCATGAAAAACCGTGAGCTGAAGCGTCAGCTGACGGTCGCAAAATTCGCCAAGAAGCGTGCTGAGCTCAAGGCAATCATCGTTAGTCTGACCGCAAGCGACGAAGAACGTTGGAACGCCTCGGTAGCTCTGCAGAAGCAGCCACGTGACGCAAGCGCCTCGCGCATGCGTAACCGCTGCCGCATCACTGGTCGTCCACACGGCGTTTACCGCAAGTTCGGCCTCGGCCGTAACAAGCTGCGTGAAGCAGCAATGCGCGGTGACGTACCAGGTCTGGTCAAGGCCTCCTGGTAAGTCGTGCTCCCAAAGTCCTGGCGCGAGGTTGAGCAATTAGCCGACCGCCGGTGACCTGGAGATCGAATCAAGCCCCTCATGGGGCTTGATTCATTTCTGGGGTGTGTCTAGAATGACCGGCTCGCCTGAGCCTGCGTTTTTTCGCAGTCTGCTCGGCGACGTAGTAGCCGGAAGGCTAAATATTTTTGTAACAGGAGCGTCTAGCCCATGAGTATGCAGGACCCGTTAGCGGACATGCTAACTCGAATCCGTAATGCCCAGATGGCTGAAAAGTCCGTCGTAAGCATGCCATCTTCCTCGCTGAAGGTAGCTGTAGCCAAAGTTCTGAAGGACGAAGGTTATGTCGCGGGTTATCAGGTAAGCAACGAAGCAAAACCGTCGCTTTCCATCGAGCTGAAGTACTTCGAAGGCCGTCCAGTCATCGAAGAAGTCAAACGCGTCAGCCGTCCAGGTCTGCGTCAGTACAAGTCCGTCGATGAGCTGCCAAAAGTTCGTGGCGGTCTCGGCGTATCCATCGTCTCCACCTCCAAAGGTGTGATGACGGATCGTGCTGCGCGCGCTGCCGGTGTCGGCGGCGAAGTTCTTTGCACAGTGTTCTAAGGGGGGATAAGCATGTCTCGCGTCGCTAAGAACCCCGTAAAGCTGCCGGCTGGTGTCGAAGTAAAATTCGTCGGCCAACAGCTTTCGGTGAAGGGTGCCAAGGGCACTCTGGAACTGAATGTTCACTCGTCCGTTGAAATCGTTGAAGAAGCTGGTGAGCTGCGTTTCGCTGCTCGCAACGGCGACCAACAGACTCGTGCAATGGCCGGTACCACCCGTGCCCTGGTCAACAACATGGTCCAAGGCGTAAGCCAAGGCTTCGAGCGCAAGCTCCAGCTGGTCGGTGTTGGTTACAAGGCACAGGCCAAAGGCACCGTCCTGAACCTGGCCCTCGGCTTCTCGCACCCAGTGGACTACGAACTGCCGGAAGGCATCACCGCTGAGACTCCTAGCCAGACCGATATCCTGATCAAGGGCATCGACAAGCAGCTGGTGGGTCAAGTGGCCGCTGAAATCCGCGATTTCCGTCCACCAGAGCCTTACAAAGGTAAGGGTGTGCGTTACGCGGACGAAGTCGTCCGTCGTAAAGAAGCCAAGAAGAAGTAGGGCATAGCAAATGACCGACAAAAAAGTTACTCGACTGCGTCGCGCTCGCAAAGCACGCCTGAAAATGCACGAACTCGAAGTCGTGCGTCTCTGCGTGTTCCGCTCTTCGCAGCACATCTATGCCCAGGTCATCTCGGCCGACGGCAGCAAAGTCCTGGCAAGCGCCTCGACTTTGGACAAAGAACTGCGTGATGGCGCCACTGGCAACATCGACGCGGCCACTAAGGTTGGCCAGCTGGTCGCTTCGCGTGCGAAAGCCGCAGGCGTCTCGCAGGTGGCTTTCGACCGCTCTGGCTTCAAGTACCACGGCCGCGTGAAAGCGCTGGCTGATGCTGCTCGTGAAGCTGGGCTGGAGTTCTAAGTTATGTCAAATAACGACCAAAAGCGCGACGAAGGCTACATTGAGAAGCTGGTTCAAGTTAACCGCGTAGCCAAAACCGTTAAAGGCGGCCGTATCTTCACCTTCACCGCGTTGACCGTGGTAGGTGATGGCAAGGGCCGTGTAGGCTTCGGCCGTGGCAAGTCGCGTGAAGTGCCTGCTGCGATCCAGAAGGCTATGGAAGCTGCTCGCCGCAACATGATTCAAGTTGACCTGAACGGCACCACCCTGCAGTACGCCATGAAGTCCGCCCACGGCGCTTCGAAGGTTTACATGCAGCCTGCCTCTGAAGGTACCGGTATCATCGCTGGCGGCGCAATGCGTGCTGTCCTCGAAGTTGCTGGCGTTCAGAACGTTCTGGCCAAGTGCTACGGCTCGACCAACCCAGTGAACGTGGTTCATGCCACCTTCAAGGGTCTGAAAGCTATGCAATCCCCGTCGTCCATTGCTGCCAAGCGCGGCAAGAGCGTTGAGGAGATCGTCTGATCATGGCTACCGTTAAAGTTACGCTGATCAAAAGCATGACCGGCCGCATCCCTAACCACAAACTGTGCGTTAAGGGTCTGGGTCTGCGTCGCATCGGTCACACTGTAGAAGTCCAGGATACTCCCGAGAATCGCGGGATGATCAACAAGGCTTACTACATGCTGCGCGTCGAGGGTTAATCGATGAAACTCAATGATCTGAGTCCAGCGCCGGGTTCCCGTCGTGAAAAGCATCGTCCGGGCCGTGGTATCGGTAGCGGTTTGGGTAAGACTGGTGGCCGTGGTCACAAAGGTCAGACCTCCCGTTCCGGTGGCACCATTGCTCCAGGCTTTGAAGGCGGTCAACAGCCGCTGCACCGTCGTCTGCCGAAGTTCGGCTTCGTTTCCCTGAAAGCCATGGACCGCGCAGAAGTGCGTCTGTCCGAGCTGGCCCAGGTGGAAGGCGACGTGGTAACCGTTCAGTCCCTGAAGGATGCCAACGTGATTAACCAGAACGTTCAGCGTGTGAAAATCATGCTGTCGGGCGAAGTTACTCGCGCAGTCACCATCAAGGGCATCGCAGCCACCAAAGGTGCGCGTGCGGCTATCGAAGCAGCTGGCGGCAAGTTCGAGGAATAAATGGCTAAGCAAGGTGCTCTCTCAGCGCTAGGCAAAGGCGGGTTGTCCGAACTCTGGGCTCGTCTGCGTTTCCTGTTCCTGGCGATTATCGTCTACCGAATCGGCGCGCACATCCCAGTTCCCGGTATCAACCCGGACCGCCTGGCGGACCTGTTTCGACAGAATGAGGGGACCATTCTTAGCTTGTTCAACATGTTTTCCGGCGGCGCGCTGGAGCGTATGAGCATCTTTGCACTGGGGATCATGCCGTACATCTCGGCATCGATCATCATGCAACTGATGACCGTCGTCAGCCCGCAGCTGGAGCAGTTGAAGAAGGAAGGTGAAGCTGGCCGTCGCAAGATCAGCCAGTACACCCGCTACGGCACCGTCATCCTGGCTTTGGTTCAAGCAACTGGCATGTCCATTGGCTTGGCCAACCAGGGTGTTTCGTTCTCTGCTGGCATTAGCTTCTATTTCGTCGCGGTCGCCACTTTCGTGGCCGGCGCGATGTTCATGATGTGGCTGGGCGAGCAGATTACCGAGCGCGGTGTTGGCAACGGTATCTCGATGTTGATTTTTTCGGGTATCGTCGCCGGTCTTCCGAGAGCAATCGGGCAGTCTTTCGAGTCTGCGCGTCAGGGTGATATCAACATCTTCGCCCTGGTAGCTATCGGTCTGCTGGCAGTAGCGATTATCGGTTTTGTGGTGTTCATCGAGCGTGGTCAGCGTCGTATTGCTGTTCACTACGCCAAGCGTCAGCAGGGCCGTAAGGTCTTCGCTGCGCAGACAAGCCACTTGCCGCTGAAAGTGAACATGGCAGGCGTCATTCCTGCTATTTTCGCGAGCAGCATTTTGCTGTTCCCGGCTTCGCTGGGTGCCTGGTTCGGTCAGTCTGCTGGTATGGGCTGGCTGCAGGATCTCTCGCAGTCGATCGCTCCTGGTCAGCCGTTGAATATTCTGCTGTTTAGTGCAGGGATTATTTTCTTCTGCTTCTTCTATACGGCGTTGATGTTCAATCCGAAAGACGTAGCGGAAAACCTGAAGAAGTCCGGTGCCTTTATTCCGGGCATCCGTCCAGGTGAGCAGTCTGCGCGCTACATTGATGGCGTTCTGACCCGCTTGACCATGTTCGGTGCTCTCTACATGACGGCCGTCTGTCTGCTCCCCCAGTTCCTGGTGGTCGCGGCAAACGTACCGTTCTACCTTGGCGGGACCTCGTTGCTGATCGTGGTAGTGGTTGTGATGGACTTCATGTCCCAAGTACAATCGCACCTCGTTTCACACCAGTACGAATCCCTGATGAAGAAAGCCAACCTGAAGGGCTACGGCGGCAGCGGCATGCTGCGCTGAAGACCCATAAGGTTCGAGGAGTTGGTGATGAAAGTTCGTGCATCGGTGAAAAAGCTGTGCCGCAACTGCAAAATTATTCGCCGCGAAGGTGTCGTTCGAGTAATTTGCAGCGCGGAACCACGTCACAAACAGCGCCAAGGCTGAGTGTGATCTGTGCTACAAGCCCAGCAGCTAGTGCGCTGCTGGGTTGATTATTTGTTATTACAGCGATATTATCTCGCGCCCTATTTCTTGGCTTCCGGGGCGTAGGTAGCTGTCAATTGGAGTCCCACTGAATGGCCCGTATTGCAGGCGTTAACATTCCAGATAACAAGCACACTGTTATCTCGCTGACCTACATCTATGGTGTCGGTCGCACTACTGCACAGAAGATCTGTGCAGACACTGGGGTCAACCCAGCCGCAAAGATCAAGGATCTGAGCGACGAGCAGATTGAATCGCTGCGTGGCGAAGTGGCGAAGTTCACCGTTGAAGGTGACCTGCGTCGCGACATCAACATGAAAATCAAGCGCTTGATGGATCTGGGCTGCTACCGTGGCCTGCGTCATCGTCGTGGTCTTCCAGTACGCGGTCAGCGTACCAAGACCAACGCGCGTACCCGTAAAGGTCCGCGTAAGCCGATCCGCAAGTAATCGCACCAGCGAATCGACAGGAATTTAGTCATGGCAAAACCTGCTGCTCGTCCTCGTAAAAAAGTAAAAAAGACAGTGGTTGATGGCATCGCCCACATCCACGCGTCTTTCAACAACACCATCGTGACCATTACCGATCGTCAAGGTAACGCCCTGTCCTGGGCTACCTCCGGCGGTTCGGGTTTCCGCGGTTCCCGCAAGTCCACCCCGTTCGCTGCTCAAGTAGCTGCTGAGCGTGCTGGTCAAGCTGCGCTGGAATACGGCCTGAAAAACCTCGACGTCAACGTCAAGGGTCCAGGTCCAGGTCGTGAATCCGCTGTCCGTGCTTTGAACGGCTGTGGCTACAAGATCGCCAGCATCACCGACGTGACGCCAATCCCGCATAATGGGTGCCGTCCGCCGAAGAAGCGCCGCGTGTAATTCAGGAGACGATAGATAATGGCTCGTTACATTGGTCCAAAATGCAAACTGGCTCGTCGTGAAGGCACTGACCTGTTCCTGAAAAGTGGCGTTCGCGCTCTGGAATCGAAGTGCAATATCGAAGCAGCCCCAGGTATCCACGGCCAGCGCCGCGGCCGCCAGTCCGACTACGGCACCCAACTGCGTGAAAAGCAGAAGGTCCGTCGTATCTACGGCGTTCTCGAGCGTCAGTTCAGCGGTTACTACAAAGAAGCTGCCGGCAAGAAAGGCGCTACTGGTGAGAACCTGCTGCAACTGCTCGAATGCCGTCTGGACAACGTTGTTTACCGTATGGGCTTCGGCGCTACCCGTGCCGAGTCCCGCCAGCTGGTTTCGCACAAAGCGATCAGCGTCAATGGCAAGACTGTAAACGTTCCGTCCTACCAGGTTCGTCAGGGTGACGTGGTCGCGGTTCGCGAGAAATCGCAGAACCAGCTGCGCATCGTTCAGGCCCTTGAGCTGTGCGCCCAGCGTGGCCGCGTTGAGTGGGTAGATGTTGACACTGCCAAGAAGTCGGGCGTTTTCAAGAACGTTCCTGCTCGCAGTGATCTGTCCGCCGACATCAACGAAAGCCTGATTGTCGAGCTCTACTCCAAGTAAGGGCTAGAAAATAGGTGCATCCATGCAGATTTCGGTAAATGAGTTCCTGACGCCCCGCCACATTGATGTGCAGGTCGTCAGTCCAACCCGCGCTAAAATTACGCTCGAGCCTCTCGAGCGTGGTTTCGGCCATACCCTGGGCAACGCGCTGCGCCGCATCCTGTTGTCCTCAATGCCCGGCTGTGCAGTAGTCGAGGCCGAGATTGACGGTGTACTCCACGAGTACAGCGCCATCGAAGGTGTACAGGAAGACGTCATCGAAATCCTGTTGAACCTGAAAGGTCTGGCTATCAAGCTGCACGGTCGTGACGAAGTTACGCTGACCTTGTCGAAGAAGGGTTCGGGGGTGGTTACCGCTGCCGATATTCAGCTGGATCATGATGTCGAGATCGTTAACCCCGATCACGTAATCGCCAACCTGGCGTCTAACGGCGCCTTGAACATGAAGCTCGTTGTAGCTCGTGGTCGTGGTTATGAACCGGCCGATTCGCGTCAGAGCGATGAAGACGAAAGCCGCAGCATTGGTCGCTTGCAGCTGGACTCCTCGTTCAGCCCGGTTCGCCGTATCGCCTACGTGGTGGAAAACGCCCGTGTCGAACAGCGTACCAACCTGGACAAGCTGGTAATTGATCTGGAAACCAACGGTACCCTGGATCCTGAAGAGGCCATCCGCCGTGCCGCAACCATCCTGCAACAGCAGCTGGCTGCGTTCGTCGACCTCAAAGGTGACAGCGAACCTGTTGTAATCGAGCAAGAAGACGAGATCGACCCGATCCTGCTTCGCCCGGTTGACGATCTGGAACTGACTGTACGTTCGGCTAACTGCCTTAAGGCGGAAAACATTTACTACATCGGCGACCTGATTCAGCGTACCGAAGTAGAACTGTTGAAGACTCCGAACCTGGGCAAGAAATCCTTGACCGAAATCAAGGACGTTCTGGCCTCCCGCGGTCTGTCCCTCGGCATGCGCCTCGACAACTGGCCGCCTGCAAGTCTTAAGAAGGACGACAAGGCGACTGCCTGATCGTCGTAATCACCGAACGTAAGTTTGGTAAGGAATGAACCATGCGTCATCGTAAAAGTGGACGTCACCTGAGCCGTACCAGCTCTCACCGCAAGGCTATGTTCCAGAACATGGCGGTGTCGCTGTTCGAGCACGAGCTGATCAAGACTACCCTGCCAAAAGCCAAGGAACTGCGCCGCGTTGCCGAGCCGCTGATCACCCTGGCCAAGGTAGACAGCGTTGCAAACCGCCGTCTGGCTTTCGACCGTACTCGTTCGAAAGAAATGGTTGGCAAGCTGTTCAACGACCTGGGCAAGCGCTACGCCACCCGTGAAGGCGGCTACCTGCGCATCCTGAAGTGCGGTTTCCGCGCTGGCGACAACGCTCCTATGGCGTACGTCGAGCTGGTCGATCGTCCTGTTGGCGGCGCTGTAGAAGCTGCTGAGTAAGACGAATAGCTGCATGAAGAACCGGGCCTAGTGCCCGGTTTTTTTATGGCTATCTATCGGTAGCGGGCCAAGTATTGTTAAAAACTATCGGGCACAAAAGATCTATAAATTAGATGTTGTCATCCTGCTCAATGATACTGAACACCAAGCCGCTTAGCCCGGCAACCCTTCAGGTCTGACAGAGGACGACACACCCATGAGCCAGAGCAAGACACTCACTACTGCCAGCGGCGCACCTGTGGCTGATAACCAGAATTCCCGTTCCGCGGGGCCTCGTGGGCCATTGCTGCTCGACGATTTTCATCTGATCGAAAAACTTGCACACTTCAACCGCGAGAACATTCCGGAGCGCCGTGTGCATGCCAAGGGCTCGGGCGCCTACGGTACCTTTACCGTTACCAGGGATATCACTGGCCTGACCAGCGCCAAACTGTTCTCCGAAGTCGGCAAGCAGACGCCTACGTTCCTGCGGTTCTCCACCGTGGGTGGTGAGCGGGGTTCGGCCGACACCGAACGCGACCCCCGTGGTTTCGCCTTGAAGTTCTACACCGAAGAAGGCAACTGGGACATCGTCGGCAACAATACCCCTGTGTTCTTCATTCGTGACCCGCTGAAGTTTCCCGACTTTATCCACACCCAGAAGCGCCTGCCGCAGAGCAACCTGAAGAGTGCCCAGGCCATGTGGGATTTCTGGTCGCACTCACCCGAGGCGTTGCATCAGGTCACCATCCTGTTCTCCGACCGTGGCATTCCGGATGGCTACCGCTTCATGCACGGCTTCGGCAGCCACACCTACAGCCTGATCAACGCCCAAGGTGAGCGTCACTGGGTGAAATGGCACTACAAGAGCGTACAGGGCATCAAGAACCTGGCCCCGGCCGATGCGGCCCGTATCGCCGGCACTGACCCGGATTACGCCCAGCGCGACCTGTTCCAGGCCATCGAGCGTGGCGACTACCCACAATGGCGTGTGTGCATCCAGGTGATGACCGAGGCCCAGGCCAACGCCCACCGGGAGAACCCGTTCGACGTCACCAAGACCTGGTCGCAGAAAGAGTTTCCGCTGATTGAAGTTGGCCTGCTGGAACTGAACCGCAACCCGCTGAACTACTTTGCAGAGGTGGAACAAGCGGCGTTCGGCCCAAGCAACATGGTGCCCGGTGTTGGCCTGTCGCCTGACCGCATGCTGCAGGGCCGTGTGTTCGCTTACGCTGACGCACACCGCTACCGCGTGGGCACCAATCACCAACAACTGCCGGTCAACGCACCCCGCAGCCCGGTGAACTCCTATCAGCGCGACGGCGCCATGGCGTTTGGCAGCAATGGTGGTGCCGCGCCCAATTACGAGCCCAATAGCTACAGCGATGCGCCCAAGCAGGCGCCGCAATATGCCGAGCCGCCGCTGGCATTGAATGGCGCGGCTGATCGTTACGATCACCGTACGGATCAGGATTACTACAGCCAGGCCGGCGCGTTGTTCCGGCTGATGAACGAAGCCCAGAAGGCGTTGCTGATCGACAACATCGCTAACGCAATGAGTGGCGTTTCCGGTGACGTGATCGAACGTCAACTGCCGTACTTCTATGCCGCTGACCCGGCTTATGGCGAAGGTGTTGCCCACGCGCTTGAGAAAAAACGCGGGTAATTCTAAATCGTAAGGAGAACCGCCCTCATTTGGGCGGTTTTCGCTGCCAATCATCCATTTTTATGCGGTTTTTTGCGATTTTCTGCCTGCTTGTCCGTGACGTCTGGCCCGCCTTGGTTCAAACTATCCACTTTCAAGCAAGGAGATGTAGGGCGATGCAAGGGCACCCGGATGTAATCGATTATCTGAACACGCTGCTGACCGGCGAGCTGGCGGCGCGTGATCAGTATTTCATCCACTCGCGGATGTACGAGGACTGGGGTTTCAGCAAGCTCTACGAGCGCATCAACCACGAGATGGAAGAAGAGGCAGGCCATGCCGATGCCTTGATGCGCCGTATCCTGATGCTCGAAGGCACGCCGCGCATGCGCCCGGACGACCTTGAAGTGGGCACGGACGTGCCGAGCATGTTCGAGGCCGACCTGCGCCTGGAGTACAAGGTGCGTGGCGCGTTGTGCAAGGGTATCGCGTTGTGCGAGCAGCATCGGGACTATGTCAGCCGCGATATTCTGCGCCAGCAGCTGTCGGACACCGAGGAAGATCACACCTACTGGCTGGAGAAGCAGCTGGGCCTGATCCAGTCCATCGGTTTGCAGAACTACCTGCAGTCGCAGTTCTAACACTGTCTGCAACAGAAAAAGCCCCGGCATCTCGCGATGTCGGGGCTTTGTTGTACCTGGCTTGTCGGCAAAGCTTTTGGTGAGACCTGGTTATGCCTTGTCGCGCTCCAGCAGGGGTTTGAGGTAGTGGCCAGTATATGACTGCTTCATCTCTGCCACCTGTTCCGGCGTGCCGCAACCAATGATCATGCCGCCCTTTGAGCCCCCTTCAGGGCCAAGGTCGACAATCCAGTCCGCCGTCTTGATCACGTCCAGGTTGTGCTCGATCACCACCACCGTGTTGCCGTGGTCGCGCAGGCGGTGAAGCACGTCCAGCAGTTGTTGGATATCCGCGAAATGCAGCCCCGTGGTGGGTTCATCGAGGATGTACAAGGTCTTGCCGGTATCGCGCTTGGACAATTCGCGGGACAGCTTCACCCGCTGTGCCTCACCACCGGACAAGGTAGTCGCCGATTGGCCGAGCTTGATGTAGGAAAGGCCAACATCCATCAGGGTCTGCAGTTTGCGCGCCAGGGCCGGAACGGCATCGAAGAACTCGCGAGCCTCCTCGATGGTCATCTCCAGCACCTCGTGGATGCTCTTGCCCTTGTACTTGATCTCCAGCGTCTCGCGGTTGTAGCGCTTGCTCTTGCACACGTCGCAGGGCACGTAGATGTCCGGCAGGAAGTGCATTTCGACCTTGATCAGGCCATCGCCCTGGCACGCCTCGCAGCGCCCACCCTTGACGTTGAACGAAAAGCGCCCCGGGCCATAACCCCGCGAACGCGATTCGGGCACGCCGGCGAACAGCTCGCGGATCGGGGTGAACAGGCCTGTATACGTGGCTGGGTTCGAGCGAGGCGTGCGACCGATGGGGCTCTGGTCGATATCCACTACCTTGTCCAGATGCTGCAGGCCGTCACAGCTGTCATGAGCCGCGGCTTCCAGGGTAGTGGCACCATTGAGTGCCGTGGCGCTCAGAGGGAATAGGGTGTTGTTGATCAGCGTCGACTTGCCCGACCCCGATACGCCCGTGACGCAGGTCAGCAGGCCGATGGGGATTTCCAGGTCGACGTTGCGCAGGTTGTTGCCGCGCGCGCCCTTGAGGGTCAGCTGCAGCTTCTTGTTGCGTGGTGTGCGCTTGGCCGGTACGACGATCTTGACCCGGCCTGACAGGTACTTGCCGGTGAGCGAGTCCGGATGGTCCATGACCTCCTGGGCGGTGCCTTCGGCGACGATGCTGCCACCATGCACGCCGGCGCCCGGGCCGATGTCCACCACATAATCGGCCAGGCGAATGGCGTCCTCGTCGTGCTCCACCACGATCACGGTATTGCCGATATCGCGCAAGTGCTTGAGGGTACCCAACAGCCGGTCGTTGTCCCGTTGGTGCAAGCCAATGGACGGCTCGTCGAGGATGTACATCACCCCCACCAGGCCGGCGCCAATCTGGCTGGCCAAGCGGATGCGCTGGGCTTCGCCACCGGACAGGGTGTCGGCGCTGCGGTCCAGGGTCAGGTAGTCCAGGCCCACGTTGACCAGGAACTGCAGGCGCTCGCGGATTTCCTTGAGAATCTTGTCGGCGATTTCGCCACGGCGGCCGGTCAGTTTCAAGCCGTCGAAGTAGTCGGTGGCATCGCCGATCGGCAGGCCGGTGACCGCGGGCAGGGTTTTCTCGCCCACCCACACGTGGCGCGCTTCGCGACGCAGGCGGGTACCACGGCAGTCCGGGCACGGCTGAGTGCTGAGGAACTTCGCCAGTTCTTCACGCACGGTGGCCGATTCGGTCTCGCGGTAACGGCGCTCCAGGTTGGGCACGATGCCTTCGAAGGGGTGCGAACGCTTGACGATATCGCCCCGGTCGTTGAGGTATTTGAAGTCGACGTTCTGGGTACCGCTGCCGTGCAGGAGGAGCTTCTGCTTGTCGGCGGGCAGTTCGTTGAACGGCTTCTCAAGGCTGAACTTGTAATGGGAGGCCAGCGATCCGAGCATCTGGAAGTAATAGACATTGCGCCGGTCCCAGCCGCGTATGGCACCTTCGGCCAGGGTCAGCTCGCCATTGACGAGGCGCTTGGCGTCGAAGAACTGCTTCACGCCCAGGCCGTCGCAGGTGGGGCAGGCACCGGCCGGGTTGTTGAAGGAAAACAACTTGGGCTCCAGCTCGCTGATGGCGTGGCCGCAGATCGGGCAGGCGAAGCGCGCCGAGAAGATCATCTCCTCGAACGGTTCTTCGTCCATCGAGGCAACCAGGGCAATGCCGTCGGCCAGCTTCAGCGCCGTCTCGAACGACTCGGCCAGGCGCTGCTGCAAGTCCTCGCGAACCTTGAAACGGTCCACCACCACTTCGATGGTGTGTTTCTTCTGTTTGTCGAGCTTCGGCAGTTCATCCAGTTCGTGCAGCCGGCCGTTGATACGTGCGCGCACGAAGCCCTGGGCGCGCAGTTCCTCGAAAATCGCCAGGTGCTCGCCTTTGCGTTCGCGGATCACCGGGGCCAGCAGCATCAGCTTGCTGCCTTCGGGCTGGGCCAGTACCAGGTCGACCATCTGGCTGACGGTCTGCGCTTCCAGCGGGATATCGTGGTCCGGGCAGCGGGGTGTACCTACCCGCGCATACAGCAGGCGCAGGTAGTCGTAGATTTCGGTGATGGTGCCCACGGTGGAACGCGGGTTGTGGGAGGTCGACTTTTGCTCGATGGAGATCGCCGGCGACAACCCTTCGATGGTGTCGACGTCGGGTTTTTCCATCATCGACAGGAACTGGCGGGCATAGGCCGACAGCGACTCGACATAGCGGCGCTGCCCTTCGGCATACAGCGTGTCGAACGCCAGCGATGACTTGCCCGAGCCGGACAGCCCGGTGATGACGATCAGCTTGTCCCGGGGCAGGGTCAGGTCGATGTTCTTCAGGTTGTGGGTTCGAGCCCCACGAATCAGGATCTTGTCCAAGAGTGGCCTCGCGCGGCGGGCGTAAACACAGGAGTATAAGGCCAAATACTGGATGGATGCACACTATCGGATGACATCCCTGATGCCATACATGACAACTGCGCGGCAAAGCGTCGCCATATACCCCCTCTATCGATGGGACTGGTAGAATCGCCGCCGGTTCACACGAGGTTTTTCCATGCACGATCTCCACAGCGAACGCATGAGTGGCAGCGAGACCCGCGCAGCCGGCGGCCTGGCCCTGGTGTTCGCCTTCCGTATGCTGGGCATGTTCATGGTGCTGCCGGTCCTGGCCACCTATGGCATGGACCTGGCCGGAGCCACCCCGGCCCTGATCGGTTTTGCCATCGGCGCCTACGGCCTGACCCAGGCCTTCCTGCAAATTCCGTTCGGCATCATTTCCGATCGCATCGGCCGCCGGCCGGTGATCTACATCGGCCTGGTGATCTTCGCCCTGGGCAGCCTGCTGGCTGCCCATGCCGACTCCATCTGGGGGGTGATCGCCGGCCGCGTGCTGCAGGGCGCAGGCGCGATTTCCGCGGCGGTCATGGCGTTGCTGTCCGACCTGACCCGCGAGCAGCATCGCACCAAGGCCATGGCCACCATCGGCATGAGCATTGGTGTTTCGTTCGCCGTGGCCATGGTGGTCGGGCCGCTGGTGACGCGCATGTTCGGGCTGTCGGGCTTGTTCATCGTGACCGCGGTGATGGCGCTGGTGGGCATCGGCCTGATCGCCTTCGTGGTGCCCAGTGCCTCCAGCCATTTCACCCATCGCGAATCAGGCGTCGCGCGCCAGGCATTGCTTCCTACCTTGAAGCATCCGGACCTGCTGCGCCTGGACGTGGGTATCTTTGTATTGCACGCCATTCTCATGGCCAGCTTCGTTGCCTTGCCGCTGGCGCTGGTCGAGCGTGCCGGGCTGCCGAAAGAACAGCACTGGTGGGTGTACCTGACGGCGCTGCTGGTATCTTTTTTCGGGATGATTCCGTTCATCATCTACGGCGAAAAAAAGCGCAAGATGAAGCGGGTTCTGATTGGTGCGGTTGCCACCCTGATGCTCACCGAACTGTTCTTCTGGGCATTCGGTTATTCGCTGACGGAGCTGGTAGTGGGCACTGTCGTGTTCTTCACCGCCTTCAACCTGCTGGAAGCCTCGCTGCCGTCGTTGATCAGCAAGGTCTCGCCAGCGGGCGGCAAGGGCACGGCCATGGGTGTGTACTCCACCAGCCAGTTCCTCGGTGCGGCATTGGGCGGCATTCTTGGCGGCTGGCTGTTCCAGCATGGCGGCCTGAATGTGGTATTCATCGGTTGCGCAGGCCTGTTGGCGATTTGGCTGGCCATAGCTGTTACTATGCGTGAACCACCCTATGTGACGAGCCTGCGCTTGCCGCTGTCGCCCGCAGCGCTGCGCGAAGCGGCGCTGGCCGAGCGCCTCAAGGCCGTACCAGGTGTGACAGATGCAGTGGTGGTGGCAGAAGAGGCCGCCATCTATATCAAATTGGACACAGAAATTTTGGATCGTGCATCCCTGGAGCGCCTGGTCAATCCGGCCCCAGAGACGTGCCAAGCCTAGGAGAACGTTATGGCCCGTGGGGTTAACAAAGTCATTTTGGTCGGTACTTGCGGTCAGGATCCTGAAGTGCGCTACCTGCCCAACGGCAACGCGGTCACCAACCTGAGCCTGGCGACCAGCGAGCAGTGGACCGACAAGCAGACCAACCAGCGCGTCGAGCGCACCGAATGGCACCGCGTGTCGATGTTCGGCAAGGTTGCCGAGATCGCCGGCGAGTACCTGCGCAAGGGTTCGCAGGTTTATATCGAAGGCAAGCTGCAGACTCGCGAGTGGGAAAAGGACGGCATCAAACGCTACACCACTGAAATCATCGTCGACATGCAGGGCACCATGCAGCTGCTGGGCGGCCGCCCACAACAGGGCGACCAGAACCAGGGCGGCAACAACTACCAGCAGTCGGCCCCACGCCAGCAAGCGCCACGCCCTCAGCAGGCCGCACCACAGCAGTCGCGCCCAGCCCCGCAACAGGCGGCGCCACAGCCAGCGGCAGATTTCGATAGCTTTGATGACGATATTCCGTTCTGATCGCTGCTGATTTCCCGAAAAAGCCCCTGCATTGCAGGGGCTTTTTTGTGGTTCTTCACGGATTGCTGGGAAAGTCGTGGCACCACCACCGATATGCAGCGAGCAAACGGAGCGGAGCAGGCGATCTCACAGGCATAACTGGCCCGAAACGGATGTGGGACCGGCCTTGGCCGGGAAGCGCCGCGCGGGCGGCGCTCGGTTTCAAGGGCGCAGGAAAAACCGAGACATGCACCTAGTGGCCTGATTGCGATTGCGAGACGGGCCAATAGAAGACTCACCGGAGCTCTTGGCTTGAGATCGCATCAGGGCCGCCAGGCGCCAGGCGATGTTGTTGTGTTGCTGTTGAAGTCGAGCGCCGTCCGCACGGCGCTTCCCAGGCAAGGGCTAGGCGCATTTCCCCGCTCCCACATCTGTTTCGGGCCAGTTATGCCTGGGACATCACCTCGTCCGTCTTGTTTGTTCACTACAGATCTTTGAAGGCACCACCAACTTCCCCGGGATTGAGTGAGATACCGTCAAGCGCTCACCGGCTTGAATCCGGGCCAGGAGCCCGCTTATATCAATAACCCCATGCATGGCTAATTATTCCTTCGAGAACAAATCCGTCATTGCAGAGGTGCCCGTGACCGTTAGTGGCTTTGGGGGCGTCCCAAGGACTGTGCAGATCGGCCAGCCTACCCTGTAGCGCCAAAGCATGCCCGGCCAATCGATTGATCCACGCAGCACAAATCCGCAAAATGCAATACCATGAGCCTCTTTACCGATCGCCACGCGGGCTTGGCCCCGGGCAATCAATGGCTCACCGAATTCACCGGACTGGACCTGCTGACTCTATGCGAATGCGCCTTATGCTGTTGGGCGGCGGTAATGCCCTTGGGCAAGCGCTGATTCGTCTCGGAGCGGAGGAAGACATCGGCTTCCTCGCTCCGCGCCCGCCGGAAGCCGGCTGGGATGCGGCGAGCCTTACCCAACTGCTCGACGATACCCGCCCCGACGCAGTGATCAACCTTGCCTACTATTTCGACTGGTTCCAGGCTGCGACAGTCAGCGAGACGCGCCTTGCCCAGCAGGAACGTTCTGTCGAGCGCCTGGCCCAGCTGTGCCAGCACCACCAGGTGATCCTGGTGCAGCCATCCAGCTACCGCGTGTTCGATGGCTCCCGGGCCACGGCCTATAGCGAAAAAGACGAGCCTGTGCCCCTTGGCCTGCGCGGCCAGGCACTGTGGCGCATCGAGCAGAGCGTTCGCGCCACTTGCCCGCAGCATGTGCTGCTGCGCTTTGGCTGGCTGCTGGACGACAGCATCGACGGCGTGCTGGGGCGCTTCCTCAAGCGCGCCGAGCAGCCCCAGGAAATCTTCCTGGCCGATGACCGCCGTGGCAACCCGACGCCGGTGGACGATGCCGCGCGGGTAATCATCTCGGTGCTCAAGCAACTCGATTGCGCCGCGCCGCTGTGGGGCACCTACCACTACGCGGGCAACGAGGCCACCACGCCGCTGGCGCTGGGCCAGGCGATCATCAGCGAAGCTGCCAGCCTGCACCCGCTGGCGATCGAGGCGCCTACCGCCCAGGCCCATGCGGCGCAGCCTGACGCCGCTCAGGAACCTCAGCACGCCGTGCTGGCCTGCAAGAAGATTCTCCATACTTTCGGGATCAAGCCTCGGGCCTGGCGCTCCGGGCTCCCAAGCCTACTGGACAGATATTACCGACATGGCTGATACACCTGTTTTGATCACCGGCGGCGCCGGCTTCATCGGCTCCAATCTGGTGGACGTCCTGCTGGAAAAGGGCCACGCCGTCCGTATCCTCGACGACCTTTCCACCGGCAAGCGCAGCAACCTGCCGCTGGACAACCCACGGGTGGAACTCATCGAAGGCGATGTCGCCGACGCGGCCCTGGTGGCCCGCGCCGCGCAAGGTTGCAAGGCGGTGGTGCACCTGGCTGCGGTGGCGTCGGTGCAGGCCTCGGTGGACGATCCGGTGCGCACGCACCAGGCCAACTTCATTGGCACCCTGAATGTCTGCGAGGCAATGCGCATCGCAGGCATCAAGCGTGTGGTGTTCGCCTCCAGCGCTGCCGTATACGGCAACAACGGCGAAGGCCAGGCCATCGCCGAGGACACGCCCAAGGCACCGCTGACGCCCTACGCTTCGGACAAGCTGGCCAGCGAACACTACTTCGATTTCTACCGCCGCCAGCACGGCCTGGAGCCGGTGATCTTCCGCTTCTTCAATGTGTTCGGCCCGCGCCAGGATCCGTCCTCGCCGTACTCCGGGGTTATCAGCATCTTCTGCGAGCGCGCCCAGCAGGGCGTGCCCATCAACCTGTTCGGTGATGGTGAGCAGACCCGCGATTTCATCTACGTGGGGGATCTGGTGGCGGTGCTGGTGCAGGCGCTGGAGGCGCCGGATGTACAAGAGGGGGCCATCAACGTGGGCTTGAACCAGGCCATGAGCCTCAACCAGTTGCTGGCAGAGCTGAAGTCGGTGCTGGGCAGCTTGCCCCAGGTGAATTACGGCGAGGCGCGGCCGGGGGATATCAAGCATTCGCGGGCCAACAATGCGCGCTTGCTGCAGCGCTTTGAACTGCCAGCCATCACCCCGATGGCCACTGGCTTGAAACGCCTGCTCGGGCGGTAACGCTTCGCCCATGCAGGGCCGGGGGCTGGTCGCCGGTCCTGCATGAGGGATGGATCAGAACTTGTAACCCACACCCACCATGTACACCCATGGGTCCACGTCGACATTGACCTTGGTGCGGCCCACGCCCAGCGCAGTCGGGCCATCGACGCTGGCCTGGGTATCGATATCCACGTACCAGACCGCGGCGTTGACCATGATGTGGTCCGTCAGCATATAGTCCGCGCCCACCTGCGCAGCCCAGCCCCAGGAGTTCTTCAGGTTGAGGTTGCTGAAACCCTCGGACTTGCGGTCGCTGGTCAGGTCTTCACCGTAGAACCAGGTGTAGTTAAGGCCTACGCCGGCGTACGGCTGGAACTTGGAGCTGGGCTCCAGCGGGTAGTACTGCAGCGACAGGGTCGGTGGCAGTTGCTTCACGTCGGCCAGCTTGCCATCCAGACCGGCGATACCGGTGGCGGCGCTGACACCCTTGACCCCGACCTTGTGCTGGAAGGGGGTGGCGGCCAACAGTTCCACGCCCACGTGGTCGGTGAGCATGTAGGCGAAGGTCAGCCCCAACTGCGTGTCGTTACCCAGGGTAGCCTTGGTGCCGGACACCTTTGCACCATCGAGTTTCAAGTTGCCGCTGTCCTCGTTGGGTGCGGTTTCGATGGCGCCCGCGCGGACGATGAAATCACCGGCCTGGTGAGCGTGGGCAAAAGGCGTGACAAGGGCCAGGCTGAATAGCGAGGCACCCAGGAGTTTGGTGTTCATTGGGGCTCCATCGGACAAGTGGAAAAAGGCTTGGCCGATGGTAGGAGCGCTCTGGGTCAAGGGTTTTGACCCAGCTCAATAAAACCGTCATTAACCGCCTGAGGTCACTCCGGCAGTTCGTAGATGTAGATTTTGTCGGCTTCCAACTGGTACCCGGCGTCGGCCAGTTCGCTGCTCGACGGCTTGACCCGCAGGGTGCCCTCTACCCAGAACGCCTGGTAAAGGTCGTCGAGCTTGACCCCCACCTGACTGGTCACGTGAACGATCTGGTTCGATGGCGGCGGCGGTACGTGGATGCAGGCGCCGTAATACGGTACCAGCAGGAAGTCAGTGGTGCGGCCTTCGTCGCTGACTTCCAGCGGCACGATGAAGCCAGGCATCTTCACGTTCTGGCCATCCAGCGCCTTGACCACCGGGGCATCGGGTTCCTGCTGCTTCACCGCCGGTGCCGATTCCATGTCGCTGCCCATCTTGGACAGGTCGTGCAGCGGCGCCATTTGCGGGGCCACCTTGGGGGCATCGGGCGGAATCATTTCCGCCCAGGTCAACTCGCGCGGCGCGGCCGCCCACAGGGTGGGGGATACCAGCAACAGCAGGCACAGCAAAGCGGCTTTCATGTCGGCAAGGCTCACAGGTGAATGGACAGACCATCGGCCAGTGACTGCCGGTAGGCACGCCAGGCCGGGACGGCGCCCATGACCAGGGCTGCGCCGAGGATAATCCCCAGCAGCGACCATTCATAGGCCGTCGGGGCCGACAGCGGCAGATACAGGCCGTAGTTGGCTTGCACATACCCTTGGGCGCCCGCGATACCGGCATACAACAAGGCCAGGCCTGCGCCGATGCCACACAGCGCCAGCGCGAAGGCTTCGAGAACCAGCAGGCTGGCGATATGCCAAGGCCTGGCGCCCACCGACCGCAGTATCGCCATTTCCCGTCGGCGTTCGTTGAGGCTGGTGAGGATGGCCGTGAGCATGCCGATCAGGCCGGTCAGTACCACGAACAGCGAGACCACGAACAAGGCTTTCTCGGCAGTGCCCATCAGGCTCCACAACTCTTGCAGCGCTACCCCGGGAAGGATGGCCAGCAGCGGTTCACCGACGAAATCATTGATTTCCCGCTGCAGGGAGAAGGTTGATATCTTGTTGTTCAGCCCCAGCATCATTGCCGTGATGGCGCTGGGCGTGAGGTCCATGTTGCGCGCCTGGTCAGCACTGATGCGCCCGGCGCCGCGGGCGGGCACGCCGTTGTGCCAGTCGATGTGGATAGCCTCCATGCCGCCCAGGCTGATATGCAACGTGCGGTCCACCGGGGTGCCGGTGCGCTTGAGGATGCCCACCACGGTGAAGGGCTTGTCATCGTGCTTGACCAGGCTGATGGCCGCTGTGCCGTGGGCCAGCACCAGGGTGTCGCCCAACTTGTAGTGCAGGGCATCGGCCACTTCCGCACCCAGCACCACTTCGAACGGGTCAGTGGCGAAGAAGCGGCCAGCGGCCATCGCCAGGTTCTGGTGACGGCCGTACTGGTAGTGCTCGAAGTACGACTGGTCCGTACCCAGCACGCGATAACCGCGGTGCGAATCCCCCAGGGACATGGGAATGGCCCATTTCACCCGAGGGTCGTGGGCGTAGTGCTGGAAGCTGTCCCAGCGGATATTGTTGGTGGCGTTGCCGATGCGGAACACCGAGTACAGCAGCAGGTTCACGGAGCCGGAGCGGGCGCCGACGATCAGGTCGGTGCCGCTGATGGTGCTGGCAAAACTGTTGCGGGCTTCGGTGCGCACGCGCTCGACCGCCAGCAGCAGGCATACCGACAGGGCAATGGCGAAAGCGGTGAGAAACGCCGTGAAGCGGCGGTTGGCCAGGCTGGCCACGGCTAGACGGAACAGGTACATCAGACTTCCCCAGGGGCGGCGGGGCGCACGGCCCGGTTGAGTTCGGCCAGTGACAGGCTGCGGTCGAACAAGGGCGCCAGGCTCTGGTCGTGGCTGACGAACAGCAGGCTGGAACCGGCGTCGCTACATTCGGCGAAGAGCAGGCGGATGAAGGCTTCGCGTGCATCGTGGTCGAGCGCCGAGGTGGGTTCGTCGGCGATCACCAGTTCCGGCTGGCCAATCAGTGCGCGGGCGGCGGCTACCCGTTGCTGCTGGCCGATGGACAGGGTGTCGGCGCGACGTTCCAGCAGCGCCGGGTCGCTGAGGCCGAGGTGGGCCAGCAGTGCTGCGGCGGCCTCATCGATGCTGCCATAGCGCTGGCGGGCTTTGTCGGCCCGCAGGCGAGAAAAATGGCAAGGCAGTTCGACGTTCTCGCGGACCGAGAGGAACGGCAACAGGTTGAACTGCTGGAAGATATAACCGGTATGGTCGACGCGGAAGCGGTCACGGCGGCCCTGGCTCAACTCACCGAGTTCCTGGCCCAGTACCTGGATACTGCCGCTGACCGGCTTCTGCACGCCGCCCAGCAACCCCAGCAGGGTGGTCTTGCCACTGCCGCTGGGACCCTTGAGGAACAGTGTTTCGCCGGCCTGCAATTCAAACGCAGGTATGTCCAGCAAGGCGGGTTGGCGCGGCCAGGCGAAATGCAGGTCGCGCAGTTCGATGAGGGCTGTGCTGGCCATCAGAAGCTCAGTGCACTGTTGTCCGGGGTCGCGTCCAGGCCTTTCTGGCCGGTTGGGCCGATCAGTTGCACCACCACTTTGTGGGTGGCCGGGAAGGTCTTGAACAGCTGGGCGGTATCCAGGGCCTTGAGCTTGTCCGGCGCGGTGCAGGTCAGCGCGTAGCTCGCGTGAATCTCACTGTGGTGGTGCTCTTCACCGGCAGCGTGTTGGTCATGGTCATCGTCGCCGTCATCGTCGGGCATCGCGTCACCGAACAGCGGGCTTTGCAGGTGTTGGCTGGTCACGCTGCAACCGGCCGCGGCTGGCAGGCCAAACAGGGCCAGGGGTTTTTCCAGCAGCGCACGGGCCTTGGCAACGGCCGCCTTGTCGGCGTCGGTGGTAGCCAGGTGCTCGAAACCGACGATGTTCATGGCTGGGGTTTGCAGTTCAAGGGCCAGGGTCTGGTCATCCAAAGCAGCGTTGACGCGGGCAGTGCCATGTTCATGCGTGCCGAGGCTGCCGTGTTTTACCGTGGTGTCGTCAGCGTGGGCAATGGCCAGTGGCAGCAACGCGAAGGGCAGGGCGAGCAGAAGTCGGCGCATGAAGAAGTCCTGATGGAAGATAAATAAGTGTAACGTTATAACAACTTTAAAGTGCCTGCGCCATAAAGGTCCAGATGAAATTTCTCTCAGGCGCAACGGGTGGTAGCTGTGGGAACATGACGGGTCCCACGAGAGGAATCAGCATGCTAAGAATTCGCGGAACCATCGGTGCCTGGCCGGTGGATTTGACCATCGAAATGGACGCCGCCGACTGGCAGCAACTGGGCGCGCACCTGCAGGTGCAGGCTGAGCCCGGTCCAGATCCGGCACCGCAAACCAAGCCGGCCGGGCAAGGCGATGCGCTGTGGCAGACCACGCTGCAATTGGTGCAGCAGGCTGGGCAGATCAGCGGCCCCGAATTGCTCGGGCAGTTGGAGGGTCTGGCAGGCAGCATGGCGGCGGGCAAGCGCTTGCTGGTGCGCCTGCGCCATTGCCGTGAAGTGCGGGTGGAAAGCGGCGCCGACGCGCCGCTGTATTGCTGGGTGGGGTAGCTCAGTACAGCGCGGCGAACAACTTGCGGCGGTAGGTGGTGACCAATGGGTGGTCATTGCCCAGCAGATCGAACACTTGCAGCAATGTCTTGTGAGCAACGCCTTCGTTGAAGCTGCGGTTGCGCACGAACAGTTTCAGCAGGGCGTCCAGTGCCGCTTCATATTGCTGGCGCGCCAGCTGCTGGATCGCCAGCTGGAACACGGCCTCATCGTCGCCTGGGTTCTGCGCGATACGGCTTTTCAGATCGGCGGCGTCCGGCAGGTCGGCGGCCTGGCGCAGGAAGGTCAATTGCGCCTTGGCGCCGGCGAGCGCGGCCTTGTGCTCGTCGCCCTTGACCGCATCCAGGACGGTCTGGGCTTCAGTCAATTCGTTGCGCTCGGCCAGGCAGCGGGCATACAGGATCAGCGCCTTGGCATTGCTGTTGTCCGCTTGCAGCAGGCTCACCAACACCTGCTCGGCCTTGGCGTACTGCCCTTCGCTGAACAGCGCCTGGGCCGTTTCCAATGGGTCGGCCTCTGCCGGGGCCGGCATGTGCACATGGGGTTCGAGCATGGCGCGGATTTCCGACTCCGGCCGCGCTTCGGCAAAACCGTCCACCGGCTTGCCATCCTTGAACAGCACCACGGTGGGCAGGCTGCGAATGCCGAAGTGGGCGACGATGTCCTGTTCCACATCGCAATTGACCCGGCCCAGCAACAATTCACCCTGATAGCTTTCGGCGATTTTTTCCAGCAGTGGCATCAGTACCTTGCAGGGCGCGCACCATTCGGCCCAGAAGTCCACCAGCACCGGCTGGTCGAACGACTTGTCGATCACATCTTGCTGGAAGGTGGCAGTGGTGACATCGAAAATATACGGCGTGGGCTGGCTCATCGTGCATCTCGAAAAAAGCGGTAATGGTTGCACTATAAAGGCTGGCGCCGCTGGCCGAAAGCGCCTCAGCCGCGGCGTGCGTGATAGAGGCTGACGTGGCGGAATTCGTGGGGTTCAGCCAGGTCCGGCAGTGTACAGGCCTCGAGCGTTGCCAGTTGACGGTACACCGGGTGGCTGAAGTCGCGCACCCGCGAGTCCGCCACCAGCGCTTGCCTCCCGCGGCTGAGGAACTGGTCGAGCAGCGGCAGGTTGGCGCGGTCGTACAACACGTCGGCCACCAGGATCAGGTCGAAGCGATCGGCCTCGGCAAAAAAATCGGCGCTGTAGCCGAGGGCCACGCCGTTGAGTTCAGCGTTCGCGCGACAGGCGCCTAGCGCCAGCGGGTCGAGGTCGCAGGCCACCACTTCGGCGGCGCCGGCTTTGGCCGCCGCGATGGCGGCCACCCCTGAACCCGCACCGAAGTCCAGCACCCGCAGGCCTTCGACCCACTGCGGCTGTTCGGCCAGGTAACGGGCCAGGGCCAGGCCGCTGGCCCAGCAGAAGCTCCAGTAGGGCGGCTCGTGCAGGATCCGCCGGGTTTCCTCGGGGCTGAAGGCGCGGTCCATGTTGTCACCGTCGATCAACCACAGGCGTATGTCGGTGCCGGGCAGGGCGGTGGGCACCAGCCGAGCGTCACCCAGCAGGTCACCGAGCGCCTGTTGCAGTGCCTTCATGGTGCTTGCAGCAGCTGCAACTGGCCCAGCGACTGGGTAGTGGGCTGGCCCACCGCAACGGCCGGCAGGTGCAGGATCAAAATGCCGGACTGGCTGGCACGGCCGCGCAGCTCCACCCGCAGGTTGCTGGGGAAAGCCTCGGGGTTGAAGCGCAACTGGAAGGGCAGCGGCTTGCTGGTGCCGGTCTGCTTGCTGCTGGCCAACAGCTTCTGCGGCCGGCCGCGTTCGTCCACCGCCAACAGCGCCAGTTCCACTTCGGCGCCAGCGGGCGCACCCAGCAGGGTGCCGGTCAGTTCACGCTGGTAGGCGGGCAACGGCCCCAGCGGTTGGGGCCCGGCCACGGCAGCTTTGGGGGCGGGCACCACGGCGGCGACGGGCTTGGGCTTATCGCTGCCGCAGGCCGCCAACAGGGCGACCAGGCTCAGCAAAACAAGGGGGCGTAGAGGCATTGGCAAATCCATCGCAATAAATAACCTCTGTATACCGCAAAGGCTTTGGCTTGTCTTGCCAGTGGGATGCGCTACCATGGCCCTCCCATTTTTTGTTGCCTGCCACCATGCACTGTCCCTTCTGCGGTGCCAACGACACCAAGGTCATCGACTCGCGACTGGTCGCCGAGGGCGAGCAAGTACGCCGTCGTCGCGAATGCCTGGCCTGCGGTGAGCGTTTCACCACCTTCGAAACCGCCGAACTGGTTTTGCCACGCCTGATCAAACAGGACGGCAGCCGCCAGCCCTTCGACGAAGAAAAACTGCGCGCCGGCATGCAGCGGGCGCTGGAAAAGCGCCCCGTGAGCGTCGAGCGCCTGGAAGCGGCCCTGGCTCATATCAAGCACAAGCTGCGTGCCACCGGCGAGCGCGAAGTCAAGTCGCTGGTCGTCGGCGAACTGGTGATGGCCGAGTTGCAGAAGCTCGATGAGGTCGCCTATATCCGCTTCGCCTCGGTGTACCGCCGCTTCCAGGACCTGGACGAATTCCGCGAGGAAATCGACCGGCTGGCCCGCGAACCGTCCAAGGAGTAAGCATGGCCAGCGAGCAAGCCGTCCTCGACGCCCACTACATGGCCCGCGCCATCGAGCTGGCGCGTCGCGGCCAGTACACCACCCACCCCAACCCCCGGGTCGGTTGCGTGATCGTGCGCGACGGCCAGGTCGTGGGCGAGGGCTGGCATGTGCGTGCCGGCGAAGGCCATGCCGAGGTGAATGCCTTGCGCCAGGCCGGCGAGCTGGCCCGTGGCGCCACCGCCTACGTCACCCTGGAGCCGTGCAGCCACCATGGGCGTACGCCGCCGTGCGCCGATGCCCTGGTCAACGCCGGGCTGGCGCGGGTGGTGGCGGCGATGCAGGACCCCAACCCGCAAGTGGCTGGCCGTGGCTTGCGGCGCCTGAATGATGCCGGCATCGCTGTTCACAGCGGTGTGCTGGAAGGCGAGGCGCGGGCGCTCAACCCTGGCTTTCTCAAGCGCATGGAGCATGGCCTGCCATTCGTACGGGTCAAACAGGCCATGAGCCTGGATGGCCGCACGGCCATGGCCAGTGGCGAAAGCCAGTGGATCACCGGGCCTGCGGCACGCTCGGCGGTGCAACGCCTGCGCGCCCGGTCTAGCATCGTGCTGACCGGTGCCGACAGCGTATTGGCCGACGGTGCACGCATGACCGTGCGCGCCAGCGAGCTGGGCCTGGACCCCGAGACCGCCGCCCTGGCCACCGAGCGGCCCCCTTTGCGCGTGCTGATCGACGGCCGCTTGCGGGTGCCCCTGGACGCGCCCTTTTTTCAGGCTGGCCCCGCCCTGGTGGTGACTTGCCCAGGCAGTGGCGCCGCAACGCGTTATCAGCAGCACGGCCACGAGCTGCTGGAAATACCTGCCCACGAGGGCCATGTCGACCTCAGGGCCCTGCTCGAGTCGCTGGCGGCCCGTGGTGCCAGCGAAGTCCTGGTCGAGGCCGGGCCCACGTTGGCTGGCGCCTTCGCCCAGGCCGGGCTGGTGGATGAGTACCAGATATTCGTCGCCGCCAAGTTCCTGGGCTCCAGCGCCCGGCCGTTGCTGGACTGGCCGCTGGCGCGCATGAGCGAGGCGCCACACCTTGAAATCATCGAAATGCGTGCCGTGGGGCCTGACTGGCGAGTCATCGCAGTACCTGCCAAGGCGGCAAGCGTATAATTCCAGCCTCGCGCCCAGCGCAGGCCCGGTTCCGTAGGAGGATCCATGTTCACCGGCATTATCGAATCCATCGGCAGCATCCGCTCGTTGACCCCCAAGGGCGGTGACGTGCGTGTTTACGTAGAGACCGGCAAGCTGGACCTTGCCGACGTCAAGCTGGGCGACAGCATCGCCGTCAACGGCGTATGCCTGACCGCCGTCGAGCTGCCGGGCGACGGCTTCTGGGCCGACGTCAGCCGCGAAACCCTGGACTGCACCGCCTTCCATGAATTGAAGGCCGGCAGCCGCGTCAACCTGGAAAAAGCCCTGACCCCAAGCTCGCGCCTGGGCGGGCACCTGGTCAGCGGCCACGTCGATGGCGTAGGTGAAGTGGTTTCGCGCGAGGAAAACGCCCGCGCCATCCAGTTCCGTGTGCGTGCGCCGAAAGAGCTGGCCAAGTACATCGCTCACAAAGGCTCGATCACCGTGGATGGCACCAGCCTGACCGTGAACGCGGTCGATGGCGCCGAGTTCGAACTCACCATCGTCCCGCACACCCTGGCCGAAACCATCATGGCCGACTACCGTGCCGGGCGTAAGGTCAACCTGGAAGTGGACCTGCTGGCCCGTTACCTGGAGCGCCTGCTGCTGGGCGACAAGGCCGCGGAGCCATCCAGTGGTGGCATCAGCGAAAGCTTCCTGGCCGCCAACGGTTACCTGAAGTCCTGACATAGGGGGTGCCGCGTGGCGCTCAACACGATTGAAGAACTGGTGGAAGACATTCGCCAGGGCAAGATGGTCATCCTCATGGATGACGAAGACCGGGAAAACGAAGGCGACCTGATCATGGCCGCCGAATGCTGCCAGGCCGAGCACATCAATTTCATGGCCAAGCACGCCCGTGGCCTGATCTGCATGCCCATGACCCGCGAGCGCTGCGAGCTGCTCAAGCTGCCATTGATGGCGCCGCGCAATGGTTCGGGCTTTGGCACCAAGTTCACCGTGTCCATCGAAGCCGCCGAAGGGGTCACCACCGGCATCTCCGCCGCCGACCGCGCGCGTACCGTGCAAGCGGCTGCCGCCAGGGACGCCAAGGCAGAAGACATCGTCAGCCCCGGCCACATCTTCCCGTTGATGGCCCAGGCCGGCGGTACGCTGGCCCGTGCTGGCCACACCGAAGCCGCCTGCGACCTGGCGCGCATGGCCGGTTTCGAGCCCAGCGGCGTGATCTGCGAAGTGATGAACGACGACGGCACCATGTCCCGTCGCGCCGAACTGGAAGCCTTCGCCGCCGAGCACGGCATCAAGATCGGCACCATCGCCGACCTGATCCACTATCGGATGATCCACGAACGTACCGTTCAGCGGATTGCCGAGCAGCCGCTGGACAGCGAACTGGGCCAGTTCAACCTGGTCACCTACCGCGATTCGGTGGAAGGCGACGTGCACATGGCCCTCACCCTGGGCACCATCTGCGCGGAGGAACCGACCCTGGTACGGGTGCACAACATGGACCCGCTGCGCGACCTGCTGATGGTCAGGCAGCCTGGCCGCTGGAGCCTGCGGGCCGCCATGAGCGCGGTTTCCGAGGCCGGCAGCGGCGTGGTGCTGTTGCTGGGCAACCCGGTGGACGGCGATGTGCTGCTGGCGCATATACGCGAAACCAGCGAAAGCGCGCCGGTGAAAAAACCGACTACCTACAGCATCGTCGGGGCCGGTTCCCAGATCCTTCGCGACCTGGGCGTGCGCAAGATGCGCCTGATGAGTTCGCCAATGAAGTTCAATGCGATATCCGGATTCGATCTGGAAGTAGTAGAATACGTGCCCTCCGAATAAACACCGGTAAAAGGGTCGCCAGATTGCCAGGCCAGCGCTATGGTTTTCAGTGACCCCGTACGTGCTTGTTCGTGAACCATTACCCCCATAGGACGCCCCTGGCGTCCTTGCTCTTTAAGACGAGACTCACCGAATGACCCTGAAGACCATCGAAGGTACCTTCATTGCCCCCAAAGGTCGCTATGCCCTGGTGGTTGGCCGTTTCAACAGCTTCGTCGTCGAAAGCCTGGTGAGCGGCGCGGTTGATGCCCTGGTTCGCCACGGTATCAGCGAAAGCGACATCACCATCATCCGTGCCCCTGGCGCCTTCGAGATCCCGCTGGTTGCGCAGAAAGTCGCTCAGCAGAGCGAGTACGACGCGATCATCGCCCTGGGCGCGGTCATTCGTGGTGGCACCCCGCACTTCGAATACGTGGCTGGCGAATGCACCAAGGGCCTGTCCCAGGTGTCCATGGAGTTTGGCGTACCGGTGGCCTTTGGCGTGCTGACCGTCGATTCCATCGAGCAGGCCATCGAGCGCTCCGGCACCAAGGCCGGCAACAAAGGCGCTGAAGCGGCCCTGTCCGCCCTGGAAATGGTCAGCCTGCTGTCGCAGTTGGAGGCCAAGTGATTTCCGACGAAAGCGATCGTTTCAACCCGCGCGATCCAAAACCTGCGGATGCTGGCAAGCCTTCCAAGAGCATGAAGCGTCGTGAAGCCCGCAAGCTGGCGACTCAAGCCCTGTACCAATGGCACATGGCAAGCCACTCGCTGAACGAGATCGAAGCGCAGTTCCGGGTCGACAACGACTTCACCGACGTTGACGGCGCCTACTTCCGCGAGATCCTGCACGGCGTTCCTGCCAGCAAGACCGAGATCGATGCCGTGCTCAAGCCGTGCATGGACCTGGCCCTGGAAGAGCTGGACCCGGTTGAACTGGCCGTGCTGCGCCTGTCCACCTGGGAATTGCTCAAGCGTGTCGACGTGCCGTACCGCGTGGTCATCAACGAAGGTATCGAGTTGGCCAAGGTCTTCGGTTCCACCGACGGCCACAAGTTCGTCAATGGCGTGCTGGACAAGGTGGCGCCGAATGTCCGCGCCGCCGAAGTGAAGGCGTTCAAGCGCTGATCCACGCGCTTGCAGACCATGGGCGAGTTTGAGCTTATCCGACACTTCTTCGCCGCCGCGCCCTGTGCGCAGGGCGGCGACGGGGTGGCGCTCGGCATCGGTGATGACTGCGCCCTGCTGGCCCTGCCAGCCGGCCAGCAGTTGGCCGTGTCGACCGACACCCTGGTAGCCGGGGTGCATTTCCCCGACCCTGCCGACCCCCTGCTGCTCGGCCAGCGCGCGCTGGCGGTGGCTGCCAGTGACTTGGCGGCCATGGGAGCTTCCCCGCTGGGCTTTACCCTGGCGCTGACCTTGCCGTCGGTGGCCGAAGGCTGGCTGCAGCCGTTTGCCGAGGGCCTGAACCGCATGGCCCGGCAATGTGGCCTCAGCCTGATCGGGGGGGACACCACCCGTGGGCCGTTGAGCCTGACCGTTACCGTGTTCGGCGCTGTACCCGCCGGGCAGGCGCTGCTGCGCAGTGGCGCCCAGCCGGGCGACCTGCTGTGCGTGGGCGGGGTGTTGGGCGACGCTGCCGGCGCCTTGCCGTTGGTGCTGGGCCAGGCCCAGGCGCCGGCGGCGGTGGCCGGGCCCCTGTTGGCCCATTACTGGTCGCCCCCGCCGCAATTCGGCCTGGGCCAGGCCCTGCGCGGCAGGGCCACCGCTGCCATGGACATTTCCGACGGCCTGCTGGCTGATTGCGGGCATATCGCTTCGGCATCCAGGGTAGCGCTGGCGCTGCAACTCGAGGCCCTGCCGCTGTCACCGGCCTTGCTGGCCTTCTGCGGCCACCACGGGGCGCAGAACGCCGCGCTTACCGGCGGCGATGACTACGTGCTGGTCTTCAGCCTGCCGCGTCAGCACCTTGCAAGCCTGCAGGCCGACGGCTGGCCTGTCCACGTGGTGGGCCAGGTTGCTGTGGGGCAGGGCGTCAGCCTGCTGGACGGGGCGGGCCGCGATATCACCCCCGCCGTGCGCGGCTACCAACATTTTCGGGAGACACCGTGACGCATCCCTCCAACCAGGCCGTGGCACAGAACGTGCCGCTGTCGGTCTGGCGCAACCCGTGGCATTTCATGGCTTTCGGCTTCGGTTCCGGCACGCTGCCCAAGGCGCCCGGTACCTGGGGCTCGTTGGTGGCCATCCCATTCATGCCCCTGTGGCAGGCGCTGCCCGGCTGGGGCTACTGGCTGATGCTGGGCGTTACCATGCTGTTTGGTTTCTGGCTGTGCGGCAAGGTGGCGGACGACCTGGGGGTTCATGACCACGAGGGCATCGTCTGGGACGAGATGGTCGGCATGTGGATCACCCTGTGGCTGGTGCCCCATGGATGGCAATGGCTACTGGTGGGTTTTCTGTTGTTCCGCTTTTTCGACATACTCAAGCCCTGGCCCATCCGTTGGGTGGACCGGCACGTGCACGGCGGGTTCGGCATCATGCTCGATGACGTCCTGGCCGGGGTCTGCGCCTGGCTGGCCATGCAGGTGGTGGTCTGGGGGTGGCACTGGGTTTGACAGGAGGCACGGCGATGGTCAGAAGGATGCTGATGATGGTGCTGGGCCTGCTGGCAGTCGTCCGCGTGGCGGCGGCCGAGCCGGCCTTGGGGCCGATAACCGTCGTCAGCGAAGCGTGGAGCGACTACACCAACGCCGACGGCACGGGCCTTGGGTGGGACATCCTGCGCAAGGTGTTCGAGCCAGCCGGGGTGCAGGTGCATACCCGTACCGCGCCGTACACGCGCTCCATGGGGTTGGTGCAGCGTGGGGAGGCCGACGCCTGGGTCGGCTCCTACCATGACGAGGTGGCCAGCACGCGCTACCCTCGTTGGTATTACGACACTGACCACATCTATGCACTGGGCCTGGTCGACAAGCCCGCGCCCACCCTGGACACCATTGGCCGCTACCGTCTGGCCTGGGTGCGTGGCTATGGTTTCGAACGCTACTTGCCACGAATCCGTCAGTACAACGAAGTACAGCGCCGCACAGGCATCCTGCCGATGCTGGCGCACGACCGGGCCGATTACTACATCGATGCCTACACCGAGATCGAAGGCATTCTCAAGGACGCCGGTAACCCTGCGCAGTTCAAGCTCACCCACATTGCCGAATTGCCCTTGTACGTCGGGTTTGCCGACACCCCTCGGGGGCGGGCGCTGATGGCGCTGTTCGACCAGCGCATGGACACACTGGTACCGGGTGGCGAACTGCGACAGGTCTTCGCCCATTGGAAGCAGCCTTATCCCTTTGCGCCATAAGCGATCAAACTTACTGATCTTTAACCCCCATAATTCAGCCTAAGCGCCGCCAGTAAGCTGCTGTTACAATGCAGTCCTCGGTCAATTTTCATGTCAGATATTTGATAGGAGCACACGGTGCCCGTCGTTTTTGTCGCCGCTTCCAAGCTGCCAACGCCTTTTGCGCAATTCACCATGCATGGTTTCCTCGACGAGGCCACCGGCCGCGAGCACGTTGTGCTGAGCCTGGGCGATGTCGCCGACGGCGAGCCCGTGCTGGGCCGTCTGCATTCGGAGTGCCTGACCGGTGATGCGCTGTTCAGCCAGCGTTGCGATTGTGGTTCGCAACTGGAAGCTGCCCTGCAAGCCATCGCCCGTGAAGGCCGTGGCGTACTGCTGTACCTGCGCCAGGAGGGCCGCGGCATCGGCCTGCTGAACAAGATCCGCGCCTATGAACTGCAGGACGGTGGTGCTGATACCGTCGAGGCCAACGAGCGCCTGGGTTTCGCCGCCGACCAGCGCGACTACGCCATGTGCCTGCCCATGCTGGAACACCTGGGCGTCAAGTCCCTGCGGTTGATGACCAACAACCCGCGCAAGGTCAAGGCCCTGACCAAGATGAACATCGTGGTGGCCGAGCGTGTACCACTGCACACTGGCCACAACCCCCACAACAAGCACTACCTGGCCACCAAGGCTGGCAAGTTGGGGCATATGATGGGCAACGAGCACCAGAGTGAGGTTGGCCAGGCGTGAGCCTGCCACAGGCGGACCGTCAACCCGTGGCAACATCGTGCCGGCACGGCATTCCCCGTCAGCGCGCCTGACGCGCTGGGGGCTGATTGGTTGCCTGTTGTTCTGCAGCGCGGCGTCGGCGGCGCAGCGGGTGGTCAGCCTGGCGCCTTCCTTGACGCAAATCGTCCTTGAACTGGGGGCGCAGCAGCGCCTGGTGGGCATGCTCGACGCCGGCCCGCGGCCTGCAGGCCTGGCCCAGGTGGCGTCGGTCGGGCATTACGGCCAACTCAATAGCGAAGCCTTGCTGGCGCTCAAGCCCGACCTGCTGTTGCTCTGGCCGGGCAGCGTCGGGGCGGCCCAGCGCGATCAGCTGCAGCGTCTGGGCATTGCCACGTTGGTGGTGGATCCGCATACCCTCGATGAGCTCGCAGGGCAGATCGAAGTGGTGAGCCAGCATCTGGGGGCGGCCGAGCGCGGGCAGCGCCTTGCCACGGGTATCCGGCAACGGCTGGCGGCGCTCAGCGCGCGTTACCGCCGGCAGCTGCCACTGCGGGTGTTCTACCAGGTCTGGGACAAACCGCTTTTCACGCTGGGTGGCCAGCAGATCATCAGCGATGCCCTGCGGGTGTGTGGCGGCGAAAACATCTTCAATGAGCTGCGGTTACCGGCCCCCCAGGTCAGCATCGAGTCGGTGTTGCAGCGCGATCCCCAGGTGATACTGGTGCCGGACCAGGCCCAGGCTGATGCCTGGCGTGCCTGGCCAGAGGTAGAAGCGGTCAAGGCAGGAAGGGTGTGGACACGCGATGGCGCGCTGGAGCGCCCCAGTGCCGCGATGATCGATGCCGTTGAATCGCTTTGCCGCAAAATGGCGTCGCCCACCTGATGTAAAGCGTTGCCTGTTTCCCGAGCTTCGCCCGGTCCCATAGGGGGCCGCATCAACCCGGTGGGACCGGGCGAAGCGCGGGAAGGGGTCGACACGCAACCAGGATTTTCCCGAAAGCCCGCGCCTATAGCGCTGGATTCCACGTCAACCCAATGGTCCAGGCCCGCCCCTGCTCTCGATACCCATACGCTTGCCCATCGAACTCGTACAGCACCCGGCTGTACTGGCGATCGAGCAGGTTATCCACTTTCAGGTCGACCTTCACCTGAGGCGTCACCGCCCAGCTGCTGCGTAACCCCATCAGCGCGTACCCGCCGATCCTTTGCTGGTTGGAGGCGTCGTTATAACTGCGGCTCACCGCTTGCCAGGTGACGCCGACGGCCAGCGCCCCGAAGCGCCGGTCCAGGTCCCAATTCAACGTGCGCCGGGCCCGGCGGGTCATGGTGTGGCCACTGTCGCGGTCGCGGGGGTCGATCACCGCTAGGCTCAGGGCGCTGTTCCAGTCCCTGAGCTGCTGGCGCAAGACGGCCTCGGCCCCATTGATACGCGCGTGGCCGATGTTCTGCGGCAAAAAGTTGCTGTCCAGGACGATGGCGTCGCTCAGTTCGGTACGGTAGAGCGAAGTCTCCAGGCGCGTGGTATCGCTCAGGCGGCTGCGCCACTGCAGCTCATAGCTCTTCGAATGCTCGGGTGTGAGGTTCGGGTTGCTGTAGCCCGGGTAATAGAGATCGTTGAACGTCGGCGCTCGGAAGCCTTCGCTGTAGGACAGCACCAGGTCATTGCTGCGGTTGACGAACCAGGTCACCGCCGCGCTCCAGGTGTTCTGCCCGCCGAACTGCTGATTCACGTCGCGGCGCCAGCCGACTTGAGTCCCGAAGCTGTCAGTTCGGTAGCTGTGCTGGACGAACGCCGCGCGGTTCCAGCGGCTGTCCTCAGCGAAGGCGGTGCTGCTGGTGACCCTGTCCTGGAAGATATCCACACCTGCCAGCAGGCTGTTGCGTTCATCCAGGTGCAAGGTGTTCTGCCACCCCAGCGAATCGCGGTAGGTGTTGAATGCTGAATGTTCGTCGCTGAGGGTGTCGCGCGAAGTTTCCTGGTTCTCGCTATGGCCCAGTTCCAAGCGGCTCTTCCAATGTTCCGTGAGCCGGGCGTCGACATAGGTGCCGAAACTGCTCAGCTGAAAGTCACTGTAGGGTTTCTGCCCAACCGTGCTGAGGCTCAACGAGTCAAACCGGCCAAAGGGGTTGTCGTACTCGTTCTTGCCCTGGTTATCGAGCAGGGTGATCCCGGCCTCCAGGTCGTCGGTGAAGTAATGGCTGGCGGTGAGGCTCAGGGAACGGTTGCGATAGGCGTCGTGGTCCTGGTCGCTGGCAAATGATGCATGGGTACGGTTGATGCCCGCGCTTTCGTCCAGCCCGGCGCTGAGGGCGAAGCGACTGTCGTCATTGGCCCCCGACAGCCCCAGGTCGCGCTGCCAGTGCCCATCGCTACCAGCCGTCACGTGCAGGCGGCCCTGCAACCCCGCTTGATCGGCACGGCGAGTAAAGATCTGGATGACCCCCGCCATGGCATCAGCGCCATGGATTGCCGAACGGGCACCCCGCAACACTTCCACCCGTTCAATCTGGTCGACACCCAGGTTCTGCAGGTTGCTGTCGGCTGATGTGGCCGTGGCCACGCGCACGCCATCCACCAGCACCAGGGTCTGGGACGACTGCATGCCGCGGACGAAAATGCCGGGCAGGCTACCGCGCCCGCCGCTTTGCGCCACCTGTACCCCAGGCACGCGGTTGAGCAGATCGACGACACTGTCCGGTTGCAGGCGATCGATATCAGCGCGGGTGAAAACGGTGCTGGCGCTGGTGCTGCTGTCCCGCTCTTCAGCTTGCCGGTTGGCGCTCACCAGGGTGTCGGCGAGCTTGAGCGGCTCATCGTCGCCCCAGGCGTCCGGGGGGCACAACAAGGCGATGGGCAATAGCAGGGCGGGGCGCATGATGTGTCCTCGCAAAGCACTTCCCGGAGGGACCGTTTCCGGTGCCCCGGGAAGCGCGGCTCAGAGCCCGAGCCGTTGCAGCCGCTGGGTGACGGCGGCTTTGATACCGGCTTCGTCCAGGCCGCATTCGGCCAGCATCTGGGCCGGCTTGGCGTGTTCCACATAGCTGTCTGGCAGCCCCAGGTGCAGCACGGGCTTGAGCAGGTTCTCGCGGGCCAGGAACTCGCTGACCGCAGCGCCTGCGCCGCCCATGATGCTGTTTTCCTCGACCGTCACCAGCAACTCGTGGCGAGCGGCGATATCACGCACCAGGGCTTCATCCAGGGGCTTGACGAAGCGCATGTCGACCACGGTGGCGTCGAGCTTCTCGGCCACTTTCAGGGCTTCGGCCAATTGTACGCCGAACACCAGCAAGGCGGTCTTGCTGCCGTGGCGGCGGATGATGCCCTTGCCGATTTCCAGTGGCTCCAGGCCTGCCTCGATAGGCGCGTTGGGGCCTGTGCCGCGGGGGTAGCGCACCGCGGCCGGGCTAGGGAACAGGTGGCCGGTGGTGAGCATCTTGCGCAGTTCGTTCTCGTCGCTCGGGGTCATGATCAGCATGCCCGGAATGCAGCGCAGGTACGACAGGTCGAAGCTGCCGGCATGGGTGGGGCCGTCTTCGCCCACCAGGCCAGCGCGGTCGATAGCGAACAGCACGTCGAGGTTCTGCACCGCGACGTCGTGCACCAACTGGTCATAGGCGCGCTGCAGGAAGGTGGAATAGATAGCCACCACCGGCTTGGCACCTTCACAGGCCATGCCCGCGGCCAGGGTCACCGCATGCTGCTCGGCGATGGCCACGTCGAAATAACGCTCGGGGTAACGCTCGCTGAAATCGACCAGGTCCGAGCCTTCTTTCATGGCGGGGGTAATCCCCACCAGGCGCTCGTCAGCGGCCGCCATGTCGCACAGCCACTGGCCGAATACCGCAGAGTACTTCGGCCCCGTGGTCTTTTTCGGCGCGGCAGGCGCGTTCAACGGCTCCAGCTTGGTGATGGCGTGGTAGCCGATCGGGTCCACTTCGGCCGGGGCGAAACCCTTGCCCTTCTTGGTGACCACGTGCAGGAACTGCGGGCCCTTGAGGTCACGCATGTTGCGCAGGGTAGCCACCAGGGTAGGCAGGTCGTGACCGTCGATCGGGCCGATGTAATTCCAGCCCAGTTCTTCGAACAGGGTTCCGGGTACCAGCATGCCCTTGGCGTACTCTTCGGTACGGCGGGCGATCTCCCAGGCACCGGGCAGGCGCGACAGCACCTTCTTGCTGCCTTCGCGCATGCTGGCGTAGGTGCGGCTGGAGAGGATCTTGGCCAGGTAGTTGGACAGCCCGCCGACGTTGCGCGAGATCGACATGTCGTTGTCGTTGAGGATCACCAGCATGTCGGCGTTCACCTCGGGCGCATGGTTCAGCGCCTCGAAGGCCATGCCGGCGGTCAGCGCGCCGTCGCCGATCACGGCGATGGATTTGCGCCCGCTGTTCTGCAGGCGCGCGGCGATGGCCATGCCCAGGGCGGCACTGATGGAGGTGCTGGAGTGGCCGACACCGAAGGTGTCGTACTCGCTCTCGCTGCGCCGCGGGAAAGCCGCCAGGCCTTCTTTCTGGCGCAGGCTGGCCATGCGCTCGCGACGACCGGTCAGAATCTTGTGCGGGTAGGCCTGGTGGCCCACGTCCCACACCAGGCGGTCGTCGGGCGTGTCGAAGACGTAATGCAGCGCAATCGTCAGTTCGATGACGCCCAGGCCGGCACCGAAGTGCCCGCCGGTCTGGCCAACGGTATAGAGCAACTCCTGGCGCAGTTCATCGGCCAGGGTTTCCAGCTCGGCTTCACCCAGGTGGCGCAGCCCGGCCGGCGTGTCGGCACGGTCCAGCAGGGGCGTCAGCGGGCGTTCGCGGGGAATCTCTTGAAACGTCGTGGGCATCAGGCGAATCGTTATAGATATGAAGTGGCGGCAGTTTAACCTATGCAGCGCCGACTGCCCACGCGATGACGCATTGGGCGGTTGGCGCAGGGTCGTTCAACTGCGACGTTCGACAATGTAACGGGCCAGTTCGCGCAGCGGTTCGGCTGCCGCGTCAAACGGCCGCAGGGCCTCCAGCGCCTGGTCGCGCAGCTGCAGCGCATAGGCCTTGGCCAGATCCAGGCCCAGCAGCGCCGGGTAGGTCGGCTTGTCGCGGGCGATGTCTGCGCCCTGGCGCTTGCCCAGGGTCTGGGTGTCGCTTTCCACGTCCAGAATGTCATCCTGCACCTGGAACGCCAGGCCGATGGCCTGTGCATAAGTCTTCAGCGCCTCGCGCTGTTGGGCCGTGGCGCGGCCGCTGGCCAGTGCGCCCAGTTGCACGCTGGCTTCGATCAGCGCCCCGGTCTTGTGCCGGTGCATGAATTCCAGGGCCTTCTGGTCCAGCTTCTTGCCCACCGAGCCCAGGTCGATGGCCTGGCCGCCGACCATGCCGGCGGGGCCAGCGGCGTTGGCCAGCACCATGGCCATCTGCAGGCGCAGCGCCTCGTTCTGCGGGCTCAGGCGGTCATCCAGCAGGGCTGCGAAGGCCAGGCTCTGCAGGCCGTCACCGGCCAGGATGGCGCAGGCTTCGTCGAACGCCTTGTGGGTGGTGGGCTGGCCGCGGCGCAGGTCGTCGTCGTCCATGGCCGGCAGGTCGTCATGCACCAGCGAATAGGCATGAATCAATTCCACCGCGCAGGCCGCGCCATTGGCCTGTTCGGCCGGGGTGCCCAAGGCTTCGCAGGCCGCATACACCAACAGCGGGCGTACGCGCTTGCCACCGTTCATCACGCTATAGCGCATGGCCTCGTAAAGGCGCGCCAGTTCAGGGGCAGGGGCGGTGAACAGGCTGTTCAGGGCGCCATCGACACGCGCCTGGCAGGTGGCCTGGTAGGTGCTGATCATTCGGGCTGTTCCGCGTCAAAGGGCTCTTGGGTCAGCTCCCCGTCGCGTTCGAGCAGCACTTGCACCTTTTGTTCGGCCTGGGCCAGGGCGGCCTGGCAGTCGCGGGTCAGGCCAATGCCTTGTTCAAAGGCGGCCAGGGAGTCCTCCAGCGACAACTCGCCGTTCTCCAGGCGCTCGACCAGGGTTTGCAGATCGGCCAGCGATTGCTCGAAATCCACGGAAGCTTTCTTACGGGCCATGGCGGCTACTCTCGACAGGGTTCAAACCGCGCGACACTAGCAGAGCAGGGCGCCACGGGCAAATCAGCGGCTGCAAAACACTGTTGCAGGTTCCCGCCGTTGGTCACTTTTCCGCCAACCTGGCGCAAAGTCCTTGAGTGGCCGGGTCTCGTGCCTTACTGTACATAAAAACAGTATCGAGAAAACCCCATGCAGCTGATCGAGAAACTCAGCATCCTTGCCGACGCCGCCAAGTATGACGCTTCCTGCGCCAGCAGCGCTGCGCCCAAGCGCAGCTCCGAAGGCAAGGCCGGCCTGGGTGCCACCGATGGCATGGGGATCTGCCACAGCTATACCCCTGACGGCCGCTGCGTGTCGCTGCTCAAGATACTGCTCACCAACTTCTGCCTGTTCGATTGCCAGTACTGCGTCAACCGCCGCTCCAGCGACGTGCCGCGGGCCCGCTTCACGCCTGAGGAAGTGGTGACCCTGACCCTGGATTTCTACCGGCGCAATTGCATCAGCGGGCTGTTCCTGAGCTCCGGCATCATCCGCTCGGCGGACTACACCATGGAACAACTGGTGCGCGTGGCCAAGCTGCTGCGCGAGGAGCACGAATTTCGCGGCTATATCCACCTCAAGACCATTCCCGAGGCCGACCCACGCCTGATCGAGGAGGCCGGGCGCTACGCTGACCGCCTCAGCGTCAACATCGAGCTGCCCACCGATGCCAGCCTGCAGACGCTGGCGCCGGAAAAGCAGGTAGGCTCCATTCGCCAGGCCATGAGTACCATCCATGTGGGCCGCGAGGCGGTGGCCAACGAATCCAAGGCGCCGTCCTTCGCCCCGGCAGGACAAAGCACCCAGATGATCGTCGGCGCCGATGACACCGACGACAGCACCATCCTGCACAGCGCCGAAAGCCTGTACGGCAACTTCAAGCTCAAGCGTGTGTATTACTCGGCGTTCAGCCCGATTCCCAACAGCCCGAAAAGCGTACCCCTGGCGGCCCCGCCATTGATGCGCGAGCATCGACTGTACCAGGCCGATTTCCTGTTGCGCGGCTACGGCTTCAAGGCCGGCGAACTGTTTCAGGGGCCCGGCCACCTGGCGTTGGATATCGACCCCAAGCTGGCCTGGGCGCTGGAGCATCGCGACGTCTTCCCGCTGGACCTCAACCGCGCCGAACCAGCGCTCATCGCGCGCATTCCCGGCATCGGCATCCGTACCACCCAGCGCCTGGTGGAATTGCGCCGCCAGCGCCGCATCCGCTACGAGGACCTCACACGCTTGCGCTGCGTGTTGGCCAAGGCCAAGCCATTTCTGATCACCAGTGACTACCATCCGCGCCAGGCTGACAGCAGCAGCCACCTGCTGCGCGAGCAGTTGCGCGATCGCCCGGCTCCTCAGCAGATGGGGTTGTGGGGGTGATCTGCCTGGACTGCGATGACCTGTTCGCCACCTGGCGGCAACAGGCTCGCTGGTTGCTCAGCCATGGGGTAGAGCCCAGCCAGGTCAGTTGGGAAACCGCCGAGCTGTTCGCCACCGACCTGGAACTACCCGCTACCCCCGGGCCGTTCCAGGCGCGCATTCCACTGGCTTTGGTGGAGCAATTGGAGGCGGCGGCCCGTTACCGTGGCGAACAGCGTTGGAGCCTGCTGTACGAGGTGCTGTGGCGGGTCAGCCATGGCGACCGCACCGCGATGCTTGCCGGCGATAGCCTGGGCAGCGAGTTGCATCGGCGCCTGAAACAGGTGTCACGTGAAGCGCACCACCTGCATGCGTTCGTCCGTTTCGTGGCCCTGGCGCCGGCCGAAAGCGCGCCGGGTCGCCCTGAGTATGTGGCGTGGCATGAACCGGCACACGACATTCTCGAAAGTGCCAGCTCTCACTTCATCGGACGCATGGGGCGGCACCGCTGGCTTATCGCAACCCCCCGGGATGGCGTTTATTACGACGGCGAGCAGTTGCACCATCAACGCCAGTGCCCTGCGCCCTGGCAACAGTTGGCGCGTGAGGCCGAAGACCCTCATGGCGAGCTGTGGTTGACCTACTACAGCCATATCTTCAATCCGGCGCGGCTCAACACCCGGGCCATGCAGGGGCACCTGCCCAGCCGTTTCTGGAAACACCTGCCCGAAGGCGCATTGATCCCGGGCCTGATCAGTGAAGCGCGCACCGGCAAACAGCGCGATGGCCAAGCGGGCTCCGTCGGCGCCCGCCAGGGCAAGCGCATCATCACCGGAGGATGAGCACTGCTCGACATTTCCAGCGTGGGGCCGATTGTTAAAGCCCAGGCAAGTGGTTAATCTTCGCCCGCCCTGAAAACGGGCTATAAAAGGTGTCCTGGAACCGACACCCATCACCATGCATTGCAGGAAGCACCCATGCGATTCTTTCTCGGGTTGAGCGCCATCTTGTGGGCATCCATCGCCCTGGCGGAGACCACGGCCACGCTCGACGGTCCCGTGGGCGGTTGGCGTTATTTCGGCCTGCTCGACCGTACCGAGAACCCGCGCGTGGCCTATCCCACGCCGCCCATCGACCGTGGCATCCAGCGCAACCGCAGCATGATCGAAGGCCAGATCAAGGCCACTTCCGCCGCGCGCCAGCCCCACACCCTGGCTGTTAACGGCAATGCCCTGAGCCTGTATACCGACGAACACGGCCGCTTCGCCCGGCCCTATGCTTTCGGGGCCGGCTCCAACAGCGTCGAAGTGCGCAGCAGTGAAGGCGCATCCCTCAAGCGCGTGCAATTCTATGAAGCCAACGACCAGCGCACGCCCGCACGCATTCGCATCTTCCTGGCCTGGGATGACCCCAAGGCCGAACTCGACCTGCACATCATCACCCCTGACGGCCAGCACGCCTTCTACGCCAACCCGGTGCTGAACAACGGCGGCGGCCTGGACACCGACAGTGTCGACGGCCCCGGCCCGGAAATGTTCACCATGACCGCGCCGATGCATGGCACTTACCTGGTCTACGTCAACTACTGGGGCAACTACAGTAATGGCGGCTATAACTTTGAGGAACGCGGCAACCAGAACGAGGTGATCACCTCGCAAATCAACCTGGTGCTCAACGAAAACACCGTCAATGAAAAACGCGAGAGCTTCATCGTGCCCTTGCGCGCCATCGGCGACCTGCTGCTGGTCAAGACCTTCACTTATTGAACCCTGCACCGCATGGATGAATCGGGCTTTGCGAACATGAGCGAAAACACCGCTGTACCGGCCGCTACACCCGCGGCGCCAACACCTCCCGGCACCGGCAAGCGTCGTAACCTACTGCTGGCCGCAGGCCTGTGCCTGGTGGCCGCCGTGGCGGGCGGCATGGGCTGGTTCCTGCACAAGCCCGCCTTGCCTGCGGTGGCCCTGGCCATGGACAAGTTCGGCCTCAGCCGCCCTGATGCGCTGCTGGAAACCCAGTCCCTCAGCCAGTTGCCCCGCGACGTCCTGAGCGTGCCGTTCCTGCGCGACACCCTTACCGAGGACTTCGTTTTCTACTACGAAACCCACGGCGACCGCCTGGGCCTGATCGGCAGCCTGCGACGCATCATCTACGAGCATGACCTGAAGCTGCAGGACAACCTCATCGAAGCGCTGTTCGACCAGCCCGCCGACGTGGCCCTGTGGCGCGGCGCCGATGGCCGCCTCAAGGACTTTTTGCTGGTAATGGACCGCGGGGGGCTGGCCAAGCTGCTGGAGCCACTGGCTCACGTGGCCCTCGACGACCAGCAACTGAGCAAGGTCGGGGAATTGAAGGTGGCCAGTGAGGCCGTACCGATCTACCGGCTTAGCTACAACGCCACCAAATCGCTGCTGTTCGCGTCCCGTGGGGACAAGCTGGTGGTGCTGTCCAACCCGGACAAGCTCTACGAACACACCGATGACAGCGACGTGCCGCCGGGCGCGGTGTCGACCCAGGCCATGGCCGCATTGCTGAGCGGCAACCAGTTATTCCCCGAAGCATTTGGCCTGAAACCGCGTGAGCCCGGGATCAAGCAACGCATCTCCATCGGTTCCAGCGTGCTTGCCATGGGTTACCAGCGTTTCATCCCCACCTTCGCAGGCGTGCGCCTGGACATGGACGACAAGGGCTGGCACAGCTTCCTGGCACTGGATGAAACGGCGAGCGGTGCGAACCTGAACTTCGCCCCCGTGTGGCAGGCCATGCCGCTCGGCGCCAGTGCCTGTGTGGCGCTGCCTCTGGCTGCCGAACAGCAACAACCCTTGCTGGTGAAGCTGGGCGCCGACGAGCAGACCGCCAAGGCCCTGACCGGCCACATGACCGGCGCGGCCGGGCTGTGTTGGTACCCGGACTCAAAACTCTACACGCCATTGCTGGTGGCCGGCCTCGACACCGGCGACGGTGGCAAGCTGGACGCCGACCTGGGCAACCTGTTCGGCGCCATGGTCGGGGCCTGGGAAAGCAAGGTGCCCGGCGGCAAGTTCGCGGTCAGCGAGCAGACGCCAGCCGACGGCCATCAATGGCAGCGGCAGGTGAGTTCCAACTTCGGCCAATACCGCAACCGCGAGGCCGAGCAGCCTGACAGCATCACCGGCAAGGGCTTTTTCAAGGTCAGCCTGGCGCGCCATGGCTCGACCCTGCTGTTCTCGCTGGACGACAAGCTGGTGGACAAAGCTGTTGCCACCCTGGACAAACACTTCGCGCCGCTGGCCGATGTAGCGCCCAAGGATGCCCTGATGTCCGTGTACCTGGGGCCTGACTCCCTGGCGCAGCTGATGCAACAGGAAACACTCGACAGCCTGCCCCAGGACATGGAGCCGGTGTTTCGCAATGCCGCCCAGACCCACCTGATTCCCAAACTGCAGAAACTGGCCGGCTACGGCAAATACGCCCTGACCTTGCCCGAGGGCAGCGAGCCCGATGGGCATTGGCAGTGGCTGCCCTTGCAATGGCGTGCCCTGTGAAATCATTCCTCCCGGGCATGGCCGCGCTGCTGTTCAGCGTCCGGCTGCTGGCCGCGCCCACACCGGCGCTGGATGCCGAACAGAGCCAGGTGTTCCGCGCCTGGTTCGTGCGTATCGCCCAGGAACAGCTGACCCAGGGCCCCAGCCCGCGCTGGTACCAACAGGACTGCGCGGGCTTGGTGCGGTTCGCCGCCAATGAAGCGCTCAAGGTTCACGATGACAAGTGGTTGCGCGCCAACGGCCTGTCCAACCGCTACCTGCCGCCAGAGCTGGCGCTCACGGATGCCCAGCGCAGCCTGGCCCGGCAGTGGCAGCAGGGCGGCGGGCAGGTTGGCCCCTACGTCAATGCCATCAAGCTGATTCAGTTCAACAGCCGCCTGGTAGGCCGTGACATCAACCAGGCTCGCCCGGGCGACCTGATGTTCTTCGACCAGGGTGACGACCAGCACCTGATGATCTGGATGGGCCGTTACATTGCCTATCACACCGGCACCACCACCCCCACCGACAACGGCATGCGCTCGGCAAGCGTGCAGCAACTCATGACATGGAAGGACACCCGATGGATACCCGACGCAGCCAACCCGAATTTCATCGGTGTCTATCGGCTCAATTTCCTGCGATGAGCCGCGCGCTGGTGGTGCGCCTGTGCCTGTGGCTGCTGTGCCTGCTGGCGCCCGTGGGCCTGGTGCGCGCCGAAGACTCGGTGTCGGCCAGCGACTACGCGCCCCTGGCCGGCGAAAGCTTTTTCCTGCTGGCCGACAGCAGTTTTGCCACCGACGAGCAGGCCATGGTGCGCCTGGAAGCACCGGGCCGTGATTACCGCCGGTTCCGCATGGAGCCGTATGGTGGCGCCGATATTCGTGTCTACCGCATCGACCAGCCGCTGGAATTCCTCAAGCGGCAAAAGAACCTGCATCGGGTGGCCAGCGAGGGCCAGTTCAAGGGCGAGGGGCTGTCCAACACCCTGGCGTACCTGTGGGACAACTGGTACCGCAAGTCCCGGCGCGTGATGCAGCGGGCGTTTTCCTATGAGTCGCGCAAGGAAGTGACGGACCAGGTGCCGGAACTGAAGATGGGCAATACCATCGCCGCACCCACCCAGTACGATGCCCAGCCCCAATACGCACCCATTCCCGGCCTGCCGCTGGTGACCCAGTTCCGTTACCCGCTGTGGCAAGCCAAGCCGATCCAACCGCCCAAGGGCGTCGACCTGGCGGGCTCCTCCAGCGAGTTCATCAGTGTCGCCCCTGGCAACGTCTACATCCCCCTGGGCAAGCTGAAGCCCGGCCTGTACCTGGTGGAAGCGCTGATTGGCAAGTACCGCGCCACCACCGTGGTGTTCGTCTCCAATACCGTGGCCGTGAGCAAGATCGCCGGCGACGAATTGCTGGTGTGGGCTGCGCGCAAGCATGAAGGCAGCTCGGTACCCAAAGTGAAAGTGCTGTGGACCGACGGCTTGGGTGTGATGAGCAGCGGCGAGACCGACAACGACGGGCTGCTGCGCCTCAAGCACGTCAGCCCCGAGCGTTCCTTTGTCATTGGCGAAGACGCCGAGGGCGGGGTGTTTGTCTCGGAGAACTTCTACTACGACAGCGAAATCTACGACACCAAGCTCTACGCCTTCACCGACCGGCCGCTGTACCGGCCCGGCGACTGGGTGTCGATGAAAATAGTCGGGCGCGAATTCAAGAACGCCCGCGACTCGGTCAACCCCGCAGGTGGTGCCGTGCACGTCAGCGTCATCGATGCCACGGGTACCACCCTGCAAGGCATGGACCTGAACCTGGACGCCAAGGCCGGTACCCAGGGCCACTTCCAGCTGCCCGACAATGCAGTGGCCGGGGGGTACGAGTTGCGCTTCACGTACCGCGACCAGACCTACAGCAGTGCCTTCCGCGTAGCCGAGTACATCAAGCCGCACTTCGAGATTTCCCTCGACCTGGCCAAGCAGGACTTCCGTACCCATGAACCGGTCAAGGGCAAGCTGTTGCTGATGTACCCCGACGGCAAGCCGGTGGCCAACGCCAAGCTCACCCTCAGCCTGCGCGCCCAGCAATTATCGATGGTGGAAAACGAGCTGCAGTACCTGGGTCAATTCCCGGTGGAACTGACCAGCACTGAACTGACCACCGATGCCAAGGGCTACGCGAGCATCGAGCTACCGGCGGCCGAAAAGCCGAGCCGCTACATGCTCACCGTGTTCGCCAGCGACGGCGCCGCGTACCGGGTCAAGACCACCAAGGAAATCCTCATCGAGCGGGGCGCCGCCCAGTACCAGCTCGGTGCGCCCGAGCGCTTCAGTGCCGTGGGTGACAAGGTCGCCTTCAGTTACCAGAGCGAGCAGCCGACTCCGGTCAAACCCGCGGCCTACACCTGGGTACGCCTGGAAGACCAGACCACCGGCGGCGCCAAGCTGGGGGCGGCGGACAAGGGCTTTACCGTGGCCTTCGACCGACCCGGCACCTACAACCTCAGCCTCGTCGACGAACACCAGCGCATCCTTGGCGCCACCGGCCATTCGGTGACCGGCGACGGCGTCAAGGCAGTGCCGGGTACCGTGGAGATCACCCTCGACAAGGCCGAGTACAAGGCGGGCGACGAAGCCTTGGCGCTGATCACGTTCCCCGAGCCTGTCAGTGATGCCTTGCTGTCGCTCGAGCGTGACAAGGTCGAGGCCACCGCGCTGCTGACCAAAGGCGGCGACTGGCTGAAAATCGATACCCTCAGCCCCACCCAATACCGCGTGCACATTCCGGTGAAGGATAGCTTCGCGCCCAACCTGACCTTCTCGGTGCTGTACACCAAAGGCGGCGAATACAGCTTCCAGAACGCTGGCATCAAGGTGGTGCAGCCGCAGATCGACATCGCCATCGCGACCGACAAGGACCACTACCAGCCTGGCGACACCGTCACCGTCGACCTCAGCACCCAGTTCGCCGGAAAGGCCATTCCCGCACACCTGACCGTCAGCGTCGTCGACGAAATGGTCTATGCCTTGCAACCGGAAATCGCCCCTGGCATTGACCAGTTCTTCTATCACCCACGGCGCAACAATGTGCGCACCAGCGCCAGCCTGTCGTTCATCAGCTACGACGTGGCCCTGCCCGGCAGCCCCACGGCACCCGGCAAGGCCAACCGCAGCGAGCGTGGCGTGAAGGTGCTGGAGCGCCCGCGCCGCGAAGACGTCGACACCGCTGCCTGGCAGCCGGAGTTGGTCAGCGACGCCAGCGGCAAGGCGCGCTTCACCTTCCGCATGCCCGACTCCCTGACCCGTTGGCGCATCACCGCACGGGCCATCGCCGATGACGGCCAGGTGGGGCAGAAAAAGCAGTTCATCCGTTCCGAAAAGCCCCTTTACCTGAAATGGAGCGGCCCAACGCGCTTCCGCGCAGGTGACAAGCCTGACCTGGGGGTGTTCGCCTTCAGCCAGGCAGAACAGCCGGTCAAAGCTGAACTGGTGATCCACGACGGTGGCCAGGAACAGCGCCTGCCGCTGACCCTCAACCCCGGCATCAATTACATTCCCTTGCCTGGCGGGGCGCTGCAACTGGCCTTGGGTACGACCCACCTGGCGGCCGAGATCCAACAGGACGGCAAAACCCAGGACGCCCTGGCCATCGACCTGAAAACCGTCGCCGACGGTTGGCAGACCGTTCACACCCAGGCCCTGGACGTCACCGCTGGCGACATCCCGCTGTCGTTGCCCGTCGATGCCAGCAACCTGCGCCTGCGCCTGGACGACAGCCCGCAAGCGCTGTTCCGCGCCAGCCTCGACGACTTGCTCGAATACCCGTGGGGCGGTGTCGAACAAACCGCCAGCCAACTGTTGCCGTTGGCCATCGCTTACCCGGCCCTGACCGCCGACCCCGGTGTGCGTGACCGCCTGCGGCTTATCCTGCAGAACAGCCGCCTGCGCCTGGTTCAGATGGCCGGTCCCGAAGCAGCCTTCACCTGGTGGGGCGACGACCGTGCGCCCGATGCGTTCCTGACCGCATACGCCTATTACGCCGACTGGCATGCCAGCAAGGCCTTGGGCCTGAGCCTGCCGCCAGAGCATTGGCAGCGAGTGATGGACGTGTATGCCAAGCAGGCGGCCAGCACCCCCTTGCTGCAGCGGGCGCTGATCCTGTCGTTTGCCCGCGAGATGCAATTGCCGGTCAACACCCTGCTCAGTGGCCTGATGGCCGATCTTGCCAAGGCTGGCCCGGGGGCCAACGCCAACCTGATGGACGATGGCGAAGACAGCGTGGTCATGGGCGCCCCCGAGTCGGCCCTGGGCCTGGCCAGTGCTCGCGTGTTGACCGCAGCCCTGGCGCAACAGGCCAAGGTCACCCAACCGCCGGCCTTCGCCAGCGGCCTGGAAGAGGCTCGCCAACGGCTTGCCACCAGTGGCCAGCCGTTCGCCGCCGCCTTGGACCTGTCGCTAAAGCCTGCCACGGCCGACCAGGTCCGCGACCTGTTGCAACGCCTGTTGCCGCAGCAGTCGACCCTCGAGCGCGCCCTGGCGCTGACCTGGCTGCAACGCAGCATCGAACAGGCACCCAAGCCCACTACCTTGGCTCCCGCGGCTGATTGGCGGGCGGCGCAGGGCGCCACCGGCAGTGGCTTCTGGCAGTGGCAGGGCACCGGCGTACCGGCCGCCCTCAACGTCACCGGCACCAGTGAACGTCCCGTTCGCGCAGTGCTGACCTTCAACAGCAAGCAGACCGCCCCGGATGACCTGCCGGTAGTGGTCAAGCGCCGGCTGCTGCGCCTGGTTCCCGGTGACCAAGCCTTCACCTTCAAGCTCGAAGCAGTGGGCAACAAACCTCTGGCCAGCGACAGCCTTTACCTGGATGAGGTGACGGTCAGCACCAAGGGCCAGCCACTGCGCTATGGCATGCTTGAAGTGCCGCTGCCGCCGGGCGCCGATGTGGAACGCACCACCTGGGGCATCAAGCTGACAGGGCAGGGCGCCACCGATGCCGCACCGCTGGAAAAGGCCCGCTTCGAACCCGGGCAGATGGCCTACGGCATCGCCGTCGACAGCCTCAGCGGCGAGCTACGGTTCCGTCACTTGGTGCGCTTCTCGCAGAAAGGCCAGTTCACCTTGCCGCCGGTGCGCTACACCCAGCTCTATGCGCCGCAGCACAAGGCCGAAGAGAAGAAGGCAGCGGTTGGCCAGGTTACGGTCCAGTAACATGAGACGTGCGCTGCTAGGCGGTTTGCTGTGCCTGCTTCCTCTGCTGACCTGGGCAGGGGAGGCGCCTCTGCGCCTGGCCTGGCCCCATGGCGCAGGGTATGAGCTGGTACAGTTCAGTGAAACCCAGGCCGTCGGCCGCACGCCACTGCCGGCCGACTTGACCACGCCTCTGGGCAGCCTGTGGAAACTGTTCGTCTATGCCTGGCTGGTGGACACTGACCAGCACGAACCGGCCTATGACTGCCAGGGCCAGGACCGCGACGAAGTCTATTGCTGTACCCCCGGCGGCACCATTGCCCGTGACGCGGCGCTGGTGCATTCCTGCGGGCTGTATTTCGACCCGCGGCGTTTGCAAATCGATGTGCAGCAGTGGCATGACTTCTGGCACGCCCGCCAGGCCCCGGCCTGGCTGGCCGACCTCGGCCAACTCCAGCCCGGCACCCGCGTCCCGGTGGCGCAGTTGCTCGACAGCTTGCGTACCCTGCCCGCCCAGGAGCAGGCCCGGCAGTTGTTGTTGGACGTGGTGCTCGACGCTGCCGACGGCCAGGCAGCGGGCAGCCTGGGCGGCCGCCTGCGGGTGAAAACCTGGAGCTGGCTGGCCGACAGCGACCCCAAGGGGCGCCAGGGCGGTTTTGCCGGCTGGTTGTCGGATGGCACACCGATCTGGGTTGGCGGGCGAGGTACCAGCCAGATGGTCCTGCGCCATTACGCCGACGTGCTCGGCGCTTTTCTGCCGGCGCCCTGGCCCAGGGACACCGGGCGTTGCGTGGAGGTCGACCTGTTCGCCCGCTACCCGCTCAAGAGCGTGCTGACCCCCTCGGGTACCCCTGCGCCCCCAGGGATGCTGCAAGGCCGCTACCGTGCAGTGTTCGCCAATGGCAACGATCTGGATATCGACAGCAGCGGTGACCTGTACCTGCAGCAAGGCCCCCGTCTGATCGCTCGCCTGGACCGCGAAGAATATGTTGCGCGGGTGCTGCAACGAGAAGCGACAAGCCAGCCCGCCGAAGCGGCCAAGGCCCTGGCCGTGGCCATTCGCACCTACTTGCTGCAGAACGCCGGGCGTAATGGCGACTGCCTGAGCATCGACGATAGCAGCAGCCGCCAGCGCGTGGCCCCGCGTGCCGCCACGGTCGATACGCGGCGCATCGTTGCCTGGACCAGCGACCTGGTGCTGGCGGGTAGCCCGGTCACCTACCACTCCGATACCCCGGGGCCGGACAAGCTGTCCTGGGCCCAGGCCGTGCAGCAAGCCCGTGATGGCCTGCGTTACGACGTGATTCTGCAGCGCGCCTACCCTCGTGCAAGCCTGAGCCGCTGGGACAACCCGGTCGCTTCCTGCGAAGCGCTACCCGCCGCCCAGGAGTGGTTGCAGAGCCAGAAGCGCCAGTGGCGCCCGGCCCTGGACAACGAAGTGGGCTACAACGAGCTCAACACCTTTGCGGTGTGCCGCCTGGCCTACGGCCGCCCCTACGTGGACCGCGAACGCCAGCGTATCTACGTGCGCGGCGTCCTCACCCTGCAAGACCGCCTGGACCTGACCCATGAATACCTGCACCTGGCCTTCGAGGCCCACCCCAATGGCCAGGATGAAACCTACATCGAAGGGCTCGCCCGCCACCTGCTTCTGGATTAGGCCATGACTCCGCGCACCCGTACCACCGTCCTGTTCCTTGGCGCCTTGCTGGCGCTGCCGGCTGCTCGTGGCGACAACCCCGTCAGCCTCGATACGCCTGTCGGCGGCTGGCGCAGCGCCAATCCGGAGGGCGAGCACTTCCGTCAGACCGTCAACTATCCGGCCTCATCGGTAAATACCCCCGCCGATCAGGCCGATACGGCGCGGATCATGGGGGCGATCAAGGGCATGCCCAAAAGTGCCGACCAGCCAGGCAAGGTCATCGTCAACGGCGTCGCCATGCCGCTGAAAATCGATGGCAATGGCCACTTCGACCGTCCTTTCTCGTTCCCCAGCGGCACCAACAGCGTTGAAATCCGCAGCCCTGACGGCCAGCAGAAGCGCCGCGTGCAGTTCCTCAACAGCGGCAGCGCCAGCCCGGCCAAATTGCGTATCCTGCTGTCTTGGGACAGCGACAACACCGACCTGGACCTGCACGTCATCACCCCTGACGGTGCTCACATCTGGTACGGCGACCGCACCGCCGCCAACGGCGCGGCCCTGGACGTGGACGTCACCACCGGCTATGGCCCGGAGATCTTCGCCATGCCCGCGCCGCAAAAGGGCCAGTACCTCATCTACGTCAATTATTTCGGCGGCGGTTACCGGAGTGATGACGGCGACAGCGGCGGCCAGGAAAACCCGGTCAAACCGCTGACCACCGCCCAGATCACCCTCATCACCGAAGAGGGCACACCCAACGAGAAAATGGAAACCTTCCTGGTGCCCATGCGCGCGCCGGGTGAGCTGACGCTGGTGCATCGGTTCAGCTATCCCTGAGGTCTTTGACTACCGGCAGTGGCCTTGGGCTTGTTGGCCAGTGGAAAGGGCGGTGCGGTCCGCCAGGGAGAATGCGGCGCTTGTGACGCGGCCAGGTCCGCTGCTACATCTGATTGCGCTACCAGGTCCTGCCTGCAAAAGGCCCGGAAGGGGGCGCTTGGGCGCTGGCACCGTACAAGTAACCGTACAAGTAACCGTACAAGTAGATCGGTGTACCATTACGGCCAATGAAGCTCCCATTCACTGTCCACTGACTCCCCGGAAAGACCATTGAATCGTTACCAGCCGCCCCTGACCCTCACTACCCGCATGCTCGCTCTGGTGGCAGAAATCAGTGAGCAGGTGGGCCGTCTCTCGGAACGCCGCGAAGCCGAGCTCACCCCGCAATTGCGGCGCGGCAACCGCATCCGAACGATCCAGGCGTCGCTGGCGATTGAAAACAACACCCTGAGCCTCGAACAGGTCACCGCCGTGCTCGACGGCAAGCGTGTACTCGGGTTGCCTCGCGAAATCCAGGAAGTACGCAACGCGTTCACGACGTATGAGGCCATGCCGACTTTTCGCCCAGACTCTCGGGCGCATTTGCTGCAGGCGCACGGGACGCTGATGTTCGGTCTGCTGGACGACGCAGGTGAGTTCCGTAGTGGCGGTGTAGGCATTTACCGAGGGGACCGGCTGGTACATATGGCGCCTCCTGCCAGCCGTGTCGCTACGCTGGTTGACTCGCTCTTGCAGTGGGCGGGCTCAACCGAGCTGCATCCATTGATCGCAAGTTGCGTATTCCATTACGAGTTTGAGTTCATCCACCCGTTTGCCGATGGTAATGGCCGAATGGGGCGTCTCTGGCAGACCTTGCTCCTAAGCCAATGGCGCCCGGTGCTCGCTTGGTTGCCCGTGGAAACCGTAATACGCGAACAACAGGATGCCTACTACGCTGCACTCTCGCGGGCCGACCAGTTGGGTGAGGCAACGCACTTCGTCGAGTTCATGCTGGGTGCGTTGCAGCAGGCTTTGCTCGATGCAGGTAGCACTGATGACCACAGCGCAGGGACATTGAGCAACCAGGTTGCCAGCCTGTTGCGGTGCTTAAGTGAACATCCGGCGATGAAAGCGGCTGAGTTGATGGAAGGTTTGGGAATTTCCCACCGTGCGACCTTCCGTGAAAACTACCTGAACCCCGCGCTTGCCCAGGGGTTGGTCGAGATGACCAACCCTGATTCACCGCGCAGTCCTGCGCAGAAATACCGAATCAGCCAGAAGGGCGCCGATTGGGTCGGCTCAAGCGCGGGCTGATCAGATTGCCTCCTCTGCGCTTCCTCAGCGGTAGCAACGCCGGGAACTGGCGCGCAAGTACCAAAAGGGTGCACGCTGTGCACGTATCCATACCGTGGAAAGCGCGAACTACCGAGCACCCTGCGTGCAGAAAAGGCCCGCATCGTAGAAATCGAGCAAGCACTGGGCCGCCTGCAGGACATCGAACTGGCATCGTAAGGAGACCGCCATGAACCGACTCGACCGCATCAAGGGCTGCCTGCTTGGGGGCGCCGTCGGCGACGCCCTGGGCGCCCCTGTGGAGTTCCTGGAATGGCCGGTGATCGAAGCCCGCTACGGCCAATGCGGGATCGTCGATTTCACCCCAGCCTACGGCCGTATCGGCGCCGTCACCGACGACACGCAGATGATGCTCTTCACTGCCGAAGGCCTGCTGCGCGCCTACGTACGCGGCAGCTCCCGAGGCATCTGCCACGTGCCCAGCGTCATTCACCACGCGCTGCTGCGCTGGCTGGTGACTCAGAACGAGCAGCCGGCCACGCATGTGAGCCATGACGGTTGGCTCATCAGCGAGAAAGCGCTGTGGGCTCGCCGTGCCCCAGGCACAACCTGCATCAGCGCCCTCAAGGCCAGCAAGCACCTGGGCGCGCCTGCCCAGAACAATAGCAAAGGCTGCGGCGCGCTGATGCGCTCCGCCCCCTGCGCCTTCTTCGCCAATGCTTTCGAGTGGGCCAGCGAAGCCGGCCAACTCACCCACGGCCACCCCAGCGGCTACCTCGCCGCAGGCTTGTTCGCCGACATCCTGCAACGCATGGTCGACCACGGCGCGGGGCTCGAGCAGGCCGTGGTCGACAGCCTCGCCAGCCATGGCGACAAAGCCGGCATGCATGAAGTGCGTGAGCTGCTGGAGCGCGTACTGTTCTTCGTCCGCCAGGGTGATCGGCCGACGCCCGAGCGCATCGGTAAGCTGGGCGGCGGGTGGGTGGCTGAAGAGGCGCTGGCCATCGGCGTGTGGTGCGCCTTGATGGCGGACACCCTGGAAGACGGCATCATCCTCGCGGTGAACCACAGCGGCGACAGCGATAGCACCGGGTTGGTGGCCGGGCACCTGCTGGGCATCGAGTACGGCCCTGGGGCCATACCGGCACGCTGGCTTAAGCGGCTGGAGTTGCGTGCGGTGATTGAGCGCGTGGCGGAAGACATCGAGCGTGTGCCGCGCGATTACTACGGGTATGGCGGCGAGGAGGATGAGTGGATCGAGGTGGCGTACCCCGGCGGTTGAGCTCTGGCGAGGACGGATACCCCGACGCGTGGCGTGTAACTACAGGTAATCATTCTATTTTTTTGCTTTCGAGCTTGACGCCACGCGCGTAAAAACGTCTAATCCCGCCTGCGGCCCAGATAGCTCAGTCGGTAGAGCAGGGGATTGAAAATCCCCGTGTCGGCGGTTCGATTCCGTCTCTGGGCACCAAATACCGAAAACCCCTGATTCCGCAAGGTCTCGGGGGTTTTTACTATCTGGAGTTGCTGTAACCCGTTACGCATGAGTACACATGGCGGGTACACGATGGGATTTATGGCACAACCTTGGAAAGATCCCCGCACCGGGACCTACTACATCCGCCGCCGTATTCCGAAGGATATCAAGCCGTTCCTTCCAGACGCAGGTGAGTTCCACAAGCGCTCGCTGGGCACCAAAGATGCCCGAGAGGCCAAGACCCTCTTCGCTGCCGCATGGGGTCTATCCGAAGGAATCTTCCTGAACACTCGCCTTCAGGTTTCCGGCACTCATACCCCTACCCTTCAAGACGCCATCCAGCTTGCTGCAAGATGGGCGAAGGGTGAGCTTGACCACATGGAATCAACCGGACGATTTGAGGGATATCTCATCGGCTCGGATGATGTAGGGCACGAGACCCTGCGGGATCACTTCAGCGTCAGAAACCCGAAAGCACTACTGGGCCCCGGTGGTCTGGAGTCACGCGCTCGACAGCACCTCGATCAAACGGTAGCCGATGAGCTCGCGAAGGCTTCTCTGCCAATGCCTTTGCCCGGTACGCCCTTCCACAAGTATCTGTACGAAGCATTCGTGGTGCAGTATTTGGAGCTGTCCGAGATTGCCTACAAGCGCCACCACGGCAATTACTCAGCGGTCCTTGAGTTACCCCACGAAGCCCCCTTGAGCATCGACAAGACGAAGGCAGCGAGCCCGAGCGAGACCCTTTCCGTGGTCTTTGAGCATTGGGCCCGGAATCATCGTCACATGGGTGATGGGAAGCGTGACGTTGAGAAGACCGCAGGGGAGTATCAGACCACTATCGTCCGCTTCATTGAACTGCTTGGCGACCTCCCAGTTAAGCAAATCAAGCGCAGGACGATTGAAGAGTTCTACAACCTGCTTCGTCAGTTGCCATCCAAAGGCGAGGGCCTCAAAGGGCTCAACGCACACGAGCAGATTGCCCGAGCCAAACAGCTTGATCTGCCTTCGCTGAGTAGTGTAACGATCAAGAACAAGCTGATGGGCCTTTCCTCGGTCCTGACCTACGCCGTGCAGATGGAATACATCGCAGAGAACCCAGTGGTCGCCTCGGGCATCACGAAGTCCCTGCGCAAGGCGAGCGCCAAACAATCGCGCACAGCCACTCGCAAAGGCTACACCCAAGCGGAACTCATTCGGGTCTTCTCAAGCCCGTTCTTCAAGGGGGAATGGGTCCCCCCTCGGGCCTCGTTTGGAGAAGCGTGGAAGTGGTTACCTCTCTTGCTCTGCTACACAGGCGCACGAAGAGAAGAGATTGCTCAGATGAAGGCCAGCGAGGTCCGTAAGTCCGAAGACGGCATATGGCATCTGGACCTCCTTGGCGTGTCTGAGGACGGAGCAGACGACGATAGGACCCTAAAGACCAAGGGTAGCCATCGCTTGGTTGTCATCCATCAAGACCTGATTGACCTTGGCTTCATTGAGTACGTCGAGGGCCTGCCTGCATCTGGACAGCTCTTTCCGGCCCTCAAGCCTAACCCTACGGGCTGGTACGGGCATAACTTTGGGAAGCGATGGGGAGCGTACCTACGTGAGGTTGCTGAGCTTGAGACGCCTGTGAGTCCGTCCCATGGGTTTCGCCATAGCTTTAAGACGATGTGTCGACAAGCAGGTATTCCCGAGGAGATACATGATGCAATGACAGGCCACGATGATGGGTCCGTGAGTCGCCACTACGGCGAACGCCACCTCCTGAAAATCCAATACGAACAATTGGGACGGCTACCGAGCACTGCCCGTCTGGCTGGGCTTATTCCTTAGTCGACGTACAAGCGAAGCCCTCCCGATGGTCGACAACTCAGTAGCCAAGAGATCGTGACATTGCACGCGCGCCCCTCCCCAAAAACGCTCCATGCGTCTGCTCTTGTGATACATACATACAAACCTCATTGAAAGAATTGAAAGCCTCACATCCGCAAGATACGATCGGGATGAAATCTTGATGCTCCGTTCGGGACCATCAGATAGAAAGCCAACCATAGATGGACCTTATATGAGTAATCCCGCAAAAAAGCCGAAAGTCCACTTAACGAACTTAACTTTTTCCAGCGACCAAGTCGTCACATTAGATCAAAATGATCGCATTATAATTGTTGGTGCAAACAACAGCGGAAAGTCACAACTGCTACGCGACATAGTGGAGGTTAGCGGCTCCGCCAACGCTACTCACGCCAAAGTCGTAAACAAGGTAGAAGTCTCAAAAGAAGGCTCACAGCAGAGCTTATTAGATTTTTTGAGGGAAAATAGTGAGCCTACCGACCCCAACCATTATCGCTATGGAACCTGGAACATATACGAAGGGAATCTTTACACTTGGGATTCCCCCGGCCTCCACCAAGTACTCCAACCGGCATTCATAAAAAACATCACTGCAAACGAGAGACTTAACATATGTCAAGATCAGGCAAGCATATCTCCAGGACAGCCTAAGACCAGACCACAGCACTTTTTGTACGACAGCGATAGTTTGACGGATAAAATAAGCGGACTTTTCAAAGCATCATTCGGAAAGGATCTCATGTTTGACTTCAGAGGAGGGAGCATACTTCCTTTGCATGTTGGTGAGAAGCCTTCCGGGGACATTATGGTAGACCGTGTAGGTGATGCATACACGCAAGCCGTCCGTAAAAACCCTTTACTATCCAACCAAGGGGATGGAATGAAGGGCTACGCAGGGATACTGTTTGAAGCGATAGTGTCCCCAGTTGACATCACCCTTATCGATGAACCTGAAGCCTTTCTTCACCCACCACAGATGAGGAAACTTGGAGAGACTCTCGCTTCACAAGCTAAGGGTCAGCTTATAGTTTCAACCCACAGCAGTGATATCCTTCGAGGATTTCTTGAAGGTACAAAGGGCCAACTTCGGGTCATAAGATTACGGCGGGAAGGCGACAAAAACTACGTACACGAGGCAGACACTGAAACGATCGAATCTCTCTGGCAAAAACCTGATCTTCGATACTCTAACGCTCTCGAAGGGCTGTTTCACGAGGAAACTATCATATGCGAAGATGATAGTGATTGTCGCCTAATCAACTCAATTGCTGACCACTGCGCAAAAACCTCCATATCTCCATGGAAAGATACAGCTTATATACCTACAGGTGGCAAACATGCTATCCCGCTGATTGCCAAAGTTTTAAGAAAAGCAGGCGTTCCGTTAAAAGCGATATTTGATATCGACTTCCTATCAGAAAAAGAGCTTGTTCAAAATACTATCTCAGCTTTCGGCGGCGAATGGAGCGAATATGAAAAATCTTGGAACATTATCAATGCAGGAGTGCGTAGCGGCATACCTGAAAAAAAGCCCAACCAGATAATCGGCGAACTTATGGAGATATTAGGCTCTGTCCAAGATGAGAAGGTCCCCAAGACTAAAATCATTGACGCGATGAAGCAATCATCTCCATGGAATACTGTTAAACGTCATGGCTCAAGAGTAATACCTCGTGGGGAGGCCACCGCAGAATTCAACAGCCTCAAAAACAAGCTTGAAGGCATAGGTATATACATCATAGAGGTGGGCGAAATAGAAAACTTCTGCCCAGAGGTAGGGTCACACGGTCCCAAATATGTCACATCATTACTTAAAGGAATCCCGCTGGACGACGGGAGACTTGCGGGCCTACGAGAATTTGTCACCCATGTACATATGGGCACAGCAAGCAAAGTGTAATTAACCTATAAGCGAGCAATCGGAGTGCAGGGCAGTCATTACAGATAAGCAGCCGAAGACATGCAAGATTACGCCAGCATGGAAATGGTTATCTTATGAAATGCTGCCCAGAAATACCGATTGCTTTAGCTTCGACGCACGCTGGACGGTTGCCGTGCTTGTGCCTGTAGCCCTTGAGGTTTCCCGTACACCCATACCCTTGCTCAGACATTCAATAATGCGCTGGTGCTTGTCCTGATCGACCCCACGCCCCTTATATGCACCTTGGTCTTTCGCTTTCTTAATGCCATCCATCTGGCGACGGCGACGATCCTCGTAGTCCTTCCGGGCAACCGCTGCGAGCATGTCCAAGAGCATGTCGTTGATGGCCCCAAGCATCCGCGATGTGAAGCTGTCCAAAGCTCCACGCCCCTGCGCCATGAACTGGTGCGAGGTAGGCAAATCGAGCGAGACCACTCGGACCTCTTTGTCCTTGATGATCCCCCGAAGATTCTGCCAGTCAACTTCTGTGAGACGCGAAAGACGGTCTACCTGTTCGACCAAGAGGACATCACCGGGATGTGCATCGGACAACAATCGGAACAGCTCAGGACGCTGGAGAGTGGCCCCACTTTCGTTCTCGATGTAGTAGGCCGCTACCCGCTCCCCATGATCCTGTGCGAAGACTGTGAGCTGATCCTTAGCCCGATGGGCATCTTGGTCGTTGGTAGAAGCCCGGAGGTAAGCGCGGATGAACATCGAGAAACGCCCTGTAGTCGTTTAGGTGTGGTCACTATATGTGTGGTCGTTACAATGGTCAACACCTTCAAAACAACCACACTCCATCGGGCGCCTGACCGTGGTCGCCGAGGCATACCCAAAGAACCACGGAAATCAAGCCCTTCGACCCCGCACTTAGAGGAGGAGATTGACTACCAATGACCGTCAAATCGTGATCAATCCTTGATCCTCTCCAAAGCCCTCATCTGGAGGCGCGAACGGGTTCGTGGTAAGGGCCAAGACTGTAGTGGTCTAATGAAACCGGACACCCATTTAGGCGAGAATGCTCGCCACAGAGAGGTGTCTGATGACCAAGCAACGTCGTACCTTTACCCCTGAGTTCAAGCGCGAGGCTGCGTGCCTGGTGCTCGATCAAGGCTACAGCCATACCGAGGCAGCCCGTTCGCTTGGGCTGGTTGAGTCGGCCTTGCGTCGCTGGGTGAACCAGCTCCAGCAAGAACGTGGCGGTGTCACCCCGACCAGCAAAGCGTTAACACCTGAGCAGCAAAAAATCCAAGAATTGGAAGCCCGAATCAATCGTCTGGAACGGGAGAAATCGATCCTAAAAAAGGCTACCGCGCTCTTGATGGCCGAGGAGCACGAGCGCTCGCGTTAGTCGATCAGCTTCGCTCCGAGGAGCCGGTTGATCTGTTGTGCTCGGTATTTGAAGTCACCCGATCTTGCTACTACGCATACTGTCGAAAACGCCGATCCCCTGATGCCGAACGGGTGATTTTGCGCAGCCGCGTGAACGAACTGTTTACTCAAAGCCGAAGCGCTGCGGGCAGTAGAAGCATCATGCTGATGATGAAAGAGGACGGCATGCAAATCGGGCGATTCAAGGTACGTAAGTTGATGCGCGAGATGAACCTGATCAGCAAACAACCGGGCTCCCATGCCTACAAAAAGGCCACCGTGGAGCGACCTGATATACCGAACGTACTTGATCGAGAGTTCAGCGTGGCATCCCCCAACAAGGTCTGGTGCGGTGACATCACGTACGTTTGGGCCGAAGGTCGATGGCACTATCTGGCAGCGGTGATCGATCTGTATGCGCGCCGGGTCGTAGGCTGGGCGTTCTCAGTCAAGCCTGACGCTGACTTGGTGATCAAGGCATTGGATATGGCCTATGAGCAGCGTGGCCGGCCTCAGGATGTGCTATTTCACAGCGATCAGGGCAGCCAATACGGCAGTCGAAGTTTCCGCCAGAGACTATGGCGATACCGCTTCACACAGAGCATGAGTCGGCGCGGCAACTGCCACGACAACGCGCCGATGGAGCGGCTATTTCGTAGCCTGAAAACTGAATGGATACCGACGGTGGGCTACATGAGCGCCGTGTTGGCTAAACAAGATATTGGACGTTTCCTGATGGAGCGGTACAACTGGCGGCGACCACATCAGTTCAACGACGGCTTGGCGCCTGCCGTTGCCGAGGAAAAACTTAACGCAGTGTCCGGGATCAGTTGACCACTACAAGACATCCGCTTTAAAGCTCATGCGAGGGTAGGCACGGGGGAAGTGCGCGAGTGCGCCCAGATTGAGGTAGTCACTCAGATTTTTGCTCCAAATCCCCAAGGTCCTAAGGATTTGGTGGGACCGGCACGGGCGGTCCATCAGTTCCCGAAATGTCTTCCTCCCGCCTTAGTTCATCGTTCACGCTGGTCTCTACAGCCCTAATGAGCGTAGCGATATCCGGTAGCTTTCGGAGCAATGCTGCGTAGTCGTAGCCTTTGAACATCATCCCGTATCCGTGGAACTCACCATTCGAACCCCGAAAGGCCATCGTTACGGGGGTGTAATAGCTCAAATCTGTGTGTGCGAATTGTTGCATTCGGACACGTACGAGTTCGTCGTGGAGCGAGCGCATGTCCGTGGGCACATGACCATCGGGTTTTAGTCTGTGCTTGGTGCCTTTACCTTGGTTTCCCGAAAAGGGTCGAACGTACGTGACTATAAGATCACGAAGCAGAGCATGTCTGACTTCAGGGCGCCTGTAGCGCTTCAAGACCTTCAACGCCTCTGCGGCTGCATTCAGGTCAACCGAATACATTCGAAGGAAATAATAATGTTCGTTGAATTCCAATTACGGACATCCTCTTGGGGAACGGTGGCTGTAGCCGGATTGATGCATCCTAATGCTACTCACCACACCCGCCCAGTACGATGCAGATGACATTCCCAAGGTTCTCCAGAAGTGCTTTCCTGCGGGTTTCGATCAGGCATTAAAAAGCCGGCTTGTGGCCGGCTTCTCGGGGACGGCGTTGGTCTATTTTTGGTAGACCGCCACCGCCTTCAAAAATGTAGAACCAATGACCTTGCGTCACCGGTTAGCCAGGCCGCGATGTACACCGCCCAACTGTGCAAGCCGGCTGCATGTGCAGCACGACTTGCGAAAATGTGCGCCAAGGATAGCGGCATTGCTGCCAAATGCCCAGCACAAATGTCATTGCTTCTCATCCGGTCGGCAGGGTTGCAGGGTCGACCACCAGAATACCCAGCCCAGTACTTCCACCGCTTCCTGCGCACTGGCCAGTTCATCGCTGAAATGGGCAAGGTTGTACGGGCGCAAACGCATGGCGTTGCAGGTCATCGGGTAGAGGTTTCGGATGGCCAGGTCGCCACCGTGGAGTACGGCATAGAGGTGGCCGGGCTGGTACGTGGTGTGGCTGCGGTCGATGGCCACGGCGGCGCCTGGCTGGATGCGCGGGGCCTGGCTGGTGTCAGGCATGATCAGGGCGGCGCAATGGTCGGGGTTGATGCGCAAGCTGTCGAGGGCTTCGCGAGGCAGGCGCAGGTGACGGTTGTCGACGGCGATGAGCTGCTGATTGAGGGGCCGATGGAATGGGATGAGGACGTCTTCGTGGGTGCTGGCGGCCAGGGCGGTAGGGCTGGGCGTGGGGTAGAGAAGGTTGTCCTGATCGATGAAGTGGTCCTGCGGATCGAGGGGCGGGGCGGGTGGCGGGAAGCGGTATTTGGGGCCCATGCCGGTGCGCAGCCAGTGGGTATGAACGCACAGAAGCCCCGCTATATCGTCGAGTCGGGCGATGGGCACGCCCCGGCGAATCCAGTTGTTGACGTGCTGGGGCAGGACATTGCGGTGCAGGGCCAGGTCGGACGGGGACAGGTGGCACTCCTGGAGCAGGGTCTTGAGGCGGTCGCCGGAGGTGATCATGGGGGGCGGGTTTCCCTGGGTAGTGGGTTCGCAGGGAGTGTGGCGAAGGGATTGGCGCGTAGATGTAGGACGTTTCTGAACGACGGAAGGGGCGGTGCGTGAAAACGCGAGCATGAAAAAGCCCTGCGCAAGGGCAGGGCTTTTTCGGGCCGGGTGGCTTAGCCTTTGAAGGCAGCGACCGACTTGGTGATTTCGGCACGGGCGGCGTCTGCGTCGCCCCAGCCTTCGATCTTGACCCACTTGCCTTTTTCGAGGTCTTTGTAGTTCTCGAAGAAGTGCTTGATCTGTTCCAGCAGCAGGGCTGGCAGGTCAGTGTATTCCTTCACGTCGACGTACAGCTGCGACAGTTTGTCGTGTGGTACGGCGATGACCTTGGCGTCGCCGCCGCCGTCGTCGGTCATGTGCAGGATGCCGACTGGACGGGCGCGGATTACCGAGCCTGGGGCCACTGGGTACGGGGTAACGACCAGCACGTCCAGGGGATCGCCGTCGTCAGCCAGGGTGTTGGGGATGAAGCCATAGTTGGCCGGGTAGAACATTGGGGTGGCCATGAAACGATCGACGAACAGGGTGTCGCTGTCCTTGTCGATTTCGTATTTGATCGGCGCGTGGTTGGCCGGAATTTCGATGGCGACGTAGATGTCGTTCGGCAGGTCTTTGCCAGCCGGAATCTTGCTGTAGCTCATTGGGCGTTGCCCCCGTTGTAGGCCAGTAAAAATGGCCGTCTAGGCCAAAAAGTGGCAGGGATTATTGCATAGTTTGCCGGCGTTGCCACGCCCGGCCGGACCGCCGCCCCGGCTCAGCCGTGGTGGGGTTGGCGGTAGTCGGGGTGGCTGGCTTGCAGGCCTTGCAACCGGGCCAACGGGTCCTGGCGGTAGAACGCCTTGAGCTGGGCGTGCACCTGGGGATAGGCCTGGTGCAGCAGGTCCGGCGCGCTGAAGAAATATTCGCTGGTGACCGCGAAGAATTCGGCCGGGTTTTCCGCGGCATAGGGGTCGATGGCGGTTTCGGCGTCGGGGTTCTCGTCCAGTTGCCGGTTCATGTCGTCGTAGGCGTGCTGCATGGCGGCGGCCCAGTCGCTGACCCGCATGTCGCTGTGCAGAGGCGGCAGGCCGTTGGCATCGCCGTTGAGCATGTCGAGCTTGTGTGCCAATTCGTGGATGACCAGGTTGTAGCCTTCCCAGCCCCCACTGGCCAGTACCCCGGGCAGCGCCAGAATGATGGGGCCTTGCTGCCAGGCTTCGCCGCTGTGCTCGCCGTCCCAATGGTGTTCCACGCCGCTGGGGTCGCGGTGGCGCTGGGGGCTGAGGAAGTCGTCGGGGTAGAGCACGATCTCGTGGAAGTTGCCGTACCAGTTCAAGTCGCCCAGGTGCAGCAGCGGCAGTTGCGCCTGGGCGGCCAGCAGCAGGCGGGTGCAGTCATCCAGCTCCACGCCTGGCAGGCTGGTGAGGTGCTTGTCCAGCAGGAACAGAATGCAGGCGTCCTGCAGCCACTGGTCCTCCTCGACACTGATGCCGTCGAGGATCGCCAGTTGGTGCCGGACCCGCTGCCACAGGCCCGGGTCGATGGGGTGCCGGGCCAGCGCCCGTCGGCGCCGCCAGGCGCGCAATGACCACATGGCCTAGCGCGAGGAGGCCTTGGCGGCTTTGCTGCCCATGCGGCTCTTGACGATGCCGATGACCATGGGCACCAGCGACAGCAGGATGATCGCCAGCACCAGCAATGACAGGTTCTTCTTGATGAACGGCACATTGCCGAAGAAGTAACCCAGGGTCACCAGGCCACCTACCCACACCACGGTACCGACGACGCTGAAGGCCAGGAAGCGCGGGTAGAACATTTTGGCGATGCCGGCCACGAACGGCGCGAAAGTACGCAGGATCGGCAGGAAGCGGGCCAGGGTGACGGTCTTGCCCCCGTGGCGCTCGTAGAAGTCATGAGTTTGCTGCAAGTAGTCGCGGCGGAAGATTTTCGAGTTCGGGTTGCTGAACAGCTTTTCCCCCGCCGTGCGGCCGATGATGTAGTTGGTACTGTCGCCCAGAATGGCGGCGGCCATCAGCAGCGCACCTACCAGCCATGGGTCCATGCCGCCGCCCGCCGCCACGGCGCCGGCGATGAACAGCAAGGAGTCACCCGGCAGGAAAGGGGTCACCACCAGGCCTGTCTCGCAGAAGATGACCAGGAACAGGATCGCGTAGATCCAGGGGCCATAGTTGGTCACCAGCAGGTCGAGGTAAGTATCGAGGTGGAGGATCAGGTCGAGCGGGTTGAAATCCATGTGCAACACCTGTGCAGGGCCCGACGCTACGGGCTTGGGGCTACTTGAGTGGGGGCGGTCGTGACGGTAACAAATCGTACAACCTGGCGATCCGGGATTATACGACCGCAGAGCGCCAATACCCCATGACTTTGTAGCCAGGCATTACGGATGTCTGTCGTCACAGGCAGTTGCGGGAGCTGGATTGCCAGCCCCCGCCCAGGCGGTGCTACCGGTCAGTCGGCGTTGATGGGCAGCACGTAGTTGAGGAATTCGGTGTCTTTATGGAAACCGATGGACTCGTACGTCTTCTGCGCCACTTCGTTGCTGGCGCTGGTGGACACCCGCAGGCGCACGGCCTGGGTTTCCTTGGCCATTTTCTTGGCGGCGCGGATCAGGTGGTCGGCTACCAGCTGGCGGCGGGCGTCCTCGGCGACGTAGATGTCATTGAGGATCCACACACGCTTGAGCGATAGCGAGGAGAAACTGGGGTAGAGCTGGCAGAAGCCCAGCAGCTTTTTGTCATCGTCGTCCGGCAGGGCCAGGTAGATGGTCGATTCCTTGCGTCGAAGGCGTTTTTCCAGGAAAGCGCGGGAAGAATCGGGGTAGGGCAGTTCGCCGTAGAACTCGCGGTATTTCACGAACAGTGGAGCGATCAGGTCCAGATGCTCCAGCGTTGCTTGAACAATTCGCATATCGGGCCTCGCGTGCTGGACAGAGAATGGCAACCAATACCACGGCATGCCGTTGGTCCGATGCTGCCCTAAAACAATTAGAAAGCGCAATCAAACGGACGCTGAAATGAATCAGCCCGGTCATGTGACCATGACCGGGCCGACCTGGTTTCAGCTTAGAAGAAGCCCAGCGGGTTGATGTCGTAGCTCACCAGCAGGTTTTTGGTCTGTTGGTAGTGGTCCAGCATCATTTTATGGGTTTCACGGCCCACACCCGACTTCTTGTAGCCGCCGAAGGCTGCGTGGGCGGGGTACAGGTGGTAGCAGTTGGTCCACACGCGGCCGGCCTTGATGCCGCGGCCCATGCGGTAGGCGCGGTTGATATCGCGCGTCCACACGCCGGCCCCCAGGCCGAACTCCGTGTCGTTGGCGATGGCCAGGGCCTCGGCTTCGTCCTTGAAGGTGGTGACACTCACCACCGGGCCGAAGATTTCTTCCTGGAACACCCGCATCTTGTTGTTGCCCTTGAGCAGCGTCGGCTGGATGTAATAGCCAGTCGACAGGCTGCCTTCGAGCTTCTGCACCGCGCCGCCGGTGAGCAGCTCCGCACCTTCGCCCTTGGCGATATCCAGGTACGAAAGAATCTTGTCGAACTGCTGCTCGGAGGCCTGGGCGCCGACCATGGTGTCGGTGTCCAGCGGGTCGCCGCGTTTGATCTGCTCGATCTTCTTCATCACTTCTTTCATGAAGGCCGGGTAGATCGACTCCTGCACCAGCGCACGGGAGGGGCAGGTGCACACCTCGCCCTGGTTGAAGAAGGCCAGTACCAGGCCTTCGGCTGCCTTTTCGATGAAGCTCTGCTCGGCTTGCATGATGTCTTCGAAGAAGATGTTCGGCGACTTGCCGCCCAGTTCAACGGTAGACGGGATGATGTTCTCGGCGGCGCACTTCATGATGTGCGAGCCCACCGGGGTGGAGCCCGTGAAGGCGATCTTGGCGATGCGCTTGCTGGTGGCCAGCGCCTCACCTGCTTCCTTGCCGAAACCCTGGACGATGTTGAGCACGCCCGGTGGCAGTAGGTCGCCGATCAGCTCCACCAGCACGGTGATACCCAGCGGCGTCTGCTCGGCCGGCTTTAACACCACGCAGTTGCCGGCGGCCAGGGCCGGGGCCAGCTTCCAGGCGGCCATCAGGATGGGGAAGTTCCAGGGGATGATCTGGCCGACCACGCCCAGCGGCTCATGGATATGGTAAGCCACGGTGTTGCCATCGATTTCCGCGGCGCTGCCTTCCTGGGCGCGCAGGCAGCCGGCGAAGTAGCGGAAATGGTCGGCGGCCAGCGGAATGTCGGCGTTCAGGGTTTCGCGCACGGCCTTGCCGTTGTCCCAGGTCTCGGTGATGGCCAGGGTCTCGAGGTGTTGCTCGATGCGGTCGGCGATTTTCAACAGGATCAGCGACCGGGCCTGCACCGAGGTAGTGCCCCAGGCGTCAGCGGCAGCGTGGGCGGCGTCGAGGGCTTTGTCGATGTCTTCGGCAGTGGAGCGAGGGAATTCGGCGATAGGCTGGCCATTGACCGGGGAAGTGGTAGTGAAGTACTGGCCCTTCACCGGCGCCACGAACTCGCCGCCGATGTAGTTGCCGTAGCGGCTCTTGAAGTTGACCAGAGCCCCTTCGGTACCGGGATGTGCGTAACGCATGGTGGGTTTCTCCTTGGTTTTTTTACTTTTGGCTGGAGGACGCGTCTGTGGCGTTCAATAGCGTAGAGCAAGTGTCGGGCCAGTGCCCGGCGCCCTAGTGAAACCGCGGCTTGCAGCGGTGGCATGGCCCGGGGGTGGCAACGGTTCGTGGCGGCTACGTCACAGCTCGCGTGACACTTTGTACCAGTTGCGTGACACCCGGGTTCACTGGGCCGAAGGTGGCATTGCATTGGCGCGGCGCCTGGAGGATGCTGGGCAAAACCCACTGGGAGAATAATAAAAAGTGCACAGTGATCATCTCAGCCGTCATGCCCGCCAGGTACTGACCGTCACCCGTGGCCCGGCCCCTTCGCGCGGCCCCGCCAGCGACCCCTCCATCGCCCGTTCATGGCTGCGGTGCCTGGAGGACTACCACCTCGATCCGTCCCTGGCAGTGGCGCCCACGGTCCTGGAGCATGGGCGCATCCTTGAAAGCCGCGAGCGCATGCAGCAGGTGCTGCAGATCGCCGGCGGGGAAATGGCCAGCCTGCACCAGCAGTTGTCCGGTGCCGGCCATGCGGTGCTGCTGACCGACGCCCGGGGGGTCATACTCAATTGCGTCACTGCGCCTACCGAACGCAAGGTGTTCGAGCGCGCGGGGCTTTGGCTGGGCGCGGACTGGAGCGAGGCTCGCGAGGGCACCAATGGCATCGGTACCTGCCTGGTGGAACGACAGGCGCTGACCATTCACCAGGACGAACATTTTCGTGGCCGCCATACCGGGTTGACCTGTTCGGCCAGCCCGGTGTTCGACCCTCATGGCGAGCTGTTGGCGGTGTTGGATGTCTCCTCGGCACGGGCCGATGTATCGCGCCAGAGCCAGTTCCACACCATGACCCTGGTGAACCTGTCGGCCAAGTTGATCGAAAGTAATTATTTCCTGCGGCATTTCGAGGACCAGTGGCTGTTGCGCTTTCATTTGCAGGCCGAGGCGGTGGGGTTTTTCAGCGAGGGCCTGTTGGCGTTCGATGAGCAGGGGCGCATTGCCGCCGTCAACCAGAGCGCCTTGAACTTGCTGGGGCGAGGGCGCGACACCTTGGTGGGCCAGGCGGTGGACAGCTGCTTCGATTGCTCGCTAGGTGAATTGCTGGGCCGCGCGACCCCGCACGCCAGCACGCGCTGGCCACTGCGTACGCGCGATGGCCGTTCACTGTTCGCCAGCCTCAAGGGGCGGCCGCTGACGTTGTCGGTGCCAGTGGCCAAGGTGCCTGCATCGGCCGCGGGTATTTGCCTGGGCGATGAGCGCCTGCAGCAGGATTTTCGTCGCGCCCTGAAGGTGTTCGAGCGGGATGTGCCCTTGATGGTCCACGGCGAAACCGGGTCGGGCAAAGAGGCGTTCGCCAAGGCTGTGCACCAGGCCAGCCGTCGCGCCGGCAAAGCCTTCGTAGCGCTCAATTGCGCCTCGTTGCCGGAAAGCCTCATCGAAAGCGAGTTGTTCGGTTACCGCGGCGGCAGCTTCACCGGCGCGCGCAAGGAAGGCATGCGCGGCAAGCTGCAACAGGCCGATGGCGGCACGTTGCTGCTGGATGAGATCGGTGACATGCCGCTGGCCTTGCAGACCCGCCTGTTGCGGGTGCTGGAAGACCGCGTGGTGGTGCCGCTGGGCGGCGAGGCCGTGGCGGTGGACGTGCGCATCATCAGTGCCACCCACCGCGACTTGCTCGAACGGGTGCGCGACGGCAGCTTCCGTGAAGACCTGTACTACCGCCTCAACGGCCTTGAAATCGAACTGCCTGCCTTGCGCGAGCGCACCGACAAGCCGGCCTTGCTGGACTTCGTCCTGGCTCAGGAAGCGGCCGGCGAACCCTTGTACCTGGAAGAACGCGCCCGCCAGGCACTGCTGGCCTACCCATGGCCGGGCAACGTGCGGCAACTGCGCAATGTGCTGCGCACGCTGGTGGCCTTGAGCGAAGGCGGACACGTGGCATTCCATGACCTGCCAGGCTACGTGCGCGAACAGCAGGTGCAGGCGCCGCAGCCTGAGCAACCGTTGGCAGAGGCCGAGCGTACCGCCTTGATCGGCGTGCTGGAGCGGCAGCGCTGGCACATGACGCATGTGGCGGAGGAGTTGGGCGTCAGCCGTAATACCTTGTATAGAAAGCTGCGCAAGCACGGGATCAGCCGGCAGATGAACGCCTGAGCTCGATCAAGCCTGAAACCGGGGGCCACGGGGATGCATCGCAGCGGCGTGTAACAATCAACGCGTGAGATTTTTCCTACCGTGGGCTACCCTGCCTCGATGTTTTGCGAGGTCAATCATGCACATTCACATTCTCGGTATCTGCGGCACGTTCATGGGGTCGCTGGCGGTTCTCGCCAAGGAATTGGGCCATCACGTCACCGGCTCCGACGCCAACGTCTACCCGCCCATGAGCACCCAGCTGCAGGCCCAAGGCATTGAGCTGACCCAAGGCTACGATGCCGCCCAACTGGACCCGGCGCCAGATCTGGTGGTCATCGGCAACGCCCTGTCGCGCGGCAACCCGGCGGTGGAATATGTGCTGAACAAGGGCCTGCCTTATGTGTCAGGCCCACAGTGGCTGGCCGACCATGTGCTGCAAGGCCGCTGGGTACTGGCGGTGGCTGGTACTCACGGCAAGACCACCACCAGCAGTATGCTGGCGTGGGTGCTGGAACACGCCGGCATGGCCCCAGGCTTCCTGATCGGCGGTGTGCCGCAGAATTTCGCGGTGTCGGCGCGCCTGGGGGATACCCCGTTCTTCGTGGTCGAGGCCGACGAGTACGACAGCGCCTTTTTCGACAAGCGCTCGAAGTTCGTCCACTACCGCCCGCGTACGGCCATTCTCAATAACCTGGAATTCGACCACGCCGATATCTTCCCGGACCTGTCCGCCATCGAGCGACAGTTCCACCACCTGGTGCGCACCATTCCCAGCGAAGGCCTGGTGATTCACCCCACCACCGAGCCAGCGCTCAAGCGCGTCGTCGACATGGGCTGCTGGACCCCGGTGCAGACTACCGGCCAGGGTGGCCAGTGGCAGGCGCGCCTGCTAAGTGAAGACGGTTCGCGCTTCGAAGTGCTGTTCGAAGGCAAGGTGGAAGGTACGGTGAACTGGCCATTGACGGGCCAGCACAACGTTGCCAATGCCCTGGCCACCTTGGCGGCCGCGCGCCATGTGGGCGTGGTACCGGCCATGGGGATCGAAGCCCTGAGCGCGTTCAAGAACGTCAAGCGGCGCATGGAAACCGTGGCCCAGGTGCAGGGTGTGACCATCTACGATGACTTCGCCCACCACCCGACCGCCATCGCCACCACCCTCGATGGCCTGCGCAAGCGTATTGGCGATGCACCGCTGATAGCGGTGATCGAACCACGTTCGAACTCCATGAAGCTGGGAGCCCACCGCGACGGTTTGCCGGACAGCGTGCGCGATGCCGATCAGGTTATCTGGTATGCCCCGCCGAACCTGGGCTGGGACCTGGCCGCCACCGCTGCGCAGTGCCCGGTACCGGCCATCGTCGCGGATTCTCTGGACGCCATCATCGCCCGGGTGAAAAGCCAGGCGCAGCCGGGTACCCATGTGGTCATCATGAGCAACGGCGGTTTCGGCGGCTTGCACCTGAAATTGGCCGAGGCCCTGACATGATTGGCCCGGAACGTATCACGCTGGCCATGACGGGGGCCTCGGGCGCCCAATATGGCCTGCGCCTGCTCGACTGCCTGGTGCGCGAAGACCGTGAGGTGCACTTCCTCATCTCAAAAGCCGCGCAGTTGGTGATGGCGACCGAGACCGATGTGGTGTTGCCAGCCAAGCCCCAGGCCATGCAAGCCTTTCTCACTGAATACACAGGCGCGGCTGCCAACCAGATTCGCGTCTACGGCAAGGAAGACTGGATGTCGCCGGTGGCGTCGGGCTCCGGCGCGCCGGCGGCCATGGTCGTCGTGCCCTGCTCGACGGGAACCTTGTCGGCCATCGCCACGGGCGCCTGCAACAACCTTATCGAGCGTGCTGCGGACGTTACTCTCAAGGAGCGCCGCCAATTGATCCTGGTACCCCGGGAGGCGCCGTATTCCTCCATCCACCTGGAGAATATGCTCAAGCTGTCGCAGATGGGCGCGGTGATTTTGCCGGCGTCGCCGGGTTTCTATCACCAGCCGCAGACCATCGATGACCTGGTGGACTTCGTGGTGGCGCGGGTACTGAACCTGCTCAATATTCCGCAGGACATGCTACCGCGCTGGGGTGAGTACCACCTGGGCGGCGATGAATAAGCGACTGATCGGCCTGCTGGCCGTGCTTCAATTGACGGGGTGCGCGACCGTGAGCACCTTGAACGCCGCCAAGCCAGGCGCGCCGGTGGTGTACTCCGGGGTGCGGCTGGATTGGTATGCCATCGAGGGTGGTTGCTGTGCGACGGACCATTTCGGCACCCAGGCGCCCGCCTGGCCGCGGGTGGACCTGCCGTTCAGCACCTTGCTCGATACGCTGCTGTTGCCCCTATCGGTGCTGACCGTGCTTGGCTTCGGCGTGCAGGCCCACGGCGGGCTGTAACCCTGCATGGATGCCTGACCGGCGCAACTCTGTGGGGCGGGGTTGCAGGGCTATTTGCCGAGCCGGCGCAACTCGTCGGACTCGACCACGCGGATGCCGTCCTGTTCTTCCAGCGCCAGGCGCCACAGTGCTCGGGCCAGGTCGCACACTTCGATGCCCCGGTACTTGCCGGGAATCAGCTTCGACAGCGGCCCTGCCAGCTGTTCGCTTAAACGCGGTTCCAGGCGTTGGCCCAGCAACAATGACGGCCGGACGATGGTCAACTGCGGCCAGTTCATGGCCTTGAGGTCGCGTTCGGTCTCGCCCTTCACGCGGTTATAGAAAATCTTCGACTTGTCATCGGCGTCTATGGCGCTGATCACCAGCAGGTGCCGCGCACCCAATTCCCGCGCGCGCTTGGCGTAGGCCACCACCAGGTCGTGATCGATCTGGCGAAAGGCTTCCTGGGAGCCGGCTTGCTTGATGGTGCTGCCCAGGCAGCAGAAGGCAATATCGACCTGGCCGCTGAGGCCCGGCAGCAATTCCGTGAACGTGCCCACCGGGTTTTCCAGGTGCGGGTGCTCGGCCAGGGGGCGGCGGGTAGGGGCGAGGACACGCGTCACGGTGGGTTCGTTGAGCAGGCGGTCGAGCAAATGCTCACCAGTCAAACCGGTGGCTCCGGCAAGCAGGATGTGCTGCGGCGTCAAGTACATGATGTCTCTCCCTTGATACAGGAAGCTTAGTGGCTCCCGGTATTTTTTGCCTCTCCCGCGGCACCCAGTGCCGCGCTCTGCAGCGCGTGCCGAGCTTGCTGCTGGCGCAGTCGCTGCCAGTGTGCCAGCACGCCTTTGGGTGCCCAGATCTGCGGGTCGGACGCCTCGAAACCGTCCGTCGCTTCACGTTCGGCAACGTGCTTGCGGGCAAGTTCGAAGGCCTGCTGCAAGTCGTCGGTTTCGTTCAGCGCCTGGGCAAACAGGGCATCGCCGAAATAGGTGAAGTCCGATTCCTCCGAGCAACCGAACGAAACCCGGTCGGCCCGTGATGCGGTCATGACCAGGGTGTGCTCGTCCTTGATGGCCGGAATGAAACCGCCGGAGTAACAGGCAGAGATCACCACCACCTTGTCGCGATTCTTCAGCGGCGCCAGCACGGCGGCCAGCTCGTCGGGCGGCAGGTCCGACAACTGCAAGCGTGGCTGGTCCAGCACCAGTTCGTTTTCGTGGGTGCCGTGGCTCGTCAGGTAGATGAACACCAGGTCGTCGGCCTTGCTGCGCTGGGCGACAGTCTGCACCGCACGGCTCAGGGTTTCGCGGGTGGCCATGGGCCGGTCATCGAGGTGGTCGCGGTGGTTGGTCAGGTTGACCTGGCCCACGGCACCGAAGCGGCTGGCCAGCATGTGGCTGACATAGTCCGCCTCGCGCATGAATACGCTCTGCTTACCGTCGCCTGCCAGGGTAATGGCGTACAGCTGCACGTCGCTGCCGGTGGCGGCTGGCACGCCAGCCAATGCTTTGTCCAACAGGGCGCCCTGGTTCAGCAGGCCCAATTCCAGGGTATCGGGCAACAACTTGCCCTGGGCGTCGCGTACGCGCTGGCCATTGGCCCACAGGCCGCTTTCCACTTCACCGTCCTTGTGGATAAGCGTGCCCTTGCCGTCGTAGGCGTCCTTGTCGAAATTGCCGACGTAAGCGCTGCCGTCCGCCAGGGACAGGCTACCGGGGCCGGTGAAGTGCCAGTCATCGAAACGGCCCTTGTAGTGGCTGCCGTCGCTGCCGAACATTTCGCCTTCGCCGCTGAGCGCGCCTTCCTTGAACTGGCCGATCCATACGTCACCTTCGGCGCTTTCGTAACGGCCACGGCCATGCAGCTGGCTGCGGTGAAAGTCGCCAATGTACTGGTCGCCTTCGGAGCTGCTGAACGTGCCATGGCCTTCCAGCTCGCCATTGACGAAGGTACCGGTGAACTGGTTGCCGCTGGCGTCGCTGCGCACGCCTTCACCGTTGGGTTTGCCGTGGGCGAACACGCCCTGGTAATCGCTGCCGTCGTCCAGTTCCAGGTGGCCGGCGCCGGCATACTGGTCGGCCTTGAACTCGCCGCGGTAGGTCTGCCCCGGTTCCTTGAGCGTGCCCTCGCCATCGCGCCGGCCCAGCTTGAAGCTGCCCACGTAGGTCACGCCGTTGGCGCTCAGGTTGCCCTGGCCATCGAACAGGCCTTGCTGGAAGCTGCCGCGATACACCTCGCCATTGCTGCCGTGCCACTCGCCCTGGCCATGCCACTGGCCATTCTGGAAGTCGCCGGCATACCAGCTGCCATTGGGGTAATCGATCCGGCCCTGGCCCTGCAAGAGGCCGTTGACCACCTCGCCCCGGTAGCGGCCGCCGTCGGGCAGGCGTGCGTCAGGTGGGGAAAGGGACTCGCCATCGCCACAGGCGGTGATCAACAGGGTCAGGGCGAGGGGAACGAGTGGGCGCATGGCGGGATCCGGGCAAGTAAGGCGCCGAGTATGCCGTACAACACCCCCGGTGAAACAGCCACCGGGGTGGTTTGAGCGCTGACCGGTATTAAACGAAGCAGAGGGACAACGGTTCGGCTATATAGGCCGGTTTTTCCTGACCTTCGATTTCCAGCGTGGTGACGGCCTTGAGCAGCCACTGGCCAGGCTTTTTCTCGGTGACTTCGGTCAGTTCCACCTTCAGGCGCACGTTGGAGTCGACCTTGACCGGCTGAATGAAGCGCACGCTGTCCAGGCCGTAATTGACCACCATTTTCAGCCCCTCGGGCACCACGAGCAGGTCTTCCATCAGCTTGGGAATCAGTGACAGGGTCAGGAAGCCATGGGCGATGGTGCTGCCGAACGGGGTCTGGGCAGCTTTTTGCGGATCCACGTGTATGAACTGGAAGTCGCCGGTGGCCTCGGCGAACAGGTTGATCCGCGCCTGGTCAATTTTCAGCCACTGGGAATAGCCCAGTTCCTTACCCACGTACTGCTTGAGTTCTGCAACAGGTACAAACGGCATCGAGACTCTCCTTGTTAAGTGGCGCGTTGGCATGCGCCCGGTTAGATCAGCACGCTGTGCCGGGCCGGTCAAGCTTCCATGGCGTTGGCGAATGCCGGTTTATAGGCATCAACCTTGCGTGCTTATAATGACGATGGATGCGGGCAGGGGAGGAAAGTATGTTGTTACGTGGTTTGACGTGGCTGATCGTGTTCCAGCTGGTGGGCACGGCGCTCAATCATCTGGTTTTGCACAGGCTGCCCGGGCCGATCATCGGGCTGCTGCTGTTGCTGGCGTTCCTGATCATGCGGGGCGAAGTGAGCAAACCCCTGGCCGATGCATCCGCCAGCCTGCTGCGCTACCTGCCGCTGCTGCTGGTGCCGCCCGCCGTTGGCGTGATGGCCTACGCCAGCGACATCGCTGCCGATTTCTGGGCCATTGTCGGTACGCTGTTCATCTCGGTGCTGGTGTCCATGGCCGTCGCCGGGAAACTGATGCAGAAAATGCTCAACCGCCGCGGGGAACACCCATGAACCTGGACTGGCACGGCGCGCTGGAGTCGGTCATCCACCACCCCTTGTTCGGAATCGGCATTACCCTGGGGGCCTACCAGTTGGTGCTGGCTGGCTATGAACGTACCCGGTGGGTGTTCCTGCAACCTGTACTGGTGTCGATGCTGGTGGTGATTGGCGTGCTGTTGCTCACGGGGGTCAGCTACGGCGAATACCGCAAAAGCACCGAGATTCTCGGCACCCTGCTGGGGCCGGCCACGGTCGCCCTGGCGGTGCCACTGTTCCTGAACCTGCGGCGCATCCGCCAACTGCTGCTTCCGGTGTTGGCTACGCTTTTGCTAGGCGGGGTGTTCGCCACAGGCCTGGGTCTGCTGCTGGCCTGGTGCCTTGGCGCCGAGCACATGATCCTGATGACCATGGCGCCTAAATCCGTCACGTCGCCCATCGCCATGCTGGTGGCCGAGCAAATCGGTGGGGTGGCGGCGCTGGCGGCGGTGTTCGTGCTGATCACCGGCGTGATCGGGGCGATCTTTGGCCCCGCGTTGTTGTCCATGCTCAAGGTACACAGCCCCGAAGCCCGAGGCATGGCCTTGGGCATGACCGCCCATGCGGTGGGTACTTCGGTGGCCTTGCAGGAAGGTGAGGAGTGCGGGGCCTTCGCCGCGTTGGCCATGAGCCTGATGGGGGTGTCGACCGCGGTGTTCCTGCCGCTGGCCGTCAGCCTGTTCGTTTAAGGAAACCACTATGACGTTGCCGCTTTTTCCCCTCAATACCGTGCTGTTTCCCGGTTGCATCCTTGATCTGCAGATTTTCGAGGCGCGCTACCTGGACATGATCGGACGCTGCATGAAACAGGGCGGTGGCTTTGGCGTGGTGTGCATTCTGGAGGGCCAGGAAGTCGGCCCGGCGCCCGCGGGGCATGCGATGCTCGGTTGTGAAGCCGTGATCACCGACTTTCAGAAGCAGGACAATGGCCTGCTGGGTATTCGCGTGAAGGGTACTCGGCGGTTCAAGGTGACGGGCACCGAGTTGCAGCGCGACCAGTTGCTGGTCGCCGATGTGGAGTGGCTGGACGAAGCCGCTGACCCGCCGTTGCTGGAAGAGGACGACGACCTGGTGGCGTTGCTGCATGCCTTGGCCGAACATCCCATGGTGGCGGCCCTGGACATGGGCACTGAGGTTTCCGGGCGTCAGTCCTTGGCCAATCAGCTGGCCTACCTGTTGCCGTTCCCCGAGCAGGACAAGATCGACCTGTTGGGCCTCACCGACCCTGCTGAGCGGCTGGCCGGTATCCAGGTGTTATTGGATGACCTGCAGGGCGAGCTTTTTGCGTAGACGCTGCTGCAGGTCCTGTGGCCATGTCAGTAGGCATAGCGCAGCAAAGTGTGGGAAAAGTCCCGCGTAGCAAAGAAACCCAGCAACACCACCACCATTGGCATCACCAGCCACCACACCCGTGGCGCCATGGCGGGCAACGGCTGGCGCCACTGGCTCACGGTCAGGCTGGCCGCGCAGACGAAGCAGGCCAGCAGTGTGCCCGCCAGGATATCCGTCGGCCAATGGGCGCCCAGGTACACGCGCGACAGCGCGATACTCGCCGCGGGCAACCCCGCCAGCACCAGCCAGGCCAGGCGCAGGCGTGGCGGCTGGCCACGGCCGGCCAGTACCCCCAGGGTCAGGAACAGCGCGAACGACGCCGAGCTATGGCCACTGGGCATGCTGAACGTGCCCAGCGGGTGGGTCATGACGTCCGGGCGGATGCGCGCGAACACCTGCTTCATCAAGCCATTGCCCAGCGCCGTGAATAGCAGGGTGCCCACGGCGAACATCGCCGGGCGCCACTGGCGCAGCGCCACCAATAGCGCGCCCAGCGCGGCAGCCAGCACGAATTGAGTGCGGAAGTCGCCCATCTTGGTCAATGCGATGGCGACATCGTCCATGAACGGCGCACGGTGTTCCTGCACCAGGGTCATGATCCCCTGGTCGAACTGCACCAAATGCGGCCAGCCCAGGAACACCACCGCCAACAGTACCAGGCACATGGCGGTCACCAGCCGGGTGCCGTGGGGCCGTGAACGCCAGGCGGCGCTGACGCTCAAGCCAATCAGCACGGCGAAGCCTGCGGCCAACACCCCGGCCTGGCTCCAGAACCCTTCGGGCAGCGGCAGGCGCAGCGCCGCGCCGGTGGCCCAGCCGGGCATCAGGTACACCACCGACCAGCCGGCACCAGCCAGCAGGCTGACCCCGATGAACCGCAGCAACGGCATGTCGAACATGCCCGCCACCATTGGCAACATGGGGCGCAGCGGGCCGATGAAGCGGCCCACCAGCAGGCTGGCGATGCCATAGCGCTGGAAATAGCCTTCGGCCCGGCCGATCCATTCGGGGTGGTGGCGCAAACCCGGCAGGCGGCGAATGTTCTGGTGGAAATGGCGGCCCGTGAAGTACGACAGGGCGTCCCCCAGCAAACCGCCGATATAGCCTAGCAACAAGGTTTCGCCCAGCGACAACGCACCGTTGCCGGCCAGCACGGCGATAGCGAACAGCAGCACCGTGCCGGGCACGATCAGCCCGACGATGGCCAGGCATTCGGTGCAGGCTACCAGCACAATCGCCAAGCCCAGCCATTGGGGGTGTGCGGACAACCAGGCGGTCAGCCCGTCGAGCCATGGGCCCATGTTCAGTTTCCTTGCGTGAGGATGAAAAAGTCGCGACCTTCGACTTGACCGCGGCGCAAGGGGTTCCTCGTGCAATGGCGGGCATGGTCAGCGTCCACGAAACGGTACGGCAGATGTTCGTCGCGCCCGTGGGGAATGCCCAGGCGGGTGGTCTGGATAATTTGTTTCGGGATGATGCCAAGGTCATCGACAAATAATTGTTCATGGTCGAACCGCTTGGCGTCCCAGTTCGGCACCTTCAGCCCCATGGCCTTGCACAACAGTGTCTGGCCGGCACAGAGGCGCTCGATCGGGCGCGGGTTGCCGGCGGCATCGGGGTTGTTCAGTTGCATCTGCGCCAAGGCGTTTTCATCGGCATGGGCGTCCACCCAGGGGTAGCCGGACTTGATCAGCACCGCGTTGCCAGGGCCCTGGGCGCTGAAGTTCAGCGAATCGCCGCCCCGGGCGTAGTACATGTAGATATGGCCGCCATCTAGGAACAGCGCCTTGCGTTTTTCCGTGTAGCCCAACGACGCATGGCTGCCTTTCTCGGCGAAGTAATAAGCCTCGGTCTCGATGATGCGGGCCGACAGCCAGTACGGCCCCTGCTTGTGGCGAATGACCTTGCCCAGCAGCTCGCGGGCCAGCAGTTGGGCGTCGCGGTCGAAAAACGCGTCGGGCAGGGGGCGTGCGTCTGGCCAGGGCAGGGCAGTGAGCAGCATTGGCGATTTACCGCAAGTTACGAAAGAACCTGCAAGGATAATATCCATCCGTGGCTTAATCACGGCTGAATCGCTGTCCCGGCGCAGACTGTTTTCGACCATCCGCCTGCCGCCGCTGTCAGTGACCGGTCGAGACAGCTATAATCAGCCGCTTTCCTCTTTGCCAAGACCACAGAGACCATGACTGAGTCCGTTCTTGACTACATGACCCGCCTGGGTCGCGCCGCCCGTGAAGCCTCCCGCGTGATCGCGCGCGCCAGCACTGCGCAGAAGAACCGCGCCCTGCTGGCTGCTGCCAACGCGTTGGATGCCGCCCGTGGCGAGCTCACAGCCGCTAACGAACAGGACCTGGCCGCTGGCCGCGCCAATGGCCTGGAACCGGCCATGCTCGAGCGCCTGGCGCTGACCCCGGCACGCATCGACGGCATGATCGTCGGCCTGCGCCAGGTGGCCAGCCTGCCGGACCCGGTGGGTGCCATCCGCGACATGAGCTATCGGCCGTCGGGCATCCAGGTGGGCAAGATGCGCGTGCCACTGGGCGTGGTCGGCATTATCTACGAGTCGCGCCCGAACGTGACCATCGACGCTGCCAGCCTGTGCCTGAAGTCGGGTAACGCCACCATCCTGCGCGGCGGCTCCGAGGCCATCCACTCCAACCGTGCCATTGCCGCCTGCGTCCAGCGCGGCCTGGCCGAGGCCGGCCTGCCGGCGGCCGTGGTGCAGGTGGTGGAAACCACCGACCGCGAAGCCGTGGGCGCGCTGATCACCATGCCCGAGTACGTGGACATCATCGTGCCCCGTGGCGGCCGTGGCCTGATCGAGCGCGTCAGCCGCGACGCCAAGGTGCCGGTCATCAAGCACCTGGACGGCATCTGCCATGTGTACGTGGCCGCCGATGCCGACCTGGCCAAGGCCCAGCGCATTGCCTTCAACGCCAAGACCTACCGCTACGGTATCTGCGGCGCGATGGAGACCCTGCTGGTGGACGCGGCCGTGGCCGCCGACTTCCTGCCCGCCATGGCGGCTCAATTCGCCGAAAAAGGTGTCGAGCTGCGCGGCTGCGAACGCACCCGCGACATCATCCAGGCACTGCCGGCCACTGAAGAAGACTGGCACACCGAATACCTGGCGGCGATCCTGTCGATTCGCGTGGTCGACGGCCTGGAACAGGCCATCGATCACATCAACCATTACGGTTCGCACCACACCGATTCCATCGCCACCGAGAACTTCGGCGAAGCCCGGCGCTTCACCGCCGAGGTCGACTCCGCCTCGGTGATGATCAACACCCCGACCTGCTTTGCCGATGGCTTCGAGTATGGCCTGGGTGCCGAGATCGGCATTTCCACGGACAAGATCCACGCCCGTGGCCCGGTGGGCCTGGAAGGCCTGACCTGCGAGAAATACATCGTGATTGGCGACGGCCAGTTGCGCGGCCAGGAGCCTGCCTGACTTGGGTGACGTCAGCCGCCCAGGCAGCCAGCCCGTCCCGCGCCGTATCGGTGTGCTGGGCGGCACGTTCGACCCGGTGCACATCGGCCACCTGCGCAGCGCGCTGGAAGTGGCCGATGCCCTGGGCCTTGACGAGCTGCGCCTGACGCCCAACGCGCGGCCGCCGCACCGCGACACCCCGCAGGTGACGCCCCAGGACCGCCTGGCCATGGTGCGTTGCGCCGTGGAGGGCGTGGCGCCGCTGACCGTGGATGCCCGGGAACTGCAACGGGACAAACCGTCATACACCATCGACACGCTGGAACTGATGCGCGCGGAACTCGCCGCTCAAGACCAGCTGTTCTTGCTGCTGGGCTGGGATGCCTTTTGTGGCCTGCCTTCCTGGCACCGCTGGGAAGAACTGCTGCAGCACTGCCATATCCTGGTATTGCAGCGGCCTGACGCCGACAGCGAGCCGCCGGATGCCTTGCGCAACCTGCTGGCCGCGCGGTCGGTCAGCGACCCGTTGGCCCTTCAAGGGCCTGGCGGGAATATTACTTTCGTCTGGCAGACACCCCTGGCGGTGTCGGCCACCCAGATCCGTCAACTGCTGGCCAGCGGGAAGTCGGTACGTTTCCTGGTGCCTGACGCGGTACTGGCCTACATCGAGGCGCACGGGCTGTACCGTGCGTCCAATTGAACTGAACGAGTTTTATATGACCAAGCAAAAAATCAGCGTATCCGGCGAAGAGCTGGTTGAACTGGCCAAGGCCGCCCTGGAAGACGTCAAGGCCCAGGACATCCTGGTGATCGACGTGAAAGACAAGCACAGCCTGACCGACTACATGGTGATCGCCACCGGTACCTCGAACCGCCAGATCAACGCCATGCTCGACAAGGTTCGCGAGAACGTCAAAGCCAAGGGCGCGCAGCCACTGGGCGAAGAAGGCAAGGGCGAAAGCGACTGGGTACTGCTGGACCTGGGCGACGTGATCGTGCACATGATGACCGCGGCTGCCCGCCAGTTCTACGACCTGGAACGCCTGTGGCAGGGCGCCGAGCAGAGCCGTGCCGCCAGCGGCGCACACCACACCCCAGGCAACGAATAAGGCCGGGCCATGCGTCTGCGTCTGATTGCTGTCGGTTCGCGCATGCCCAAGTGGGTGGAAGACGGTTGGCAGGAATACGCCAAACGTCTGCCGTCCGAACTGGCGCTCGACCTGGTGGAAATTCCGCTCAACACACGTGGCAAGAACGCTGACGTGGCGCGCTTCATCCGTCAGGAAGGCGAGGCCATGTTGGCCAAGGTTCAGCCGGGTGAACGTATCGTTACGCTCGAAGTGCACGGCAAGCCGTGGAGCACCGAGCAGTTGGCGGTGGAGCTGGACCGCTGGCGGCTGGACTCGCGTACCGTCAACTTCATGGTCGGCGGCCCCGAGGGGCTGGCGCCGGAAGTCTGTGCGCGCGCTGACCAGCGCTGGTCCCTGTCGCCGCTGACCCTGCCGCACCCGTTGGTTCGTATCCTGATCGGCGAGCAGCTGTATCGCGCCTGGACCGTGCTGTCCGGGCACCCTTACCACAAATAAGCGTACAAGCCGCCTTTCATGTCCCAGCCGATTCACCTCAAGGACCACGAGAAGGACGCACGCCTGGTGCGTGGCCGCGTCGTGGTCGGTGCAATCGTGGTGATGGTGATGGTGTGCGCGCTGGTGGCGCGGCTGTATTACCTGCAGGTGATCCAGTACGAGTATCACTCCACGCTGTCGGAGAACAACCGGGTGCACGTGCAGCCGATTCCGCCGTCGCGTGGGCTGATCTACGACCGCAACGGCGTGATCATCGCCGACAACCGCCCCAGCTTCAGCCTGAGCATGACCCGCGAGCGCGCGGGGGACTGGGCGCAGGTTCTTGACCTTATCGTCCAGGTGCTGGACCTGACCCCGGATGACCGGGCCATTTTCGAAAAACGCATGAAGCAGGGGCGCCGGCCATTCGAGCCGGTGCCCATCCTGTTCGAGCTCAATGAAGAGCAGATCGCCCGCATCGCCGTGAACCAGTTCCGCCTGCCGGGCGTTGAAGTGGTGGCGCAGTTGGTGCGCCATTACCCCCAGGGCCCTCATTTCGCCCATTCCGTGGGCTACATGGGGCGCATCAACGAGAAAGAACTCAAGGCGCTGGACTCGACCAACTACAGCGGCACCCACCACATCGGCAAGACCGGCATCGAACGCTTCTACGAGCCCGAGCTGCACGGCCAGGTGGGTTACGAAGAAGTCGAGACCAACGCCCGTGGCCGCGTACTGCGGGTGCTCAAGCGCACCGACCCGGTCCCCGGCAAGGACATCGTCCTGAGCCTGGACATCAACCTGCAGGAAGCGGCCGAGGCGGCCCTGGGCGGGCGCCGTGGCGCCATCGTCGCGCTGGACCCGAAAACCGGCGAGGTGCTGGCCATGGTCAGCCAGCCGAGCTTCGACCCCAACCTGTTCGTCACCGGCATCAGCTTCAAGGCCTACGCCGAGTTGCGTGACTCCATCGACCGCCCGCTGTTCAACCGGGTGTTGCGCGGCCTGTACCCGCCTGGCTCGACGATCAAGCCAGCAGTGGCCATCGCAGGCCTGGACACCGGCGTCGTCACCCCGACCACCCGGGTGTTCGACCCCGGCTACTACCAGTTGCCGAATTTCGACCACAAGTACCGCAACTGGAACCGCAGTGGCGACGGCTGGGTGGACCTGGACACCGCCATCATGCGGTCCAACGACACCTACTTCTACGACCTGGCGCACAAGATGGGCATCGACCGCCTGTCCAGCTACCTGAACCGCTTCGGTATCGGCCAGAAGGTGTCGCTGGACATGTTCGAAGAATCCCCGGGCCTGATGCCATCGCGGGACTGGAAACGCATCACTCGTCGCCAGGCCTGGTTCCCAGGTGAAACCCTGATTCTGGGGATCGGCCAGGGCTACATGCAGGCTACCCCGTTGCAACTGGCCCAGGCCACCGCGCTGGTGGCCAACAAAGGCAAATGGAACCGGCCGCACCTGGCCCGCACCATCGAAGGCCAGCCACCGGTGGACGAAAACCCCATGGAAGACATCGTGTTGCGCGACCCCAATGACTGGGACCGCGTCAACCACGGCATGCAACAAGTGATGCACGGTGCCCGGGGCACGGCACGCAAGGCGTCGGTCGGCGCCCAGTACCGCATTGCCGGCAAGAGCGGCACCGCTCAGGTCGTCGCCATCAAGCAGGGCGAGAAATACGACCGTACCAAGCTTCAGGAACGCCACCGCGACCACGCCCTGTTCGTGGGTTTCGCGCCGGCCGACAATCCCAAAATTGTAGTTGCGGTGATGGTGGAGAACGGTGAGTCCGGTTCCGGCGTCGCGGCGCCCGTCGTGCGTCAGGTCATGGATGCCTGGCTGTTGGGCCCCGACGGCCAGCTCAAGCCCGAATACGCCAGCAACACCGCAATGGAGACAACCGCACGTGAAGAGTAATTTCGATCGCATGCTCTCCAGCGAGGACGTGATGCGCCGCCGCGCCACCTTGCTGCAGCGCATCCACATCGACGGCCCGCTGTTGATCCTGCTCCTGACCCTGGCCGCCGGTAGCCTGTTCGTGCTGTATTCGGCCAGCGGCAAAAGCTGGGACCTGCTGATCAAGCAGGCCACCTCGTTCGGCATCGGCCTTGTCTCCATGCTGTTGATCGCCCAACTGGAGCCACGCTTCATGGCGCGCTGGGTGCCGCTGGCCTACGGCCTGGGGGTGATCCTGCTGGTGGCCGTTGATGTCATGGGCCACAACGCCATGGGTGCCACGCGCTGGATCAACATTCCGGGGGTGATCCGCTTCCAGCCGTCGGAATTCATGAAGATCATCATGCCGGCCACCATCGCCTGGTACCTGGCCAAACGCACCCTGCCGCCCACGCTCAAGCACGTGGGGGCCAGCCTGGTGCTGATCGGCGTGCCGTTCATTCTCATCGTCCGCCAGCCGGACCTGGGTACCTCGCTGCTCATTCTGGCCTCGGGTACCTTCGTGCTGTTCATGGCCGGCCTGCGCTGGCGCTGGATTGTCAGCGTGATCGCCGCTGCCGTGCCGGTGGCCGTGGGCATGTGGTTCTTTATCATGCACGACTACCAGAAGCAGCGGATCCTGACCTTCCTCGACCCCGAGAGCGATCCTCTGGGCACCGGCTGGAACATCATCCAGTCCAAGGCGGCCATCGGCTCGGGTGGCGTATTCGGCAAGGGCTGGTTGCTGGGCACCCAGTCGCACCTGGACTTCCTGCCCGAAAGCCACACCGACTTCATCATCGCCGTGCTGGGCGAGGAGTTCGGCCTGGTGGGGATCTGCGCCTTGCTGCTGCTGTACCTGGCCCTCATTGGCCGCGGCCTGGTGATCACTGCCCAGGCCCAGACCCTGTTCGGCAAGCTGCTGGCCGGCAGCCTGACCATGACCTTTTTTGTGTACGTGTTCGTCAATATCGGTATGGTCAGTGGCTTGTTGCCCGTCGTAGGCGTGCCGCTGCCCTTCATTAGTTACGGCGGAACTTCGCTGGTGACGCTGATGTCAGCGTTTGGGGTTTTGATGTCGATCCATACCCATCGCAAGTGGATCGCGCAGGTTTGATTAAGGTGAAGAATTTAATGCAAGCAGTCTGCAACTGGGCCACCCGGTGCATCCCCTGGGTCGGCCTGGTCGGCATCCTCGGTTCGTCGCAGCAGGCAGTGGCCGGCGACTACGATGGCACCCCGCAGTTGGCGCAGTTCGTCGGTGAAATGACCCGCGACTATGGTTTCGCCGGCGAGCAGGTCATCGGTGTGTTCCAGGAAGTGCAACGCAAGCAGGCGATTCTGGACGCCATCTCCAAGCCCGCCGAGCGCGTCAAGCCGTGGAAAGAATACCGTCCACTGTTCATCACCGACGCCCGCATTGCCCGGGGCGTGGACTTCTGGCGCCAGCATGAAGCGGCCCTGAAGCGGGCCGAGCAGGAATATGGCGTACCGGCGCAGATTATTGTGTCTATCATTGGTGTCGAGACGTTTTTCGGCAGAAATACCGGCAATTACCGGGTGATGGACGCGCTTTCGACCCTGGCATTCGATTATGCCCCCCGTGCCGATTTCTTCCGCAAGGAACTGCGCGAGTTCCTGCTGTTGTCCCGTGAAGAGCAGGTCGACCCCCTGAGCATCAAGGGCTCGTACGCGGGCGCCATGGGCCTGCCGCAATTCATGCCCAGCAGTTTCCGTGCTTACGCCGTGGACTTCGACGGCGATGGCCACATCAACATCTGGAGTGACCCCGATGATGCCATCGGCAGCGTCGCCAACTACTTCAAACAGCACGGCTGGGTCATGGGTCAGCCTGTGGTCAGCCGCGCCACCGTGCGCGGCGAGCACGTGGACGAGGGTTTGAGCCCGGGCATCGATCCGGTCAAGAACGTTGGCCAGTTGCGAGCACTGGGCTGGTCGAGTCATGATGCGCTGCGCGATGATATGCCCGTGACTGCTTTCCGCTTCGACGGTGAGTTCGGTCCGGAATATTGGATGGGGTTGGGCAACTTCTATACCATCACTCGCTATAATCGCAGCGCCATGTATGCCATGGCCGTCTATCAACTGTCGCAAGCACTGGTTCAAGCACGGGGCGTCAAGTAAATGCGGACACTGCAGATTCGCACACCTTTGAAGCTGATGGGCTATGCGGCCCTCGCCATGCTGGTGGTCAGTTGTTCGTCCACCAGCCGGGCTCCGCAAAGCGGCGGCTACGTGGTGCGCTCCCAGCCGGGGCTGGACATCAATCGGGCCCACAAGGACGGCGCGCCGTGGTGGGACGTGGACGTGTCGCGTATTCCCGACGCCGTGCCCACGCTGCACAGCGGCCCCTACAAGGCCAACCCGTACACGGTACTGGGCAAGACCTACTTCCCGCTCACCGATGCCAGCCATTATGCGGCCACCGGCACGGCGTCCTGGTATGGCACCAAGTTCCACGGCCAGAACACCGCCAATGGCGAAGTGTACGACCTGTACGGCATGAGCGCGGCGCACAAGACCCTGCCGCTGCCGAGCTATGTACGCGTGACCAACCTGGACAACAACCGCAGCGTGATCCTGCGGGTCAACGACCGCGGGCCGTTCTACTCCGACCGTATTATCGACTTGTCCTACGCCGCAGCCAAGAAGCTCGGCTATGCCGAGATCGGCACCGCGCGGGTCAAGGTCGAAGGCATCGACCCGGCCCAGTACTGGGCCCAGCGTGGCCGTCCGGCGCCGCTGATGCTGGACCAGCCGCAAGTGGCCCAGGCACCGCAGCAACCTGTTATCACCGCGTCGGCGGGCACCATCGAGCAATGGACGCCGCCACCGCAACAGCATGCCGCCGCCGTCCTGCCCGCGCAGATCGACGCAAAAAAAAACGCTTCTGTTCCAGCGTCTGGCCAGTTTCTCCAGGTGGGAGCGTTCGCCAACCCGGACGCTGCGGAGCTGCTGAGGTCCAAGTTGAGTTCGATGGTTCGGGCCCCGGTGTTCGTCAGCTCGATCGTGCGCAACCAGCAGACACTGTATCGAGTGCGGCTGGGGCCGATCGGCACGCCGGGTGAAGTGCAGCAGACCCAGGACAGCGTGCGCCTGGCCAACCTGGGTTCGCCCAGCGTGGTCACCGCCGAATGATTTTCCCGGCCTGGCGACAGGCCGGACCCCGGTTGCCGCTTGTCCTTGGGGGTGGGCGGCAACCGCATGAATAACGGCCCGCAGAAAGGCCGCGCAAACAACCAGGGCCACTGGCCCACACAAACAGATTTTGCCCGCGAGGGCATGTGCCCATTAGCAATTTCGAGAGACGGATGAACATCACCACCTTTGCCAAACGCCTGTGCCTGCCTGTACTGCTGCTGATCGCCCCAGTTGCCATGTCGGCCGAGCAAATGACGCCTGCAGCCCCGCAACTGGCTGCCAAGGCCTACGTACTGATGGAAGCGTCCAGCGGGCAAGTCCTGGTGGACAGCAACGGCGACCAGCGTCTGCCGCCAGCCAGCCTGACCAAACTGATGAGCGCCTACATCGCCACCCTGGAGATCAAGCGCGGCCAGATCGGCGAGAACGACATGGTCACCGTCAGCGAAAACGCCTGGCGCACCGGCGGTTCGCGGATGTTCATCAAGGTCGGTTCGCAGGTCACCGTCAGCGACCTGCTGCACGGCATCATCATTCAGTCGGGTAACGACGCTACCGTGGCCTTGGCCGAGCACATCGCCGGCAGCGAAGACGCCTTCGCCGACATGATGAACAAGACCGCCGGCGACCTGGGCATGGAGAACAGCCACTTCATGAACCCTACCGGGCTGCCGAACCCGGACCACTACTCCACCCCGCACGACATCGCCAAGCTGGCCCGCGCGATCATCAACATCGACCCGGCCCACTACGCGATCTACTCGCAGAAAGAGTTCTTCTGGAACAACATCAAGCAGCCTAACCGCAACCTGCTGCTGTGGCGCGACAAGACCGTCGACGGTCTGAAAACCGGCCACACCGAGGAAGCGGGCTACTGTATGGCGGCGTCGGCCGTTCGTGATGGCATGCGCCTGATCGCCGTTGTATTCGGTACCACCAGCGAAGCCGCGCGTGCCGCCGAAACCCAGAAGCTGCTGACCTACGGTTTCCGCTTCTTCGAAACCCAGACCTTCTACCAGAAGGGCACCGAGCTGGCCAAGGCGCCGGTATGGAAAGGCGCTACCCACGAGATCCGTGCAGGCCTGGCCGATGACCTGACCATGACCCTGCCAAAAGGCCAGCTGAAAAACCTGACCGCCACCATGACCATGAACCCACAGCTGACCGCGCCTATCGCCAAAGGTGACGTGATCGGCAAGGTGGAAGTCAAAAACGGTGAGCAGGTCGTGCACAGCGCCAACCTGATCGCCCTCGACGCGGTCGAGGAAGGTGGTTTCATTCGCCGCATGTGGGATAGCATTCGTCTATTCTTCTACGGCTTGTTCAACTGATTACGTGAACAGCATGCCCCCGGGACCGCGCCGTGCGGACCGGGGGTTTGTCCGTCTTCACGGCTTGCGAGGCCGTTACTGCTATGACAGACACCGAAGTCAAGGCTCCTAAGATCGAATTCCCCTGCGCCGATTATCCGATCAAAGTGATCGGTGACACCGGGGCGGGCTTCAAAGACCAAGTGATCGCCATCGTCGCCAACCATGCGACCATCGAGCACGAGAAAACCGCCGAGCGCCAGAGCAGCAACGGCAAGTACACCACGTTGCAGCTGCACATCCTGGCCACCGGCCAGGACCAGCTGTACAACATCAACAGTGAGCTGCGTGCCACCGGCGTCGTGAAAATGGTGCTCTGATGTCCGCTTGCCTGGGCTTTCGCGAGCTGGGCCTGATGGCCTACGAGCCGGTGTGGCATGCGATGCAGCGCTTCACCGACCAGCGTGGCCCGGCCACCGGCGATGAAGTCTGGCTGGTGCAGCACCCGGCGGTGTTCACCCAGGGCCAGGCGGGCAAGGCCGAGCATTTGCTGGTGCCGGGTGATATTCCGGTGGTCCAGGTGGATCGTGGTGGCCAGGTGACCTACCATGGCCCGGGCCAGATGGTGGCCTACCTGCTGCTGGACGTGCGCCGCCTGGGTTACGGCGTGCGCGAACTGGTCACGCGCATCGAGCAGACCATCGTCGCGCTGCTGGCTGAATATGATGTGCCGGCAGCGGCCAAGGCCGATGCGCCCGGTGTTTACGTCCAGGGGGCGAAGATCGCTTCCCTGGGCCTGCGGATCCGCAACGGGTGTTCCTTTCACGGCCTGGCCCTGAACGTGGACATGGACCTGGCGCCGTTCCGCCGTATCAACCCCTGCGGATATGCCGGGCTGGCGATGACCCAGTTGTGCGATCATGCAGGCCAGATTGAATATGCCGAGGTTGGTGCCCGGCTGCGCGCGCAGCTCGTCAAGCACCTCGACTACGCTGAGCAGACGACCCTGACGGGCGGAATCGATTGATATGACTACCGCGCAAGACACAGCTGAATCCGTGCAAACCATGATCCCCGTGACCAACGTCACGCCGCCGCGGCCCAAGGTCGAAGCCGGTGTGAAGCTGCGTGGCGCCGAGAAAGTCGCACGTATTCCGGTGAAGATCATCCCCACCGAAGAACTGCCGAAGAAGCCCGACTGGATCCGCGTGCGTATCCCGGTTTCGCCGGAAGTCGATCGCATCAAGCAACTGCTGCGCAAGCACAAGCTGCACAGCGTCTGCGAAGAAGCGTCCTGCCCGAACCTGGGCGAGTGCTTCTCCGGTGGCACCGCCACCTTCATGATCATGGGCGATATCTGCACCCGTCGCTGCCCGTTCTGCGACGTCGGCCACGGCCGTCCGAAGGCCCTGGATGCCGACGAGCCAATGAACCTGGCGGTGGCCATCGCCGACCTGCGCCTCAAGTACGTGGTCATCACCTCGGTGGACCGCGACGACCTGCGTGACGGTGGTGCCCAGCACTTCGCCGACTGCCTGCGCGAAATCCGCAAGCTGTCGCCAGGCGTGCAGCTGGAAACCCTGGTGCCGGACTACCGCGGCCGCATGGACGTTGCCCTGGAAATCACCGCCAAAGAGCCGCCGGATGTGTTCAACCACAACCTGGAAACCGTGCCACGCCTGTACAAGGCCGCGCGCCCGGGCTCTGACTACCAGTGGTCGCTGACCCTGCTGCAGAAGTTCAAGGAGCTGGTGCCGCACGTGCCCACCAAATCCGGCCTGATGCTGGGCCTGGGCGAGACCGACGAAGAAGTGATCGAAGTGATGCACCGCATGCGCGAGCACAACATCGACATGCTGACCCTGGGCCAGTACCTGCAGCCGTCGCGCAGCCACTTGCCGGTGCAGCGCTTCGTGCACCCGGACACCTTCGCCTGGTTCGCCGAGGAAGGCTACAAGATGGGCTTCAAGAACGTCGCCTCCGGCCCGCTGGTACGTTCTTCGTACCACGCCGACCAGCAGGCGCACGAGGCCAAGATCAAGCTCTGATCGGCGCCTGAGGTACCGATGCCGGCCGCCAGTTCCCGCAACTGCCGCCGGCATCGTTGTTTCCGGGGTATGTTCATGGGACGCACCGGGTTACAAGGCTATGCTGTGCTGTCATGGGGATCGCTCTACAGTAGGCATCTTCGATCAACGCAAGGAGCCTGACGAATGAAACACACACACACGCCCGCCGCTTTGCCGCGTCGCGTGCCCACCCAGGCGCAGATCGCCCTGATCGCGCCGGCCGGCCCCAAGGAATTCAGTGTGGAGGCCGCGCAGCGTTGGGTCAGCAGCCGGGGCCATGCGCTGAAGGTCTACCCGGGTGTGCTCGAACACCAGGGCTACCTGGCGGGCAGCGATGCCGTGCGCCTGCGCGACCTGCATGACGCCTTCGCCGACCCGGACATAGACGCCATCATCTGCCTGCGCGGGGGCTACGGCACGCCGCGGCTGTTGGATAAAATCGACTATGACCTGATCACCCGGCACGCCAAGCCCTTCATCGGCTACAGCGACGTCACGGCCTTGCACCTGGCGTTTGCCCGCTACTGCAACTTCGTCACCTTCCACGGGCCGATGCTCACCTCAGACCTGTTGGCCAACCGCCAGCCACCGACTGAGGACTCCATGCGCCGCTTGTTGCGCGGGCAACTGCGCAAGGGTGACCTGCTGGCCCACCCCGTGGCGCACCCCTTGACCTGCATCGAGCATGGGGTAGCCAGCGGTCGGTTGACCGGCGGCAACCTGTCGATGATCTGCGCCACCCTGGCCACCGATTACGAAATCGACCTGCAAGGCGCCATATTGTTTCTGGAGGACGTTGGCGAGCCCCTCTACCGGGTTGATCGGCTGTTGACGCAACTGCGCCTTGCCGGGCGCTTCAAGGGGCTTCGCGGGGTATTGGTGGGGGATTTCGCCGGGCTGGATGTGCCACGGCTAACGCCATTGCTCAAGGAAATCTTCGAGCCCATGGGGATTCCAGTGCTGGCCGGTTGGCGCAGTGGCCATTGCGACCCGAACCTGACCCTGCCCTTGGGCGCCCAGGTACGCCTGGACGCAGGGCAGAAGACCTTGATGCTGGAACAGGATGTAGTCAGGTAACGGTGTCGCCTGGCCCCACGTGATCGACTGTGGGGCCGGGCGAAGCTCGGGAAGAGCGCGACACCTGTTTCAAGGCTGGCGCAGGCTATCCAGTAGCTTGTGGTTGGCGTAGCCATCGGCCGGCCACCCCAGCGACTGTTGCGCCAGGCGAATGGCCTTGCGGGTGTTGGCGCCGATGATACCGTCCGGGTTGCCGGCCTCATAACCCTTGGCCGTCAACAACGTTTGCAGCTCGATACGCTCGGTACGGCTCAACGGCAGGTCATCGCGCGGCCAATCGCCCATCACGTACCCGCCACCGTCGAAGCGCTGGGCCAGCAGGCTCACGGCCAGGGCGTAGGACGATGAATTGTTGTACTTGAGAATGGCGCGGAAGTTGTCCAGCACCAGGAACGCCGGGCCACGGTAACCCGCGGGCAGCAGCAGGGCGGCCGAAAGCTGTTCGCTACCGGCAGGCAAGCGCGTACCCGCCGGTAGCTTCACGCCCATCAGCAGCCATTCGGCCACTGGCTTGCGCAGGGCGCCATCGGCCTGGGCGTAGTCGAAACCGGGGGCCAATTGCACTTCGAAGCCCCAGGGCTGGCCACGTTGCCAGCCCGAGCTTTGCAGGTAATGCGCGGTGGAGGCCAGGGCGTCTGGCGCGCTGTTCCAGATATCGCGGCGGCCATCGCCGTCGAAGTCCACGGCATGGGAGTTGTAGGTGGTGGGGATGAACTGGGTCTGGCCCATCGCACCCGACCAGGAGCCCAGCATGGCCTCGGGCTGGATGTCACCGTTCTGCAGAATCTGCAGGGCAGCGATCAACTGGTCCTGGGCGAAACCTTGGCGGCGGCCTTCGTACGCCAGGGTCGCCAGCGAGCGGATCACCGACTTGTCGCCCTGGAACTGGCCGAAGCTGCTCTCCATGCCCCACACCGCCACCAAGGCCTGACGGTCGACGCCATAGCGCTGCTCGATGCGCTGCAAGTCATCGCCGTACTGGTTCATCAGCGCCTGGCCCTTGCGAACGCGTACTGGCGAGATGGCGCCGTCCAGGTATTCCCACACCGGGCGGGTGAACTCCGGCTGGCTGCGGTCGGCCTTGACCACACTCGGGTCCGGGGTGACGCCAGTGAAGGCGCGGTCGAACACGTCCGGGCGGATGCCGGCCTGCAACGCCTGCTGGCGGAAGCCGTCTTCCCACTGGGCGAAGGTTTCACTGGGCAGCATCACGCCATCGGTGTCCACAGGGGCGGCGGTGGTCAGCGGGGCGACCGGCGAGGTCTTTTGCGCAGGGGTGGGCAGGGCATCGGCGGCAACCGTTGGCTTTTCAGCGCAGGCGCCCAGCAGAACGAGGGTGGAGGCAGCGAGCAGATGACGCATTTGCACACGCTGGAGACGACGAAGAGACATTCACAGGTCCAGGTATTTCAAGTCAGATGCGGACCATATCATGAGAGCGGGGGGCGAGGGGCAACGCGTAGGAAAGTTCGTGGTAAACGGTGTTTTCAGGCTGCCAGAAAAGGAGAAGCCTCCCAGTTTTTCGACTGGAAGGCTTCGCGTTGGTAGCTGCACTTGCCCTTGGCGGGTCGTTCCTGGCGGCTGCGGAACAGGGGTTGGGCGACGATGGATTTGGCCTTGTTGGGGCGCTTTTTGCTCATGACGGCACTCCTTGACTGGAGCGCCGATCATACGCCGATCACGGTCCCGCGCAATCCCTGTGGCCCGAGCAGGCTACGTGGGCTATTGCGCAGGAAGTACGTTGCGCTGCCCGGCCATCAACAGGGACAGGCGCGACAGGCTGATCCACACCGACCCCTGGGCCTGGCCCTTGATCTGTGCATCGATGTGCTGGGCGTCCTGCAGCAGTTCACCCCAGCGTTTGGCCGAATGACGTTGCAGGGCCTTGCTCATCAGCGGTTTGCGTTTGTCCCAGACGGGCGGCTTGGCGCTGCTGAAGGCTTTGTCCAGCGGCGTGCCTTGGCTGTATTGCAGGGCAATGTTGGCCAGGGTCCGCAGTTCGCGGGCCAGGGCCCACAGAATGACCGGTGGCTCCACGCCTTCGCCGCGCAGGCCTTCGAGCATGCGCAAGGCGTGGGCGGCTTCGCCATTGAGCACCGCATCCACCAGGCCGAACACATCGAAGCGGGCACTGTCGGCGACTGCCGACTGCACGGTTTCCAAGGTGACCTGGTTGTTTTCGGCCAGCAGCTTGAGCTTCTCGATTTCCTGGGCGGCGGCCAACAGGTTGCCCTCCACCCGTGCAGCGATCAGCTCCACGGCATCTTGCTGCGCCGCGAGCCCGGCCTGGGACAGGCGCTGGCGAATCCATTGCGGCAGCTGGTTGGCGTCCACCGGCCATATTTGCACGAACTGGGTCTGCTGGCCGTCGACCAGGGCCTTGCCCCACTTGGTCTTCTGGGCACTGCCATCCAGCTTGGGCAGGCTGATGAGCAGCAGGGTGTCCTCGGCCGGGCGGTTGCAGTATTCGATCAACGCCGCGGCGCCCTTGTCACCGGGTTTTCCCGAGGGTAGGCGCAGTTCCAGCAGCCGCCGCTGGGCGAACAGCGACAGGCTGGCGCCGGCTTGCAGCAGGGTGCCCCAGTCGAAATTGGCGTCGGCGCTGAATACCTGGCGTTCATCGAAACCTTGGGCACGTGCGGCACTGCGCACCGCGTCGGCGGCTTCCTGGCACAGCAACGGGTCGTCGCCGCTGATCACGTAGATCGGCGCCAGGCTGCCTTGCAGGTGTTTGTTGAGCTGGGCGGGGGTCAGTTTCATGGTGATGAAAGAAGGGGCGCCTGAGCGCCCCGTTCCTCTTTTACTTCGAAGGGATCTGGAGAGGTGACTGTTGCGGCGTCGCATCACGGATGCGCTGGGCTTCGGCTTCCTGCTCGGCCAGGGCCTTGGCCTTGGCGTCAGCTTCGACCTGCAGCTTGTCCAACTGCTGCGGGGTGATCTGCTGCAGGCGCAGCATCAGGCGCTGGATCAGCTCGCGGCGGATTTCCGAGCGAGTCTCCTGGGCCACCTGGTCGGAACCTGCCAGGTTGTTGCTGTCCTGGGTGTAGGTCTTGTCGACGATGATCTTGTCGCTGAGCAGGTTCAGGTTCTCGTGGCCGACGATGTCATAGCTCAGGGTAGTGGTCAGCTCGTATTCAGCCGAGCGCGTACCGCTGGTGTAGCTGGCCGAACGCTGTTGCTCGTCTTCACGGCTCAGCACCAGTTTGTACGGTGCGCCGTCATAGACCTTCACGCCGCTGGCGCTGAGCTGCTTGCGCAGTTGGGTAACGGTCGGGCCGTAGGCATCGCGAGCGGTGACGTTCAGTTCTTTGAGCGCCAGTTCGTTGGTGCCGGTGCCGCGCAACTGGAAACCGCAGGCGCCCAGCAGCACGGCCAGGCCCATAACCAGTAGATTGCGTTTGATCATCTTGATGCTCCCTAGAAACCTTGTGGGCCGACTCTGTATATGGCGCCCGGTCGCCCGGGCGCGCTGATCCGATCAGCTGGCGACGATATTGACCAGTTTGCCAGGCACGACGATGACCTTGCGGATCGTCAGGCCATCGATGAAGCGCAGCACGTTTTCGTTGACCCGGGCGGCGGCTTCGATTTCTTCGCGGGTGGCACTGGCCGGCATCTCGATCTGGCCACGCAGCTTGCCGTTGACCTGGATGACCAGTTGCAGGCTGTCCTGGACCAGGGCGCTGTCGTCCAGTACCGGCCAGCCGGCGTCGATGACGGCGCCGACGTGGCCCAGCGCATTCCACAGTTCATGGCAGATGTGCGGGGTGATCGGGGCCAGCAGCAGGGTCACGGTTTCCAGGCCTTCCTGAATCAGGGCGCGGTCCTGTTCGGTGGCTTGCGGCGCCTTTTCCAGCACGTTCATCAGGGTCATCACCTGGGCGATGGCGGTGTTGAATTTGTGGTGCTGGCCAATATCCTGGCTGGCCTGCTTGATGGCCAGGTGCGTGGCGCGGCGGATGACCTTCTGCTCGTCCGACAGGCTGGCGATATCCAGGGCGGCTGGCAGGCCCTGGCCGACGTGGGCCTGGGCCAGGCGCCAGACGCGGCGCATGAAGCGATGCGAGCCTTCCACACCCGAGTCGGACCATTCCAGGCTCATGTCGGGCGGCGAAGCGAACATCATGAACAGGCGGCAGGTGTCGGCACCGTACTGGTCGATCATCGACTGCGGGTCAACACCGTTGTTCTTGGACTTGGACATCTTCTCGGTGCCACCGATTTCCACCGGCAGGCCGTCGCTGATCAGCTTGGCGCTGATGACCTTGGCCTTGCTGTCGCGTTCCAGCTCCACGTCGGCCGGGTTGAACCAGGTCTTGCCGCCGTTTTCTTCCAGGCGGTAGTAGGTCTCGGCGACCACCATGCCCTGGGTCAGCAGGTTCTTGAACGGCTCGTTGGAGCTGACCAGGCCTTCGTCGCGCATCAGCTTGTGGAAGAAGCGCGCGTACAGCAGGTGCAGGATGGCGTGTTCGATACCACCGATGTACTGGTCCACCGGCAGCCAGTGGTTGGCCGCGGCCGGGTCGACCATGCCGCCTTCGTATTGAGGCGAGGCGTAGCGGGCGTAGTACCAGGACGATTCCACGAAAGTGTCCATGGTGTCGGTTTCACGCTTGGCCGCCGCACCGCATTTCGGGCAGGTGCACGCGTAGAATTCAGGCATGCGCGCCAGTGGCGAGCCAGCGCCGTCCGGCACCACGTCTTCCGGCAATTTGACCGGCAGTTGGTCTTCCGGCACGGGCACGTCGCCACAGCTGTCGCAGTGGATGATCGGGATCGGGCAGCCCCAGTAGCGCTGACGGCTGATGCCCCAGTCGCGCAGGCGGAACTGGGTGCGCGACTTGCCGAGTTCCTTCTTGATCAGTGCCACTTCGATGGCATCGAAAGCGCCGGCGAAGTCCAGGCCGTCGAACTCACCGGAGTTGATCAGGGTGCCGTGCTCGCCATAGGCCTCCTGCCACGGCGCAGGGTTGCTGTCGCCAGCGCTGGTACGCACCACCGACTTGATCGGCAGGCTGTACTTGGTGGCGAACTCGAAGTCACGCTCATCGTGCGCCGGAACAGCCATGACCGCACCGTCGCCGTAGTGCATCAGCACATAGTTGGCGACCCATACCGGCAGCTTTTCACCGGTCAGCGGGTGCTCGACGAACAGCGGCGTCGGCATGCCCTTCTTTTCCTGGGTGGCGACGTCGGCTTCGGCGACGCTGCCGCTCTTGCATTCATTGATGAACGCTTGCAGCTCAGGGTCGTTCTGCGCCGCCAGGGTGGCCAGCGGGTGCTCGGCGGCCACGGCCACGTAGGTGGCACCCATCAGGGTGTCAGGGCGGGTGGTGAAGACTTTCAGGGCACCGGCTTCGCCGATGGACGCCTGGTCGTACGGGAACTGCACTTCCATGCCGCGGGACTTGCCGATCCAGTTGCGCTGCATGGTCTTGACCTGCTCAGGCCAGCCCGGCAGTTCGTCGAGGCTTTCCAGCAGCTCTTCGGCGTAGGCGGTGATCTTGAAGTAGTACATCGGGATTTCGCGCTTCTCGATCAGCGCGCCCGAACGCCAGCCGCGGCCGTCGATGACCTGTTCGTTGGCCAATACGGTCTGGTCTACCGGGTCCCAGTTCACGGTACCGTTCTTGCGGTAGATCACGCCTTTCTCGAACAGGCGGGTGAACAGCCACTGCTCCCACCGGTAGTAGTCGGGCTTGCAGGTGGTGACTTCGCGCGACCAGTCGATCGCCAGGCCCAGGCTCTTGAGCTGGGTCTTCATGTAGGCGATGTTCTCGTAGGTCCACTTGGCCGGCGCGACCTTGTTCTTCATGGCGGCGTTTTCCGCCGGCATGCCGAAGGCGTCCCAACCCATTGGCTGCAGGACGTTCTTGCCCTGCATGCGGTGGTAGCGCGAGATCACGTCGCCGATGGTGTAGTTGCGCACGTGCCCCATGTGTAGCTTGCCGCTGGGGTAGGGGAACATCGACAGGCAGTAGAAGGTCTCCTTGCCTGGCTGTTCACTTACTTCAAAGGACTTTTGCTCGTCCCAGAACGACTGGGCGGCGGCTTCGATTTCGCGGGGCTGATAGAGTTCGTGCATGGCTACTTTGCGCTGAGAAATGGGTGACCTTATCCAGGCAGCGTGAAATCCGCTACACCCGGCAATCCGGCGGCGATCTTTAAACGCCGTAGCATACATGACCCCACTCGAAGGTGGGAAACCCTGATTGCATCAAACCACGCTGCCCCCAGGCGCCCGAACGCCAGCAAATGCCCGCAGGCGTTGGCCGTTGGTCGCGGCGGCGGGCCGGTTTCGCCTGCGCCGCTAAGCTCATCAATGGGGAACGTGATTTATTTTCAATGAGGTGAACGGATGGTTGAGTCACATGTTAAAGGGATGAAGCCGGAGCTGTTTGAACGTTTGATCGATCGTCTGGGCCTGGCCCTGGATGTTGCCAGGACCTCGGTACGTTTGCGCAACGAAGCCCCCGCCGAACTGGAACTGCGCGGCCTCAGCCGTGCCGAGGTAGAGTTGATCAATGCCTACCTGGACACCATGCCCGTGGGCCTGCAGGCCGGTGCGGTGGTGCGCGACCCCAGGGACGCCGTGCCGCCGGCCAGCAACAGCAACGTAGTGTGGATCAAGGACAAGGCGCCGAAAAGGCCCGCCAGCAAATCCAGGTCGATGCAGTTCAAGTAAGTGCCGAGGTGATGCACACGCCTGCACGCCCCCGGCACATCCTTATTGTTGTATCCCGTTGTTACCCTTAGGCTTCGAGCATCTCAGGAGATGCTCGATGCCTTTTCGTTACTTCATCAAACAGTTGCTGTTGCCCCCAGGTATTCTTTTCATCTTCCTGCTGCTGGCCTGGTGGCTGCGTCGTTCGCGCCCTCGGCTGGCTTGTGCCTGTTTCGTGGCAGGACTTGGCGGGCTCTGGCTGATGAGCATGCCGCGGGCAGTGCAACTGGCAGCCCATGCGCTGGAGCAGGAACCGGCGCTGAGCGCTGAACAATGGCCGCAGTTGGCGCGCCGCGCCGACGCCATCGTGATACTGGGCGCAGGCCGGGAGCGCGGCGACCCGGCCTGGGGCGGTGAAGACCAGCCCACCGGCGTGAACCTCGAACGCGTGCGTTACGCCGCGCGCCTGGCCAAGGCGTCCGGGCTGCCGGTGTTGACCTCCGGCGGGCTGCACTATGGTTCGCCACCGAGCGAGGCCTGGATCATGGCCACTTCATTGCAAAATGACTTCGGCGTGCCGACCCGCTGGCAGGAAGGCGCCAGCCGCACCACCTGGGAAAACGCGACCATGAGCGCCGAGATACTCAAGGCCCAGGGCATCCATCGTGTGGTGGTGGTGACCCAGGCCTGGCACATGCCCCGGGCACGCTGGAGCTTCGAGCATGCCGGCCTGGACGTGGTGAGTGCGCCAGTGGGTTTCCTGGGTATCGACAACGCCCGCCCTTTGGGTGGCTGGATGCCGGAAGGCAAGGCGTTCTGGCAGAGCGGGCAGTTGCTGAACGAGGCAGTGGGGTTGGTCGGGTATCGTTTGTTCTACCGTTGATTGGCGGCGCGGCCGTTTCCCGAGCTTGCCCCCGCCCCAACAGGTTAATCGAGACCTGTTGGGGCGGGGCGACGGGGTCATACGGTCTTGGCGATACGGCTGGCCAGCAACGCCCAGCCAAACAGCAGCAGGCACAGGATGATCAGGGGCCATGAGCGCCATTGCAGGTACGGCGTGAGCTGATGCATCGGCACCACCTCGCCATACAGGATGCCTTTCTGGAATTGCGGGATCTGCTCGGTGATTTCGCCATACGGGTTGATCAGCGCGGTCACGCCATTGTTGGTGGCGCGAATCATCCAGCGGCCGGCCTCCAGCGCCCTCATCTGTGCCATCTGCAGGTGTTGCAGTGGCCCGATGGAGGTGCCGAACCAGGTGTCGTTGCTGATGGTCAGCAGCAGATCGCTGCGCGCGGCTTCGCCAGCGGCGAACTCCGGGTACACTACTTCATAGCAGATGAAGGGCGCGATCGCGTAGCCCTTGGCTTGCAGCAGCGCCTGGTCGGCCGGCCCGCGGGCGAAGTCCGACATCGGCAGGTCGAAGAACGCGATCAGCCCGCGCAGCATGTCCTGCAGCGGCACGTACTCACCAAAGGGCACCAGCTTCTGTTTCAAGTAGGTGCCGTCGCCCTGGCCCGTCACGGTGATGCCGTTGAAGTACTTCTTCTCGTGGCGCACCAGCTGGCGGATCGGCACGCCGGTGATCAGCGCCGAATTCCGGCTGCTGGCGAAGTTGCCCATCATGTCGAGGTAGCCCTGGGCATTGTCCATCAGGATCGGCACCGCGGTTTCCGGCCAGATGATCAGGTCGGTGCGCTTGGCCGTGAAGGTCATGTCACGGTACAGCGCCAGTTGTGCATCGACCTGGGCTGGGTCCCATTTCATTTCCTGCTCGATGTTGCCCTGCACCGCCGCCACACTCAGGGGCTGGCCCAACGGCTCGGTCCAGGCGTGGTGCTTGAGGCCCTGGCCGATGAGCCAGGGGCCAGCCAGCAGCACCAGCGCTCCGGCGAGGGCGCCCTTGCGCTGGCGCAGGCGGTGGAGGTTGCACAGCAGCGCGGCGCTCAGGGCCAGCACGAACGACACCAGCCACAGGCCGCCGACCGGCGCCAGCCCGGCCAGGGGCGCGTCGAGCTGGCTGTAACCGGCGTAGAGCCAGGGAAAGCCGGTGAGGAACCAGCCGCGGAAGGCCTCCTGGGCCACCCACAGTGAACCGAAAGCCAGGGCATCGGCCAGCGGCGCCTCGTTGCGGCGCAGCCAGCGCGCCCACAGCCAGGCGGGCAGGGCGAAGAACAGCGCCACGGCCATGCTGAACGCGAGCATGAGCAAGCCGGCCAGCAGTACCGAGGCGCCACCGAAGTTGTGGATGCTGACGTAGATCCAGCTGGTGCCGGCGCCGAACAGGCCGAAGCCATAGCACCAGCCACGCCCGGCAGCCTGGCGCGGGCCAAGCCCGCGCAGGCCCAGGTACAGCAGCGCCAAGGACAGCAGCGACAGCGGCCAGATGTTGAAAGGCGCGAGGGCCAGTGGGGTCAGTGCACCGGCCGCCACGGCCAGCAGGTTACCGGGCCAGCCGGGGCGGGTGATCCAGCGCATTGTGATCCTTAATGCGTTTTCAGCGGGAGATGGGGGTCAGACGCAGCAAGTGTATCCGGCGGCTGTCGGCGTTGAGAATGCGGAAGCGGTAAGCGCCGATCTCCGTGGTCTCGTTGCGCTTGGGCAAATGGCCGAAGGCGCTCATCACCAGGCCGCCCACCGTGTCGAATTCGTCATCGGAGAATTCGCTGTCGAAGAACTCGTTGAAGTTCTCGATCGGCGTCAGCGCCTTGATCAGGAAGTCGCCGCTGGGCAGGGGCTTGATGTAGCTGTCTTCTTCCACATCGTGCTCGTCCTCGATGTCACCGACGATCTGCTCCAGCACGTCCTCGATGGTCACCAGGCCGGCCACGCCGCCGTATTCGTCGATGACGATGGCCATGTGGTTGTGGTTGGCGCGGAATTCGCGCAGCAGCACGTTCAGGCGCTTGGACTCGGGCACGAAGGTGGCCGGGCGCAGCAGGTCCTTGATGTTGAAACTGTCGCCGTTTTCCTGAAGGATCAGGGGCAGCAGGTCCTTGGCCAGCAGCACGCCGATCACATCGTCATGGCTGTCGCCGATGACCGGGTAGCGGGAGTGGGCGGCGTCGATCACCGCGGGCAGGAATTCGCGAGGTGTCTGGGTCGACTTGATGCTGATCATCTGCGAGCGCGGCACCATGATGTCGCGCACTTGCAGGTCGGCAACCTGGATAGCGCCTTCGACGATGGTCAGCGCTTCGCTGTCGAGCAGCTTGTTCTGGTGGGCTTCGCGCAGCAGCTCCAGCAGCTCCTGGCGGTTTTTCGGCTCATGGGCAAAAGCCTGGGTGATTTTACCCAGCCATGACTTTTGCCCGTTGCTCGATCGATCTTCGCTCATGGCCCTTTTCTCGTGATCCTTGCTGTTTCGGTGGTGAATATTAGTGTTCATCGTCGTCTGCATACGGGTCGGGATGACCCAACTGGGCAAGCAACTCTCGTTCCAGGCCTTCCATCTCCTCGGCTTCCTCGTCTTCTTCATGGTCGAAACCAAGCAGGTGCAAGCAGCCGTGGATGACCAGGTGCGCCCAGTGGGCTTCCAGTGACTTGCCTTGCTCGGCGGCCTCGCGCTCCACCACCGGCACGCAGATCACCAGGTCGCCAAGCAGGGGGATGTCAAGCATGTCGTCAGGCACGTCCGCAGGGAAGGACAGGACGTTGGTGGCGTAATCCTTGTGACGGTAGGTGTTGTTCAGCTCGCGCCCTTCGGGCACGTCCACCAGGCGGATGGTCAGCTCCGAATCACCTTTGCGCATGCCCAGCGCGGTTTCGCACCATTGCTGGAACAACGTCTCGCTGGGTACCGGGTCATTGGTGGCAACCTGCAGGTCCAGTTCAACCATTGCGGCGGTTGTCCTGTTCCGGGGTACGGGCATCGAAGCGCTCGTAGGCTTCGACGATGCGCTGTACCAGCGGGTGGCGCACCACGTCCTTGGGCTTGAAGTGGGTGAAGCTGATGCCTGGCACGCCGTCCAGCACTTCGATGACATGGGCCAGGCCGGACTTGGTGCCCTTGGGCAGGTCGACCTGGGTGATGTCGCCGGTGATCACGGCGGTAGAGCCGAAACCGATGCGGGTCAGGAACATCTTCATCTGCTCGACGGTGGTGTTCTGGCTTTCGTCGAGAATGATGAAGCTGTTGTTCAGCGTACGGCCGCGCATGTAGGCCAGCGGAGCGATCTCGATCACCTGGCGCTCGATGAGCTTGGCCACGTGTTCGAAGCCCAGCATCTCGTACAGCGCGTCGTAGAGCGGGCGCAGGTACGGGTCGATTTTCTGCGCCAGGTCGCCGGGCAGGAAGCCGAGTTTCTCGCCGGCTTCCACAGCCGGGCGCACCAGCAGGATACGCCGCACCTGTTCGCGTTCCAGGGCATCCACGGCGCAGGCAACGGCCAGGTAGGTCTTGCCGGTACCGGCCGGGCCGATCCCGAAGTTGATGTCGTTACCCAGGATTTCCTTGACGTAGCGCTGCTGGTTCAGCCCGCGCGGGCGAATCATGCCCTTGCGCGTGCGCAACGACACCGGCACTTCGTTGTTGGCAGGGTTGTCCAGCTCTTCGATGGCCGATTCCTGCAGGTACAGGTGCACCAGGTCCGGAGACAGCTCGGTGGCCTTGGTCTCACGGTACAAGCGGCGCAACAGGTGTTCGGCGGAGGTGGTGTGCTTGGGTTCGCCAATCAGCTCGAACTGATTGCCGCGGTTGCGGATCTCGATTTCCAGGCGTTGTTCGATCAGGCGCAGATGCTCGTCGAACTGCCCGCAGAGGTTGGCGAAACGGCGAGCTTCAAAGGGCTCGAGGATGAAACGATGAGGTTCTATGGGTGCGTTCAAGGTCGTTTTTAGCCGCCCGACGGCAATTGAGTTGGATTTAAGGATAACCCCAGCGGGCCAGCGGCGAAAGGCCCCAGATGTCCAGTGGTCATCTAACGCTGCGCACGCAGCCTGCGGCCTGCTGCATGGGGGCCCTTTCAGGCGCGCCCCATGCAGCGCTGGCGCGGCCACGACCGCTGCTCAGTGACCGGTCAGATCAGGGTGCCGCGCAGCGAGTGGGGGCGCGCTTCGCCGATGTGCACGTCGACGAACTGGCCGATCAGCGTGGCGTCGAGGCAGGCGAAATTGACGATGCGGTTGTTCTCGGTACGCCCCTGCAGCTCGCCAGGGTCCTTGCGCGAGTAGTCGGTGACCAGAATCCGCTGGGTGGTACCCACCATCTGTCGGCTGATCTCGAAGCCCTGCTGGTTCAAACGGTGCTGCAAGGCCTCCAGGCGTTGCTTCTTCAGCGCCTCCGGGGTGTCGTCGGCAAGGTCTGCGGCCGGGGTGCCGGGGCGCTGGCTGTAGACGAACGAATAGGAGAAGTCGAAGCCCACGTCGGCCACCAGCTTCATGGTCTGCTCGAAATCTTTCTCGGTTTCACCGGGGAAGCCAACGATGAAGTCCGAGCTGATGCAGATGCCCGGCACCGCGGCCTTGAGCTTGCGCAGCTTGGACTTGTATTCCAGTACCGTGTGGTTGCGCTTCATGGCCGCCAGCACGCGGTCGGAGCCCGACTGCACCGGCAAGTGCAGGTGTTTCACCAGTTCCGGCACTTCGGCGTGGGCCTGGATCAGGCTGTCGGAGAACTCCAGCGGGTGCGAGGTGGTGTAGCGGATACGGTCGATACCCTCGACGGCCGCCACTACGCGGATCAACTCGGCCAGGTCGGCCAGGCGGCCGTCCTCGGTGAGGCCGCGGTAGCCATTGACGTTCTGGCCCAGCAGGGTCACTTCCCGCACGCCGTTCTCGGCCAGGTGGATGACTTCGGCGATGACGTCGTCGAACGGCCGGCTGACTTCTTCACCGCGGGTGTAAGGCACCACGCAGAAGGTGCAGTACTTGCTGCAGCCTTCCATCACCGACACATACGCGGTGGGGCCATCGATGCGCGGCTCTGGCAGGTGGTCGAATTTCTCGATCTCGGGGAAGGAAATATCCACCTGGGGTAGTTTGGTCACGCGCGCGGCGTCGATCATTTCCGGCAGCCGGTGCAGGGTTTGCGGGCCGAACACCACGTCCACGTAGGGCGCGCGGTCACGGATGGCCTCGCCCTCCTGGCTGGCCACGCAGCCGCCCACGGCGATGACCATCTCCGGGTTGGCCAGCTTCAGCTCGCGCCAGCGGCCCAGTTGCGAGTACACGCGGTCCTGGGCCCGCTCGCGGATCGAGCAGGTGTTCAACAGGATGACGTCGGCGTCTTCCGCCCGGGCGGTGACCTCCAGGGCTTGATGTTCACCCAGCAGGTCGACCATGCGCGAGCTGTCGTACTCGTTCATCTGGCAACCGTGGGTTTCGATGTAAAGCTTCTTGGCCATGGGGGATCATCTGGTCGTTCAACGAACCGCACATTATAGGGCCGCAAGCCCGACCTTCCTAGCATTGCCTGCCCGGCGCCTGTGCTATAGTTTTCGCCCTCTTTACCACCCCCGACTGTTGCCCACCCAAGATGACCAAACGCGAAGCTCCGATCTACAAAGTGATTTTCCTCAACCAGGGCCAGGTGTTCGAAATGTACGCCAAGCAAATCTTCCAGAGCGATCTGTGGGGCTTCCTGGAAATCGAGGAATTCGTCTTTGGCGAGCGCACCCAGGTCGTCGTGGACCCCAGCGAGGAAAAACTCAAGGCACAGTTCGAAGGCGTGGTGCGCAGTTTCGTGCCCATGCACTCCATTGTGCGCATCGACGAAGTGGAGCGCCTGGGCACGCCGAAGATCAGCGAGGCCCGTGGCCCCAGCAACGTCATGCCGTTTCCGATGCCGATGCCGGAGAAATAACCGCCCCGGCGCGCGCCCCAGGTTCCCCTCACTAAGGAGAGTAATGGATGAAACTGATAGGCATGCTGGATTCACCCTACGTTCGCCGCACGGCGATTTCCCTCGACCTGTACGGCGTGGCGTTCGAACACCAGGCGTTATCGGTGTTCAGCACTTTCGAAGCCTTCGCCGCGATCAACCCGGTGGTCAAGGCGCCTAGCCTGGTGCTGGACGACGGCACCGTGCTGATGGACTCCACCGTGATCATCGGCTATTTCGAAGCCCAGGCCGCCGAAGGCCGCAAGCAGTTGCCACACCACCCAGCGGCACTCGGCAAGGCACTGGAGGTCGTCGGGCTGGCGCTGGCGGCGTGCGAGAAGGCGGTGCAGATCGTTTACGAGCGCAACCTGCGCCCCGAGGAGAAGCGCCATCTGCCTTGGGTGGACCGGGTGACGCGCCAGCTGCTGGCCGCGTGCGATGCGCTGGATAAGCACTACGCCAACGCCGCGGGGCACAGCCTGGATCAGGCGGCCATCGGCAGCGCAGTCGCCTGGTCGTTCATTCAGTTGATGGTCGCTGACGTAGTCAAGGCGGCCGATTTCCCCGCCCTGCAGGCCCACGCGGCGCGGTTGGAAGAGACGGAGCTGTTCAAGCGTTATCCGATGGTGTGAGGACGCGGCTCAAGGCAGCGGCGAGAAAGGCGAACGCCCGTCGGCGGTCTGCAGTTCCAGCAGGTATTTGCGGAAGATCTGCCCCAGTACCTGGGTCGCTGTCTCCAACTGGTCGCGCGGCATCTGCGCGGCCACTTCGTCGGCGACGTCCAGGGCATCCTCGGCGCCGTTGACGGCCGCCATCTTCAGCACGATATAAGCCTGGATATTGTTGGCGGCGACGCCTTCGCCGTGGAAGAACATCATGCCCAGGTGGTATTGCGCATCGGCATGGCCTTGCAACGAGGCCTGCTCGAAGTAATTGAGGGCCTGGCCCAGGTCGCGGGGCGTGGCCGTGCCATCGTAGTAGAACTGACCCAACTCGTATTGTGCCTGGGCGTCGCCCGACTTGGCCGCCTGCTGGCAGGCAGCCAGGGCCTGTGGCAGGTCCTGGGGCTGGGTGTTGAGGGTGCAGCGACCCACCGCCGGAATCAACAACGAGTTGCCGCCTGCGGTCGCCAGCAGCGGCTGAAGGAGCAACAGGCAGCCCAGGGCAAGGGCGCGGCCGGTGCGGTTCATGGGGATCGACTTACCTCAACAGGAAACGGGCGGACCCGGCCAGGACAATGGACTGGTAGGGCATTATGAAATAAGCCGGGCCGTCCTTACAAAGTCTTTACTCGTTTTTCTGCTCTGCGGGGCTATGACGCGGCCTTGCAATGGCTGCTACAGAGTGTGTAGCAGCCATCGCAAGGCTTCGTCCAGCCGGCGCAGGGATTATTTCAGGGCGGCAAAAGCGCGTTCGGCGGCGTCCAGGGTGATTTTTAGCTCGGCGTCGCCATGGGCGATGGAGGTGAAGCCCGCTTCGAAGGCGCTCGGCGCCAGGTACACGCCGCCTTCCAGCATCAGGTGGAAGAAGCGCTTGAAGCGCTCGGCGTCGCTGGCCATCACGTCCTCGAAGGTGACGATGTCGTCGGCACCGCTGAAGTACAGGCCGAACATGCCACCTGCCTGGGTGGTCACGAACGGAATGCCAGCCGCATCGGCGCGCTGTTGCAGGCCATCGAGCAAGCGGGCGGTGTAGTCGCTCAGCTCGTCATGGAAGCCCGGGCGGCTGATCAGGTTCAGGGTGGTCAGGCCGGCGGCCATGGCCAGTGGGTTACCCGACAGGGTGCCGGCCTGGTATACCGGGCCCAGCGGGGCGATGTGCGACATGATCTCGCGCTTGCCACCGAAACAGCCCACCGGCATGCCGCCGCCAATGATCTTGCCGAAGGTGCTCAGGTCCGGGGTCACGCCGTAGTGCGCCTGGGCGCCCCCCAGGGCCACGCGGAAACCGGTCATCACTTCGTCGAAGATCAGCACCACGCCATGCTGGTCGCACAGTTCGCGCAGGCCTTGCAGGTAACCCGGCGCTGGTGGCACGCAGTTCATGTTGCCGGCCACCGGCTCGACGATGATGCACGCCACTTCCTCGCCCACGTCGGCGAGCATCTCGGCGACCGCCGCCAGATTGTTGAAGGGCAGGGTCAGGGTGTGTTTGGCGAACGCCGCCGGCACGCCGGGCGAGCTGGGCACGCCCAGGGTCAGGGCACCGGACCCGGCCTTGACCAGCAGGCTGTCGGAGTGGCCGTGGTAGCAGCCCTCGAATTTGATGATGCTGTCGCGGCCGGTGAAACCACGGGCCAGGCGGATGGCACTCATGGTGGCCTCGGTGCCCGAGCTGACCATGCGCACCATTTCCATGGACGGTACCAGCGAGCAGACCAGGTCGGCCATCTGGGTTTCCATCTCGGTCGGGGCGCCGTATGACAAGCCGTGCTCCAGCTGCTTGCGTACCGCCTCCAGCACGTCGGGGTGGCTGTGGCCGAGGATCATCGGGCCCCAGGAACCGACGTAGTCCACATAGCGCTTGTCATCCTCGTCGGTGACGTAGGCACCCGCGGCATGCTTGAAGAACAGCGGCGTGCCGCCAACGCTCTTGAAAGCGCGCACGGGCGAGTTCACGCCCCCGGGGATGTGTTTCTGGGCGTTGGCGAACAGCGTTTCGGAGCGGGACATAAAGGTAATCTCGTTGATCAGGCAGATTCGAACAGGGCGTTGAAGGCGCGCGCGCGGCGTGTCACGTCCTGGGCGGTCTCGGCGCCGAACAGGGCATTGACCACGGCCAGCAGGTCGGCGCCCTGTTCCAGCAGCAGCGGGGCGTTGTCCAGGGTGATACCGCCAATGGCGCAGATCGGCAGCTTGAGCTGGGCGCGGGCCTGGCTGAGGGTGTCCAGGCTCACCAGGCCGGCATCGGGCTTGGTGCTGGAGTCGAAGAAGGCGCCGAAGGCCACGTAGCTGGCCCCTTCCTTGGCGGCCTGCTCGGCCAGGGGCAGTTTCCCGTGGCAGGTGGAGCCAATGATGGCGTTGCGGCCCAGCAGGGCACGGGCCGGGGTCAACGGGCCGTCGGTCTGGCCCAGGTGCACGCCCACGCCCAGCTTGGCAGCCAGTTCCAGGTCATCGTTGATGATCAACTGGGTCTTGTAGGACTCGCATAGTTTGCGCAGGGCTTCGGCCTCGCGCAGGCGTCGGGCCTCGTCACTGGTCTTGTCGCGGTATTGCAGCAACACGACGCCACCGTCCAGGGCAGCCTTGACGTAATCAAGGAACCTGCCGGCCAACAGTTTGCTGTCGGTAATGGCATAAAGGCCACGTAGTTTCATCAAGCGCACCTCAAAAAATATGGCCTGGCGTCAGGAGCAGAAATCCAGCGGCAACCGGCGTGGCACGTATTGGCCCTTGCCCAGTTGCTCGGCGTCACGCAGGGTGCGCCATGTGTAATTGAGCGCCGACTGCACGGCGCTGTCCAGTTGCTCGCCCAGCGCCAGGCGACCGGCCAGGGCGCTGGCCAGGGTGCAGCCTGAACCATGATAGCTGCCTGGCAGGCGCTGGCAGGTGAAGGTCTGGCGTCGACCGTCGCGGCTGTACAGGCGGTTATGGATTTCCACCTCGTCGCCGTGGCCGCCGGTGATCAGCAGATGCCGCACGTAGGGCAGCAGTTTCTCCGCGCACTCATCGGCGCTGCCTTCCGGCAGTTCAGCCAGGATGCGGGCTTCAGGCAGGTTCGGGGTGGCGATGATGGCCAGGGGCAGCAGGCGCTCGCGCATGGCGTAGCCGACTTCGTCCTTGCCCAGCCGGCCACCGCCGCCCGCACGCAGTACCGGGTCGCAGACCATGGGCAAGTGCGGATGCGCGCTGAGCAGTTCGACCACGGTGTCGACCATTTCCAACGAGCCGATCATGCCCAGCTTGACCGCTGCCACGTCGGAATCGTTGAGCACGGCATTGGCCTGGGCCAGTACCCACTCGCGGTCCAGCACGCGAAAGTCGGTGACATTGACGGTGTCCTGCACGGTCAGGGCGGTCACGGCGGGGGCCGCGTGACAACCTTGGGCGATGAGGGCTTCGATATCTGCCTGCAAGCCGGCGCCGCCACTGGGGTCGTGGCCGGAGAGACAGAGGACAACGGGGCGGGAGCTATAGATATTCATGGTGCGCGAGCTTACCACCAAACGCTTTTGCGGGGCGGAGCGGCGCAAACGGATTTTTTGTCGAAATGGCCAGCAATAATCGACCGGTGGTCGCTGAAAGTACTGTTATAGAGCCTCTGATACAAATTTTTACCCGTGATGCACTAGTGGCCAGAAGCTATGCTAGAGTGCTCCGAAACCGATAACAGGCACTGCCGGACGACGTCGTCTCAAAGGGAATGGGGGCTTCCTGACGCGCTCGTGCAGGCTACGCTGGGGCTGTATGCGCTATTTGCTGATACTACTGGTGGGCTGGCTACCGATGCTGGCCTGCGCGCTCGATTTCGACGAGTCCACGCGCACCCTTCCCCTGGGGCGCGTGATGCAGGTCTACGAAGACGTCGATGGCACGGCCAGCATCGAGCAGGTCACCTCCGCGGCCTTTGCCGATAAATTCCACCGCCAGCGCGAGGCAGTGCTCAACGCCGGCTATTCGCGCTCGGTGTTCTGGCTGCGGGTAGACTTGCGCTTTGTGCCCAGAGAGCCCGACGCGGTCGGCAACTGGCTGCTGGAACTGGCATACCCGCCCATGGACAGCATCGAGCTGTTCCTGCCCGACGCCCATGGCGCGTACCGCCTCAACGAGCACACCGGCGACGAGTTGCCGTATTCGGTGCGCCAGATCAAGCAGAACAACTACGTCTTCGCCATCCCGTTCCCCGCCAACGAGCAGAAGACGGTTTACCTGCGTATCCACAGCGAAGGCTCGGTGCAGGTGCCGCTGAACCTGTGGTCGTACACCGCCTACCTGGAAGAGCAGCCCACGCGCCTGTATGTGCTGGGGCTGATCTACGGGGTGTTGCTGGGGATGCTGGTCTACAACCTGTTCATCTACCTGAGCGTGCGCGACAGAAGCTACCTGTATTACATCCTCTACATCGCCTCGTTCGGCCTGTATCAGGTGTCGGTCAATGGTGCCGGGGTGCAGTACTTCTGGCCGGAGAACCCCTGGTGGGCCAATGCGTCCACGCCCTTGCTGATCGGCTCCGCCGCGTTGTTCGGCAGCCAGTTCGCCCGCAGCTTCCTGCAAACGGCCGAGCACAGTCGCTGGCTGGACCGCACCTTGATGGTACTGATGGGCTGGGGCGTGGTCACCATGCTCATGTCCCTGGCGTCCACCTACGCCCTGGCCCTGCGCCTGGCAACGGCCCTGGCGCTGGTATTCACCGTGGTGATCTTCAGCGCGGGCCTGGTCGCCTGGTGGCGCGGGTTACGTCTGGCGCGCTACTTCATCATCGCCTGGACGGCATTTCTGGCCGGCGGCATCATCAATACCCTGATGGTGCTGGGCTACCTGCCCAACGTGTTCATCACCATGTACGCCAGCCAGATCGGTTCGGCGCTGGAGGTGGGGTTGTTGTCGCTGGCGCTGGCCGACCGCATCAATTCCATGCGCGAGCAGCAGGCCCGCGTGCTGTTGGAGGCCGGGCAGAAACTGGAGCTGCTCAACCAGCAACTGGCCAACAGCAACCGCCTGAAGGATGAGTTTCTGGCGACCGTCACCCACGAGCTGCGCACGCCCATGAACGGTGTCATCGGCTCGCTGGAACTGATGCAGACCGTGCCCATGGACGCCGAACTTGCCCAGTACCAGCAGACCGCCGCCGGTTCTGCCCGGGACATGATGCGCATGGTCGACGACATCCTGATCCTCACCGAATTGCAGGCCGGCAAGCTCTACCCACGGCACGAGCCGTTCGGCGTACAGGCATTGCTGGACAACCTGCAAATGCAGTTCACCCGGCCGGCCCAGGCCAAGCACCTGGCGTTCTCGGTAGAAACCGACAGCGACCTCCCGGAGCGCCTGCAGGGTGACTCGAAAAAGCTGGCGCTGTGCCTGGGTTGCTTGCTCGACAATGCCATCAAGTTTACCCGCCAGGGCGCGGTGGGTTTGCGCGTGCGGGCAGGGGCGCGCACCGGCGACAGCCTGGAGCTGAGCTTCAAGGTCAGCGATACCGGCATCGGCTTCAGCCAGTTGGCCGACGCAGCGCTCTACCAGCGGTTTTCCCAAGTGGATGGGTCCATGACCCGCGAATACGGCGGCCTGGGCATTGGCCTGGCGATTTGCAGGCAGTTGGCCGACCTGATGGGCGGCGAACTCAACCATCATTCCGAACCGGGCCGCGGCAGCTGGTTCGAGTTGCGCGTCCCGCTGGGCCTGGTGCACCTGGCCGGCAACGCGCCGCCTGGCCTTCGCCCGGAGCCCCAGCGCCCGCAACGCCAGCCACAGGACTGCACGGTATTGCTGGTGGATGACAACAGCATCAACCAATTGGTGATTCGCGGCATGCTGCTGAAGCTCGGTTACCGGGTGCGCACCGCCGACGACGGTATCACCGCCCTTGAGTTGTTGCACCGCGAGCGTTTCGATGCCGTGCTGCTGGACTGCCAGACGCCCCTGACCGACGCCTTCGCCACTACACGGCGCCTGCGCGAGTTGCCCGGCTGCGCGCGCTTGCCGGTGCTGGCGGTGATCGCCCAGCGCCATGAGCGGGAGCGCTGCCTCGACGCGGGCATGAGTGACTGCCTGAACCGCCCCGTGCGTTTCGAAGAGTTGCAGGCAGCGCTGCATCGCTGGCTATTAGTCCGGGCGCAGGGCGAAAGCGCCGGCAGTTAGGCCGAAATGACACTTTGACGCAGGCCATGAGCGTGCTTCACTGGGGCAGGAACCCGCCCCCAGGAGCCCGCGATGAACCTGCATCAGTTCGCCGAGACCCACGAAGTCACCAACCAGCCCCCTGCGTTGGACGGCGCCAACCTGTGGCGTATCGACCTGCCACTGCAAGAGTGGGTGCGCCGCTGCGGCGGTGGCTGGGCCGAGTCGCGCATCGATGCCTACGGCGCGCTGGCGGGCGGGCCGTTGATGGCTGCGGGGTTCCTGGCCAACCAGAACAAACCGGTGTTCCACAGCCACGACCGCTATGGCCACCGCATCGACCTGGTGGAATTCCATCCCGCTTATCACGAGCTGATGCGCACCGCCATCGAGCATGGCCTGCCGTCCCTGCCCTGGGCTCATCCCCAGCCCGGCGCCCATGTGGCCCGTGCCGGCATGACCTACCTGCATAGCCAGGCCGAGGCCGGCAGCGGCTGCCCGTTGACCATGACCTTCGCCAGTGTGCCGGCGTTGCGGCTGCAACCGGACCTGGCCGAGCAATGGTTGCCCAAGGTACTCGCCACCGAATACGACCCACGCAACGTCGGCATGGCGCACAAGGCGGGAGTCACCCTGGGCATGGCCATGACCGAGAAGCAGGGTGGCACCGATGTGCGCGCCAACACCACCCGCGCGTTTGCGGTCGGCTCGCCGGGGCCGGGCCAGGCTTACGAACTGGTGGGGCACAAATGGTTCTGCTCGGCGCCCATGTGCGATGCCTTCCTGACCCTGGCGCAAACCGACAAGGGCTTGAGCTGTTTCCTGCTGCCGCGCCACCGTCCTGACGACACGCGCAACGAGTTCTACATTCAGCGGTTGAAGGACAAGCTGGGCAATTGCTCCAACGCCTCGAGCGAAGTCGAGTTTCGCGGCGCCCTGGCCTGGATGATCGGTGAAGAGGGCCGAGGCGTGCCCACCATCATCGAAATGGTGGCCATGACGCGTTTCGATTGCATGGTCGGCTCCAGCGCGCTGATGCGCCAGGCCCTGACCCAGGCTGCGCACCATTGCGCCCATCGCCAGGTAGGCGGGCGCCTGCTGGCCGACCAGCCGTTGATGCAGAATGTGCTGGCCGACCTGGCCCTGGAAAGCGAAGCCGCCCTGGCCCTGAGCCTGCGCATGGGCCAGGCGCTGGACCACCTGGGCGACGGCCAGCAGGCCCGCTTCGCCCGGCTGATGACCGCCGTGGGCAAATACTGGATCTGCAAGCGGGCCCCGGCGATGATCAACGAAGCGGCCGAATGCATGGGTGGTGCCGGTTATGTGGAGGACAGCATCCTGCCGCGGCTGTACCGCGAGGCACCGGTGAACTCCACGTGGGAGGGCTCGGGCAACGTGCAGTGCCTGGACGTGCTGCGTGCCTTGTCCAAGGAGCCTGGCGTGCTCGATGCACTGTTCGCCGAGCTGGGCGACGGCCACGGCGACCGTCGCCTGGTGGCGCACATCGACCATCTGAAGGATGCCTTCACTGACACCGCTGACATCCAGTACCGCGCTCGGCAACTGACCGAGGACATTGCTTTGGCCGTGCAGGCCAAGTTGTTGCTGGAGGCAGGCAATGCCGTGGTCAGCGACGCGTTCATCGCCAGCCGGCTGGGCGCTGGCGGGCGTGTCTACGGCGCGCTGCCGCGTGGGGTGGATGTGCAGGCGCTGGTGCAGCGTTCAACCCCCACCACCCTGTAACCGCCGCCATCCCAGCGGTACCGGGCGCCGGCTGTGATCGCAAGGCGTGCCTTTGCGTGTTGTTACAGGCAAGATGGAGGCCTGCAAGATCAGACAGGAAGCGCACCGTGACTCAAGCCTTTGTTGTTGTCGAAACCGCCGAACAAGCCGTCGATCGTCTGGCTGAGCTGCATGAACGGGCCACCCTGGCCCTGAGCCAGGCCCTCAAGCAGTACCTCAAGGACCGCAGCGAGCCCGATGCTGCCCAGCGGTCCCTGTTCCGTTACCCCGAATTGCGCGTCACCTACACCTACGGCGGCGAAGTCCCGCCCATCACCCGTGCCTACGCCAAGGTGCAGTCGCCGGGTACCTATTCGGTCACCGTCACCCAACCGGCGGCGTTCCGTACCTACCTGCTGGACCAGCTGCGGCCCTTGATGCGCGACTTTTCCGTCACTGTGGAAGTGGGCGTCAGCGAACAGAACATTCCGTACCCTTACGTCGTGGAACAGGGCGACGAACTGGCCGGCACCGGCGTTACCGCCGCGGCGCTGGCGCGGGTATTCCCCAGCACCGACCTGTCGGCCGCCACCGACGGGGTCGCCGACGGCCTGTACGACTGGGCCACGGCCGACCCGATGCCGCTGGCGCTGTTCGACGCCGCCCGCGTGGACTTCTCCCTGCGCCGCCTGATCCACTACACCGGCAGCGACTGGCGCCATGTGCAGCCGTGGATTCTGCTCACCAACTACCACCGGTACGTCGACCAGTTCGTCAGCCACGGCCTGGAACAGCTGCAAAGCGACCCGCGCTTCGTGCGCATGGTCATGCCTGGCAATGTGGTCATCGACAAGGACATGACCAGCGAGCAGGCCCAGGCCTTGGTCGACAGCGTGGTGTGGCACCGCTACCAGATGCCGGCCTACCACCTGATCGCCGCTGACGGTGACGGCGTGACGCTGGTCAATATCGGCGTCGGCCCTTCCAACGCCAAGAACATCACCGACCACCTGGCGGTGCTGCGCCCGCACTGCTGGTTGATGATCGGCCACTGTGGCGGGCTGCGCCAGTCGCAGACCATTGGCGACTACGTGCTGGCTCACGCCTACATGCGCCAGGACGGCATCCTCGACCGCGTGCTGCCGCCGAACATCCCGATCCCGGCCCTGGCCGAAGTGCAGATGGCCTTGCAGGAAGCCGCGGCGCAAATCACCGGCGAGCGTGGCGACGAACTGAAAAAGCGCCTGCGCACCGGTACCGTGCTGACCTACGACGACCGCAACTGGGAACTGCGCTGGGCCCAGGAGCGGCCGCTGATCAACCTGTCCCGCGCCGTGGCCGTGGACATGGAAAGCGGCACCATTGCCGCCCAGGGTTACCGCCTGCGCGTACCGTACGGCACATTGCTGTGTGTATCCGACAAGCCGCTGCACAGCGAGATCAAGCTGCCGGGTTCGGCCAACGCCTTCTATAACCGGGCGGTCAGCCAGCACTTGAAAATCGGTATCGCCGCACTGGACCTGCTGCGCACCGAGCTGACCTCGCTGCACTCGCGCAAACTGCGCAGCTTCGACGAGCCGCCGTTCCGTTGAGGTTTGCCCAAAGCGGCCGGGCCCACTAGCATAGTCGGCCCAGCTGCCTTGATAGCCTTTGCCATGTCCTCGTCACCGCGTTCCAACCCTCGCCGCCCGGGCACCAAACCCTCCGCCAAGCCCGGGCAACCCCGGCGCGTGGCCAAGGCGCCGCCGGCCGAACCGCGGTTGATCCTGTTCAACAAACCCTTCGACGTGCTGACCCAGTTCAGCGACGGTGAAGGGCGCGTGACGCTCAAGGATTTCATCGACATTCCAGGCATCTACCCGGCTGGGCGCCTGGACCGCGACAGTGAAGGGTTATTGCTGCTGACCAACGACGGCCAATTGCAGGCGCGCATCGCCGATCCCAAGCACAAGTTGGCCAAGACCTATTGGGTGCAGGTGGAAGGCGAACCGACCGAGGATCACTTGCAGCGGTTGCGCCAGGGTGTGGAGCTCAACGACGGCATGACCCTGCCGGCCCAGGCGCGTCTGCTGGCAGAGCCGGACCTCTGGCCGCGCGACCCGCCCGTGCGGTTTCGCAAGAGCGTGCCTACCCATTGGCTGGAACTGGTCATCAAGGAAGGCCGTAACCGCCAGGTACGGCGCATGACGGCGGCGGTGGGCCTGCCGACCTTGCGCCTGGTGCGCGTGCGCATTGGGAATTGGGCACTGGACGGCCTGGAACAGGGCAGATACCGCGAAGTACCCGCCAAACTGTAGCAGCGGACCTGGCCGCGTCACGATCGCCGCGCACCATCAGGCAAACCGCCAACCCTGCTGCCTAGCGCGACTCGATCACCGCAATCACCACCGTCTTTATGATGAAGGCCAGCACGCCCAACCCCAGCACCGCGAACAGGATCAGGGTGCCAAAGCGCCCGGCCCTGGATTTCTTCGCCAGGTCCCAGACGATGAACCCCATGAACCCTACCAGTACGGTTACCAGGATGGTCATCATCCATTCTTCGAATACGGCCGGGTCCATGGCGGCTCCTCAGGTGCGCAGGTGGGTCAGCGGCAGCTCGGTGCTGGACAGTACCTGGTTCAGCACAAAACTCGAGCGCACGCTGGTCACGCCGTCGATGCGGGTCAGGTGGCCCAGCAGCAGTTTCTGGTAGTGGTCCATGTCCGGCACCACCACCTTGAGCAGGTAGTCCGCTTCCATGCCCGTCACCAGGCTGCATTCCAGCACTTGGGGCAGGGCGCGCACGGCGGCCTCGAAGTTCTCGAAGCGCTCGGGGGTGTGGCGGTCCATGCCGATGTTCACGTAGGCGGTCAGGCTCAGGCTGAGCATCTTGCGGTCCAGCAGGGCGACCTGGCGGGTGATGTAGCCGTCATCTTCCAGTTGCTTGACCCGGCGCGAGCAGGGCGAAGGCGACAGGCCGATGCGCTCGGCCAGTTCCTGGTTGGAGATACGGGCATCACGCTGCAATTCGGCGAGGATGCTCAGGTCATAACGGTCCAGCTTGCTCATGGATCTGCCCTTGATCTTTAATATTGCTGCAAATTATCCATCTGAAGGCAAAAATTGCGCAAGTGATGTTTTCATCAGCAATCTTCGCAATCCCGTGCCGCATGCCCGGCCTTATAGTTATACCCAGAATCACTACCCGGACATGAGTCCACTGCGACCAGACCCAAGCAGGCAGGTCGCGGCCACCACCCCCACAGGGGATGCGTTGGCCCCCGGGTTGCACGCGGTCCAGAAGGCGGCGTGAGGTGAGCCGACGCCACAAGCGTCGAGCCGGACGGAAGATACTAAAGGGAGGCCGACGGGCCTCCCTTCTTTCTTTGTGGGCGCTGGAAAAAACCGCGCAACAAAATCATGTCCCCGCCGATACCCTCCTCATACACCCTGATAGACTTGAAGAACCCAAAGGTTGTTTTCCAGTCTTCTCTGTACGCCCAACCCCCGTGAGGAAAAGCATGAAGTCGCGCATCTGGCAGGTGGCAGGTGTTGGTTTGCTCTGTGTGAGTGTCAGCGCTCAAACTTTGGCCGAAGGGCCAAACTTGCAAGAAGAACAGCGGGGCAATCAGCATGGACCGCAAGGGCAGCAAAACCACCCGCAGCCGCAACAGCAGCAGAACCGTCCACAGCCGCAACAGCAACCCCAGCAGCAGCGGCCAGTGCAGCAGAGCGGGCAATACCAGTTCCACCAGCAGAATTTCAACCGCGACGAACCTGCCCGTCAGCAGAATTTCAGCCGGCCCGAGCCTCAGCGCCAACCGCAGCAGCCGCCGGTGCAGCAACAGCCGCGCCCGCAGCAGCAGAGTGGTCAGTATCAGTTTCACCAGCAGGACTTTCCGCGCGCCCAGGACCCGAACAACCGCAACCAGTTCGACAACCGCCCCGCGCAGAATTTCGAGCAGCCCTCCATTCGGCCCAAGCCCGATGAAGTGCGCCAAACCCAGCCGCCGATTCGCGGCAACTACGCCGACATGCCCAACCGTGACCGTCGTGATGACCGCCGCTGGCCTGGCCGCCCGGATGGCCATGGCAATGGCTGGGGCCCTGGCCCGCAATACCGGCCCGGGCAGTTCGTCGACCGTTTCCCCGGGCAGTCCTACCGCGTGCCATACCGGGGTGGCGACTACTTTTTCTCGGGGGGCTACTGGTACCGGCCGGAAGGCCCGCGCTACATAGTGGTGTCACCACCTTACGGTATCCGCACCCGTTACCTGCCGGACTATGCCCGGGAAGTATGGGTGGGCGGCGCGCTGTTCTTCCTCGCTGCAGGCAGCTACTACCAGTGGCTGGATTCGAGCCAGGAGTACCAGGTGGTCAACCCGCCCACTGCCCAGCCGGAGCCCGCGCCCAACCCTTATGACGTGAACCTGTACCCGGCCTACGGCCAGAGCCCCGAGCAAATGGCCCAGGACAAGTACGAGTGCTATCGCCAGGCCGTGCAGCAGACCGGCTTCGACCCGGCTACTGCGACCTATGCCCCGGAAGAAGCGGTGGTGTATGCCTACCGCAACGCCTTTGGCTCCTGCCTGAGCACCCGTGGCTACAGGGTGTACTGACGCGGGTCGGTACGGCTGGCCTTGACCACTTCCTGCGGGTCGGCGTGCACCAGCACTTCGGCCTGCGGGTACGCCTGCATGATCGCCGCCTCCACCTGTTCGCACAGGTCGTGGGCGACGGTGAGGGTCAATTGCCCAGGCAGTTCGAGGTGCAGTTGCACGAACCAGTGGTTGCCTGACATGCGCGTGCGCAAGTCGTGGGCGCCCAGCACGCCGGGCACGGCGCAGGCCAAGGCCAGCATCTGTTCACTGACATCGGCCGGCAGTTCCTGATCCATCAGGATCGCCGAGCTTTCCCTTGCGATCTGCACCGCGCTCCACAGGATGTACAGCGAGATCCCCAGGCCGAAGAACGCATCCATCTGCCCGAGCCCGAACTGGGCCAGCAGCAATGCCACCAGAATGCTGCCGTTGAGCATCATGTCCGAGCGGTAGTGCAGGGAGTCTGCGCGAATGGCCGTCGAGCCTGTTTCGCGGATCACCTTGTACTGGATCGCCAGCAACCCTGCCGTCAGTATCAGCGACAGCACCATCACCGCGATGCCCAGGCCCGGCTGGCCCAATGGTTGCGGGTGGTGCAGCCGGTCGATCGCCTGGTAGGCGATCAATACTGCACTGAAGCCGATGAACAGCGCCTGGGCCATACCGGCCATGGCTTCTGCCTTGCCGTGCCCGTACCGGTGATCGTCATCGGCAGGGCGCAGGGCGTAATGCACCGCCAGCAGGTTGAGAAACGAAGTCGCGCCGTCCAGCACCGAGTCGGTGAGGCCGGCCAGCAAGCTGACCGACCCGCTCAACCACCAGGCCACGGCCTTGGCGATGATCAGAATGGCGGCCACCGTCAGCGAAGCACGGGTAGCCAGGCGCAGCAGTTTGATGTGGCGAGCGGATGGGGTCATGGGGGCCTGTTCTTACGCGGCGGGCTTGAGGCCGAACATTGCCAGCTGTTCGACGCTGCCACGGCTTTCGATCAGGCGCGGGTCGTTCAGGGGCAGGCTGCGGCCCAGTTCGTTCTGCAGGATAGCTTCCAGTTTCGCCCGGTCTACCTTGCCATCGGCGCTGACGGCTTCGTGCAGTTTTTCCGGCGCCACCTGGGCGGTCTTGCCGTGGGGGAAGTAAATGGCGCCGGTGGCGAAGTCCACGCCAAAGGCGATCAGGCCGGGGATGATGTAGAACAGCAGGCCGACGGCGTCAGCCACGACGATCACCGGGTCAACGTGGCCGTCGATCTGGCCGCGACGCTCAGGGTAGAACAGGCTGCCGCAAGCAGTCACCTGGGTCAGCAGGGCGCCCACCAGGACGCCGCCAATCAAACGCGAAGGAATACGCATGGGAATCTCCGAAATGAAGGACACAACGTTACAGGCAAAACGCCGGTACCAATAGATAAGACCATGATTATAGGGCGCGAGTTCGCCGTTATACTCGTCGGCTTGCCTGGGAGCCACCATGATTTCATTGCCGATTGATGCCGTTCTGCCAGCCCTTCGTGAAGCCCTCGCGGCGCGCCACGAAGCGGTCCTCGAAGCCCCGCCCGGTGCCGGTAAAACCACCCGCGTGCCGCTGGCGCTGCTCGATGAGCCCTGGCTGGCAGACCAGACCATCCTCATGCTGGAGCCACGTCGCCTGGCGGCCCGCGCTGCGGCCGAGCGCCTGGCCAGTGAGTTGGGGGAGAAGGTCGGTGAAACCGTGGGTTACCGCATTCGCCTGGAAAGCCGGGTTGGTCCTGGAACCCGTATCGAGGTTGTGACCGAAGGCATCCTTACGCGGCGCCTGCAGGAAGACCCGGCGCTGGAGGGCGTGGGGCTGGTGATCTTTGACGAGTTCCATGAGCGCAGCCTGGACGCCGACCTGGCCCTGGCCCTGAGCCTCAATGGTCGGGAGTTGCTGCGCGACGACCCGCCGCTGAAAATCCTGCTGATGTCGGCCACCCTGGAAGGCGAGCGCTTGTCGGCCATGCTCGACCACGCCCCGGTGGTGCGTAGCGAGGGTCGCATGTTCCCGGTGGATATCCGCTGGGGCCGGCCGTTCCAGCCAGGTGAATACGTGGAGCCGCGAGTGGTCAACACCGTGCTCGAAGCGCTCAACGACGAGACCGGTAGCGTCCTGGTGTTTCTGCCGGGCCAGGCCGAGATTCGCCGCGTGCACCAGCAGTTGGCCGAAGCCTTGGGCGAAGGCGGCAACGTGTTGTTGTGCCCGCTGCACGGTGAACTGGACCTGGCCGCCCAGCGCGCAGCCATCGACCCGGCACCTGCCGGCAAGCGCAAGGTGGTGCTGGCCACCAACATCGCCGAGACCAGCCTCACCATCGACGGCGTACGCGTGGTCGTCGACGCCGGGCTGGCCCGCGTGCCACGCTTCGACCCGGGCAGCGGCATGACGCGGCTGGACACCCAGCGTATCTCTCGCGCCAGCGCCACCCAGCGCGCTGGTCGGGCAGGGCGGTTGGAGCCGGGCGTGTGCTACCGCCTGTGGTCCGAGGCCCAGCATGAGCAGTTGGCGGCGTACGGTGCCGCTGAAATCCTCCAGGCCGACCTGGCCGGGCTGGCCCTGCAACTGGGGCGCTGGGGCGTTACGCCTGGCCAACTGAGCTGGCTCGACCTGCCCCCGCCGGCTGCCTACAACCAGGCCCTGGACCTGTTGGTACGCCTGGGGGCGCTGGCTGACGCGGGCGCGGTCAGCCTCACTGACCATGGCCAGGCCATGGCGCAGTTGCCTGCCCACCCACGCATCGCCCATTTGCTGTTGCGTGGGCATGCCCTGGGGCTGGCGGACCTGGCCTGCGACGTTGCGGCATTGCTGGGCGAACGCGACATCCTGCGTGGCGCCGGCGCCGACCTGCACAGCCGCCTGGGCCTGGTGTCGGGCGAGCAGCGCGGTGCGCGCGGCAGTCAGGGCGGTGTCCAGCGTGTACGGCAACTAGCCAGACAATACCGCGGCTACCTCAAAGGCAATGGCCGCCAGCCGGTGGCCGACCCCCAGCACCCGCGCTGGCTGGGCGCGCTGCTGGCGCTTGCCTACCCGGACCGCGTCGCCCAGCAACGCCGGGCCGGTGGCAGCGAATACCGCCTGGCCAACGGCCGCGCTGCCCAATTCGGCGAGCCAGATGCGCTGATGAAACACGAGTGGATCGTCATCGCTGACCTGGGCAGCCGCCAGGGCCAGCGCGAAGAGCGCATCTACCTGGCCACCGATTTCGACGCGCAGCTGTTGGACGGCGTATTGGCCGAGCAAGTGCGCCAAGTGGATCAATTGGAATGGGACGAGCGCGAAGGCGTGCTGCGCGCCGAACGCCAGCGCAAGGTCGGCGAGCTGGTGCTTAGCCGTGAGCCATTACCCGGGCTGGACGACGCGGCCAGGGCACGCGCCCTGGCCAGCCTGGTGCGGCGCAAAGGCCTGGAACTGCTGCCCTGGACCCCCGAACTGCGCCAGTGGCAGGCCCGGGTCGGCCTGCTGCGCCAATTGGACCTCGACCAGCAAGGCGCCAGCGACTGGCCGGACGTCAGCGACGCCGCGCTGCTGGCAACGCTGGAAGACTGGCTGGAACCTTACCTGGGGAAAGTCACCCGCCTGAGCCACTTCGGCAACCTGGACCTGTCGTCCATCCTGCGTAACGCCTTGCCCTGGCCGCTGCCCCAGCGCCTGGACGAATGGGCGCCGCAGCACCTTACCGTGCCATCAGGCAGCAACGTGCGGCTGGACTACAGCGAGCTGCCGCCGATCCTGGCGGTGCGCCTGCAAGAACTGTTCGGCCTGGAAGACACCCCGCGCATCGCCAATGGCCGGCTACAGGTCAAGCTGCACCTGCTATCGCCGGCGCGGCGGCCGGTGCAGGTCACCCAGGACCTGGCCAACTTCTGGCGTACCACTTATGCCGAAGTGAAGAAAGACCTGAAGGGGCGCTATCCAAAGCACTACTGGCCGGATGATCCGTTGGTGGCGGAGGCTACGGCGCGCGTCAAGCCTAGAAAATGAAGGTGCAGGCCCGAGGCGCCCATTCCCACAGGGATTGGCGTGTGCCGCGTTCCCTTGTGGGACCGGGCGAAGCTCGGGAAGCGGCCAGCACCTATCTATCTGGAAATCTCGGCGCCTATTCCATCAATTAGCCGGCGGCGGCAACAACAGCCGCGCCGTCAACGGCAGGTGATCGGCAATTTCCTCGGTGTCTTCCTGGCGCACCCGCGCTTCCATGCGCGTGAGCTTGGGGCTGTGGAACAGGTAATCCAGCGTGCGGTCCGGGCCTGGCACAGCCGGGTCGTTGGGGTAGTAGGTGAACCAGTCCTCGCGGTCCGCGCCGCTGGCTTCCTGGTTGTCCGGGATCATGGGGTAACGGTCCCACAGCAGGTGCAAGGGGCTGTCGGCCGGGTAGGCGGCTTGGCGGGCCGGTGGCAGGCGTAGGGTCTGGCCCAGGGGCAGGGCGTTGAGGTTGCCACCCAGCAGCCACGGTGTGCCATGGCTTTCCATGCGGTCGATGCGCTTGAGGATGGCTTGCATCTGTTGACCCTGGATGTCATCACCGGGGGCTGGTTTGTCCAGGTTGGTGTTGAGCACGGCCAGCTGGCCACCGCCCTGGATCGGCAAGTAGCTGGTCAGCAGCGCTCGCTGCGGCGCGAACGGGTTGCGCCAGTACGGGTTGGCGGGGAGTTGCAGGCGTTCGGCCTGCACGATCTGGTAGCGGCTCAGGGTCGCCAGCTTGCGGCCGACGCTGCCAAGAATGTGCGAGTCGGGTACGAAGTCTGCTTTCCAGTCGAAGGCTTCGACGTCGCAGGGGTAGAGGTCGACGATGCGTGCGCGCAACAGCGCCAGCTGGTCCTGGTAGTCGCTGGCCTTGGCGCCGTCGTCCAGGTCCTGCAATAGCACCAGGTCCGGGGACTCGGCACGGATGACCCGCGCCACCTCGTCCAGGTTGTACGCCAGGTCTTGCGGGGTCGCCCGCTCGTCCGGGCCGTTGCCGGCGGGCAGGTCGTACCAGAACACGTACTGTTTGCCCGCCAGGTGCTGCACGTTCCAGGTCATCACCTTCAGCGCCTGGCCTGGCACCAGTTGCGGCGCGGCGCCGCGGCACATGCGGGTCAGTTTTTCCCGGGGCTCTGGGTGCCAGGTCAGGGTGTAGACCAGCACCGCCAGCAACAGCGCCAGGGTCACCAGCACCAGCAGGGTATTGCGCAGTAGTCGGGTCATCGGCTCGGCTTATGGCGTGGCAATGCCCTTGAGCATAACCGAGCTGGCGCGTCGGCCCAAGGCCTCACGCCTGGCCGGTCTTGCCCACGCGCAGCATGTACAGGCGGTATACCACCACACTGGTGAACAGTTGCAGAAAGCCGTTCAGGCTGTCGAGCAGCAGCATCTGCCAGTGGCTGGGGTCGGGCCAGACCGTGTTGCTGGCCAGGTCGATGGCCCACAAAGGCACCAGCGAGCCGAACACGCAGGCGGCGATGGGCAGCAGGTGCCCCTGGGTCAGCTGGAAGCTGTCGCGCATGGCCGCCATGGGCGTGAGCCCGCGCAGCACCAGCAGGTACTCGGCGAATACCAGCCGGATCATCACGTAGACACCGGGCAGTATGAACAGCGACAAGCCCAGCATGATCAACAGCGTGCTGGTGGCCGCCAGCACGGCGAAGAACGGCCACATCTGCAGCGTGGCCGCCAGCAGATTGCGCTTGAGCGGTTGCAGGCCCTGGCTGCGGGCATCGAGGAACAGAATCAGGGCGCCGGTGTACAGCGGGTAGAACAGCAGGCCCACGGCGATGTCATACATAGGCGAGGCATCGGGGCCGATGCTGTGTTGCACCACTTGCGAGGCCAGGGCTTCGAGCACCAGCAGCGGCAGGCACAGCTGGGCGATGCCGGCCAGGTTGCGGCGGAAGAAATACAGGGAGTCACGCAGTACGTCTAAGGGGTTCATCAGTCGCGATCGCACATGAAAAAGCAGGCCGACACTTTAGCCCATGCGCCCCGAGGCTCCAACCGTGGCGGTCGGGCGGCCGGCTGAAGGAAGTTTCATGCTGTGCCGCCATTGAAACCGTCATGCGGGTGCCCCATTTTGTAGGCAGGCCGCCCATATCGGGCCGGGCCGAATTTTTACCGGCAATCTAACGAGGTCGCCATGAACAGCGAAGAGCAAACCCTGATCGACGGACTGTTTACCCGGCTCAAGCAAGCCGAAGCGGGTTCAGCCCCACGTGACGCCCAGGCGTACGAGCGGATCAAGGAACATGTGGCCGCGCAACCGGCGGTGCCTTATTACATGGCCCAGGCCATCCTGGTACAGGAAGCGGCCCTCAAGCGCATGGACGAGCAGGTCAAGAAACTCCAGGCCGACCTGGCACAAGCACGTGCCCAGGCCGGCTCGGGCAACCAGCAGCCAGCCAGCGGCGGGTTCCTGTCGAACCTGTTCGGCGGTGGTTCACGCCCTGAGCCCGCACCGGCCCCGCAGCAATCGGGCGGCTGGCGCGAGCCTGGCAACGGCTACCAGCAGCCTGCGCCACAGCAACCGCAATACGCACCACCGCCCCAGCAGGCGGCTCCGGCAGGTGGCGGCTTCATGCGCGGCGCCCTGCAGACCGCAGCCGGCGTCGCCGGTGGCGTGATGCTGGCCGAGGGCATCAGCAGCCTGTTCCACCACAACAGCCAACCCCAGGAAATCGTCGAGATCCTGCAAGAGCCCGCGCCTGCGCAGGACCAGGGCGGCTGGGGCAATGAGCCCGAGCGCTTCGCCAACAACGATTCGTGGGGCAACGAAAGCGGTAACCTCACTGACACCGACTTCAGCGATGACAGCGGTGGCAGCTTCTTCGATGACGACGACACTTTCGTCTGAGCCCCTTCGGCAGGCGGCCCGTGGCAGCAGCCCGGGCCGTTTCGCCAGACAATTCCCAGCACCCGCGCCGCAACTGGCATACTGACGGCCTGATCAAGGTCGAGCGCTTCAGCGCCACGAGGATGTGCGGTGAAAAGAATCGCGGTGTTCGCCGATGTACAAAACCTCTATTACACCGTGCGCCAAGCCTATGGCTGCCACTTCAATTATGCCGCCCTGTGGGCTGATATCAGCCAGCGCGGCCAGATCGTGGAAGCCTATGCCTATGCCATCGACCGTGGCGACAGCAAGCAGCAGCAGTTCCAGCAGATCCTGCGCAACCTGGGCTTCACGGTAAAACTCAAGCCGTACATCCAGCGCAGCGATGGTTCGGCCAAAGGCGACTGGGACGTGGGCATCACCATCGATATCATGGACGTGGCCGACCGCGTCGATGAAGTGGTACTGGCCTCCGGCGACGGCGATTTCGACATGCTGCTCGACCGTATCATCAGCAAGCACGGCGTGCAGGCCGTTGCCTACGGCGTACCGGGGCTTACGGCGAACTCGCTGATCCGCGCCGCCAGCCGCTACGTGCCCATCGAAGGCGCGTTGCTGCTCAAGAATTGAATACCTGGAGTTGTCTTGGAACGTATTGCCGTCATCGACTTTGAAACCACCGGCATCTCGCCGGGCGCCTACTGCCGTGCCACCGAAATCGCCGTGGTGATGCTCGAACGCGGGCAGATCGTCGATCGCTACCAGAGCCTGATGAATGCCGGGGTTGCCGTGCCCGCGTTCGTCTCCAGCCTGACCGGCATCACCACCGCCATGGTCCGCGGTGCGCCGCCGGCTGCCCAGGTGATGGGTGAAGTCGCGGACTTTGTCGGTGATACACCGCTGCTGGCCCACAACGCCTCGTTCGACCAGCGGTTCTGGGATTATGAACTGGGCCTGCTGCGCCGCGAACGTCGCCAGCGCTTCGCCTGCTCCATGCTGCTGGCCCGGCGCCTGATGCCGGCGGCGCCCAACCACAAGCTCGGCACCCTGACGCAATGGGCTGGCCTGCCGCACACCGGCACCGCCCACCGGGCCATGGCCGACGCCGAGATGGCGGCCAACCTGGTCCAGCATCTGGCCGGCGAGCTGCGCCAGACCCATGGCTTGAGCCAGGTGTCCCATGCGTTATTCTGCACCTTGCAAAAGGTGCCGGCCGCGAAGATCGGCGACGCCCTGCGCAAGCATCGCGGCGCCTGACCGCCCCGCCAGCGACCGTTCAGAAAAACTCGCTGGCAAGCCCGCCTCCACACGCCCTGACAAGGTAAACTGCGCGCATTGCAGAATTTGACCTGACGGTACCCTCGATGACATTCGCCACCCTTGGCCTGATTGAACCCCTGTTGCGCGCCCTGGAAACCCTTGGCTACCAGACCCCGACGCCGGTACAGGCCCAGGCCATTCCAGCGGTGCTGGCCGGCCGCGACCTGATGGCCGCCGCCCAGACCGGCACCGGCAAGACGGCCGGCTTCGCCCTGCCCATGCTGCAGCGCCTGACCATGGAAGGCCCGAAAGTGGCCAGCAACTGCGTGCGCGCGCTGGTACTGGTGCCGACCCGGGAACTGGCAGAACAGGTGCACGCCAGCATCCGTGAGTACGGTGAGCATGTGCCGCTGAGCACCTATGCGGTGTACGGTGGCGTAAGCATCAACCCGCAGATGATGAAGTTGCGCAAGGGCATCGACCTGCTGGTGGCCACCCCGGGCCGCCTGCTGGACCTCTACCGCCAGAACGCGGTGAAATTCAACCAGCTGGAAACCCTGGTGTTGGACGAGGCCGACCGCATGCTTGACCTCGGTTTCGCCGAAGAACTGCGTGATATCTACGCCGCATTGCCGAAAAAGCGCCAGACGCTGCTGTTTTCGGCCACGTTCTCCGACGACATCCGCCTGCTGGCCGGGCAGATGCTCAACGACCCGCTGAGCATCGAAGTCAGCCCGCGCAACGTAGCGGCTGCCACTGTGAAGCAGTGGATCGTCACGGTGGACAAGAAGCGCAAGCCGGAGCTGTTCATCCACCTGATGAAGCGCTTGAAGTGGAAGCAGACCCTGGTCTTCGCCAAGACCCGCAACGGTGTCGACGCCTTGGTCGAGCGCCTGCAGGGCCTGGGCATCAACGCCGACGGCATCCACGGCGACAAGCCCCAGGCCACGCGCCAGCGCGCCCTGGACCGCTTCAAGGCCAATGAAGTGCAGATCCTGGTGGCCACCGACGTGGCGGCCCGCGGCCTGGACATCGACGACCTGCCCACCGTGGTCAACTTCGACCTGCCCATCGTCGCCGAAGACTACGTGCACCGCATCGGCCGCACGGGCCGGGCGGGCCAGACGGGCGAGGCGATTTCGCTGGTGTGCGCCGACGAAGTGCAATTGCTGTCGGCTATCGAAGTGCTGACCCGCCAGACCCTCAAGCGCCAGGAAGAATCGGGTTTCGAACCCGACCACCGGGTCCCGGAAACCAATGCCAGCGGCGAAGTGCTGAAAAAACCGAAAAAGCCGAAGAAACCTAAGGTCAGCGGTGGCAAGCGCACCTTGGGCAAATGGATGGACAGCGGCGATACGCCCACCGAAAACGTTGCCCCGGCCGTCAAGCCCGTGCGCAAGGTTCCGGCCTTCAACACCGGCCCACGCAAGCGCAAGCCTTAAGGCGCTGTGTAGCAGCGGACCCGGCCGCGTCCGGGCCGCCGCGCGGTTTCATTCACCCCGCGTGACAGCCGCCGCGGCCAGGCCCGCTGCTGAGGGTCAGGTGCGCAACCAGTCCAGCGCGCCCTGGGCCGCAACCCGTCCACTGGCCAAGCATGCCGTCAGCAGGTAGCCGCCCGTCGGCGCCTCCCAGTCCAGCATTTCCCCCGCGCAGAACACGCCTGGCATCGCCGTCAGCATCAACCCTGCATTCAGCGCCTCAAAACGAACCCCGCCGGCGGTACTGATCGCTTCATCCAGCGGCCGTGGCCGCACCACGACGATGGGCAACGCCTTGATTGCTGCCGCCAGCACCTGTGGGTCGTCAAAGGCAGCCTTGTCCGTCAGTTCGCGCAGCAGCGCGGCTTTCACGCCGTCGATGCCCAGCACGCTGTGCAGATGCTTGGCCATGGAGCGCGAACCGCGCGGCTTGCTCAAGGCCGCCGCCACTTTATCCACAGCCTTGCCCGGTAGCAGGTCGAGGTAGACCGTCGCTTGCCCCTGCGCATTGATCTGCTCGCGGATGCGTGCCGACAGGGCGTACACCAGGCTGCCCTCGATACCCGTGGCGGTGACGATCGCTTCACCCAGGCGCGGTGTCTCACCGGCCATGTGCATGGCCACGTTCTTCAGGGGGGCGCCAGCGAACTTGTCGCGCAGCAGGTCACTCCAGGCCGCCACTTCGAACCCGCTATTGGCGGGCTGAAGGGGGGCGATGGCGACCTGGCGCTCGGCCAACCAGGGCAACCAGGCACCATCGGAGCCCAGGCGCGCCCAACTGGCGCCGCCCAGGGCCAGCACCGTGGCGTCCGGCTTCACCGCCAACTCGCCCCCAGGGTGTTGAATACGCAGGCTGCCGTCGAGGTTCCAGCCCTGCCAGCGATGCCGGGTGTGGATAACGACCCCCTGTTCCCGCAGGCGCTTGAGCCAGGCGCGCAGCAGGGGCGCGGCCTTCATGTCCGTGGGAAATACACGCCCGGAGGTGCCGATGAAGGTGTCGATGCCCAGGCCGTGAATCCACTCGCACAGGCGTTCGGCGTCGAACCCGGCCAGCATGGCCGCCACCTCATCACGTCGCTCGGCGTAGCGGGTGACGAACGCGGAGTACGGCTCGGAATGGGTGATGTTCATGCCGCCGACCCCAGCCAGCAGGAACTTGCGGCCCACCGATGGCATGGCATCGAACACTTCAACGCGCACGCCGGCCTGGCTCAGCACTTCGGCGGCCATCAGGCCGGCGGGGCCGCCGCCGATGATCGCGACATGATGGACAGGGGCGGGGAGGGAATCGGACATGAGGGCCACACGGTGCTGAATAAGCCGGTCATTGTAGCTGATCGCCGGTGGATAAAAAACGTACAGCCGCCTGCAGGCCACGCCGTTACTGGCGTGGCAGAGCTTTCCCGCAGGTTATCCACAGGCGGTTCCACAGCCGATGTGGGTAAGTCACAATCCCAGATCTGTCCACACCCGCTGGGCACTGTGGTGCAGCAGCCCGTGGCGGCGGGCCAGGGCCTGGCGGTCCTTGCTGTAGCCGCCGCCGATCACGCCCATCACCGGAATGTCCCGGCCCAGGCAATGGCGCAGCACACGCTCGTCCCGGGCCGACACACCCGCATCGGTCAGTTGCAGGTACCCCAGGGCATCATCCTTGTGCACATCCACACCGGCGTCGTACAGCACAATGTCAGGCCGATACAGCGGCAACAGATAGTCGAGCGTTTCGTCCACCACTTGCAGGTAAGCCTCGTCGCCCATGCCCATGGGCAGTGGAATGTCCCAGTCGCTGTCGGCCTTGCGCGCGGGGAAGTTTTTCTCGCAATGCAGTGACACGGTGATGGCGCTGGGGGTGTCCGCCAGGATGCGCGCCGTGCCGTCGCCCTGGTGCACGTCGCAGTCGAAGATCAGCACGTTGCCTACCTGGCCACTGCCCAGCAGGTAATGGCTGATCACTGCCAGGTCATTGAAGATGCAGAAGCCGGCGGGGTGGTCATGATGGGCATGGTGGGTGCCGCCGGCCAGGTGGCACGCCAGGCCATGCTGCAACGCCTGCTCGGCCGCGAGCAACGAGCCGCCCACCGCGCGCACGGTACGCCGCGCTAGCGCTTCGGACCACGGCAGGCCCAGGCGGCGCTGGTCTTCGCGAGCCAGGTTGCCGGCCATGTAGCGCTCGATGTAGTCACGGTCGTGGGCCAGGGCCAGGATGTCCGTCGGGCACAGCTCGGGGCGCAGCAGGTCGGCGTCGCGTACCAGTCCGCTGGCCACCAGGTGGTCGCGCAGCAGGCGGAACTTGTCCATGGGGAAGCGATGTTCCGGGGGGAACTGGGGGCTGTAGTCGTCGTGGTAGATCAGTGGCAGCGGCATGGGCACTTTCGGCGCAAGGGGTTGCCTGAATCTTGCCACTGGCAGAGTAAACTTCAAGGACCGTCAACGGGGAATACAGTGATGAAGCCGATCCTGGAGCTGGAAAGCGCGCGCCTGATCCTGCGTCAATGGCGTGATGACGACCTGGCGGCGTTCGCCGCCCTGTGCGCCGACCCGCAGGTGATGCGCTATTTTCCGGCCTTGCTGAGCCGCCTGGAAAGCGCGGCCTTGATTGGTCGTATCCGAGGGCACTTCAATGAGTACGGCTTCGGGCTTTGGGCACTGGAGCGCAAGGATACGGGGGATTTCATTGGCTTTACGGGCCTGCTCAATGTCGATTTCGACGCGCCTTTCACCCCAGCCGTGGAAATCGGCTGGCGCCTGGCCCGCGATCATTGGGGCCTGGGGTTCGCCAGCGAGGCTGCCTGGACCAGCCTGGGTGCCGCGTTCGAGCGGTTGGGCCTGGATGAGGTGGTGTCGTTCACAGCCCAGGTCAACCTGCCGTCCCAGAAGATGATGCAGGCCATTGGCATGCAGCGTGACCCCTTCGGCGATTTCGACCACCCGGGCCTGCCGGCAGGGCATGAACTGGAACGCCATGTGCTGTACCGGATCGACCGCGACCAATGGCGCCAGACACTGCGCGGCTAGCGCTTGGTCGCTGCCAGGCTTTTTGCCTGTATCATTCGCCTTCACTACCTCGCCTCACGGGCACTGTTACTGTTTTTGGAGAGTTCGAATGAGCCACGTGTTGGACGATCTGGTTGACCTGCTGACCCTCGAACCCATCGAGGAAAACCTGTTTCGCGGTCGCAGCCAGGACCTGGGTTTTCGTCAGCTGTTCGGCGGCCAGGTACTGGGCCAGTCGCTGTCGGCCGCCAGCCAGACCGTCGAGGATGCACGTCATGTGCACTCCCTGCATGGCTACTTCCTGCGCCCGGGCGACGCCCAGCTGCCGGTGGTGTACATGGTCGACAAGGTACGTGACGGCGGCAGCTTCAGCACCCGCCGGGTGACGGCCGTGCAGAAAGGCCAGCAGATCTTCACGTGCAGCGCTTCGTTCCAGTACGACGAAGCGGGGTATGAGCACCAGGCAGCGATGCCTGGCGTGGTAGGGCCAGAAAACCTGCCGACCGAGCTGGAGCTGACCCAGCGCATCGCCCACACGCTGCCCGAGCAACTGCGCGATAAGCTGCTGTGCCCCAAGCCCATTGAAGTACGCCCGGTGACCGAGCGCGACCCCTACAACCCGGTCCCCGGCGACCCGGTCAAATACGTGTGGTTTCGAGCCGACGGCACCTTGCCGGACATCCCCGCCCTGCACAAATACATCATGGCCTATGCCTCTGACTTCGGTCTGCTGACCACGTCGCTGATGCCCCACGGTAAATCGGTGTGGCAGAAGGACATGCAACTGGCCAGCCTCGACCATGCGCTGTGGTTCCACGGCGACCTGCGCGCCGACGACTGGTTGCTGTATGCCATGGACAGCCCCTGGGCCGGCAATGCCCGCGGGTTCTGCCGCGGCAGCGTGTACAACCGTGCGGGCCAGTTGGTAGCGTCCGCGGCCCAGGAAGGCCTGATTCGCCACCGCAAGGACTGGGCATGAGCCTGCGCGACATACGCCACTGGGTGTTCGACATGGACGGCACCCTGACGGTGGCCGTGCATGATTTCGCCGCCATTCGCGTGGCCCTGGATATTCCGCCCGAGGATGACATCCTGACCCACCTGGCCGGCCTGCCTGCCGAGGTCGCGGCAGCCAAGCATGCCTGGCTGCTGGAGCACGAACGGGAATTGGCCGTGGCTTCGCGTGCCGCCGAGGGGGCCGTCGAACTGGTGCGCAGCCTGGCGGCGCGCGGTCACACCTTGGGTATCCTGACGCGCAATGCTCGGGAGCTGGCTCACATTACCCTGGAGGCCATCGGTATTGCCGACTGCTTCGCGACCGCCGACGTACTGGGCCGTGACAATGCGCTGCCCAAGCCGGACCCCGATGGCCTGCTGAAACTGGCCAGTGGCTGGGGCGTGTCGCCGTCACAGATGGTGATGGTGGGCGATTACCGCTTTGACCTCGACTGCGGCCGCGCGGCCGGCGCCCACACGGTGCTGGTCAACCTGCCGGAAAACCCGTGGCCCGACCTTGCCGACTGGCACGCGCCGACCTGCTCCGACCTGCTCGACCTCGCCACTCGCTGAGCCCCCCGCACCGAGTAGGATCGGTCATCGCCTGGCGGGGCTTTCACGCTTGGAAAGCCCCGCTCGACCATCGCATACCTGCGTATGAAACTAAACTAACTATTCCGATCATTTTCTTAAATTCCGCAACACAATTTTGTTACCATTGGTCTTAATTCCGCAGAGGTGCGTCATTATGATGCACCCCCTCGTACTAGGCTAACTGTCCCTGCCGGCCGATACCTCCTCCTGAATCAATCGAAATCGTAGAGAATCATGCTCATCAAATCTTCGCGTCGCATCAAGACTTCAGGCCTGGTGGCCGGCCTGTCGCTGGGCTCCCTGGTGGTTCCGGGCCTTGCCCTGGCCGACGACTCGCTCATGACCGGTAACTGGGGCGGTGAACGTACCCGCCTCGAAAACGAAGGCGTGAAGATCACCAGCGACTACGTGTCCGAAACCTTCGGCACCGTGCACGGCGGCGAAAGCCATGGCGCTCGTTACGCTCAGCAACTGCGCATCGGCGCGCGGTTCGACCTGAGCAAGATTCTGGGCGTGGACAACGGCGGCCAGGTACAGATCATGGTCACCGACCGTCGTGGCAACAGTGCCTCCAACGACCTGGTAGGCAACCGCCTGCCGGTGCAGGAGATCTACGGCGGCCAGTACACCCGCATCAGCGAATTCAGCTATGCGCGTACCATCTTCACCCCTGACCTGGAGATGAAGGTCGGCTTCATGCCCATGGGTAACGACTTCGGTGGCATGAGCATCCTCACCAACTTCGTCAACGCCGGCTTCTGCGCCCACCCGTTGTCGATGTCCGGTGGCAGTGGCTGGACCAACGCCCCGACCGGCCACTGGGGCGGCATGCTGAAGTACAAGATCAACGACGAGTGGGCGATCCAGACCGCCGCGTTCGAGGTCAACCCGATCACCAACAGCGAGTCCAAGTACGCCCTGCGCATGAGCCCGGATCATTACACCGGCACCATCATGCCGATCGAGCTGATCTACACCCATGCCGGCGAATACGACGGCCAGTACAAGTTCGGCTGGTACTACGACACCTCCGATACCGCGCGTATCGACCACAACGGCACCGCTGCCGGCCGTTCCGGTTCCTACGTGCTGGTCGACCAGTCCGTATGGCATTCGGCTACCGACCCCAAGCGCAACCTGCACGTGTTCGGCCAGGCTACCCAGACCGACGTGGCCACTTCGCCGTTCCGTCACTGGTACTCGGCCGGCGTGGTGCTGCACAAGCCGTTCGACAGCCGTCCTGACGACGCCATCGGCCTGGCCTACGGCCGTGCGGTGCTGAACCCGCACACCCGTGACAACCAGATCGCCGCCGCGTCCACCGCCGCTGCAGCCGATGAAATCAGCAACCTGGACAGCGGCGAGCAGCTGATCGAGCTGAGCTATACCGCCCAGGTCACCAAATGGCTGACCGTGCGCCCTGACGTGCAGTACATCAAGGAGCCAGGCGCGTTCTACGGCACCAACACCCAGAACGCGCTGATGGCCGGCGTGCAGATCAAAGCGGCGTTCTGATCACAGCGCCTTGGCGCCAAAGGTATCGCACTGGTTCACCTGACCCTGTGCGAAACCGGCCTTGAACCAGCGCACGCGCTGGGCCGAGGTGCCGTGGGTAAAGGAGTCGGGGACCACGCGTCCCTGGCTCTGCGCCTGCAAGCGGTCGTCGCCGATGGCATTGGCGGCATTCAGCGCCGCTTCCACATCCCCCGGTTCCAACCAGTTCAGCCGTTGCTGGGCGTGGTACGCCCACACCCCCGCCAGGCAGTCCGCCTGCAATTCCTGCCTTACCGACAAGCCACTGGCGCCTTCCATGGGCTGGCCACGCTGGCGTGCGGCCTGGATCTTGGCCGACACCCCCAACAGGTTCTGCACATGGTGGCCCACTTCATGGGCAATCACGTAGGCCTCGGCGAAATCGCCAGCAGCATGGAAGCGCTGGGCCATTTCCTTGAAGAAGTCCATGTCCAGGTACACCTGGCGGTCACCCGGGCAATAGAAGGGGCCCACCGCCGAGGTGGCGAAGCCGCAGGCTGAATTCACCTGGCCGCGGAAGAGCACCAGCTTGGGGTCCTGGTATTGCTTGCCCGCCTGCTGGAACACCTGCGTCCAGGTGTCCTCGGTGTCGCCCAGGATGGCGCGCACGAAATCTGCCTGTTGGTCGTTGGCGGGCGGGGCAGGGCGATCACGGGTCTCCACCGGCGCGGTTTGCGGCTGGCTCAGTTGCCCGGTCAGTTGTCCGAGAATCTGCATCGGGTCCTGGCCAGTGAGCAAGCCAAAGCCCACGATCAGCACCACGGCGGTCAGGCTCAGGCCTTTGCCACCGATGCGCAGGCCGCCACCGCCGCCGCCTGCGGCAGAATCATCATCGCGGGCGTCGACCACGTTGTCACTGCGTCGGCCTTTTTTCCACAGCATGGCTTGGACCCTCCAGAACAGCGGTATGGATAACCAATCGGATATGTATGGTGCTGCTATATTCAATTTTCGATACTAAAGATTTCATTGAGACTAGCCGCAAGCCTGTCCGCAGGACCCAATAAATCAAATAATAGGAGAACGGCATGTCTTCCCAAGACACCAGTCGCTTCGTTATCCGTGACCGTAATTGGCACCCCAAAGCCCTGACCCCCGACTACAAGACCTCCGTGCCGCGCTCCCCGCGCCAGGCGCTGGTGAGCATTCCGCAATCTGCCAGCGAATCCACCGGCCCGGATTTCTCGCACCTGAAATTCGGCAAGTACGACAACGACCTGCTGCTGAACTTCAACAACGGTGGCCTGCCGATCGGCGAGCGCATCATCGTTGCCGGCCGCGTGTGCGACCAGTACGGCAAGCCGATCCCGCACACCCTGGTGGAAATCTGGCAGGCCAACGCCGGTGGCCGCTACCGTCACAAGAACGACCGCTACCTGGCGCCGCTTGACCCCAACTTCGGTGGTGTCGGCCGCATGGTCACTGACAGCGAAGGCTACTTCAACTTCCGCACCATCAAGCCGGGCCCGTACCCATGGCGCAACGGCCCGAACGACTGGCGCCCGGCGCACATCCACGTGTCCGTCAGCGGCCCGTCGATCTCTACGCGCCTGATCACCCAGCTGTACTTCGAAGGCGACCCGCTGATCCCGATGTGCCCGATCGTCAAGTCCATCGCCGACCCGGAAGCGGTGCAGAGCCTGATCGCCAAGCTCGACATGAACCACGCCAACCCGATGGACTGCCTGGCGTACCGCTTTGACATCGTGTTGCGCGGCCAGCGCAAGACCCACTTCGAAAACTGCTGAGGAGAGCGCCACCATGCCTATCACATTGCTCAAGGAAACACCTTCGCAGACCGCTGGCCCCTACGTGCACATCGGCCTGGCCCTGTCCGCCGCCGGCAACCCGCCGCGCGAGCAGGAAATCTGGAACCAGATGGCCAAGCCAGGCGCCCAGGGCGAGCACATCGTGCTGCTCGGTGACGTCTACGACGGCAACGGCCACAAGGTGCGCGACTCGTTCCTGGAGTTCTGGCAAGCCGATGCCAACGGCCATTACGACACTGACTACAACCTTGAGAAGCCGTTCAACAGCTTCGGCCGTACCGCCACCACCTTCGACGGCGGCGAGTGGGACCTGCACACCATCAAGCCGGGTGTGGTGAAGAACGCCGCCGGCGTGCCAATGGCGCCGCACATCAACGTCAGCCTGTTTGCCCGTGGTATCAACATCCACCTGCAAACCCGCATCTACTTCAGCGACGAAGCCGAGGCCAACGCCAAGGACCCGGTGCTGAACCTGATCGAGCAGCCAGCGCGCCGCGAGACCTTGATCGCTACCCGTTGCGAAGTGAATGGCAAGACGGCCTACCGTTTCGACATTCGCATCCAGGGCGAAGGCGAGACCGTGTTCTTCGACTTCTAAGCCGAAAAGCCGACACAAAAAAACCGCCTTGATGGGCGGTTTTTTTGTGTCGCATCGCTTGATAAGGAATCAATCCCACTGCGGCGCGAAGGGCGGGCTCACCAGGCGCTGGTCCTTGGGCAGGCCGGCGATCAGCGCGCGGTCTTCATCATCCAGCTGAACCTGTAGTGAGGCCAGGTTGCTCAACTGGTTGGCGCGGCTCGCCGCTTTCGGAATGGCAGCCACGCCGTCCTGGTCCAGCAGCCACTTGAGCGCTACCTGGGTAGGCAGCACGCCGTGCTTCTCGGCGATGGCCTGCAACTGCGGATAGTCCGACACCCGGTTGCGCACGATAGGGCTGTAGGCGGTCAAAGCCATGTCGTGTTTACGGGCCAGTTGCAGCAGCGGGGTCTGGTCCAGGGTGACGTGGTATTCCACTTGCAGCACCGACAGCGGCGCTTTCAGTTCTTCCAGCACCTTGGTCAGCAGCGGCAACGGGAAGTTGGCCACGCCGATGTTGCGGGCGCGGCCGTCTTCCGTGAACGAAACCAGCGTCTCGATGGTGCGCTCCAGGTCCCAGTCCTTGGTGGGCCAGTGGATCATGAACAGGTCGATGTAGTCGCTTTGCAAGGCCTTGAGGGTGTTGTCGAACGACTGGCGCATATCGGCTGGTGCCAGCTTGTCCCACCACACCTTGCTGGTGACGTGGATCTGCTCGCGCGGCACCGAGGTCTGGGCCAGGGCGTTGCCCACGGCGTCTTCATTGTTGTAGCCGGCAGCGGTGTCGATGTGGCGGTAGCCCACATCCAGCGCCTGGACCACGGCGGCGGTGCATTCCTGGCCGACCATGGGCCAGGTACCCAGGCCCAGCTTGGGCATGTTCAGCCCGTGACGGTTGGTGATGCTCTGCATGCTCGATCTCCCTGCATTCGTGGTGGTGTTCATTCGTAGGTCGTTGCGCCTGCCAGGTGGCGGCCGGCGATGTAGCCGAACGTGGTGGCCGGCCCCAGGTTGATGCCGCCGGCGGGGTAGTAGCCGCCCATCATGCTGGCCATGTCGGTGCCCGCTGCGTACAGCCCGGCGACGGGCTGGCCGCTGGCGTCCAGCACCTGGGCGTGTTCATTGGTGCGCAGCCCGGCGAAGGTGCCGAAGCTGCCCGGTTGAACCTTGACCGCATAAAAAGGCCCCTGTTCGATGGGCGCCACGCAGGGGTTGGGCTGGTGCAGCGCGTCGCCCTGCTTGCGGTTGTAAGGGGTGGCACCACGGCCGAACTCGGGGTCCTGGCCATTGCGTGCGTGGCGGTTGAAATCGTTGACCGTCTGCACCAGGCCGGCGGGGTCGATGCCGCAGGCAATCGCCAGTTCTTCGATGGTATTGCCGGTCTTCAGGTAGCCATTGGCGACCCACGGCGAGACGGGCAGGGGGAAGGGGCGGGAAATGCCCAGGCCATAGCGGCGCTGGAAGGCATGGCTGCAGATCAGCCATGACGCGACCTCTTCACCCGGTGCTTCGCGGACCATGGCGTTGGTGTAGTCGTAGTAGCCGTCGGCCTCGTTGACGAAGCGCTTGCCGTTGGCCAGCACGCCGATGATGCCAGGCTTGCCGCGTTCGATGATGTGCGGGAAGTGGCCGAAGCTGCCGTCTTTGTAAGGCACCTTCGACACCGGGCACCAGGCCGCCGCGCTCACCAGGTCATCGGCCACCTGGCCGCCCACGCTCTCGCCCAGGCGCAAACCATCACCGCTGGCGCCCAGGGGTGGCAGGGCCAGGTGTTCGTGGCCGGTGGGCGTGCGCGGGAACATGGCCTTGCGCCGTTCCACATCATTGGGGAAACCGCCCGCCGCCAATACCACGCCTTTGCGGGCTCGGATGGCAATGTCCCCCTTGGCTGTCTGCACCACGGCGCCGGCCACGCGGCCTTGCTCGTGGATCAGGCTTTTGGCCGGCGCCGATTCCCACAGCAGTACACCCAGGTCTTCGGCCGACTTGGCCAGCCGTGCTACCAGCGCCACCCCATTGACCAGGTGCATGGCCCGGCCGTGCACGGCCAGGTCCCACAGGTGGCGGCTGAAGCGCTTGGTCACGTGCAGCAGCGACTTCCAGGAGCGGGTCAGGGTCAGGAATGCGGTCAGGTCTGCACCCGCCATGATCGGCATCCCCATGAACGAGGTTTCGCGCATGGTCCGGCGCAGGCGTTTGAGCAGCTTGCCCACTTGTCGCGCGTCGTAAGGCGCGGCGATCACCGAGCGCCCGCCAGTCCCCGCTCCCGGTGTGTCACCGTGGATATCGGCAATGGCGTTGCCATCACTGAATTGCAAGGACGTGTGCTGTTCGAAGAACGCCACCATGCGCGGTGCCGCTTCCAGGAAAGCGTCGACGATGGCCGGGTTGAAGCGCTCGCCCAGTTCATGTTCCAGGTAGGTGCGCGGCAACGAGACGTCTTCGTCGATGCCCGCGCGCTTGGCCAACGGGTTGCAGGGCGTCCACATCCAGCCGCCGGACCAGGCGGTGGCGCCGCCGAAGACGTCGTCCTTTTCCACCAGGATGACGTTCTGGCCATGCCAGGCGGCGGTCACGGCGGCCGACAGCCCGGCCGCGCCAGAGCCGATCACCAATACATCGCAGTCCACGGTGGAATGAAGCGGGGTAGCGGCAGGCATGAAGGAGAACTCCTGGCGGCTCGGTGGGATGACGGATTTTGTAGTATTCTGGAACCGCGTTCCACATTCTATGGCGGCCATGTCGTCGCCGCCAAGGGTGCGCGTGGCGAAAATGGGCGAAGATCGGACAGCTTGCGCTTCGCCCCGCCCCGTTTAGAATCGCCCCACTTTCACCAGGACCCGTCACCATGGCCGGCAGTCAGATCGAACGTGCTTTCAGCCTTCTGGAAAGCCTCACCAGCGACCCCCGGGGCTTGCCCATGCAGACCCTGGCCGAGCAACTGGACATTCCCAAGAGCGCCACCCACCGCATGCTCGGTGAGCTGATGCGCCTGGGTTACGTGCGCCAGAACCCCGACAATAGCCGTTACCACCTGTCCACCAAGCTGGTGGCCATGGGCTTTCGCTACCTGGCCAGCAGCGGCGCCGACATCGTCCAGCCGATCCTGGAGCGCCTGGCCCAGGAAACCGGCGAGCTGGTGCGCCTGGGGGTGATCGACGGCGAGCGCCAGACCTGGATTGCCAAGGCCCAGGGCGCCCGTTCAGGGCTGCGCTACGACCCGGAAATGGGCCAGGACGCGCCGCTGTTCTACACCGCGTCCGGCCACGCCTGGCTGGCGAGCCTCAGCGACGCCCAGGCGCTGGCCTTGGTCGAGCGCCAGGGTATCGCCAACCGCGAAGACTTCGGGCCCAATGCGCCGAAGTCCAATACCCAATTGCTCGAACACCTGGAGCAGACCCGCCAGCGTGGCTACTCGCTGGTCATGGAAAGCTCGGCAATCGGCACTTCGGCCATCGCTGCCGTGGTGCGTCGGCCGGTCGATGGCCACGTGGTGGGTGTGGTCAGCGTGGCCGGCCCTACCGCGCGCCTGAGCCAGGCCCGCCTGCAGGAACTGTCGACGCCCCTGCTGGCCGCCGCCGCGGAGCTCTCACAGGCGTGCCCGGCGTCCGAACTGTTCAGCTGATGGCCTGACCCCGCAGCTGGTCGTGGCGTGGAAAAACCTCTTGCGAGAAAATGGAACTGAGTTCTAAATATTCAGACCAGAACAACACCAAGAGGATTTCCTTGTGCAACGCATCCTGTCCCTCGCCGCCCTGACGGTGCTTGAATTGTCCCCACCGGACATGGTCGAAGTCGCCGCCCGCGCCGGCTACAGCCATGTCGGCCTGCGCACGGAACCGGCGACCAGCGAAGAGCACCACTACCCCCTGGTGCGCGATGCCGAGCTGCGCCGCCAGACGACCGAACGCCTGCGCGACACAGGGATCAAGGTGCTGGACATCGAGATCCTGCGGCTCAAGCCCGAGACCCTGGTGGCAGATTTCGCCGGGCACCTGGCCGTCGGCGCCGAGTTCGGCGCCACTGAACTGTTGGTGGCGGGCAATGACCCGGACGAGGCGCGCCTGACCGAAAACTTCGCCGCCCTGTGTGACCTGGCCAAGCCCTACGGGATTCGTCCGCACCTGGAGTTCATGCCCTGGACCGATGCCAAGAACCTCGTGCAGGCCATGCGTATCGTCGAGGCGGCGGGGCGGGACAATGGCTGCGTGCTGGTGGATGCGTTCCACTTCGACCGTTCGGCCTCGCGCCTGGAAGACCTGCGCCAGCTGCCGGCTTCACGTACCCATTACGTGCAGCTGTGTGACGTGGCCGGTCCCCGCCCCGATGACATGGCCGAGATCCTGCGCCAGGCGCGCAACGAGCGGCGCTTCCCGGGGGATGGTGATTGCGATCTGCTGGGGCTGCTGCGGGCATTGCCGGCGGGCTTGCCGCTGAGCCTGGAAGTGCCGGTGCGCGACGGCGGCAGCGCCTTGGAACGGGCAAAGAAGGCGTTGGACAAGACCCTGCAGGTCCTGGAGCGCCTGTAGCAGCGGACCCGGCCGCGTCGCAGTCACCGCGTCTGCCGATCTATGCGGTGACTGCGACGCGGCCGGGTCTGCTACGGCGGCACTAGTCGACCACCGGCACCTTGCGCGGCGCCATCAGGTACAGCCAGGTCAGGGCAATGAAATACATGCCCGGGATGATCATGAACAGCACGTGGTAGTTGTTGTGGGTCACGGTCAGGATGTAGCCCACGATCTGGGTCATGAACATGCCGCCCACCGCCGCGCACATGCCGCCAAAGCCGAACACGGTGCTCATCATGGGCTTGGGGGTGTAGTCCATCACCACGGCCCAGATGTTCGCCGTCCACGCCTGGTGCGCAGCGATGGCCAGGGAAATCGCCAGTACCGCCACCCACAGATTGCTGGCGCCCGCTGCGCCGATCACGGCGACGATGCACAGGGCGAACAGCAGCATGGAGGTCAGGCGCGCCTTGACCGGTGATACCCCACGGCCAATCAGGAACGACGACAGGATGCCGCCACCCACGCTGCCGAAGTCGGCGCTCAGGTAGATGATGATCAGCGGGATGCCCATCTGGGTCACGTTGATACCCAACTGGTATTGCTGGTTCAGGAACGGCGGCAGCCAATAGAGGTAGAACCAGAACACGGGTGCAGTCATCGCATTGGCCAAGGCATAGGCCCAGGTGCCACGCATGCGCAGAATGCGGTGGAACGGCACGGCCTTTTGCTCAGGCTCGGGTTCGGCCTGGATGTAATCCAGTTCGCTCTGCTTGACCCGTGGGTGGTCTTCGGGGTTGTAGTACTTGAGGGCCCAGAACACGCTCCAGGTCAGGCCCAGGCACGCCATGCAAATGAACGCCGCCTGCCAGCCCCACACGGCGAGGATCAATGGCAGCATCACCGGAGTGATCATCGCGCCGACGTTGGTGCCGGCGTTGAAAATACCGGTGGACACCGCGCGCTCGCCAGCCGGGAACCACAGGCGCGTGGTCTTCACGCAGGCGGGGTAGTTGGCTGCCTCGGTCATGCCCAGAATGAAGCGGCACACCATGAAGCCCACGGCGGAGGTGGCCAGCCCGTGCAGCCCGGTGGCCACGCTCCAGAGCAGTACCGCGCAGAAGAACACGCGTTTGACACCCACCTTGTCGATCAGCCGGCCTTGCAGCACGTAGCCGATGGCGTAGCCCACCTGGAACCAGAAGTTGATGTTGGCGTAGTCCATCGCCGTCCAGCTCATTTCCTTGGCCAGGATAGGCTGCATGACGCCCAGGGCGGCACGGTCGATGTAATTCAGGGTGGTGGCGAAGAACACCAGGGCGAGCATGCCCCAGCGGGTTTTGCCCACGGCCAGGGCGCCGCGGATTTTCTCGCCCATGCTCGCATGGCGAGGCGCAAGTGCATTTACAGCGTGCATGATGGTTACCCGATTTTTGAAATTTTTATGGAGTAGCGCGGTTCTGAAGTACGCTGGGTTGGCGTAGCTCAGTGCTGCGTCTGCTGGCTTTTGGCCGGCTGACGGGCTTCAATGAGGGGGGCGATGGTGGCGATTGATCGAAAAATCGTCAATTGAGCGGGCGGCTTTCCGGTCGATAATCGCACACAAAACTAACTGGTTCGTACGCCCAAAAAGTGCGGTATAAATTAGCATCCACGCATTCTTTTAACCCGCCGCAGGTGCGCCTGACACCCTGTAGCGGACATCGGCCAGCTGGCCAGATGCGCACCCGTGAAGTGCCCTGGCCGCCAGCCCCATGGAGCTGAAACATGCATCGTTCGATTGCCACCGTCTCCCTGAGCGGTACCCTGCCGGAAAAACTCGAAGCCATTGCCGCCGCGGGTTTCGACGGTGTCGAGATCTTCGAAAACGACCTGCTGTACTACGATGGCAGCCCCCGTGAAATTCGCCAGATGTGCGCCGACCTGGGCATCGCCATCACCCTGTTCCAGCCTTTCCGTGATTTCGAAGGCTGCCGCCGCGACCGCCTGGCCCGCAACATCGAACGCGCCGAGCGCAAGTTCGACCTGATGCAGGAACTGGGTACCGACCTGGTGCTGGTGTGCAGCAACGCGTCGGCGGACTCGGTGGGCGATCGCCAGATCCTGGTCGACGACCTGCATCTGCTGGCCGAGCACGCCGGCAAGCGCAACCTGCGCATTGGTTACGAAGCCCTGGCATGGGGCAAGCACGTGAACACGTACCAGCAGGTCTGGGACATCGTCAAAGCCGCCGACCACCCGAACCTGGGCGTGCTGCTGGACAGCTTCCATACCCTGTCGCTCAAGGGCGACCCGGCGGCCATCGCCGACATTCCGGGCGACAAGATCTTCTTCGTGCAGATGGCCGACGCACCGATCCTGAACATGGACGTGCTGGAGTGGAGCCGCCACTTCCGCTGCTTCCCGGGCCAGGGCGAATTCGACCTGCCGGGTTTCCTGGCGCCGATCATCAAGTCCGGTTACACCGGCCCGCTGTCGCTGGAAATCTTCAACGATGGCTTCCGCGCCGCGCCGCCGCGCGCCAACGCTGCCGACGGCCTGCGTTCGCTGCTGTACCTGGAAGAGAAAACCCGCAAGCTGCTGGAACAGGAAGCGGCGCCGGTGCCGAACCTGGACATCCTGTTCTCGCCACCTCAGGCCGACGCCTACGACGGTATCGAATTCCTCGAGTTCGCCGTGGACGAAGCCCAGGGCGCCAAGCTGACCAACGTGCTGGAGCAACTGGGCTTCGCCAAGGCCGGCCAGCACAAGTCCAAGGCGGTGAGCCTGATGCGTCAGGGCGACATCAACCTGATCCTCAACTCCGAGCCGTACTCGTTCGCCCACAACTTCTTCGAGTCCCACGGCCCTTCGCTGTGCGCCACCGCCATTCGGGTGAAAGACAGCGCCAAGGCGCTGGAGCGCGCCGTGGCCTACAAAGGCCAGCCGTTCCGCGGCCTGGTCGGCCCCAACGAACGTGAACTGGCCGCCGTGCGCGCGCCGGATGGCAGCCTGATCTACCTGGTGGACCAGGATGCGCAGGGCCGCACCATCTACGACACTGACTTCAGTGTCAAAGAGGTCAAGCAGAACCCGCTGGGCCTCAAGCGCATCGACCACATGGCCATGGCGCTGCCGCCGGACAACCTGGATAACTGGACGCTGTTCTACAAGAGCCTGCTGGATTTCACCGCCGACGATGAAGTGGTGTTGCCCGACCCTTACGGCCTGGTCAAGAGCCGAGCGGTACGCAGCCGGGACAGCTCCATCCGCCTGCCGCTGAACATTTCGGAAAACCGCAACACCGCCATCTCCCACGCGCTGTCCACCTACCGTGGCTCGGGCGTGCACCACATCGCCTTCGACTGCGACGACATCTTCGCTGCGGTCACCAAGGCCAAGGAAGCGGGCCTGGCCCTGCTGGACATCCCGCTCAACTACTACGATGACCTGGCCGCGCGCTTTGACTTCGATGATGAGTTCCTGAGCGAGCTGGCCTACTACAACGTGCTCTACGACCGTGATGCCAATGGCGGCGAGTTGTTCCACGTGTACACCGAACCCTTCGAAGATCGCTTCTTCTTCGAAATCATCCAGCGTCGCAATGGTTACGCCGGGTACGGGGCGGCGAACGTCGCGGTGCGTCTGGCCGCCATGGCCAAGGCGCGCAGCAAGGGTGTTCGCCACGCCAAACTGTAACCATTTGTATGGAACTGCAAGCCTTTGGTTGTAGACCGGGGCTTGCAGGCTTCCTTCGCCGCGCTGGCCGCTCCATAATTGCCGCTGTTTAACGATGGCCGTGAGCCCAGAATGACAACAATGACAGAACGCTCCGTGGAAACTGCTGAACCGGCGCCACGCAAGAGCCGCAAGAACAACCCTGAGAAAACCCGCGAGAATATCCTTCAGGCGGCGATTGCCGAGTTCGTCCTGCAAGGCCTGGCGGGTGCCCGGGTAGACGCCATTGCCGAACGCACGCAAACCTCCAAGCGCATGATCTACTACTACTTCGGCAGCAAGGAGCAGTTGTACGTCGAGGTGCTGGAAAAACTCTACGGCGACATCCGCAGCACCGAGGTGGACCTGCACCTGGGTGAGCTGGAGCCGCGCGATGGTATCCGCCGCCTGGTGGAATTCACCTTCGACCACCACGACGCCAATGTCGATTTCGTGCGCATCGTGTGCAACGAGAACATGCACAAGGGCGAGTACATCAAGCAGTCCACCGCCATCCGCGCCATGAACAAGACCGTGTTGCACGCCCTGGGCGAGGTACTGGAACGCGGTGCCCGTGAAGGGCTGTTCCGTCAAGGCCTGGACGCCCTGGACGTGCATTTGCTGATCAGTTCGTTCTGCTTCTACCGGGTGTCGAACAAGCACACCTTCGGCGAGATCTTCCAGATCGATTTCAGTGACGAGCAGAACAAGGCACGTCATCGCGAGATGATCGTCGACACGGTGCTGCGTTACCTGAAACCCTGACGGCGTCGGCTGCCAGGCTCAGGCCGGCAAGGTGACCGAAGGTCATCGCCGGCCCCAGGGTAATGCCGCCGCTGGGGTAATGGCCGCCCATGATACTGGCCATGTCATTGCCCACCGCATACAACCCGTCAACCACCAGGCCCTGTGCATCCAGCACCCGTGCCTGGCGGTCGGTGGCCAGGCCCATGAAGGTGCCCAGGCTGCCCGGCTCCAGTTTCACCGCATAGAACGGCCCGCGCGCCAGCTCGCCCAGCGATGGGTTGGGCCGGTGCGTGGCTTCACCCTGGGCGCGGTTGTAGGCCGAGGCGCCGCGGTGAAAGTCGTCGTCATGCCCCTGCCGCGCCTGCTGGTTGAAGCGCTGCACCGTGGCGTGCAGGGCAGCGGCGTCGATACCGCAGCGCTCAGCCAGTTGCGCCACGCTCCGCGCCTTGATCAGATACCCCCGGCGACGCAGGCCCCAGGTAGGCAGCGGAAACGGCCGTGCGGCCCCAAGCCCGTAGCGGCGCAGGGCGCGGTGGTCGCAGATCAGCCAGCAATGGGGCTGACGGTCGGCAGGGTCGGCAGCGAACAGCGCCTGCATGAAGTCATGGTAGGAATCGGCTTCATTGGTAAAGCGGCGGCCGTCGTCGCGCACGGCAATGAAGCCGGGTTTGGCCCTGTCCATCAAATGGGGAAAAGCCTGGGCCGTGCTGGTATGGCCGGCGCCGCACATCACCCTGGAGACGGGTGCCCAGGCAGCGCCATTGGGCAGGGCAGGCACCACCCCGCCAGCCATCTCACCCAACCGAATGCCGTCCCCCGTATTCTCCGCCGGCGCAGCCGACAGGTGGTTGTCATGCCCGAATACTTCACTCATCCGCTGCCTGTCATGGGCAAACCCACCTGCCGCCAGTACTACGCCGCACCGCGCCCGCACTGGGCCCGTGGACAAGCGCGCGCCCACTACCCGATGGCCATCCACCAACAATGCCAGGGCTGCGCTGTGCGTACGCACCTGCACCTGCAAATCCAGCGCACTGCGCAACAGGCGGGCCACCAGCGCGTTGCCATTGACCAGGTGCAACCCGCGCCCATGCAGCAGACGGCCGCACCCATGGCGCGCCAGCCGCCTGGCCACATAAAGCGCCGATTTCACTGACCGCGTGGCATTGAAGAAATGGCCCAGGTCCATGCCGCCAGCGATACCCATGCCGCCCAGGCTGATCAGGTCCAAGGGCGGGCGCAACCTGTGCAGCCATGGCCCCAGCCGCCGTCCATCGAACGGTTGCGCGCACAGCGAACGGCCGCCCAGGGCGGCTCCCGGCCCTTCATGCATGTCGGGCATGCGGCTGCCTGAATAAAACTGCACGTGGGTATGCCGCTGGAAGAAGTCGACCATCCGTGGCCCCTGTTCGAGGTAGGCCTGCACGCGGTCATCCAGCTGCGCCGTGGCCAGTTGCTGGCGCAGGTACTGTTCTACGGCGCCGGGCGTTTCCAACTGCCCCTCGGCCACTGCCAGCGGGTTGCCGGGTACCCACAACCAGCCACCCGACCAGGCACTGGTGCCGCCCAGCTGGTGATGCTTCTCGGCGACGATCACTTTCAGCCCGTGGTGGGCGGCGGTCACGGCGGCGGCCAGGCCAGCGGCCCCCGAGCCGATGACCAGTACGTCGCAGTCGTAGTGCTCAGGAGCGCTCATGGGCCTGGCCTACTTGAGCGGCGAGAATGCAGTGGGGCGCATCATTCGCGACTCCAGTTTCATCACGGCGTCCAGCTCCTTGTTCTTGCGGCTGAACTCCATCCAGCGGCTGTCGGCCGCCATGGCGGTGCGCCGGGCCATGCGCTCGTCCAGGCTTTCCCAGGCCCAGATATGCACCACCTGGTTCACGTCGCCGATTTCGGTGGTGAAGAAACCCACCAGGCGGCCCAGGTGCTCGGTCTGCACGGCCAGGGCATCGCTCTGGTACAGCGCCAGCCAGTCGGCGAGCTTGGTGGGTTTGAGGGTGTAGGTGCGCAATTCATAGAACATGGTCATGCCTCTTGTTGGGTAGGGGTGCTGCGTTGCAGCCGGGTGGCCGCGTGGGTGGCGGCGATGTAGCCGAAGGTCAGGCCTGGGCCCAGGGTGATACCGGGGCCGGGGTAGGTGCCTTCCATGATCGAGTTCATGTCGTTGCCGGCGGCATACAGGCCGGCAATGGGCTGGCCCTGGCGGTCGAGCACACGCGCATTGGCATCGGTCACCAGCCCTCGGGCCGAACCCAAGTCGCCGGTGTGCACGCGGATCGCGTACCAGGGCGCTTTCGTCAGCGGCGCCAGGCAGGGATTGGGCGCGTGATGAGGGTCGCCCAGGGAGCGGTTGTAACTGTTGCCGCCCTTGGCGAATTGGCTGTCGGTGCCGCGCAGGGCATCGGCATTGTGCTGGCGCAAGGTGTCGGCCAGGCCGTTGGGGTCGACGCCGATCAAGTGCGCCAGTTGCTCGGCGCTGTCGGCCTGGTAAAGGTAACCCGCGTCCACCAGTGCGCGGTTATCCACAGGCTTGGGCCGTGCCAGGCCCATGCCGTAGCTGTTCAGGGCCTGGGCATCGGCGATCAACCAGCACGGTGAGTTGTTATTTTCCTGCATGGCCTGTACGAAGCAATGGTAGGAGTCGGACTCGTTGACGAAGCGCTGGCCCCTGCGGTTCACGGCGATGATGCCGGGTTTGGCGCGGTCGGTGACCAGGTGCGGAAAGCGTTCCAGCGTCCCGTTGGCGTGGCGGCGCTGGGACACCGGGGCCCAGAAGAAATTGGCCGCCAAGCCCTCGCCCAGGTGCCCACCCACCGCCTGGGCCAGGGCCAGGCTGGTGCCGTCATTACTGGCGGGCGACATGGTCAGGTGGTCGCTGCCGGTACCCGGGCGCAGGCCATCGGCATTGCCCGCGGCGGCGAAACCACCGCCGGCGCACACAACGGCGCAGCGTGCCTGAATCCTCAAGCGCTGGCCGTTATAGTCGACTTCCACGCCAGTGACCGCGCCGTGCTCGTGTATCAGTGCCCGCGGTTCGGCCTTCAGCCACAGGTCCGCGCCCTTGGCGAAAGCCGTGGTGGCCAGGCGTGCGATCAAGGCGTTGCCGACGGTCAGGCGGGTGCCGCGTGGGTGGCGCAGGCGGTCCTTGCCGTAGCGCGCCAGCAGCTTCACACAGTGCCACAGCGAGGCAGGCGACCGGCGGAAGCTGAGGAGGTGCTGGATATCCACCCGGTTGACCATCATGCCACCGAACAACAGCATGCCCGGCGGCGGGGTGCGCAGGTGCTGGAACCAGGCGCTCAGCTGCCGGCCGTCGTATTCCACCATCTCCAGGGCGCGGCCGCGGTCGGTGCCACCGGGTTCATCGGGGTAATAGTCGGGGGAAAGGGGCCGTAGCGCGTATTTCAGTTCGCTGTGGCTTTCCAGGTAGCGCAGCGCTTCGGCGCCCCGGGCGATGTAGGCGTCTACCAGGTCGGCGCGGTAGCCGGGGCCGATGGTGGCCTTCAGGTAGCGGCGCACGGCATCGGGGGTGTCTTGCACGCCAGCGGCACGTGCCTGGTCGGTGCCGTGGACCCACACGGCGCCGCCGGAGATCGCCGAGGTGCCGCCAAAGGTCTCGGCCCTCTCCAGTATCAATACCTTCAAGCCCCGGCAGGCCGCGGTAGTGGCGGCGGCAAATCCGGCGGCGCCGCTGCCCAGCACCACCAGGTCCACGTGGTGAGTCCAACCCTGTGCGGGTATGGCTGCGTTCATGGCGGCCTCCTCAGGCGTCTTCGGGTGTCACGCCCATGAAGGCGCCCAGGTTGCCCATCTGCGCGCGGGCCATTTCCGGGCCGGTCTGGATGCGGCAGCCCAAGTCGCGGGCTTTGGCGAGCAGAGGGGTAACCGGTGGCGAAGTGACCACGTCGGCCACCAGCGTGCTTGGGCGCAGGCTGGCCAGGGCGGTGTCGGGCAGCGGCAAGTGGCCCGTATCCCCCATGCCCACGGGTGTAGCGTTGACCACCAGGTCAAAGCTGCCCAGTTCACTGTAGGCGCTTTGTATGGCTAGCGTCGGGAAGGCGTTGAGCAGTACCTTTTTCAGTGCCTCTACCTGCGTGGTGCGCACATCCACCAGCACCAGCTCGGCCAGGCCTTGCTCGGCTAGCGCGTAGGCAATGGCCGCGCCCACGCCACCGGCGCCCACCACCAGGGCGCGCTTGCCCTGCGGCTGGAAGCCGTGAGCCGCCGCGGCCTTGAGAAAACCAATGCCGTCCAGGTGGTCGCCTACCAGGCGGCCATCGGCCTCGCGGCGGATCACGTTGGCCATGCCCAGGGCCGCGGCCCGCTCGGTGAGGGCATCGAGCAAGGGCGCCACGGCCTGTTTGTAGGGCACCGTCACCACACAGCCACGCAGGTTCTGCCAGGCCCGCAGCGTGTCGACGAACGCCGGCAACGCCGCGGCCCCCAGGTCGATGGGCAGCATGGCGATGTCGCGATCGTTGTCGGCGAACCAGCGGTTGAAGTTGTCGGGGGATTTCACTTGGGCGATAGGCGTGCCGAGTATGGCCACCAATTGGGTCGAGCCGCGAACCATGTCGATCTCCTGGACCGTTTGCTGTTGTTGTGGGCCCATGGTGCGGCTGGCCGGCGAGCGCCACAACGCGGCTGTTGGCGCTTTTGGTTGTTATTCGCGGTGCCACTGCGATAATCGCATCATCGGGCCAATAATCCGGGCGGGGGTACCCCATGAAACAACCGACTATCCACGAACGAGACCTCATCGCCGGGCTGCAGAAGGGCCTGGCGCTGATGCAGGTGTTCAGCGAAGACCACCCGCGGCTTACGGTGCCCATGGCAGCGCGGCTGTCGGGGTTGAGCCAGAGCGCCGCGCGGCGCTTTCTGCTGACTTTGGTGCATGAGCGCTTCGTCGAGACCGATGGGCGCGAATACTGGTTGACCGCCAAGGCCTTGCGCATCGGCCAGGCTTACGTGGATTCCGCCCAGCTACCGCGCATGCTGCGGCCCATCGTCGAGCAGGTGGCGCGCAGTACCCAGGAGCACGTGTCCGTAGGCGTCCGGGATGACGACGACATCATTCACGTGGTGCGCAGTCGTTATAGCCACATCTCGTCGCTGTCGATCCGTCCTGGGTCGCGGCTGCCGTTGTATTGCACGGCGAGCGGGCGCATCTGGCTGGCGCAGTTGCAGCCTGCGGAGTTGTGCAGCTACTTGCAGCGCGTTGAACAACGGCCGTTGACGCCCTACACCAAGGTGACGGTGGCGGCGCTGGAAGAGGAATTGGGGCGGGTGCGCGAGCAGGGGTTCTGCATCGTCGATCAGGAGTTCGAGGTCGGCATGGCGGTGTTGAGCGTGCCCCTGCGTGATCGCAAGGGCGTACTCAAGGCGGCGTTATCGATCACCACCCAGGTGGCCCGGCTCAATTCCCAGGCCATGCAGCAGCGCTACCTGCCGGCCCTCTACGAAGCCCAGGCGCTGCTGCGCCCGGTGCTTGATTGAGGCGGCTTCAGCCATTCATGCTGTTGAAATGCGCCGTCATGCGGTCGGCATCCGGCACGATGCCGCTGAACAGCTCAAACGCCTTCACTGCCTGGAACACGGCCATGGTGCCGCCATCCAGGGTGCGCGCGCCCAAGGCGCGGGCGGTGCGCAGCAGTTCGGTTTCCAGCGGGAAGTAGACGATTTCCGCCACCCACAGGTCCTTGCGCAGCAGTTCGGCGGGAACTGGCATGCCCGGCAGCTTGGCCATGCCCATCGGCGTGGTGTTCACCATGCCGTCGGCTTCCTTCATCGCTGCCGCCAGGTCTCTGCCGGCACGGGCGCGGTTGCCGGGGAAGTGCTGGTTGAGGTTGTCGGCCAGGTCCTGGGCGCGGCTGGCGTCCACGTCGAAGATGGTCAGCTGTTTCACGCCCTCGATCAGCAGCGCATGGGCGACTGCCGCGCCCGCACCGCCGGCACCCATCTGCACCACGCGCTCACGGGCGGCGCCGTCCATGCCACGGCGAAAGCCTTCGGCAAAGCCCAGGCAGTCGGTGTTATGGCCCACGCGCTTGCCATCCTTGAGCACCACGGTGTTCACCGCGCCAATGCCACGGGCCTCGGGCGACAGGTCATCGAGCAAGGGAATGATCGCCTGCTTGCACGGGAAGGTGATGTTCAGGCCGGTATAGGCCATGCGCTGGGCGGCAGTCAGCAGTTCTTCCAGGTGGCTGGTGTCGAGCTTCAACTGGTCCAGGTCGATCAGCCGGTACAGGTAGCCCAGGCCCTGGGCGGCGCCTTCGCGCTCATGCAGGGCAGGGGTGCGCGAGGCTTGGATGCCAGCGCCAATCAGGCCGGCCAATACACTGGTTTTATTGTTCTGGGACATTGCGAATTAACCCTTGTTGTTCAACAGGTGGCTGACGTGTTCAAGCGCCAACCGATAACCGTTCGTGCCGAAACCGCACATCACTGCCACGGCGACGCCGGAGACATAGCTATGGTGGCGGAAGGTTTCACGGGCATGCACATTGCTGATATGCACTTCGATCACCGGCAGTTCGCTGGCGGTGAGTGCATCGCGAATCGCAATGGATGTGTGGGTCCAGGCACCGGGGTTGATGACGATCGCTGCGCAGCGACCGCGGGCCTGGTGAATCCAGTCGATGGCTTCGCCTTCATGGTTGCTCTGGCGGAACTCGACCGTCAGCTCATGCTGTTCGGCAGTGCGGGCACACAGGGCAGAGACGTCGGCCAGGGTTTCGCGGCCATAGGTGGCGGGTTCGCGGGTACCCAGCATGTTGAGGTTCGGGCCGTTGAGCACCAGTACGGTACGGCTCATGGAGACTCTCCCTTGTTATTTTTGGTGTGAGACAGTGGAGCGAGGTGTACATAAATTGTACTAACCAGTTAATTTGGTCAAATTAATTTATCTCCACGCTCGTTCGGAGGCTGAATCACGGGCGTAAAAAAAAGGTTCTTCACGGATTGCCGGAAAAGTTGGTGGTGCTTACGAAGATCTTTAGTGGACAAACAAGGCGGACCAGGTGATCTCACAGGCATAACTGGCCCGAAACAGATGCGGGACCGGGCTTGCCCGGGAAGCGCCGTACGGACGGCGCTCGATCTCGACAGCGACACTACAACATCGCCTGGCGCCTAGTAGCCTTGATGCAATCCCCAGCCAGGAGCTCCGATGAACATCCTATCGGCCCGTCTTGCAATCGCATCAAGGCCACCGGATGCATGTCTTGGTTTTTCCTGCGCCCTTGAAACCGAGCGCCGCCCGCGCAGCGCTTCCCGGGCAAGGGCTCGGCGCCCCCCCCACTCCCACATCCGTTTCGGGCCAGTTATGCCTGGGACATCACCTGATCCGCTCTGTTTGCTCGCTGTGGATTTGCAGTGGTGCGACAACTTTCCCGAGATTCCGTGAAGACCCAAAAAAAAGCGGGGGGAAGATTGCTCTTCCACCCGCTTCGCTGACGCCGCGCTGCGACCCGAGTTCTCTAGGCCAGGGTCATGACGCCTTTGAGTTGTGGGGAACGCTGGGCATTCCGTCAACGCCGCCGGGCGGTCGGTTGTGGATATCTTTGCAGATGGTCCTTACCCCTCGTGGCGCCAGCTCGGGAAGAAGGCGGTGCGGTGGGCCTGGAAGACCGCGCTGGCTGCTTCCCGAGCTTCGCCCGGTCCCACAGAGGTGAACCGCGCGCTTCCATCCACGCCTGTGGGACCGGGCGCCAGCTCGGGAAGAGGGCGGTGCGGTGGGCCTGGAAGACCGCGGTGGCGGTTTCCCGAGCTTCGCCCGGTCCCACAGAGTGAACCGCGCGCTTCCATCCACGCCTGTGGGACCGGGCGCCAGCTCGGGAAGAGGGCGGTGCGATGGGCCTGGAAGACCGCGGTGGCGGTTTCCCGAGCTCCGCCCGGTCCCACAGAGGTGAACCGCGCGCTTCCATCCACGCCTGTGGGACCGGGCGCCAGCTCGGGAAGAGGGCGGTGCGGTGGGTCTGGAAGACCGCGCTGGCGGTTTCCCCGAGCTTCGCCCGGTCTACAGCGAAAGTCGCAACCTTAAGCAGAGGGCGCCAACTGCGCCACCATGAAGTCGATGAACGCCCTGGTTTTCTGCGGCACCCGCCGGGCCGAGGGGTAAACCGCATGGATGCCGATCGGCGGTGCCTGCCAGTCGCACATCACCGCCACCAGCCGGCCGGCCGCCAGCGCGTCCTCGACGATGAAGGCCGGCAGCAGGGCGATGCCCATGCCGCCTTCGGCCGCCGTGGCCAGCAGGTCGCCGTTGTTGGCGTGCAGGGGGCCGGTCACGTGCACCCGTTGGGTGTCCTTGCCGTTGCTCAGTTGCAGGCTGACCCCGCTCTGCAGGTAGCCATAGTTCAGGCAGGCATGCGCCGTCAGGTCGCGCGGCACCTGGGGGGTGCCATGGCGCGCCAGGTAGTCGGGGGAGGCCACCAGTACCCGTGGCGCCGGGGCCAGTTGCTTGGCCACCATGCTGGAGTCCGCCAGGCTGGCAATGCGGATGGTCACGTCGAAGCCGCCCCGTACCGGGTCCACCTGCTGGTCGCTGAGTACCAGTTGCAGCTCGATCTGAGGGTGTTGCTGGTGAAATTGCGCAATCAGAGGCCCCAGCTTGCGCAAGCCGAACGACATGGGGGCGTTTACCCTCAGCACCCCGCGTGCCTCGCCAAGCCCGCTGCGAGCGCGTTGCTCGGCTTCGTCCACCGAGGCCAGCACTTCGCGCACAGCCTCATAGTACTCGGCGCCGGCTTCGGTCAAGTGCAGGCTACGCGTGGTGCGTTGCAGCAACTGCACGCCCAGGTCTTCCTCCAGCGCCTGGATCTGCTTGCTGATTTTCGAGCGCGGCACGTCCATGGCCCTGGCGGCTGCGGCGAAGCCATTTTCATTCACGGTGGTAACGAAGGCGCGCATAGCGTCGATACGGTCCATCAGTGTCCCTGATATGGAATCAATGAGTCTCGATTTTATGGGATTGTTGCGACTAATGCACGACCTTACAGTATCAACACGCCAGACGCCCACGCCCGATCGGCAGCGTCCAGCTCCCACTACTTCGAACCTGTTGAAAAGGAATACATCATGTCCAAGCACGAACTGCTGAACCCCACCAACGCCGCCCTGATCCTCATCGACCACCAGCCGCAAATGGCCTTTGGCGTGCAGTCCATCGACCGCCAGGTGCTGAAAAACAACACCGTGGGCCTGGCCAAGGCGGCGAAGGTCTTCAACGTGCCGACGATCTATACCTCGGTGGAAACCGAAAGCTTCAGCGGCTACATCTGGCCTGAGCTGTTGGCCGTAAACCCCGGCCAGAAGCCGATCGAGCGCACTTCGATGAACAGCTGGGAAGACGCCAAGTTCGTGGAAGCCGTGAAGGCCACTGGCCGCAAGAAGCTGATCATCGCCGCGCTGTGGACCGAAGTCTGCCTGACCTTCCCTGCCCTGGAAGCCATGGCTGAGGGTTTCGAGGTGTACATCGTCACCGACGCCAGCGGCGGTACGACCCAGGAAGCCCACGACATGTCGGTGCAGCGCATGATTCAGGCTGGCGCCGTTCCGGTCACCTGGCAGCAGGTATTGCTCGAATTCCAGCGCGACTGGGCGCACAAGGACACTTACGACGCGGTGATGAACCTGGTGCGCGAACACAGCGGCGCCTACGGCATGGGCGTGGACTACGCCTACACCATGGTGCACAAGGCACCCCAGCGGCAGGTCAACTAAGCTCAGCGCGAAAGGAGTCCAGCATGAACATCGAAATGTCCGACGGCGTGGTCACCCTGCTGGTACGCCACCGTATCAGCAAAGGCCAGGAACAACGCTACGAAGAATGGCTGCGGCGCATCATCGGCACCGCCCGCGGCTACCCCGGCCACCTGGGCATCGATGTCATGCGGGGCCATAGCCAGGGTTTGCAGTTGTTCACCAGCGTGCTGCGCTTCGCCGGCACCGAGCAGTTGCAGGCCTGGCTCGATTCCGGTGACCGCAAGCGCCTGGTGGAGGAAGCCAGGCCGATGCTGGCCGACGGCGACCAGACCGAGATCAACAACGACCGCGAGTTCTGGTTCACCCCCGTGGAAGCCGGCAATGCCCCGCCGCCCCGTTGGAAGCAGGCATGCGTGACCTTCATGGTCATCCTGCCGCTGAGTTTTCTGGTGCCGTGGTTGTGGGGGCCGGTGTTCAAGCTGTTGCCGTGGTTGGGCAGCTATGCCGCGGCGAACACGGTGATCACCTTGAGCGTGGTGCTGCTGGTGGTCTACGTGTTCATGCCTAGGGCGACGCGGTGGCTGAGCGGCTGGCTGCAAAGCCGCTAAGCCCGTGGTACGCGGTTACCGGCGAACCAGCAACACGCCCGACTCCATGTGGTGGGTGTACGGGAACTGGTCGAACAGCGCGCAGCGCTCGATGCGGTGCGTGTCGTGCAACTGGGCGATGTTGGCCGCCAGCGTTTCCGGGTTGCAGGAGATGTACAGAATGTTGTCGAAACGCCGGGTCAGTTCGCAGGTGTCGGGGTCCATGCCCGCACGCGGTGGGTCGACGAACACGCTGCCGAACTGGTAGCTCTTCAGGTCAATGCCCTGCAGGCGGCGGAATGGCCGCACTTCGTTCAGCGCTTCGGTCAATTCCTCGGCGCTCAGGCGCACCAGGGTCACGTTATCCACAGCGTTGTCGGCCAGGTTGTTCAGCGCCGCGTACACCGAGGTCTTGCTGATCTCGGTCGCCAGCACCTTGCGCACCCGGGTGGCCAGGGGCAGGGTGAAATTGCCGTTGCCGCAATACAATTCCAGCAGGTCGTCATCACGCTGGCCCAACGCATCGTACGCCCAGTTCAGCATCTTCTGGTTCACCGTGCCGTTGGGCTGGGTGAAGGCGCCTTCCGGCTGTTGATACTGGTAGGTGCGCCCTGCCACTTCCAGCTTTTCCACGGCGAAATCGCGGCCGATCACCACGCGCTTGCCTTTGGAACGGCCAATCAGGCTCACGCCCAGGTCGGCCGCCAGTTGTTCGGCGGCGGCCTGCCAGTGTGCATCCAGGGGGCGGTGGTAGCACAGGGTGACCATGGCGTCGCCGGCCAGGGTGGTCAGGAACTCCACCTGGAACAGCTTGTTGCTCAGGGCTTCATTGGCCTGCCAGGCGGCCTTGAGCTTGGGCATCAATTCGTTGATGCGCAGGCTGGCGATCGGGAATTCCTCGATCAGGATGGCCTGGTGCTTCTCGCCCGGGGCGAACATGGCGTAGTGGCGCTGGCCGTCCTGGCGCCACAGGCGAAACTCGGCGCGCAGGCGGTAGTGCTCGCGTGGCGAGTCGAACACCGCCGGTTCCGGGGCATCGAAGGGCGCCAGCAGTTCACGCAGGCGCGCGGTCTTCTCGTCCAGTTGGCGGCTGTAGTCCGCCGGGTCCACTACTGTACTCATGCGTTGAACCAGCCCAGCTTGATGACAAACAGAATCGAGAGGATGACCAGTGCCGGGTTCAGGTCGCGGGTGCGGCCCGACAGCAGCTTGATCAGCGTCCAGGAAATGAAGCCGAAGGCGATGCCGTTGGCGATGGAATAAGTGAAGGGCATCGCCAGGGCCGTGACCACCACGGGTGCGGCTTCGGTGATGTCGTCCCAGTTGATTTCAGCCAGGCCCGACATCATCAGCACGGCCACGAACAGCAGGGCCGGGGCGGTGGCGAAGGCGGGCACGCTGCCGGCCAGCGGGGCGAAGAACAGGGCCAGGATGAACAGCACGGCTACCACGATGGCGGTCAGGCCCGTACGGCCGCCGGCGCTCACGCCCGCAGCCGACTCGATGTAGCTAGTGGTGGTCGAGGTGCCCAGCAGGGAGCCGGCCATGGCCGCGGTGCTGTCAGCGATCAGGGCACGGCCCATTTTCGGCATGTGGCCGTCCTTGCCCATCAGGCCGGCGCGTTTGGCCACGCCGATCAGGGTGCCGGAGTTGTCGAACAGGTCAACGAACAGGAACGCGAAGATCACGCTCACCAGGCCCACGTTCAGCGCGCCCTTGATGTCCAGCTGCAGGAAGGTAGGGGCCAGCGAAGGTGGCATGGACACCACGCCGCCGAACTCGCTGAAGTGCATCAGGATCGAGACGATGGTCACCGCCAGGATGCCGATCAGCACTGCGCCGCGGACCTTCAGTGCCTCCAGGCCCACGATCAGCACGAAACCGAGGGTGGCCAGGATAGGTGCAGGTTTTTTCAGGTCGCCCAGGCCGACCAGCGTGGCTTCGTTGCCCACTACGATGCCAGCGTTGTGCAGGGCGATCAGCGCCAGGAACAGACCGATGCCGGCGGCAATCGCCGAACGCAGGGGCAGGGGGATGCTGTTGACGATCCATTCGCGGATGCGAAAGATCGACAGCAGGAAGAACAGCACGGCAGAAATGAACACCGAACCCAGCGCGGTCTGCCAGGTGTACCCCATGTGCAGCACCACGGTGTAGGTGAAGAAGGCGTTCAGGCCCATGCCCGGCGCCAGGGCGATCGGGTAGTTGGCGATCAGGCCCATCACGGTCGAGCCGATGGCCGCGGCCAGGCAGGTAGCCACGAAGATGGCGCCCTTGTCCATACCGGTCTCGCCGAGGATGCTCGGGTTGACGAACAGGATGTAGGCCATGGCCAGGAAAGTCGTGATGCCCGCCAGTATCTCGGTACGCACGTTGGTGTTATGTGCTTTGAGTTGAAACAGCCTTTCCAGCATGCCTGCTCCCCGTGGCGCGCCCCGGCGCCGTGAATGAATTGACCCCTCAAGCAAAGCACATGCTCGCCGAGGGGCCGAAAAAAGCCGCGCATCATAGCAGCATGGTTGCCCGGCGGTGAATGCGCGTGTCGGTTTTAGACGGCAATCGCTGTTTCAGCGCTGGCGCCACCCATCAATCCACCTGAACGATCGTGCTACCCGCCCAGTCGTACGCCTTGACGACGCCGCTCGCAGAAGCCGCGCAAGAATCAGGCCGAACACCGTGAGGTTGCCATGAGCGAGACCACCCATACCCTGGAGCTGACCCTCAACGGCCAGCCCCGCAGCCTGCAAGTGCTGCCCTGGACCACCCTGCTGGACCTGCTGCGCGAACAGCTGGACCTGGTCGGCAGCAAGAAAGGCTGCGACCACGGCCAGTGCGGTGCCTGCACGGTGCTGCGCGACGGCAAGCGCGTGAATGCCTGCCTGACCCTGGCGATCATGTGCCAGGGCGCCCACCTGACCACCATCGAAGGCCTGGCCGACGAGGCGGGTCTGCACCCGATGCAGGCTGCCTTCATCAAGCATGACGCCTTTCAGTGCGGCTACTGCACCCCAGGGCAGATTTGTTCGGCGGTGGGCCTGCTGGAGGAAGGCAGGGCCCACAGCCCGGACCAGGTGCGTGAATTGATGAGCGGCAACCTCTGCCGGTGTGGTGCCTACGGCAACATCATCGACGCGATCGAAGATGTGCGCGCAGGGGGTGGGCAATGAACCCTTTCAGTTATAGCCGCCCGGCGGGCGTCGCAGAAGCCATCGGCCAGGCAGGCCCCGGCAGCCGCTTCATCGCCGGTGGCACCAACCTGCTGGACCTGATGAAAGAGAATGTCGAGCGACCGGCCAAGGTCATCGATATCACTGGCCTGCCCCTGCGCGACGTGGTGCCCACCGCCGATGGGGGCCTGCGCATCGGCGCCCTGGTGAGCAACGCTGACCTGGCCTGGTTGCCCCAGGTGGAATGGCAGTACCCCTTGCTCAGCCAGGCGATCCTGGCGGGCGCTTCTCCGCAGTTGCGCAACATGGCCACCACCGGCGGCAACCTGTTGCAGCGCACCCGCTGCTACTACTTTTACGACGCCGGGGTGCCCTGCAACAAGCGCAAGCCCGGCAGCGGCTGCCCGGCACGCGATGGCTTGAACCGCATTCATGCAATCTTCGGCGCCAGCCCCGAATGTGTGGCCACCCACCCCTCGGACATGTGCGTGGCCCTGGCCGCGCTGGAGGCCGTGGTGCATGTGCAGGGACGCGCCGGTGCACGCACCATCGAGTTCGCCGACTTCCACCGGCTGCCCGCGGACCACCCGGAGCGCGACAACCAGTTGGCCGACGACGAACTGATTACCGCCATCGAATTGCCTGCAGAAGGGTTCGCGGCCCACAGCCACTACCTCAAGGTGCGCGACCGCGCGTCCTACGCCTTTGCCCTGGTGTCGGTGGCCGCTGCGCTGACACTGGACGGCCCGACCATCACCGCCGCCCGCCTGGTGTTGGGCGGTGTAGCCCACAAGCCGTGGCGCGACCGCGCCGTGGAAGCACAGCTGGTAGGCCAACCGGTCAGCCATGAAACCTTTACCGCCGCCGCCGAGGCGCTGGTGCGTGACGCCGAGCCGCTGGCCCACAACGCCTTCAAGGTGCGCCTGGTTCGCCGCGCCGTGGTGCGCGCCCTGGAGCAGGCGGCACTGGGAGGGCAACCCTCATGAACGCAACCCCCATGGACCGAGTCGACGGTGTACTGAAAGTTACTGGCCAGGCCCGTTACGCCAGTGAGTTTCCCGAAGATGGCCTGCTGTACGGCAGCGTAGTCTCCAGCACCATTGCCCGAGGGCGCGTGGTGAACATCCATAGCGCCGCAGCCCTGGCGTTGCCAGGCGTGGTGGCGGTAATCGACCACACCAACCGCCCGGCCATCGCCAGCTACGACAAGCCCTACGAAGACGCCGACGCCGCCCCGGGCTCGCCCTTTCGCCCCCTCTACAATGACCACGTGCTGTACAGCGGCCAGCCGCTGGCGTTGGTGGTAGCGTGCGACCTGGAGCTGGCGCGCTACGCCGCGACCCTGGTGCACATCGAATACGAAGAAGCGGCGCACCAGACCGACCTGCTGGTGGACCTGGACCACGCCCACCCGGCTCCGGCCGAAACGCCCAAACCGCGTGGGCATTTCGAGCAGGCCCTGGCGGGGGCGGCGTTGAGCATCGACGCCACTTACGATACCCCCAGCGAATACCACAACCCCATGGAGCCCCACGCCAGTACCGTTTTGTATCAGCAGGACGGCAGCCTGCTGATCCATGACAAGACCCAGGGGCCACAGAACTGCCAGGCCTACGTACAGAAGGTATTCGACCTGCCCAAGGAAAAGGTGCGGATCCTGGCGGCGTTCGTGGGGGGGGCCTTTGGGTCGGGCTTGCGCCCGCAATATCAACTGCCCCTGGCGGTAATGGCGGCGCTGCTGCTCAAGCGCTCAGTGCGCGTGACCCTTACCCGGCAGCAGATGTTCACCTTCGGCTACCGGCCGCGCACGCGCCAGCGCCTGCGCCTGGGGTGCGCCGCCAATGGCCAGTTGACCGCCATTGGCCACCAGGCCATCGGCCAGACATCGCGCTTCGAGAACTTCGCCGAGCATGTGGTGGAGTGGAGCGGCATGCTCTACCACTGCGATAACGTCGAACTGGACTACCAACTGGTGCCACTGGATGTCTACACCCCGTTGGACATGCGTGCGCCCGGCGCGGCGCTGGGCCTGATCGGCCTGGAGTGCGCCATGGATGAACTGGCCTGCGCCGTGGCCATCGACCCGGTGCAACTGCGCCTGCTCAACTTCTCCGAGCGCAACCAGAACGAAGACAAGCGCTACTCCAGCAAAGAGCTGCGTGCCTGCTACGCCGAAGGCGCCGAACGTTTTGGCTGGGCCCGGCGCAACCCTGAACCGCGCAGCCAGCGCCAGGGCCACCAGTTGGTGGGCTGGGGCATGGCCGGCGGCGTATGGGAAGCCTTGCAGATGAAGGCCAGTGCCAAGGCCAGGCTCACGGCCGACGGGCAACTGGTGGTCAGCAGTGCCACTACCGATATCGGCACCGGCACCTACACGGTCATGACGCAGATCGCGGCCCAGGCATCTGGCGTGGCGGTTGAGAACGTTCGCTTCGTGCTGGGCGACTCATCCTTGCCCACGGCGCCGCTGCAGGGCGGCTCTTTCACGGTGTCCTCGGTGGGCAGTGCCGTGCAGCAGGCCTGTGCGGCGCTGCAAGGCCGCTTGCTGGACCTGGCCCGCCAGGTCGACCCGGCGTTCGCCGCCATCACTCCCGAGCGGGCGCGGTTCGAGGAAGGCCACCTGCATTTTGGTGGCTACCGCCGGGCCCTGGCCGAACTGCTTGAGGCCGGTGGCGAAACCTTCCTGGAGGTGCAAGTGGACGCCGAGCCGGACAAGAAGCGCGAGGCCTACGCCACGGCGACCCATTCGGCGGTATTCGTCGAGGTGCTGGTGGATGAAGACCTGGGCAGCGTGCGGGTCAACCGCGTCGTCAGTGCCGTGGCGGCGGGCAAGGTGATCAACCCGAAGATGGCGCGCAGCCAGATCCTGGGCGGCGTGGTATGGGGTGTGGGCATGGCCTTGCACGAAGAGGCGCTGGTGGACCATGTGCTGGGGCGGCCCATGAACCATAACCTGGCCGAATACCATATTCCGGTTCAGGCCGATATTGGCGACATTGACGTTATTTTTGTCGAGGAAGAGGACGATATCGTCAACGCGCTGGGTTCCAAGGGCGTCGGCGAGATTGGCGTGGTCGGTGTGGCGGCGGCGGTGGCCAATGCCATTTACCACGCCACCGGCAAGCGCGTACGCGAATTCCCCATCACCCTCGATAAATTGCTCTGAGCGTGCATTCCCCAGCTTCGCCCGGCCTCACAGGTGGCCGGCCGAAGCTGGGGGATCGGCGCGCTAAGGTTTACGGGTATGCATGTGATCGCGCTGGGCCAAGGTCGGGAACAGCTTGATCCAGATTCCGGTCACCGCCAGCGTACCCACACCGCCCAGCACCACTGCGGGAACAGTGCCGAACCAGTGCGCCGTCAGCCCCGACTCGAACTCCCCAAGCTGGTTGGAAGCCCCGATGAACAGGCCGTTCACCGCGCTCACCCGCCCACGCATTTCATCAGGCGTTTCCAGTTGCACGAACGCGCCGCGAATCACCATGCTGATCATGTCCGCCGCGCCCAGCACCGCCAGGGTGCCCAGGGAAAACCAGAACGACGTGGACAGCCCAAACGCAATGGTCGCCACGCCAAACACCCCGACCCCGGTGAACATGACGCGGCCCACGTTGCGTTCGATAGGAAAACGCGACAGCCAGAACGACATCAGCAAGGCCCCCACCGCCGGTGCTGAACGCAGCAGGCCCAGGCCCCACGGGCCGGTCAGCAGAATGTCGCGGGCGAACACCGGCAGCAGGGCCGTGGCGCCGCCCAGCAAGACCGCGAACAGGTCCAGCGAGATGGCCCCGAGAATGTCCGGGCGGCTGCGGATGAAGTGAATACCCGCCAGCAGCGATTGCAGCGTGGCCTTGCCCTTGTTCAGCGGCGTCTGCCGCGCCGGCAGGCTGAGCATCAGCGACAAGGCCAGCACGTACAGCACCACCGTGGGGCCGTACACCCAGATGCTGCCGAAGGCATACAGGAAACCACCCAGGGCCGGCGCGACGATGGTTGCGGTCTGCATGGCCGACGCCGAGGCCGCCACGGCCCGAGGGAACAGCTCGGCAGGCACGATATTGGGCAACAGCGCCTGGGTCGTGGGCATCTCGAACGCGCGAGCGCTGCCTAGTAGGAAAGCCAGCACGAAGATCATGTCGCGGCTGACGGTATCCGTGCTGCTGCCGATCACCAGGGCCAGGGCCACCAGTGCCTGGCCGGTCTGGCAGATAGCCGCCACCTTGCGCCGGTCATAGCGGTCGGCCACATGGCCCGTGTGGAGCATGAACAGCACGCGCGGCGTGAATTCCACCAGGCCGACCAAACCCAGATCCAGCACGCTGCCGGTCAACTGGTAGAGGTGCCAGCCAATGGCCACTGTCAGCATCTGGAAACCGCTGGCGGTACACACCCGCGCGAACCAGAAGGCCATGAAGGGACGATGATGACGCAGCAGCAGTACAGCGGAACTGGACATGGGGCAGGGCGACCTCGCGAGCGGAAGGCGCGAGATTACCATTTGTTTGTAACCAGAGGTTGCAGAAACGCAGGTTACCGCTGTTCGCTGCCATCCGCTCGCCTGATCAACGACAATCGCCCCCCACACCCGCCTTTCGCAGGGTGAGGCAACGTGCCGCGTGACAATAGACCACGCAGTTGCGCACCGCTTTTGGGTCTACTCTTTTAGAGATCATTGACCCACGTCAAAACCCATTGCGCCCGCACGGTGTTTGGCCTTCGGTCGCTGACTAACCTGATTACGCAGAACACATGACAAGCGCCGCACTCAGTAATCCTGAGGGCCGTAGGCGCTGGTTCACGGGCTCCCGCCCGTAACGTGCAGATGACACATCTGATAGAGGAAAACTTATGTTCGGTTTAGAGGCTCTAGATCTCGCCCGAATGCAGTTCGCGTTTACCGTATCGTTCCACATCCTGTTCCCTGCCATCACCATCGGTCTGGCCAGTTTCCTGGCGGTGCTCGAAGGCCTGTGGCTCAAGACCAAGGACGATACCTACCGCGACCTGTACCACTTCTGGTCGAAAATTTTTGCCGTCAACTTCGGTATGGGCGTGGTCTCGGGCCTGGTCATGGCCTACGAGTTCGGTACCAACTGGAGCCGTTTCTCGGACTTCGCCGGCGCCGTCAACGGCCCGCTGCTGACGTACGAAGTACTCACGGCATTCTTCCTGGAAGCGGGTTTCCTCGGTGTCATGCTGTTCGGCTGGAACCGTGTGGGCCGTGGCCTGCACTACTTCTCCACCGTCATGGTGGCCGTGGGCACGCTGATCTCCACTTTCTGGATCCTGGCGTCCAACAGCTGGATGCAGACCCCGCAAGGTTACGAGATCGTCGACGGGCGCGTCATTCCGGTGGACTGGCTGGCGGTTATCTTCAACCCGTCGTTCCCCTTCCGCCTGGCACACATGGCCATCGCCGCCTTCGTCGCCACCGCGTTCTTCGTCGGCGCCTCGGCTGCCTGGCACCTGCTGCGCGGCCGCGACAACCCGGCCATCCGCAAGATGTTTTCCATGGCCATGTGGATGGCGCTGATCGTCGCGCCTATCCAGGCTTTCGTCGGTGACGCCCACGGCCTGAACACCCTGGAGCACCAGCCAGCGAAAATCGCGGCCATCGAAGGCCACTGGGAAAACGTCGGCAACGAGCCGACGCCGCTGATCCTGTTCGGCATCCCGGACATGAAGGAAGAGAAAACCAAGTACGCCATCGAAGTGCCGTACCTGGGCAGCCTCATCCTGACCCACAGCCTGGACAAGCAGATCCCCGCGCTGAAGTCGTTCCCGCCTGAAGACCGTCCGAACTCGCTGATCGTGTTCTGGTCGTTCCGCATCATGGCCGGCCTCGGCATGCTGATGATCGCCGTGGGCCTGTGGAGCGCCTGGCTGCGCTGGCGCGGTGGCTTGTACACCAACCGCCTGTTCCTGACCCTGGCCATGTGCATGGGCCCGTCTGGCCTGATCGCCCTGCTGGCGGGCTGGTTCACCACCGAGATCGGCCGTCAGCCGTGGGTCGTGTATGGCCTGCTGCGCACTTCCGATGCGGTGTCCAACCACAGCGTCACGCAGATGAGCATCACCCTGGTGCTGTTCGTGGTGGTGTACTTCTCGCTGTTCGGTACCGGCTTCGGCTACATGATGCGCCTGGTGCGCAAAGGGCCGAAAACCCACGAAGGCGCAGAAGCTACCCACGGTGGCCCTGGCCAGACACGCACGCCTGCCCGTCCTCTCTCCGCCGCCCACGAAGGCGCCGAAGAAGGCACTGCCGACCTGACCAAGGGGAATTGAGTCATGGGTATCGATCTGCCACTGATCTGGGCCGTGATCATTATCTTCGGCATCATGATGTACGTGATCATGGACGGCTTCGACCTGGGTATCGGGATTCTATTCCCGTTCATCAAGGGCGAGTCCGACCGTGACGTAATGATGAACACTGTCGCCCCCGTGTGGGACGGCAACGAAACCTGGCTGGTGCTGGGCGGTGCCGCGCTGTTCGGCGCCTTCCCGCTGGCCTACTCGGTGGTGCTGGAAGCGCTGTACCTGCCACTGATCCTGATGCTCATCGGCCTGATCTTCCGCGGCGTGGCCTTCGAGTTCCGCTTCAAGGCCCGTGCCGACAAGCGCCACATCTGGGACAAGGCGTTCATTGGCGGCTCGCTGCTGGCCACCTTTGCCCAGGGTGTGGCCCTGGGTGCCTTCATCGACGGCATCCCGGTGGTCAACCGCGCTTACGCAGGTGGGGGCCTGGACTGGCTGACGCCGTTCAGCGTGTTCTGTGGCCTGGCGCTGATCGTCGCCTATGCCCTGCTGGGTTGCACCTGGCTGATCATGAAGACCGAAGGCAGCCTGCAGGAAGCCATGCACAAGCTGGCCAAGCCGCTGGCGCTGGTACTGCTGCTGGTGACCGGTATCGTCAGCATCTGGACCCCCCTGACCCACGCCGACATCGCCGGCCGCTGGTTCAGCATGCCTAACCTGCTGTGGTTCATGCCGGTGCCGCTGCTGGTGCTGCTGTCGCTGTACGTGCTGCTCAAGGCCGTTTCCCAGCGTGCGCACTACATGCCGTTCATCATGACCCTGGCCCTGATCTTCCTGGGTTACAGCGGCTTGGGCATCAGCCTGTGGCCGAACATCATCCCGCCATCGATCTCGATCTGGGACGCTGCTTCGCCACCGCAGAGCCAGGGTTTCATCCTGGTGGGCACCCTGTTCATCATCCCGTTCATCCTGGTGTACACCTTCTGGAGCTACTACGTGTTCCGCGGCAAGGTGACCCATGAGGACGGTTACCACTGATAGCCCCATGCCCCGTGGCGGTGCGCAGCATCACCCGGGGCTTGCCTGGAGAGTCGTGACATGAGCACCAAGGAACACGAACCCGATCCGGCCGCCAACACCCCCTGGTGGAAACGTGTTGGCTGGCTGGTGGTGATCTGGGCCGGCAGCATAGTGGCCCTGGGCATCGTCGCAGAATTGCTGCGCATGTTCATGACCGCCGCGGGCATGAAGTCGCATTGATCCAACCGTCTCATCCCACCGCTGTTTTGCACAGGCAGCGGCTTTCAGACCCTCTTCGGAGGGTTTTTTTTGCCCTGGCGTTTTAGGGAGGCTCCGCAGGCCTGGCGGGCTATTTGCGGGCCTTGAGGATGACGAACTTGGGCGTCGCCGCTACCTGCTCGACCCCGCGGAACAGCCGCGCCAACTTGTTGTGGTAACCCAGGTGGCGGTTGCCAACGATGTACAGTGCGCCGCCCACCACCAGTGCTTCGCGAGCCTGCTGGAACATGCGCCAGGCCAGGAAGTCACCCACCACCTGAGCCTGGTGGAAGGGTGGGTTGCACAGCACCACGTCCAGCGACTGCGGGGCTTGGCCGGCCAGGCCATCGTCGGCGCGGACCGTCACTTCACGGCTGCCCAGCGCGGCTTGCCAGTTTTCGGCAGCGGACTGCACCGCCATGTAGGACTCATCCACCAGCGTGTAGTGGGCATCAGGGTTGCCCAGTGCACTGACAATACCCAGCACGCCGTTGCCACAGCCCAGGTCTGCTACCCGCGCACTGCCCAGGCCCTTGGGCAGGTGGGGCAGGAAGGCACGGGTGCCGATGTCCAGGCCTTCGCGGCAGAACACGTTGGCATGGTTCAGTAACTCCACGGCGGGCTGGTCCAGGCGGTAGCGGCTGGGGTAGGGCGAGGTGAAGGCCGCGCGCGGTTCGGCGCGGGCGGTCAACAGGCGAGCTTTCTTCACGGCCAGGGTGGCGCTGACGGGGCCGATGTATTTCTCCAGCAAGTCGCCTGCCGCTCGGGGCAAATGCTTGACCATGGCGCCGGCCACCACTTCAGCGCCGGGTGCCAGGTGACCTTGCAGGCGAATCAGTTGCTCTTCCAGCAGCGCCAGGGTCTTGGGCACGCGGATCAGTACCCGTTCGAACAACCCGTCCCAGCGCTGGCTGGCCGGCAGCAGCGTGATAGCGTCGAAGGGCCGGCCATTGCGCACCAGGTTCTTTTCCAGCGCCAGGCTGCCCAGGCAGGAGTCGCCGCTGGTCACCAGGGCGAACTGCCCCTGCAGGCTGATGGCCAGTGCGCCGAAGCTGTCATTGAGTACCAGCACCCGGGTGGCGGCGGGCAGCTTTTGCTCGGCCAGGTGGTTGAGCAGGTATTCGTCCGCTGCGTCGAATGCCTGCAAAGGCTCGTTGGGCTGGTCAGGCTGGCGAATAAGGTCCAGTTGGGCAAACGGCGAGGTCAACACGGGCATGGGGCAGAGACTCAGGGTAGGCGGCTGTATATTACGCAAGTCTCGGCGGCACCAAACTCGCAGGGGAGGTGCGCGCAGGCACTCCGGGTCGCGAATTCTACGTCCATTTGCGATTTTATGCAGGCATGACGCCGTCCAGTATTCCGGCCTTGGCCGCATGTACCACTGCCAGGGTCTTGTTCTTCTGCCCGGTCTTGCGCACGGCGCTGGTGATGTGGAAGTTCACCGTGCGTTCCGACAGGTTGAGGATCATTGCGGTTTCGCCTGCTGTCTTGCCCTCGGCCAGCCAGTGCAGTATTTGCCGTTCCCGCACCGATAGTTCAGTGGAGGTCATGGCCAAGGCCTGGATAACGTGGTTTTTCAGGCGCTCGTGCAACACGTTGCACAGCCACAGGCTGGCGCCGGCCTTGGCATAGAACTCGTCGTCGCTCACCGGCAGGGTTCGGCGCACCAGTGACAGCATGCTCATCTGCCCGTGCGCATCGTGTACCGCCAGGCTCAACCCGTGGCTGACCCCGTGGGCACTGGCATCCTGGCGCAGGCCGGGGGTATCGGCGAACAGTTCATCGGTCCACCGCAAGGGCGCCAGCGATTCGCGGCAATGCGCAATGACCGGGTCGACCCTGGCGTAATCCATGTCGTGATAGCGTGCAGTCCATCTGGGCGGCAGGTTTCCCTTGCTCATGAAGATGGGGTGGGGGCAGGCGCTCAAGGCAGTGCTGAACTGCAGGTAGTCGAACCCCAGGTCGCGGATCAGAGTAACGGCCGAGCGCAGGATTCTGTTTTCGTCCGTCAGGCGCAATAGTTCACACAACTGCTGCTCGGGCCAATGGGTCATGGCGTCCTCCAGCCAAACATGGATCCAATATTGATTGTTTTATTCTAGGGCCAATTCCATGCTTGCCAAGGGTTCTACTGCTAAAGAACGACATTAGTCAGGCGGGGCGCGGCCGTATAAACCATTACAACGCGCCGGTGTTTATCCGCCTGCATTTGCGGGACACTGAGCCATTGTTTCCATGGAGATGACCATGACCGCCAGCGCCGAGAACTTCACTCGCCAGACCTTGCTGCAGGTTCAGCCCCTGACGCCAAGCCTGTTCACCCTGCGTACCACCCGCGACGCGGGGTTTCGTTTTCGCGCCGGGCAGTTCGCCCGGCTGGGGGTCGCCAAGGCGGATGGTTCGGTAGTGTGGCGCGCCTACTCCATGGTGTCCTCGCCCCATGACGAGTTTCTGGAGTTCTTTTCCATCGTGGTTCCGGGCGGGGAGTTCACCAGCGAATTGAGCCGGCTGTGCGAGGGTGACACGCTGCTGGTCGACCGGCAGGCATTCGGCTACCTGGTGCCGGACCGCTTCAGCGACGGTCGGGATTTATGGTTACTGGCAACCGGGACTGGGGTAGCGCCATTCCTGTCGATACTGCAGGACTTCGACGTGTGGGAAAAATTCGAGCGCATCATCCTGGTCTACAGTGCCCGTGAAGGCCGCGAACTGGCGTACCAGCCGCTGATCGCCGAGCTGACCCAGCGAGAGTACCTGGCCGAGTACGCACACAAGTTCCAGTACATTCCCACGGTAACCCGCGAGCAGTACCCGGGGGCCCTGAATGGCCGCATCACCGCGCTGATCGAGAGTGGCGAGCTGGAGCGCGCCGCCGGCTGCACCCTTGCGCCTGAGCATTCACGGGTGATGATCTGCGGGAACCCGCAGATGATCGACGATACCCGCCGCGTGCTGAAGGCGCGCGACATGCGCCTGGCACTGACCCGCAAACCGGGCCAGATCGCCGTGGAAAACTACTGGTGAGCTGAAAGCGCTGTGGGACAGCGCTCAGGCTTTCATTCGGGATATACCGTCAAGGCCGAGTGTTCTGCTCTTTCAGCAAGTCGCGAATTTCGCCCAGCAACAGCTCTTCCTTGGTCGGGCTTGGTGGCAGGGTAGGGGCCTTGGCCTCTTCACGCTTGAGGCGGTTGATGGCCTTCACGCCCATGAAGATCGCGAACGCCACGATCAGGAAGTCGATCACCGTCTGAATGAACTTGCCGTAGGCCAGCACCACCGCTGGCGTCGTGCCTTCTGCCGCTTTGAGCTGAATGGCCAGGTCACTGAAATCCACCCCGCCTATCAGCAGCCCCAGCGGAGGCATCACCACGTCGCCCACGAACGACGACACGATCTTGCCGAACGCTGCGCCGATGATGATACCCACGGCCATGTCGACCACGTTGCCTTTGACCGCGAAGGCCTTGAACTCGGCTAGTACGCCCATGTTTGATATCCCCTGTTACAAATGATGGTGGCAGCCAGTGTAAGTTACCCAAGCGCGTCACGCTTGACACCTGGTAACAATGACAGGGGTTATGCCCGATAGTTTTACCGGATTTGCCTGGCGCCTGGGGTATGATAACTGTTTTTCCATACAGGGGTTTTCCACCATGGCCAAGGCCAAGCGCTTGTACGGCTGCACCGAATGCGGCGCCACCTTCCCGAAATGGGCCGGCCAGTGCGGCGAATGCGGTGCCTGGAATACCCTCACCGAAACCATGATCGAAAGCGGTGGCGCGGCCGCCCCCAGCGGCCGCACCGGCTGGGCCGGGCAGCAGGCGCAGATCAAGACCCTGGCCGAGGTCAGCGTCGAGGAAATCCCGCGTTTCACCACCGCCTCGGCCGAACTCGACCGGGTGCTGGGCGGTGGCCTGGTGGACGGCTCGGTGGTGCTCATCGGCGGCGACCCCGGCATCGGCAAGTCCACCATCCTGCTGCAGACCCTGTGCAACATCGCTGCGCGCATGCCCGCCCTCTACGTCACCGGCGAGGAATCGCAACAGCAGGTGGCCATGCGTGCCCGCCGCCTGGGGCTGCCCCAGGACAAGTTGCGGGTGATGACCGAAACCTGCATCGAGACCATCATCGCCACCGCCCGCGTCGAACAGCCCAAGGTGATGGTCATCGATTCCATCCAGACCATCTTCACCGAGGCCCTGCAGTCGGCCCCCGGCGGCGTTTCCCAGGTGCGCGAGAGCGCGGCGCTGCTGGTGCGCTACGCCAAGCAGAGCGGCACGGCCATCTTCCTCGTGGGCCATGTCACCAAGGAAGGCGCGCTGGCCGGCCCGCGGGTGCTGGAGCACATGGTCGACACCGTTCTGTACTTCGAAGGCGAATCCGATGGCCGCCTGCGCCTGTTGCGCGCGGTAAAGAACCGCTTCGGCGCGGTGAACGAACTGGGCGTGTTCGGCATGACCGACAAGGGCTTGAAGGAGGTTTCCAACCCGTCGGCCATCTTCCTCACCCGCGCCCAGGAAGAGGTGCCGGGCAGTGTGGTCATGGCCACGTGGGAGGGCACCCGGCCCATGTTGGTGGAAGTGCAGGCCTTGGTGGACGACAGCCACCTGGCCAACCCGCGCCGGGTAACGTTGGGCCTGGACCAGAACCGCCTGGCCATGCTGCTGGCGGTGCTGCATCGCCATGGCGGCATTCCCACCCACGACCAGGACGTGTTCCTCAATGTGGTAGGCGGCGTGAAGGTACTGGAAACCGCTTCCGACCTGGCCCTGCTGGCGGCCATCATGTCCAGCTTGCGCAACCGCCCGCTGCCTCATGACCTGCTGGTGTTTGGCGAGGTGGGGTTGTCCGGCGAAGTACGGCCGGTGCCCAGTGGGCAAGAGCGCTTGAAGGAAGCAGCCAAGCATGGCTTCAAGCGCGCCATCGTGCCCAAGGGCAATGCGCCGAAGGAAGCGCCGGCAGGGTTGCAGATCATCGCCGTCACGCGGCTGGAACAGGCGCTCGATGCACTGTTCGAGTAAAGCGCCGCAGCCCTGCACGAGCGCCGCGACGCTGGTGGCGTTGCCCCTCCAGCGGCGGACAAAATTGTAACGACCTATACCATTCGTCGGTTCTACCCCCTGCACATGTAGGGGGTAGTAGCGCTGCTAGCATAATTTGGATCCGCAATGCTAGGCGCTTTTTCCCGGAATTTACGCCTACTAACGCTGATTTTAAGCCCCTTGTTTTCGTTTGTATAAAATTGTATCCGAAATTTGACGATCCAGGCCTAGCCCCCTAGTATCGCCGCTCTTTCGCACCCCCCGACGCTTCAAGGATCGATTTGATGTCTGCTTCCAGTTCCCGGATGACGGCCTGGCTGTTCCTGTCATTCAGTATTTTCTGTGCACCATCGGTGGCTACGGCGGCGCCTGCGCCCCTGCCCACCCAGGGTGACCAGGATCTCATCCGCGACCGCCAGAACCGCTTGCTCGAAGAACAGCAGCGCCGGCTTGAAGACCTGAAGAACCTGCCCGGCAAGGCCGCCCCGGAAACGGCCCCGGCCACGCCCGCCGACACCCGCTGCTTCACCATCCAGCGCATCGAGCTCAAAGGTGCCGACCACCTTTCCGCCCCCGAGCGTGAACGCCTGGTGGCACCCTACCTGGGGCGCTGCCTGGGCCTGCCGCAGCTCAATGAGGTGCTCAAGGCCGTGACCGGGCATTACCTTGACCGGGGGCTTGTCACCAGCCGTGCCTACCTGCCGCCCCAGGATCTAGGCAGTGGCACCCTGGTCATCCAGGTGGTGGAAGGGCGTCTGGAAAGCCTGCAGGGCGCGGACGGTAGCGGGCTCAGCGAACGCGAGCTGGCCATGACGTTCCCGGGGCGCACGGGCGAGGTGCTGAACCTGCGTGAAGTCGAGCAACTGGTGGACCAGCTCAACCGCCTGCCTTCCAACCAGGCGCGCATGGAACTGCGCCCCGGCCAGGCCGTGGGCGGCAGCGACGTGCAGGTCACCAATACCCCGCAGAAACCCTGGCGTGCCTCCCTGGGGCGCAGCAACGACGGCCAGCGCAGCACGGGCGAACAGCAGTGGAACACCGGCCTGGAATGGGACAGCCCCCTGGGCCTGGCCGACCAGCTGGTGCTGCGTGGCGGCCACGATGCGGTCAGCGATTCCAACCACAGCTCGCGCAACGGCCTGCTCAATTACAACCTGCCGTGGGGCTGGTGGAATTTCAATTACAGTTACAGCCAGAGCGGTTACCGCGCCCAGGCCACCCCGCAGGACGGCGGCGGTTCGTTCAGCCAGCGCGGTGACAGCGCCACCCATCAGCTGCGCGCGGAGCGGGTGATCTACCGCGACGCCCTGAGCAAAACCTCGGTGAACGCCGGCCTCGCCCGCGTGGCCACCCACAACTACAACGACGGCGTACGGCTGATCGGCGCCAGCAACACCCTCAGTGAATTCAGCTACGGCATCAACCACGGCCGGCGCATCGGCAACGCCTTCCTCAACCTCGATCTGGGTACCCAACGCGGCATCGGTGCCTTCGGCGCTCAGGGCGACCATGCCAGCGGTGCCACGGCCCGCTACCGCAAGTACACGGCCACCGTGAGCTACCTGCAGCCTTTCCAGTGGCTGGGCGAAAGCTTCACCTTCAGCAGCCTGGCCACCGGCCAACGCACCCCCGACCAGTTGTACAGCTCCCAGCGCATCAGCCTGGGCGGCCAGTCTTCGGTGCGCGGTTTCAAGGACCAGTACCTGACCGGCGACAACGGCGGCTACTGGCGTAACGAACTGCGCTGGAGCCGCCCGGTGGACTGGGCCTGGCTGCGCCCGGCGGTCAGCGAATACGGCATGGCCGTGGCCTACGACCAAGGGGTTATCAGCCGCAGTCATGGCGCCTACGACCAGCACGGGCGCATGAGCAGCGATTCGCTGGAGCTGTTCGCCCGCGGTCGTTACCTGGGCGCCAGCGTCACGTTCGCCCACTCGCTGGAGCGCCCGGACGCCATCGCCGACCGCGAAGCACCGATCTATTTCAGCCTGAACCTCTACCTCTAATTCCCGCTGCAACGAGTACCCGACATGGACGCCCGTCACCTTGCCTTCCTGGCCCGCCAGCCCTCGGCCGCTGTCGCGCCCCGCGACCGTTTCTGGGGCATGCCCAAGCGCGCCCTGGCCTTCCTGCTGGCCAACGTCATGTTCTGGCAGCCGCTGTGGGCCCAGGCCGATGGCATCGTGGTCAGCGGCCCGGGTACCACGCTGGGGACGGCGGGCAATGGCGTGCCGGTGGTCAACATCGCTGCGCCCAACGCCAGCGGGGTGTCCCATAACCAGTTCCAGGACTACAACGTCGGTAGCCAGGGCGTCATCCTCAACAACGCCACCGGCCGCACCCAGGCCACGCAACTGGGCGGCATCGTGCTGGGGAACGCCAACCTCAACGGCCAGGCCGCCAGCACCATCCTCAACGAGGTCACCGGCAACAACCGCAGCCAGCTCAAGGGCTACACCGAGGTGGCGGGGCAGGCCGCCCGGGTCATCGTCGCCAACCCCTACGGCATCACCTGCAACGGCTGCGGCTTCATCAACACGCCACGGGCGACCCTGACCACCGGCAAGCCGGTGCTCGACGGCAGCGGCCGGCTGGACCGCTTCCAGGTCGACGGCGGTAACATCGCCATCGAAGGCGCCGGCCTCGACGCGGGCAACATCGACCAGTTCGAACTGATCACCCGCACAGCGCAGATCAACGCTCGCCTGTACGCCAAGCACCTCACCGTGGTGGCTGGCCGCAACGACGTCAACGCCGACACCCTGCAGGCCACGGCCCGCGCCGACGATGGCTCGCAGAAGCCGGAACTGGCCATCGATAGCGCCGCTTTGGGCGGCATGTACGTGGGCGCGGTGAAGCTGGTGGGGACCGAGAAAGGCGTGGGCGTGCGCCTGGCCGGTGACCTGGCGGCCAGCGCCGGCGACGTGCAGATCGACGCCAACGGCAAACTGACCCTGGCCAGCGTCAGCGCCAACGGTGCCGTGGTAGCCAAGGCCTCGGGCATCGACGCCCAGGGCCCGGTCTACGCCGGTACCCGCGCCGAGCTGCGCAGCCGCGCCGACCTCACCAACGCGCAGAGCATCAGCGCCCGCGACAGCGTCACCCTCAGCGCCGACGGCCAGCTGAGCAACCGCGGCGTGATCGAAGCCGGCGTCAACGCCGACAACAGCCGCAACAGCCAGGGCGACGTGACCCTGCAAGCCGCCGACATCAGCAACAGCGCCAGCGTGATCGCCAGCCGCACCCTGGCCGCCACCGCCACCCACACCCTGGGTAACGACAACGGCGTAATCCAGGGCCGCGACGTCACCCTGACCACCGCCCAGCTCACCAACACCGGCAGCGGTGCGCGGCTGCGCGGGGAAAACAGCCTCAACCTCAACACCCCGGCCATTGCCAACCTGGGCGGCCTGATTCGCTTTGGTGCGGGCCAGAATGTCGACCTCAGCCTGGCGAGCCTGGACAACCGCGCCGGGCGCCTGGAAGTGGTGGGTGGCCAGTTCAAGGTCGTGGCCGCCACCTTTGACAACCGCGACGGCAGCCTGCTGGCCGATACCCTCGACCTGGACGTCCGCCGGCTGGATAACCGCGGTGGGGTGCTGGCTGCCAGCGTCGGCAGCGCCAAGGTCAAGACGGCTTTATTGGACAACCGCCAAGGCACCGTCCAGGCGGCGACGCGCCTGGACGTCAGCGGTGGCGAACAGCGCAACAGCGCCGGCACGCTGCTGGGCGACGCCATCAGCGTCACCGCCGACAGCCTGGACAACAGCGCTGGCGGCCTGATCAGCGCCGCGCAGGGCGACCTGGCCCTGGCCCTGACCGGCGACTTCAACAACCAGAACGGCAGCGCCCAGGCCCGCCAGGCCCTGAGCATCAATGCCGGGGCCGTGGATAACCGCACCGGCACCCTGAGCGCGGACAGCGTCAGCGTCACCGCCGGCAGCCTGGACAACAGCGCCGATGGCCTGGTCAGCGCGGGCCAGGGCGCCATCGACCTGCGCCTGGCCAGGCAATTCAACAACCAGGCCGGCCGCGCCCTGGCCAAGACCCTGTTCAGCCTGCACGCCAGCACCGTCGACAACCGCGGCGGCAAGCTGCAAGGCCAGGCCCTGGTGCTCAATGCGCCGGCCGCCCGCCTCGACAACCGTGGCGGCAGCCTGCTGTTCGATACCCTGCAGCTTACCGCCGAGCACGTCGACAACCGCGCAGCGGGCCTGATCGCAGCGGGCTCCGGGGGCGCCACGTTGACCCTGGCGAGCCTGGCCAACAGCGGTGGCCACGTCCAGGGCGAGGGTGCCTTGCAGGTCAGCGCGTCGAACCTCGACAACCACGGTGGCGTCATCAGCGGCCAGGCGGTGACCCTCACCGCCAGCACCCTGGACAACAGCGCCAAGGGCGCCATCCTCGGCAACGGCGGCGCCGTGCGCCTGACCATCAACGGCTTGCTGAACAACGCCACCGGCACCATCGATGCCGCCGACCAGGCCCTGTGGCTGACCAGCTTCACCCAGCTGGACAACCGCAACGGCAGCCTCGGCGGCAACCGCGTCGACATCAGCGGCACCCAGCTGGACAACCGCCAGGGCGGGCAGATCACCGCCGGCGCCGAGGGGCTGCAGATCACTGCCGCAACCGTGCTCAACCAGCAAGGCCTGTTGTACGCCAAGGGCGGCGCCGTGACCCTCGACCTGGCGGACGGCACCTTGCAGAACCAGGGCGGCAGCGTAGTGGCCGACAGCCTGGACGTGACCGCGGGCCACCTGGACAACAGCGCCGACGACAGCCGCGCCGGCATGCTCTCCAGCATCGTCGGCGCGCTCAAGCTCAAGGTGGCGCAACTGACCAACCGCGCCGGCACGCTGTTCGCCAAGGGCGACCTCAGCCTTGACGGCCAGCAGCTCAACAATGCCAGCGGCGGCGAAATCAGCGGCGCCAGCCTGGCCATCGACCTGGGCGGGCAACTGGGCAACCAGGGCCTGATCGAGGCCCTGGGCGGCCTGAGCATCAACGCCGCCAGCCTCGACAACAGCGGGCGCATCAGTGGCCTGGGCGGCGCCCGCAGCCAGTTCACCATCGGTGGCGCGCTGGTCAACAGCGGCACCCTGAAATTCAACAGTGACGTCTTCAGCCTCACGGCTGGCAGCCTCGATGGCGGCCTGGGCAGCATCAACGGCACCGGCCGTTCCGACTGGCACCTGGGCACGGCCAGCAGCGTGGGCCGCGCCCAGTTCGACGGCACCTTCGCCATCACCAGCGGCGGCGCCCTGACCGTACTGGCCGGTGACCGCCTGGCCACCACCGACAGCCTCATCCTGAACGTCGGCAGTTTGGACAACGCGGGCGAACTGGTCAGCGACCTCGACATGACCCTGCTCGCGGCCGGCGACCAGGTTAACCGTGGCCTGCTGTCCAGCCAGGGCCACCTGCGCGTCAACGCCCGCGACTTCAGTCAGGTGGGCGGCCGCCTGACCAGCGCCGGCAATACCACCCTGACCCTGACCGGCGACCTGGCTAACGCCGGCCGCCTGATCGCCGGCAACGACCTGACCATCAGTGCCACCCGCATCAGCAACGACGGTACCCTGGGCGGCCAGGGCCACGTCAGCCTCAGCGCCCGGCAAACCATCAGCAACAACGCCGATACCCTGCTGTTCGCCGGCGGCGACCTGGCCCTGCGCGCCGACCGTTTCAGCAACACCTATGGCGAGCTCTACAACCAGGGCAACCTCAGCTTCGCCGCCTACGACGGCGGCCGCGCCAGTGCCTTCAGCAACCTCTCCGGCAGCGTGCAAAGCCTGGGGCGCATCGACCTCAACGCCGTCAGCATCGAAAACGCCAAGGCCCAGTTCGAACTGGCCCAGGCCGTGGTCAGCGGCAGCCTGGAATGGAAGTGCGGCCAGCACTGCGGCGGCCACGACTCGTTCAAGCGCGGCAGCATCACCATCACCAAGGCGCTTGAAGAAAGCGTGCTGCTGGACTCGCCCATGGCGCGCCTGATCGCCGGCAGCGACATGACCCTCAACGCCAGCGACGTGCAGAACCGCTACAGCCTGCTGGCTGCCAACGGCGACCTGACCCTCAACGCCGACACCCTGCTCAACCAGGGCGCCTCCTCGCGCAGCGGCAGCCAGGTGATCGTCATCGCCACGCCCCAGCGCATCAGCACCGGCTACTGGGACCAGATGCAGTACGTCGACGTGCCCGCGTTCAACGCCGCCGTCGCCGCCGGCCACTTCGACGAAAGCCGCTTCAACGAACTGATCGCCCGCTCCAGCGACAGCCGCTTCCAGCAGCAGAGCGACGTCACCACCTGGACACCTGACAGCACCCATAACTACACCAGCACGATCCAGTCCGGTGGCACTGCCACCCTGAACGTCACCCAGAGCGTGCAGAACGGCACCCTGCTGGAGCAGACCCTGGCGCAACTGACCGGCACCCTGGACAACGAGGCCACCCAGAAGGTGGGCGCCGTGGTGCTGCAACTCAGCCCCGAACGCAGCGCCGCCACCCCGGTGGCGGCCAAGGACGTGCAGCGTGTGGAGCGCATCGACACCGACGGCACCGTGCACGTCAGCTTCACCCCGGTGGACTTCACGGGCGTACCTTTCGCCGCCGTCGACCCCACCGCGTCCACCAGCTTCCGCCTGCCCCAGGGCGAATACGGCCTGTTCGTCCCCAGCCAGAACCCGCAATGCCACTACCTGATCGAAACCAACCCGAACCTCACCGACCCCAGCCGGTTCATGAGCTCGGACTACCTGCTCGGCCAGCTGGGCTTCAGCGCCGACGAAGCCGCCCGCCGCCTGGGCGACGGGCGCTACGAAAGCCGCCTGATCAGCGACGCCGTGGTGGCCCAGACCGGCCAGCGCTTCCTGGCCGCCAGCCTGACCAGCGACTACGACCAGTACCGCTACCTGATGGACAACGCCCTGGCCAGCAAGGACGCCCTGAACCTGAGCGTCGGCGTGGGCCTGAGCGCCCAGCAGGTGGCGGCCCTGACCCACGACATCGTGTGGCTGGAAAACCGCGTCATCGACGGCCAGAACGTGCTGGTGCCGGTGCTGTACCTGGCCCAGGCCGACGAGCGCAACCTCAACGGCGGCAGCCTCATCCAGGGCCGCAACCTGAGCCTCATGGCCGGCAGCGACCTGGTCAACGTCGGCACCCTGCGCGCCAGCGAAGACCTCACTGCTACCGCCGGCGGCAGCCTCTACAACGGCGGCGTGGTCGAGGCCAACGAGCGCCTCAGCCTGCTGGCTCAGGACAGCATCCGCAACGCCCTGGCCGGCGACATCCGCGCCAGCCAGGTCAGCCTGCAAACCCTCAAGGGCGACATCGTCAACGACCGCACCGCCATCGCCGTCAACGACGGCGCGGGCATGCGCACCCTCACCGATGCCGGCGCGCGCATCGCCGCGGGCCAGACGGTGAACGTCACGGCCGGGCAGGACCTCACCAATCATGGGGCGATCAGTGCTGGCGGCGACGTCAACCTGAACGCTGCGCGGGACATCAACCTGGTGGCGGTGCAGGACGTCAGCGAGAAGCATGAGTTTCACAATGGGGGGCATGATTCCAGTGTCACCAGCGTCGTCAAGAACCTGGCCGGCACCGTCTCGGCGGGAGGCAGCGTCCACCTGACCGCTGGCCAGGACGTCACCGTCATCGCCAGCGACGTGAAGGCTGGCAGCGACATCGGCATCGTTGCCGCTCGTGACTTCAACGCCGCTGCCAACGGCGACGTGCACAACGTTGAAAGCCGCAGCAAGGACGGCAAACAACGCATCAAGGAACAAAACGACAGCACCACCCAGCGCGCCGCCACCTTCACCGCCGGCAACGACTTCACCAGCGGAGCGGGCCGCGACACCACCCTGGTCGCCAGCAAGATCACCGCCGGCCACGAGGCCTACCTCTACAGCGGCGACCAGATCCAGCTGCTGGCAGCCCAGGACAGCACCCACACCCTGTACGACATGAAGGAAAAGGGCAGCTGGGGCGCCAAGAAAATGCAGCGTGATGAAGTCACGCAGCAGACCAACGTAGGGACTGAAATCAAGACCGGTGGCGACCTGACCATCGAGAGCGGCGGCGACCAGCGCTACCAGGTGGCGAAGCTTGAGAGCGGCAAGGACATCACCCTGGCCAGTGGCGGGGCAATCACCTTCGAGGGGGTGAAGGACCTGCACGATGAGAGCCATACCAAGAGCAAGAGCGACCTGTCGTGGTTCAGCGCCAAGGGCGAGGGGCATACGGATGAAACGCTGCGCCAGAGCGCGCTGGTGGCCCAGGGGCAGTTGGCAATCAAGGCGGTCGATGGGCTGCACATCGACATCAAGCAGATCGACCAGAACACCGTCAGCCAGACCGTCGACGCGATGGTCAAGGCTGACCCGCAGCTGGCGTGGCTGAAACAGGCTGAGCAACACGGCGACGTGAACTGGCAGCAGGTCAAGGAACTGCACGAGTCGTTCAAGTACAACAACTCGGGGATGGGGCAGGGGGCGATGCTGGCGGTGATCATCGTCGTCTCCGCCTTGACTGCGGGGGCTGCAAGTGCGTTGGCGGCATCGGCGGGGTCGACGGTAGGGGCCGGCGCCACGATGGCGGCCGGGTACACCACCACGGCAGGTGTGGTGGTGCCGGCAGGGTTGGGCAACGTCGTCGCCACGGCGGCGCTGACCTCCATGGCGAGCACCGGCGCCGTCAGCCTGATCAACAACAAGGGCAACGTCGGCACGGCGCTCACGGACACCTTCAGCAGCGACGGCGTCAAGCAGGCCGTGATCGCGGGAGCGTCGGCGGGCTTCATCAACTACGCCGGCGGTCACTGGTTTGGCGCCCAGACCGATCCGATCACCAACAAAGTCACGGGCCCCAGCGTGGTGCCGCACCTGACTGACCCCGCCGCCATCGCCCGCTTTGGTGCGATTCAGCTGGCGGGCGGTGCGGTGCGGGGAGGGCTGTCCCAGGCCCTGGGGCAGGGCAAGTTCAGCGACGCCATGCTCAGCAGCGTCTTCGACATGCTGCAGGCCACAGTCTTCACCAATGTCGGCGATCTTGGCGACACACTTCAGCTACCCGACAGTGGGCTGGGTAAAACCGCTATTCACGCGTTGGCGGGCGGCTTGCTTGCCGAAGCGATGGGCGGCGACTTCAAAACCGGCGCACTCGCCGCGGGGGCGAACGAGGCGCTAATTGAAACGCTGGATAGCCTGCCGTTCCTCCAGGGTGCCGATCAGGCTGAGCATGATCGGCTGGTCAACGCCGCCTCCAAGCTCGTCGGCCTGGTGGCGGCGGCCGGGGCTGGCGGGGACGTCGCCCTCGGCTCCGAAATCGCGGGTAATGCGCAGTCCTACAACCGCAAGCTTCACGCAAAAGAAGAAGAGAAGCTGGCGCAGGCGGCAACCACACTCGACGAGACGGTGGGCAAGAGCCGCACCGGTTTCAGTTGGGACATGCTGCTCACCCTGGTGGCAGGCGGTGACATCGACCAGCGCGACAATGCCCGCCTCACCGCCATCATGGCGCAGTACAGCGACGGCAACCCCGAGGGGGTGGCGTTGGCTGACGACCTGGCCAAAGCACGCTCAGTGGTGCAAGACCTGCAAAACGCCAAGGTCTTGCTGACCTGGGAAGACGGCAAGCCGGTCATCGCCGATGGCGCCGTGGTCTACGAATTCAGCGCCACGCCCGAGCAGTTCAAGGACAGCGCGCTGTTCAACTCGGCCAACACCACCACCTACGACCCACCCGGCGGCGTAGGGGTTGTTCCTGACAAGTGGGTCGAGCAGTATGGCGAGTCGGTAGCGACCAAAAAGCTTCGCGAGATAGGCGCTATCTCCAACGACGCGGACCTGAATGCAGATCAATGGCAGGCGTTGGAGCGTTACGCCACTGGTGGGGTGGATACCAGCACCGTAGACTTGGATGTGCTGTTGGCGGTCGTGCCCGGGGCCAGCGCGGCCAAGGGCGGGGTGCGGGCTGTTTTGCAGGCGCTCGCGGAGGCTCGGGCGGCTGGGGCGTCTGCGAAGAGCGCGGCTCAGGTTGAGTTGGGTAGTGCAAAGGCGGTAGCGGAGGCTCGGGCGGGTGAGGCGTCTGCGCAGGGCGCGGCTCGGGGTGAGCAGGGTAGTGAGCAAGCGATAGCGGAGGCTCGGGCGGGTGAGGCGTCTGCGCAGAGCGCGACTCAGGGTGAATTGGGTAGCGCAAAAGCGATAGAGGAAGCTCCCAAAGCTACTAGTCTTACCACTATTACGGACGAGATGAACGCTGATCCTTACCATCCGGATTGGCAGCGTTACGTGGGTGGGGAGCCGAGAGCGGTTGGAGCGGATGTTGTTAGTGGAGGTGCAAAAGCAACTACTAACGCTCCCAATACACCCAGGTTCATTACGGACTCTGCCGGTAATACTATTGATTTAGATTATACCAAGGGACTCAGGGAAACGAATGTGACGGTCACAGGAGCGCGTGGTGGTGTTCAGTATCCGTTGCAAGGGCAAACTCCCGATTCTTATGCGAATCTTGGAAATGGACATGTTGTTGTTTACGGTCCTGATGGGCGTGCACTATATGATGTGTCTAGCTCTCGGATTAAAGTGGTCGAATGGAACCAAGCTCCGAATGGAACATATTTCCCCAAGAAGGGGAATGATACAAAGGTTTTTGAGGGGAATGTTCCTCAGTCGGTTCTTGATAGCTTGGGGTTGAAGTGATGAAAGTTTATCAGGGTGATATTTCTAAAGAGTCGTTGAGTCTGTTTGTTTCAGATATTGGCTCCGGGGAGTTTTTTTCATATGTAGGGCACTTGGTTTCATTGGAACAGGCAATTTCTGTTCTGGGCTTGCTCTCTCCTGATTTTATTGAGGTCAATGGTCACATTTTCTGGCTGCCTAACGCTCAGCAATACGATCCGCAAAAATTTCATTTGAGCGGGCTGGTTGAGACCGAATCTAGTATGTTGGAACAAAGTACATCGCGTAGAGACGTTGAGCGATACAGAAATATTTTTTCAATAAATCAGTTCTTTTCAAAGTGGGAGGATGCACCGGGCCGCCCCGTATTTAAAGTGGGCCTGTCGGAAGAAGATTATCGTCTTTGTCATTTATTTGCTGAGCAGGTCACCAGATATTGGAGGCGCGCGTTATCCGACGCCTTTCCAGAGAAGGTATTTCAGTTTGAAATTGCTGACGATCTTCTCGATGAATATGGCGTCTGTCTGACATTCTGGCAGTCGTAGTTTAAAGAGCGCGCAGGATGTGCCCGCGCCATTAAAATCACTGTCAGAGACTAAACAATAACTATGCGTTTAGAAATGGTTGAGATAAAGCCTAATAGAAAAACTTAAGATGGTCAGTAAGGGACAACGAAGACGTTCTGTGAAAGTGGCTTGTGAACTTGCTTTGCAGGCCTGTCCAGCAGAAGTGTCTATTGTTGCCGAGTCTCTTGGGTATCTACAATCTGGTAATAAACTCGCGACTGATTAGGTTTCTGGGCTAGATGCTTTAGCTGCACAGTGAGATGAGAAGTATTTTGACTTGCAAGACAGCCTGGATGAAGGGCAAAACTTAAATGTAGAAGGCCTTCCGCTGTTTAGCCAAGCTCGCACTGTATCGGCGCCGTCCTTAGCTGGTAGGGGGATTCGCTTATGACAGCGACCGAAGCAATATATGAGGCATCATCAGCCGTTGATGATGGAACTCATTTTTTGAAGCAGACCATCGACGCGACGGTCAAGGCTGACCCGCAGCTGGTATGGCTGAAACAGGCTGAGCAGCGTGGCGACGTGAACTCGCAGCAGTTCAAGGAACTGCACGAGTCGTTCAAGCCCAAGAACTCGAGGATGGGGCAGGGGGCGATGCTGGCGGTGATCATCGTCGTCTCCGCCCTGACTGCGGGGGCTGCAAGCGCGTTGAGCAATCCGGCGACTTCCGTAACCTATAAAGACGCCGGTAGATTTGGAAAGGTCATGGATGTGATTGCCCCCGATGGCTGCGGGCTTCGTACGATTCGAATGGAAAATTTATTGGTTTATTGGAGCCGCCGAAGCCATGAGTATTTTATCTACTGTGATAACAAGCCCCCCAGATCGGAAGAATTGTGTATTCGAGATTTGGGCGGGGGGGAGTCAGTTCGCTGAAGTATCACATGAGCCAGGAAAACCAATTGAAATAAAAATTTATCCCCCTGTTGAGGGAGGTAAGTGGGATTTCAGACTTGAGGACCTTATGGCTGCTTTGCATCAGGCGACTAAGACTTTAGCTTGTCACGAATAAGTTGGTGCAAAAGGCATTCCAAACATAAACCGTAGTACCGAGATAGCTGAGCTGTGTAGTTCTACCGCCACTAGACGTGGCTGTTTTTGCAGGCGCTCGCGGAGGCTCGGGCGGCTGGGGCGTCTGCGAAGAACGCGGCTCAGGTTGAGTTGGGTAGCGCAAAAGCGATAGAGGAAGCTCCCAAAGATACTAGTCTTACCACTATTACGGACGAGATGAACGCTGATCCTTCCATCCGGATTGGCAGCGTTACGTGGGTGGTGAGCGAGAGCGGTTGGAGCGGATGTTGTTAGTGGAGGTGCAAAAGGCGTTCCCTCTATTGCTGAGTAAGGAGCAAGTAGCGCGGCAAATGCTGCTAGACTCAAAATGCAGATGGTTACTGAGCAGGCCGCCGGAGCCAGGGCACCTATACAATCACTAGCTATCCAAATCACGCATTAGAACAATTTGCAGGAAGGGATGGCGGCATTGGTGTAAGCCAGTCTGCACTCAGTGGCGCTTGGTCTAGCCCTCTAAAAATTGAATATGTCCCTTCAAAGTACGGTCCAACATTTAGGTATACGGGGACGGATGCAGTCATAGTGGTCAATGCTGAAGGTAAAGTCGTCACCGGTTGGGGAAAATCCGCTTCGGGGACCGGAAAATGAGCAGTCTCTTAACCAGTGCCCAATGGCAGCTTTTATTTTCGTTGTGCTTTATGGCGGGAGCGTTCCAACTGGCACTAGCTGAGAAATTGCTTAATGGTTCATTATCATCAAATGAGGTGGATGAACTTTGTGAGTTGATTTCCAATGAGTTTTTGATGCATGGTGTAGAGGAGAGCTTCGAGCCGAATAGTTATGGCCTTGAGCTTGAATTGCTTCTGGATGCGGTCAACAGGGGGCGTGGTTAAGGTCGTTAGAGCTTCGTGATTTTTCGGCTCTTTGGTTGGTGCAAAAGGGGGAGAAGCGCTATCAAATGATGTTCTAGTCGAAGCGCGTATTGGCAATGGTACGAAGGGGCAAAGTAGCGGAAAGAAAGTAGACCAACTTCCGAATCAACAAGTTTTTGGGGTGGACGGAAAACCAATACCGGTGTACTCAGAGAAGCTCAATGGCCCTTATGCCACACAAGAATTTCCATCGACTCCGGTTGCGCATGGTTTTCCCGATATTGTCGATAATCATGTAGGCAATGCGACTGAGTGTTCACTCAACAACGGCTCGTCGCTTTACCAAGCATCAGGTAGCTACAATGGTGTGGCGGGTAGGTTTGAATGGATTGTAGATCCGAAGTTGGGGGAGTGTAACGCACAGAATGTTTGTGCCAAATGAAATTGTTAAGGGTATACTGGTGAAGCCATGATTCAAGCAGTCTTTGAACGAATTGCCAAACATGGCTTGACTGACTGGGCTGTTTTGCTCAGGGCGTCTGTGGTATTCCTAGCCTTTTGGGACGCTTGCCAGCGTTTTGTGTGGAGAATTTTGCAACCGCTGAACTTGAAAAGGTAGCGGGAAATAATCCCTTGCTCGATGTGATTGTTAGCTTGGATAACGATAGTGGGCTGCCTTTATCTGAGCTATGCCCGCTGTTGCAAAAAAATGAGTGAGTTTCAAAATGCGGACATGCAACGAGCCAGGGAAATATGGCGAGCTGTTGCGCGGGATGAACTTCTAACAAACCTAGACCCAGACCCGCTCTATGGGTTGATAAAGCTTTCTGAGTTTTGGGCAAGTTGGGAGTGGCCTGCTGATGCTCCACTGTCGATGACTCCTAGTGCGATGGCTTTACCAGAGTATCAATACCACTTTGCATCAAACTATGATCACGTTGTTCATGAACATAAGCAATGGTTGAAAGATAAACTGGCTGTTATGAGCTATAAAAAAGTTCCGACCTGATCTGTCAATCTCAACACCGGCCTCCGAGCTTCGTGAGCAGTTTAAATCGCTTATGAGAAGCCATGGCGTAAACGTTACTCATGCTCCTGGGATATCTAGATGATAGATGAGCTGAAAAAAAAAGCTATTGAGTAAACTAGAGGCTCAGTGGGTAAGTAAAATTGAGTATAATTCTGGAGGAGCTCTTTTGAGTTGGCTTCCTGTCACAACGTTGTGTAGGGGGCGCTTTATTTTGGGGATTACTTCCAAGGGGCTTTGGGCTAGGTCGACAGAGTCTGTCGTTCAGACAGTCAGTGACGAAACGCTGTGTGTGTTTTTTTTACCAGTTTTAGAAGAGCTACCAGAGGTGGTTCGTTGCAAGATGGTTGATGGGCTCAAAGGTTATGGGCTTTCCGAGGAGTTCGTAGATTTATTCCCGTTTGAGCAAGTTGTATTGGCAGGCCTTAGAAGTCGCAGTGAGTATTGGTCTGTCTTGGCATTGAAATGGGCTTTGTTCGTTTCGAGATCTAATAGTTTGGAGGCGGAGCTGGATGCGTTGAGTAAGTCTGGAGAGACTCAAAAAATACGTCACTCGGCCAGAAAAATAGCTAAGCAGATGAAAGTCTTGTGATATAGGCTCGGTTTTGTCGTTGGTGCAAATTTGAGGGGTGGCGTTAAGTGAAAAAAATAAAGTTGATGAAGGATTATCAGTGTCATCCGCTTTGGGATATGTCCCCATGGGTATGGGGACATAGCTCCTTGCGAGCTTCCTATCTCTGAAGAGCTTCAGCTGCGTCTATCAAAGTGGGCCGCTATATACGATGAAACAGTGGGTGCTGATTATCCGCCAAACTCTGGGTTCAAGATTGAGGATGGCGCAGTGGTCTACGAATTCAGCGCCACGCCCGAGCAGTTCAAGGACAGCGCGCTGTTCACTCGGCCAACACCACCATATACGACCCACCCGGCGGGGTAGGGGTTGTTCCTGACCTGTTAAATAGAGAAGTTTTATATGTTGTGTCCAAGGTGTGAGCAGGGAGATATTGTCAAGGCTGAAATTATAGCTGACAACACTTGCTTGTTCATATGTCAAGAGTGCGAGGCCTCATGGTTTTTATACGAAGACATTGGGGTTAGGGACTTTTTCGACTATGGGACTTATATGGAAAGTCTAGGACTAAAACCACTATGGAGTGAGTTGAAAATTACTCCTGAGTAGGTGCAAAAGGCGCAGGCACTGCGCTGGAAACAACCGATCCCATTGCTGTGAGTGGTAGTCGGGCAATCGACAAGGCGCAGAGTTACGAAAGTGTTGTGCGTGGGATGTATGGGAATACTTCGTCTGCTGAGCGTCAATACACGGCGCTTGTCGATGGGCAATGTGTCGGGCAGTACGAGGCAATGGATGGAAAGCTATGACGATGCAGGAGAAGTAATCCGTGTCCACCCGAAAAGTATTAATGGGCAGCCGGTTGATGCTCAGCACTATCCTCCGACCGGAGCGGAGTTAAAGAGTTGGGGGCAGCAATGAGCATGGAAGATATAGTGGCTGACAGACTTAAAAGAGCAGTTGCTGATGGATTTGATATTTTTAAAATATCAAAAGAGGCACTTGATATTTACCAAGATCCAAACCTTTCTCTTACAAAAGCTTTAGATATTGCGTTGTTGTCACTAATGGCAATGGTCGAAGGGCCAGAGTTTGAGATGACAGAAAAAGAATTTTATGATTTTTTATCTGATATTCGCCAGGCGTAGTTTTTCAATATGCGCAGCTTGAAAAAGCGAGATAGGCGCTATCTCTAACGACGCGGACCTGAATGCAGGTCACTGGCACGAGTTGGAGCGTTACGCCACTGGTTGGGTGGATACCACCACTATTACGGACGAGATGAATGCTGATCCTTACCAATTCGGATTGGCAGCGTTACGTGGGTGGTCAGCCGAGAGCGGTTGGAGCGGATGTTGTTAGTGGAGGTGCAAAAGGTGGAGCTGCTAGCTCCGACGCTGAAAATGCGACCTTGTACCCAAAGCCGAAGGATCAACTGATACAAGAAAACCTGAGCAATATTGCGGCTCAGGACTCAAGATTAGCTGCGGCTGTGAACGGCAGTGGAACGAAAATCTGAACTTCTCTATAGGTCAAAGTACATCTTTCGAAGCTAATCAGTTGGGTAAAACCTGGGTTGGAGGTTGTGCGACAAAAACAAGTGATGGGCTTGGTTTGGTTAGCGCAGACGGCACTCGTGTATATAGGCCGCCGACACCCAAAGATTAATTTTTTGCAACGACAGGCGTGCAGGCCAATTTCGAAATGTACAACATCAACCCGGTGACAGGTCAGCGCGTAAAAGTAAGTAACGGCCATCTGAATGTGGCTGACTAGGAGGAATGATGCGTGCTGTTATAAAAAGTATTTCTAATGATTTTTTTGATGTCGAGATCTACGTCCCTGAGAATGTATACAATTTTTCTTTAAGTCTTCGTATTCGAATTGGGCTTGACAGTACGCAAGGGGCAGATGATTTTGAACTTTTCATCTGCACTCCAAAGTGGTTGGAAGAGACAATGTAGGAGCCTCATTGGGGGAGAGGTCTATTAATTGTTCGAGAATATGATTTTTCGACTATTAATGGATTGATTCATGAGTATGTGAGTCGCTGCGAGGGGGATAGCTGGGAAACTATCGTGATAAAGCTGGGAAAGATATTTGCCTGGGAGTTTGATGATTACCAATCCTAACCAATAGGATTGTTTATCTAACAGCGGCCATGTGCAGTGTTGCGTTATCTGTAGAGGTCTCGACTTGATCTGACACCCTGACACCGCCGCGTTCCTGCTAGAGCTGGTTCACCCAACGACGCAAGGCCGACTCAACCAGCCCAAGCGATCGGGCTGCTTCGGTATGGCTGTAGCCTTGGTCGAGCACCAGGCACGCAGCCTCGCGCTTGAACTCTGGGGTAAAGGTACGACGCATTAGCGCGCTCCCTCAAACCTCCACCAATGCCCCCAACTCCCGCTCCAACTCCTCCATATCCCCCAGATTCAACTCAATGATCCGCCGCAAATGGCCAATATCCTCCAGCCCAATGTGCAGGCATGCAAACCCCAGATGCCCACGCTCTTCATGACGCAGCTCCGCATCCATGCGCACTTCGATCAGGTCGGTGAGGTGAATCTTGATCAGGAAATGCTTCTCGAGGTCGGCGGCTTCCCAGTCCGTCGGGCGGTCGATCAGGGCGCCGCGCAGGGACAGGTCGATCAGTTTCGCCGGCCAGGTACGGTCGCCCTGGCTGATTTCGGTTTTGGCGTCGAAGGCGACGCGCTTGAAACGGCGGCGGTCGTCGTGGCTATCGGTCATGGGTGCGGCCCTCTGCGATTCCAGTGACTATAGCCTAGTGTCTCAAAGCCATCTTCGAACCCGTCGACAATACTGACGATAGGCGTCGCCAAAGGTGCGCTCCAGTTGTGCCTCGTCGGGGCGGATGACGGCGCGGTTCATGATGGCGATCAAGGCGGGTAGCAGCAGCCAGGGCCAGACGCTGCTCAGCAACACGCCGATGCCGCAATAGCTCAGGGTGTCGCCCAGGTTCACCGGGTTGCGGGACACCGCGAAGGGGCCGCTTTGCAGCAACTGGTCGGGGGTGTCGAAGTTGCTGGCGGTGGTGTGCTGGCGGCGAAAGCGCAGCATGGCCCAGAACGACAGGCCCTGGCCGAGAATGATCAGGGCCGCCCCTGTGGCCCGGGTCCAGCTGGTGTCCGGGATGGGCAAGGGCAGGGCGTAGCTCAGGGCGATGGCTACGGCGATGAAGGTCAGGTACAGCAGCGGCGGTGGAAACGGAGCCTTGGGCATGGGGCGTTACCTGTGCGGTGGGCTTACTTAGTGCGACCGGCTTTTGGCCGCGGTGTTCACTGGTCTGCTGGTACTTGCCAAGTGCCAGCCAAGGGCGGATAAAAATGACAGTCATCCTGTAAAAGAAGGCTCTAGACCAACGTGGGGGGTGGTCTTTCCCACGAGTGCCGCTAGACTCGCAGGGCTGACTTTCGTATCCACTTGGTTGGAATAAAAAAAATGAACAACAACAATGGTCTGCTGCGCCATCTGCCATGGCTAGTGGTGGCAGCACTAGGAGCGTGCGCCCTCGGCGTCGTGGCATTGCGCCGTGGCGAAGCGGTCAACGCACTGTGGATTGTGGTCGCGGCGGTGGCGATTTACCTCGTTGCCTATCGTTACTACAGCCTTTTCATCGCCAACACCGTGATGCAACTGGACCCGCGCCGCGCTACGCCGGCCGTGCTCAACAACGACGGTCTGGACTATGTGCCGACCAACAAACATATTCTTTTCGGTCACCACTTTGCCGCCATCGCTGGCGCCGGCCCATTGGTGGGCCCGGTACTGGCCGCGCAGATGGGGTACCTGCCGGGCACCCTGTGGCTGATCGCCGGCGTGGTGCTGGCTGGTGCCGTGCAGGACTTCCTGGTGCTGTTCATGTCCACCCGCCGCAACGGTCGTTCGCTGGGCGACATGGTGCGCGAGGAGATGGGCCGCATTCCAGGCACCATCGCCCTGTTCGGCTGCTTCCTGATCATGATCATCATCCTGGCGGTGCTGGCGCTGATCGTGGTCAAGGCCCTGGCCGACAGCCCATGGGGCATGTTCACGGTGATGGCGACCATCCCCATCGCGATGTTCATGGGCGTGTACATGCGCTATATCCGCCCGGGCCGCATCGGTGAGATCTCGATCATCGGCGTGCTGTTGCTGCTGGGCTCCATCTGGCTGGGGGGCCAGATCGCCGCAGACCCGCAGTGGAACAAGGCGTTCAGCTTCACCGGTATCCAGATCACCTGGATGCTGATCGGCTATGGCGCGGTCTCGGCGGTACTGCCGGTATGGCTGGTGCTGGCGCCGCGTGACTACCTGTCGACCTTCCTGAAGATCGGCACCATCATCGCCCTGGCGATCGGCATTCTGATCACCACGCCGCTGCTGAAAATGCCGGCCCTGACCCAGTTCATCGACGGCACCGGCCCGGTGTGGAAGGGCGGGCTGTTCCCGTTCCTGTTCATCACCATCGCCTGTGGCGCGGTGTCGGGCTTCCACGCGCTGATCTCCTCGGGCACCACGCCCAAGCTGCTGGATAACGAGGTCAACGCGCGCTACATCGGTTACGGCGGCATGCTGATGGAGTCGTTCGTGGCCATCATGGCCATGGTTGCCGCGTCGGTGATCGAACCGGGTGTGTACTTCGCCATGAACAGCCCGCCCGCCGTGGTGGGGACTGACGTGGTAGCGGTAGCGACCGCGGTCAGCAACTGGGGCTTTGCCATTACTCCGGATGCCCTGCAGGCCGTGGCCCATGACATTGGTGAGAACACCATTCTGGCCCGCGCCGGTGGTGCGCCGACCCTGGCCGTGGGGATCGCGCAGATCCTGCACCACGTGCTGCCGGGTGAGAACACCATGGCGTTCTGGTACCACTTCGCGATCCTGTTCGAGGCGCTGTTCATCCTCACGGCGGTAGACGCCGGGACCCGTGCCGGGCGCTTCATGCTGCAGGACTTGCTGGGCTCGTTCGTGCCAGCGCTCAAGCGCACTGAGTCGTGGACGGCCAACATCATCGGCACGGCGGGTTGCGTGGCGTTGTGGGGCTACCTGCTGTATCAGGGCGTGGTCGACCCGCTGGGCGGCATCAACACCCTGTGGCCGCTGTTCGGTATTTCCAACCAGATGCTGGCCGGCATCGCGCTGATGCTGGGCGTGGTGGTGCTGATCAAGATGAAGCGCCAGCGCTACATCTGGGTACCGTTGATTCCGGCGGTGTGGTTGCTGGTGTGCACCACGACGGCCGGCTTCATCAAGCTGTTCGACGCTAACCCGGCGGTGGGTTTCCTGGCCCTGGCGAAGAAATACAGCGCCGCGCTGGACGCCGGGCAAGTGATTGCCCCGGCCAAGGACATCAACCAGATGCAACACGTGATCTTCAATGCCTACACCAATGCGACACTGACCGGGCTGTTCCTGTTCGTGGTGTTCGCGATCCTGGTGTATGCCATCAAGGTCAGCATCGCCGCGTGGGGCAAGAAGGAGCGTACCGACAAGGAAGCACCTTTCCAGGCGGTGCCTGGTGCGTGACCAACGAGGTAGGCAGACATGTTCAATGACCTGAGCCGGCTTGGCAAATACCTGGGGCAGGCCGCCCGCCTGATGGTAGGCATGCCCGACTACGACAACTACGTAGAGCACATGCAGACCAAGCACCCGGACAAGCCGGTGATGGACTACGAGGCGTTCTTCCGCGAACGCCAGGAGGCCCGCTACGGCGGCAAGGGCGGGCCGAAGTGTTGTTGAGTTAAGGACTTTACCTGCTGACCCCTCCGGGACCGGGCGAAGCTCGGGAAACAGACGCTGCGATACCCTCTGGTACACCGCGTCGCCTGTTTCCCGAGCTTCGCCCGGTCCTGCATGGGAAGGCTTGAAACCTGGAGAATCGATGTTGTCTTCCCCCATCCCCGTCACCATCCTCAGCGGCTTCCTGGGCGCTGGCAAGACCACCTTGCTGCGCCACCTGCTCAAGGCCGAACACGGCCTGAAGCTCGCGGTCATCGAGAACGAGTTCAGTGACGCTGGCATCGACACCCAGCTGCTCGGCGATGCCCCGGTGCAGGTCATGACCCTGGCCAACGGCTGTGTGTGCTGCACCATTCACACCGACCTGACCAAGGCCCTGTACCTGCTGCTGGAGCGCCTGGACAGTGGCGAGATCGCGTTCGACCGCCTGGTGATCGAATGCACCGGCCTGGCGGACCCGGCCCCGGTGGCGCAGACCTTTTTCATCGAGGAAGAGCTGCGCGAGCGCTATATCCTGGACGGCATCATCACCCTGGTGGACGCCGCCAACGCCGACGTGCACCTGGCCGAGACCATCGCCCAGGCCCAGGTAGGCTTTGCCGACCGGCTGCTGGTGAGCAAGACCGACCTGGTCACGCCCCAAGCCTTCGAAGCCCTGAGCCAGCGTCTGACCCGCATCAACCGCCGTGCACCGGTACGCGTGGTGGAACATGGGCGTATCGACCTGGCCGAGCTGCTGGATGTGCGCGGTTTCAACCTCAATGGCAGCCTGAGCTTGCGGCCGGTGGTAGCAGCAGCCAGCGTCGACCGCATATCCAGCATGGTGTTGCGCACCGACAAGCCGCTGGATATCGACCGCCTCAGCGACTTCATGAACCAGTTGCTGGAGGACCATGGGCGGCAGTTGCTGCGCTACAAGGGCGTGCTGAGCATCGCCGGGGAAGATCGGCGCCTGGTGTTCCAGGGCGTGTTGAAGCTGTATGGCTTTGACTGGGACACCGAATGGGCCGAGGGCGAGGCGCGTGAGAGCGTGATGGTGTTCATCGCCGATGACCTGCCTGAGGCCAGGATTCGCGAAGGCTTCGAAGCCCTGACCTGACGCCGTTGGCGTGTGGGCGCTGGCTTGCCAGTGAGCTGCCAAACAGCCGGAGAACTCAAGGAGAGTGCGATGTACCGAGTGTTTAAAACCGCAGCCCTGACACTGGCGCTGGCCCTCGCTGGCTGTGCATCGGCCCCGCCCAGACCGGTGGCGGTGAACATCGTTGCCATCAACGACCTGCACGGGTACCTGCAGGCCAACGGCTATGCCTACAAGGACGCCAACGGCAGCGTTCAACGGGTAGAGGCGGGCGGTATCGCCACCCTGGGCGGCATGCTGGACCAGTTGCGCAAGCAAGACCCGCAACTGCTGTTCATCGGCGCCGGCGACCTGGTAGGCGCCAGCCCGCCGCTGTCGGCCATGTGGGCCGATGAGCCGACCTTGCTGGCCCTGCGCGGCATGGGCCTGAAGTTCAGCACCATCGGCAACCACGAACTGGACAACGGCAAGGCCGAGTTCCTGCGCCAGGCCAACGGTGGCTGCCAGTCTTCGCGGCCTGACAAGGCCTGCCGGTTCCAGGCCGATTTTCCTGGTGGCGGCTTCCCCTACCTGGCGGCCAACCTGATCGATACCGACACCGGCCAGCCGTTGCTGCCGGCTTACCACATAGAGACGGTGCACGGCGTGAAAGTAGCCTTCGTCGGGGCAGTGCTGCATGACGTGGCCAAGGTGGTCAGCGCCAAAGGCATGCAGGGCCTGAAGGCTACCGATGAAGCGGACGCCATCAATGCCGTGATCCCCCAGCTCAAGGCCCAGGGCGTCAATGCCATCGTCGCCGTGGTGCACCAGGGCGGCAATACCCCGGAGCCCTACGACAAGCCGAACTGTAGCCGCTTGCAAGGCGATATCGTCGATGTGGCCCAGCGCCTGGACCCGGCGGTGGATGTGTTGATTTCGGCGCACTCGCACCAGGGATACCTGTGCAAGGTGGGCAACCTGCTGGTAACCCAGGGCAGTTCCTACGGCCACCTGCTGACCCATCTGACCCTTGAGGTGACCCCGGGTACCCACCAGGTCACCGCCATCGAGGCACAGAACCTGCTGGCCGACCCGCGCAAGTATCACCCGGACGCCAGGATGGCGGCGTTGCAGCAACAGGTGGAGGCGCGCAGCAATACGGTGCTGCTGCGCCCTGTCGGCACGCCCGGCGCCCCTGCCATCAGTGCCGCGGCCGATGCCAACGGCGAGTCACCCCTGGGTGACCTGATCACCGATGCCCAATTGGCCATGACCCGCACGTTTGGCGCACAGATCGCCTTCACCAACCAGGGCGGCATCCGCAACCACCTGATCCTGGCACCGGGGCAGACCCAGCTCACGTATGCCCAGGTCGCCAGCGTGCAGCCGTTCAACAACACCCTGGTATTGATGAACCTGACGGGCGCGCAGTTGCAGCAGGTGCTGAACCAGCAGTGGCAGGGCGCTGGCTTCAACCCGTTGCAGGTGTCCAGGGGGTTCAGTTATCGCTGGGCGGATAACAGGGTGGTGCCAGGCAGCCTGGTGCTGGATGGCAAGCCGGTGCGGCTGGAGCAGACCTACCGGGTGGTGATGAACAGCTTTCTGTCGGGCGGCGGCGACCGGTTTTCGGTGTTCCAGCAGGGGACGCAGCGCGAGGATAGCCGCATGATCGACCTGGATGCGTTGCTGGGGTACCTGGCGCAGCAGCCGAACGCGGGGGCTGGTTCGCCAGCGGGGCGCATCATCCGCGTTCGCTGAGAACCGCATCGCTTGCTTCCCGAGCTTCGCCCGGTCCCACAGGTGATCGGGAAGCAGGCACCGCCTATCCCCAGGCATAAAAAAACCCGGCTCACAGAGCCGGGCTTCTCACATCAAGGCTTGGCGATCAGTTGCCGTATACCGGCAGCTTGGCGCACACGGCCTTGACCTTCTCGCGAACGGCGTCGATTACCGCTTCGTTGTTCAGGTCGGCCAGGATGTCGCAGATCCAGCCAGCCAGTTCCTTGCACTCTGCTTCCTTGAAGCCACGAGTGGTGACGGCCGGGGTGCCGAAGCGCAGGCCCGAGGTCACGAACGGCGAACGTGGGTCGTTAGGCACCGAGTTCTTGTTCACGGTGATGAACGCTTTGCCCAGGGCGGCATCGGCGTCTTTACCGGAGATTTCCTGCTTGATCAGCGACAGCAGGAACAGGTGGTTCTGAGTACCGCCCGACACGACGTCGAAGCCGCGCTCGATGAACACGCTGGCCATGGCCTGGGCGTTTTTCACCACTTGTTGCTGGTAGGCCTTGAACTCAGGCTGCAGCGCTTCCTTGAAGCACACGGCCTTGGCGGCGATGACGTGCTCCAGCGGGCCGCCCTGGGCGCCCGGGAACACGGCCGAGTTCAGCTTCTTCTCGATGTCGGCGTTGGCGCGTGCCAGGATCAGGCCGCCACGTGGGCCGCGCAGGGTCTTGTGGGTAGTGGTGGTGACCACGTCGGCGAATGGCACCGGGTTCGGGTAGACGCCAGCGGCGACCAGACCGGCCACGTGGGCCATGTCGACGAACAGGTAGGCACCGACCTTGTCGGCGATTTCGCGGAAGCGGGCGAAGTCCAGCACTTGCGAGTAGGCAGAGAAACCGGCCACGACCATCTTCGGCTTGTGCTCGACCGCCAGGCGCTCGACTTCGTCGTAGTCGATCAGGCCGTTGGCGTCGATGCCGTATTGAACGGCGTTGTACAGCTTGCCCGACGAGGAAACGCTGGCGCCGTGGGTCAGGTGGCCGCCGTGGGCCAGGCTCATGCCCAGGATGGTGTCACCGGCTTGCAGCAGGGCCAGGTAGACCGCGGCGTTGGCCTGGGAACCGGCGTGTGGCTGGACGTTGGCGTAGTCGGCACCGAACAGTTCCTTGGCACGGTCGATGGCCAGTTGCTCGACCACGTCGACGTACTCGCAGCCGCCATAGTAGCGCTTGCCTGGGTAGCCTTCGGCGTACTTGTTGGTCAGCACCGAGCCTTGGGCTTCCATGACGGCTGGGCTGGTGTAGTTCTCCGAGGCGATCAGCTCGATGTGCTCTTCCTGGCGCTGAGCTTCTTGCTCCATGGCGGCAAAGAGATCGGCGTCGTACTTGGCAAGGGTCAAATCACGGCTGAACATGGCGGTCCTCAAGGATCGGGCAGGGAAAAAGGTGATCAGGCGCGCATTCTACCCCATCGGGTTTTATCTGGCATATGAAAGGCAGTCATTGCGTTGACGAGCGGGCCTCATGCAGCGTGTGCAGAAGGGCCCGCGCTCAATCGAACATGAACAGGGCGTCGTTGCTGAACTGCGCCTCGAAGCGGCTGGCCTGCATGGGCCGGCCGAACAGGTAGCCCTGCACTTCGTCGCAACCGTGCTCGCGCAGGAAGTCCAACTGCTCATGGGTTTCCACGCCCTCGGCGATCACCGCCAGGTTCAGGCTGTGGGCCATGGCGATGATGGCACGGGCGATCTGGGCGTCCTGTTCGCCTTCGGGCAGGCCGTCGACGAAGGTGCGGTCGATTTTCAGCACGTCGATGGGGAACTGCTTGAGGTAGTTGAGCGACGAATAGCCGGTGCCGAAGTCATCCACGGCGATGCTCAGCCCCAGGAATTTCAGGCTGTCGAGGATCTGCATGGCCTCGTTCACTTCGCGCATCAGGATACTTTCGGTCAGCTCGAGCTCCAGGCACGCGGGCGGCAGCCCGGTTTCCTTGAGAATATTGGCGATGCGCGTGCCCAACTGGCCGTCGGAGAATTGCCGTGCCGAGATGTTCACTGACACCTTGGGCACCCGCACCTTGGCCTGGTGCCAGGCGCGCAGTTGGCGGCACGCCTCGGTCAGCACCCAGTCGCCGACGTCCACCACCAGGCCCAGTTCTTCGAGCACCGGGATGAAGTCGCCTGGCGGCACCAGGCCACGGCGCGGGTGGCGCCAGCGCAATAACGCTTCGGCCCCGGTCAGGCGCTTGCCGTCGCCGCTGAACTGCGGCTGGTAGTAGAGGATGAACTCTTTCTGCTCCAGGGCGTGGCGCAGGTCGCTTTCCAGTTCCAGGCGCTCCAGGGCGCTGGCGTTCATGTCGGCCTGGTAGAACTGGAAGTTGTTCTTGCCGCGTTCCTTGGCGTGGTACATGGCCGTGTCGGCGTTCTTCATCAACTGGCTCAGCTCGTTGCCGTCCTGAGGGCTGAGGGCGATACCGATACTGGCGGTGACGAAGAACTCGCGGTTTTCCAGCACGAACGGCCGTACCAGGCTGGCCAGGATCTGCTCGGCCACATGGATGGCGCGGTTCAGGGCCGCTTCGCGGGTATTGCGCGGTTGCAGCAGCAAGGTGAACTCGTCGCCGCCCATGCGCGCCACGGTGTCTTCGTCGTCGACACAGGCCAGCAGGCGCGTGGCCATGTCCTTGAGCATGCGGTCGCCGGCGGCGTGGCCCAGGGAGTCGTTGATCGGTTTGAAACGGTCCAGGTCCAGGAACATCAGCACCACCCACGACTTCTGTCGTTCGGCGGTCTGCAAGGCGTTGAACAGGCGGTCCTGGAACAGCGTGCGGTTGGGCAGGTGGGTCAGGGCGTCGTAATAGGCCAGGCGGTGAATGCGCTGTTCGCTAGCCTTGCGCTCGCTGATGTCGCTGAAGAAGCACACGTAGCTGGCTAGGTCGCCCTCATCGTCGAACACTGCCGTGATGCCCACCCAGGCCGGGTAATGTTCACCGTTGCGGCGCTTGAGCCACACCTCGCCTTCCCAGGTGCCGCGGCTGTGCAGCTGCTTGAGCACATAGCTCAGGTGCGCTTGTTGCTCGGTGTCGACGGTGAGCATGGTCGGTAACTGGTCAAGCACTTCGGCCACCGCGTAGCCGCTGACGCGGCTGAAAGCCTCGTTGGCCTGCACGATATAGCCGGCCGGGTCGGTGATCAGGATCGCCGACGTGGAATGCTCGAATACCGTGGCGGCCATGCGCAGGTCTTTCTCGGCGCGGCGCTGCTGGCTGATGTCGCGGGCCACGCCCAGAATGCCTTCGAAAGTGTTGTTATCGTCCCACACCAGCACCAGGCGCATCTCGATGGGCACCTTGCGGCCGTCACCGCGCAGGCAATCGAATACGTACAGTTGGGTGGGCAATTCGTTGCGCAGTTCGGCCAGCGCCTCGGGGTTGTCCAGTACCTGGCTGACCTGTTCGATCAACTGGTAGATGCCGGTCAACTGCTGAGGGTTGGCGATGGTGGACTGCCAGCCGTTGTCGAAGATCCACTTCACGTCGTAGCCCAGCACGGCCTGCACCGATGGGCTGACGTAGTTGAGCGCCAGTTGGCTGTCGGTGGAAAAGATCACGTCGCTGATGCTTTCGGCCAGCATGCGGTAACGCTGTTCACTGTCACGCAGTGATTCGCTGGCCTCGATCTGCTCGGTGATGTCCTTGGCCACACCGATGATACGTGTCACCCGGCCTTCGCCGTCGCGGGCCAGGGCCTGCTCGCGAATGTCGAAACGCAGCCAGTGGCCTTGCCTGTGCTTGAAGCGCAACTGGCATTGCTGCATTTCAAGTTCGGTGTCCTGGCGTCGGGCCAGGCGCATGCGCTGGTAGTCGCCGGCGTCTTCGGGGTGCAGCAGGATCTCCCAGAAATACTCGCCCATCTGCGCCAGTTCGGCCTTGCTGAAGCCCAGGGTCTGGCCCAGGTGGTGGTTGCTGTAGAGCATGCGCTGGGTGAGCACGTCCTGCACGTACAGGTGGTCGGGAACGGTGCGTACCACGTCCGACCAGAAACCCTCGCGCTCCACCAGCGACAGCTCCACGCTCTTGCGGCTGGTGATGTCGTTGATGCTCAGGATCACTGAGCCATGGTCGGCGGTGGCCTGGGGCAGGCGCAGGGTCAGCCACAGGTACTGGTCCTGGCCCAGGCGGTCGCTGATGCGCATCTCGGTTTCCAGCTCTTGCCGGTCGTCGAGCAGGGTGTCGAGCAACTGCCGGCCCACACTGTTGCCGGCCAGGCGGTCACTGCCGAACAGGCGCTGCCACGCGCCCTGGCTGTCAGCGACGTTGAGCAGGCCCAGCGCCATCTGGTTCACTTCGGTGATGCGCAGTTGTTGCAGCAGGCGCGGCCGGTCATCCGGGTGGGCGGCCAGCCAGGCATCCAGGGCGGCCCGGTCACCGATGGCATTTTCCCCCAGCAGGTCTTGCAGGCCGCGCAGGTCCAGCACGCAGAGGGCCACGCCGGTGCCTTCGAAAATATCGTGGTAGCGGCGACGCCCCTCATGCAACTGGCGCTGACGACGGCGCAGGTTCAACAGGGCCAGCATCGGCAGCAGCGAACAGGCACCCAGCAGCAGGAATTTGCCGATTAGCGCCGGCAGCAATTGCAACTGGGCGTCGTGCTGGTCGAACAGGGTTCGCAACTGCCAGTCGGTGTTGGGCAATGGCACAGTGGCCACGCTCTGTTGTTGTTCCTGGCTGGTCAGGGCCGGGCCCGTGGCCGCGCAGCGTGGGTCACGGCGCAGCACCTGGCCTTGGTCACGGCTTTCCAGCAGCCAGCGGGGCGGGGCGCTGGGATCGACCCGGTGGGTCAGACCGGCATACAGGGCGGTGTCCAGGCGCAGCAGCCAATACCCGTCGCTCGCCCGTTCACTGGCGGACAACAACAGGTACACCTGCTGGCCGTCATCACTCTGGCTGAAATGAAAGGCCTCTCCCTGGCTGCGCTTGACCAGGGCAGGAACGTCGAAGAGAGGTTGCTGGGCCAGCGTGTCGGCCAGGACGTTGCCCTGGCTGTCCAGCCGCGCCACGCTGCGCAGTTCCGGCAGGTGGGGTTGCAGCAGTGCCTGAATGGCCTGGGGTGTCTGGGCTTCGCCGCGCGTGACGCGGTACAGGGCCTGCTGGCCAACCAGCGCCATGTTCAGGCTCAGGTGCTCGCCCAGCACACTGGTGTACTCCACGGTACGTTGCCGTTGGTCGGCAATAGTGTGCTTGAACTGGTCGAGCAACTGCCACACCAGCAGCGTCAGCAACAGCAGGGCCAGCAAGGCCAGGGCGCTCTTCAGGGTACCGCGCGTCGGTTCGCCAGCCGCAGTGACCGGGGAGCGCAGGGATGACGGTTGAGTGAAGTTGGTCAAGCTGTGATCCTGCGGTCTGGCTGGCTGTGGCAGGTGGCCGGCAGGGGCCGTTGCAGTGGGGTGCAAAGGGGGCCCAGGCCGTTAACAGCGCGCACTATAAGCTGGACGCCCGAAGGGCGGCTAGCATGCCTTGTTTTATGGCTATGTGCCAGCACTGCTTGTCGGTTGTTTGCCCTGCTTCGCGCATTCCGGTAGCTTTGGCCTTCTCGCGGATTCTTCATCTGTCTACTGTTACCAGGTTTCTCATGGCCCAATACGTCTACACCATGCATCGGCTGAGCAAAGTTGTGCCGCCGAAGCGGGAAATTCTCAAAAACATCTCCTTGTCGTTCTTCCCCGGCGCCAAGATCGGCGTGCTGGGCCTCAACGGCTCGGGTAAATCCACCCTGCTGAAAATCATGGCCGGCGTCGACAAGGAATTCGACGGCGAAGCGCGCCCGATGCCCGAACTCAACGTGGGTTATCTGCCGCAGGAGCCACAACTTGACCCGGCCAAGACCGTGCGTGAAGTGGTGGAAGAGGCGGTCAGCGTGATCAAGGACGCCCAGGCGCGCCTTGATGAAGTGTATGCCGCCTACGCCGACCCGGATGCCGATTTCGACAAGCTGGCCGCCGAGCAGGCCAAGCTCGAAGCCATCATTCAGGCCAGCGATGGCCACAACCTGGAGCGCCAGCTGGAAGTGGCGGCCGACGCCTTGCGTTTGCCGGCCTGGGACGCCAAGGTGGAACACCTGTCCGGTGGTGAAAAGCGCCGCGTGGCCCTGTGCCGCCTGCTGCTGTCGGCCCCTGACATGCTGCTGCTCGACGAACCGACCAACCACCTGGACGCCGATTCCGTCGCCTGGCTGGAGCACTTCCTGCACGACTTCCCGGGTACCGTGGTCGCGATCACGCACGACCGTTACTTCCTGGACAACGTCGCTGGCTGGATCCTGGAACTGGACCGTGGCGCGGGTATTCCTTACGAGGGTAACTACTCTGGTTGGCTGGAGGCCAAGTCCGACCGTCTGGCCCAGGAGTCCAAGCAGCAGTCGGCCCATGAAAAGGCCATGAAGGAAGAGCTGGAATGGGTGCGCAAAGGCGCCAAGGCCCGCCAGTCGAAATCCAAGGCGCGTCTGCAGCGCTTCGAGGAAATGCAGTCTCAGGAATTCCAGAAGCGTTCGGAAACCAACGAGATCTACATCCCGGCCGGCCCGCGCCTGGGTGACAAGGTCATCGAGTTCAAGAACGTCAGCAAGGGCTACGGCGACCGCGTGCTGATCGACAACCTGTCGTTCGCCATGCCCAAAGGCGCCATCGTCGGCGTGATCGGCGGTAACGGCGCCGGTAAGTCGACCCTGTTCCGCATGCTGATGGGCAAGGAACAGCCGGATTCGGGCAGCATCGAGATCGGTGAAACCGTGCAACTGGCGTGCGTGGACCAGAGCCGTGACGACCTGGACGGCAGCAAGACCGTGTTCCAGCAGATCTCCGACGGTTCGGACAACATCCGCATCGGCAACTACGAGATCCCGTCGCGCACCTACGTTGGCCGTTTCAACTTCAAGGGCGGCGACCAGCAGAAGTTCGTCAAGGACCTGTCCGGTGGTGAGCGCGGCCGCCTGCACCTGGCCCTGACCTTGAAAGAGGGCGGCAACGTCCTGCTGCTCGACGAACCGTCCAACGACCTTGACGTTGAAACCCTGCGTTCCCTGGAAGAAGCCCTGCTGGACTTCCCGGGCGCCGCCATTGTGATCTCTCACGACCGGTGGTTCCTGGACCGCGTGGCGACCCACATCCTGGCGTACGAGGATGATTCGCAGGCCGTGTTCTTCGAAGGCAACTACACCGAATACGAAGCCGACCGCAAAAAACGCCTCGGCGACGCAGCGGCCCAGCCGCACCGGGTACGCCACAAGAAACTGGCGTAACAGGAACGGGGCCTTCGGGCCCCGTTTTTCTTGGCCTGCGGTCAACCCAGGTCGATTTCGACGATCTCGATAGCCAGGTCACCCACAGGCCGGCGCCACACCACCTCATCCCCCACGCGGGCGCCGAGCAATGCGGTACCCAGTGGCGAGCCCCAATTGATCCGCCCCTGGGTCGCATCCGCTTCATCTTCACCCACCAGGCACACCCGCTGTTCCTCGCCCTGGGTATCGGCAAAGGTCACCCAACTGCCAATCTGCACCTTGCCATTGTCCGTGGCGTTGACCACCTGCGCGCTCTGCACCCGCTGGGCGAAGTAGTGCAGATCGGCCAGGCGTTGGGGGTCGTCGCCAGGGCCTTGCAGGTCGCGCAGGCGGGCCTTCAGCAAGGCCAGGCCCTGGGGGGTGACGTAATTGGGCTGGTCACTGACCCGTCGCTCCGCAGCCTGGGTGGGCTGGGCATGGTCCTCGTTGACGAAGGCTCGACTCACGGGTACTCCTTTTGGTTCAGCGTTGCCGTCTTCCCGACCCTTGCTCAGTCCCGCAGGGAAACGCGGTGGGACCGGGCGAAGCTCGGGAAAAGAACGACGCAATTCAAGGGTGATAAGCGCGGCCTTCACCCTGGGTCTTCTGCTGCTGCCAGGCGCGCTCACGGTCATCACCGTGCTGCACGCTCCAGTCGCTCTGGTTCGGCTGCGCCGCCGCGCTGGCCTGGCATTGGCGGAAGCCGTCATCCCAGCCTGTGGCATACAACTTTTCATGCAGATAGCGGGGCACGTTCTTCTGGAACTGGCCATTCACGCCGGCCGCTTCGCGCCCACTGCCGCAGCCATCCTTGAACCCGTCGGCGTACGCGGGCGGGTAGCCCTGGCTGATCATTTGCTCATGGGTCGACTGGCAACCCACCAACACCACCATCACACTCACCACCGCCCAGCGCCACATGATTCGACTCCCGATCCATGCCCACCGCACCCGTCTGGAAACAGCGACGGTTAAAGGGTGGACCCATGAGTCAAGTCTAGGTTCGATTTAGTCGCGGCCGCGTCAAACCCGTGTGATGGAATTGTCAGTAGTGGTACCACTTCACCTCCAGCATCACCTCGTTACGCGGCCCGGTGAGTTCGCTGAAGTCGCGCTGAGCGCTCAGGCGTAGGCCCAGGTTGCGTGACAGCTCCCATTGCTGGTTGAGGCTCAGGGTGCGACGTACTTCGCCGTTGAGGAAGTAGTCGCCCTGGGCTTCCAGGCGCAGGTTGCCCAGTCGGTTTTTCCACAGCAGGCCGCTGTCGAAGCCGGCGGCGGGTGAGAGCATGGCCGAGAAGTCGTTGTTGTGTTCTACCCGTACCGTGCCCAACGCGAAGGCCAGGGTATCGTCCCCCAATTGCCAGGTGCCGCCGGCGCCGCCGTTGACATGGCTGACCAGGGTTTCGTCGCCGTGTTTGCCCAGCACGCGTTCCAGGCCGCCAGTGACCTGCCAGGACCAGGGTTGCAGCAACGCGTTGCGCGGGGTCATGGAGCGGATGGTGGCCAGGTCCAGGCGCTGTACCTGCCAGTGGTTGCCCTCGTACTGGCGCAGCTTCATGTTGAGGATTTCGATCTGCGCACCCAGGGGGAAACCCTGGGCGTTGTCGTTGAGGTCGTGATAGGCCATGCGCAGGCCGTATTCGCCGAAGGCCTTGCCGTCGCGGCTGCCCACACCCACTTGCCAGGTGCGCGAATCGTGGCCGTCTTCCGGCAGGCCGGGGCGTTCCACGTTCAGGGGCGGCGGCGGGTTCTGGCTGATGGCACGGAGCAGTTGATAGCTGCGCTGGGTACGGCCAGCATCGCGCTCCTGGCCAGTGGCGCGGTAGCGCTCGAGGCGGTACGCGGCATCCAGGACCAGCGCCCGGCGGTCAGCGGCCAGCGCCTTGAAACCGGGGCTTTGCAGCTGCGTGGTGTCTTCGGCCACCTTGAGCACCCATTGCTGCTCATCGGCGTCCAGTGGCTTGGCGCGGGCCAGCAGTTCCCGCTCGCGGGAGGGGCGGTAGTCGATCTCGCCCACCATGCCTGCCTGCTTCACGGCTTTTACCGTGTCGGTGGGAATCGCCGTCAACGGGAATTGCGAGGTCAGGCGCAGGCTGGGGCGGGCCACCTGCAGCAACTCCAGCAAGCGATACGAGCAGTTTTCGTCGAAGAAGAAGTAGTCGAAGCGTATCTGCTTGAGTTCCCACACATGCTCCACCATGCGCCCGGTTTCCTCGGGTGTCAGGTCCAGGTGGTATTCCCACAGGTCGCGGTTCTCCAGGCTGCCGTACTCGGCCAGTTTCTGCTGGTAAGGCACCAGCGAGAACATGCCGGGGTAGCCACCGGCCAGGCCTTTCCAGGCATACAGGATGCTGTTGTCGTTGCCTTCGATGTAGGCACCGAAGTTGATCGCCGAACTCAACAGCGCGGTCTTGTCCTGGCTTGCCTGCGCCTGGTCGATACGCAACAGTGTGTGCCCGAACATGGACGAGGGGCTGTTGAGGTAGGCCGCCGGGAACACCAGCACGGTGTGGTAGGGCGAGATGTCCTTGTACCAGCGGTGAAAGTCGCCGCAGTCGGGCGTGGGCAGGTCTTGCAGGCCCAGCTGCGCGCGCAGCCAGCGGGTACGCGCGGGGAACACGCACTGGGCATGCAGGTCGCCCTTGTTCGCCGGCGCATACAGGGCGTCGACGGTGGCGGCCAGTTCCTGGTCGGGGTGGTGGGCGCCGTCGCGGGCCAGGAAGAAACGCGGGTCATCGACGTAGCTGCGCCAGCCGCCGAATTTGGCGGGCGTGTAATGGCCCAGGGCAAGCCAGTACGGGTCGGCTGCCAGGGTAGTGATTCGGGATGGATCCACGTGAGGGGCGGCATGCAACGGGGCGCACACACAGAGCGCCAGGTAAGCAAGGCGTTTGAGCATCGTTGGCAACTAAGTCAGGTGGACGAAACGGCGTGCCGGGGTGGCGTGAAATCCCGCCCCGAGGGGCGGGCGGTTCGAGCTTAGGCCTCGACGGCGTATTTGGCCAGGCGAGGGTCGGTTTTGAGCACGTTCATGGTGTTGGCGTGAACATCGTCGGCCGTCACATTGGCGGTCTTGAAGATGTCCTGGAAGTGCTGGTGGGTGACGGATTCGAAGTAGGCTCGGTCTTGAGGCGCCACGCCCAGTACCACCGCGTAGGTGGTCAGCGCTTCGCCTTGGCCCTTGGCCATGTCTTCGGAGAGCTCGTTCATCATGCCGTTCATGGCGATCCACGACTTGCCGCCGTAGGTCAGTGCCGCATTGGTGGAGCAACCGTTGGTGCCCGAGGTCATGCCGAAGGTGGCGTTACCCGAGGTGCCGTTGGTGGTGGATGCCAGGAAGTGAGCCGGTGTGCCGCGCTGGCCCGCGAACAACATGTTCCCCCAACCGCAGTCCGGACCGCCAGGGGCCTGGGCCATGGCGTTGAGCGAGACAACGGTGAACAGCGTACCCAGAAGAATCCGTTTCATAGCTTTGTTCTCTTTGTAAGGTGCAAAACCAAGGGTTCAGGATTGCCTGGCACTGCTTCGCTCCAGGACGCAGTTTGGAGTTTAGGCGGGGTTTACTGGTTCCACTGAAAAACTGGCAATTTGCACACAATGATGACCTGTGGGACCGGGCGGAGCTCGTGAAGCACCCCCCGAACCTTCAGTTGCACCCTGTTGTTCGCTTCCCGAGCTTCGCCCGGTCCCACAGGGGGGCTCCCATCATCAGCGATCAACTTCCGCAAGCGCTTGCAGCTTGAAGCTTTTCAGCGCCAGAATGCCGTCATCTGCCCCGCCGAAGTAAGGATGCCCGATGCCTGATCCTGTTGCTGCCAGCCTGCGTCTTGCGCCAGAAGCGCTGACCCGTCCGTTTTCCGCTGAACAGTTCAGCTTCTCCACCACCAATGATCTGGAGCCCTTTCGCGGTGTGCTTGGCCAGGAGCGCGCAGTCGAGGCGCTGCAATTTGGTGTGGCCATGCCACGCCCTGGCTACAACGTATTCGTCATGGGTGAGCCGGGCACCGGCCGCTTCTCGTTCGTCAAACGCTACCTCAAGGCTGAGGGCAAGCGTCTGCAGACCCCGCCGGACTGGGTGTACGTCAACAATTTCGACGAGCCTCGCGAGCCGCGCGCGCTGGAGCTGCCACCGGGCACCGCCGGCGCCTTCATCGCCGACATCGGCGGGCTGATCGACAACCTGCTCTCCACCTTCCCAGCGGTGTTCGAGCACCCGTCCTACCAGCAGAAGAAGAGTGGCATCGACCGCGCCTTCAACCAGCGCTACGACCGTGCCCTGGACGTCATCGAGCGCCTGTCGCTGGAAAAGGACGTGGCGCTGTACCGTGACAGCAGCAACATCGCCTTTACGCCCATGCTCGATGGCAAGGCCTTGGACGAGGCCGAGTTCGCGCAACTGCCTGAAGCCGACCGTGACCGCTTTCACCAGGACATCTCCGACCTGGAAGAACGCCTCAACGAGGAGCTGGCCAGCCTGCCGCAGTGGAAGCGCGAGTCCGGCAACCAGCTGCGCCAGCTGAACGAAGAAACCATTACCCTGGCCTTGCAGCCTCTGCTGGCGCCGCTGTCGGAAAAATACGCCGAGAACGCCGCGGTGTGCGCCTACCTGCAAGCCATGCAGGTGTACCTGCTGAAAACCGTGGTCGAGCAACTGGTGGACGACAGCAAGACCGATGCCCAGGCTCGCAAACTGCTCGAAGAGCAATATGCCCCGAGCCTGGTGGTGGGCCACCCCAACAGTGGTGGCGCACCCGTGGTGTTCGAACCGCACCCCACCTATGACAACCTGTTCGGCCGCATCGAATACAGCACCGACCAGGGCGCGCTGTACACCACCTACCGGCAACTGCGACCGGGGGCGTTGCACCGCGCCAACGGCGGTTTCCTGATTCTGGAAGCCGAGAAGATGCTGGGCGAGCCTTTCGTATGGGATGCGCTCAAGCGCGCCCTGCAATCGCGCAAGCTGAAGATGGAGTCACCGCTGGGCGAGTACGGCCGCCTGGCCACCGTCACCCTGACGCCGCAGATGATTCCCTTGCAGGTCAAGGTGGTGATCATCGGTTCGCGGCAGTTGTATTACGCCCTGCAGGACGCCGACCCGGACTTCCAGGAGATGTTCCGGGTGCTGGTGGACTTCGATGAAGACATCCCCATGGTCGACGAGAGCCTTGAGCAGTTCGCGCAGTTGCTCAAGACCCGCACCTCGGAAGAGGGCATGGCACCGCTGACCGCCGACGCGGTGGCGCGCCTGGCGACCTACAGCGCGCGGCTGGCCGAGCACCAGGGGCGCCTGTCGGCGCGCATCGGTGACCTGTTTCAGTTGGTGAGCGAGGCAGACTTCATTCGCCACCTGGCCAACGACGAGATGACCGACGCCGGCCATATCGACCGTGCCCTCAGGGCCAAGGCCACGCGCACCGGCCGGGTGTCGGCGCGCATCCTGGACGACATGCTGGCCGGCATCATTCTGATCGACACCGACGGCGCTGCCGTGGGCAAGTGCAACGGCCTGACGGTGCTGGAAGTCGGGGATTCGGCCTTCGGCGTGCCGGCGCGCATTTCCGCCACGGTGTACCCGGGCGGCAGCGGCATCGTCGACATCGAGCGTGAGGTCAACCTGGGCCAGCCGATTCACTCCAAAGGCGTCATGATCCTCACCGGTTACCTGGGTAGCCGCTATGCCCAGGAGTTCCCGCTGGCGATTTCGGCGAGTATCGCCCTGGAGCAGTCCTACGGCTACGTGGACGGTGACAGCGCGTCGCTGGGCGAGGCCTGCACGCTGATCTCGGCGCTGTCGCGCACGCCGCTCAAACAATGCTTCGCCATCACGGGCTCCATCAACCAGTTTGGTGAAGTGCAGGCGGTGGGCGGGGTCAACGAGAAGATCGAAGGCTTCTTCCGCCTGTGCGAAGCGCGCGGCCTGACCGGTGAGCAGGGGGCGATCATTCCCCACGCCAACGTCGCCACCCTGATGCTGGACGAGAAGGTGCTGCAGGCTGTCCGCGCCGGCCAGTTCCACGTGTACGCGGTGCGCCAGGCCGACGAGGCCCTGAGCTTGCTGGTAGGCGAGGACGCGGGTGCGCCGGACGCCGATGGCCAGTTCCCCGAGGGTAGCGTCAACGCCCGGGTGGTGGAGCGTCTGCGTGAAATCGCCGAAATGATCAGCGAGGAAGACCTCAAGGAGGCAGAGAAGGAGCATGCCGAGGCCGAGTTGGCCGAGGTCAAGCCAGCCTGAAGCGGGGAGGGCGCCGGATGACCATTCGGCGCCTGACCAGGCAGTCGCACATTGCCAGCGGTGGATTTCTTCTATCCTCAGGGCATGGATAGCCACGGGTCGCTGGATTGAAACAGTCTTCCACTGAAGGCTGAAGCAGTGTTTTATTGAGGAGCGACGTCATGCCGCGCAACCTCAGCCTTACGCGTCAATGCCTGGGTCTGGTGACCCGAATCGAATGCAGCATACGCCCACTGGCCGGTGACAGCGGCATGTGGACCCTGCTTTTCGCCGCTGGCATGGCAGGCGAACAACCTTCCGCCATCAAGTCCCAAGGGCCGTTCCCCGGCCCTACCGTCGCCGAATCGGTGATGGACGCCATCGTCGACAGCTTGACCTTGCACGGCTACCAGGTAGCGGGTGACCCGCAGATCTGGTCGCTGCACTTGCAGGCGCAGTTGCGCAAGATCAATGGCGAGCGATGTCACCGCTGTTCCTCCTGACGCGGATGTGGCGCAGTGTCGCAGGAGGCGGTGCGGTGACCTGGCGGGTATAATCGGCGCCCCGATTTCTACCCGCCAGGTACAGTTTTCAATGGAACGCTTTATCGAAAAAACCATGTACGCCTCTCGTTGGCTACTGGCACCCATCTACGTCGGCTTGTCGCTGGGCCTGCTCGCCCTGGCGCTGAAGTTCTTCCAAGAGGTTTTCCACGTCATTCCCAATGTGTTCTCCATGGGCGAGGCGGACCTGATCCTGGTGCTGCTGTCGATGATCGACATGGCCCTGGTCGGCGGGTTGCTGGTAATGGTGATGCTGTCGGGCTACGAAAACTTCGTGTCCCAGCTGGACGTGGACGAAGGCCAGGAAAAGCTCAGCTGGCTGGGCAAGATGGACTCCAGCTCGCTGAAAATGAAGGTGGCCGCCTCCATTGTCGCGATCTCGTCCATTCACCTGCTGCGCATGTTCATGGACGCCCGCAATATCGAGCCTGAGTACTTGAAATGGTATGTGATCATTCACATGACCTTCGTGATCTCGGCCTTCGCCATGGGCTACCTGGACAAGCTGACCAAGCACTGAGCGGCGCCAATCGGACCAGCGGCGCGGCAGCTGCCTTGTGCTTTGCCCGCTGCTGTACGAAGAATGAAGTGTTGAAGCCATTCGACCCATTCGAGGTGCAGTCATGAATGTTCAGGAACTGACCACCCACGCCCATGCCGGTCTGATCGACGAGCTGAACCTGATATCCCTGGAAGGCGGTATCTACTTGCTCGAAGCGCGCATGCATGGCAAATCCCACCCGCTCAACGACGCCAGTGGCCACGCCATGCACCTGCGTTCGGTCGAGCATGCCCGCGACCTGCTGCGGCAATTGCCGGAGGTGCCGTTTCACCTGATCCACGGTTCGGTGCATGACGAGATGTGCGGCCTGGGCGACAGCGCCGAGGAAGATCTGCGCGTGCCTATCTCATTCCGCTCGCGCCACTGACGCCACAAGCTGAACTGACGTACTCAGTGTGCTAGTCTGCTCGCCCTTTTGGTTTGGGCCCGGGACGGCAGGCGGTGGTATTCGCCTGCTCGCTGACGGGCCCTGCAGCGGAGCACCGAGATGTCCGAAGTAAACCTGTCCACCGACGAAACGCGCGTAAGCTACGGCATTGGCCGTCAACTGGGCGACCAGCTGCGCGACAACCCGCCACCGGGTGTGAGCCTGGACGCCATCCTGGCCGGCCTGACCGATGCCTTCAATGGCCTGCCTAGCCGTGTCAGCCAGGAAGACCTGTCTGCCAGCTTCAAGGTTATCCGTGACATCATGCAAGCCGAAGCGGCTGCCAAAGCTGAAGCCGCCGCTGGCGCTGGCCTGGCGTTCCTGGCCGAAAACGCCAAGCGCGAGGGTATCACCACCCTGGCATCGGGCCTGCAATTCGAAGTGCTGACCGCTGGCGAAGGCGCCAAGCCATCGCGCGACGACAGCGTGCGCACCCACTACCACGGTACCCTGATCGACGGCACCGTGTTCGACAGCTCGTATGAGCGTGGCCAGCCGGCCGAATTCCCGGTCAGCGGCGTGATCGCCGGTTGGACCGAAGCGCTGCAACTGATGAACGCCGGCAGCAAATGGCGTCTGTACGTGCCAAGCGAACTGGCCTACGGTGCCCAGGGCGTTGGCAGCATCCCGCCGCACAGCGTGCTGGTATTCGACGTAGAGCTGCTGGACGTACTGTAAGCACTGCAGAGGTGTAGCAGTGGCCGTCAGGCCGCGTCACGGGCGCCCGGACGCCGCCTGGCGGCAGCCGCTGCACATCGGGTCAGCCGCTTCAATGCAGGCTGCTTACCGGGCGCAACGCTCGGGCATAGCAGAACAGGAACAGGTTTCGCACCAGTTCCTTGAGCACGATGGGCTCGCTGGAGCTCAGCCCCGACAGGTCCAGGTCACCCTGGTCACGCAGTTCATCCAGTGCCTCTTCCTCCAGCACCGCACACACTTCGCCGGTTTCGCGATGCAATATGCGCAGGTAAGGGTGAGGGCGGTCCAGCCAGGCATCGATCAAATAAGTCATGTCAGTTCTCCTTGAAAGCGTTCAATGAGAATAATTCTTATTCAAGGAATAGCAAGGCTCTATTGGAGGATTTTTTCCATTCAGGGAAAGATCAGGGGCCGCAGGCCGCGCCGGGCAGCCTCGCGACCATTCGTCAGATCAGACTTTGCGTACGAACTCGGACTTCAATTTCATCGGGCCGATGCCCTCGATCTTGCAGTCGATGTCATGATCGCCGTCGCACAGGCGGATGTTCTTGACCTTGGTGCCGACCTTGACCACCAGGGAGGTGCCCTTGACCTTGAGGTCCTTGATCACGGTGATGGTGTCGCCATCCTGCAGCACATTGCCTACCGCATCCTTTTTCACCGCGTCATTGCCGCCCGTCTCGGCTTCGCCGCTGGCCGACCACTCGTGGGCGCATTCAGGGCACACCAGCTGGGTGCCGTCCTCGTAGGTGTATTCGGAATTGCATTTGGGGCAGGCAGGCAGAGTGCTCACGCGGGTTCCTCGGCGGGTGGGCAAAATAAAGGCGCAGATTATATAGGGTTTTTATCGCAGGCGGGGGAATTGCGGGGGAGGCTTTCCCGAGCTGCGCCAGATCCCACGAGGAAATGCGTTCCACTGTGGGGCTGGGCGAAGCCCGGAAAGCAGGCGACTCGGTATCAGTGGGTGCGCGCTACGGCGAACTCACTCAGCTCAACCAGTGCGTCGCGGTATTCGCTGGGCGGCAGGGCATCAAGGCAGGCGATGGCGCGCTTGACGTAGTCGCGCGCCAGCTGGGCGGTGTATTCCAGGGCGCCGGAGGCTTCCACGGCAACGCGGATGCTTTCCAGGTCTTCGATCCCGCCTTTCTGAATGGCCTTGCGCACCAGGGCGGCCTGCTCGGCGGTGCCTTCGCGCATGGTGTAGATCAGTGGCAGGGTCGGCTTGCCTTCGGCCAGGTCGTCGCCGACGTTCTTGCCCAGGGTCTCGGCGTCGCCCTTGTAGTCCAGCAGGTCGTCGACCAGTTGGAAAGCCACGCCCAGGTGGTCACCGAAGGTGCGCAGGGCCTCGGCCTGTTCCGGCGTCGCTTCGGCCAGGGCCGCGGCGCTGTGGGTAGAGGCTTCGAAGAGCATCGCGGTCTTGCCGCGGATGACTTCCATGTACACTTCTTCGGTGGTGCTGGCGTCGCGCACCTTGGACAGTTGCAGCACTTCGCCTTCGGCGATCACGCGGGTAGCCTGGGACAGGATGCGCATCACCGGCATGGAGCCCAGTTCTACCATCATCTCGAACGAGCGCGAGTACAGGAAGTCACCTACCAGGACGCTGGGTGCGTTGCCCCACATGGCGTTGGCGGTGGAGCGGCCACGGCGCATGCCCGACATGTCGACCACGTCGTCATGCAGCAGGGTGGCGGTATGCAGGAATTCGATGGTGGCGGCCAGCAGGCGCAGCTCGTCGCCTTCGCGGCCCAGGGCCTTGCCACACAGCAGCACCAGCAGCGGGCGCAGACGTTTGCCCCCGGCTGACGTAATATAGTCACCGATTTTCGACACCAGCGGTACGCGCGAAGTCAGTTGCTTCTTGATGATGACGTCGACGGCGTTGAAATCGTCCGCCACCGCGCGGTAGAAAGCTTGGGGTTGCATCAGCGACAGGTGCTCCAGAAGGGATGCGCGGCATGCTAGGTCGCGGGTCCCGCCCTGTCAAGGCGCGATGGACGGCCACTTGCAAGCGGGGCGGGGCTTGCGTACAATCGCGCACCCTGAACTTCCTGGGCAGCACCTGCCTTACGCAATTGCATTTGGGTCGTTCCACCCCATGCAGCCATGCCAGCCGACACTCTACTTATAAAGAGCTGGGTGAGCAGGATTATCGGAGAAATACCATGTCTTACGCAGTAATTGTTACCGGTGGCAAGCAGTACAAAGTCGCCCCGGGTGAGTACCTGAAGATCGAGAAACTGGAAGTCGCCACTGGCGAATCCGTGACCTTTGATCGCGTTCTGCTGGTCGCCAACGGCGACGACGTCAACATCGGCGCCCCCGTTGTTGCTGGCGCTACCGTTGTGGCTGAAGTGATCTCCCAAGGTCGTCACGACAAGGTTCGTATCATCAAGTTCCGTCGTCGTAAGCACCACATGAAGCGCATGGGCCACCGCCAGTGGTACACCGAGATCAAAATCACCGGTATTCAGGCTTAATTTCAGCCTAATTCCTCACTAGGAGAATTGACTCATGGCACACAAAAAAGCTGGTGGTAGTACCCGTAACGGTCGCGACTCAGAAGCCAAACGCCTTGGCGTGAAGATGTATGGCGGCCAGGCTATCAAAGCAGGCAACATCATCGTGCGTCAGCGCGGCACCCAATTCCACGCTGGCTACGGCGTTGGCATGGGTAAAGATCACACTCTGTTCGCTAAAGTCGAAGGCGTGATCAAGTTCGAAGTAAAAGGCGCCTTCGGTCGTCGTTACGTGAGCGTAGTCGCGGCCTAATCGCGAGTTCGCTGGGAAAGCCCTGTCTTGCGACGGGGCTTTTTCGTTTGTGGGGTGAGTCTCTTGCAAAGCTGTTGCCTGGGCCGCTGGCGCGAGTATCGTTAATGGGGTCCGCCATGCTCATTTTTGCAAGAGCCTTATGTCTTTGCTTTTTTTGGCTCGTCCGTAAGGCGAGAGGCGTTTTTCATGAAATTTGTTGATGAAGTATCCATCCGCGTGAAAGCGGGCGACGGCGGCAATGGTTGCATGAGCTTCCGCCGTGAAAAGTTCATCGAGAACGGTGGCCCCAACGGCGGTGATGGCGGTGACGGCGGTTCGATCTACATGGTCGCCGACGAAAACCTCAACACCCTGGTGGACTACCGTTACACCCGCCACTTCGACGCCGAACGCGGTTCGAATGGCGGTAGCACCGACTGCACCGGCAAGAAGGGTGAAGACCTGGAGCTGCGCGTGCCGGTCGGCACCACGGTGATCGACTCAGCCACCCAGGAGGTCATTGGCGACCTGGTCAAGGCTGGCCAACGCCTGCTGGTTGCCCATGGCGGCTGGCACGGCCTGGGCAACACCCGCTTCAAGTCCAGCACCAACCGTGCGCCGCGCCAGACCACGCCAGGCAAGCCGGGCGAGCAGCGCGACCTGAAGCTGGAAATGAAAGTGCTGGCCGACGTGGGCCTGCTGGGCTTGCCGAATGCCGGCAAGAGCACCTTCATTCGTTCGGTATCGGCCGCCAAGCCGAAGGTTGCCGACTACCCGTTCACCACCTTGGTGCCAAACCTGGGCGTGGTCAGCGTTGACCGCTGGAAGAGCTTCGTCATCGCCGACATCCCTGGCCTGATCGAAGGGGCCTCCGATGGTGCTGGCCTGGGGATTCGCTTCCTCAAACACCTGGCGCGTACCCGTGTGCTGCTGCACCTGGTGGACATGGCGCCGCTGGACGAAACCAGCCCGGCTGACGCGGCCGAGGTCATCGTCAACGAGCTGACCAAGTTCAGCCCGTCGCTGGTGGAGCGTGAGCGCTGGCTGGTGCTGAACAAGTGCGACCAGATCCTGGAAGAAGAGCACGAAGAGCGCGTCAAGGAAATCGTCGACCGCCTGGAGTGGGAAGGCCCGGTCTATGTGATCTCGGCTATCGCCAAAGAAGGCACCGAGCGCCTGACCCGTGACCTGATGCGCTACCTGGAAGACCGTGCCGACCGCCTGGCCAACGACCCGGCCTACGCGGCCGAGCTGGCCGACCTGGACCAGCGCATCGAAGACGAGGCGCGTGCCCAGTTGCAAGCCCTGGACGATGCCCGCGCCCTGCGCCGTACCGGCGTCAAGAGCGTGCACGACATCGGCGAAGACGACGGCTTCTGGGATGAAGAGGACGCCGAAGACGGCCCGGAGGTCATCTACGTGCGCGATTGACTGGTGTGGCGCGTTTTCCCGAGCTTCGCCCTGCAGTCTCTTGTGGAGGCCGCGCGAAGTTCGGGAAGCAGGCGCCGCCGATCTGCCCGTAGTAAACTACAGCGCCGCTCCCCTGGGAGCGGCGTTTTGGTTTCTACGAATAATTTCTCCCGGGCATAGGTTGGAAGAACATGCGGAGCAAGGTGACAGGTGCGCAGCGCTGGGTCGTGAAAATCGGCAGCGCGTTGCTGACAGCAGACGGCAAGGGCCTGGACCGTGCCGCCATGGGCGTGTGGGTCGAGCAAATGGTGGCCTTGCACGAGGCGGGCGTTGAGCTGGTGCTGGTGTCCTCGGGCGCCGTGGCGGCTGGTATGAGCCGCCTGGGCTGGGCGAAGCGCCCCAGTGGCATGCATGAACTGCAGGCCGCAGCCGCCATTGGCCAGATGGGCCTGGTGCAGGCCTGGGAGTCGAGTTTCGCCGAGCATGGCCGCCACACGGCGCAGATCCTGCTGACCCATGACGACCTGTCCGACCGCAAACGTTACCTCAATGCACGCAGCACCCTGCGTACCCTGGTGGAGTTGGGGGTGATCCCGGTCATCAACGAAAACGACACCGTGGTCACTGACGAAATCCGCTTCGGCGATAACGACACCCTGGCGGCTCTGGTAGCCAACCTGGTGGAGGCTGACCTGCTGGTGATTCTCACCGACCGCGACGGCATGTTCGACGCCGACCCGCGCAACAACCCGGATGCCCAATTGATCTACGAAGCGCGGGCCGATGACCCTGCCCTGGATGCCGTTGCGGGCGGTACCGGCGGCGCCCTGGGGCGCGGCGGCATGCAGACCAAGCTGCGCGCTGCGCGGTTGGCTGCGCGTTCCGGCGCCCACACCATCATCGTCGGTGGGCGCCTGGAGCGTGTGCTGGACCGCCTCAAGGCCGGCGAGCGTCTGGGCACCCTGTTGTCGCCCGAGCGCGGCATGCTGGCGGCGCGCAAGCAGTGGCTGGCCGGCCACCTGCAGACGCGCGGTACCCTGACCCTGGATGCGGGCGCCGTGCAGGCGCTGCTGGAAGGGCACAAGAGTCTGCTGCCGGTGGGTGTGAAGGGTGTGCTGGGCGCGTTCCGTCGCGGTGAAATGGTGGTGTGCCTGGGGCCGGACGGCAAGGAAGTGGCCCGCGGCCTGGCCAACTACAGTGCTGCCGAGGCACAGAAAATCATCGGCCAATCTTCCGAGGCCATCGAAAACCTGCTGGGCTACATCGCCGAGCCGGAACTGGTGCACCGCGACAATCTGATTCTGGTCTGAGGGTTAACCATGCGTGCGATCAAGGGAATGCTGGGCCTGCTGCTGGTCCTGCCGCTACTTGCTTCGGCTGAAGAGATCGGCCAGGTGTCGACGGTGTTCAAGTTCGTCGGCCCCAACGACCGTATCGTCGTGGAGGCATTCGACGACCCCAAGGTGCCGGGCGTGACCTGCTACCTGTCTCGCGCCAAGACCGGTGGCATCAAAGGCGGCCTCGGGTTGGCCGAAGATCGCGCCGAATCATCCATCGCCTGTCGGCAGGTGGGGCCTATCCACCTGCCTGATGACCTGAAGGATGGCGAGGAAGTGTTCAAGGAGCGGACCTCGCTGGTCTTCAAGACCATGCAGGTGGTGCGATTCTTCGACAAAAAGCGTAATACCTTGGTGTACCTGGTTTACAGCGATCGCGTTATCGAGGGTAGTCCGCAAAACGCGGTCACAGCGATTCCGATTCTGCCCTGGCCGCAGCCCTGATCGGCTGCAAGTCAAGTCATTGAAAACGGCGGGCCTGGCTCGCCGTTTTTTATTGCCTGTTATAAAGTTCGAGGGGTAATAGTTCCAGTTCGATTGTCTTATTAATAGCTCGTCGTCATGGAGATGGTTTCCTTGTGGAAAGTACAGTGGCGGTGGGTGGGCGGTTTATATATGTCCAGTGCGGGCACTTGCGCAACTTCGCGTTGTTGTAAAGTGTCTCGCTCCTTTGTAATTGCTGGGGATAGGGGTAATCCCTTGTTCTGCATCGGTGCGCGCCCGAAGATGGCCTGGGTGCATTTCCCCTGGTTTCGAAAAGTGTTTCGGCGCATTGACACGTTTTGCGACCATGCGTACTGTCCCGCCCTGTCGCAGCCGGCGCGACGGCGGGCGCTCTCGGTCGAGGGGGTCTAGTCAGGGGGATAGCGCTGTCCCTCTTTTGATTATCTATATATCGATTGCGGGAATGTTATGGAAAGCCGGGTGTTGAATCGGACGGTCAATCATGGCCGTCTGTTGGAAAGTTCATTGTTGGCCGAGTTTGCTTTATTGGCAGGGCGTGCGCATCAGCGGGGCTGGGAGTTGCGATTGCGGGCGGTCATGAAGCGCATGAGCTATCGTTATTATTCATTGTCATTCGGGCCGACCAAGGGCGGCGCCCCTGCTCGGCCATTGAACAACTTCCCTCGAAGTTGGCAGGAACATTATGAGGCGCAACATTATCAAGAGATGGATCCGATAGTTCGTCATTGTCGCCAGCATTTGAAACCATTGTTCTGGGAGCGTGCGCAGCGAAGGGCGCGCGGGCGCTCCCGGGAGTTCTGGGAGGCGTGCGGGGCTCATGGCATGCGCAATGGGGTCAGCATTCCGTTGCGGGACAGGGCGTGGGTGGGGGCATTGAGCGTGGCCCACTCGGTCGACGATGGAGAGCGACCGGCGGGCGCTGACGACGATGACCTGGGGGTGTTGTTCATGCTGGTCCCCTACTTGATCGAAGGGTTGCAGCGCAGGGTAGCGATCGAGCGTTCGCCCGAATCCTGTCTTACCCATAAGGAGGCGGAATGCCTGGGGTGGGCGAGTGTGGGCAAGACCAGCTGGGAGATCGGCCGCATTATCGGCTGTGCCGAGCGCACGGTGGATTTTCACATTGCCAATGCGGGCCACAAGTTGGGGTCCACCAACCGCGGGCACGCCATTGGCATTGCGGTGTCTCAGGGGCTGATCTCGTTCTGAAGGCTGCGATGGTTTCGCGAATCGCAGGCAACAAAAAACCGACCCTGGGGTCGGTTTTTTGGTACATCAAGCAATAAGCTTAGGCGGCAGCCTGAACCAGTGCTTTGATGTGGCCATTCAGACGGCCTTTATGGCGAGCAGCCTTGTTCTTGTGGATGATGCCTTTATCGGCCATACGGTCGATAACTGGCACGGCCAGAACGTAAGCAGCTTGTGCTTTTTCGGCGTCTTTTGCGTCAATGGCTTTGACTACATTCTTGATGTAGGTGCGGACCATGGAACGCAGGCTGGCGTTGTGGCTGCGACGCTTCTCAGCCTGTTTTGCACGTTTTTTGGCGGAAGGTGAGTTGGCCACCGTCGAGCTCCTCGAAAGACTTTTTTAAATAGCAAACAAAATAGGCCGCGAATCATGCCGATGACTGGATCTGTTGTCAAGGGTGCTTGAGACGTTCCGCTGAGTGGTCATTGCCGAAGTGAGAGATTCCCTTCTGGCGCCTGACCTGTAAACTCGCGAGTTTTGGCTCTGCCTGCTGATGCGGCGCGGAGTATCGCACAGTTGCGCGCAATCTCGCGCTGCTCTTTGTCCAGAAGGCAGAAAAATCTTTCGATGAATCTTCTCAAGTCACTGTTCGCGGTCAGCTCCATCACCATGATCTCGCGGGTGCTGGGCTTCGTGCGCGACACCCTGATCGCCCGTATTTTCGGTGCCGGCATGGCCACCGACGCCTTTTTCATCGCCTTCAAGCTGCCCAACCTGCTGCGGCGCATCTTCGCCGAGGGTGCTTTCTCCCAGGCATTCGTGCCCATCCTGGCCGAATACAAGAGCCAGCAGGGCGAGGAGGCGACGCGCACATTCATCGCTTATGTGGCGGGCATGCTGACGCTGGTCCTGGCGCTGGTGACGGTAGTGGGCATGATCGCCGCGCCATTCGTCATTTGGGTGACCGCGCCGGGTTTCGCTGATACCCCGGAAAAATTCCAGCTCACCGCCGACCTTCTGCGGGTGACCTTTCCCTATATATTGCTGATCTCGCTGTCGTCCTTCGTTGGCGCCATCCTCAATACCTGGAACCGCTTTTCGGTACCGGCCTTCACGCCGACGCTGCTCAACATCGCGCAGATTATCTTCGCGCTGTTCCTGACGCCCTATTTCCACCCACCCATCATGGTGCTGGCCTGGGGCGTGCTGGCCGGCGGCCTGGCGCAGTTGCTCTACCAACTGCCGCACCTGAAAAAGATCGGCATGCTGGTACTGCCACGCCTGAACCTGCGCGACACGGGCGCGCTGCGGGTAATGAAACAGATGGGGCCAGCCATTCTCGGCGTGTCGGTGAGCCAGATTTCGCTGATCATCAACACCATCTTCGCCTCGTTCCTGGCGGCCGGCTCAGTGTCGTGGATGTACTACGCCGACCGGCTGATGGAGCTGCCTTCCGGTGTGCTGGGCGTGGCCTTGGGCACCATCTTGCTGCCGACCCTGGCCAAGACCTACGCCAACAAGGACCGCCACGAGTATTCGCGCATCCTGGACTGGGGCCTGCGCCTGTGTTTCATTCTGGTGCTGCCCTGTGCCGTGGCCCTGGCCCTGCTGTCCGAGCCATTGACCGTGGCATTGTTCCAGTACGGCAAGTTCGACGCCTTCGACGCTTCCATGACCCAGCGGGCGCTGATTGCCTATGCGGTGGGCCTGCTGGGCATCATCCTGATCAAGGTGCTGGCGCCGGGCTTTTATGCCCAGCAGAACATTCGCACCCCGGTGAAGATCGCCATGTTCACCCTGGCCGCCACGCAGTTGATGAACCTGGCGTTCATCGGCTCCCTGGCCCACGCCGGGCTGGCCCTGGCCATCAGCGGTGGTGCCTGCCTGAACGCTGGCTTGCTGTACTGGCAGCTGCGCAAGCAGGACATGTTCCAGCCGCAGCCGGGCTGGCTGAAGTTTTTCATCAAGTTGTTGCTGGCCGTGGTGGCCATGGCGGCCGTGCTGCTGGGCATGATGCAGTTCATGCCGGCCTGGTCGGAGGGCCAGATGCTGGCGCGCTTCCTGCGCCTGGGCGCCCTGGTATTGACAGGCGTGGTAGTGTATTTCGGTGTGCTGTTCGCTTTCGGCTTCCGGCTGCGGGATTTCGCCCGTCGCGGGCTGGCCTGAGCGTCAGTTGTCGGTTTTCCGGTTTAGTCACCCGCACGAGGCAGCGGCGCCTGTCGCCAGCGCCCGTGTGTGGTTATAATCGGCCACTTTATGAGCAAGAAGCGCGTTATGCAGCTGGTTCGAGGCCTCCACAACCTGCGGCCCCAACATCGGGGCTGTGTCGCCACTATTGGCAACTTTGACGGTGTTCACCGTGGCCACCAGGCTATCCTGGCACGGCTGCGCGAGCGTGCGCGGGAGTTGGGCGTACCCAGCTGCGTGGTGATCTTCGAACCGCAGCCGCGCGAGTATTTCGCCCCCGACACCGCCCCGGCCCGCCTGGCGCGCCTGCGCGACAAGCTCGCGCTGCTGGCCGAGGAGGGCGTCGACCGGGTGTTGTGCCTGGCGTTCAACCAGCGCCTGTGCAAGCTCAGCGCCGCCGAGTTCGTCGACACCATCCTGGTCGACGGCCTGGGCGTGCAGCACCTGGAAGTGGGCGATGACTTCCGCTTCGGCTGCGACCGCCTGGGCGACTTCGACTTCCTGTTGCAGGCGGGCGTGGTCCAGGGCTTCACCGTGGAAGCGGCGCAAACCGTGGAGCTCAATGGCGTGCGGGTCAGCAGCACGCAAGTGCGCAAGGCCCTGGCCGCCGCCGATTTTTCCCTGGCCGAGCAACTGCTCGGCCGCCCGTACCGCATTGCCGGGCGGGTGCTGCACGGCCAGAAGCTGGCCCGTCAACTGGGTTGGCCGACCGCCAACGTGCAGCTCAAGCGCCGTCGCGTGCCGTTCACCGGGGTGTACCAGGTGAGCGCCGAGATCGACGGCACAACCTGGCCGGGAGTCGCCAACATAGGCGTGCGGCCAACGGTTGCAGGTGATGGCAGTGCCCACCTGGAAGTACATTTGCTGGACTTTGCCGGTGACCTCTATGGCCGGCGTTTGACGGTGGTGTTCCACCACAAGCTGCGTGATGAGCAGCGTTTCGCCTCCCTTGAGGCGCTGAAGTCGGCGATCGATGCGGATGTCGCCGCCGCCCGAGCCCATGCCCTTGAGCATCGGCCAACTGCTAACCCAAGAGCCTGAAATGACCGACTACAAAGCCACGCTAAACCTTCCGGACACCGCCTTCCCAATGAAGGCCGGCCTGCCCCAGCGCGAGCCGCAAACTCTGCAGCGCTGGGACAGCATTGGCCTGTACCAGAAGCTGCGTGAAATTGGCAAGGACCGTCCCAAGTTCGTGCTGCACGACGGCCCTCCGTACGCCAACGGCAGTATTCACATCGGTCATGCGGTCAACAAGATCCTCAAGGACATGATCATCCGTTCCAAGACCCTGGCCGGCTTCGATGCGCCGTACGTGCCGGGCTGGGACTGCCATGGCCTGCCGATCGAGCACAAGGTGGAAGTCACCCACGGCAAGAACCTGGGCGCCGACAAGACCCGCGAACTGTGCCGCGCCTATGCCAGCGAGCAGATCGAGGGCCAGAAGGCCGAGTTCATTCGCCTGGGTGTGCTGGGTGACTGGGCCAACCCCTACAAGACCATGAACTTCACCAACGAGGCCGGCGAAATCCGCGCCCTGGCGGAAATGGTCAAGAACGGTTTCGTGTTCAAGGGGCTCAAGCCCGTGAACTGGTGCTTTGACTGCGGTTCGGCCTTGGCCGAAGCGGAAGTCGAATACCAGGACAAGAAATCCGACACCATCGACGTGGCCTTCAATGTCGCCGACCAGCAGAGCCTGGCCGACGCCTTTGGCCTGCCGGGCCTGGACAAGACCGCGGCCATCGTGATCTGGACCACCACCGCGTGGACCATCCCGGCCAACCAGGCGCTGAACGTGCACCCGGACTTCACCTACGCCCTGGTGGACGTCGGTGACCGCCTGCTGATCCTGGCCAAAGAACTGGTCGAAGCCTGCCTGAGCCGTTACGGCCTGACTGGCAACACCATCGCCACCGCCAAGGGCTCGGCCCTGGAAAACATTCACTTCCAGCACCCGTTCTACCACCGTACTTCGCCGGTTTACCTGGCCGAGTACGTGGAGCTGGGTGCCGGTACCGGCGTGGTCCACTCGGCACCTGCCTACGGTGAAGACGACTTCGTGACCTGCAAGAAATACGGCATGGTCAACGACGAGATCCTCAACCCGGTGCAGAGCAACGGCGTGTACGTGGATTCGCTGGAGTTCTTCGGCGGCCAGTTCATCTGGAAGGCCAACCCGAACATCATCGCCAAGCTGGCCGAAGTCGGCGCGCTGATGAACACCGAAACCATCAGCCACAGCTACATGCACTGCTGGCGCCACAAGACCCCGCTGATCTACCGCGCTACCGCGCAGTGGTTCGTGGGCATGGACAAGCAGCCTGCCGAAGGCGCCACCCTGCGCAACCGCGCGGTCAAAGCCATCGAAGAGACCAAGTTCGTCCCGGCCTGGGGCCAGGCGCGCCTGCACTCGATGATCGCCAACCGTCCGGACTGGTGCATCTCGCGTCAGCGCAACTGGGGCGTGCCGATCCCGTTCTTCCTGCACAAGGAAAGCGGCGAGCTGCACCCACGCACCGTCGAACTGATGGAAGAAGTGGCCAAGCGCGTTGAAGTCGAGGGCATCGAAGCCTGGTTCAAGCTGGACGCCACCGAACTGCTGGGCGCCGAAGCGGCCCAGTACGACAAGATCAGCGACACCCTGGACGTGTGGTTCGACTCCGGCACCACCCACTGGCACGTGCTGCGCGGTTCGCACCCCATGGGCCATGAGACCGGCCCGCGTGCCGACCTGTACCTGGAAGGCTCCGACCAGCACCGCGGCTGGTTCCACTCGTCGCTGCTGACCGGTTGCGCCATCGACAACCACGCGCCGTACCGTGAACTGCTGACCCACGGCTTCACCGTGGACGAGAACGGCCGCAAGATGTCCAAGTCGCTGGGCAACGTCATCGCCCCGCAGAAGGTCAACGATACCCTGGGCGCCGACATCATGCGCCTGTGGGTCTCGGCCACCGACTACTCGGGCGAAATGGCCGTGTCGGACACCATCCTGCAGCGCAGCGCCGACGCCTACCGCCGTATCCGCAACACCGCGCGCTTCCTGCTCTCGAACCTGAGCGGCTTCAACCCGGCCACCGACCTGCTGCCGGCCGACGAGATGATCGCCCTCGACCGCTGGGCCGTCGACCGCGCGCTGTTGCTGCAACGCGAGCTGGAAGAGCACTACAGCGAATACCGCTTCTGGAACGTGTACTCCAAGGTCCACAACTTCTGCGTGCAGGAGCTGGGTGGTTTCTACCTGGACATCATCAAGGACCGCCAGTACACCACCGGCGCCAACAGCACCGCGCGCCGTTCGTGCCAGACCGCGCTGTACCACATCTCCGAAGCGCTGGTGCGCTGGATCGCGCCGATCCTGGCCTTCACCGCTGACGAGCTGTGGCAGTACCTGCCGGGCGAGCGCAACGAATCGGTGATGCTCAACACCTGGTACCAGGGCCTCACCGAACTGCCGGAAGGCTTCGAGCTGGGCCGCGAGTACTGGGAAGGCGTGATGGCGGTGAAGACCGCGGTCAACAAGGAACTGGAGAACCAGCGCGCGGCGAAAGCCATCGGTGGCAACCTGCAGGCCGAAGTGACACTGTATGCCGACGAAGCCGTGAGCACCGACCTTGCCAAGCTGGGCAACGAGCTGCGCTTTGTGCTGATCACTTCCAAGGCCAGCGTCGCGCCGTTCGTCGATGCCCCCGCCGATGCCGTGGTCACTGAAGTAGCGGGCCTGAAGCTGAAAGTGGTCAAGTCCGGCTACACCAAGTGCGCCCGTTGCTGGCACTTCCGCGATGACGTCGGCGTGAACGCCGAGCATCCGGAAATCTGCGGCCGTTGCGTGGACAACATCAGCGGTGCGGGCGAGGTGCGTCACTATGCCTAAGGCCGATGCCGGGCGCTTCGGGCGCCTGGGTTGGCTCTGGTTGAGCGTGCTGGTTCTGGTCCTCGACCAGGCCAGCAAGATCTACTTCCAGAGCAACCTGAGCCTGTACCAGCAAATGGTGGTCATTCCCGACTACTTCAGCTGGACCCTGGCCTACAACACGGGCGCGGCCTTCAGCTTCCTCGCCGACAGTTCCGGCTGGCAGCGCTGGCTGTTCGCCCTGATCGCGGTGGTGGTCAGCGCCGTGCTGCTGGTGTGGCTCAAGCGCCTGGGCCGCCATGAAAACTGGCTGGCCGTGGCCTTGGTGCTGGTACTGGGCGGCGCGCTGGGCAACCTGTACGACCGTATCGTGCTGGGCCACGTGATCGACTTCGTGCTGGTGCATTGGCAGAACCGCTGGTACTTCCCGGCGTTCAACCTGGCCGACAGCGCCATTACCATCGGCGCGGTGATGCTGGCCCTGGACATGTTCAAGAGCAAGAAAACCGGAGACGCGGTCCATGACTGAGCAGCGTATCGCTCAAAACACCGAAGTGACCCTGCACTTCGCCCTGCACCTGGAAAACGGTGACACCGTCGACAGCACCTTCGACAAGGCCCCGGCCGTGTTCAAGGTGGGCGACGGCAACCTGTTGCCCGGTTTCGAGGCGGCGATCTTCGGTTTCAAGGCCGGTGACAAGCGCACCGTGGTGGTCCCGCCGGAGAACGCCTTCGGTCAGCCCAACCCGCAGAACGTGCAGATCATGCCACGCTCGCAGTTCCAGGACATGGAGCTGTCGGAAGGCCTGCTGGTGATCTTCAACGACGCGGCCAATACTGAACTGCCCGGCGTGGTGAAGGCGTTCGACGACGCGCAAGTGACCGTCGACTTCAACCACCCGCTGGCTGGCAAGACCCTGAACTTCGAAGTGGACATCATCGAGGTCAAGGCTCTCTGAGCCTTGCCCCAGCGCGCAAGCACGAGGCACAGCATGCAAATCAAACTCGCCAACCCCCGTGGCTTCTGCGCCGGCGTGGACCGCGCGATCGAAATCGTCAACCGCGCCCTGGAGGTCTTCGGCCCGCCGATCTACGTGCGCCATGAAGTGGTGCACAACAAGTTCGTGGTCGAAGACCTGCGTAACCGCGGTGCCATCTTCGTCGAAGAACTGGACCAGGTGCCGGACGACGTCATTGTCATCTTCAGCGCCCACGGTGTTTCCCAGGCCGTGCGCCAGGAAGCGGCCGGCCGTGGCCTGAAAGTGTTCGACGCTACGTGCCCGCTGGTGACCAAGGTGCACATCGAGGTGGCGCGCTACAGCCGTGACGGCCGCGAATGCATCCTGATCGGCCACGCCGGGCACCCGGAAGTGGAAGGTACCATGGGCCAGTACGACGCCAGCAACGGCGGCTCGATCTACCTGGTCGAAGACGAGAAGGACGTGGCTACCCTGGCGGTGCGCAACCCCGACAACGTCGCCTTCGTCACCCAGACCACCCTGTCGATGGACGACACCAGTCGCGTCATCGACGCGCTGCGCACGCGTTTCCCCAACATCGGCGGCCCGCGCAAGGACGATATCTGCTACGCCACGCAAAACCGCCAGGACGCGGTCAAGCAGCTGGCTGACGAGTGCGATGTGGTCCTGGTAGTGGGCAGCCCCAACAGCTCCAACTCCAACCGCCTGCGCGAGCTGGCCGAGCGCATGGCCACCCCGGCGTACCTGATCGACGGCGCCGAAGATATGCAACAAAGCTGGTTCGACGGCGTGCAGCGCATCGGTATCACCGCCGGTGCCTCGGCACCGGAAGTGCTGGTGCGTGGCGTGATCGAGCAGCTGCGTGCCTGGGGCGCCACGGGCGCCGAAGAGCTGGACGGGCGGCCGGAGAACATCACGTTCTCGATGCCCAAGGAACTGCGCGTCAAGGCCATCTAGGTCTGCACTGAACAAAGGGCCTGCTGGGCCCTTTTGTTCGTCAGGTGCACGCGGCCGCTCTTGGCCACCACCACCTGGTAATGGCTCTCTCCCGTTTTTCCATCACACACGTGCACGGTGCCGGCCTGAAACGCGCCGTTGTCCTGCAGCGCCCAACCCTGGCCCGTGAACCGCACTTGCTCACGTACCGGTGTGTTGCCCTTCACCAGCATCCTGGGCATACCCTGATGCACTCGCAGTACCGGGTTGTCGGTATCGCTGGCGCCCTTGCCACTTTGGTCGGCGATGACCCGCCAGCCGTTGGCCCAGTCACCTTCCAGGGCATGCATGAGCACATCGCGGTGCTCCAGCACCGCGTCGGTACGTGCCGCCCGCAGGCTTGCCAGCAGCTCCTGGGCGATGACCTGGCGCCGGTGGCTGGCGAGCATTTCCTCATAGGCCGGGGCCGCCAGGTGCAGCAACACACTGGCGATGGCGAGCGTTATCAACAACTGCAGCAGCGTGAAACCTTGTTGGGGCATGCCGAGGCTCCTTGCGTGGCAACGCGGTGACGAGTTCGTACAGATGAACGCTGATCCCTCTGGAACAACCGTATATCCTGTGCGCTGCTTTAGCGCGGGCACTGCTGGTTTATAGTCCAAGCGCATTCGGGGGAGTGGGGTAAATGGATTCAAGACGTAATGGGTTCACCATGGTGGAGATGGTGGTGACGGTGGCGATTCTGGCCATCATGGCTGCCATCGCGCTGCCGTCGTACACCAAGCTGATCGCCAACAACCGGGCGGACTCGGAAACCAATGACCTTTACCAAGCCCTCAATTACACCCGCATCGAAGCCATCAACCGCGGCCTGAGCGTACGCATCACGCCTGCTACGGCAGGGGCCTGGACCGGCGTCCTCAATATCGCCCTGAGCTCGGGCGGCACGACGCTGCGGGTGATCCCCGGGATGTCCAGCCAGGCGAAGCTGGCGTTCAGCACCACGGCCGCCTACATCGAATTCAACAACCTGGGCGGGCTGACCTTCCCGGCGTCCGCGCTCAACCTGACCTACACCCAGGGCACTGTCACCCGCAGCCTGGGCGTGTGCCTCAATGGTCGTATCGTCTTGAGCGGAACCTGTACATGAGCCTGAAAACCGCCCAGCGGGGCTTTTCATTGATCGAAGTGCTGGTGGCCTTGCTGATTCTGGCCATCGGCCTGCTGGGCGCGGCCGCCATCCAGGTGAACGCCTTGAAATACACCGACAGCTCGGCCATGCGCACCCAGGCCAGTTTCATCGCCTATGACATGCTCGACCGCATCCGCGCCAACAACGGCGCCAACTACACCCTGGCCTCGGCGCAGGCCGCGACCACCACCACCGCCACCTCCGACCCTCGGGCGCTGGACTGGTCCGACTTCAAGACCAATATCAACAGCGGCCTGGGTGGCAGTAGCAACGCCGACGGCTCCATCGCCATCGCCAACAACGTCATTACCATCACGATCAAATGGGGGGATGCGCGGGCGGGCAACAGCGTGAACGCGATCAACGCCACGACGGCCAATCAGAACACCAATACCCAGACGTTCACGTTGGTGTCCAGGGCGTTCAATGACGGCACGGTGACCCAATGAGAAAGCATTGCGCCGGTTTCGGCCTGATTGAGTTGATGGTGGCGATACTGCTGGGCCTGATCATCCTGTTGGGTGTCTTGCAGATATTCGTGTCCGCCAAGAATACCTACCTGGCGCAGAATGCATCAGCGGCCATGCAAGAAGACGCGCGTTATGCGTTGAGCAAGATGGTGCAGGAAATTCGCATGGTGGGGATGTTCGGGTGCGTGGAGACGGTCACGCCGGACGCCACCGCCGCTGATTTCATCGCCGCCCAGGTGAGCCCGATCACCTACGTGACCACCACGGTCGGTACCGTGACCACTGGAACGTTGACCTTGATCACCGGGGATGTGGGCAGCAGTACCACGCCGACCTGGACCATTCTCACCGATTGCGTCACCAGCCCTTCGACCGTTTCGGCTGGCGCCAAGACGGCTACTGGGATGATTGCATTGCCAATCCGCAAGGTGATTTACACCTACAACAGCACCACCCAGCAATTGCTGACCGTGTCTGGCACTACCCAATCGGTGCTGATCAGTAACGTCGCCGCCATGAGCGTGCTGTTTGGCATGGCTGCCGACACCAGCGTTGGCAGCCCGATTACTTCCTACACGGCAACGCCTGCTTCCGCGGCCAACATTCGCAGTGTACGCATCACCCTGACCTTGTCCGATCCCAATGGACGAGTGGCCAACCAGACCTTCAACGTCGTTGCGGCTATTCGCAACCGCTTGCCATGAGGACGGTGCCGATGAAGCGCGGTCGCCCCTTTGCCTCCCCCCGAGCCAGCGTTCCCAGCAAGGCATGGTCCTGCTGGTGGCGTTGGTGATGTTGCTGCTGATTACCATGATCGGCGTTTCATCCATGCACAACGCCACCTTGCAGGAAAAAATGGCCAGCAGCGTGCAAACCCGAAACACGACCTTCCAGGCGGCCGAGGCAGCTTTGCGCGCGGGTGAGAATGCAGTCGCCACCACAGGTTATACTTTGGCCAAATGCACTACGACCACGACCTGTGCGCCGCCACCTGCCACCGACTACAACCAGGTAACGACCGCTGGGGTCTACGGTACCGCCGGCATTACCTGGGTGGCGGTGGGCACCACGGGCTTCTACGGCGTACAGATGATCGGCACCACCAGCGACCCGGCCAACAGCAGTTCCACCAGTGCTTCGTTGTACCGCATTACCGCTATCGGTTTCACCGCGGCGACGCCGTTGACCAACCCGCGCTCGGTACTGGAGAGTGTGTATGCGAAATAGCAAACGGACTCTGCGGCGCTGCCTGGGCCTGCTGCTGGGCATGTGCCTGGTGTTCTTCGTGGGAATACCGGCACAGGCCTTCGCCCCATCTACATCGCCACTGCTCAGTGCGGCGGCGGTGACGCCCAATGTCATGCTGTTGGTCGACGACTCGGGCAGTATGAACAGCATCATCTGGGCAAGTGGTTTCGACTCGACGGCCACGCCTTCCCAGATCTATATCTGTGCTTCCGACAGCAATTGCCTGTTCGGGCAGGCGCTGGATATGACCGATACCAGTATTTTCATTTCCGACCTCAACCGCGGCGGGTGCTCCAGTGGCTGGTATGGCTTCTACCGCGGGCTGCTGGGGCTAGCGTCTATCTGCCTGAAGCTGCCCGACCCCGTGGGCAGTGGCAACACCCGCTACTCGGCAGCCTACCTGGCTTATCTGGTCAACCTGGCGAATGGTAAAAACACCGACTTCACCACCGGTACCATACCGACCGACTACCGCATCAACGTGGCCCGCACGGTGTCTGCGGCGCTGGTGGCTGCCAATCGCAACCTGCGTTTCGGCCTGGCCACGTTCAACTCGCCCACCAATGCCGACCGCGGGCCGGGTGGTTATATCGCCCGCTCCATCAGTGACTTGCAGGCGGTGAGCGGCAGTACCACGACCGCGCAGGCCACCACCAACTACAATAACCTCGTCAGTTCCATCAACGCCCTGGCGGCGGTGGCCAACACTCCGCTGGCGGAGACCTATTACGAAATCACCCGCTACATGCGGGGTATGGCGCCTTACTACAACTCTTCCCCAACCACCTATACGAGCCCCATTCAGTACCGCTGCCAAAAGAATTTCGGCGTGGTGATCACCGATGGCCTGCCTACCTACGACCGTACGTTCCCTACCAATGACCCGCTGGGCGGCAAGAATCTACCCAACTGGGATGGCATCAACAATGACGGCGCAAACCTGAGTGGTGATAGCGAGGGTGACACGCTCTACCTGGATGACATCGCCAAGTTCGCCTACGACATCGACATGCGCGCGGCGTCCACCACCAGCACCGATGCCGCCGGCAAGAGTTGGGACGCGGCCGATTTCCCCAAGCAGAACATGCTGACCTATACCGTGGGGTTTACCTCTTCGAACCAGATGCTGTCGGATGCAGCGAGCTATGGCCATGGCAAGTACTATCAGGCCAGCGACAGCACCAGCCTTACCGCAGCACTGTCTTCGGCGCTCAGCGATATCACCTCCAAGGCCGGGTCCGGTGGGGCAGGCGCCACCAACTCTTCGACGTTGACCTCCAGCACTGTTTACTACCAGACGCTTTATGACCCAGCCGACTGGCGCGGGGTTATCAATGCCTACGCGATCAGCACGGCGGGCGTGATCAGCTCCACCGCCAGTTGGACGACCAATACCACCATGGCGGTCGGCACCACGGCGCCTACGTTCGAGTCGTATAACACCAGCACCGCGCTGCCTATTACCATGAACTATGCCAACTACTCCAGCGCGCAGCAGGCCGTCTTGACCGCCAGCGTCCCGTCAGGCGTGACAGCTACCAGTCTGGTGAACTGGGCCAAGGGTACTAACGTCACTGGCCTGCGTACACGCACGGTACTGATGGGCGATATCATCAATTCGCCCCTGACGTTGGCGGCGGCCACCGATCAGACCGCGTCGGACTTGACCAACGACTCTACCTATACGAGTTTTCTGGCGATCAAGTCGGCGAACATGACGCCTCGTTTGCTGGTCAATGCCAATGATGGTTTCTTCAACGTACTCAATGCCAATACCGGTGTGCGCGACTATGCCTACATGCCCTCGACGGCATTGCCATCGCTGGAAAAGGTTGCCGATACCACCTATGTCAACGGCACGTCCCATACCTTCCTCAACGACGGCCAGATTGCAGTGTTCGATGCGCAGATCAGCAGCGCCTGGAAAACCATCGCACTGACCGGTACAGGCGGCGGTGGAAAGGCGTATACGGCTGTACAGATCTTCGACGCGGCGACTAAAAGCAGTACGCCCAAGGCATTGTGGGAATTGCGTCCGGATACCGCAACCACGTTCGCGAACCTCGGCTATGCCTACTCCAAGCCCGAAGTGGCCCGCTTGCCTGACGGGACCTGGGCAGCGTTCATCGCAAACGGCTATGGCAGCACCAAGGGGGTGGCATCACTCTTCGTGGTAAACCTGGCGACCGGGGCGCTGATCAAGGAGATCGTGGCGGAGAGCAGCAACGGCAGCAATGGATTGTCGTCGGTCAAGCTGAAGGTCAATGCCTCCAACGTGGTTCAGGCCGCGTACGGCGGGGACCTGTTGGGCCACATGTGGAAGTTCGACCTCAGCAGTACGTCCACAGCAAGCTGGGCGGTGGCGTTTTCCGGTAGCCCTCTGTTCACGGCGCCGGGCGGTGCCACCCAGCCCATCACCGCTCAGCCCTTGTTGGTAACCAACAGCACCAGCGGCAAGATGGTGTATTTCGGCACAGGCAAACTGCTGGAAACCACGGACAAGACCACCACCGATAGCGAGGCGTTCTATGCGGTATGGGATGCCGACAATGCCACCGGCAATTACACCGTGTCCAACCTGCAAGCGCAGGCAGTAACGGGCACCTATACCTCTGGCAGCAGTCAGTATCTGACCACCACCTCGAATGTGACGGACTACACCTCGCAGAAAGGCTGGTACATCCCGCTGGTCTACGGCACCCTGCTGACCGGTAACCGGGTTATATACCAAGCGGCGTATACATCTGGCAGGGTGATCTTCACCACCGCCGACATTGACACTACCGACCCTTGTTCCAGCCAGGGCAGCGGTTACATCATCGAGTTGGATGCCCTCAACGGCAGCTTGCTGAGCTACCCGGTGCTGGACACCAACGGCGACGGTTCGGTCAATGCCAGTGACACCAGGGTCAGTGGCCTGTATATCTCCACGGGCATTCCCGATCTGAACGCCATTGTCAGTGTGGCGGCGACCTCCACGACGGCGGCGAGCCAGCGCAAGATCGTCAACGATTCCAGCGGTACACTCACGGTGCTGGTGGAGGCCGCAGGATCGGTGACCACGGCGAGCCGTATCATGTGGCGGCAAATCCAATAGAAGGACTCTGAACATGCAACGAAGCACCCGCGGGTTCACGCTGATCGAACTGATGATCGTGGTCGCGATCGTCGGCATTCTGGCTGCCATCGCCTACCCGAGCTACACCAACTACGTGCGCAAGACTCACCGCGCGGAGATTACCGAGCTGATGTCTGAGACGGCGCAAAACCTGGAACGCTGGTATTCCAAATACGGTACCTACGCCGGGTTTCCCAACCCGTCGAGCAACGCCTGGTACACAGTCATACTGGGGAGTACTGCCACTACCTATACCCTGACAGCCACACCCATTGCCGGTACCCTGATGGCCACCGACACCTGCGGTGCGTTCACCCTGGACAACACCGGCCTGCGCAGCAGCTCCGGCACCACGGCCACCGCCACCTGCTGGGGCCGTTGAGCTCACTGAAACTGGATCAAGCATGCCCACACAACAACAAGTGATCATCGTCGGCGGCGGCGTCATCGGTTTGCTGACCGCCCTGAACCTGGCGCCCCATGTAGGCCACGTCACCCTGCTGGACCGCTCCGGCCTGGGCCAGGAATCGTCCTGGGCCGGTGGCGGCATCGTTTCGCCGCTGTATCCCTGGCGCTACAGCGCCGCGGTCACGGCACTGGCGCACTGGTCGCAGGATTTCTACCCGCAATTGGGCGCGCGGTTGTTCGCCGATACCGGCATCGACCCCGAGGTACACACCACCGGCCTGTACTGGCTGGACTTGCCGGACGAAGACGAGGCCCTGGCTTGGGCCCAGCGCCTGAACCGGCCCCTGAGCAAGGTGGACATTTCGGCTGCCTACGACGGGGTGCCCGTACTGGGCGGCGGTTACCGCAGTGCGGTGTACATGGCCAATGTGGCCAACGTGCGCAACCCGCGGCTGGTGAAGTCGTTGAAGGCCGCCTTGCTGGGGCAGCCGAACGTGACCGTGCGCGAGCATTGCGAGGTGCGAGGCTTCCTGCGCGATGGCCAGGCCGTGGTCGGGGTGAATACGGCTGACGGTGAGTTGCATGGCGACCAGGTGGTGCTGACCGCTGGCGCCTGGAGCGGCGACTTGCTGGAAAGCCTGGGCGTGCGCCTGCCGGTCGAACCGGTGAAAGGGCAGATGATCTTGTTCAAGTGCGAGGCGGATTTCCTGCCAAGCATGGTGCTGGCCAAGGGGCGCTACGCCATTCCCCGTCGTGATGGGCACATTCTGGTGGGCAGTACGCTGGAGCATGAGGGCTATGACAAGACCCCGACCGTCAGCGCCCTGGAGAGCCTGAAGGCGTCTGCGGTGGAGTTGCTGCCAGCGCTGGCCGATGCCCAGCCGGTAAAGCATTGGGCGGGATTGCGGCCGGGGTCGCCGGAGGGCATTCCGTTCATTGGGGCGCTGGAAGGCTTTGATGGGCTATGGCTGAACTGCGGGCATTACCGCAATGGGCTGGTGCTGGCGCCGGCCTCGTGCCAGTTGTTTGCCGATTTGATGCTGGGGCGCGAGCCGATCATCGATCCTGCGCCATATGCGCCAGCGGGGCGTTTGGCGGGGGATTAGCGGCGTCTGCTTCCCGAGCTTCGCCCGGTCCACAAAGGCAGATCGCGTTCGCCGGTCCCTACTCCAGCCCCAGCTTTTTCAGGCGGTAGCGCATCGACCTGAACGACAGGCTCAGGCGCTGCGCCGCCGCCGTGCGGTTCCAGCGAGTTTCTTCCAGCGCCTGAAGGATCAGCTTGCGCTCGATGTTCTCCAGGAAGTCTTCCAGGTTATCCACGTTGGTCAAGTCTGGCACACCGCCCTCGGCCACGGGCGCGGTGTCGCTCAGGCGCAGGTCGCTGGCCTCGATGCGCTCGTTTTCGCACAAGGTGTACGCACGTTCGAGCATGTTCTCCAGTTCGCGCACGTTGCCGGGGAAACGGTAGGCCTTGAGGGTTTCCAGCGCGGTGGCGCTGAGTTGCGCGGGCGGCAGGCCGCTGCCGTGGGCCAGGCGCTTGAGCACCTTGTTGGCCAGCAGGGCGATGTCTTCACGGCGTTCGCGCAGGGATGGCACGCGCAGTTCGATGACGTTGAGCCGGTAATACAGGTCCTGCCGGAAGCGCCCGGCCGCCACTTCGGCGGCCAGGTCCTTATGGGTGGCGCAGAGGATGCGCACGTCCACCACCACCTCGCTCTGGCCACCGACGCTGCGAATGGCCTTTTCCTGAATCGCGCGCAGCAGCTTGACCTGCATGGCCAAGGGCAGGTCGGCTACCTCATCGAGGAACAGCGTGCCGCCCTGGGCCGCCTGGAACAGCCCGGGCTTGTCTTCCATGGCGCCGGTGAAGCTGCCTTTGCGGTGGCCGAAGAATTCGCTCTCCATCAATTCCGAGGGAATCGCGCCGCAGTTCACCGGCACGAAAGGCAGGTCGGCGCGTGGACCCTGTTCGTGGATCAGCCGGGCGACTAGCTCCTTGCCGCTGCCCGACTCACCACTGATGTACACCGGCGCCTGGCTGCGCGCCAGGCGCACGATCTGTTTGCGCATGGCCAGCATGGGCGGCGAATCGCCCAGCAGGCGGTCATCGATGCTCGGCTGCTCGGCGGTCTGGCCTTGCAGGCGCAGGGCGCTGCCCACCAGCTCCCGGAGCCGGGCGAGGTCCACCGGTTTGGTCAGGAAGTCGAATGCGCCAGCCTTGAGGGCATTGATGGCGGTGTCCAGGCTGCCGTAGGCGGTGATCATGGCCACCGGCACCTGGGGAAAACGCTGCTGGATATGCTGCACCAGGTCCAGCCCGGTGCCGTCGGGCAGGCGCATGTCAGTGAGACACAGGTCGAACGGCTCGCGAGCCAGGCAGTCACGGGCTTCCTTGACGTTGCGCGCGCTGCGGGTGTCGAGCTTCATCCGGCCCAGGGTGATTTCCAGGAGTTCGCGGATGTCCGGCTCATCGTCGACGATCAGGATCTTTTGCCGTTGGCTCATGTTCAAGTCAGCTTCCGTGCATGGGCGAACGTGATTCGCAGGCAACTGCCACCGCGCTCACGTGGTTTGTAGTCTAGGTGCGCCTGGTTGCTTTCGCACAGCTCACGGGAAATGTAGAGGCCCAATCCTGTTCCTTTGGTCTCGGTGGTGAAGAAAGGTTCGAAGATGTGTTGCAGTTGATCGGCCGAAAAGCCGGGACCATCATCCAGCACGTCGAGAATCGGCAGGCCGTTGGTCGGTTCGATGAACAGGTTCAGCCAAACCTGGGCCTGGCCATGGTTGTGGGCGCTGTAACGCAGGCCGTTGTCCACCAGGTTGGTCAGCACCTGGGTCAGGTGATGCGGGTCCATGCGGGTTTCGATGGGGCCATCCGTGACGTACAGGTGCAGGGCCTGGTTGGCGGTGGCTGTGGTGCGGAAGTCGGCCAGGAACTGCTGCAGGAAACTGCTCAGGTCCAACGGCTGCGGCTCGGCCTGGCGACGGCGGGACAGTTGCAGCACGTTCTCGATGATCAGGTTCATGCGCTTGGACTGGTCCTTGATGATCTGCGTCAGGCGCAGGTCGGCTGGGTCCAGGGTCTCGGACTCCTGCAGCAGTTGGCCGGCATGGCTGATGGCGCCCAGCGGGTTGCGGATTTCGTGGGCGATGCCGGCAGTCAGGCGCCCCAAGGCCGCCAGCTTGAGTTGCTGGGCCTGTTGGGCGATCTGCGACAGGTCTTCGAGAAACACCAGGGTCTGTTGCTGCTCGCCGCGGCGCAGGGCGATGAAGCTTGGCTGTACCGATGGCCCGGTCGGGGTGAACTTCAGGCTGCGCAGGCGCAGCGTGGGGTTGGTGCGCCATTGCAGCAAGCGCTCCACCAGTTCGGGGGAGTAGGCGGTGATGAGCTGGCCATTGAGGTGGTAATGGCCGATCAGTTTCAACGCGCCTTCATTGGCCAGTTGCACGCGGTTGACCGTGTCCAGCACCAGGATGCCGGTGCGCATGCGCTGCAGGATCAGGGCGTTGAGTTCTTCCAGGTTGGTGACGTCGCTGGCGCGCTGTGAGGCCAGGTTTTCGCTGACCCGCAGCAGGCGTGTCAGGGCTTGCACCATCAGCGCCACGGCAAAGCACAGGACGCCCAGAGTGCTGGCCTGCACGTAGTTGGTGGTGCCATTGGGGCGCAGGAAGTTGAGGTAGAACGTCAGGTAAATGATGCCGATGCTGCCCAGCGCGGCGATCAGCAGGCCGTTGCGCCCGCGTAGCAGCAGGTTGCTCATGGCCACCGAGGCGATCATCAGGTTGCCAATGCCGCTGGGCGTGCCGCCACCCGCGTAGAACAGCCCCGAGAGCATGAGAATGTCGAACAGTGCCAGGGCGAATACGTGGCCTGGCGGGCGCAGCTTCTCCAGCAGGATCACGGCACCGATGTTGATCAGCAGGTAGGCCCAGCTGCCGTTGCGGAACCAGGTGCCGTTGGCCAGTTCCAGCAGCTTGTCGTCCATGTCGCTGGAAATCAGCAGGATCAGGGTGATGCCGATCGTCAGCCGATAGAGGTGGTACAGGCGCAGCATCCGCCGCGCCTGGGGGCCCCCGGGCAGGAAGGTCTCAGCGCTCACGGGCGGCCGGGCCCTGTTCCAGGTGCCCCTGGCTGCAGAACCATTGGTGGTCACGGCTCAAGGCGCGGTCCTTGGGCAGGTGAACGCCGCAGTGGGCGCAGCGCACCATTGGCAGCGTCTGGTCGCCGCCCTGGGGGGCCGGTCGCGGGGCGTTGGGCTTGATCTTGCGCCACAGCCACAGGGCGGCGAAGACAATGGCGATCCAGAAAATCAGGCGAATCATGGTGTGCGGCTCGAACGGAAAGGGATGCGGCAGTGTAGGAGCGGGCAGGGCGGGGGACAAGCGCGGGCGGGTATCGGCAGTGATATCTTTTTGATGGCTTCAACCCGCTACCTTTCCCCTGTGGGACCGGGCGAAGCTCGGGAAAAGGGCAACGCGCTTCTTCAGGCGCCAAGCGGTGTGCACGCTCGGCGCGTATATATATTTTCGCGGATACAAAAAAAGAGGCCCGCAGGCCTCTTCTTGCTATCGCAGCGCTGCTCAGTCGAACAGGCCGAAGGTCAGGTAGCTGAAGAAGCCACGCTTTTTCTTCGGCGAATCGTCGATCGGCTTGGCCGGCTCGTCGGCGGTACCGCCCTGGTCAGCAGGCAGCAACTCGTGCGGGATAGCGTCCTTGTCGTCCTGGAACTGCTTGGTCAGTTCCTGGTTGGCACGGGTTTCACCCGGTGGCAGCGGCGCGCTGGTGCCCACCAGGCCCAGGGTGGCCTTGGTCAGCCAGGAGCGGTTGTCGGCTTCCTTCTGCTGCGGCACGAACTGGCCGTCCACCAGTTGCGGGTGGTCCGGGTAGTTCAGCTTCAGGGTTTCCAGGCTGGTGGCCGCCAGTTCGTCCAGGCCCAGGCGCTGGTAGGACTCCACCATCACGGCCAGGCCGTCGCCGACCGATGGGGTTTCCTGGAAGTTTTCCACCACGTAGCGGCCACGGTTGGCGGCAGCGACGTAGGCCTGACGGGTCAGGTAGTAGTCGGCCACGTGGATCTCGTAGGCCGCCAGCAGGTTGCGCAGGTAGATCATGCGCTGCTTGGCGTCCGGCGCGTAGCGGCTGTTGGGGTAGCGGCTGGTCAGCTGGGCGAACTCGTTGTAGGAGTCGCGGGCAGCACCCGGGTCACGCTTGGTCATGTCCAGCGGCAGGAAGCGCGCCAGCAGGCCGCGGTCCTGGTCGAACGAGGTCAGGCCCTTGAGGTAGTAGGCATAGTCGACGTTCGGGTGCTGGGGATGCAGGCGGATAAAGCGCTCGGCTGCCGACTTGGCGGCTTCGGGCTCCGAGTTCTTGTAGTTGGCGTAGATCAGCTCCAGCTGGGCCTGGTCGGCATAGCGGCCGAACGGGTAGCGGGAATCCAGCGCCTTGAGTTTGGCGGTGGCGCTGGTGAAGCTGTGGTTGTCCAGATCGGCCTGTGCCTGCTGGTACAGCTCGGTTTCGCTCAGGTTTTCGTCGACCACTTCTTTCTTCGACGAACAGGCGGCCGTGAGTCCGAGGATGGCGATCAGCAGCAGGTGTTTCACTTGCATGGCGGCTTGCGTCCCTATGACGGCCGCTGTCTTGGGCGTGACCGTCCTGTTATGATGGGCGCCCCGTGAAACCCTCGGGGCAAAAGACGCCGTATTTAACCACAAGCGTGCAGCCGAAACCAAAGGCTGTGCCGCCGCCTAGTCCGAGCATGTCCGAGATCATACAACTTAGCGCAGAGGTGCCGTCCGAATTGGGCGGCCAACGCCTCGATCAAGTCGCCGCACAATTGTTCGCCGAGCACTCGCGCTCGCGCCTATCCGCCTGGATCAAAGAAGGCCGCCTGACCGTGGACGGTGGCGTGCTGCGCCCGCGTGACATCGTCCATGGCGGCGCCATCCTGGCCCTTTCCGCCGAGCAGGAAGCCCAGGGCGAGTGGATCGCCCAGGACATCGAGCTGGACATCGTCTACGAAGACGACGACATCCTGGTCATCAACAAGCCTGCGGGCCTGGTGGTGCACCCGGCTGCCGGCCACGCCGATGGCACCCTGCTCAACGCCCTGCTGCACCATGTGCCGGACATCATCAATGTGCCGCGCGCGGGCATCGTGCACCGCCTGGACAAGGACACCACGGGCCTGATGGTGGTCGCCAAGACCATCCAGGCGCAGACCAAACTGGTCGCGCAGCTGCAAAGCCGTACCGTCAGTCGGATTTATGAGTGCATCGTCATCGGCGTGGTAACCGCCGGCGGCAAGATCAACGCCCCCATAGGCCGGCATGGCCAGCAGCGCCAGCGCATGGCGGTGATGGAGGGCGGCAAGCCGGCCGTCAGCCACTACCGCGTGCTGGAGCGCTTCCGCTCCCACACCCACGTGCGGGTGAAGCTGGAAACAGGCCGTACCCACCAGATCCGCGTGCACATGTCGCACATCAACTTCCCGTTGGTGGGAGACCCGGCCTACGGCGGTCGCTTCCGCATTCCGCCGGCCGCCAGCGCGACCATGGTCGATGCGCTCAAGACCTTCCCGCGCCAGGCCCTGCATGCGCGCTTCCTGGAGCTGGAACACCCGAGCACGGGTGAGCGCATGAGCTGGGAATCGCCACTGCCCGACGACTTCGTCTGGCTGCTGTCGCTGCTCAAGCAGGACCGCGAGGCGTTCGTCGGGTGAGTGACTTGACGCAGGCCCTGATATTCCCCGATTGGCCGGCACCGGCCAATGTGAAAGCCTGCGTCACCACGCGAGAGGGCGGTGTCAGCGCCGCGCCTTTCGAGCATTTCAACCTGGGCGACCATGTGGGCGACAGCCCTGCCGCGGTCGCCGAGAATCGTCGGCGCCTGACCCAGGCCTTCGGCATTCAGCCGGCGTGGCTCAAGCAGGTGCATGGCGTCGCCGTGGCCCATGCCGACCCGTCGGTGATTGCCGAGGCCGACGCCAGCTGGACTTCGACGCCGGGTATCGCCTGCACGGTGATGACCGCCGACTGCCTGCCCGCGTTGTTCTGCGACCGCGCCGGTACCCGCGTGGGCGCGGCTCACGCAGGCTGGCGCGGGCTCGCCGCCGGGGTGCTGGAAGCCACGGCCGAAAGCCTGGGCGTGCCGGCGAGCGAAATTCTGGTGTGGCTGGGGCCGGCCATCGGCCCGCGCAACTTTGAAGTGGGCGCTGAAGTGCGCGACATCTTCATGGCCAGCCATCCCGAAACCGCCGAAGCCTTCGTGCCCGGTGCGGCGCCGGGCAAGTACCTCGCCGACATCTATGCGCTGGCACGGGTGCGCCTGGCGGCACTGGGCATCACAGCCGTTTACGGCGGTGGTGAATGCACCATCGAGGATCTACGCTTCTTCTCTTACCGGCGTGCGCCGCAGACGGGGCGCTTTGCCTCGTTGATCTGGCTGGATTAAACGCTATCCCTTGTGGGACCGGGCCAAGCTCGGGAACCAGGCGCTGCCGATTTGATGATCTGGGTCAAGCTCCTGCCGCTTGAATATTGAACAATCCCCCCCATCTATATCGGTATCTCAGGCAGGTTTATCTTCATCAGGTGTGTCCATCGCTCCGGCCTGCCCCTTTAGGAAGGTGACTCATGCGTATAGACCGTTTGACCAGCAAGCTGCAATTAGCCTTATCCGATTCCCAATCCCTGGCCGTTGGCATGGACCACCCGGCCATCGAGCCCGCGCACCTGATGCAAGCGCTGCTCGACCAGCAGGGTGGTTCCATCAAGCCGCTGTTGATGCAGGTCGGCTTCGACGTGAACAGCCTGCGCAAGGAGTTGAGCAAAGAGCTCGACCGCCTGCCGAAAATCCAGAACCCCACCGGCGACGTGAACATGTCCCAGGACCTGGCGCGCCTGCTCAACCAGGCCGACCGCCTGGCCCAGCAGAAAGGTGACCAGTTCATCTCCAGCGAACTGGTATTGCTGGCCGCCATGGACGAGAACAGCAAGCTGGGCAAGCTGCTGCTCGGCCAGGGCGTGAGCAAGAAAGCGCTGGAAAATGCCATCACCAACCTGCGCGGCGGCGAAGCGGTGAACGACGCCAACGCCGAGGACTCGCGCAAGGCCCTGGAAAAGTACACCGTCGACCTGACCAAGCGTGCCGAGGAAGGCAAGCTGGACCCGGTGATCGGCCGCGACGACGAAATTCGCCGGACCATCCAGGTGCTGCAACGCCGCACCAAGAACAACCCGGTGCTGATCGGTGAGCCTGGTGTGGGCAAGACCGCCATCGCCGAGGGCCTGGCCCAGCGCATCATCAATGGCGAGGTGCCCGACGGCCTGCGCGGCAAGCGCCTGCTGTCCCTGGACATGGGCGCGCTGATCGCCGGCGCCAAGTTCCGCGGCGAATTCGAAGAACGCCTCAAGGGTGTGCTCAACGACCTGTCCAAGCAGGAAGGCCAGATCATCCTGTTCATCGACGAGCTGCATACCATGGTCGGCGCCGGCAAGGGCGAGGGCTCCATGGACGCTGGCAACATGCTCAAGCCGGCCCTGGCCCGTGGTGAACTGCACTGTGTGGGCGCCACCACGCTGAACGAGTATCGCCAGTACATCGAAAAAGACGCGGCCTTGGAACGGCGCTTCCAGAAAGTGCTGGTGGACGAGCCGAGCGAGGAAGACACCATCGCTATCCTGCGTGGTCTCAAGGAACGCTACGAGGTGCACCACAAGGTGGCCATCACCGACGGCGCGATCATTGCCGCGGCCAAGCTCAGCCATCGCTACATCACGGATCGCCAGCTGCCGGACAAGGCCATCGACCTGATCGACGAGGCCGCCAGCCGTATCCGCATGGAAATCGACTCCAAGCCTGAGGTGCTCGACCGCCTGGAACGTCGCCTGATCCAATTGAAGGTGGAATCCCAGGCCCTCAAGAAAGAAGACGATGACGCAGCCATCAAGCGCCTGGAAAAACTGACCGAGGAAATCGCCCGCCTGGAGCGCGAATACGCCGACCTGGAAGAGGTGTGGACCTCGGAGAAAGCCGAGGTACAAGGCTCAGCCCAGATCCAGCAGAAGATCGAGCAATCGCGCCAGGAGCTGGAAGCGGCCCGTCGCCGTGGCGACCTCAACCGCATGGCCGAACTGCAGTACGGGGTTATCCCGGACCTGGAGCGCAGCCTGCAGATGGTCGACCAGCATGGCAAGAGCGACAACCAGTTGCTGCGCAGCAAGGTCACCGAGGAAGAAATTGCCGAAGTGGTGTCCAAGTGGACGGGTATTCCCGTGGCGAAGATGCTTGAAGGCGAGCGGGAAAAACTGCTGAAGATGGAAAGCCTGCTGCACCAGCGTGTCATCGGTCAGGACGAGGCCGTGGTGGCCGTCGCCAACGCCGTGCGCCGCTCCCGTGCCGGGTTGTCCGACCCCAACCGCCCAAGCGGCTCGTTCATGTTCCTGGGCCCAACCGGCGTGGGCAAGACCGAGCTGTGCAAGGCGCTGGCCGAATTCCTCTTTGATACCGAGGAGGCCATGGTGCGCATCGACATGTCCGAGTTCATGGAGAAACACTCCGTGGCGCGGTTGATCGGTGCACCGCCGGGCTATGTGGGGTATGAAGAGGGCGGCTACCTGACCGAGGCCGTGCGTCGCAAGCCGTACTCGGTGGTGCTGCTGGATGAGGTAGAGAAAGCTCACCCGGATGTGTTCAACGTGCTGCTGCAAGTATTGGATGACGGCCGCCTGACCGACAACCAGGGCCGCACCGTGGACTTCCGCAACACGGTGATCGTGATGACCTCCAACCTCGGCTCGGCGCAGATCCAGGAGTTGACCGGTGACCGCGAAGCCCAGCGTGCGGCGGTAATGGACGCGGTGAGTTCGCACTTCCGGCCAGAGTTCATCAACCGTATCGATGAAGTGGTGGTATTCGAAGCCCTGGCCCGCGACCAGATCGCCGGTATTACGCAGATCCAGTTGGGCCGCCTGCGCAGCCGCCTGGCCGAGCGCGAGCTGAGCCTGGTGCTGAGCGATGAGGCCTTGGACAAGTTGATCGCTGTGGGCTACGACCCGGTGTATGGCGCTCGGCCGCTCAAGCGCGCCATCCAGCGCTGGATCGAGAACCCCCTGGCGCAACTGATCCTGTCGGGGCAGTTCCTGCCCGGCACCACCGTGACCGCCACGGTAAAAGACGATGAGATCGTATTTGCCTGACGGGTGAATGCAGTGCCTCTGCAGGACCGAGCGCCGCCCGGTCCTGCAGCCAGGCCCGGCATTCGCGGGCTCCTGAAAAAATTGAAGCTAAATGCATGTTTCTATTTGCATTTCCAAAAAACCTTTAGTAAAGTGCGCCCCGCAGTAACGGCAACCCACAGATCACCACGCAACACCGGGATCTGAAAATAGTTTGAAATTCAGTAAGTTGAATGAAAATTAGGGGTTGACAAGGGTTTTGAAGGTTGTAGAATAGCGCGCCTCAGAGGCACTAACGTAGCGATACGGAAGCGTCGAAGAGTTCGAAGCGGTAGGAATACAGGTTCGAAGCTTGCTGTAGATGTAACTGAAATTGATAGTTCCGTGATAGCTCAGTCGGTAGAGCAAATGACTGTTAATCATTGGGTCCCAGGTTCGAGTCCTGGTCACGGAGCCAAATTTCATATCGGGGTATAGCGCAGTCCGGTAGCGCGCCTGCTTTGGGAGCAGGATGTCAGGAGTTCGAATCCCCTTACCCCGACCATTTTTGGGTCGTTAGCTCAGTTGGTAGAGCAGTTGGCTTTTAACCAATTGGTCGTAGGTTCGAGTCCCACACGACCCACCATTTTTGACTCCAGTTCGCTGGGTCAGATCTTAAAAGACCTTCAGAGTAACGTCTGAAGGCATCAAAAAAGGCGCCTTCTGGGTGCCTTTTTTGTACCGGGGTATAGCGCAGTCCGGTAGCGCGCCTGCTTTGGGAGCAGGATGTCAGGAGTTCGAATCCCCTTACCCCGACCATCTTCAGAAAAAAGGCGTCCCTGGTGGACGCCTTTTTTATGCCCCGCGTTCAGCTTTTGCCGACCGCCATCCTGCTGCCCAGGCGGTAGCGCGAAGACGGGTGTACCAGCCGCACATAGGTCACTGCGCGTTCGCCGTGCCAGGTGCGCCGTAGCAACACCAGGCAGGCCTCATCTGGTTCCATGCACAGCAGCCGTGCTTCTTCTTCGCTGGGGTGGCCTGCCTCGACGATGTGTTCCATTTCATCTGGCCGAATCACCTGCAACAGATAGCTGGCCGGCTGCAATTGCGCACCAAAGTCCTGTGCCAGCAACTGCGGCACCAGCTCGGGGTTCACGTAACGGTCCTCCAGTTGCACCGGCACACCTTCTTCAAGGTGCACGCACAGCAGGTGAAACAACGAAGCCCCGGTGGGCACGCCCATGGCGGCGGCGACAGCCATGCTGGCAACCACCCGGCCCATTTCCAGCATCCTGCATTCATAGCGATGCCCCCGCGCCAGGACTTCGTCGCCGATGTTGCTGATGCGCATCAGGTTGGACTGCGGCTTGTGCTCGGCCACGAAGGTGCCCACGCCATTGACCCGCACCAGCCGGCCTTCCTCGGCCAGCTCGCGCAGGGCGCGGTTGACGGTCATGCGCGACATGCCGAGGGTTTGCACCAACTGGTTTTCCGAGGCGATCAGGTCGCCAGGCTTCCAGTCACCGGCCCGGACCTTGTGCAGCACAAAGTCCTTGGCCTTCTGGTAGAGCGCCTGGGTCATCCCTGGTACAGCTCGCTGAAGGCCAGCCAGCGGCCAAACACACCGTCTTCCACCCAGCCGCGGGCAGCGGCGATGTCAGGGGCGAAATAGCGGTCTTCGTCGTAGTGGGCCACGCCTTCGCGGATGAACTGCATCACTTGGGTGAGTTTCGGCGAGGTTTGCAACGGCGCCAGGAGGTCGATGCCTTGGGCGGCACCGAGCAGTTCGATAGCCACCACCGCGCTGCTGTTGCCGGCCATGTCCAGCAGTCGGCGAGCGGCGAAGGTGGCCATGGAGACGTGGTCTTCCTGGTTCGCCGAGGTGGGCAGGCTGTCAATGGAAGCAGGGTGGGCCAAGGTCTTGTTCTCGGAGGCCAGGGCCGCCGCAGTCACCTGGGCAATCATGAAGCCAGAGTTCAGGCCGCCTTCGCGCACCAGGAAGGCGGGTAAGCCGGACAGGGCCGGGTCCACCAATTGCGCGGTACGGCGTTCGGACAGCGCGCCGATTTCCGAGATGGCCAGGGCCAGCACGTCGGCGGCCATGGCCACGGGCTCGGCGTGGAAGTTGCCCCCCGACAGCACATCACCGTCGGCGCTGAACACCAACGGGTTGTCCGACACGGCGTTGGCCTCGCGCAGGAAAACACCCGCGGCGAAACGCATGTGGTCCAGGCAGGCGCCCATCACCTGAGGCTGGCAGCGCAGGGAGTAGGGGTCTTGCACGCGCTTGCAGTCGGCATGGGACTGGCGGATTTCGCTGGTGCTGCCCAACAGGTCGCGGTAGTACGCTGCCGCGGCGATCTGCCCGGGCTGGCCGCGCACGGCCTGGATGCGCGGGTCGAAGGGCACGGCCGAGCCTTTCAGGGCTTCGACGGTCAAGCTGCCCGCCACCACGGCGGCGCTGAACAGTTTCTCGGCAGCGAACAGGCCGCGCAGGGCCAGGGCGGTGGACACCTGGGTGCCGTTGATCAAGGCGAGACCTTCCTTCGGCCCCAGCTCAAGCGGCTTCAACCCGGCGATGGCGAGGCCCTCGACGGCATCCATTTCACGGCCTTCATGGCGCACCCGACCGACGCCGATCAGTACGGCCGACATGTGCGCCAGTGGCGCCAGGTCGCCCGAAGCGCCTACCGAGCCCTGGGACGGGATGCAGGGGAACACCTTGGCGGTGTACAGGCTGCGCAGTGCCTCGATCAGCTCCCAGCGTACCCCGGAGAAACCACGCGCCAGCGATGCCACTTTCAGCGCCATGATCAGGCCCACGCTGGCGTCATCCAGCAACGGGCCGGTGCCCGTGCAGTGGGACAGCAGCAGGTTGCGTTGCAACTTGGCCAGCTTATCGGTGGCGATGGACGTGCGGGCCAGCAGGCCAAAGCCGGTATTGATACCGTACACGGTGCGTTCGTTGGCGATGATCTGGCTAACGGTGTTGGCGCTGGCAGCCACCACATCCCGGGCCGAGGCATCCAGCTCGAACGGAGCTTGCTGCTGATAGATGGCGCGCAGTTGGTCGAGGTCGAAATGGCCGGGCAGGATATGCAGTGGGGCGGGCATGGCGGTGTCCTGATGTCAGGTTGTGAAGGGAGCTATATAAGCCTGTATATACAGGTATAGCAAGCGTCACGTCGCCGGTAAAGCGCACCTTGTCGCAAATAGAATGGATAGTCCGTAGCAGCGGACCCGGCCGCGTCACAGCCACCGCGCAGTGTCAGGCGAACCGCATCTACCGCGGACGCGGCCTTGCGGCCACTGCTACACGTGGCAGCGGCCGAAGGGTGGGGAGGGGATCAGTGCAGTTTGAGGCGAGGCTCGGTGCCGCGGCCGATGCGGCTGCCCAGCATCAGCATCATGGTCTTGAAGGTGCCATACAGCGCCATCTGGTGCATGCGGTACAGCGACACGTAGAACATGCGCGCCAGCCAGCCTTCCAGCATCACGCTGCCGGTCAGGTTGCCCATCAGATTGCCAACGGCGGAGAACTTCGACAGCGAGATCAGCGAGCCGTAATCCTTGTAGGTGTATTCCGGCAATTCCTTGCCTTCGATGCGCAGTTTAAGCGACTTGGCCAGCAAGGACGCCTGCTGGTGGGCGGCCTGGGCACGCGGTGGTACGTTGCGGTCGGTGCCTTTCTGCGGGCAGGCGGCGCAGTCACCAAAAGCGAAGATGTTCTCGTCGCGGGTGGTCTGCAGGGTCGGCAGCACCTGCAGCTGGTTGATGCGGTTGGTCTCCAGGCCGTCGATGTCCTTGAGGAACGCCGGCGCGCGGATACCTGCCGCCCAGACCTTCAGGCTGGCCGGAATGACTTTGCCGTCCGCCGTCATCAGGCTGTCGGGGCCAACTTCACTCACTGAGGCGCCGGTCAGCACCGTAACCCCGAGTTTTTCCAGGGTCTTGTGCACCGGGTTGCCGATGCGCTCGGGCAGGGCAGGCAGTACACGCGGGCCGGCTTCGATCAGGGTGATGCGCATGTTCTGCGGCTTGATCTTGTCCAGGCCGTAGGCGGCCAGCTCGTGGGCAGCGTGGTGCAGCTCGGCGGCCAGCTCCACTCCCGTGGCCCCGGCGCCAACGATGGCGACGCTGATCTGGCTGTCCTGGTCGTGGTGGGCGTGGGCGCGCAGGTAGTGGTTCAGCAATTGCTGGTGGAAACGCTCCGCCTGCTTGCGGGTGTCCAGAAACAGGCAGTTCTGCGCCGCGCCCAGGGTGCCGAAGTCGTTGGTGGTGCTGCCCACCGAAATCACCAGGCTGTCATAACCCAGGGTGCGCGCAGGCACCAGTTCCAGGCCGTTCTCGTCCAGGGTCGCAGCCAGCTGGATCTGCTTGGCGGCGCGGTCCAGGCCGCTCATGCGCCCCAGCTGGAATTCGAAGTGGTTCCACTTGGCCTGGGCCACATAGTTCAGTTCGTCTTCCGAAGAGTTCAGCGAGCCGGCGGCCACTTCGTGCAGCAGGGGTTTCCAGATATGCGTCAGGTTGGCGTCGACCAGGGTCACGCTGGCGGTGCCACGCTTGCCCAGGGTTTTACCCAGGCGGGTCGCCAACTCCAGGCCGCCGGCACCACCGCCGACAATCACGATACGATGTGTCATTCAAAGTACTCATAAGGTTTACGGAATTCTGTAGGTCATGGGTCAAGGCCGCTTCTGGCGGCCGGTTCCGGGCGAGCGCAAGGCAGCTCAAAGCACCAGGTAACTGATCAGACGGCTCAACAGGCCAAGGCCGACGGTGATGGCCACCGTCAGCACCAGGAGCATCCACGGCCGAAAAGGCCGGCGCTCGACTCTGTGCTGGGGCAGCTGCAGGTAATCATCCACGCGTTGCTGATCTTCGGGACTCAAACGGCTGCTCATCGTGACCTCGGAAGGTAGACGCTTCTGACTGTGGGAAAAGTACAGTGTTCCACAACGAAGGCATATAAACCACTGCAGGACCGGCCTGTGGAAGTGGTGGGTTACAGGCTGATGCCCACATCGAAGACGATGCTGCGCCCCAGGTTGCTGCGCAGGAAATCCGGTGCATCGGGGTGGGCGAACAACACCCGGGCGAAGGTCGGGCCCACCAGCGACAGCGAGCGCCAGCCCTGGCGCAGGTATTCGGTGGGCGGTGGGAAATGGCTGTTGAGGTCCAGCACTTCGCGCTTGAGGCTGGCGAAAGCAATGATGTCCAGCTCACCCAGATCCAGCCCGCGCTCCTTGTAGTTATGCGACTTCTTGCGCAAGGTCGGCGCTAGCCGCTGCAAGAGCTCCGGTGCGCCGATACGTCGGGGCCGGGCTTCGCGCCGCACCAGTTGGGCCAGGGAAAAGGCACTGCGGCGGCGTTGCAGTTCCTCGCGCCATTCGTCATTGAGCCTGCGCCCTTCATCGAGCACGAAGAACACCTCGAAGCTGGCATCGCGGAACAGCACGTCAGGCGGCTCCTGCCCGGCCGGGTTGAACTCCTCGGCCCGATAGGGAATGTTCAAGCCTTGCAGCAGGCGCTGGCAGACCCAACGCTCGCGCTCCCATTTGCGGGCATTGGACAGGAACGCATTGGCTTGTTCGGCCTGGATGGTGAGCAGGCGCAGGTAATCTGAGTCATCCATGCACACAAGCTTAGCGTTCAAATGCGCTTTGCAGTGAATGACTTGCACACGCCGTGTCATGGCCTGGGGTGTAGACTGCCAATACGCCAAATTTCCCTGAGGAACCTGCCGATGAAGTTCTGGACCTGCCTGCTGCTCAGCCTGCTGCCGTGCTGGGCGATGGCCCTGGAAGTGGGCGAGCACGTGCCTGCCTGGACCCTGCTCGACCAGTTCGACAGTGCCTACACCCTCAACGAAGATGCCCGCATTCTGCTGGTGGCCCGCGACATGGGGGGCGCCAAGCTGGTCAACGCGGCCCTGCAAGGGCAGCCCAAAGGCTACCTGGAAAGCCGGCAGGCCGTGTTCCTGGCCGATATCCAGCGCATGCCGCGGCTGATCGCAAAGATGTTCGCCCTGCCGTCCATGCGCTCCTACGACTACCGGGTGGTGCTTGACCGCGAGGGGCGGATCGCGCCTGGTTACAACGTCGCCGACGACTCGGTACTGTGGCTGGAACTGGACCACCAGCGCGTGGTGGCCCAGCATGAATTCACCGACGCCGCCGCGTTGAAGACGGCGTTGGAACAGGCGAAAAAATGATCAGCGCGCAGGTGCTGTCCGGCGCGACCCTCGCGATCGGCTGGTGCCTGTATGTCCCGGTCCTGGGCTGGGCGGCGTGGCGCGCACCATGGGTAGAGCTCTTCGCCGATAGCCGCCGTCAGCACCTGCTGTTCGGCACGGTGCTGGCGCTGTTTGCGCTGTGGTTGGTGCGTCGAGACTTCGATACGGGGGTGTCCTACCACTTTCTCGGCCTGACGGCGGTTACCCTGCTGCTGGATTGGCCGTTGGCCTTGCTCGGCGCATTGGTGGCGCAGATGGGCCTGGTGGGGCTGGGGTACCAGGATCTGCAAGCCGCGGGCGTCAACGGGTTGTTGCTGATTGGCTTGCCGGTGCTGGTCACCGAGCTGTGCGCGCTGGGGGTAGAGCGCCTGCAACCGAAAAACCCCTTTATCTACATCTTCTGCTCGGGGTTTTTTTCTGCTGCGTTGGCGGCATTGCTGTGTGTGCTGGCGGGGGTAGGGTTGCTGTGGCTGGACGGACGTTTTGCCTTGCCGGAATGGCTATGGGACTTTATCGGCTACCTGTGGCTGGTGATCTTTCCGGAAGCCTTCATCAACGGCGTCATCGTCACGGCGCTGGTGGTGTTCTGCCCCGAATGGCTGGAGACCTTTAACCGTACCCGCTACCTGGCGGCGCCGTGGAAGGAAGACTGATGCCCAGCCCACCGGCGCCTGCCTCTATGGTGCGCTGAAATCAATGCTCGCGATGAGGCAAGTCGCCCGAGAACATTTCATCCTCGGCGTCCGGCCCCACCGGAATCTTGTGCTCCTCGGCCGCCCAGGCGCCCAGGTCGATCAGCTTGCAGCGCTCCGAACAGAACGGCCGGGTGGGCGTCGCCGCGCTCCATTCCACCGGCGCGCCGCAGGTAGGGCATTGTACGGTCAGGGGTTGGCTCATCAGTGGCCTCCAGTCAATGTCAGGTAAAAGGCATGCAGCCGCTCGACCTCGGCGCGCAAGGCCGCCAAGTCACGGTCATTGACCAGCACATCGTCAGCATGGCTCAAGCGTTTTTCCCGGGTGGCCTGGGCCTTCAGGATCGCCTGTACCTGCTCAAGGCTGGTGTTGTCCCGACGCAAGGTGCGTTCGATCTGCAACGCCTCCGGCACATCCACCACCAGCAAGCGCTGGGCCAGCCGGTACTGCCCGGACTCGATCATCAGCGGCGACACGAACACCGCATACGGCGACGTGGCCTTGGCCAGCGCTTGGGCAATTTCGGTGGCGATCAGCGGGTGCAGCAGGCCTTCCAGCCAGCGACGCTCATCAGCGTTCTCGAAAATCAGCTGCCGCAACGCCGCCCGGTCCAGCGTGCCATCGGCCCGCAACACCCCTTCACCGAAATGCCTGGCGATCTCGGCCAGGGCAGGGCGGCCCGGCTCGACCACCCAGCGCGCCGCCTGGTCGGCGTCCACCACGTGCACGCCCAGCTCGGCGAAGCGCTCGGCGGCGGCACTCTTGCCGCTGCCGATGCCACCGGTCAGGCCCAGAATCCAGGGTGCGGGAGAAGCTGTCGTCATCAGAAACCAGCGAACTGCATGTAAGAAGCGGTTATTTGACCACCCCAGAGCAATGCGATCCAGCCCGCGATGGCCAAGTAAGGCCCAAAAGGGATCGGCGTGCTATGCGCCGCGTTGCGCAAGCGCAACAGAATCACCCCCAGAATGGCACCCACCAGCGACGACAGCAGAATGGTCAGCGGCAACACCTGCCACCCACCCCAGGCGCCGAGCATGGCCAACAACTTGAAGTCGCCATGGCCCATGCCTTCCTTGCCGGTCACCAACTTGAACAGCCAGAACACGACCCACAGCGCCAGGTACCCGCCCACCGCGCCCCACAGCGCATCGGGCAAAGTCGCGAACAACCCGAACGCGTTGACGATCAGGCCCAGCCACAACAGCGGCAACACCAGCGCATCGGGCAACAACTGGTGGTCGGCGTCGATCAGGCTCATGGCCAACAGCCCCCAGGTCAGCAACATCATCGCCCCAGCGGCCCAGCCGAAACCGAAATGCCAGGCAATGAACGCGCTGAGCACGCCGCTGGCCAGCTCTACCAGCGGGTAGCGTTTGCTGATGGGGGCATGGCATTGGTTGCACTTGCCTTTCAGCGCCAGGTAGCTGACCACGGGAATGTTCTCCCAGGCGCGGATCTTATGGGCGCAGTGGGGACAGGTGGAGGCGGGGAGCATCAGGTTGTAGCGCGGCCCCTCGGGCTCGGCGGGGAGGCCGAGAATGTCCCGGGCTTGGGCTTTCCAGTCGCGTTCCAGCATCTTGGGGAGGCGGTGGATGATGACGTTCAGGAAGCTGCCTACGACCAGGCCGAGGATCAGGGCGCAGAGGGTGAAGGCTATGGGGGTGGTGGCCAGGTAGTCGGATAGGGGCATGGTTAGACGACGTTGCCGAGTTGGAAGATGGGGAGGTACATGGCGATTACAAGCCCGCCTACGATTACGCCGAGGAAGGCCATGATAAGAGGTTCCATCAGGCTGGTTAAGCTGTCTACTAAGTTATCTACCTCGTCCTCGTAATAAGAGGCAACCTTGGCAAGCATTTCGTCCAAAGCACCAGACTCCTCTCCGATGGCAGTCATTTGTACTGCCATGGTTGGGAAAACGCCGGTTGATCGCATCGAGAAGTTAAGCTGCATGCCGGTGGAGACGTCTTGCTTGATTTTACCTACCGCGTTTTTGAAAACGACATTACCTGTAGCGCCTGAGACAGAGTCTAGTGCCTCGACTAAAGGAACTCCTGCAGCAAAAGTGGTAGCTAAGGTCCGAGCGTAACGGGCGACCGAGGACTTGTATAAAATTCCACCGACAATTGGCAGCTTTAGCAACAGGCGATCCAGCGCATCCCGGAATCTCTCGCTTTTTCGCATGGCCTGCCTAAATGCTATGACAATACCGATGGCGCCAGCTAATACTATCCACCAATAACTCTGCATTATTTCCGAAAGCCCTATTACCATCAAAGTAAAAGCAGGAAGCTCTGCGCCAAATCCCTGAAATACTATTTGGAATTGAGGTACCACTTTGATTAATAGGATTGCTGAAACTATAAAAGCAACGACGACTACGGCCGCTGGATACGTCATCGCTTTGCGTATTTTTGCTTTTAAGGCTTCCGTCTTCTCTTTATAGGTAGCTACCCGGTCCAGCAGTGTCTCAAGCGCGCCTGCTTGCTCCCCGGCATCTACTAAGTTGCAGTAGAGCTCGTCGAAATATTGAGGGTTTCTCCTCAATGCGGTTGCGAAGCTGTTGCCGGCTGCGACTTCCTGCTTTAAGTCCCCTACTAATTGACGCATCGTCGGGTTGTCAAAGCCCTCGCCAATGATGTCAAAAGACTGTAGTAGCGGCACACCTGCTCTCATCATCGTTGCCATCTGGCGGGTGAATAGAGCAATATCCATGGGTTTGATTTTTTTACCTCGCCCAAAAAGAGAAGGCGATTTTTTTTTGATTTTTCCTGGATTGATGCCTTGCTTGCGTAACTGAGCTTTCACTAGGGGTATGCTCACACCCGTTAGTTCGCCCGTTATCCTGACGCCTTTGCGATCAGTACCTTCCCAATTGTAAGTGAAAATTTTGGGCGCTCGTGCTTTCGCAGCCATTGCTTAATCCTTGGTGACGCGGTTAACTTCTTCAAGGCTAGTCACGCCCTGCATGACCTTTATCAAACCAGAGGTGCGAAGATCATTGAACCCGTCTTTGCGCATTTGCTCCGCGATCTCGATGGAGTTTCCTTGCTCCATGATAAGGCGCTGAAGCGCCTGGGTATTTCGCGCTACCTCATAAATGCCCTGTCGACCTTTGTACCCGTTGTTGCAGTGGTCGCAACCTACAGGTTCATAGATTTTAAAAGTTCCGATAAGGTGCGCAGGGAAGCCTTCACTTTCCTGTGTTTCCAAAGGGATTTCCGCAGCTCGTTTACAATGAGGGCAGAGCTTGCGTGCCAACCTTTGTGCAATAATCAAGCTGACAGAGGTGGCAATGTTGAAGCCAGCAACGCCCATGTTTTGCAAGCGTGTCAGCGTCTCTGCTGCACTATTAGTGTGTAGTGTAGATAGCACAAGGTGGCCCGTTTGAGCGGCCTTAATGGCAATTTCTGCTGTCTCAAGATCGCGGATTTCACCTACCATGATGACGTCAGGATCCTGGCGTAGAAAGGATCTCAGTGCTTGGGCAAAGTCCAGCCCTTGTTTAGGGTTGACGTTAACTTGGTTAATGCCTTCCATGTTGATTTCAACCGGGTCCTCAGCTGTAGAAATGTTGATATCCACTGTGTTTAAGATATTAAGGCCAGTGTATAGTGATACGGTTTTGCCAGAGCCTGTGGGGCCAGTAACGAGTATCATTCCTTGCGGCTGGCGGAGCGCCTGAAGGTAAAGTTCTTTCTGGTCCGGTTCGTACCCAAGTGCATCAATACCCATTTGAGCGCTAGACGGATCCAGAATTCGCATTACAATTTTCTCACCCCAAAGTGTTGGGAGAGTGTTGACGCGAAAATCAATTGCTTTGCTCTTCGATATGCGCATCTTTATACGACCATCCTGAGGTTTTCGCCTTTCGGATATGTCGAGGCTTGCCATGACCTTTAAGCGTGCGGCAATGCGCCCTGCAAGATTGATGGGGGGGCGCGCAACTTCGCGTAATATGCCGTCGGTCCGCAATCGTACGCGGTAATTCTTTTCATAGGGTTCAAAGTGAAGGTCTGATGACCCTCCGCGAATGGCGTCCAATAACATTTTGTTTACAAAACGGACCACGGGAGCGTCGTCCGCGTCCTGACCTACTATCGGTTCATCTTTTTCAGTATCAACCGCCTGCACATCAAGACCATCGAGGTCGACATCCGCCATTTCTTCAAGCCCAGTGCTGCCGGAGTCGAAGAATTTCTCAATCGCATCTACGAGCTTGTCGTCTTCGACAAGGATGGCCTCGGTGGTCAACCCAGTGCTGAACTGGATATCAGTAATTGCTTGATGGTTGGTTGGATCCGATACGCCAACAAATAGCTTGTTACCACGACGCCAAAGTGGAAGTGCGTGGTGTTGCCTGATTAGTTTTTCGCTTACTAACCCCTTAGGCTGGCTATCCTTATCCAGCATCGCTAGATCGAGAAGCGAGACACCAAATTGCTCAGACGCTATCTCAGCAATTTCACGACTTTTTACTAGCTTGCTCTGTACCAAGAAATGTACGAAAGGGGTACGATTCCGCTGCGCTTGCTGATACGCCTGCTGCGCGCTCTTGTCGGTTAGCAAATCGGCCTGGACCAAGTGCTTGGCCAAGCCGGTGAGGGCAATATCGTTCATTTGAGCACCGGTCACATCTAATCGGTGTTTTATAGCGTAGTCGAGCGAAGGTGCCAAATCTAACGTGCCAATGTGACAAAAAACGTCAGTTTTGCGCATCTGTGGTCGACGCTATCGCTTTGATTGGCAAGGTAGAGCGGGAAAGCCGCCGGTTCTGGGCCGTGGCATGACCATTGCTTACCCTCTTATAGCTGTCTCGGCTCCTGCACCTACACGGAGATTTTTTCTTTATGAAAAATCAGAAAGGTTTTACGTTAATCGAGCTGATGGTTGTAGTTGCAATCATCGGTATCCTTGCGGCAATCGCAATTCCGCAATACACGCGTTATCAGGCTAAGTCCAAAGTCGCTGCCGCAGTCGCTGAAACGTCTGCGATGAAAGTGGGTGTAGACGACGCAGTAAACTCCAATACGGCCCCGACCTTGGCTTTGGCGGGCGGTGCGGCATCTAGTGCGAACTGCTCTGCAATCGCTATTGCAGGCTCTGCGACAGCGAACGTTACCATCACCTGCACAATCACCAACGCCCCTTCGATTGTTCAGGGTAAAAACGTAGTTTGGACTCGTACGGCAGATACTGGTGTCTGGGCCTGCAGCTCCACTGTAACGGATACCACGCTGCTGCCTAAAAGCTGTGGTGGCTGATAGCTGGCCTGGGGGGCGCTAAGCGTCCCTCATCTTTATATGTTGGAGTAATATGAGCTCGTCCAAACTCGCTCAAAATGGATTTACATTAATAGAGGTAATGGTTGGAGTGGCCATTATCGGTGTGCTGGTGGCGATCCTTATTCCGAACTATATGCGTTATACAGCCAAGAGCAAGGTTTCTGGTGGGCTTGCCGAGCTTACCGCATTAAAGCCTGCAGTTGAGGAGTTTGTGGCTTCCAGTGTAGGCTCATTCTCTCTCTCCGATTTGGGAGGGAGTTCTAATACTAGTAACTGTACAATGTCCCTTGTCGCCTCTTCTGGTGTGGTGGCGTTATCCTGTACGCTAGTAAATCCTGTTTATCTGATCGCGGGAGGAGTTGTTAGTCTTGTCAGGTCGAGTGAAGGAATATGGACTTGCGAAGTTAATTCCAATATATCTCAGGATTTCGCCCCTCTCGGTTGCACTGTCTTCAACTGATGCGTTGATCGATTCAGAAAGCTTGTGAGGGATCGCGAGTAGTGGTAGTTTTTGCCTGGTGATAAGTCATATGCCGGTGTAGCTCAGTCGGTAGAGCAGCGCACTCGTAACGCGAAGGTCGTAGGTTCGATTCCTATCCCCGGCACCATCTCCCCCCGCGTCACCCTTCAAGCCTTCAATGCCGCGAAATCCGATTGTTCGTGGTCATCTCCGAGTTGCCGATCTCCCAGATCCATCGGTCATACGCTTTGACCATGTTGCACTCGTTGCCATAGGCCGCATAGTTGACGCAAAACGGACTCTCGGTCACCTTTCAGATCCCTTCCTGCGTCCCGCTGCCCCCTCAGGTGCCGCACCGCGATGCCGTCTGGCTGGAAGGTTTCGCTATAGGAAAGGCCATCAGGGGTAATGACCTGCTGCGGCCGGCCCACGAGCGCACTGGTGATCGCGCTGCCTTCGAGGTTAGTGGCGTCAGCGGTGTGTTGAGCTGAATGGCCCTCTGATGGGGATGCTTACTCCACCGTAGTCAGGTCCAAGCTACGAATGTCCATTGGCGATAGCGCGATAGTCGGTGATGCTCAACTGTTCCCTGCCTATTTTTCAACTAATCCCTAACCATCTGGTGTAGGACGTTTCACAGTACCAATCGGAGCTTTCTTCGTCTTTCGAGAGATTCGCGCTGACTGTCAGCAGTGCCGCCATCCGCTAGGCTGATGTCTGTTTGCGCGGCCCTGCAATTTGCATCGCTCTGGCCGGACGGGAAATTACGCTGCTGTGAGGAAAGGCATGAAGTTCAATGGAGATCTGAACGAGTTGATGCAGAAGCTGGGAAGCCTAGCGGTGGTGGGAGAATGGCGGGTGGTCAACCGAAATCAACATCAATTCCGGGCCAAGAGCAAGGCGATCATGAACTGGTTCCCATCTACGGGCACCGTGAGTTTTCAAGGGCCCACCCAGGCGGCAAACCTGATGAGGGAATTGGTTTCGCAGATCTTGTTCGGGGGTGGACCTGCACACTCACCCACCGAGACCGAAACTCGTGCCGAGGCTACGGCCGATTTGGCGCGCACCATGCCGGGTGAGCGCGGTTACTTCCTCGATGGAACCTACGCAGACTCTGAGATTGTGATTGGGTTGGTGGGTGCCGTTGGTACTGATCTCGACGAGGTTGTGAGGGTTGTAGGCGACCGTCTCAGGGCTTTCCGATACGCGTGCGAGTCAATCCGCATATCCACTGACATCATCTCCCCGCTTGCTCCCGTTGAGCAGACTAGTAGCGAATATGATCGGATCAGCGGTTTCATGGCGGCAGGCAATGCATTGAGAAAGCGCACTGAAGATAAGGCGGTGCTCGCGCTAGGTGTAGCGCTGAAGGTGAACCAATTCCGCAGCGGTCAGGAGCCGGGTCGGCGTGCGTTTGTCGTCAAGTCGCTGAAGCATCCTGAAGTAGTGCAACGTCTGCGCAGTATCTATTCGGATGGCTTCTTCCTGCTGGGAGTGCATGCCGATCATGCGCGAAGGTCTAATTTTCTGATCAGGGAACGGGGCATGACCGACGAGCAGGCTTCTCGCTTGATCGAGAAGGATGCAGACGAAAGTGATCCGTTCGGTCAGCACACGCGGGACACCTACCATCTCTCAGACTTTTTCATCAATCACAACGGTCACAGTGACTCGCTGAAGAACCAGATCTGGCGTGTTCTGGATCTGCTGTTTGGAAAACCGTATGTCACTCCTACCTTTGATGAATATGCCATGTTCATGGCGTTTTCCGCAGCATTGAGATCTGCAGATCTATCAAGGCAGGTAGGGGCTGTACTCACTCAGCATGGCAGCATCGTTGCCACCGGAGCCAACGATGTTCCCAAGGCGCACGGTGGCCTGTACTGGCCAGAAATTGATCCCGCTACTCATTGTGCTAATGATGCCAAGGACGGTCGGGACTACATGCGGGGAGAAGACTCGAATGTCGTACAGAAAAAGGCAATCATCGACAGCATCCTCGCAGCTATCCCGGAACATCTTCACTCTCAGGTAGCACCCATTATTCGCTCCAGCAGAATTCGGGACATTACCGAGTATGGTCGGGTTGTTCATGCCGAAATGGAAGCTTTGCTAGCGGGGGCTCGAGCCGGCGTGGGCACCGTCGGGGGGGAACTATATTGCACGACGTTTCCATGCCATAACTGCGCGAAACATATCATTGCAGCTGGGGTAAAAAGAGTCGTTTATGTAGAGCCCTACCCCAAGAGCAAAGCATTGGAGTTTCACTCCGACTCCATTTCCCTTGAAAGAGACGGAACGAATGTCGTCTTTGAACCATTCATCGGGGTTGGCCCCCGAAGCTTTTTCAACCTATTCTCAACGAGCCTGGGAAGCGGTTATCCGATAAAGAGAAAGACTTCGGACGGGCAAATCGTTGACTGGTGTGAATCCGATGCTAAATTGCGCACCCAGTTGTTGCCGTGCTCCTACATGGAACGTGAGGACCTGGCTGCCGCATTGCTTGCAACCTACCTGGAGGAGAAGGCAGATGAACAGTGACAAGAAGGCTTTCCTTGAGCATATGGCCAAGGCTCGTCACACCGTGGCCCAGTGGCCCCAATGGAAGCAGAACATCCTGCGCGCGGCTCCCATGCAGCTCGCCGATCAAGGTCTAGCTGCCGCCCAGGCGCGGGCTGATCGAAAATAGCCGTGGTAGCCGACCGCCCACAGACGCGAGTCGACGAGGACCGCTCCATCCATTGACCTGGCCTTGCCGCCCACCTATTCTGAAAACGTCTCGATGTACACGCGGGGGCACGTAAAGGCGTGTGACGCCGCCGTTTGGTATGGCCGCGCCGGTTGATGTACTGGTCCTGAGCATCCTGCGAACCCCCTTTTCTATTGGGGGTTTTTCATTTCAAACGCTGGTATTTGTTAGCTCGGCCCAGGGTGACAAGCTCACCGGACAAAATATTTGCCTCCCCGGAGGAGCAATGACCCAAACCTTCTTCCCCCACCCCTTCGAACCCACCGGCTGTGCCCAATGCCGCAACCTGGAAGGCCTGGATTTCCAGTTCACCATGGCGTTCCAGCCCATTCTCGACGTTTCCACCGGCAAGCTCTACGCCTACGAGGCCCTGGTGCGCGGCCCCAACGGCGAGTCGGCGGCCAGCGTGCTGGGCAAGGTCAATGACGGTAACCGCTACCGCTTCGACCAGGCCTGCCGGGTGAAGGCCATTGAGCTGGCAGCCGGGTTGGGCTTGGTGGGCATCCCTGATTGCAAGCTGAGCATCAACTTCCTGCCCAACGCCGTGTACCGCGCCGAGACCTGTATCCGGGCGACCCTCGAGGCGGCGGAGGCATCGAGTTTTCCCTTGGATCGCTTGATGTTCGAAGTGACCGAGGGGGAGCGGGTAGAGGACCCGGAGCATCTGAAGTCCATTTTCAAGGCGTATGAGCGCCAGGGGTTTACCACGGCGATCGATGATTTCGGCTCGGGGTATTCCGGGTTGAATCTGTTGGCGACCTTTCAGCCTCAGGTGCTGAAGCTGGACATGGCGTTGACGCGGTCTATCGACAGCGACCCGGTGCGTGAGGCCATCGTGGCGGGGATCGTGCTGGTGGCGCAGCGCTTGGGCATTACCTTGCTGGCCGAGGGGGTGGAGACGGCGGGGGAGCGAGATGCGTTGCTGGGGCTGGGGATCCGCCTGATGCAGGGGTATCTGTTCGCGCGCCCTCAAGTGGAGTGTTTGCCGTTGATGCCGTAGCGGGGGGCAACCGTGTGGGACCGGGCGAAGCTCGGGAAAAGGACGGCGCGCAGTTTAAGTGGCTGCGTGGTGCCGGCTTCCCGAGCTTCGCCCTGTCCCACAGAGGAGGGGGGCTAAATTCGCAAGTCAGCCCTCTTGCCGCCACCGCACGGTGTAATGCGCGGCTACGGTGGTCATTTGCGGCTGGAAGTGGGTGTTGGTGATCAGGTACTTGTCCACCGCGCCACCTTCGCGGTGGTGTTCCAGGGTGTCGCCGGCGCCGGCGTTCAGGGTTACTTCGTAGATCAGCGCCTTGTTCGGTTCTACCTGGGTCTGGAAAGGACCCAGGCGAGTGCCGTCGATGCGGATGATGTAGACCGTGTCGGCCCCGGGGTTGAGCGTGTTCGTCACTGCGAGTACTCCAATACCTTCGTTCATCTCGTGGGGTGATGTTTCACAGACTCAGGCGCATCGACAGGTCGATGGCCTTGACGTCCTTGGTCATGGCGCCGATGGAAATGTAGTCCACACCGGTCTGGGCGATGGGCAGCAAGGTGCTTTCGTTGATGCCGCCGCTGGCTTCCAGTTTGGCCTTACCGGCATTCAGGCGCACTGCTTCACGCATGTCGTCGTGGCTGAGTTCGTCAAGCATGATGATGTCGGCGCCAGCGGCCAGGGCTTCCTTGAGTTCTTCCAGGCTTTCCACTTCGATTTCCACCGGCTTGCCGGGCGCGATGCGGTGCGCGGCGCTGATGGCCTGGGCGATGCCGCCGCTGGCGGCGATGTGGTTTTCCTTGATCAGGAAGGCGTCGTACAAGCCGATGCGGTGATTGTGGCAGCCACCGCAGGTGACAGCGTATTTCTGTGCCAGGCGCAGGCCCGGCAGGGTTTTGCGTGTGTCCAGCAGCTTGACCTGGGTGGCGGCTACCTTGTCAGCCAGGGCGCGGGCCTGGGTGGCGACGGCCGACAGCATCTGCAGGAAATTCAACGCCGTGCGTTCGCCGCTCAGCAGCGAGCGCGCCGGGCCTTCGAGGTGGAACAGGGCCTGGTTCGCCGTGGCGCGCTGGCCGTCGACGACCTGCCAGTGCACCGCCACGCGCGGGTCGAGCTGGCGGAACACCGCGTCCACCCAGGCGGTGCCGGCGACCACGCAGTCCTGGCGGGTGATGATGGTGGCCTTGGCCAGGCGCTCGGCCGGGATCAGCTGGGCGGTGATGTCGCCGCTGCCAATGTCTTCCAGCAACGCGCGGCGCACGTTGGCTTCTATCTCGGCAGTCAGGTCGGCGAGGCGTAGATTCGGCATAGCAGGCTCCACAAGCAAAGTGGCCGGATTATAGGGCAGCCGGTGCCCGGCGCGAAGCCTTGCGATAGCCAGGCCGCCGAGCAGCGAAAAGCCAGCAAATCATTCGGCGTTGCGGAGCTTTTTGCCGGTTTTGTTGTCCACTTCGCATCGCCCGGTAAATAACTGCCGCGGGTGCTCTAGCCGAGCGGCGTGCTTTTGCAGATAATGAGTGCCTTGTATTTGGCGCCATAGGCTTGACGCTTCGAATCTTTGTTTCCACTCTGCGTGACGGCGCTTACAAAGGCGTTGCGACAGAGGGCTGTGGGCGGGCGTGGGTAACCTGCATACTAGAGCGATAGCGACCCTCATTCTTTCTGGAGGACGGGATGCAAAACGATGGGAAAGTCGTGCCGTTGAACAAGGCTGCTGCTGATAACGCCAATCAGACGCCTCTGGCACGCCTGCCCGTTGTACTGCTGCAAGTGCGCGACAAGGCTGCCCAGCAGTTGCGCCAGGGCTTGCAGGCGCTGTTCGACAATGCCGATGACACGCTGTTCGAGATGGCCGACAAGGCCCACAACAATGTCGAGCAGAACACCTTTTTCGAAGCCATGCGCGACCTGCGCCTCAAGCGCAAGAGTATCGAGCGTGGCTTCCTGGAAAGGCTCAATGAGGCCTTCGTGGCCATCGGCCAATACGAGATCGCCGAGCCCACCGTCGCAGCCCCGGTCAATTACGACAAACTGGAACTGGTCGCCAATGACGACCTGGAGCGCACGGTTGCCCTGGACGCCATGGTCGGCAAGGTCCTGGCCCGCGACGGCCTGGCCCTTGGCCAGTTGACTGCACGGCTCAACGCTCTGGTGCTCAAGCGCCTGGACGATGCCACCAACCCGTTGGGGCCGGCCATGGTCTGCGACTACTTCCTGCAGGCCGGGCGCAACCTGGGCGTGGAGATCAAGGTCAAGCTGATCGTGCTCAAGCTGTTCGAGAAATACGTGCTGGCCGATACCGACCAGTTGTACGCCGAGGCCAATCAGCTGTTGATCGCCACGGGCGTGCTGCCTGAACTCAAGGCCGCCCCGGCGCGGCGCAGCGCCGACCGTGCGCCGGCGCGCCCCGCCCAGCGCCGCGAAGACGCCCCTTCGGCGGGCACCCAGCCAGGCGCGCAGCTCGATGAAAGCGTGCAGGAAGTATTCGGCGCCCTGCAGGAATTGCTGCACCAACTGCGTGGCAGTGTGGCGCCCAAGCTGGAGAGCGCCCAGGAAGCGCAACCCATCTCCACCAATGACCTGATGCGCTTGCTGTCCCACCTGCAACAGTACGTGCCGGCGTCCCAGGCCGCCCAGGATGACTACGACCTGCGCCACCAGCTGGAGCAGTTGCTGACCCGCGTGAGCGTCAAGAGCGGCAGGTTCCGGGTGATCGGGGTCGTCGACGAAGACGTGATCAACCTCATCACCATGCTGTTCGAGTTCATTCTCGACGACCGCAACCTGCCTGACTCGCTGAAGGCCTTGATCGGCCGGCTACAAATCCCGATGCTCAAGGTGGCGGTGCTCGACAAGAGCTTCTTCAGCCGCGGCAGCCACCCGGCCCGTCGCCTGCTCAACGAAATTGCGTCGGCCGCCATGGGCTGGGGCAACCGTGACGATTATCAGCGTGACAGCCTGTACCTGCGCATCGAGCAGATCGTGCAGCGCCTGCTCAACGACTTCGTCGACGACACGGCGATCTTCTCCGAACTGCTGGCCGACTTCCTGGCCTTCACCGCGGATGAGCGGCGCCGCAGCGAACTGCTCGAGCAGCGCACCCGGGACGCCGAGGAAGGCCGTGCCAAGGCCGAGCTCGCCCGCCAGCGTGTGCAGCAGGAACTCAACAGCCGCTTGCTGGGCAAGGTGATGCCCCTGGTGGTGGTGCGCCTGCTGGAAGAAGCCTGGAGCAAGGTGCTGCTGCTGACTTGCCTGAAGCATGGCGACGGTTCGCCGCAATGGCAGGAAGGGCTAACGACCATGGACGACCTGATCTGGAGCGTCGAGCCCCATGACGAGCCCCAGGCCCATGAGCGCCTGTTGCAGGTGGTGCCCGGCCTGCTCAAGGCCTTGCGCGAAGGTTTGACCAGTTCGGCGTTCGACCCCTTTGCCACCAGTGAATTCTTCAGCCAGTTGGAGGTGTTGCACGTGCAAGCGCTCAAGCGCGATGCACGCCAGCCCGCCGCGTGGGCGGAAGGGCAGGAGCCCGCGGCGCTGGTGGCGGTGGTGGAGGAAATCGTCCTGGCCGGGCACGGCGACGCGCCGCAGGTCCAGGTGCGCCTGCCGGCCGATGACCCTGGCATGCTGCAGGTAAGCAAGCTGCGCACCGGTTGCTGGGTTGAGTTCGTGGAGGATGAAGACCATCGCCAGCGCTGCAAGCTGGCGGCCATCATCGAAGCTACCGACAAGTATGTGTTCGTCAACCGCACCGGCATGAAAGTGCTGGAAAAGACCCGCAGCGGCCTGGCGGTCGAGTTCCGTCGCGGCAGCGTGCGCCTGCTCGATGACGCATTGCTGTTCGACCGGGCGCTGGATTCGGTGGTCAGCAACCTGCGACGGCTGAAAAACAAATAGTGGGCTGACCTGCCGGCCCATGGCGGGGCATACTGGGCCGACGACCCGTGTTGCCAAGGAAACCCGATGACGATTGATCCCGCCACTGGCTGGTGCCAGCCGGCGCAGCACTGCCCCTCGCCGAACTTCAACGAGCGGCCCGAGGGCGAGATCTCCCTGCTGGTGATCCACAACATCAGCCTGCCACCTGGCCAGTTCAAGACCGGCCGTGTGCAGCAGTTCTTCCAGAACCAGCTGGACCGCAGCGCCCATCCGTTCTTCGAGACCATCGCCGAACTCAAGGTGTCGGCGCACTTCCTGATCGAGCGTGACGGCGCGCTCACCCAGTTCGTCTCTTGCCTGCAACGGGCCTGGCACGCCGGGGTGTCGAGTTTCGAAGGGCGTGAAACCTGCAATGACTTCTCCATCGGCATTGAACTGGAAGGCACCGACTTCGAGCCGTTCACCGACGCCCAGTACCAGGCGCTGGCCCAACTGACCCGGCAGCTGCAAGCGCAGTACCCGGCCATTACTTCATCGCGTATCTGCGGGCACAGCGACATTGCCCCGGTGCGCAAGACAGATCCAGGGCCGCATTTCGACTGGGCGCGCTACCGCGCCAGCCTGCTGGCCCCCGAGGGCGCGCAATGAGTTTTCTGGTGTTGGTGCTGGTGTTGGTCATCGAAAAGTTCTCGGCGTTGCGCCATCGGTTGCAAGGGGATCGCGCCTGGTTGGCCGAGTTGGCCCGCCTGGAAGCCAAGCCTCGGCTCGCCAAGGAGCCGGCGCTCGTTCTGGCGCTGTGGGTATTGCTGCCGGCGTTAGTCCTGGGGGCCGTGCTGCTGGCGCTCAAGCCTGTGGCCTATGGCCTGTTGGCGTTGCCGGTTCACCTGTGGGTGGTGATCTACAGCCTTGGCCGTGGCGATGTGAAAGCCGGCCTTGGGCCGTTTCGCGATGCCTGGCGGCGCGGGGACGAGCAGGCGGCCGTGCATGTGGCTGAGCGTGACCTTGGGCTGACGGCCGACGATGAGTCGGGCTTGTTGGCCAAGGTGCAGGACAACCTGCTGTGGCAGGCGTACCAAAGCTTTTTCGCGGTGATCTTCTGGTATGTGCTGCTGGGACCGGTGGCGGCGCTGGTCTATCGCCTGCTGGCGCTGGCGGTGCGCAATGCCAAGCACCCTGGCGTGGTGTCACGGGCGGGCAGCATTCGCCATGCCTTTGACTGGTTGCCTGTGCGGGTGCTGGCGGTGAGCTTTGCCCTGGTGGGCAACTTCGTCGCGGTGGGCAAGGTGATGCTCCATGAGGTGCTGCACTGGGGCATAGGCGCCAAGCAGCTGATCGCGGATGTCGGCCGCGTGGCGGGTGAGCTGCCGGCCACGGCGGCGGGCGAGGCGGGTGTCGCCAGCCTCGACAGCCTCTGGGAGCTGCTGCTGCGCTCGGCGGTGCTGTGGTATGCCGTCATTGCCCTGTGGACAGTGCTGTTCTGAGCTTCGGATTGCCGGGGGCAACCCTGTGCACCAGGGGCGTGAGTGGTCAGGCGTAAGGCCAGTGGAACACGTCGCAGGCATTCGCGGTGCTGGCCGCCGCCAACGTCTGTGCATCAACCCCCATGACCTCGGCCAAGGCCTCGGCAATCATCGGCAAATGCTCCGGGCTGTTGCGCTGCCCGGCGTACATCACCGGGGCCATGTCCGGTGAGTCGGTCTCCAGCACCACGGCTTCCAGCGGCAGGCGGGCCAGGGTCTTGCGCAGCTTCACCGCCTGCGGCCAAGTGCCCGCTCCGCCAAGCCCCAGTTTGAAGCCTAGTTTCAGGTATTCCCGCGCTTCTTCATGACTGCCAGCGAAGGCATGGATGACCCCCGCGCGCTTTAGCTTGAAACGCTTGAGCGTGGCGATCACCGCCGCGTGGCTGCGCCGCACGTGCAGCAACACCGGTAATTCGAACTCGGCCGCCAGTGTTAACTGTGCCTCGAACAAGGCTTGCTGGCGTTCGCGGTTCAGGTCTTCGAGGAAGTAGTCCAGGCCGAATTCGCCCACCGCGCACACCTGCCGATGCCCAGCCAGGCGCTCCAGCCAGCCGCGCAGTTCGTTCACATGCGCAGGCTGGTGCTCGTCCAGGTACACCGGGTGCAGGCCAAACGCGGCATAGAGCTGCGCGTCGCTTTGCACCAGGTCCCACACCCGCTGCCAATTGGCCTGGTGTACGCCCAGCACCACCATGCGTTGCACGCCCAGGGCGCGCGCATTGGCCAGCAACGCGGGGCGGTCTGCGTCGAAGTCGGGGAAGTCCAGGTGGGTGTGGGTGTCGATCAGCCCCATGGCTCACCCCTCGAAAATACGCTGCTTGAAGGTACGGGCTATGGCGTGCACGCCAGGGTGGTACTCGTTGCGCTCCACCGCGGCCAGCGCCAGTTCCAGGGCCTTGCTGGCGATCAGGTCGTGCTGCTGGCCCATGGCATTGATGGGCAAGGGCAGGAAATCCAGCAGTTGGGTGTCGCCGAACGTCGCCAGGTGCAGCGAGGGGAACTCGTCCTGATGGCCTTGCAGCACATCGAACACCCCTTGCAGCAGTACATAGGAGGTCGTCACCAGCGCTGCCGGCAGATGGCCCAGTTGCTGCACCAGGTCGGCCATGGACTGACGGCCACATTCGCGGCTGAATGCCTCGCCCTCGGACACCAGCACCTTGCCGTTGAAGCCTTCCACGGCCTGATGAAAACCGGCGGCGCGGGCCTGGCTGATGCTCAGCTCGGGGCGGGCGCCGATCAGGGCGATGTCCTTGGGGGCTGTGCGCAGGATGCTGCTGGTCAATTGCAGGGCGGCGTGCTGGTCGTCACTGACCACCGAGCAGAAATGGTGGGTGTCCATCACCCGGTCGATGGCAATGACCGGCAAGCCCTTGTTTTGCAGTTCCAGATAGCTGGTGTCGTCGGTCGGCAGGCAACTGGCGACGAACAGGGCGTCGCAGCGGCGGGCCTTGAACAATTGCTGCAGTTGCAGTTCGCTGGCCGGCTCGTCATCGGAACTGGCGATCAGCAGTTGATAACCATGCTCGCGCGCGCGTTTTTCCAGGCGCTTGGCGATGCGTGCGTAGCTGGGGTTCTCCAGGTCGGGAAGAATGAAGCCCAGCGTGCGCGTATGGCGGCTACGCAGGCCGGCGGCCTGGGGGTTGGGCGTGAAGCCGTGTTCCAGCACCACCGCCTGGACACGTTCCACGGTGGTCTTGCTGATGCGCTGCTGTTGCGCCTTGCCGTTGATCACGTAACTGGCGGTGGTCACCGACACTCCGGCCAGGCGGGCAATATCACTGAGTTTCAACCGAGTATTCCTTGTTTTGCGGCGTGCGACGCCGGGCGTTCAGGCTGCCCGGTGCATTGTTCACCATCGTTGGCCACCGCGGCAGGCGACGATTGTCGCAATGCCGCCGTCAGGTTGGGCTTCAATGCCTGAAGATTATCGGGTAACGTGCCTGTCATTCTAGGTTAAACGATTCAGCCGGCGTGTTTTCTGCCGAAAAAAATCTGTCGGGGTGGTCAGTAAATTTTCCCGTCGATGGCTGGCTGAAGTTGTCCAACAGCTCTGGGCTGACTCCGCGGGGAATTCAGTCCTATGCTGCACCCTTAAAACAAGACTTCTGCATCCTGTGGATGCCGTAAAGGAGATTGGCATGCTCGAGCTCACTATAGAGCAGATATCCATGGCCCAGAGTGCCGTGGATAAACCCGCCGCCCTGCAATTGCTGGCTGAAAAGCTGGTGGCCGACGGCCTGGTCGCCGAGGGCTACCTGGCGGGCCTGCAAGCACGCGAGGCCCAGGGTTCCACCTTCCTGGGGCAAGGCATCGCCATTCCCCACGGCACCCCGGAAACCCGTGATCTGGTGTTCGCCACCGGCGTGCGCCTGCTGCAATTTCCCCAGGGCGTGGACTGGGGCGACGGCCAGATCGTATACCTGGCCATCGGCATCGCGGCCAAGTCCGACGAGCACCTGCGCCTGCTGCAACTGCTGACCCGCGCGCTGGGCGAGACTGACCTGGGCCAGGCGTTGCGCACGGCCAGCACCCCTGAGGCCTTGTTGAAGCTCTTGCAGGGTGCGCCGCAAGAGCTGGCGCTGGATGCCCAGATGATCAGCCTGGGCGTGGCCGCCGAAGACTTCGAAGAGCTGGTATGGCGCGGCGCGCGCCTGTTGCGCCAAGCCGACTGTGTCAGCAATGGCTTTGCCGCCGTGCTGCAACAAGTCGAAGCCTTGCCCTTGGGCGATGGCCTGTGGTGGCTGCACAGCGAGCAGACCGTGAAGAAGCCCGGGCTGGCGTTCGTTACCCCCCAACATCCGCTGCGCTACCTGGGCCAGCCGCTGACCGGGCTGTTTTGCCTGGCCAGCCTGGGCGAGGCGCACCAGGCCCTGCTGGAGCGTTTGTGTGGCTTGCTGATCGAAGGCCGCGGCCAGGAACTGGGCCGCGCCACCAACCCGCGCGCGGTACTGGAAGCCTTGGGCGGTGACGTGCCCGCCGACTGGCCCAGCGCCCGTATTGGCCTGCCCAACGCCCACGGCCTGCACGCGCGTCCGGCCAAGGTGCTGGCGCAACTGGCCAAGCGCTTCGAGGGCGAGATTCACCTGCGCCTGGTGGACAGCGCCGAGCCTGCCGTGTCGGCCAAAAGCCTGAGCAAACTGTTGAGCCTGGGCGCCCGTCGCGGCCAGGTGCTGGAGTTCATTGCCGAGCCGGCCATCGCCAACGACGCCCTGGCCGCGTTGCTGGCGGCGGTAGAAGAAGGCCTGGGCGAGGAGGTCGAGCCGCTGCCAGCGGTTGCCGAAGTGGCCGTGGTGGTCGAAGAAACCGTGGTCGTCACGCCCAAGGTTCAGGCCCCGGTGGCCGGCCAGCAGCTTCAGGGTATCGCCGCGGCGCCCGGTATCGCCATGGGCCCGGCCCATGTGCAGGTGCCACAGGCATTCGACTACCCGCTGCGCGGCGAATCCCATCCGGTGGAGCACCAGCGTTTGCAAGACGCACTGGTTCAGGTGCGTGAAGACATTGAAGGCCTTATTCGCCGCAGCCAGGCCAAGGCCATTCGCGAGATTTTCGTGACCCACCAGGAAATGCTCGACGACCCGGCGCTGACTGAGGAAGTTGCCAGCCGCCTGAAGCAGGGTGAAAGCGCTCCGGCGGCGTGGATCAGTGTCATCGAGGCCGCCGCTCGCCAGCAGGAAGCCCTGCAGGATGCGCTGCTGGCCGAGCGTGCCGCCGACCTGCGCGACATCGGCCGCCGCGTGCTGGCGCAGCTGTGTGGCGTGCAAAGTGCCGATGAACCCAGCCAGCCTTATATCCTGGTGATGGACGAGGTGGGCCCATCGGACGTTGCCCGTCTGGACCCGGCCCGCGTGGCCGGTATTCTAACCGCACGTGGCGGCGCCACCGCCCACAGCGCCATCGTCGCTCGCGCACTGGGTATCCCGGCCATTGTCGGGGCGGGCGAGGCCGTGCTGTTGCTCAAGTCCGGCTGCCCGTTGATGCTCGATGGCCAGCGCGGCCACTTGGTGGTCGAGCCTAGCGAAGAGGTGCGCCAGCGCGCCATCGAAGAGCGCGAAACCCGCGCCCGGCGCCAGGAAGCCGCAGATGCCCGGCGCCTGGAAACCGCGGTGACCCGCGACGGCCACGCCGTTGAAGTGTTCGCCAACATCGGCGAGAGCGCCGGCGTCAAGGCCGCGGTGGAGCAGGGCGCCGAAGGTGTCGGCCTGTTGCGCACCGAACTGATCTTCATGGCCCATTCCCAGGCGCCCGATGAAGCCATCCAGGAAGCCGAGTACCGCCGAGTGCTCGATGGCCTGGCTGGCCGGCCACTGGTGGTGCGCACGCTGGATGTGGGCGGTGACAAACCGCTGCCTTACTGGCCGATCGCCAAGGAAGAAAACCCTTTCCTGGGCGTGCGCGGCATTCGCCTGACCCTGCAGCGTCCCGACGTGATGGAAAGCCAGCTGCGCGCCCTGTTGCGCGCCGCCGACAACCGTCCGCTGCGGATCATGTTCCCCATGGTGGGCAGTGTCGAGGAGTGGCGCCAGGCCCGGGACATGACCGAGCGCCTGCGCCTGGAAATCCCGGTTGCCGACCTGCAACTGGGCATCATGATCGAGGTGCCATCCGCTGCGCTGCTGGCGCCAGTACTGGCCAAGGAGGTGGACTTCTTCAGTGTCGGCACCAATGACCTGACCCAGTACACCCTGGCCATCGACCGTGGCCACCCGACCTTGTCTGCCCAGGCTGATGGCCTGCACCCGGCGGTGCTGCAACTGATCGACATCACCGTGCGAGCTGCCCATGCCCACGGCAAGTGGGTAGGCATCTGTGGTGAATTGGCTGCCGACCCCCTGGCCGTGCCGCTGCTGGTGGGCCTGGGCGTGGATGAATTGAGTGTCTCGGCGCGCAGCATTGCCGAGGTTAAGGCCGGGGTGCGCGAGTTGACCCTGGAACATGCGAAAAGCCTGGCGCAGACCGCGCTGGGCCTGGGCAGCGCCGCTGACGTGCGCGCCCTGGTGGAGAAACAGTAGATGGCCAAGATCCTGACCCTGACCCTGAACCCGGCGCTGGACCTGACCGTGGCGCTCAACAGCCTGCTGGTGGGCGACGTCAACCGCACCACGGCCATGCACAGCCATGCCGCCGGCAAGGGCATCAACGTCGCCCAGGTGCTGGCTGACCTGGGCCATGACCTGACCGTGGCCGGTTTCCTCGGCGAGGACAACGTGCTGCCGTTCGAAGCGCTGTTCCAGGCCCGGGGCTTCACCGACGAGTTCATCCGCGTGCCGGGTGAGACCCGCACCAACATCAAGCTGGCCGAGCACGGCGGGCGCATCACCGACCTCAACGGCCCCGGTGCATTCGTCGACGACGACGCCCAGGCTGCGCTGCTGGCGCGCCTGGAACAGATCGCCCCCGCTCATGACGCCGTGGTCGTGGCCGGCAGCCTGCCGCGCGGTATCAATGCGCAGTGGTTGCAGGCCTTGCTGGAACGCCTGGTCGCCATGGGCCTGAAGGTCGCCCTGGACACCAGCGGCGCTGCCTTGCGCGTCGGCCTGCAGACGCAGCCATGGTTGATCAAGCCGAACACCGCCGAGCTGAGCGAAGCATTGGGTGAAGCGGTGGATACCCCGGCCCAGCAGCAGGCCCTGGCCACGCGCTTGCGTGACCGAGGGATCGAGCACGTGGTGATTTCCCAGGGCGCCCAGGGCGTCAACTGGTTCAGTGGCCAGCAAGCCCTGCAAGCGCTGCCACCCACCGTGGACATCGGCAGCACCGTGGGCGCTGGCGACTCGCTGCTGGCGGGCATGGTCCATGGCCTGCTCAGCGGCACTGCGCCGGAGCAGACCTTGTGCACCGCCACCGCCATCGCCGCCATGGCGGTCAGCCAGATTGGCTTTGGCATCCGTGACCACGCTGAATTGGCGCGGCTCGAAAGCGGCGTCTGCGTGCGCGCGCTGACAGAACAATAAGAGGGTATGAGATGAAACTTGCCATCGTCACGGCCTGCCCCAGCGGCCGCGTCTCCAGTGTCCTCAGTGCGCGTCTGCTCGACGCTGTGGCCCAGCGCCAGGGTTGGAGCACCAGCGTTGAGGTGCACGACCCGCAGCACCCGGAAAACAAACTGTCGCCGGCCACCATCGCGGCCGCCGACTGGGTACTGGTGATCAACACCGGCCCTGTCGACCTCAGCCGCTTTGTCGGCAAGCGCCTGTTCCAGAGCAGCCCGGCGGCGGCCCTGCAGGACGCCGACGCGTTCCTGCGCCAGGCCGCGGAGCAGGCCAAGGTTCACGAGGCGTGTACCGACGCCGCTATCGCCCCGGTAGCCGACCGTGCGCCGCGGCTGGTGGCCATTACTGCATGCCCGACCGGCGTAGCCCACACCTTCATGGCGGCCGAAGCCTTGCAGACCGCCGCCAAGCAAATGGGCTACGACCTGCAGGTCGAGACCCAGGGCTCGGTGGGCGCGCGCAACCCGCTCAGCGCCGCGGCCATCAAGGACGCCGACGTGGTACTGCTGGCGGCCGACATCGATGTGGCCACCGAGCGGTTCGCCGGCAAGCGTATCTACCGCTGCGGCACGGGCGTGGCACTGAAGCAGGCCAAGTCGATCCTCGACAAGGCCCTGGCCGAGGGCAAGCAGGAGTCCGCGGCCAGCACGGGTGCCGCCGCGCCAGCCAAGCAGGAGAAAACCGGGGTCTACAAGCACTTGCTGACCGGTGTGTCGTACATGCTGCCAATGGTGGTGGCGGGTGGCCTGATGATCGCGCTGTCGTTCGTGTTCGGCATCACCGCGTTCAAGGAGCCAGGCACCTTGGCGGCCGCGCTGATGCAGATTGGTGGCGATAGCGCCTTCAAGCTGATGGTGCCGCTGCTGGCTGGTTACATCGCCTACTCGATCGCCGACCGGCCTGGGCTGGCGCCCGGCATGATCGGCGGCTTGCTGGCCAGCACCCTGGGGGCGGGCTTCATCGGCGGCATTGCCGCCGGCTTCATCGCCGGTTATGCCGCCAAGGCCATCAACCGCTACGCGCGGTTGCCCGCGAGCCTGGAAGCGCTCAAGCCGATCCTGATCATTCCGTTGCTGGCCAGCTTGTTCACCGGCCTGGTGATGATCTACGTGGTGGGCAAGCCGGTGGCCGGCATGCTCGAAGCGCTGACCCACTTCCTCGACAGCATGGGCACCACCAATGCCATCCTGCTGGGGGTACTGCTGGGTGGCATGATGTGCGTCGATCTGGGAGGGCCGATCAACAAGGCGGCGTACGCGTTCTCGGTTGGCCTGCTGGCCTCCCAGAGCTACGCGCCGATGGCCGCCACCATGGCTGCGGGCATGGTGCCCCCCATCGGCCTGGGCATCGCTACCTTCCTGGCCCGCCGCAAATTCGCCCAGAGCGAGCGTGAAGCGGGCAAGGCCGCGTTGGTACTGGGGTTGTGCTTCATTTCCGAAGGCGCCATTCCCTTTGCCGCCAAGGACCCCTTGCGGGTCATCCCGGCCAGCATCGCCGGGGGCGCCTTGACCGGTGCGCTGTCCATGTACTTCGGCTGCAAACTCATGGCGCCCCATGGCGGATTGTTCGTGATGCTGATCCCCAACGCCATCAACCATGCACTGCTGTACCTGCTGGCGATTGCCGCCGGGGCCGCGGTGACGGCAGTGGTGTATGCAGTGATCAAGAAAGCCGAAGTGGTGGAACTGGCGGTAGAGCCCGTCAAGGCCTGACGCACCTTGTAGTGTCAGTTCAGGGTTGCAGGCACACCGCTGTGGGACCAGGCGCCAGCTCGGGAAGGGGGCGCCTTGCGGTATCAGTTACACCGCGGCGCCTGGTTCCCGAGCTGGCGCCCGGTCCCACAGGGTGTGCGCGCCCGTTATCAGTAAACGTCGCGGCGGTAGCGCCCTTGTTCGCTCAGCGTTTCGAGGGTAGCCGCCCCAAGCACTTCACGCAGCACTTCATCGACCCCGCCCGCCATGCCCTGAAGGCTGCCGCACACATAGATCAAAGCCCCCTCGGCCACCCACTCGCGCAGCAGTCGTGCATGCTCGCGCAAGCGGTCCTGCACGTAGACTTTCTTCGCCTGGTCGCGGGAAAACGCCAGGTCCAGGCGTGCCAGCTGGCCGCCCGCCAGCCAGCCCTGCAGCTCATCGCGGCAGAGGAAGTCATGGGCCTGGTTGCGCTCGCCAAACACCAGCCAGTTGCGCAGGTGGCCCTTGGCGATGCGCGCCTTGAGCAAGCTGCGCAGGCCTGCCAGGCCGGTGCCGTTGCCGATCAGTATCACCGGCGCCTCATCGCGCGGTGCATGGAAGCCGTTGTTGCGCCGCACGTGCAGGCTGATGGCCGCGCCCACTGGCGCATGTTCAGTGAGCCAGCCTGAGCCCAGGCCGAGGGTGCCGTCGGGGTGACGCTCCTGGCGCACGATCAGCTCCAGCCCGCCGTCCCCGGGCAAGGAAGCGATGGAATATTCCCGGGCCTGAGTTTGCAGCGGCACGTCGGTGGTCAGGCGCGGCATCATCTCGACCAGGTCGCCGGCCTCCCAGCCGTGGGGCGCCGGTGGCGCCAGGCGCAGCAGGTACACCGGGGCGCCCTGGCTGCCCGGGTTCAGCCGCTGGCGTTCGCTCAGCGTCCAGTCTTCGTACAGCGGCGCCTGCCAGGCCATGGTCGGTTGGGCACCGGTCAACTGGCCCAGTTGCTCCTGCCACTGTTGCAGGCGCAGTGGGTCGGCGCTGTCTACCTGCACCGGTTCGAAGGCGCTTTGGGCGCCCTGTTGGCCGAGCCAGTGATGCAAGCGCAGGCCAAAGCCACAGAAATGTGGGTAGTGGCGGTCGCCCAGCGCCAGCAATGCATACTTCATGTGGCCAAGCCCCATGGCCTGGCCCAGTACCTTGCGTTCAAACCCACGAGCACTGTCGGGCGCTTCGCCGTCACCGAAGGTGCTGACCACGAACAAGGCGTGCGAGGCCTGGCACAGGTCTGCTTCGCCCAGTCGCGACAGTGGTTCTACTCGCACCGGCAGGCCGGCGGCCTGCAACTGGCTGGCGCTCTGCCAGGCCAGTTGCTCGGCGAACCCGCTCTGGCTGGCGAAGCCGATCAGCCAGCCATCCGCCTGGGCCTCGACGTTGTCCAGTTGCTGGCGCGCGGCGCGTACCAGGCCTTTCTTGCGGCGGCGGTCCAGGTACAGCAGCCAGCCTGTGACCAGGAACAGCGGCATGGTCAGCGCCGCCACGGTGTTGAGGATGCGCCCGGCGAGGCCGAAGTAGCTGCCCACGTGCAGGGCGTAGACGCTGTCCAGCAACTGGCCGCCCAAGGGCTTGTCGGCGAAGCGCTCATGCTTGCGCACCTGGCCGGACAGGGGGTCGAGAATCAGGCTGTTGAACGCGCGCTCGTGCGGGGCGTTGTGCAGCAGGTAAAAGACCGTGATCGGCTGGCCATTGGGCGCCAGCCGCAGGTTGTAGGCGCGCAGGGCGGGGCCGGCCTGGCTGCGGATGCTGTCCCACACTGCGTCGTAATTGACGTTTACCGGGCCTGTGGGCGGCATCGGCCGTGGCGTGCGGCCGCCACGCTGGCCTTCGCGGTGTTCGCCTTTTGGCGCACTGCCCAGTAGCGAGGTCATGCCTTCGCGTGCCCAGTCATAGGACCAGAACAGCCCCGTCACCGACAGCAACAGGTAAAACAGCAGGCACCAGGTGCCTGCCACCGCGTGCAGGTCCCAGTTGAAGCCGCGGCCCTTCTTGGCCCAGTCCAGGGTCAGCCATGCGCGCCAGTTCAGCGCCTGGCGTGGCCAGCGCAGGTAAAGGCCTGACAGGCAAAAGAACACCAGGATAAGGGTACAGGCCCCGGTGATGTTCTTGCCCACCTCGCCCATGGCCAGGAAACGGTGCAACTGCAAGGTGAAGCCAAAGAAACCTTCGCCACGCACCTTGCCCAACAGCTCGCCGGTGTAGGCATTGAAGTAGCGCAGTTCACCGCGACGCTCGCCAGGCGGGGGCATGTAGAACACCCGTGAGGCCAGGCCGGTGTCGGTTTCCACCCACAAGGCGGTAATCGGCTTGCCCTTGGCGGCCTCCAGCTTGGGCACCAGGGCCGAAGGCGGCAGCACGCCACTGTCCTGCACCTGCACGCGCAACGTGTCGGGGTTCAAGGCCCGCAGGATTTCATCCTGGAACGATACCAGCGCACCGGTCACCCCCATCAGGGCAAGTACCAGGCCCGCCGTGATGCCGAAAAACCAATGCAGTTGGAACAGTGTTTTCTTCAACACGTTTAATCACCTTGCCGAATCGGGCACTGAATGCGGCGCGCATTATGCCGCATCGGTTGCGAATAAATCTCATGCATGCAAAAGCCCCGCTCAACAGTGAGCGGGGCCTGGGGGCACTTCTCTTGAATCAGAAGTGGAAGTTGGTGCTGAACAGCACGGTTCGGCCGGCCGCCTGGTTGGCGAAATGCGCGGCGTAGGCCTTGTCGTAGTAGACCTTGTCGGTCAGGTTCTGCACGTTGAGCTGGAAGTCGACGTTTTTGTTCAGCTTGTACGCCGCCATGGCGTCGTAGCGCGTGTAGGACGGGACATACACGGTATTGGCAGTGTCGCCCCAGACTTCACCCACGTAGAAGGCACCGCCGCCGATGGTCAGCTTCGGCGCCACCTGGTACGTGGTCCACAGGCTGGCGCTATGTTTCGGTGTGTTGGGCAGTTCATTGCCGTCGGTAGCGGCTCCCCCTGTGACGGTGCCGTTGCGGCCGGACAGGCCACCGCTGACGATCTCGCTGTCCAGGTAGCTATACCCAGCGAATACCTGCCATTTCTCGGTGATCTTGCCGGTGGCCGACAGTTCGAAACCGTCGACACGGGTCTTGCCGGCGTTTTCGTAGGTGTTGTTGGCGGTCAGTACCCGGGTGTTTTCCTTCTCGGTACGGAAAATGTCCGCGGTCAACGAGACGCGGTCCTGCAGTACGTCCCACTTGGTACCGATTTCGTAGTTCTTGGTGGTTTCCGGTTCCAGGTCGCTCTGCAGGGTGCTGTTGCCTGCCGTCAGCGGGTTGCCATCAATACCTTCGTTAAGCATGGCGCCCGGCGGTGTGGCCGAGGTAGCGAACGAGGCATAGATGCTGCCGTTGTCGGTTGGCTTGTAGACCAGGCCGGCCTGCCAGTTCCAGAAGGTGGAATCGTTCTTGGTCTTGCCGGTGGTGGCGCTGTCGGCCTTGGTATCAAAGCTGTCGAAACGCGTGCCCAGGTTCAGCAGCCATTGCGGGTCCAGTTCGATGGTGTCGAAGGCATAGATGGCACGGGTATTGGCGGTAGTCCTGGTGCCCGCGTAGTTGCGGGTGATGGTGCCAGTGTAGTCGTCGTCCGGGTTCGGGTTGCTCAGCGAAGTACAGGTACCACCGTTGGTTTCTCCAGGCTGGCAACCGGTGCCACCTGGCGAAGTGGCGCCGGGGTTGCTGTTCGCCGGGTTGGCGAAGGTGTAGCCGGTCACGTTGCTGACTTCACGGGTGAACTCAACGCCGGTGGAGTAGTTGTTCTTGAAGCCAAGCAGGTTGAACTCGCCAAACAGATCGGTCTGGTTGGTGGTGGTCTCGGTGGTGCTGACCCGGGCGTTGGCGCGGCGCCATACGGTGCCGTACTTGTTGACGTTCTTCTGGCTGTCGTCGGGCTGGGTCAGGATGTAGTCCTGGCCAGTATTGCCATGGCGCAGGGTGTTTTTCAGCGTCATGGTGTCGCTGAAGTCGTGTTCGAACGAAATGGTGCTGATGTCGGCGCGGGTCTTGCGGAAGTCGCGGTCTTTCAGGCCATAGAAGTTGTTGCTGTTGCCGCCATCGGTGGGCTTGTCGTGCACGTGGGCGGTGGCATCGGCCGAGCTGTAGCCATAGGGAATGCCCGAGTCCGGCAGGTCGTTGCTTTCCACGTGATAGTAGCTGAGGTTCAGGCGGTTCTCGGTGCCCAGCCCGAAGGTCAACGACGGTGCCACGCCCCAACGGTCGTAATTGACCGCGTCACGCCCGGCCACGTTCTGCTCGTGGCTCATCAGGTTCAGACGAAAGGCCGCGGTATCGAGGAATTTGCGGTTGACGTCCAGGGTGTAGCGGCGCGTCTGGTCGGAGCCGTAGGTAAAGCCGCCGTCGATGAAGTCGTGGTCCTTGGGCAGCTTGCTGATAAGGTTGATGCTGCCGCCTGCCGAGCCGCGGCCGCCGAAAGCCGAGTTCGGGCCCTTGCTGACCTCCACCGATTCGATGTCAAAAATTTCCCGGGTTTGCGCACCCGTGTCACGCACGCCGTCCAGGTACGTGTCACCCTGGGCGTCGAAGCCGCGGATGAACGGTCGGTCGCCTTGCGGGTTGCCGCCTTCGCCAGCGCCGAAGGTAATGCCCGGCACAGTACGAAGGGCATCTTGTAGCGACGTGGCTGCTGTGTCCTTGATCACCTGTTGAGGGATGACGGTGACAGAGCGTGGGGTGTCGGTCAGCGGTGCGGTGTATTTATTGGAAGCTGACTTCTCGACCTGGTAGGAAGGCTCCTGGGCCTCACCGGTGATGCTGGTAGCGCCGAGCGAAATGGCACCGTTCTGCTTGGCATCGGTGTCTTCGGCGGCCTGGGCGAACTGCGAGACCGAAGCGGCGCCCAGAGCCATGCCGATGGCCGAGACCAGCAGGCGTGGCGAGCTGACAGGTACGTGAACGTGTTGGCGTGACATTGTTTTTGGCCTTCCCCAAGGTGTGTCGAGGCGGCGGAATGTAGGGTAAATGAAACTCGGTATCAATTGAGATACCCTGCCATTCGTATCTAATTTACGTTCTTTACAATTTGTTGTTACGTTTTTAACAAATTCGTACGTCGAGCCGTTGTACACAGTCAATAAGAATCAATACCATTGGCATCTTTCCTCCTCCAGGTGCCACCGCCATGCTTTTGCACATCCCCGCAATCTTCTCCCGAGAGGAGGTGGCGCGCATTCGCCAGGCCCTGGAAGCAGCCGATTGGGCCGATGGCAAGGCCACCGCCGGCCATCAGTCGGCCAAGGCCAAGCACAATCTGCAACTGCCTGAGGGCCACCCATTGGCGGTCGAGATTGGCGCGGCCATGCTGGAAAGGCTGTGGCAGAACCCGCTGTTCATGTCGGCCGCGCTGCCCCACAAGGTGTTCCCACCGTTACTGAACTGTTACACGGCAGGCGGCAATTTCGACTTTCACATCGACAATGCCGTGCGCCAGGCCCGTGGCAACCCGGAGCGGGTGCGCACCGACCTGTCATCGACGCTGTTCTTCAGTGACCCTGACGAATATGAAGGCGGGGAGCTGGAGATCCAGGACACCTTTGGCACCCAGCGGGTCAAGTTGCCGGCCGGTGACCTGGTGCTGTACCCCGGTACCAGCCTGCACAAGGTCAACGCCGTGACCCGCGGCGCACGTTACGCCTCGTTTTTCTGGACCCAGAGCCTGGTGCGCGAGGACAGCCAGCGGGCGCTGCTGTTCGAGATGGACGGTGCCATCCAGAGCCTGACCCGTGATGTGCCCGACCACCCCTCGCTGATCCGCCTGACGGGCACCTACCACAACCTGTTGCGGCGCTGGGTGGACGTCTGACATGGGCTACCAACTGCGCCGCGAGGAAGTGCTCGACGCCCAGCGCCTGCGTGCGATGCTGGACGACAACCCCGCCCGTGCCGCCCAGGCGATCCTGACTGCCGCGCGCGCCGGCATGGCCGACGCCCAGGCGTTGCTGGGGCAGATTCTGCTGGACGGCCAAGGCATCGAGCGCGACCCCGCGCTGGCGCGTACATGGTTCGCTATCGCCGCCAACGGCGGGCATGCCATGGCCCGCAACATGCTCGGGCGTTGCCACGAACACGGTTGGGGCGGGGCGGTGGACGCCAGGCAGGCGGCGGTGCATTACCGTGAGGCCGCGGCAGCCGGGCTGGATTGGGGGTTGTACAACTACGCCAACCTGCTGGGCACCGGGCGTGGCGTGGCCCTTGACCATGAACTGGCGCTGGCCTGCTACCGCCGTGCGGCGCTGATGGGGCATGCCAAGTCGATGAACCTGCTGGGGCGTTACCTGGAAAACGGCATGGCGTGCGCAGCCGACCCTGCCCAGGCGCACGACTGGTACCGACGTTCGGCCGAAGCCGGTGATTTTCGTGGGCAGTTCAGCCACGCCGCGGTGCTGGCCGAGGCCGGCAGGGTGGAAGACGCGCTGCATTGGCTGCAGCGGGCGCTGGAAGGTGGCAACCTGAATTTCCTGCGTGTCAGCGGGCCTGCGTTGCTGCAGGCCAGCGACACCCGCATCCGGGCCATGGCGACGCTGTACCAGGCGAAAGCCGATTCCCTGGCGTAGCAGCGGACCCGGCCGCGTCGGCGATGCATGGGGTGTGCCTGATGCTACGCGGCGTTCTTGACGCGGCCGGGTCCGCTGCTACGGGCGGTGTGGGGGGCGTAAAAAAACCGGGCGCGAGGCCCGGTTTCGTTGTTCAGCGAATGCTTAGATGTAGAACGATTTCAGCGGCGGGAAGCCGTTGAACTCCACGGCGCTGTAGCTGGTGGTGTAGGCGCCGGTGGACAGCCAGTACAGGCGGTCACCGATGGCCAGGTTCAGTGGCAGGCCGTACTTGTAGTTCTCGTACATGATGTCGGCGCTGTCGCAGGTCGGGCCGGCGATGACCACTTCTTCCACTTCGCCTTTCTTCTCGGTCCAGATCGGGAACTTGATGGCTTCGTCCATGGTTTCGATCAGGCCGCTGAATTTGCCCACGTCGGTGTATACCCAGCGCTCGACGGCGGTGCGCGACTTGCGGGCCACCAGCACTACTTCACTGACCAGGATGCCAGCGTTGGCGATCAGCGAGCGGCCCGGCTCCAGGATGATTTCCGGCAGATCGTCACCGAAGTCTTCCTTCAGGAAGCGGATGATCTCTTCCGCGTAGGTTTCCAGGCTATTGGTACGGGTGATGTAGTTGGCCGGGAAGCCGCCACCCATGTTGATCAGCTTCAGGTGGATACCGTCTTCTTCCTTCAGGCGTTCGAAGATCACCTTCACCTTGGCGATGGCGGCGTCCCACACGCTGATGTCGCGCTGTTGCGACCCTACGTGGAACGAGATGCCGTAAGGCACCAGGCCCAGGTCGCGGGCCAGGATCAGCAGGTCCATGGCCATGTCGGTCTGGCAGCCGAACTTGCGCGACAGCGGCCAGTCAGCGGTGGTGGAACCTTCGGTCAGGATACGCACGTACACTTTCGAGCCCGGGGCGGCCTTGGCAATGTTGCGCAGGTCGGCTTCGGAGTCGGTGGCGAACAGGCGCACGCCCTTCTCGTAGAAGTAGCGAATGTCCTTGGACTTCTTGATGGTGTTGCCGTAGCTGATGCGCTCAGGGCCAACGCCCTGGCCCATGACTTTATCCAGCTCGTAGATCGAGGCGATGTCGAAGCTCGAACCCTTGTCGCGCAGCAGGTCGATGATCTCGACCGCAGGGTTGGCCTTGACCGCGTAGTAGACCTTGGCGAATTCGAAACCGGCGCGCAGGTCGTCGTAGGCCTGGCTGATCATCTGGGTGTCGATGAGTACGAAAGGGGTTTCTTGCTTGTCGGCGAACGCCTTCATTTTCTGGAAGGTTTCGCGCGCGAAATAGTCTTCGACCTGGATCGACATGCTGGGACTCCTGCTGGCAAACATTGAAAATATTCATGGGTGAAGGTGGCACCGGATGCACACCTCTCTTGACCGCCCTCCGTATCCCCACTTTGGTTCGCCTACTTCCCAAGGCATGTCGCCGAAAGCAAAAAGGCCACAGGAAGACGTGCTTCCCCATGGCCTGCTGTCTCGTCGTCAGTACTTGAGCCGGATGGATCGTTTCCAGCATGGACGGTCGGCGCGAACTTTAGGACGTGAGGGGCTCAAGATCAACAAAAAATGTCGCGTTTTTACACGCGTTCGTCGCTGAGCCTTGGGTACACCCTTGATAACCGACCTGCATGACAGGCTGATGTTCCCCCCACCTGGTTCGCGCACGACCGACAGGCTCATGCGACGGTGGTCTGCTCGACCAATTCGGCCGGGGAGACGATGTTGGTCTTCATGCCCCGCGAGCGGCCCGAACTCAGGTACGCGGCGATGGACTCCTGGGTCACCTCACCCAGGAACACATTCTCCGCGTCCAGCACCGGCAACCAGGCGCGGTTGAACTCGTACATGCGCGACAGCAGGATGCGCAGGTGTTCGTCGTAGGCGGCGGTGGCGTTGAACGGGCGCAGGTAGTCGTGGCAGGTGCCCTGCTGGCGGTGCAGGTCGCGGCGGCGCACGTAGCCCATGGCCTTGTTCTGCGCATCGGTCATGACCACGTAGCGACGATCGTGCTCGTCCATCAGCTCCAAGGCATCGGCCACCGGGGTTTCCGGGCTGACGGACGGCGCGTTGTCGGCAGCGTCCTCGGCTTTTACCAGCAACAGGCGCTTGAGGGTGCTGTCCTGGCCCACGAAGTTGCTGACGAAATCATCCACCGGGTGCGCCAGCAGGGTGTCCGGGTGGTCGATCTGCAGCAGTTTGCCGGCGCGGAAGATGGCGATCTTGTCACCCAGCTTGATGGCCTCGTCGATGTCGTGGCTGACCATGATCACGGTCTTGTTCAACGCCCGCTGCATCTCGAAGAATTCGTTCTGGATCATCTCGCGGTTGATCGGGTCCACGGCACCGAACGGTTCGTCCATCAGCAACAAGGGCGCATCGGCCGCCAGGGCGCGGATTACGCCGATGCGCTGTTGCTGGCCGCCCGACAGTTCGCGCGGGTAGCGGTGCAGGTACTGCTTGGGTTCGAGCTTGATCATGCTCATCAGCTCGCGGGCGCGTTCGTGGCATTTCTGCTTGTCCCAACCCAGCAGGCGCGGCACCACGGTGATGTTTTCCTCGATGGTCATGTTGGGGAACAGGCCGATCTGCTGGATCACATAGCCGATGTTGCGGCGCAGGGTCACTTCGTCCAGGTCCGTGGTGTCTTCGCCGTTGATCAGCACCTTGCCCGAGGTGGGCATGATCAGGCGGTTGATCATTTTCAGCGTGGTGCTCTTGCCGCAGCCCGACGGGCCCAGGAACACGCAGATCTCGCCTTCGTTGACGGTCAGGCTCACGGAGTCCACGGCCTTGACGTCTTTGCCGTTGCTGTTGAAAGTCTTGGTCAGGTTCTGAAGTTCGATCATTTGAGTAATCCTTTGGGAGTCAGGGCGCGTTGCAGCCATTGCAGGGCGAGGTCGGCGATGATCGCCAGGACGCTCACCAGCACGGCGCCGACGATGAGCATCGACATGTCGCTGCGGCTGATGGAAGTGAGGATGAGAACGCCCAGGCCACCGGCGCCGATGGTGGCGGCAATGGTCATGACGCCGATGTTCATGACCACGGCGGTGCGCACGCCCGCCAGGATCACCGGTACGGCGATGGGCAGTTCGACCATGCGCAGGCGCTGGCCGAAGGTCATGCCGATACCGCGGGCGGCTTCACGAATGCCAGGCTCCACGCCGGTCAGCGCCAGGTAGGTGTTGCGCATGATCGGCAGCAACGAGTAGAGGAACACCGCGGTGATGGCAGGCAACGGCCCCAGCCCTTGGCCGAACTTCGAATAGAAGGGCAGCAGCAGGCCGAACAGGGCGATGGACGGAATGGTCAGCAGCACCGTGGCGCTGGCCTGCATGACGCCGGCGGCGGCCGGGAAGCGGGTCATGAGGATGCCCAGGGGCACACCCACCAGAATGGCCAGGCTCACGGCCACGCCGACCAGGGCGATGTGCTGGCCGGTCAGGTGCAGCACCTGCGACCAGTCCAGCAGAGAGAAGGTATCGATAAAATTCATGGTTGCTCCTTCGCGGCGGCAGGCACGGGGTGGTCGCGCAGGAACTGGTCGGCCACGACCGTCGGGCTCAGGTGGTCCACGTCGACCTTGGCGTTGAGCTGGCGCATGGTTTCGTCGTCCAGCCGCTCGGCCAGCGGCTTGAGGTCGGCGGCCAGGTCCGGGTGCTTGTCGAGGAAGTCCTGGCGCACCACGGGGGCGGCCGTGTAGTCGGGGAAGTAGTGCTTGTCGTCTTCCAGCAGCTTGAGATGGAAGGCGTTCAGGCGCCCGTCGGTGGTGTACACCAGGCCCGTGAACACCTGGCCATTGCGCAGCGCGGTATAGACCAGGCCGGCATCCATCTGGCGGATGTCGGGGCGGGTGAATTTCAGGTCATAGGTTTTGGTCAGGCCCACCAGCCCGTCGGAGCGGTTGGCGAACTCGGTGTCCAGGGCCAGCACGTGGCCTTTGTTCGGTTCATCCATCAGCACCTGGTTGAGCTGGGTGATGGTGTTGACCTGGGGGTAGGCCTTGGCGATCTTTTCCGGCAGGGCCAGGGCATAGGTGTTGCTGAATTTGGACGGGGCCAGCCACACCAGGCCTTTCTTCGCGTCGAGTTCCTTGACCCGCTGGTAGGTGGCGGCGCTGTCGAGTTTCTCGTTGACGTGGTTGTAGGCCACCAGCGACACGCCGGTGTATTCCCACACCATGTCAAGCTGGTTGGTTTCCTGGGCACTGCGCGCCAGGTTGCTGCCCAGGCCACTGGTGACCTGGACGTTGTAGCCTTTGGTGTTGAGGTACTGCGCGGTGATGGCAGCCAGCACCGACTGTTCGGTGAACACCCGGGCGCCTAGGCGGATCACCGGTTTTTCCGCGGCGTTGGTGACGCCCGCGCACAGCAGGGCCAGGCCCAGCAGCATGCTTGATACTTTCATGTAGGTTCCTTCGCTCAGCGAGTCAGACCACGTTCCAGCCATAGGCGGCTGGCCATCGACACCAGGCCGTCGAGCAACAGCGCCAGCAGCGCGGTGCACGCGGCGCCCAGCAGCAGTTGCGGCTGATTGTTCAGGGCGATGCCGGGGAAGATCAGGCTGCCCAGGCTGTTGGCGCCAATCAGGAATGACAGGGGGGCGGTACCGACGTTGATGGCCAGGGCCACGCGCACGCCACCGATGATGATGGGCACGGCGTTGGGCAACTCGACCTGGAACAGCACTTGGCGCGGGGTCATGCCGATGCCGACGGCCGCTTCCTTGAGGGAGCCCTGAACGTTTTTCAGGCCTTCGTAGGTGTTGCGCACGATGGGCAACAGTGACGCGAGGAACAGGGCAAAGATGGCCGGGCCGCTGCCGATGCCAAGTATGCCCAGGGCGATGGCCAGTACGGCCAGGGGCGGGACGGTGTTACCGATGTTGAAGATCTGCATGAAACGTTCGGCGCGGCCAACCATGTTCGGTCGGCTGAGGGCAATGCCCGCTGGAATCCCCACCACCAGTGCCGCGGCCATGGAGGCCACCACCAGTATCAGATGCGCTTGCAGGTAAAACAGTAAATCTTCACGGTACTGCTCGATGGTACTGATGCCGATCCAGTGGACCAGCAGGGCCAGGATGACGACGACGGCCGCGCACCCCATTAGCCCTTTGCCATAGCGAATAGCCACAGGCGGACTCCTTTTTTCAGTCGGCGCACACACCGTCAGTGGCAACCGGCCATTCCTGGCGGTCAACGGTGGGTTCGCGAGAAGCAGCACGTTCGGCGGGCTGTGAAAACAGGGCCGATGCGTGCCATAAGCGCAGCCTCGTCAGGCAGCTGTTGCTAGTGTTTCGGCACCCTGACGAACGGTCATATCAGGGGAGTGGACGCCTCCACGTATTAAAAGGTTCCCATCTGCGGCAGCATTTGGCCACCCTTAATTGACTCAACGGTTTAGCTGGGCGTTGAGTTTGAGCTATAATCTGCGCCCTTTTTTGAATCACCTCGCAGGCGATTTCCCATGACCCAACAGGCCGCCGAAGTCGCGAAACGCCGCACTTTCGCCATCATTTCCCACCCGGACGCCGGTAAGACCACCATCACCGAGAAACTCTTGCTGATGGGCAAGGCCATTGCCGTGGCCGGTACCGTGAAGTCGCGTAAATCCGACCGCCACGCCACGTCCGACTGGATGGAGATGGAGAAGCAGCGCGGTATCTCCATCACCACCTCGGTGATGCAGTTCCCGTATCGCGACCACATGGTCAACCTGCTCGACACCCCCGGTCACGAAGACTTCTCGGAAGATACCTACCGCACCCTGACCGCGGTGGACTCGGCCCTGATGGTGCTCGACGGTGGTAAGGGCGTAGAGCCGCGGACCATCGCCCTGATGGACGTCTGCCGCCTGCGCGACACGCCGATCGTCAGCTTCATCAACAAGCTGGACCGTGACATCCGCGACCCTATCGAGCTGCTCGACGAGATCGAGGCGGTCCTGAAGATCAAGGCTGCGCCGATCACCTGGCCGATCGGCTGCTACCGTGATTTCAAGGGTGTGTACCACCTGGCGGGCGACTACATCATTGTCTACACCCCGGGCCACGGCCACGAACGTACCGAGGTGAAGATCATCGAGAAGCTGGACTCCGACGAGGCCCGCGCGCACCTGGGTGATGAATACGACCGCTTCCTGGAGCAACTGGAACTGGTGCAGGGTGCCTGCCACGAATTCGACCAGGACGAGTTCATGAACGGCCAGCTGACCCCGGTATTCTTCGGCACCGCGCTGGGCAATTTCGGCGTAGACCACGTGCTCGACGCCGTTGTCGACTGGGCGCCGCGCCCCTTGGCCCGCGTGGCCCACGAACGTACCGTGGAGCCAGTGGAAGAGAAATTTAGCGGCTTCGTGTTCAAGATCCAGGCGAACATGGACCCCAAGCACCGCGACCGCATCGCTTTCATGCGCATCTGCTCGGGCAAGTACGAGAAGGGCATGAAGATGCGTCACGTGCGCACCGGCAAGGACCTGCGCATCGGCGACGCGCTGACGTTCTTCTCCTCCGAGCGTGAGCAGCTGGAAGAGGCTTTTGCCGGCGACATCATTGGCTTGCACAACCACGGCACCATCCAGATCGGCGACACCTTCACCGAAGGCGAAGTGCTGGGCTTCACTGGCATCCCGCACTTTGCGCCGGAGCTGTTCCGCCGCGTACGCCTGCGCGACCCGCTCAAATCCAAGCAGCTGCGCCAAGGCTTGCAGCAGTTGGCCGAGGAAGGCGCCACCCAGGTGTTCTTCCCCGAGCGCAGCAACGACATCATCCTCGGCGCCGTGGGCGTGCTGCAGTTCGACGTGGTCGCCAGCCGCCTGAAGGAAGAGTACAAGGTGGAATGCTCCTATGAGCCGATCACTGTCTGGTCGGCGCGCTGGATCGAGTGCGCCGACAAGAAGAAGCTTGAAGAATTCAAGAACAAGGCGGTGGAAAACATCGCGGTGGACGGCGGCGGTCACCTGACTTACCTGGCGCCTACCCGGGTCAACCTGGCGCTGATGGAAGAGCGCTGGCCGGACGTGAAATTCCGCGCCACGCGCGAGCACCACTAAGTTGAAAGCAGGGCAGCCCACGGGTTGCCCTTTTTTTGGGGTATCCGCTCCCAGGCCGCGTCGGCGGTGTAGGCGGTGTACCTGATGCTGCGCGGTGTTTTTGACGCGGCCGGGTCCGCTGCTACAGCGGTCGGCGTAGCAGCGGACCTGGCCGCGTTGGCGGTGTAGGCGGTGTGCCTGATGCTGCGCGGTGTTTATGACGCGGCCAGGTCCGCTGCTACAGCGGTCGGCGTAGCAGCGGACCTGGCCGCGTCGGCGGTACATGCGGTGTACCTGATGCTGCTCGGGGTTTGTGACGCGGGCTGGTCTCAGGCTTCCAGGGCGCGAACTCGCGGTGGGCGCTGGTCTGCCTTGGGTTTCTCGGTTGGCTGCAAGGTGAAGTCAAAATCGATTTCGGCAAACTTGCCCGTCACGCCGTGCTGCTGCGCGCGCGCCTGATCATTACTGAAATGGATTTCTGCAATCAGCCCATCCCGGGTGGCATGGGCGAAGTCTTCATACAGGTATGGATCACCTGCCAGGTTGATCTGGGTGGTCAGGTGCCGGTGACCCGGCGCTGAGATGAAGAAATGGATGTGCGCCGGGCGTTGGCCATGGCGGCCCAGTTCGTCGAGCAGTTGCTGGGTTGGCCCGGTAGGGGGCACGCCATAGCCCGAGGGCACGATGCTGCGGAAGCGATAGCGCCCCTCGCTATCTGTCTCGATGCGGCGACGCAGGTTGAACTCCGATTGGGACGGGTCGAAATAGGAGTAGGTACCGCCTGTATTGGCATGCCAGACGTCGACGATGGCGCCCGCCAGCGGCTTGCCGTCGGTGTCGGTGACCTGGCCCTGCATGAACAGCACGGTGCCTGGGTCGGTGCCGTCGTCTAGGCGCGCCTGGTGTTGGACCAGAGGCGCGCCGGCCACGTACAGCGGGCCTTCGATGGTGCGCGGCGTACCGCCCAGTTGCCCGGCCGCCTCGTCCTGGGCGTCCAGTTGCAGGTCCATGTAATGCTCCAGGCCAAGGCCTGCCATCAGCAGTCCGGCTTCCTGGTGGGAACCCAGCACGTTGACGTAGTTGACCGCCTTCCAGAACTCTTCTGGCGTGACGTCCAGCTCTTCGATGATCTTCACCGCGTCGGTGACAATGCGGTGTATCAGGGTTTTGGACCTGGCGTTGCCAGCATCGTTGAACGCCCCGGTGGCTTGTTTGAAGAACTGCTGTACCGATTCGGTTTGCGAGATTTTGATATTCATGGGTGTAGCCTCATCTTGTAGTTATTAGGCAATTCGGTTGGTTCAGGTCTTTTCAGCGATCGTCTTGGTGAATCGAGGAAGGATGACGGCACATCGCATCCAGTTCGATCTTCATGTAGGGGTAAAGCGGCAATTGCATCAGCAGGTCGTGCAGCTCCTGGACACTGTTCACGTCGAACACGCTGTAATTGGCGTATAGCCCGGCGATCCGCCACAGGTGGCGCCATTTGCCTTCGCGTTGCAGGCGCTGGGCGAGTTCCTTCTCATCGGCCTTCAAGGCAGTGGCCTTGGCCGGGTCCATGTCAGGGGGCAGGTTCACGGTCATCTTCACGTGGAACAGCATGGCGGGCTTCTCCTTAGCTGTGGCTGTAAGCCGTGGTGGTCTTGTCACGACGGAAGAAGGCCACGCGGTCTTCATCCAATTCCAGCCCAAGGCCGGGGGTGTTGGGAACATGCAGGTGAAAGTCGCGGTAAACCGGCGGGTTGGCGAGGATGTCCTCGGTCAGCAGCAACGGGCCGAACAGCTCGGTGTCCCAGGCCATTTTCGGCAACGTGACAAAGGCCTGCGCCGAGGCCAGGGTACCGATGCCGCCTTCGAGCATGGTGCCGCCATACAGGCCGATACCCGCCGCGTCGGCGATGGCGGCAGCCCGCAGCGCCGCGCGGGGGCCACCGGTCTTGGCGATTTTCAGGGCGAAAATGGTACCGGCGCCGATGCGGGCCAGGTTGAACGCATCTTCTACTGATTCGATGGCTTCGTCGGCCATGATCGGGACCGGGCTGCTGGCACTCAACCGCGCCATGCCAACGCCGTTGTAACGCGAGATAGGCTGCTCGACCAGGTCGATGCCGTTGTCACCGAGTATGCGGCAGGCCCGCAGGGCCACTGCTTCGTCCCAGGCCTGATTGACGTCCACCCGCACGCTGGCGCGCTCGCCCACGGCTTTCTTGATGGCGATCACGTGGGCCAGGTCCTTGTTGACCTCGCCGGCACCGATCTTCAATTTGAAGATGCGGTGGCGGCGCACATCGAGCATTTTTTCCGCTTCGGCGATATCGCGCGCCGTGTCGCCACTGGCCAGGGTCCAGGCTACTGGCAGGCTGTCGCGCAGGCGCCCGCCCAGCAATTCGCTCACGGCCAGTCCACGGCGTTTGCCCTGAGCGTCCAGCAAGGCGCTTTCGATACCGGATTTGGCAAAGGTGTTGCCACGCACGCTACGTTCGATGCGCTGCATGGCGGCGTTGACGTTGTCGGCGGGCTGGCCGATGAGCAAAGGTGCGAAATGGGCGTCGATGTTGACCTTGATGCTTTCGGGGCTTTCGTTGCCGTAGCTCAGGCCACCGATGGTGGTGGACTCGCCAATGCCTTCCACGCCGTCGCTGCAGCGCAGGCGCAGCAACACCAGCGTCTGGTTTTGCATGGTGTGCATGGCCAGTTTGTGCGGGCGAATGGTCGGCAGGTCGACGATGATCGTCTCCAGCGACTCGATGATGGGATGACTCATTTCGATACCCGTCAGGTTGTGTTCTTGTATAACCCGATAGTGATCCGCCGCACGCGTTGAATCCAATATAGAATGAGTCTGGTTTTATACCCTCAGGGTATCGTCTGAAACGGAGGTGATCATGGAACTCAGGCATCTGCGCTATTTTCAGGTATTGGCCCAGACGTTGAACTTCACCCGCGCCGCAGAGCGCCTGCACATTGCCCAGCCGCCCCTGAGCCGGCAGATCCAGCAGTTGGAAGACGAGCTGGGCGTCAGTTTGCTGGAGCGTGCCCGCCCGCTACGGCTGACCGAAGCAGGACGCTATTTCTTCGAACACAGCAATGCCTTGCTGCATCAACTCGACAGCCTGTGTGGCAACACACGGCGCATCGGGCAGGGCAAGAAAACCTGGATGGGCATCGGCTTCGCGCCCTCGACGCTCTATGGCGTCTTGCCTGAGATGATCCGCCGCCTGCGTGGCGACGACGCCGAGATCGAGCTGGAATTGGGCCTCTCAGAGATGACCACGGTGCAGCAGGTCGAGGCGCTGAAAGCCGGGCGCATCGACGTGGGGTTTGGCCGCATCCACATCGATGACCCAGCCATCACGCAAACGGTTCTGCGCGAAGACCGCTTGATCGCGGTGCTGCCTGCCGGGCACCCGTTGCTGGGCCATACGGCCTCCCTCGCGCAACTCGCCAGCGAACCGTTCGTGCTTTACCCCGGCAACCCCAGGCCTAGCTACGCCGACCACGTACTGGCCCTGTTTTCCGCCCACGGCCTGAGCATCAAGGTAGCGCAGTGGACCAACGAACTGCAGACCGCGATCGGCCTGGTGGGGGCGGGGATTGGCATCACACTGGTGCCGGAGTCGGTGCAGATCCTGCACCGCGATGACATCGGCTATAGCCCATTGCAGGAAGCCAATGCGACGTCACCGATCATTCTCAGCCGGCGCGTGGGGGATGTGTCGCCAGCAGTGGGGTATTGCCTGGAGGTGATCCGTCAACTGCGTGTACCGGCCGCAGAGTAAGCGCGTTTGACAGAAAATCAATTCTGCGCGGCCTGCTCACCCGCCATCACCTTGTTCCACACCCGCAACCGCACCTTGTCGATCGCCGCAGGCATTGCCTGCAGCGGGAACAGGCGGCTCATGGTGTCTTCATCCGGGTACACCAGGCTGTTGCCCCGCAACGACGGCGAGATCAACGCATCGGCCTTTTCGTTGGCGTTGGCGTAGTGCACGTAGTTGCTGATACCCGCCATTACCTTGGGCTCCAGCAGGTAGTTCATGAAGGCATAGCCAGCCTTCGCGTCGGGGGCATCGGCGGGCATGGCGACCATGTCGAACCATAGCGGGGCGCCTTCCTTCGGGACCGAGTATGCGATGTTCACACCGTTGTTGGCCTGGCGGGCGTTGGTCTGGGCCTGCAGCACGTCGCCGTTGTAGCCCACCACCACGCAGACCTTGCCCTGGGTGAGGTCGTCGATGTACCGCGCAGTATCGAAGTAAGCCACATAGGGCCGAATGTTCATCAGCAGCGCTTGAGCTTTCAGGTAGTCGTCGGGGTTGGTGCTGTGAGGAGGCAGGCCCAGGTAATTCAAGGTGATGGGCAGCAGTTCCGGCCCGCTATTGACGAATGCGACGCCGCAGGCTTTCAGCTTGCTGATGTTTTCCGGCTTGAAGATCAGGTCCCAGGAGTCTACCGGCGCGTTGGGCCCCAGCGCCGCCTTGACCTTGTCGATGTTGTAGCCGATGCCCGTGCTGCCCCACAGGTAAGGAAAACCGTGGCGGTTGCCCGGGTCGTTGACCTCCAGCACCTTGAGCAGCACCGGGTTCAGGTTGCCCCAATTGGGCAGTTGGCTGCGGTCCAGGTCCATCAGCAGATTGCCCTGGACCTGATGCGCCATGAAGTGCGTGGACGGAAACACCACGTCATAGCCGGAGTGGCGTGCCACCAGCTTGTCGTTGAGCACCTCGTTGCTGTCGTACAGCGAGTAGCTCGGCACGATGCCGGTCTGGGCCTGAAAATGCTTCAACGTGTCCGGTGCGATGTATTCCGACCAGTTGTAGATGCGCACCGTGTCCGCGGCTTGGGCGGCGCTGGCAACAAGGGCGAGCAGCAGGGTGGCGGTAATCTTCAGCAGCATTGGGACAAGCCTTGAGAAAGAGGCTGCTGAAGCATACGCCAGCTCGGGAATTGTCGACAGGGCGAATCGAGGCGGCTCGCGGCTCACCGCATCAACCCCTCCATCACATCCGCCAACCGGCTGGCCAGCTGCCGCCGCCAGGGTGCGGCCGCCGGGTTTGCCAGGGTCTGGTCTTCATGGACGAAGCTCTTGATGATGGCGTTGTAGCCGAGCCAGCGGCACGGTTCCGGCTCCCAGGCTTTCAGGTTGGCCAGGCCGCCCGTGCAGGTTACCCAGGGCTGGCGCACCAGTTCGTTGTGCTGCTGCAGTATCAGCGCCGCCAGGGTGCGGCCGCCCAGGTTGCTGGCCCCCACGCCTTCGCCGCCGTAGCCACCGGCCAGCGCCAGGCCGCTGGCGTGGTCGCAGAGCATGTGCGGGCGAAAGCGCCGGGCCATGCCCAGGTTGCCACCCCAGGCGTGGGTGATGCGCACGTCCTTGAGCTGCGGGAACAGTTCACCGAACAGGTAGCGGCGCAGGCCGATTTCCTGGTCGCTGAGGGTGAAGTCGTGGCGCAGTTGGCCGCCAAAACGGTAGCCACCCCGGGCACCGAACACCAGGCGGCCGTCGGCGGAGCGTTGGCCATAGGTGACTTGGCGGCTGGCTTCGCCGAAGGCCTGGCCGTGTTCCAGGCCGATGCCTTGCCATTGCGCGTCGCTCAATGGCTCGGTGGCCACCAGCAGGCTTTGTACCGGCAAGTGATACCGGCCCAGGGGCGGCAGGTTGGCGCTGTAGCCTTCCACGGCCGGCACCACCCAGTGGCTGCGCACAGTGGCCTTCGCCGTGCGCACCTGGCGGGGCTGCCAATCGGTGACAGGGCTGTTCTCGTATAGCCGCACGCCCATGCGCTGCACCGTGCGCGCCAGGCCACGTGCCAGGCGTGCCGGTTGAATGGTCGCCATGTGCGGCGTGAAGATCGCGCCATAGCAGCGGTCAACGCGCACCTGGTCGGCGACCTGCGCCGGGGTCAGCCAACGGTAGTCCTGGTCGCCCAGCCCCAGTTTGTGCAGATGTTCGAGGTATTGGCGCTGGCTGGTTTCCTGCTCAGGGTAACGGGCCGCGCAATACAGCGCGCCGCCCTTGCGGTAATGGCAGTCGATGCCTTCGATGGCGGCCACCTGGGCGACTTCATCGGGAATGCCGTGCAGCAAGTCGAACGAAGCACGCCGCTGCTCGGCGGGCAGTGTCGCCAGCAGGCGATCATCGTTGAGCAGGTTGCCCATCAACCAGCCGCCGTTGCGGCCGGAAGCACCAAAACCGGCGGTCTGGGCTTCGAGGATGGCGATGTTCAGGCCAGGGGCCTGCAGCTTGAGGTAATAGGCGGTCCACAGGCCGGTGTAGCCGGCGCCAATGATGACGACGTCGACGTCCAGGTCGTGTTCCAGCGTCGGGCGTGGCGTGAGGGAGTCTTCCAGTTGGTCCATCCATAGGCTGATGCCGCGCCACGCTGTCATGGGCTTGCTCCATTGATAGGGGGATGGAATTCAGATTAGCTGCAAATTCCACGGCGACCGCAGGGGGGCTGTCACTCTGTGGGACCGGGCGAAGCTCGGGAAACAGGCAATGCGTTCTTCCATGAAATACGCATTGTCCCCTTCCCGAGCTTCGCCCGGTCCCACACACAGTGGAGTTGCTTTAGAGGCGAATCAGTTCAGAAACTGCTCGGCATAGTGGCACGCCACCTGACGGGTATCTACCTGGCGCAGCTCGGGCACTTCGCTGGCGCAACGCTCGGTGGCATGCGGGCAGCGTTTATGGAAGGCGCAGCCCGACGGTGGGTTGAGCGGGTTGGGCAGTTCGCCGACGATCTTGATCTTCGGCTTGGCCGGGTCCGGCCGGATAGTCGGGGTGGCCGACAACAACGCCTGGGTGTAAGGGTGCAGCGGGCGTTTGTAGATGTCTTCTTTGGGACCCATTTCCGCCGGGCGGCCGAGGTACATCACCAGCACGTCATCAGCCACGTGGCGTACCACCGCCAGGTTGTGGGAGATGAACACGTAGGCGGTGTTGAACTCCTTCTGCAGGTCCATGAACAGGTTCAGTACCTGGGCCTGGATGGAGACGTCCAGTGCCGAGGTCGGTTCGTCGGCCACCAGCACCTTGGGCTGCAGCATCATGGCACGGGCCAGGGCGATGCGCTGGCGCTGGCCGCCGGAGAACATGTGTGGGTAGCGCTGGTAGTGCTCGGGGCGCAGGCCCACCTGTTGCATCATCGCCTGGACCTTTTCGCGGCGCTCGGCCTTGCTCAGGTCGGTGTTGATCAGCAGCGGTTCACCCAGTTGGTCACCGATCTTCTGCCGCGGGTTGAGCGAGGCATAGGGGCTCTGGAAGACCATCTGCACGTCCTTGCGCAGTTGCTTGCGCTCGGCCTTGGTAGCGCCGTGCACTTCCTGGCCGGCTATTTTCAGCGAACCGGCAGTGGGCTCTTCGATCAGGGTAAGCGCCCGGGCCAGGGTGGACTTGCCACACCCGGACTCGCCGACCACGGCCAGGGTCTTGCCGGCTTCGAGTTCGAACGATACGCCGTTGAGGGCGCGCACCAGGGCGTGGCCCTTGAACAGGCCACGGGAGACCTCATAGTGACGGGTGAGGTCGCGGGCAGTGAGTACGACGGCCATCAAGCCACCTCCTGGTTCAACGGGTAGAAGCAACGGGCAAGGCTGTGGGCCTTGGGGTCCAGGCCGGGGCGCTGGGCGCGGCAGCTGTCTTGCACGTAAGGGCAGCGCGGCGACAGCAGGCAGCCCTGGGGCCGGTCGTAGCGGCCAGGCACGATGCCGGGCAGCGTGGCCAGGCGCTCGGCACCTTCGCTGTGCTCGGGGATCGCCTTGAGCAATGCTTCGGTATACGGGTGGGCCGGGATATCGAACAACTGCGGCACCTGGCCGACTTCCACCGCCTGGCCTGCGTACATCACGCATACGCGCTGGGCGGTCTCGGCGACCACGGCGAGGTCGTGGGTAATGAGGATCAGGGCCATGTTCTGCTCGCGTTGCAGGTTGAGCAGCAGCTCCATGATCTGCGCTTGGATGGTCACGTCCAGGGCGGTAGTGGGTTCGTCGGCGATCAGCAGCTTGGGCTCGCCGGCGATGGCCATGGCGATTGCCACGCGCTGGCTCATGCCGCCGGACAACTGGTGCGGGTAGGCGTCCAGGCGGCTTTCGGCGCCGGGAATCTCCACCTTCTTCAGCAGCTCCAGGGCACGCTGGCGCGCGGCCTTGCCGGACAGGCCCAGGTGCTGGCGCAGCACTTCTTCGATCTGGAAGCCCACGGTGTAGCTGGGGTTGAGCGCGGTCATGGGGTCCTGGAAGATCATTGCCAGGTCCTTGCCCACTACTTGGCGACGCTGCCGGGCGCTGAGCTTGAGCATATCGCGGCCGTCGAACGCCAGGGCGTCGGCGGTGATGATGCCCGGGTGATCGATCAGGCCCATCAGCGCCATCATGGTCACGGACTTGCCGGAACCGGACTCGCCGACGATGGCCAGCACTTCACCCTTGTCCACGGACAGGTCCAGGCCGTCGACCACGGGCACCGCCTTGGCGTCGCCAAAGCGCACGTTCAGATTCTTGATTTGCAACAGTGACATGGTCGTTCCCTCAGGCGGCATTCTTGAGTTTCGGGTCCAGCGCATCGCGCAGTCCGTCGCCCATCAGGTTGATTGCCAGCACGCTGAGCAAGATGGTCAGGCCAGGCAGGCTCACCACCCACCAGGCACGTTCGATGTAGTCGCGGGCCGAGGCCAGCATGGTGCCCCACTCAGGGGTGGGCGGCTGCACGCCCAGGCCCAGGAAACCCAGGGCGGCGGCGTCGAGGATGGCCGAGCTGAAGCTCAGGGTGGCCTGCACGATCAGCGGCGCCATGCAGTTGGGCAGCACGGTGACGAACATCAGGCGCGGCAGGCTGGCACCGGCCAGGCGCGCGGCGGTGACGTAGTCGCGGTTCAGTTCGCCCATGACCGCGGCGCGGGTCAGGCGCACGTAGGACGGCAGCGACACCACGGCGATGGCGATCACGGTGTTGATCAGGCCTGGGCCGAGGATGGCGACGATCGCCACGGCCAGCAGCAGCGAGGGCAGGGCCAGCATCACGTCCATCAGGCGCATGATGCCGGGGCCCATGACACGCGGGAAGAACCCGGCCACCAGGCCCAGGAAGATACCCGGGATCAGCGACATCACCACCGACGACAGGCCGATCAGCAGCGACAGGCGCGAACCGTGGATCAGCCGTGACAGCAGGTCACGGCCCAGCTCGTCGGTACCCAGCAGGTACTGCCATTGGCCGCCCTGCAGCCACACGGGCGGGGTCAGCAGTGCATCACGAAATTGCTCGCTGGGGTCATGGGGCGCCACCCACGGCGCGAACAGCGCGCAGAAGATGATCAGCAGCATGAACGCCAGGCCGGCGACGGCACCCTTGTTCTTGGCGAACGCTTGCCAGAACTCCTTGTAGGGCGATGGGTACAGCAGGCTTTGGTCGACAACGACCGCAGGGGTTGGGGTAGTCATGTTCGAGCCCTCAGCGCTGATGACGGATGCGTGGGTTGGCCAGGCCGTAGAGGATGTCCACCACGAAGTTGACCAGGATCACCAGGCAGGCGATCAACAGGATGCCGTTCTGCACGACGGGGTAGTCCCGGGCGCCAATGGCTTCGATCAGCCATTTGCCGACGCCGGGCCAGGAGAAGATGGTTTCGGTCAGTACGGCACCCGCCAGCAGGGTGCCCACTTGCAGGCCGAACACCGTCAGTACCGGGATCAGCGCGTTGCGCAGGCCATGCACGAACACTACGCGGGCCGGTGACAGGCCCTTGGCGCGGGCGGTGCGCACGTAGTCTTCACGCAGCACTTCGAGCATCGAGGAGCGGGTCATGCGCGCGATCACTGCCAGCGGGATGGTGCCCAGCACGATAGCCGGCAGGATCAGGTGCCGCAGGGCGTCCAGGAATGAGCCCTGCTCGTCGCTGAGCAATGTGTCGATGAGCATGAAGCCGGTCTTGGGTTCGATGTCGTACAGCAGGTCGATGCGCCCCGACACCGGGGTCCAGCCCAGGCTGACGGAGAAAAACATGATCAGGATCAGACCCCACCAGAAGATCGGCATGGAATAGCCCGCCAGGGAAATGCCCATCACCCCGTGGTCGAACAGTGAGCCGCGCTTGAGCGCTGCGATCACCCCCGCCAGCAGCCCCAGGGTGCCGGCGAAGATCAGCGCGGCGATGGACAATTCCAGGGTCGCCGGGAACAGCGACAGGAACTCATGCCACACGCTTTCCCGGGTACGCAGGGATTCGCCCAGGTTGCCGTGGGCCAGGTTGCCGATGTAGTCCAGGTACTGGGCATACAGTGGCTTGTTCAGGCCCAGGCGCTCCATGGCCTGGGCGTGCATTTCCGGGTCGACGCGCCGCTCGCCCATCATCACTTCCACCGGGTCGCCGGGAATCAGGCGTATCAACGCGAACGTCAGCAAGGTGATGCCGAAGAAGGTCGGGATCAGCAATCCCACACGGCGGGCTATAAAACTAAACATCTTGATTGGTACCTCATCAGCCGGTTAGGCATGGCCCGCCCACGACCCGATCGCGGGTGTGGGCAGGTGTTCTTCTTTTTTACTTCACCAGGGTGGTGGCGAAGTTGTTATTGGTCAGGGGGTTGATGTGGTAGCCCTCGACGTTTTTGCGCAAAGCAGTGAATAAGCGTGGGTAAGCCAGGCTCAGCCAAGGAATGTCCTGGGCGAAAATGGCCTGGGCTTGCTGGTACGCGTGGGCGCGTTCGGTCGGGTCGCTGCTGGCGCGTGCCTGGGCTAGCAGACTGTCGAACTCCTTGTTGCACCACCGTGCCGCGTTTTCCCCACTGCTGGCTGCGTCGCAGCTCAGGTTGGGGCTGAGGAAATTGTCGGGGTCGCCGTTGTCGCCGGCCCAACCGTAGAAGGCCATGTCGTGTTCGCCCTGTTTCAGGCGCTTGACCATTTCCCCCCACTCGAACACGCGAATATCGAGGTTGAGACCGATCTTGGCAAGGTCTGCCTGCAACAACTGGGCCGCGAGCGTGGGGTTGGGGTTGGTGGGGCCGCTACCGTTACGCACGAATACGGTGAAACGGGTGCCGGTCGGCACCCCGGCTTCCTTGAGTAGCGCCCGTGCCTTGTCCAGGTCATGGGGCGGCTCAACGATGGTCTTGTCGAACCCCAGCAAGGTCGGAGGGTAGGGGCCGGTGCCTTGGGTGGCGCCCCCTTCACCGAACAGGGTCTTGACCAGGGTGGGCTTGTCCAGGGCCATGGCGATGGCCTGGCGCACGCGCACGTCCCCCAGGTATTTGTGCGAGGTGTTGATGGCCACGTAGCTGGTCATCAGTGCTTCCATCTCGTCGATGCGCAGGTTCGGGTCGGCCTTGATGCTGGGAATGTCGTCCGGCTTGGGGTACACAGCCACCTGGCATTCATTGGCGCGCAGTTTCTGCAGGCGTACGTTGCTGTCGGTGGTGATGGCGAACACCAGCGCTTCGCTGGGCGGCACACCCTTGTAGTAGTCGGGGTTGGCCTTGTAGCGCACCATCGCGTCCTTGTTGTAGCGCACCAGAATGAATGGCCCGGTACCGATGGGTTTGCTGTTGATGTCGCCGGTCTTGCCTGCCTTGAGCAATTGGTCGCCGTATTCGGCGGAATAGATCGACGCAAAGGCCATGGCCATGTCCCTCAGGAAGGGCGACTCGGGACGCTTGAGGTTGAAACGAACAGTGTAGTCGTCGACCTTGTCGATGCTGTCGATCAGGTCTTTCATGCCCATGGCTTCGAAATAGGGAAAGCCCATGGGGGCCTTGTCGTGCCAAGGGTGCTTGGGGTCGAGCTGGCGCTCGAAGCTCCACAGCACGTCATCGGCGTTGAAGTCGCGGCTGGGCTTGAAGTAATCGGTAGTCTGGAACTTCACGCCCTTGCGCAGGTGAAAGGTGTAGCGCTTGCCGTCGGCGCTGATGTCCCAGCTTTGCGCCAGGTCCGGTTCGATGTCGGTGGTGCCGGGCTTGAAGCTGGCCAGGCGGTTGAACAGGGTTTCCGACGACGCGTCGGCGGTGGTGGCCGCCGTGTATTGGACGATGTCGAAACCTTCCGGGCTGGCTTCGGTACAGACCACCAGGGGCTTGGCCGAAATACCGACGGCCACGCTGAACAAGGCTGCCGCGATGGCGGCACGAAGGGGTAGCGCTTTCATATAGGCCCTCTGGGAGCTGCAGGTTTTGAACTTCAAGCTGCAAGCACCGCGAACGGCTTTTGCTTGCAGCTTGCCTCGGTTTACTTAAAGAATGTTGAATGGAATCGTGGTCACGATCCGCAATTCGTCCAGGCTGCCATCAGCCTGGTTGGCACTGGCGCGGTGGGCGGTGTAGGTCGCCCGCACGCTGGTGTCTTTCAGGGCGCCGCTCTGAATCACGTAGCTGGTGCCCACGCCATATTCATAGTGGGTCTCGCCATCCATCTTGCGCACGTCGTAGGCGGTGCCGGTGTAGTGGGTACCGTCGATACCCCAGCCGCGGGCGGTGTAGGCATTGAATTTCAAGCCCGGCACGCCGTACTGGGCCATGTTCAGGCCGTAGGCCACCTGGAAGGACTTCTCGTTCGGGCCGTTGAAGTCCGACAGCAGGGAGTTGGCCAGGAAGATGCCGTTGGTTTCGTGCAGGTAGTCGAAGTACTCGTTGCCGTTCACCTGCTGGTACGCCAGGGTCAGGCTGTGGGCCTGGTGCGTGGCGGTCAGCGACAGGCTGCCGGTGTCGTTGTCGATCTTGCCCATCTTGCGGGCGCCGGTATCGCGGGTCTTGTAGTAGTTCAGGCCGGTGGTCAGGCTTACTACCGCGCTGTCGCCCAGCACATGTTCGGCACCGAAGTAGTACTGGTTCCAGAAATCATCGGCCTGGGTGGCGAACAGGGTAGTGGTCAGGCTTTCGAACGGCTGGTAGTTGGCGCCGGCGGTGGTGACACGGTCGGTTTCCACGCCGGTGGCGCCGTATTCGGTGCGGAACTTGCTCAAGCTCTGCTCGGTACGCGGCGACACGCGGTCAAACGTGCCGGCCTGAAACGACAAATTGTTGAATTCCTTGCTGTCGATGGCCACGCCTTCGAAGCTCGACGGCAAGGCACGGTTGCCAATGGTAGCGACCATGGGCGTGTTCATGGCCTGGCGGCCCAGGGTGAGGGTGGTGTTGGAGACCCGCGCCTTGACGTTGCCCAGGCCCAGCTTGCTCCACTGGCCCACGGTGTCGCCGTCGCTGTCAGCCAGCGTGCGGTTGTTGGAACCACCGTTGCGGGCACTGCCGCGCTCCAGCGCCACCACGTTGTACATCGCCGCCTCGACACCGAAGCCGACGGTGCCCTGGGTGAAACCAGAGGTGTAGTTCAGCGTGGTACCTTGCAGCCAGTTGGTACGGTTGTTCATAGGCTCCCGGGTGCCGTCCTTGCTGTGGGTGAACAGTGGCCCCCGTTTGGACTGTTCGCGGGCATACCAGTTGCGTGTCCAGCCCGACAGGCTCTGGTCTTCCACGAAGCCGTTAGCCTCGGCCTGGGCACTGGTGGTCTTCAACGTGGTGGGCGTGAAGGCCTGGCTGGGTTCGTCGGCGAAGGCCACGGCAGACAGGCTGCTGATGGACAATGCCAGCATGGTTTTTCTTGTTATGTTCATGGTGAAGCTCCTTGGTTTTCTTTTTTTTATGCCGGGCACATTCGGGTGCCTGGTCAACTTTGGGTACAACAACGTTTGCAAACGTTTGCCATCGTTCATGGTGGCAAGGCTTGCCCTGGGCGGAGGTGCCCGGCCGAGGGCCGGACCTTCTGGGCCTGTACGGTCAGTCGGTCAGTGACACTCCGTCAAAAGAGTTGCGGCCAAAAGGGCTGACCTTGAAGTCCTGCACCTTGGCGCTGATGGGTTGGCTGACGGTGGAGTGGGCGATCGGAGTGATCGGCACCTGTTCTTTCAGCCGCCGCTGAGCCTGCAGGTACAGCTCGCTGCGCTGCTCCTGGTAGTTGAGGGTCTTGGCTTTCTTCACCAGGGCGTCATAGGCAGGGTCGCACCACATGGCGGCGTTGTTGCTGCCAATGGCGTCGCAGCTGTACAGGGTGCCCAGCCAGTTGTCGGGGTCACCGTTGTCGCCGGTCCAACCCATCAGGATCACGTCGTGCTCGCCGGCCTTGGCGCGCTTGAGGTACTCGCCCCACTCATAACTGACGATGCGGGCCTTGAGGCCCACTTTCGCCCAGTCGGCCTGAAGCATCTGCGCCATCAGCTTGGCGTTGGGGTTGTAGGGGCGCTGCACCGGCATGGCCCACAGGGTGAACTCATGACCTTCCTTGATGCCGGCTTCCTTGAGCAGCTGTCGGGCTTTTTCCGGATCGAATGGCGCGTCCTTGATGCTGGTGTCGTAAGACCACTGGGTGGGCGGCATGGCATTGACCGCCAGCTGCCCGGCTTGCTGGTACACCGACTCCAGGATGGCCTGCTTGTTCACGGCCATGTCCATGGCCTGGCGCACCTTGAGGTTGTCGAACGGTGGGTGCTGCACGTTGTAGGCGATGTAGCCCAGGTTGTAGCCCGGCGCCTGCAGCACCTTCAACTTGCTGTCAGCCTCCAGCACCGCCAGGTCGGCCGGGCGTGGGTTGAGGGTGACCTGGCATTCGTTCTTGCGCAGCTTCTGGATGCGCACCGACGGGTCGATGTTGATCGAGTAGATCAGCTGTCCCACCTTGACCTTGCTGGGGTCCCAGTACTGGTCGTGCGCCTTGTAGCGGATCTGCGAATCCTTCTGGTAGCGCGCCAGTGCGAAAGGCCCGGTACCGATGGGCTTGTGGTTGATATCACTGGCCTTGCCAGCCTTGAGCAGTTGGTCGGCGTATTCGGCCGAAAGAATGGCGGCGAAGCTCATGGCGATGTTCTGCACGAACGCAGCGTCGACACTGCGCAGGGTGAACACCACGGTGTGGGGGCCGGTTTTCTCCACCTTGGCGATGTTCTTGTCCAGGCTCATTGAACCGAAGTAGGGAAATTCGGTGGGGTAGGCCTGGGTGAACGGGTGGTTGCGGTCGAGCATGCGGTTGAAGCTGAACAGCACGTCGTCGGCATTGAAGTCGCGGCTGGGGGTAAAGGCCTTGTTGCTGTGGAATTTCACCCCTTCGCGCAGGTGAAAGGTATACGTCAGCCCGTCCTCGGACACATCCCAGTGCGTGGCCAGCCCTGGGACCACGGCGGTGCCGCCGCGCTCGAACTCGGTCAGGCGGTTGTACAACGGCTCGGCCGCGTCGTTGTCGGTACCGCCGGTGAACTGGGCGATATCGAAGCCGGCAGGGCTGCCTTCGGAGCAAAATACCAGGCTCTTGCCATTGGCGTGGGCGAGCGGAATCTCGGCCAGCAGGCCGACGCTCAATAGGGATGCAACCAGGTGATGATGACGCATGACGGTCTATTCCTTGTTGTCTGGTTCGAAGTGCCCGCGGGTCGATTGGGCAGGGGTTCGAAACTAGGGGCGTCAGCCATGACCGTAAATGCGCGAAATCGCCGGGGCTTGTAGGACGTTTCTGAAATGCACGAGGGCCCTGCTTGAAAATGCAGTAATCAAAGGTTTAAGGGAGCTTGCACCGATCGTCGAAGCGCTGGCCTGCCAGCGTGCTTTTCGGGCTGAAAAGCTCGCTGGCAAGCCAGTTTCTGCACGCCGAGGGTTATTTCTTGCTTTCGTCGAGACCCACGCCGTAGAACGAGTTCAGGCCGAAGGGGCTGATCTTGAAGTCCACGACGTTGCTGCGCATCGGCTGGTAGACCGTGGAGTTGGCGATCGGGGTGATCGGCACCTGGTCCTTCATGCGGTGTTGCGCCTGCTTGTACAGCTCGATGCGCTTGGCCTGGTCGGAGGTGGCCTTGGCCGCCTTGATCAGCTTGTCGAAGTCGGCGTCGCACCATTTGCCGAAGTTGTTGCCATTGACAGCATCGCAGCCCAGCAGCGTGCCCAGCCAGTTGTCCGGGTCACCGTTGTCGCCGCTCCAGCCAATCAGCATGGCGTCGGTCTCGCCGTTGTGGGCACGCTTGATGTACTCGCCCCACTCGTAGCTGACGATGTTGGCCTTGATGCCGATCTTGCCCCAGTCCGACTGCAGCATTTCGGCCATCAGCTTGGCATTGGGGTTGTAGGGGCGCTGCACGGGCATGGCCCACAGGTTGATGGTGGTGCCCTCCGGTACCCCGGCTTCCTTGAGCAGGGCCTTGGCTTTCTCGGGGTCGTAGGCCGCATCCTTGATGGTGGTGTCGTACGACCACTGGGTCGGCGGCATGGCGTTGACCGCCAGTTGGCCGGCGCCCAGGTACACCGACTTGATGATCTGCTGCTTGTTCACCGCCATGTCCAGCGCCTGGCGGAACTTGAGGTTGTCGAACGGCTTGTGGGTGACGTTGTAGGCGATATACCCGAGGTTGAAACCGGCCTGCTCAGGCATCTTCAGGTTCGGGTCGGCCTTGAGCGGCTCGATGTCGGCCGGACGCGGGTAGGCAGTGATCTGGCACTCGTTCTTCTTGAGCTTCTGCATGCGCACCGAAGCGTCGGTGGTGATGGCAAAGATCAGGTTGTCGACCTTTACGTCAGACGGGTTCCAGTACTCCTTGTTGCCCTTGTAACGGATCTGCGCGTCCTTTTGGTACTCGCTGAACACGAAGGGGCCGGTGCCGATGGGCTTCTGGTTCAGGTCCTGGGGCTTGCCTTCCTTGAGCAGCTGCGCGGCGTATTCGGCGGACTGGATGGAGGCGAAGCTCATCGCCATGTCCTGGATGAATGCAGCGTCGACGGTCTTGAGGCTGAACGTGACGGTGTGGTCGTCGACTTTCTCGACCTTGGTGATGTTGTCGTTCATGCCCATGTCGGTGAAGTACGGAAACTCCGTGGGGTACGCCTTGCGGAACGGCATGTCCTTGTCGAGCATGCGGTTGAAGGTGAACAGCACGTCGTCGGCATTGAAGTCGCGCGTCGGCTTGAAGTAATCGGTGGTGTGGAACTTGACCCCTTCGCGCAGGTGGAAGGTGTAGGTCAGGCCGTCCGGGGATACGTCCCAGCGGGTAGCGAGGCCTGGGACCACGGCGGTGCCCCCGCGCTCGAACTGGCTGAGGCGGTTGAAGATGGTTTCGGCCGAAGCATCGAAGTCAGTGCCGGTGGTGTACTGGCCCGGGTCAAAACCGGCCGGGCTGCCCTCGGAGCAGAACACCAGGCTGGTGGGGGCTGCCAGGGCAAAAGGAGCACTGGCAAGCATGCCGGCGCCGATCAGAAACGGAATGACCGCGTGTTTGAGCATGTTGGCCTCAGTTGTTGTGTTTTTTGATTGAGGGGGACCTTGTGGGTCGACCCGCCGATACTTATGCAGGCCGCATACCCAAAGCAATACTTTAGGCGGAGGGAAAGGCTCATACGTGGAACGGTCGTACTAGAATGTCGCATCGGTGTAAGAAATGACCCAGTTGAACGTTTGCGTACGTTTATTCTGGGGCGTAGCTCGCCCGAAAACTGATCATTCGGTCAACAATGCGCACCGTTTTGGTGCGCATGGATAGGACTGGTTTGAAGGATGAGCAGCTGCCTACTGTTGCACGCTGACGCCATAGAACGGCGTCAGGCCGAACGGGCTGATGCGGAAGTCCTGTACTTCTTTGCGCATGGGTTGGAACACCGTGGAGTTGGCGATCGGGGTGATCGGCACCTGGGCCTTGAGAATGTGCTGGGCCTGCTGGTACAGCTTGATGCGCTCGTCACGGTCGGCGCTCAGCTTGGCTTTCTGGATCAGCTTGTCATACGCAGGGTCGCACCACTTGGCGTAGTTGCTGCCTTTCACCGCGGCGCAGCTATAGAGCACGCCCAGCCAGTTGTCCGGATCACCGTTGTCGCCGGTCCAGCCGTAGATCATCACGTCATGCTCGCCGGCCTTGGCCCGCTTGATGTACTCGCCCCATTCATAGCTGACGATGTTGGCCTTGATACCGATCTTGGCCCAGTCGCTCTGGATCATCTGCGCAGACATGCGCGCATTGGGGTTGGAGGCGCGTTGCACGGTCATGGCCCACAGGTCGATGGTGGTACCTTCCTTGACCCCGGCCTCTTTCAGCAGTTGGCGGGCCTTGTCAGGGTTGTAGGGGGCGTCCTTGATGGTCGGGTCATAGGACCATTGGGCCGGTGGCAAGGCGTTCTGGGCCAACTGACCGGCGCTCTGGTACACCGCCTTGATGATCGCCGGCTTGTCGATGGCCATGTCCAGGGCCTGGCGCACCTTCAACTGGTCCAGGGGTTTGTGGGTCACGTTGTAGGCCAGGAAGCCCAGGTTGAAGCCGGGTTGGCTGAGCACCCGCAAATCCGGGTCCTGCTTGGCCACCTCGATGTCTTCGGGGCGCGGGTAGCCGCTGACCTGGCACTCGCCGCGCTTGAGCTTCTGCAAGCGCACCGCAGCGTCCGGGGTAATGGAGAAGATCAGATTGTCGAGCTTCACGTCTTCCGGCTTCCAGTAGTCCTTGTTGGCCGTGTAACGGATCTGCGCGTCTTTCTGGTAGCGCTTGAACACGAACGGCCCGGTGCCGATCGGCTTCTGGTTGATGTCCGCGGCCTTGCCTTGCTTGAGCAACTGGTTGGCGTACTCGGCCGACTGGATTGAGGCGAAGCTCATGGCCAGGTTCTGCACGAAGGCGGCGTCGATATGGTTGAGGGTGAACACCACGGTGTTGTCGTCGGTCTTGGTCACCGACTTGATGGTGGTGTTCAAGTCCATGTCGTTGAAGTATGGAGACTCGGATGGGTAGGCCTGCCGAAACGGCTGTTGGGGGTTCAGCAGGCGATCGAAAGTAAACAGTACGTCATCGGCATTGAACGTGCGGGTAGGGTTGAAATACTCGGTGGTGTGAAACTTCACCCCTTGGCGCAGGTGAAAGGTGTACGCCAGGCCATCCTTGGACACATCCCAGGAAGTCGCCAGGCCCGGTTCCACCTCGGTGCCGCCGCGTTTGAACTGGGTCAGGCGGTTGAACACCGTTTCGGCCGAGGCGTCGAAGTCGGTGCCGCTGGTGTATTGGCTGGGGTCGAACCCCGCAGGGCTCGCTTCCGAGCAGTAGACCAGCGTGCCGGCGGCCTGGGCCAGCGGTGCGGCCAGCAGGGCAGCGGCGAGCAGCAGGGGTTTGAAGGCGGTTTTGTCCATGAAAGCCTCTCTGAATACAGTGTGGCTCGCAGATTACCCCATCCGCTGCATGACCCGTAGCCGCAGACCGTCAGGGCATCTGCACTTCGATGGTGCCGTCGGCGTTCATGCTGACCTGACTGGTGCCCGCTTCCACTTCAGGCGTGGGCGCCGCGTCGGCCATGGCCGATTTCATCATCATCGCCGCCCGTGGGAACGGCTGCTGGTAGCCGCTGCTGTTGAGGTTCATGCTGACCACTTTGTAGCCCTTGCCGCCTAACGCCTCGGTAGCCAGCTGGGCGCGGGCCTTGAAGGCGGCCACGGCGTCCTTGAGCAGGGCGTCTTCGCTGGCGGTGCGGGTCTTGGGCGACAGGGTAAAGGTCATGCCGCCCATCTTCAGGTCTTGCAACAGTTGCCCGGTCAGGGTGGACAGGGCCGGGAAGTCGGCGCTTTCCAGGCGCAGCTCGGCCCGCTCGCGCCAACCGGTGATTTTCTGGCCCTTGTCGTCATAAATGGGGTAGCTGTTGCGGCTGCCTTGGCTGACGTTCACTTCCTTTGCTTCACGGGCTTTGCCAAGCGCCTTGTTCATGGCCTCGGTGACCTGGGCGGCGAGCTTGGCGGGGTCGGCGTTCTGTTCTTCGCTGTACAGGGTGACCAGCATCAGGTCGCGCGGCACTTCCCGGCTGACTTCGGCACGCAGGGAAATCTGATTGTAGCGGGGCGCTTCGTCGGCCAGGGCCGGCAGGCTGGCAAGCAGGCCGGCGCCGAGGACGAGGGCAGCGCTGCGACGGGAGATGTGCATGGGGAGCTCCTTGTGGGCAAACCGCTAAGACTGTAGTCGTCCGGGGGCGGTTCATCGCGGATGTGTAACCGTTTGTATGGCGGGCTGTGGCGCTTTGCCGCACATTTGTCTGCCTGGCCCCCGAGTTGGTTATACTTGCAACGATCTGCCTGGAGCGCTCATCAGGAGAGCTCATGCTCGCCCCATCTATGCCGTTGTCCGCTACTCGCCAGAACCTCTGGCGCCTGACATTCATCCGTTTTCTGGTATTGGCCGCCCAAGCCGGGTCGGTGGGCTTCGCCTACCTGACGCACCTGCTGCCGCTGCCCTGGTTGCAACTGAGCGCCACCCTGGCCGTGTCGTTGCTGCTGTGTACCGTGACCGCACTGCGAGTGCGCGCTTCACTCCCGGTGACCGAGCAGGAATACGCCCTGCAGTTGACCTGTGACCTGCTGTTGCACAGTGCCCTGCTGTATTACTCGGGTGGCTCCACCAACCCGTTCGTGTCGTATTACCTGGTGCCGTTGACCATCGCGGCAGTCACACTGCCCTGGCTCTATTCGGTGATTCTGTCGGGTATTGCCCTGGCGTGCTATTCGGTGCTGCTGGTGCGGTTCTACCCGCTGCCAACGCTGCCGATCGCCCGGGAAAACCTGCAGAACTACGGGATGTGGCTGAGTTTTGCCCTGGCGGCCGGGGTGATTACCTTCTTCGCCGCCAAGATGGCCGAGGAGCTGCGCCGCCAAGAGCAGATGCGTGCTCAGCGGCGCGAAGAGGGGCTGCGTGACCAGCAATTGCTGGCCGTGGCCACTGAAGCCGCCGGTGCCGCCCATGAACTGGGCACGCCGCTGGCGACCATGAGCGTGCTGCTCAAGGAAATGCGCCAGGACCACCCGGACCCGGCCCTGCAGGAAGACCTGGCGGTGCTTCAGGACCAGGTCAAGCTGTGCAAGGAAACCCTGCAGCAACTGGTGCGCGCCGCCGAGGCCAACCGGCGCATGGCGGTGATGGAGCAGCCCGTGACCGCCTGGCTCGACGAGGCCCTGAACCGCTGGCACCTGATGCGCCCGGAAGCCACCTACCGCTTCCAGCGCCTGGGCCAGGGCGAAGTGCCCGAGCTGGCACCACCTCCGGACCTCACCCAGGCGTTGCTCAACCTGCTGAACAACGCCGCCGACGCCTGCGCCGAAGGCCTGGAAGTGCACCTGGACTGGAACGCTGAAGATATCTTCATCGTGATTCGCGATCACGGCCCCGGTGTGCCTCTGGCAATCGCCGAGCAAATCGGCAAACCTTTCTTTACGACCAAGGGCAAGGGCTTCGGCCTGGGCCTGTTTTTGAGCAAGGCCAGCGTGACACGCGCCGGCGGCTCGGTAAAACTCTATAGTCATGAGCAGGGCGGTACACTCACCGAGTTGCGCCTGCCCCGTGACGCCCGAGGAGACAGACATGAGTGATGAAAACCAGGTCGAAGGCGAAGAGCTGCCGCATCTGTTGCTGGTCGATGACGATTCGACCTTTACCCGCGTCATGGCCCGCGCCATGGCCCGCCGGGGCTTTCGCGTCAGCACCGCCGCCAGCGCCGACGAAGGGCTGAAGCTGGCCCAGGACGACGTACCCGACTACGCCGCCCTGGACCTGAAAATGGAAGGCGATTCGGGCCTGGTGCTGCTGCCCAAGCTGCTGGAATTGGACCCGGAGATGCGCGTGGTGATCCTGACCGGTTACTCCAGCATCGCCACCGCGGTGGAAGCCATCAAGCGCGGTGCCTGCAACTACCTGTGCAAGCCGGCCGACGCCGACGACGTGCTGGCGGCTCTGCTGTCCGAGCACGCCGACCTGGACACCCTGGTGCCGGAAAACCCCATGTCGGTGGACCGCCTGCAGTGGGAACACATCCAGCGCGTGCTCACCGAGCACGAAGGCAACATCTCCGCCACTGCCCGCGCCCTGGGCATGCATCGGCGAACGCTGCAGCGCAAACTGCAGAAGCGCCCGGTTCGGCGCTGAGCGCCTGCCCCTTGTTGATTTCGCCTCGCTGCGCATCAGGATCGATGCGCGTGCGCGGGCCTTCCATCATCGAGTTCCTACATGAATCAGAACGCTGAACACTCCGCGGTCAACGACGCCGTGCGCGGTCATTTTGCCCGCCGGGTCTGGAAACTGATTACCCCGTACTGGAAAAGCGAAGAAAAGGGCAAAGCCTGGTCGCTGCTGGTGACCATCATTGTGTTGTCGCTGGCCAGCGTGGCCATGTCGGTGTGGTTCAACAGTTGGAACCGCGACATGTACAACTCGCTGCAGGAAAAACATTATGAGCAGTTCATTCAGCTGATCCTGTATTTCTGTGGCATGGCGGCGGTGTACATCGCCATGGGGGTGACGCGCATCTACCTGACGCAGATGCTCACCATCCGCTGGCGGCGCTGGCTCACCGAGAAACACTTCAAGCAGTGGCTGGCGCACAAGAGCTACTACCGCCTGGAGCAGCAGGGCGTTACCGATAACCCTGACCAGCGCCTGAGCGAAGACTTGCGCGATTTCACTTCCGATACCCTGAGCATCGGCCTGGGGCTGATCAGCAACATCGTCAACCTGGTGTCGTTTTCGGTGATCCTGTGGGGTATTTCCGGCACTATCGAGCTGTTCGGCATCAACATCCCCGGGTACATGTTCTGGGCCGCATTCCTGTACGCCCTGGCCGGCAGCCTGATCACCCATTTGTTGGGGCGCCGCCTGATCAGTTTGAGCAACAACCAGCAACGTTTCGAGGCCGACCTGCGTTTTGGCTTGATCCGAGTGCGCGAAAACGCCGAGACCATCGCCCTGCTGGACGGCGAGCCTGTGGAAAACCAGCGCCTGAGCGCGCGCTTCAACCAGATCTGGAAAAATTACTGGGCGATCATGCGCGTGCAGAAGCGCATGAATATCTTCACCAATGGTTACGCGCAGATCGCCAACATTTTCCCCATCGTCGTGGCCTCGCCGCGCTATTTCTCCGGGGCCATCGAGCTGGGCGTGCTCATGCAGGTAGCCGATGCCTTCGGTAGCGTGCAGGGTAGCCTCAGTTGGTTCATCAATGCCTATACCGACCTGGCCACCTGGCGCGCCACGTGCGACCGTCTGCTGAGTTTCCGCCAGGCCATGGACGACAACGAACAGCGCGCGCCGGGCGTGGAGGTGAAGCGCCACGGGCACCAGCTGCACATCAAGGACCTGGACCTGACCCTGGGCAACGGTCGCCAACTGCTGCAAAACGCCGCCCTGGACGTCGCTGCCGGCGACCGTGTGCTGCTCAGCGGCCGCTCCGGCAGTGGCAAGAGCACCTTGTTGCGGGCCATGGGCAATTTGTTGACCCACGGCCGGGGCCGCATCGACATGCCCGAAGGGCGCACGATGTTCATGCCCCAGAAGCCGTACCTGCCCATCGGCACCCTGCGCGAGGCCTTGAGTTATCCACAGCCGGGTGATGTGTACAGCCAAGAGCGCTACGCCCACGTCCTGCAGCTGTGCCGCCTGCCGCAACTGATCGAGCGGCTGGACGAACCGGCCCACTGGCAAAGCCTGCTGTCGCCGGGTGAGCAGCAGCGCGTAGCATTCGCCCGCACGCTGTTGTACGCGCCGCAGTGGTTGTACCTGGACGAAGCCACGTCGGCCATGGACGAGGAAGACGAGGCCAGCCTGTACCAGGCGCTGATCGATGAACTGCCGGGGCTGACCCTGATCAGCGTCGGCCACCGCAGCAGCCTCAAGCGCTTCCACTCCCGGCATATTCGCCTGGAAGGCGGGCATTTGCAGCCACAGGCGATGGGGGAGGCGACCACGGTGTGAACTGTGGTCGTACGACTGGAATGCGCTATGATGCGCCTATCAACGTGATTTCGAGATAAGAAGTTCGCCATGGATACCCCAACCGCCCAGCCGCGCGGGCGCCGCAAGCCCCGCAGCCTTGCCCAGGAACTGGTCACCGTGCTGACCGAGCGCATCCTCAAGGGTGAGCTCAAGCGCGGCGACAAGTTGCCCACCGAGTCGGCGATCATGCAGGAGCAGGGCGTCAGCCGCACCGTGGTGCGTGAAGCCATTTCGCGCCTGCAGGCGGCGGGGCAGGTGGAAACCCGCCATGGCATCGGCACCTTCGTGCTCGACACGCCCAGCCCAAGCGGCTTCCGTATCGACCCCGCCACCATCGTCACCTTGCGTGACGTGCTGGCGGTGCTGGAATTGCGCATCAGCCTGGAAGTGGAGTCGGCAGGGCTGGCTGCCCAGCGCCGCTCGCCCGAGCAACTGGCCGCCATGCGCGCGGCGCTGGACGCCCTGGCTGAGAGCGCGGCCCACGCCAGCGATGCAGTGGCCTCGGACTTCCAGTTCCACCTGCAGATCGCCCTGTCCACCGGCAACCGCTACTTCACCGACATCATGACCCACCTGGGCACCAGTATCATTCCGCGTACCCGGCTCAACTCCGCGCGCCTGGCCCATGATGACCAGCAGCACTACATGAGCCGCCTGAGCCGCGAGCATGAAGAGATATACGAGGCCATCGCCCGTCAGGACTCCGATGCCGCCCGCGCGGCCATGCGCCTGCACCTGACCAACAGCCGCGAGCGGCTGCGCCAGGCTCATGAAGAAGCGCAGGCGACTGCCTAGGTCGGTTGTACCTGCTTCCCGAGCACGCTCGGTCCCACACCTTTCGCGGCCGTTTAATCAATAGCCTCCAGCACTCAGCCTTTGGTGGCACTGCAGATAGACCTGCGGTGCCACCGAAGGCTGTGCCTGCTTGCCGGCTTGCTCGGGAAGCGGCCGCCGCAATCCCATGACATTTCGTCGCACACCCTATTGAGCATTCGTTATTTCAGTTGTACGATGACGTACGACATCAGCGAAGGCTGAGCGCACATTCCATGCAAACCAGGGTGTTCGAATAATGAATCCACAAGAACTGAAGTCCATCCTCTCCGCCGGCCTGCTGTCTTTCCCGGTGACCGATTTCAATGCCCAGGGCGACTTCGACCGCTCTGGCTACATCAAGCGCCTGGAGTGGCTGGCCCCCTATGGCGCCAGCGCGCTGTTCGCTGCCGGCGGTACCGGTGAGTTCTTCTCCCTCGCTGCCAGCGAGTATTCGCAAGTCATCAAGACGGCAGTCGATACCTGCGCCAAGAGCGTACCTATCCTGGCCGGCGTCGGCGGTGCCACTCGCCAGGCCATCGAATACGCCCAGGAAGCCGAGCGCCTGGGTGCCAAGGGCCTGTTGCTGCTGCCGCACTACCTGACCGAAGCCAGCCAGGACGGCGTCGCTGCCCACGTGGAAGCGGTGTGCAAGTCGGTGAACATTGGCGTGATCGTCTACAACCGCAACGTGTGCCGCCTCAATGCCACGCAGCTGGAACGCCTGGCCGAGCGCTGCCCGAACCTGATCGGTTACAAGGACGGCCTGGGTGACATCGAACTGATGGTGTCCATCCGCCGCCGCCTGGGCGACCGCTTCAGCTACCTGGGTGGCCTGCCTACCGCCGAAGTCTACGCCGCGGCCTACAAGGCGCTGGGCGTGCCGGTCTACTCCTCGGCGGTGTTCAACTTCATCCCGAAAACCGCGATGGACTTCTACCACGCCATCGCCCGCGACGATCACGCCACCGTTGGCAAGCTGATCGACGACTTCTTCCTGCCGTACCTGGACATCCGCAACCGCAAAGCGGGCTATGCCGTCAGCATCGTCAAGGCAGGCGCCAAGATCGCCGGTTACGACGCAGGCCCCGTGCGCACCCCGCTGACCGACCTGACCGGCGAAGAGTACGAAATGCTCGCCGCCCTGATGGACAAGATGGGCCCGCAGTAAGCTCAAGACGCGCCTGCAGCAAGCCTGTGGGGCTGGCTTGCCAGCGAGTTTTCGAGGCCGTGAAAGCGCGTTGGCAAGGCAGTTCCCGCACTGTGACACCGTGAATGAAAGACCCGCGTTAAAAAAAATAATCAGTGGGAGTACACCTTCATGCAAGCCGCCAAGCAGACGCACGTCCGCTATTTGATCCTGCTCATGCTTTTTGTCGTGACCACGATCAACTACGCCGACCGTGCGACCATCGCCATTGCCGGTTCCAGCCTGCAAAAAAGCCTCGGCATCGACGCCGTCACCCTGGGTTTCATCTTCTCTGCCTTCGGTTGGGCCTACGTGGCCGGGCAAATTCCCGGTGGCTGGCTGCTGGACCGCTTCGGCTCGAAGAAGGTCTACGCCCTGAGCATTTTTACCTGGTCACTGTTCACCGTGATGCAAGGCTTCGTCGGTGATTTCGGCGTGTCCACCGCGGTGGTCGCGCTGTTCATGCTGCGTTTCCTGGTGGGCCTGGCCGAAGCGCCATCGTTCCCAGGCAACGCGCGCATCGTCGCCGCGTGGTTTCCCACCGCTGAACGTGGCACCGCCTCGGCGATATTCAACTCCGCGCAATACTTCGCCACCGTGCTGTTCGCGCCGCTGATGGGCTGGATCGTGTTCACCTTCGGTTGGCAGCATGTGTTCATGATCATGGGCGGCATCGGTATCGTGTTCTCCCTGGTCTGGCTGAAAGTCATCCACAGCCCGCGCCAGCACCCGATGATCAACCGGGCGGAGCTGGAACACATCGCTGGCAATGGCGGCATGGTCGACATGGACGACAAGCCCAAGGGCAAGCGCGAAGGACCGAAATGGGACTACGTGCGCCAGTTGCTGACCAACCGCATGATGCTCGGGGTGTACCTGGGCCAGTACTGCATCAACGGCATCACCTATTTCTTCCTGACCTGGTTCCCGGTATACCTGGTGCAGGAACGGGGCATGACCATCCTCAAGGCTGGCTTCATCGCCTCGCTGCCCGCTATCTGCGGTTTCATCGGCGGCGTACTCGGCGGCATCATTTCCGACTGGCTCCTGCGCCGCGGCCATTCCCTGACGTTCGCCCGCAAGGCGCCCATCATCGGTGGCCTGTTGCTGTCGACCACCATCGTGGCCTGCAATTACGTGGACATTGAGTGGATGGTCGTGGGCTTCATGGCCTTGGCGTTCTTCGGCAAAGGGGTTGGCGCACTGGGCTGGGCGGTGGTGTCGGACACCTCGCCCAAGCAGATCGCCGGCCTGAGCGGTGGCTTGTTCAACATGTTCGGCAACATCGCTTCGATCACCACGCCCATCGTCATCGGCTACATCATCAGCACCACCGGCTCGTTCAAGTGGGCCCTGGTGTTCGTCGGCGCCAACGCACTGGTAGCCGTGATCAGTTACCTGGTGATTGTTGGCCAGATCAAACGGGTCGAGTTGACCGACCCGCCGAGCAAAGGCTCGCGCAAACCGGTCGAGCAACTGGCCCCAGCCAAAATTTGAGGAGCGGGTTTCATGCAGTTGATTGAGCACGCTGACTCGCCGCGGGTAATTCGCCTGCACGAGCGCGACAACGTCGTGGTAATCGTCAATGACCAGGGCGTGCCTGCCGGCACCGAGCTGCCCGGCGCCCTGGTGACCCTTGAACACGTGCCGCAGAGCCATAAGGTGAACCTGGTGGACATTCCCCAGGGCGGCGAAGTGATCCGCTATGGCCAGGTCATCGGCTATGCCCTGCAGCCCATCCCCCGCGGCACCTGGGTGCGCGAGGACCTGCTGCGCATGCCCACCGCCCCGGCGCTGGACAGCCTGCCGATGTCGGACGCGGTGCCCGAGGCGCTGCCGGCCCTGGAAGGCTTTACCTTCGAGGGCTACCGCAATGCTGACGGCACGGTAGGTACGCGCAACATCCTGGGTATCACCACCACGGTGCAGTGCGTGACCGGGGTGCTGGACCATGCGGTCAAGCGCATCCGTGACGAACTGCTGCCCAAGTACCCGCACGTCGACGACGTGGTGGCCCTGACCCACAGTTACGGCTGCGGCGTGGCCATTACCGCGGCGGATGCCTACATTCCTATCCGTACCGTGCGCAACCTGGCGCGCAACCCCAACCTGGGTGGCGAAGCCCTGGTCATCAGCCTGGGCTGCGAGAAACTGCAGGCCGGGCAGGTGATGCACGAGGACGATGCTTCCGTAGACCTCAGCGAGCCCTGGCTGTACCGCTTGCAGGACTCCAGCCACGGCTTCACCGAAATGATCGAGCAGATCATGGAGCTGGCCGAGGTGCGCCTGAAAAAACTCGATGCCCGCCGCCGTGAGACGGTCCCGGCCAGCGAACTGATCCTGGGCATGCAGTGCGGCGGTAGCGATGCGTTTTCCGGCATCACCGCCAACCCGGCGCTGGGGTATGCCAGCGACTTGCTGCTGCGCGCTGGCGCCACGGTGATGTTCTCTGAAGTGACCGAAGTGCGCGACGCCATCTACCTGCTGACCTCCAGGGCCGAAACGCCGGCGGTGGCCGAAGCGCTGGTGCGCGAGATGGACTGGTACGACCGCTACCTGGCCAAGGGCGAGGCCGACCGCAGCGCCAACACCACGCCGGGCAACAAGAAGGGCGGCCTGTCGAACATCGTCGAGAAGTCACTGGGCTCTATCGTCAAGTCCGGCAACAGCGCTATCAACGCGGTGGTGGGGCCGGGCGAGCGGGCTCAACGCAAAGGCCTGATCTTCTGCGCTACCCCGGCCAGCGACTTTGTCTGCGGCACCCTGCAATTGGCGGCCGGCATGAACCTGCACGTGTTCACCACCGGACGCGGTACCCCCTACGGCCTGGCGATGGCACCTGTGGTGAAGGTCTCTACCCGCACCGAGCTGGCACGGCGCTGGCCGGACCTGATCGATATCGACGCCGGCCGAATCGCCACCGGCCGGGCCACCATCGAGGAGCTGGGCTGGGAGCTGTTCCATTACTATCTGGATGTCGCCAGCGGCAAGCAGCAGACCTGGGCCGAGCGGCACAAGCTGCATAACGACATCGTGCTGTTCAACCCCGCCCCGGTGACTTGACCACACCCAAGGCCGCAAGCCATGGATTGGGTGGTGTCGGTGGAAGGGCGCAGGGCTTATCATTGGCGCCCTAACACGGGCAATCAGGTTTCCACGGCATGCTGGCCATCTTCATACAGACGCTGAACATCACCGCACCGGTGTTCGCCATGCTGTTCCTGGGCATTTTCCTCAAGCGCATCGGCGCTATCAACGACAGTTTCATCTACACCGCGTCCGCCCTGGTCTTCAACGTGTGCATGCCCGCGCTGCTGTTCCTGGGCATTTACCACGCCGACCTGCATGCGGCCATGAAGCCAGGGCTGCTGATCTACTTCGTTGCCGCGACCTTCGCCAGCTTCGCCTTCTCCTGGGGGATGGCGTTGTGGCGCTGCCCGCCCGAGGACCGCGGCATCTATACCCAGGGCGCCTTTCGCGGCAACAACGGCGTGGTTGGCCTGGCCCTGGCTGGCAGTATGTATGGCGACCAGGGCATTTCCCTGGGGGCCATTCTGGCCGGGCTGGTGATCCTGCTCTACAACAGCCTGTCCACCGTGATCCTGGCCATCTACAGCCCGAACATCAAGTCAGACCCGTGGAGCATCTTCAAGAGCGTGCTGTGCAACCCGCTGATCATCAGCGTGCTGGTGGCGGCCCCCATGGCCTACCTGCAGATCGGCCTGCCCAACTGGTTGCTGACCAGCGGCGACTACCTGGCGCAGATGAGCCTGCCCCTGGCGTTGATCTGCATCGGCGGCACCTTGTCGCTGGCCGCCTTGCGCGAAAGCGGTGACCTGGCGATAAGCGCCAGCCTGGTGAAAATGGTCTGGCTGCCACTGCTGGGTACCCTGGTGGCCTGGCTGCTGGGTTTTCGCGGCGCCGAGCTGGGTATTTTGTTTCTGTACATCGGCAGCCCGACCGCGGCGGCCAGCTATGTCATGGCCCGCGCGGCCAATGGCAACCATCAATTGGCGGCGGCAATCATTGTGATTACTACCGTTGCCGCCGCTATTACGACGAATATCGGCATTTTCCTATTGCAGTGGGGCGGCTGGATCTAGATCCTGTGCGCCTTCACCTGCCAGCCAGCAGTCATCCGAGCTCAAGGAAGCTTCAATGGACCAACAATCATCCCCCGAGGGTTTGCATCGGGGCCTGAAGAACCGTCATATCCAGCTGATCGCGCTGGGCGGCGCCATCGGCACCGGGCTGTTCCTGGGTATCGCCCAGACCATCAACATGGCCGGGCCGTCGGTGATCCTCGGTTACGCCATCGCCGGCCTGATGGCCTTCTTCATCATGCGCCAACTGGGTGAAATGGTGGTGGACGAGCCGGTGGCCGGCTCTTTCAGCCACTTCGCCAGCCGCTACTGGGGGGAGCTGGCAGGTTTCACCTCGGGCTGGAACTACTGGGTGGTGTATGTGCTGGTGGGCATGGCCGAACTGACGGCCGTGGGCATCTACGTGCAGTACTGGTGGCCGAGTGTGCCGACCTGGGTGTCGGCGGCCGTGTTCTTCGTGCTCATCAACCTGATCAACCTCACCCAGGTGAAAGTGTTCGGCGAGATGGAGTTCTGGTTCTCGCTGGTCAAGGTCGCGGCCATTATCTGCATGATCGGCTTCGGTGCCTGGCTGCTGGCCAGCGGCAACGGCGGGCCCGAGGCCTCCGTCGCCAACCTGTGGCAGCACGGCGGCTTCTTCCCCAACGGCATCGCCGGCCTGGCCATGGCCATGGCGGTAATCATGTTCTCGTTCGGCGGCCTGGAGTTGGTGGGCATCACCGCGGCCGAAGCGGCCGACCCCCGGCACAGCATTCCGCGCGCCACCAACCAGGTGATCTACCGCATCCTGCTGTTCTACGTGGGCGCCCTGGCGGTGCTGCTGTCGCTGTACCCGTGGCAGAAAGTGGTGACCGGCGGCAGCCCGTTCGTGCTGATCTTCCACGCCCTGGACAGCAACCTGGTGGCCACGCTGCTCAACGCCGTGGTGCTAACGGCGGCGCTGTCGGTGTACAACAGCTGCGTCTACAGCAACAGCCGCATGCTGTTCGGGCTGGCGGTGCAGGGTGATGCGCCCAAGGCGCTGCTCAAGGTCAACAAGCGCGGCGTACCCCTGACCGCACTGGGCGTCTCGGCCGTGGCCACTGGCGTATGCGTGCTGATCAATTACCTGATGCCGGGCCAGGCGTTCCCGTTGCTGATGGCCTTGGCGGTGGCGGCGCTGGTGATCAACTGGGTGATCATCAGCATCACCCACCTGAAGTTCCGCAAGGCCAAGCGCCAGGCCGGCGAAGACACCTTCTTCAAGAGCTGGGGCTACCCGTTCACCAACTACCTGTGCCTGGTGTTCGTCGCCGGGATCATCCTGGTGATGTACCTGACGCCCGGCATCCGTATCTCGGTCATCCTGATGCCAGTCTGGCTGGTTGCCCTGGCGCTGGCGTATACGCTCAAGCGCCGCCTGCGCGCTTAAGGCTGCTGATAGCTGTCGATGACTTCCTGGGCCGCCCGGAAGGCATCGATGGCCGCCGGCACGCCGGCGTACACCGCACAGTGCAGCAGCGCTTCGCGAATTTCTTCTACCGTACAGCCATTGTTCAAGGCGCCACGCACGTGGCCCTTGAGCTCTTGCGGGCATTTGAGCGCCGTCAGCGCGGCCAGGGTGATCAGGCTGCGGGTTTTTAGCTCGAGGCCGCCGCGGTTCCACACGCTACCCCAGGCGTGTTCGTTGACGAAGTCCTGCAGCGGTTGGCTGAACTCGGTGGCATTGCCCAGGGCGCGGTCGACGAAAGCGTCACCCATGACCTGGCGGCGCATTTGAACGCCTGATTGGTTGTTGTCGGACATCGGCTTCCCCTCTCTCAGTGTTGGCGGCGCCAGGCATGCAGCGTGCTGACAAGCACGAAGAGCGCCAGCACCGGCAGGACGTAAAACAGCATCAGGTGTTCCAGCCGCCCGGCCAGGGCCATGCCGGTGGTGAAGGTGATCACGTGCAGGCCATAGGCGGTGAACAGCCCCAGCAGCACCAGGCCTTCGGCACGGGTGATGCGGTAGCCGGAGTAGAACAGCGGCAGGCACAGCACGGCCACGCCGAGCATCACGGGCAGGTCGAAGTCCAGGGCATTGGGCGACACCGACAAGGGCGCCGGAGCGATGACGGCGGTCAGCCCCAGCACGCCCAGCAGGTTGAACAGGTTGCTGCCTACCACGTTGCCCACGGCAATCTCCCGTTCGCCACGGATGGCGGCGATCAGTGATGTGGCCAGCTCAGGGAGCGAGGTGCAGACCGCGACGATGGTCAGCCCGATGATCCTGTCCGAGAAACCGTAGTCGGTCGCCAGTTCCACCGCTGCATCCAGAATCAGGTGCCCCGCCCAGATCAGCAGGCCCAGGCCAGCGACTGCCAGCAGCACGGTGCTCAGCCAAGGCGCTGGGCCGGGCCGGGCAGGGGTATGGGCGCGGGCATGGGGCCGGCCGTGGTGCCGCGACTGGCGCACCAGCAGGTAACAGTAACCGCCCAGCCCCATCAACAGCACCGCGCCTTCGAGCCGGCCGATGGTCTGGTTCAGCGCCAGGCCGTAGACCAGGGCGCTGGCGGCAATCATCAAAGGGATATCAAGACGCACCAGTTGCCGCGACACGCGCAGGGGAATGATCAGCGCGCACAGTCCCAGGGTCACCAGCACATTGAAGATGTTGCTGCCAAATACGCTGCCCACGGCAATGTCGGGCGCGGCGTTAAAGGCCGCTTGCAGGCTGACCGCCATCTGCGGTGCGCTGCTGCCCAGGGCAACCACGCTCAGGCCGATGATCAACGGCCTTACGTGGAAACTGGCGGCCAGGCGCACGGCGGCGCGCACCATCAGCTCGGCACCGAGCAATAGCAATATCAGGCCCGCGCCCAGTTGCAGCAGGCTGAAGGTGGTGAGGGAATCCAGGTCGAAAATGGGAAAGGCTCCGCAGGTAAGGAATCAGTCGCTGAGACTTTGTACCCGCACTCGCGCGCTTCCGCTACCGATCATGCCCAACTGCTCTGCCGCTTCATGTGACAGGTCGATCAGCCGGCCGCGGGTGTGGGGGCCACGGTCGTTGATGCGCACGGCTACCTTGCGGCCGTTGGCCAGGTTGGTCACCAGCACGCGGGTGCCGAACGGCAGTTGGCGGTGGGCGGCGGTAAGGGAATGCTGGTCGAACCGCTCGCCACTGGCGGTAGGCTTGCCCTGATGCTGGGCGCCGTAGAAAGTGGCCATGCCGGTTTCATCGTAACCGCGGGGGTCGATGATGTGGTTGGCGCAGCCGGCGAGGAGGGTGAGTAACAGCAGGGGGAAGGCCAGGCGCAGCATGCAACGGTCTCCAGTTGTCCAGCGCTGCTCCAGGCTCGCCATTCCCCTGAGCGGCCGGGCGAAGCTCGGTCCCTCAGGGGGTGGTGAAGCGCGGAACAGTGGGGCAGGTTAGCCTTCGAGCTTGCTTTTCAGCAGTTCGTTCACCTGTTGCGGGTTGGCCTTGCCCTTGGAGGCTTTCATGGCCTGGCCCACGAAGAAGCCGAACATCTTGCCGCGCTTGGCTTCGTCGGCGGCGCGGTATTGTTCGACCTGCTCGGCGTTGGCCGCCAGCACTTCGTCCAGCACCTTCTCGATGGCGCCGCTGTCGGTAACCTGCTTCAAGCCACGGGCTTCGATGATCTCGTCCGCGCTGCCTTCGCCATTGGCCATGGCTTCAAAGACCATCTTGGCGATCTTGCCGCTGATGGTGTTGTCCTTGATGCGCAGCAGCATGCCGCCCAGTTGTTCAGCGCTGACCGGCGACTGTTCGATCTCCACACCCAGCTTGTTCAGCAGGCTGCCCAGCTCGACCATGGTCCAGTTGGCGGCCAGCTTGGCGTCGCCGCTGATGCCCACCACTTTCTCGAAGTAGTCCGCCTGTTCGCGGCTGGAAGCCAGTACGCTGGCATCGTAGGCCGACAGGCCGAACTGGCTCTGGAAGCGCTCGCGCTTGGCGGGTGGCAGCTCGGGCAGGGTGGCGCGGGTGGCCTCCAGGAACGCGTCCTCGATGACCACCGGCAGCAGGTCCGGGTCGGGGAAGTAACGGTAGTCGTTGGCTTCTTCCTTGCTGCGCATCGGACGAGTCTCGTCCTTGTTCGGGTCGTACAGGCGGGTCTGCTGGATGACCTTGCCGCCGTCTTCGATCAGTTCGATCTGGCGTGTGATCTCGCTGTTGATCGCCTTCTCGATGAAGCGGAACGAGTTGACGTTCTTGATCTCGCAGCGGGTGCCGAACTCGACCTGGCCCTTGGGGCGCACCGACACGTTGCAGTCGCAGCGCAGGCTGCCTTCGGCCATGTTGCCGTCGCAGATGCCCAGGTAGCGCACCAAGGCGTGCATGGCCTTGACGTAGGCAACGGCTTCCTTGGCGCTGCGCATGTCCGGCTCGGAAACGATTTCCAGCAGCGGCGTGCCGGCACGGTTGAGGTCGACGCCGGTGAGGCCGTTGAAGTCTTCGTGCAGGCTTTTGCCAGCGTCTTCTTCCAGGTGCGCACGGGTCACGCCGATACGCTTGACGGTGCCGTCTTCCAGGGTGATGTCCAGGTGGCCCTTGCCGACGATCGGCAGTTCCATCTGGCTGATCTGGTAACCCTTGGGCAGGTCAGGGTAGAAGTAGTTCTTGCGGGCGAACACGTTGTGCTGGCCGATCTCGGCGTCGATGGCCAGGCCGAACTTGACCGCCATGCGCACGGCTTCCTGGTTCAGTACTGGCAGCACGCCGGGCATGCCCAGGTCTACCAGGCTGGCCTGGGTGTTGGGCTCGGAGCCGAACGTCGTGGAACTGCCGGAGAAAATCTTCGACTGGGTGGTGAGCTGAGTATGAATCTCCAGCCCGATGACGACTTCCCATTGCATACAAAATTCTCCTTAGAAGCCTTCGGGCGAGCGGGTGTGCCAGTCAGTCGCCTGCTGATACTGGTGCGCGACGTTGAGCAGGCGGCCTTCCTGGAAGTACGGGGCCAGCAGTTGCACGCCCACCGGCAAGCCGTCTACGAACCCTGCCGGCATGGACAGCCCCGGCAGGCCCGCCAGGTTGGCGGTGATGGTGTACACGTCTTCCAGGTACTCGGCGACCGGGTCGGCGTTCTTGGCACCGATCTTCCAGGCCGGGTTAGGCGTGGTCGGGCCCAGGATCACGTCGACGTCGTGGAACGCGGCCATGAAGTCGTTCTTGATCAGGCGGCGAATCTTCTGCGCCTGCAGGTAGTAGGCGTCGTAGTAACCGGCCGACAGGGCGTAGGCACCGACCATGATGCGGCGCTGCACTTCACTGCCGAAGCCTTCGCCACGGGAGCGCTTGTACAGGTCGGTGAGGTCGGCCGGGTTCTCGCAGCGGTAGCCGAAGCGCACGCCATCGAAACGCGACAGGTTGGAGGACGCTTCGGCCGGGGCGATCACGTAGTACGCCGGAATGGCGTGCTGCATGTTCGGCAGGCTGACTTCCTTGACCGTGGCGCCCAGTTTTTCCAGTTCCTTGACCGCTTGCTGGATCAGGTCACCGATGCGCGGGTCCAGGCCAGCGCCGAAGTACTCTTTCGGCAGGCCGATGCGCAGGCCTTGCAGCGAGCCATTCAGGCTGGCGCTGTAGTCCGGCACGGGCTCGTCGATGCTGGTGGAGTCCTGTGGGTCGAAGCCGGCCATGCCTTGCAGCAGCAGTGCGCAGTCTTCAGCCGTGCGGGCGAAGGCACCGGCCTGGTCCAGGCTGGAGGCGTAGGCGATCATGCCCCAGCGTGAAACGCGACCGTACGTCGGTTTCAGGCCGGTGAGGTTGGTAAAGGCTGCCGGTTGTCGGATAGAGCCGCCGGTGTCGGTGCCTGTCGCAACTGGCAGCAGGCGAGCTGCCACTGCGGCGGCCGAACCACCCGACGAGCCACCCGGTACGTGGGCCAGGTTCCACGGGTTCTTCACCGCGCCGTAGAAGCTGCTTTCGTTGCCCGAGCCCATGGCGAACTCGTCCATGTTGGTCTTGCCCAGGCTGACCGCACCGGCCTCGGCCAGGCGCGACACCACGGTGGCGTCGTAGGGGGCGGTGAAGTTGTCGAGCATCCTGGAGGCGCAGCTGGTGCGCACGCCCTGGGTGCAGAACAGGTCCTTGTGGGCCAGCGGCGCGCCCAGCAGGGCACCGGTTTCACCGGCGGCGCGACGGGCATCGGCGGCCTGGGCCTGGGCGATGGCCAGCTCCGGGGTGACGGTGATGAAGCTGTTGAGCTGGGGGTCCAGCTGGGCGATGCGCGCCAGCAGGGAACGGGTCAGCTCTTCGGAAGAAAACTTCTTGTCGGCGAGTCCGCGGGCGATCTCGGCCAGAGTCATTTGATGCATGGCAGGCTCTTTTCCCTTTTAGTCGATGACTTTCGGAACCAGGTACAGGCCGTTCTCGACCGCGGGCGCGATGGCCTGGTAGGCCTCGCGGTGGTTGCTTTCGGTGACCTGGTCGGCGCGCAGGCGCTGACTGGCTTCCAGCGGGTGGGCCAGGGGCTCGATGCCGCTGGTGTCGACCGCCTGCATCTGGTCGACCAGACCCAGGATACTGTTGAGTGCATCGGTGGTGCGTGGTAGATCGGCTTCAGTCAGGCCCAGGCGGGCCAGATGAGCGATTTTTTCCACGTCGGAGCGATCAAGCGCCATGGGTATCTCCAGTGGAAAACAGCACGGAAACGGATCAACTGCCGGCCCGTGTGTTAGATTGTCGGAACAGAACGCCAATTCTACGGTCATATGGCCGCGATTGAGTGAGGGCCTGCTCGGAAAAACAGCCAATTTAACATATTGGCGCCTTGCCCAAAATCCCCGCCGTTGTTAGAGTTTGCCGCACTTTTTTACCCACGCGTTGCCTAGGGTCACTTTCCCATGTTCAAGAAACTGCGTGGCATGTTTTCCAGCGATCTTTCCATCGACCTGGGCACTGCCAACACCCTTATTTACGTGCGTGAGCGCGGTATCGTCCTGAATGAGCCTTCGGTAGTGGCCATTCGGACCCACGGAAATCAGAAAAGTGTCGTTGCCGTCGGTACCGAGGCAAAGCGCATGCTGGGCCGTACACCGGGCAACATTGCAGCCATTCGTCCGATGAAGGACGGCGTGATCGCCGACTTCAGCGTCTGCGAAAAGATGCTCCAGTACTTCATCAACAAGGTTCACGAGAACAGCTTCCTGCAGCCAAGCCCGCGCGTGCTGATCTGTGTGCCTTGCAAGTCCACCCAGGTGGAACGTCGCGCCATCCGTGAATCGGCCCTGGGCGCCGGTGCCCGTGAAGTGTTCCTGATCGAAGAGCCCATGGCCGCCGCCATCGGTGCCGGCCTGCCGGTCGAGGAAGCCCGCGGTTCCATGGTCGTGGACATCGGTGGTGGTACCACCGAGATCGCCCTGATCTCCCTGAACGGTGTGGTGTACGCCGAATCCGTGCGTGTGGGCGGCGACCGCTTCGACGAAGCCATCGTGACCTACGTGCGCCGCAACTACGGCAGCCTGATCGGCGAGTCCACCGCCGAGCGCATCAAGCAGGAAATCGGCACCGCCTACCCAGGCGGCGAAGTGCGTGAAGTCGACGTGCGCGGCCGTAACCTGGCCGAAGGCGTGCCACGTGCCTTCACCCTGAACTCCAACGAAGTGCTGGAGGCTTTGCAGGAGTCGCTGGCGACCATCGTCCAGGCCGTGAAAAGTGCCCTGGAGCAGTCGCCGCCGGAACTGGCTTCCGACATCGCCGAGCGTGGCCTGGTGCTGACCGGTGGTGGCGCCCTGCTGCGTGACCTGGACAAGCTGCTGGCCCAGGAAACCGGCCTGCCGGTGATCGTCGCCGAAGACCCGCTGACCTGCGTGGCTCGCGGTGGCGGCCGTGCCCTGGAAATGATGGACAAGCACACCATGGACCTGCTCTCCAGCGAATAAACTTCGCTGGCGGCAACCACGGGGCCCGGTCTACAGTTTGCGCTGTCGACCTCGGGCCTGCGCCTGTCGTTGGCGCATTTTCTGTCAATCTGCATCCGGGCCGGTTTGAAGCCGTATGAATGAGCCAATGAACATCAGCCTGGGAGGAGCGGCTTATTAAACCGCTTTTCTCCAAGGGTCCCTCGCTGGGCGTGCGCCTGCTGGTACTGGTCGTGCTGTCGATCTCCCTGATGGTGGTCGATGCGCGGTTCACGTTGCTGCAGCCAGTGCGTAGCCAGATGTCGCTGGTACTCATGCAATCGTACTGGATCACCGACTTGCCTCAGCGCCTGTATCAGGGCGTGGCCAGCCAGTTCGGCAGCCGCACCGAGCTGGTCGCCGAGAACGAGAAACTCAAGACCGAAGCCTTGCTGCTGCAAGGTCGCCTGCAGAAACTGGCGGCCCTGACCGAGCAGAACGTACGCCTGCGCGAGTTGCTCAACTCCTCGGCGTTGGTGAACGAGAAGGTGGAGGTCGCCGAGCTGATCGGCATGGACCCTAATCCGTTCACCCAGCGCATCCTGATCAACAAGGGTGAGCGCGATGGCGTGTTCCTGGGCCAGCCGGTGCTCGACGCCCGCGGGCTGATGGGCCAGGTGGTGGAGTTGATGCCTTACACCTCGCGGGTGCTGCTGCTGACCGACTCCACCCACAGCATTCCGGTGCAGGTGAACCGCAACGGCCTGCGCGCCATCGCCAGCGGCACCGGTAACCCGGAACGCCTGGAGCTGCGCCATGTCGCCGATACCGCCGACATCAAGGAAGGCGACCTGCTGGTCAGCTCTGGCCTGGGTCAGCGTTTCCCCGCGGGTTACCCGGTGGCCACGGTGAAGGAGGTCATCCATGACTCCGGGCAGCCATTCGCCATCGTCCGCGCCGTGCCCACGGCTGCCCTGAACCGCAGCCGCTACCTGTTGCTGGTGTTCTCCGACAGCCGCTCGCCCGAGCAGCGTGCCACCGAAGCGGCGCAGGCCCAGGAGGCCGCTGATCACCAGGGGCAGGCTGCTGGCGCGCCGGCCCAGGCCGTACCCGGTACCGCCGCTGCCCCGGCCACTACCCCGCCTGCTGCGGCCGCCGCCCCGGTCAGCGGCCATCCGGCACCCGCCGCCACGGGGCACGCACCCGCCACCCCGGCCGCGGCGGCGCCAGCTGCGGCACCGGCCAAGCCTGCCCATGGCACATCGCGGGAGAGACACTGATGGTCAACAGCACACGGCCGCGCAACGGCTGGTTCGTCTGGTTCACCTTCGTCCTTGGTCTGTTGCTGAGTGTTTCGCCGTTGCCGCAGTTCATGGAAATCCTGCGGCCGCTGTGGCTGGCGCTGCTGGTGACCTTCTGGACCATGGCCCTGCCGCACAAGATAGGCATGACCACCGCGTTCGTGCTGGGCCTGGCCGAGGATGTGCTGTACGGCACTTACCTGGGCCAGAACGCGATGATCCTGACCTTGATCAGTTTCCTGATCCTGTCCCTGCTGCAGCGCATGCGCACCTTCCATGTGTGGCAGCAGAGCCTGGTGATTCTGGTGGTGTTCGGCCTGGGGCAGTTGGCCCAGCTGTGGCTGAGCGCCCTGACCGGCAACCGCCAGCCGACCCTGGCGTTGCTGCTCCCGGCCCTGATGAGCGCGCTACTGTGGCCATGGGTCAGCTTTGCCCTGCGAGGCCTGCGCCGCCGCCTGGGTATCAACTGAGCGTGATCCGGGCGTGAGCCCGGCACCTGAAAACCGACAGGGAGACGTCTTGATGAATCCGCTTTACCTGGCCTCCGGCTCTCCCCGACGGCGCGAACTGCTCACCCAGATCGGCGTGGCGTTCACCCCCCTCAGTGCCTCCATCGACGAAACCCCGCTGCCGGGCGAGCCCGCGCCGGCCTATGTCGAGCGTCTCGCGCGCGACAAGGCCATGGCTGGGCTTGCCTTGCTGCGCGCCAGCGCCGGGCAGCCTGGCGGCGTGGTATTGGGGGCCGACACAGCCGTGGTGCTCGACGGTCGCATTCTTGGCAAACCGGTCGATGAGGCCGATGCCCTGGCCATGCTGGCGGCACTTTCTGGCCGCGAACATGAGGTGCTCACGGCCATCGCCGTGGTCGACGAGCAACGCTGCGAGGTGCGCAACGTCGCCAGCCGCGTGCGCTTTCGCCCCATCAGTGCCGAACAGGCCCACGCCTACTGGGCCAGTGGCGAGCCGCGGGACAAGGCAGGCGCCTACGCCATCCAGGGCCTGGCGGCAATATTCGTCGAAAGCCTGGCAGGCAGTTATTCTGCGGTAGTGGGCTTGCCCCTGTGCGAAACCGCAGACCTGTTGGGGCATTTCGGCATACCCTGTTGGCAGCATCTGCCGGCGCGCTGAGCCGCGCTGCCACAAGCAAGAATGGAAACGTCGACATTCTCGACGAAATCCATCATTTTCGCTGACTATCCTTGACGAGACCCTGCCATGAGTGAAGAGATCCTGATCAACATCACGCCGATGGAATCACGCGTGGCAGTGGTGGAAAACGGTGTGCTGCAGGAAGTGCATGTGGAGCGCACCCAGCGCCGCGGCATCGTCGGCAATATCTACAAGGGCAAGGTGGTACGGGTGCTGCCGGGCATGCAGGCAGCCTTCGTCGACATTGGCCTCGAGCGGGCGGCGTTCATCCATGCCTCGGAAATTTCCCTGCGCGAAGGTTCTGCGGTGGAGACCATCAGCGCCCTGGTGCACGAAGGCCAGAGCCTGGTGGTGCAGGTCACCAAGGACCCCATCGGCTCCAAGGGCGCGCGCCTGACCACGCAGTTGTCGATCCCGTCGCGGTACCTGGTGTACATGCCGCGCACCAGTCATGTCGGCATTTCCTTGAAGATCGAGGAAGAAGCCGAACGCGAACGCTTGAAGAAGGTGGTCAGCGACTGCGTGGCCCAGGAAGGCATCAAGGAAGCCGGTGGGTTCATCCTGCGCACCGCCGCCGAGGGGGCCGGTGCCGATGAAATCATGATGGACATCCGCTACCTGCGCCGGTTGTGGGACCAGATCGGGCTACAGATCAAGACCGTGGGCGCGCCAACGGAAATCTATGAAGACCTGGGCCTGGCCTTGCGCACGTTGCGCGACCTGGTCAGCCCCAAGATCGAGAAGATCCGCATCGACTCGCGGGAAACCTTCCAGAAAACCACGCAGTTCGTTGCCGAACTGATGCCCGAGATCGCCGATCGCCTGGAGCATTACCCAGGCGAGCGGCCGATCTTCGACCTGTATGGCGTGGAAGACGAGATTCAACGCGCCCTTGACCGCAAGGTGCCGCTCAAGTCCGGCGGTTACCTGGTGGTGGACCCTGCCGAGGCCATGACGACCATCGACGTCAACACCGGCGCCTTCGTCGGCCATCGCAACCTGGAAGAAACCATCTTCAAGACCAACCTGGAAGCGGCCACCGCCATCGCCCGGCAACTGCGGCTGCGCAATATCGGCGGCATCATCATCATCGACTTCATCGACATGGAAGACGAAGAGCACCAGCGCCAGGTGCTGCGCACTCTGGAAAAGCAACTGGAGCGCGACCACGCCAAGACCAACATCATCGGCATTACCGAACTGGGCCTGGTGCAGATGACTCGCAAGCGCACCCGCGAGAGCCTGGAACAGGTGCTGTGCGAGCCCTGCGTGAGCTGCCAGGGCCGCGGCAAGCTGAAGACCCCGGAGACGATCTGTTACGAGATTTTCCGTGAAATTCTTCGCGAGGCCCGCGCTTACCAGGCCGAAGGCTATAGAGTGTTGGCGAACCAGCGGGTGGTCGACCGCCTGCTGGATGAAGAATCGGGCAATGTGGCCGAACTGGAGGCTTTTATCGGGCGAACCATTCGCTTTCAGGTAGAGTCCATGTACTCCCAGGAACAATACGACGTGGTGCTGCTCTGATTTCGTTCACCCCTGCGTGGCTTGCGGCCACTGACCTCGCTGCCTGTGCCGGGAACCGTTGCCCATGGCGTCCGTGAGCCGTTTTCTCGGCGCACTGACCCGCTGGGGCCTGGGGCTGTGCGCCTTGGTGCTGGTGCTGGTGGCGCTGTACGTCAGCCTGGGGCGCCAGCTGGTGCCGTTGGTGGACCAATACCGTGATGACGTCCAGGACAAGGCCACCCAGGCCTTGGGCCTGCCCGTGAGCATCGGCAGCCTGGAAGGGCGCTGGAGCGGCATGGCGCCGGTGCTGTTGGCCCATGACGTGATGGTGGGCGAGGGCGACAGCGCCTTGCGCCTGGACCAGGTACGCGTGGTTCCGGCCTTGTGGGCCAGCCTGCGCAGCCGGCAGGTACGCTTGGCCCACCTGCTGGTCAGCGGCCTGCAACTGACTGCCGAGGAGGACCAGGATGGCAAGTGGTCCCTCAAGGGTGTGCCAGCCCAGAACGACGAGCCCATGGACCCGGGGCAGGTCCTCACCCGCTTGCAGCAAGTGGCCAAGGTGTCATTGCTCGACAGCCAGCTGACGCTGGAGCCCTACGACCGCGCCCCCCTGACCCTCACGTATGTCGGCGCCAGCCTGACCACCGGGTACAGCCGGCAGCGGCTCGACCTGCGCCTGACCCTGCCCGATGGCCAGCCGGTGGCCCTGAACCTGCGTACCCGCATTGACGCCGCCCATTGGCAGGACGCCGGGGTGCAGGCCTACCTGAGCCTGCCCCAGAGCGACTGGTCGCGCTGGCTGCCCCCGCAATGGCTGCAAAAATGGAAGGCCGACCAGCTCAAGGCTGGCGGCGAATTCTGGCTCGACTGGGACAAGGGGGCGCTGCAAAGCGCCGCTGTGCGCCTGAATGCGCCGACTCTTCAGGGTGCCTACGCCGACCGCAAGGCCACGCGCATCGATAACCTGGCCCTTGATGCCTGGTTCCAGCGCAACAGCGGCGGCTACGAGCTGACCGTCAACTCCCTGGCCTTGAGCCTGGGCAAGGCTCGCTGGGAGTCGCGCCTGCAACTGCGCGAAGCCGACGCCACCGACACTGCCCCGCAAAGCTACCACCTGCAGGCCGACCGCCTGGACCTGACGCCGATCACGCCGGTGCTGGACAGTCTGGTGCCCATTCCCGACAAGGTCGCCGCCGTTATCGACCAGCTGAAGGTGACCGGTGGGCTGCGCAACGTATTGCTCGACTATCGCCCGCAATCAACGGGGGATGACCGCCTGAGCTTTGCCGCGAACCTGGACAACGTCGGCTTCCAGGCCACCCATGGCGCGCCGGCCGCCGGCAGCGTCAGCGGTGCCGTCAGCGGCGACCTGGGCCATGGCGAACTACGCCTGGCCACCGATAAATTCATGCTGCACCTGGACCCCATTTTCGCCAACCCCTGGTACTACCACCAGGCCAACGCCCGCCTGGTCTGGACCCTCAACCACGACGGCTTCACCTTGGTGGCGCCGTACTTGAAGGTCAAGGGCGACGAGGGTGATATCGCCGGCGACTTCCTGATCCGCCTGCCGTTCTCCCCGGACGTGGAACCCTACATGGACCTGCGCGTCGGCCTTACCCACGGCGACGGTCGCTACACGGCCAAGTACTTGCCCCAGGTGCTGAGCCCGGCGGTAGACCACTGGCTGCGCACCGCCATCCTGGAAGGGGCCGTGGACCAGGGTTACTTCCAGTACCAGGGCTCGCTCAGCCATGCGGCGCCGGACCACGCCCGCAGCATCACCCTGTATTTCAAGGTGCACGATGCCCGCCTGGCGTTCCAGCCCGGTTGGCCGGAAGTGTCGAAGGTAGCGGGGGATGTGTTCATCCAGGACGGCGACGTGCGCATCCAGGCCAGCAAGGGCCAATTGCTGGGCACCCAGGTCAGCGATGTGCAGGTGACCGTGCCCCATGTACCGGCCGACCAGCATTCGCATTTGTACGTGAAGGGGGGCTTCGACGGCACCCTGGGCGACGGTATCAAAATTCTCCAGGACGCACCCATCGGCACCGGGCCTATTTTCGCTGGTTGGCAGGGCACCGGCCCGCTCACTGGCAACCTCAACCTGGATATCCCCTTGGTCAAGGGCGAAGAACCGAAGGTCGTGGTGGACTTCAAGACCGAAGGTGCGGACCTCAAGATCAAGGAGCCGGCCCTGGACCTGAGCCAGCTCAAGGGTGATTTTCGCTTCGACTACGACAAGGGCCTCAGCGGCCAGGGCATCACTGCCCAGGCGTTCGACAAGCCAGTGAGCGCGCAGATCTTCGCCGAAGGCAAGCCAGGCAGCCCGCTGACCCGCATCACGGCCAAGGGCAGCATCGCCCTGCAACGCCTGACCGATTGGCTGCAGGTGACGGCCAAACTGCCGGCCTCGGGCGAATTGCCCTACCAGTTGCAGGTCGCCCTGGGCGGCAGCAATAGCCAGTTGAGCATCAAGAGTGACCTCAAGGGCCTGGCCATCGATCTGCCTGCGCCTTTCGGCAAGGCCGCCACGGACAGCCGGGATACCCAATTCCAGATGAACCTGCAAGGGCCCGACCGTCGTATCGACGTCAGTTACGCTGATCTCGCCACGTTGGGCTACCTGGCGCCGGGCGGCAAGCTGGCCGATGGCCGCGGTGAATTGCTGTTGGGCAAGGGCACGCCACAACTGCCTGCCGACAAGGGGCTGCGCGTGCGCGGCAGCCTGGACAGCCTGGATGTCACGCCGTGGAAGGCCCAGGTAGACCGCTACGCCGGTGACGATCCGGGCGGCAGCGCGCGGCAGGCGCTCAACAGCGTCGACCTGAAGATCGGCAAGATCACCGGTTTTGGCTTCGACCTCGACCAGGCCCGCGTGCTGCTCAACCGCAGTGCCAGTGCCTGGAACCTGTCGGTGGACAGCCAGCAGCTCAACGGGACCGCCAGCCTGCCCGACGCCAAGGGCGTGCCGATCCTGGTGGACATGCAGTCCGTGCGCCTGCCCGCTCCCGACCCCAAGGCCGTGACCGACGAAAACGCCCCGGACCCGCTGGCTTCCGTCGACCCACGCAAAATTCCCGCCGTGGACGTGAAGATCCTCAAGCTGTACCAGGGCAATGACCTGATGGGCGCCTGGGCGCTGAAAATTCGCCCCAACGGCAAGGGCATCGCCCTCAAGGACCTGGACCTGGGTCTCAAGGGCATCAGCCTGGTGGGCCAGGGCAGTTGGGAGGGTGCCCCGGGGGCATCGGCCAGTTGGCTGAAGGGTAACCTCAAGGGCAAGAACCTGGCTGACGTGCTCAAGGCCTGGGGCTACGCGCCCAGCACCACCAGCCAGAACTTCGAACTGAATGTCGATGGCAGCTGGCCGGGCTCGCCCGCGTGGGCCGCGCTCAAGCGTTTCTCCGGCAGCCTGGACGCTACCCTCAACCGTGGCCAGTTCGTCGAAGTGGAGGGCGGGGCCCAGGCGCTGCGGGTATTTGGCCTGCTCAACTTCAACTCCATCGGGCGACGCCTGCGCCTGGACTTTTCCGACCTGGTGGACAAAGGGTTGAGCTACGACCGGGTCAAGGGCCTGCTGGTGGCCAGCAATGGGGTGTTCGTCACCCGCGAGCCGATCACCATGACCGGGCCATCCACCAACCTTGAGCTCAACGGCACCCTGGACATGAACCAGGACCGCGTCGATGCCAAGCTGCTGGTCACCTTGCCGGTGACCACCAACCTGCCGATCGCCGCCTTGCTGGTGGGCGCCCCGGCGGTTGGCGGCGCGCTGTTTCTGGTCGACAAGCTGCTGGGCGATCGCGTGGCGCGCTTCGCCAGTGTGCAATACAAGGTCGAAGGACCGTGGAAAGAGCCTAAGATTACGTTCGACAAGCCTTTCCAGAAAGCAAACTGACAGAAGCAGGAGCCCGTCATGTCCTTGGCAGTGATTCAAATGGTCAGCCAGAGCGATATCCTGGCCAACTTGGCCAGCGCGCGTCGCCTGTTGGAACAGGCCGCCGCCGGTGGCGCCAAGCTGGCGGTGTTGCCGGAGAATTTCTCGGCCTTGGGCCGTCGCGACAGCGCCGAAACAGGTCGCAACGAAGCCCTTGGTCAGGGCCCGATCCTGCCATGGTTGAAACAGGCGGCTCGTGACCTCAACTTATGGATAGTGGCCGGCACCTTGCCTTTGCCGCCCCTGGGCCAGCCCGAGGCGAAGGTGCGCGCCTGTTCGCTGTTGGTCGATGACCAGGGCCAGGAAGTGGCCCGCTACGACAAGCTGCACCTGTTCGATGTGGACGTGGCCGACAGCCGTGGCCGCTACCGTGAGTCGGACGACTATGCTCATGGTCAGGACGTCGTGGTCGCGCAAACGCCGGTAGGGCGCCTGGGGCTGACGGTGTGTTATGACCTGCGCTTTCCCGAGCTGTACAGCGAGCTGCGCAAGGCCGGGGCCGAGCTGATCACCGCGCCCTCGGCCTTCACGGCGGTGACCGGGGCGGCGCACTGGGAAGTGCTGATTCGCGCCCGTGCCATCGAAACCCAGTGCTACGTCCTGGCGGCGGCCCAGGGCGGCACCCACCCAGGGCCGCGCGAGACCTACGGGCACGCGGCCATCGTCGATCCGTGGGGGCGCATCGTCGCCGAACAGGATCAGGGCGAAGCCGTGCTGCTGGCCGAACGTGACAGCAGCGAACAGGCGTCCATACGGGCGCGGATGCCGGTGGCCAGTCACCGGCGCTTTTTCTCGCAGGGCGCCACGCGGCCTGCGTCTATCGCGGAGTAATTATGAGCGAGATGTTATCCACCGTCAGTGAACACCTGCTGGCCCCCGGCGGCTTGACGCTGGACAGCCTGCAATCGGTGCTGGGCGAACTCGCCGGGCCAGGTATCGACGCTGCTGACCTGTATTTCCAGGGGCAGATTTCCGAGTCCTGGTCGCTGGAAGACGGCATCGTCAAGGAAGGCAGTTTCAACCTCGACCAGGGCGTGGGCGTGCGTGCCCAGTCCGGCGAGAAAACCGGTTTCGCCTACAGCAATACCATCAACCAGGACGCCCTGCTGCAAGCGGCGCGGGCGGCCCGTTCGATTTCCCGGGCCGGCCAGAACGGCCGCGTGCAAGCGTTCAGCAGCCAGGACGTGGCGCAGCTCTATGCCCCTGACAACCCCCTGGACGTGCTGACCCGCGCCGAGAAGGTCGAGTTGCTCAAGCGCGTCGATATCGCCACCCGCGCCCTGGACCCGCGTATCCAGCAGGTCAGCGTGAGCATGGCTGGCGTGTGGGAGCGTATTCTGGTGGCCGCCGCCGACGGCAGCCTGGCCGCCGATGTGCGGCCGCTGGTGCGCTTCAACGTCAGCGTGATCGTCGAGCACAACGGCCGGCGCGAGCGCGGCGGCCATGGTGGTGGCGGGCGTACCGACTACCGTTACTTCCTGCAGGAAGACCGCGCCATGGGCTATGCCCGCGAAGCCTTGCGCCAGGCACTGGTGAACCTGGAAGCCATTCCGGCGCCGGCGGGCACCTTGCCAGTGGTCCTGGGCTCGGGCTGGTCTGGTGTGCTGCTGCATGAAGCCGTGGGCCACGGCCTGGAAGGTGACTTCAACCGCAAGGGCAGCTCCAACTACAGCGGCCGCATGGGCGAGATGGTGGCCTCCAAGCTGTGCACCATTGTCGATGACGGGACCCTGGCCGGCCGTCGTGGCTCGCTGAGCGTGGACGACGAGGGGACCCCAACCCAATGCACCACGCTGATCGAGAACGGCGTGCTCACGGGCTACATGCAGGACAAGCTCAACGCCCGACTGATGGGCATGGCCGCGACCGGCAACGGCCGCCGCGAGTCCTATGCGCACCTGCCTATGCCGCGCATGACCAATACCTACATGCTCGGTGGCGAAAGCGACCCGGCCGAGATCATCGCGTCGGTGAAGCGCGGCATCTATTGCGCCAACCTGGGTGGCGGGCAGGTGGACATCACCAGCGGCAAGTTCGTGTTCTCCACCAGCGAGGCCTACCTGATCGAGGACGGCAAGATCACCGCCCCGGTCAAGGGTGCGACCTTGATCGGCAACGGCCCGGAGGCCATGAGCAAGGTGTCGATGGTGGGTAACGACCTGTCGCTGGACAGCGGCGTGGGTACCTGCGGGAAGGACGGCCAGTCAGTGCCGGTGGGCGTGGGCCAGCCGACGCTGAAGATTGACGCGATCACGGTCGGGGGCACAGGCGCCTGACGGCGCCTGCAGTTGCTCAGCGCAGTCCGCGCTGAGTCTCGTCCAGCTCGCGGATGTATTTGAAGATCTTGCGAGTGGCCGCTGGTGGCTTGTTTTGCGCGGTTTCGTGCTGAGCCTGGCGGATCAGCTGGCGCAGGTGCTGGCGATCGGCGTCCGGGTACTCGTTGACGAACTTCTCCAGAACTTCGTCATTGCCCGTCACCAGGCGGTCGCGCCAGCGCTCGAGGTTGTGGAAACGTTCGTTGTACTGGCGAGTGGAGGCATCGAGTTGATCGAGCAGTTGCAGGATCGCAGCCGTGTCCTGGTCGCGCATCAGCCGGCCAATGAACAGGATATGCCGCTTGCGCGCGATGTTGGCGGTGTGCTTCGGCGCTTCGGCCAAGGCACGGCGCAAACCGTCGGTCAACGGCAGCTTGGCCAGTACATCGGCCTTGAGTGTGGTCAGGCGCTCGCCGAGGTCAACCAGCGCGTGCAGCTCGCGTTTGACCTGAGTTTTGCTTTTTCCCTCGTCGAGGGAGTCGTCGTAAGAATCAACCATGGGGGCAGTCCGCTAATAAACGCCGCCATGATAACCAGTCAGGGGCCGCTTGTCCGGCCCGGTCGTAGCTTGACCCCCCTGACGAACGCAGAATTTGAGTGGAGAACACCATGAACGCAATTCAAAGCGTCGGTCCCGCGGCACTGCCGGCCCTGCAGGAGCAGGTCGAACAGATCGTCGCCGAAGCCAAGCGCCAGGGTGCCAGTGCCTGTGAAGTGGCGGTTTCGCTGGAACAGGGCTTGTCGACCTCGGTGCGCCAGCGCGAAGTGGAAACCGTGGAGTTCAACCGCGACCAGGGTTTCGGCATTACCTTGTATGTAGGCCAGCGCAAAGGCTCGGCCAGCACGTCGGCCAGCGGCCCGGACGCTATCCGTGAAACCGTGGCGGCGGCGCTGGCCATCGCCAAGCATACCTCCGAAGACGAGGCTTCCGGCCTGGCCGACGCCAGCCTGATGGCCCGTGACCTGCCGGACTTCGACCTGTACCACGCCTGGGACATCAGCCCCGAACAGGCCATCGAGCGTGCCCTGGCCTGCGAGGCCGCCGCGTTCGATGCCGATCCACGCATCAAGAACGCCGATGGCACCACGCTGAGCAGCCACCAGGGCTGCCGTGTATACGGCAACAGCCATGGTTTCATCGGCGGATACGCATCGACCCGTCACAGCCTCAGTTGCGTAATGATCGCCGAAGCTGACGGCCAGATGCAGCGCGATTACTGGTACGACGTCAACCGTCAGGGTGAACTGCTGGCCGATGCCAGCAGTATCGGCCTGCGCGCCGCGCAACGGGCTGCCAGCCGCCTGGGCGCCCGCCCGGTGCCTACCTGCGAAGTGCCAGTGCTGTTCAGCGCCGAACTGGCGGGGGGGCTGTTCGGTAGCTTCCTGGGGGCCATTTCCGGTGGCAACCTGTACCGCAAATCGTCTTTCCTGGAAGGCGCCATGGGCCAGGTACTGTTCCCGGAGTGGTTGACCCTGGATGAGCGCCCGCACCTGCAACGCGCCATGGGCAGCGCCGCCTTCGACGGCGACGGCCTCGCCACCTACGCCAAGCCGTTCGTCGAAAATGGCCGGTTGGTGTCCTACGTGCTCAGCACCTACTCGGGCCGCAAACTGGGCCTGCCGAGCACCGCCAACGCCGGCGGCGTACACAACCTGTTCGTCACCCACGGCGACCAGGACCAGGCGGCGCTGATCAAGCAGATGGGCCGTGGCCTGCTGGTGACCGAGCTGATGGGCCACGGCCTGAACATGGTCACGGGCGATTATTCCCGCGGTGCGGCGGGCTTCTGGGTGGAAAATGGTGAAATCCAGTTCCCGGTGCAGGAAGTGACCATTGCCGGCAACATGAAGGACATGTTCCGCCAGATCGTCGCCATTGGCAGCGACCTGGAGTTGCGCAGCAACGTGCGCACTGGCTCGGTGTTGATCGAAAGGATGACCGTGGCGGGTAGCTGACACCGCATCGTTCTTTTCCCGAGCTTCGCCCGGTCCACAGGGGAATTGCGTGGAGCCAGGTGAAGGCTCCACTCCACAACTGAAGGCGTGTCGCTTGCCCAGCGACAGGCCTTTTTTGTTTGTGCTTGTCTTGATTCCCATTATCACTTAATAATAAATATCATTATCGCCATGAGGCCGCGTCGATGAAGTCTGCCGTTCAAGAACAGTCCTACCTGGAAAACTGGCGCTGGTTAAGCCGGCAGATCCGTTGCGCACTGAGTCCGAACGATCCGCGCATCATCGAAGACTACATGGCCGAAGGCCGTTTTCTCATCAGTTGCGGTGCCGCCAGCGCCTGGACCGTGGCGCGCACGGCCTTCCGCCTGCTGCTGGACACCGCCACCGACCCCGCATTGCCCTGGCACTGGCGTTGCCTGTGCCTTGACCAGGCCTACCGCCCCTTGCGCGACATGCGCCTGGCCGCGCGCAACGCCGAACACCTGCAACTGTGGCACCAGCACGGACGGCAACTGGCCGTGTGCACGCTGGAGCCATCGATTTCCTTTTCCGATCTGCTGCAAGGACATCCCGATGAGTAATACCCGAATCGAGCGTGACAGCATGGGCGAACTGCAGGTGCCGGAGGCGGCCCTCTACGGAGCCCAGACCCAGCGCGCGGTGGATAACTTCCCGATCAGCCAGCAACGCATGCCTACCCAGTTCATTCGCGCCCTGGTCCTGGCCAAGGCTGCGGCGGCCAAGGCCAACGTCGAGCTCGAACAGATCAGCGCCGCCCAGGGCGATGCCATCGTCCAGGCCTGCCAGCAATTGTTGCGCGAAGACTTCATGCAGCATTTCCCGGTGGATATCTTCCAGACCGGGTCCGGCACCAGCTCGAACATGAACGCCAACGAAGTGATCGCCACCCTGGCTACCCGACACCTGGGCGAGACGGTGAACCCCAACGATCACGTCAACTGCGGCCAGAGCAGCAACGACATCATTCCCACCACCATCCACGTCAGCGCGGCCCTGGCCCTGCACGAGCAGCTGTTGCCGGCGCTGGAGCACCTGGTGCAGGTGCTCGATCGCAAGGCCGAGCAGGTACATGCCTACGTGAAAACCGGGCGTACCCACCTGATGGACGCCATGCCCGTGCGTCTCAGCCAGGTGCTCAACGGCTGGTCGGCGCAGATCCGCGCCAATATCGGCCACCTGCGTGGCTTGCTGCCCAGCCTGCAAGCGTTGGCCCAGGGCGGCACCGCAGTGGGCACCGGCATCAATGCCCACCCGCAGTTCGCCGGGCGTTTCAGCCACCAACTGAGCCTGCTGACCGGTGTCGAATTCACCCAGGGCGAGAACCTGTTCGCCTTGATCGGCTCCCAGGACACCGCCGTGGCCGTTTCCGGCCAGCTCAAGGGCACGGCCGTGTCGCTGATGAAAATCGCCAACGACCTGCGCTGGATGAACTCCGGCCCGCTGGCCGGCCTGGGCGAGATCGAGCTGGAAGGCCTGCAGCCGGGCTCTTCGATCATGCCCGGCAAGGTCAACCCGGTAATCCCGGAAGCCACCGCCATGGTCGCTGCCCAGGTCATCGGCAACGACACCACCATCGCGGTGGCGGGGCAGTCGGGTAACTTCGAGCTCAACGTGATGTTGCCCATCATTGCCCAGAACCTTTTGTCGAGCATCGAGCTGATGGCCAATGCCAGCCGCCTGTTGGCCGACAAAGCCATTGCCAGCTTCAAGGTCAACGAGGCCAAGCTCAAGGAAGCCTTGTCGCGCAACCCCATTCTGGTCACGGCGTTGAACCCGATCATCGGCTACCTCAAGGCCGCCGAGATCGCCAAGACCGCCTACAAGGAAGGCCGCCCGATCATCGACGTGGCCTTGGAGCACACGGATTTGTCGCGCAGCCAGCTGGAAACCCTGCTGGACCCGGAAAAGCTCACTGCCGGCGGCATCTGACCGCCGTTCACCGTTTCGGAGGCACACCATGCAGCACTGGAAACGCACCATCGAAATGGCCAACGCCTGCTTTGCCCGGGGCGAACTGGTCGATGCGCGAGAGCTGTACCTGCAAGCTCTGGCGCTGGCCCAGGTGTTGTTCGAACGCTGGGCGGATGTCGACGAGGCGGTGGCGGCCTGCGTGATTTCCCATCACAACCTGGCCGACCTGCACCTGCGCCTGATGCAGCCGGAGGAGAGCGCCGAATACCTGTGCGCCATTCACCAGCGCCTGCTCCAGGCCGCCCAGGACCCCCGGTTGACGCCTGCGCTGCGTGAAGCCGCGTTACGCCACAGCAGCAAGACCTACGCCGAGTTGCTGGCTTTCATCAGCGAGCATGGCGAGTACCCGCGTACCAGCCGGCTGTTGTTTGGCCAGGAGCAACGGGGCCAGACGGCCCCTCACTATGGAGTTCACTGAAATGCCTTATACCTTGCCTGCGCTGCCTTACGCCTATGATGCCCTGGAACCGCACATCGATGCGGCGACCATGGAGATTCACTACACCAAGCACCACCAGACGTACATCAACAACCTCAACGCCGCCGTCGAAGGCACCGAGTATGCCGAGTGGCCCATCGAGAAGCTGGTGGGCAGCGTCAAGCAGCTGCCTGAGAAACTGCAAGGGGCGGTCATCAACCAGGGCGGCGGCCATGCCAACCATTCGCTGTTCTGGGAGGTGATGGCGCCCAAGGGCGGCGGCCAGCCCCAGGGCACCGTGGCCCAGGCCATCGACAAGGAGCTGGGTGGTTTCGATGCCTTCAAGGAGGCCTTCACCAAGGCCGCGCTGACTCGTTTCGGCAGCGGCTGGGCGTGGCTGAGCGTCACCCCGCAGAAGAAGCTGGTCGTGGAAAGCAGCGGCAACCAGGACAGCCCATTGATGAGCGGCAACACGCCTATCCTTGGCCTGGACGTCTGGGAGCATGCCTATTACCTGAAGTACCAGAACCGTCGCCCTGAATACATCAACGCTTTCTACAACGTGGTCAACTGGGCCGAAGTAGAGCGTCGCTACCGGGCTGCCATTGCCTGATGAACCGGCGCATGGTGTTGACGCGCTTGCGGTTGCTGTTGGGCAGTGCGCTATTGCTGGCGGGCGCGGCGATCATCGTCACCGAAGCGCTGGCACGGTTTGCGCCGTTGTAGAGCCGGGAGCGCTGTACGAAGAAGCCCGGCACTAGGCCGGGCTTCTTGCTGAGCGGGGCAGGGCGGTCATTCGCCCTCGTCGAACTTGTTGTTGATCAGTTCGACAATCGCCGCCATGGCTTCTTCCTGTTGCGCACCTTCGGTCTGCAAGTGCACCTGGGTACCTTTGCCGGCCGCGAGCATCATCACGGCCATGATGCTCTTGCCGTCGATTAGGCTCTCGGGGTTGCGGCCTATGCGTACCTGGCAATCAGGAAACTTACCGGCGACGCCGACGAACTTGGCCGCCGCGCGAGCATGCAGGCCGAGCTTGTTGATGATTTCGATTTCACGAGCGGGCATCGCGGTGGGGGTCCTTTCAACTGAGGTCGCGGTGGCGAACCTGAACGTTCTTGAGCGTCTGCTGCAAGGCCTGGCCCAGGCGTTCGGTGATGTACACCGAACGATGGTGCCCGCCGGTGCAGCCGATGGCAACGGTGACATAGGCGCGGTTGCTGGCGGCGAAGCGCGGCAACCACTTTTGCAGGTAGCTGGCGATGTCCTGGTACATCTCTTCCACGTCCGGCTGGGCCGCCAGGTAGTCGATGACCGGTTGTTCGAGCCCGGAGTGGTCGCGAAGCTCGGGCTTCCAGTACGGGTTGGGCAGGCAGCGCACGTCGAACACCAGGTCAGCGTCCACCGGCATGCCACGCTTGAACCCGAACGATTCGATCAGGAACGCGGTGCCCGGCTCGGGCTTGTTCAGCAGTCGCAACTTCAGGGAGTCGCGCAGCTGGTAGAGATTCAGATGGGTGGTGTTGATCTTCAGGTCGGCCAGGTCGGCGATCGGGCTGAGCAGGTCGGTTTCCACTCGAATCGCCTCGGCCAGCGAGCGCGAGGTGTTGCTCAGGGGGTGGCGCCGCCGGGTTTCGGAGAAGCGCTTGAGCAGGGTTTCTTCATCAGCGTCCAGGTACAGCACGTCACACTGGATGTGCTTGTCCCGTGCTTCCTGCAACAGCTGCGGGAAACGCGACAGGTCACTGGGCAGGTTGCGGGCATCGATGGACACGGCGACCAGCGGCTGGGCCAGCTCGGTGCGTACCAACGCGCGCTCTGCCAGCTCTGGCAGAAGCCCGGCCGGCAAGTTGTCGATGCAGTAGAAGCCGTTGTCTTCCAGCACATCCAGGGCCGTGCTCTTGCCCGAGCCGGAGCGACCGCTGACGATGATCAGGCGCATGGTCAATGACCTTTCTGTTCGTCCAGAACCACTTGATAGAGGGCTTCGCTGCTCTTGGCCGAGCGCAGGTGCTCGCGCACGTCGGCGCGATCGAGCATGCCGGCGATCTGGCTGAGCAACGCCAGGTGCTCGTTGGTGGCTTCCTGGGGGACCAGCAGCACGAAGACCAGGTCGACCGGCGCGCCGTCGATGGCGTCATAGTCGATCTTGTGTTCCAGGTGCAGCAGGGCGCTGACCGGCGATTTCAGGCCGGGCAGGCGGCAATGGGGAATGGCGATGCCGTTGCCAAAACCGGTGGAACCGAGTTTTTCACGGGCAATCAGGCTGTCGAAGACCACCTGCATCTCCAGGCCCGGCACTTCGCGGGCAAAGAGGGTGGCGATGGTTTCGATGGCTTTCTTTTTACTGCCGCCCGGCACGTTCACCAGGGAACGGCCGGGGGTCAGGATCTGTTGAAGTTGGGTCATGAGTGGGGAGGGTCAGCGGGCAGTCGCGCCTTGCAGCAGACTCTGCTGTTTTTCCTTATGCTTTTTGAGTTGGCGGTCAAGCTTGTCGGTGAGCAGGTCGATGGCCGCGTACATGTCGTCATGCTCCGCGTTGGCCACTACCTCACCGCCGGGTACGCGCAGGGTGGCCTCGATTTTCTGTTTCAGCTTCTCGACCTCCATGATGACCTGCACGTTGGTGATCTTGTCGAAATGGCGCTCCAATCGGTCCAGTTTCTCACCGATGTAAGTGCGCATGGCGTCGGTCACAACCAGTTGATGTCCACTGATGTTGACTTGCATACCGCTTTCTCCTTATTGCCAGTGCATAAAGAGACAGGTCGGATAACCTGCCACTGGAACGCTGTGGCTCATCTGGTGCCCACCGGCGGCGCTCGCGCGCCGCCAGGATCACATCAACCGCTTGCGTTCGCTGGACGGCGCGATCCCGAGGGATTCACGGTATTTGGCGACGGTGCGGCGGGCTACCTGGATGCCTTGTGCCTCCAGTAAACCAGCGATCTTGCTGTCACTCAATGGCTTTTTCTGATTTTCGGCGGCAACCAGTTTCTTGATGATCGCGCGAATGGCCGTGGACGAGCATTCACCGCCTTCGGAGGTGCTGACGTGGCTGGAGAAAAAGTATTTCAGCTCATAGATGCCGCGCGGCGTGTGCATGTATTTCTGCGTGGTCACCCGTGAAATGGTCGACTCGTGCATGCCTACCGCCTCGGCGATATCGTGCAGCACCAGGGGCTTCATCGCCTCGTCGCCATAGTCGAGGAAGCCACGCTGGTGCTCGACGATCTGGCTGGCCACCTTCATCAGGGTTTCGTTGCGGCTTTGCAGGCTCTTGATGAACCAGCGTGCTTCCTGTAGCTGGTTGCGCATGAAGGTGTTGTCGGCACTGGTGTCAGCGCGGCGCACGAAGCCGGCGTATTGCGGGTTGACCCGCAGGCGTGGCACCGCTTCCTGGTTCAGTTCCACCAGCCAGCGGTCGTTGTCCTTGCGCACGATGACATCCGGCACCACGTATTCGGCTTCGGTGGACTCGATCTGCGAGCCCGGGCGCGGGTTGAGGCTCTGCACCAGCTCGATGACCTGGCGCAGTTCGTCTTCCTTGAGCTTCATGCGCCGCATCAACTGGCTGTAGTCGCGGCTGCCCAGCAGGTCGATGTACTCGGCCACCAGGCGCTGGGCTTCAGCCAGCCAGGGGGTCTTGGCGGGCATCTGGCGCAACTGCAGCAGCAGGCATTCGCTCAGGTCGCGGGCACCGATGCCGGCCGGCTCGAACTGCTGGATGCGGTGCAGCACGGCCTCGACTTCGTCCAGCTCGATGTCGAGCTCGGGGTCGAAGGAGTCACAAATTTCCTGCAAGGTCTCATCCAGGTAACCCTGGTTGTTGATGCAGTCGATCAGGGTGACAGCGATCAGCCGGTCGGTGTCGGACATGGGCGCCAGGTTCAGTTGCCACAGCAGATGGCTCTGCAGGCTCTCGCCGGCCGACGTGCGAGTGGTGAAATCCCATTCGTCATCATCATTGCTGGGCAAGCTGCTTGCGCTGGTCTGGTAGATGTCTTCCCAGGCGGTATCGACGGGAAGCTCATTGGGAATGCGCTCGCTCCATTCGCCGTCTTCGAGGTTGTCGACGGTGGGGGCGGTGGTCTCCTGGTAGCTGGGCTCCTGGATTTCCGGCGTGACCTGCTGCTCGGCCTTGTCGGCCATCGGGTCGCTGTTGTCGAAATCGTCGCCTTCTTCCTGGCGCTCGAGCATGGGGTTGGATTCCAGGGCCTCCTGGATTTCCTGCTGGAGGTCCAGGGTGGAGAGCTGGAGGAGGCGGATGGCCTGTTGCAACTGCGGGGTCATCGTCAGTTGCTGGCCCATTCTTAGGACGAGCGATGGTTTCATGGCAGGGGCTTAACACCTTATTCGCCGGCGCAGAGCGCCATCCACTACAGGGCGCCGAGGCTCTCGGCTTTTGTCGTAAGCAAATTATATGCCTGAAACCGAAGTGTTTGCCTAGAGCGATGCCGCAATAAAAGCCCCGCGGAGCCAAAAAAATGCGACATGCCCAGGCAGCAAGCCAAACACCTCGCCGTTACAGGCGGAACTCGTGGCCGAGGTAAACCTCTTTCACCAGTTGGTTTGCCAGGATGGTTTCGGCGTCGCCCTCGGCGATCAGCTGGCCATCGTTGACGATGTAAGCGGTTTCGCAGATGTCCAGCGTCTCACGAACGTTGTGGTCGGTGATCAACACGCCGATACCCTTGTTCTTGAGGTGGTGGATGATCTGCTTGATGTCGCCGACCGAGATCGGGTCGACACCGGCGAACGGTTCGTCCAGCAGGATGAACTTGGGCGCGGTGGCCAGCGCGCGGGCGATTTCCACCCGGCGCCGCTCGCCGCCGGACAGGCTCATGCCCAGGTTGTCGCGGATATGGGTGATGTGGAACTCCTGCAGCAGGCTTTCCAGCTCCTTGAGGCGCCCGGCCTTGTCCAGTTCCTTGCGCGTCTCCAGAATCGCCATGATGTTGTCCGACACCGACAGCTTGCGGAAGATCGAGGCTTCCTGGGGCAGGTAGCCGATACCCGAGCGGGCGCGGCCGTGCATCGGCTGGTGGCTGACATCCAGGTCGTCGATGAGCACGCGGCCCTGGTCGGCCTGCACCAGGCCCACGATCATGTAGAAGCAGGTGGTCTTGCCGGCGCCGTTAGGCCCCAGCAAACCGACGATCTGCCCACTTTCGATGGACATGCTGACGTCGCGCACCACTTGCCGGCCCTTGTAGGCCTTGGCCAGGTGCTGGGCTTTGAGAGTCGCCATTACTTGCCCTGCTGCTGGTCGGTTTTGCTTTTCGGCTGGATGACCATGTCGATCCGTGGTCGCGGCGTGACCTTGGCGCCCGTGGCGCGGCCGGCGTTGACCACCTGCTTGACGGTGTCGTAGACAATCTTCTCGCCTTCGGACGTGTTGCCGTCGTTCACCACCTTGGCCTGGTCGATCAGGGTGATGTGGTTCAGCGCCGACTGGTACTGGATGGTCTTGCCCCAGCCTTGCACGATGGGCTTGTCGATGGCCGGCTTCTGCTCGTAATAGGCCAGGTTGCCCACCGACGTGAACGTGTCGACGTCGCCCTGGGCGTTACGGGTGATGGTCACGGTGTTGCCGGTGATCTTCATGGTGCCCTGGGTAATGATCACATTGCCCTTGTAGACAGCCACGCCCTGCTTGTCGTCCAGTTGCGCGTCATCGGACTGGATGTGGATCGGCTGGTCACGGTCGGTCGGCAGTGCCCAGGCGCTCGCGCTTCCCAGTGCCGTACCCAGGGTGAGCAATAAAGGAAGGGTATTAACGAGCCTCATACAGTCCTCTTACGTTGGACAGCAAGTTGATCTTGCTGTCTTTCAAATATGCTTTCATTCCCTTGCCCGTAGAGACGCCACCGGCGCCGTCGATTCTAACGTCTTGGTCTGTCTGCGCATATTGCTGTTGTGGGAATACCGTCATGCGGGTGCTGGTGATCAGCGTCGGACGGTTCTTCTGGTCGGTGCGGGCGATGCGCACGTTGTCGATCAGTTCGACCTGGGTACCGTCCGGGTTCACTTCACCCTTGTCGCTGGTCACATGCCATGGGAACACGGTGCCACGGTACAGGTTCATGTCCGGGTTGGTCACCTTGGTGATCTGGCTGGCCTGCATGTGCTCGACCTTGTCGGCGGTCATGCGGTATTGCACGCCCCCATCGGGCAGGTACTGCACGCTGTCGGCATTGATGGCGTAATAGTCGATGGCACTGTCGTCGACTGCCGCGGCGGGCTTCTCGAGGAAGGTGTCCGGGTTGATGTTCCAATAGCCGACCGAGACGAAGATCGCCACGATGACGCAGAACAGCAGTAGGTTGCGCAGTTTTTTGCTCGGCATGGGAAACTCTATAAATAGGCGGCCAGGGCCGCTTCGAGGTTGCCCTGGGCGCGCAGGATCAGCTCGCAGAACTCGCGGGCGGCGCCTTCGCCGCCGCGCGCCTGGGTTACCCCATCGGCGTGTTCGCGTACGAATGGCGTGGCGTTGGCCACCGCCATGCCCAGGCCGACCCGGCGGATAGGCGCCAGGTCTGGCAGGTCGTCGCCCAGGTAGGCTACCTGTTCATAGCTTAGGCCCAGTTGCGCCAGAAGCGCGTCCAATACCACCAATTTGTCTTCGCGGCCCTGGACCAGGTGGGCGATGCCCAGGCTTTTGGCCCGGCGCTCGACGATGGGGTTCTTGCGCCCGGTGATGATGGCCGTGGTCACCCCCGAGTTGATCAGCATCTTGATGCCCTGGCCATCCAGGGTATTGAAGGCCTTGAGCTCGCTGCCGTCTTCGAGGAAATACAGGCGACCGTCGGTCAGCACGCCGTCGACGTCGAAGACCGCCAGTTTGACGGCCTGGCCGCGTTGCAGCAGGTTCTGGGTCATTTTTTACATCACTCCCGCACGCAACAGGTCGTGCATGTTCAGGGCGCCCACCGGGCGGTCCTCCTTGTCGACCACGACCAGCGCGCTGATCTTGTGGTCTTCCATGATCTTCAGGGCCTCGGCCGCCAGCATCTCGGCGCGGGCCGTCTTGCCGTGGGCGGTCATGACCTGCTCGATGCGCACGCTGTGCACGTCGACGGGCTTGTCCAGGGTGCGCCGCAGGTCGCCGTCGGTGAAGATCCCGGCCAGGCGGCCGTCGGCTTCCAGCACCACGGTCATGCCCAGGCCCTTGCGGGTCATTTCCATGAGCGCGTCCTTGAGCAGCGTGCCGCGTTGTACCTGCGGCAACTCGGTACCGGCGTGCATCACGTTCTCGACCTTGAGCAGCAGGCGGCGGCCCAGCGCGCCACCCGGGTGCGAGAAAGCAAAGTCCTCGGCCGTGAAGCCGCGGGCTTCGAGCAAGGCGATGGCGAGGGCGTCGCCCAGCACCAGCGCGGCCGTGGTGGACGAGGTGGGCGCCAGGTTGAGCGGGCAGGCCTCGTGGGCCACGCGGGCGTCCAGGTTGACTTCGGCAGCCTTGGCCAGGGGCGAGTCGGGATTGCCGGTAAGGCTGATCAGTTGAATGCCCAGGCGCTTGATCAGCGGCAACAGGGTGATGATCTCGGCGGTGGAGCCCGAATTGGACAGGGCCAGGATCACGTCGTCGCCGGTGATCATGCCCATGTCACCGTGGCTGGCTTCGGCCGGGTGAACGAAAAACGCCGTGGTGCCGGTGCTGGCCAGGGTGGCGGCGATCTTGTTGCCGATGTGCCCGGACTTGCCCATGCCGACCACCACCACGCGGCCCTTGCTGGCCAGGATCAGCTCGCAGGCGCGCACGAAATCGGCATTGATGTTGGCCAGCAGGCCCTCTACCGCTTCGAGTTCAAGGCGGATAGTGCGTTGTGCCGATTGGATCAGGTCGCTGGATTGGCTCATGTCGAAAACGTATTGCCCGATGAAAAGGCGGCGATTATAGCGGTATTGAGCGAAAGCCTCACGTTCGATCGTCATCCTTTAAACGTCTTGTTGCGAAAGCTCTGATTCGACAGCCTTGGGGCGGGTGTGTCAGGGGTGATATAGTTCGCCGCCAGTTGGCCCGCCAGAAGCGCGCGTGTCTTCGTGACAGGGGGAAGCGTCCGAGGACAGGCTGCATCGCAAGGAGTTTAGATGAGTGCCGATAATGACTACGCGGTCGAGCTGAAGGGTGTTTCCTTCAGGCGCGGCTCGCGGAGTATCTTCAATAATGTCGATATCCGCATTCCACGCGGCAAGGTCACCGGTATCATGGGACCTTCCGGCTGCGGCAAGACCACGCTGCTGCGCCTGATGGGCGCGCAGCTGCGCCCGAGCGCCGGCCAGGTACTGGTCAATGGCCAGGACCTGCCGACCCTGTCGCGCAGCGCGCTGTTCGACGCGCGCAAGCACATGGGCGTGCTGTTCCAGAGCGGCGCGTTGTTCACCGACCTCGATGTGTTCGAGAACGTAGCGTTCCCGCTGCGGGTCCATACCGACCTGCCCGACGACATGATCCGCGACATCGTGCTGATGAAACTGCAGGCCGTGGGCCTGCGCGGCGCGGTGGAGCTGATGCCCGACGAGCTGTCCGGCGGCATGAAACGCCGCGTGGCGCTGGCCCGGGCCATCGCCATGGACCCGCAGATCCTCATGTACGACGAGCCGTTCGTGGGCCAGGACCCCATCGCCATGGGGGTGCTGGTGCGCTTGATCCGTCTGCTCAACGACGCGCTGGGCATCACCAGCATCGTGGTGTCCCACGACCTGGCCGAAACCGCCAGCATCGCCGACTACATCTACGTGGTTGGCGATGGCCAGGTGCTGGGCCAGGGCACGCCACGGGAGCTGATGGCCGCCGACAATCCACGCATCCGTCAATTCATGAAAGGCGACCCCGACGGGCCCGTTCCTTTCCATTTCCCGGCGCCGGACTACCGCGCCGATCTTCTGGGGACGCGCTGATGCGCAAGAAATCACTGCTGGAACGCATTCGCCTGTTCGGCCGCGCGGCCATCGACATGGTGGCGGTGCTGGGGCGCTCCGGGCTGTTTTTGCTGCACGCACTGGTCGGCCGCCGGGGTATTGGCGGCGGCTTTCAACTGCTGGTCAAGCAACTGTATTCAGTTGGCGTGATGTCGCTGCTGATCATCGTCGTCTCCGGCATGTTCATCGGCATGGTGCTGGCCTTGCAGGGCTTCAGCATCCTCACCAAGTACGGCTCCGAGCAGGCCGTGGGGCAGATGGTTGCGCTGACCCTGCTGCGTGAACTGGGGCCGGTGGTCACCGCGCTGCTGTTCGCCGGGCGCGCCGGCTCGGCGCTGACCGCCGAGATCGGCAACATGAAGTCCACCGAGCAGCTGTCGAGCCTGGAAATGATCGGCGTCGACCCGCTCAAATACATCGCCGCGCCGCGCTTGTGGGCCGGTTTCATTTCCCTGCCGATCCTGGCCATCATTTTCAGCGTGGTCGGCATCTGGGGTGGTTCGTGGGTCGCCATCGACTGGCTGGGCGTGTATGACGGTTCGTTCTGGGCCAACATGCAGAACAGCGTCAGCTTTACCGACGATGTCGTCAACGGCGTGATCAAGAGCATCGTGTTCGCCTTCGTGGTGACGTGGATCGCCGTGTTTCAGGGGTATGACTGCGAGCCCACTTCAGAGGGGATCAGCCGTGCCACCACCAAGACCGTGGTTTACGCCTCGCTGGCCATCCTGGGCCTGGACTTTATTCTGACCGCTTTGATGTTTGGAGATTTCTGATGCAAAACCGCACCCTGGAAATCGGTGTCGGCATGTTTTTGCTGGCCGGGATACTGGCGTTGATTCTGCTGGCCCTGCGTGTCAGCGGCCTGTCCACCAGCGCTGCCAACGATACCTACAAGCTGTACGCATACTTCGACAACATCGCCGGCCTGACCGTGCGCGCCAAGGTCACCATGGCCGGCGTCACCGTGGGCAAGGTCACGGCCATTGACCTGGACCGCGACAACTTCACTGGCCGGGTGACCATGCAGATCGACAAGAAGGTCAACAACCTGCCGGTCGACTCCACTGCCTCCATCCTCACCGCGGGCTTGCTGGGCGAGAAGTACATCGGCCTGAGCGTAGGTGGCGATGACAAGCTGCTCACCGACGGTGGAACCATTCATGACACCCAGTCGTCCCTTGTACTGGAAGATCTGATCGGCAAATTCCTGCTCAATACCGTTAGCAAAGACGCCAAATGAGGAGTTACCCCATGATGTCCATCCTGCGACGTGGCCTGCTCGTGCTGCTGGCCTGTGTGCCGCTGCTGGCCAATGCTGCCGACCAGTCGGCGCATGACCTGGTGGATCGCACCACCAAGGAACTGCTGGCCGACCTGGCCACCAACAAAGAGCAGTACAAGACCGATCCCAGCAAGTTCTACGATGCCCTGAACAACATCATCGGCCCTGTGGTCGACGCTGATGGCATCTCCAAGAGCATCATGACCGTCAAGTACTCGCGCAACGCCTCCCCTGAACAGATCAAGCGCTTCGAGGAGAACTTCAAGCGTGGCCTGATGCAGTTCTATGGCAACGCGCTGCTGGAGTACAACAACCAGGGCATCACCGTGGGCGCTGCCAAGGGCGACGAAGGCGATCGCACCAGCGTCGACATGACCGTCAAGGGCAACAACGGCGCCGTCTATCCGGTGCAGTACACCCTGGTGAAGCTGAACGGCGAATGGAAAGTGCGTAACGTCATCGTCAATGGCATCAACCTGGGCAAGCTGTTCCGCGACCAGTTCGCCGATGCCATGCAGCGCAACGGCAACAACCTGGACAAGACCATCGACGGCTGGGCCGGCGAAGTGGCCAAGGCCAAGGCCGAGAAGGGCACGGGTGCTGCCCAATGACCCAGGCCGCCATCAGCCAGGGCGCCAGCGGCGAGCTGCTGCTGACTGGCGTGCTGGACTACAGCACGGGCACGGCCTTGCGCAAGCAGGGCCAGGCCCTGGTCAAGGCCAGCCAGGGCACTGCCCTGGTGCTGGACTGCGCCGGCGTGGTCAAGTCCAGCAGCGTGGGGCTGTCCCTGCTGCTGTGCTTGCAGCGTGATGCTATCGCCAGTGGCAAGACCCTGGCCTTCCGGGGCCTGCCACGGGACATGCAACAAATAGCCGAAGTGTGCCAACTGACCGGGATTTTGTCCGCGGCGTGAACAATCAGGCACAATGAACAAGCCCCTCCGTCAGAGTCCTGTTAACCGGGGTTCGCAGGCGAGGGGCTTTTTTTGTATGATGGCCGACCCGCGCGCACAGGGCGCCGATCGAGGTTGAGCATGCAGGCCGTAGAAGTTAAGCGTTTTCTTGAAGAAAAACTGGCGAACGTCCAGGTCGAAGTTGAAGGCGAAGGCTGCAACTTCCAATTGAACGTGATCAGCGACGAGCTGGCCGCGCTGAGCCCGGTCAAGCGTCAGCAGCAGATCTATGCTCATCTCAATCCCTGGATCGTCGATGGCAGCATCCATGCGGTCACAATGAAATTTTTCAGCAGCGCAGCCTGGGCTGAGCGCACCTGAGCCTGAGGGCGTCGAGATTCTTATGGACAAACTGATTATTACTGGCGGCGTTCGTCTTGATGGCGAAATCCGTATTTCCGGGGCGAAGAACTCTGCCCTGCCGATTCTGGCGGCGACGCTGCTGGCCGATGGCCCGGTGACCGTGGCGAACCTGCCACACCTGCACGACATCACCACGATGATCGAGCTGTTCGGCCGCATGGGCATCGAGCCTGTGATCGACGAAAAGCTGTCGGTCGAGATCGACCCGCGCACCATCAAGACCCTGGTCGCTCCGTACGAGCTGGTGAAAACCATGCGCGCCTCGATCTTGGTGCTCGGCCCCATGGTCGCCCGTTTCGGTGAAGCCGAAGTGGCGCTGCCTGGCGGTTGCGCCATCGGCTCGCGCCCGGTGGACCTGCACATCCGCGGCCTTGAAGCCATGGGTGCGGTCATCGACGTGGAAGGCGGCTACATCAAGGCCAAGGCGCCGGAAGGCGGCCTGCGTGGCGCGAACTTCTTCTTCGATACCGTCAGCGTGACCGGTACCGAGAACATCATGATGGCCGCGGCCCTGGCCAACGGCCGCAGCGTGCTGCAGAACGCCGCGCGTGAGCCGGAAGTGGTCGACCTGGCGAACTTCCTGATCGCCATGGGCGCCAAGATCCACGGCGCTGGCACCGACACCATCACCATCGATGGCGTCAAGCGCCTGGACTCGGCCACCTACAAGGTAATGCCCGACCGTATCGAGACCGGCACCTACCTGGTCGCCGCTGCCGCCACCGGTGGCCGTGTGAAGGTCAAGGACACCGATCCGACCATCCTGGAAGCCGTGCTGGAAAAACTCAAGGAAGCGGGCGCCCAGATCACCACCGGTGAAGACTGGATCGAGCTGGACATGCATGGCAAGCGTCCGAAGGCCGTCAACGTGCGCACCGCGCCGTACCCGGCGTTCCCGACTGACATGCAGGCGCAGTTCATCTCCCTGAACGCCATCGCCGAAGGCACCGGCGCGGTCATCGAGACCATCTTCGAGAACCGCTTCATGCACGTGTACGAAATGCACCGCATGGGCGCGCACATCCAGGTGGAAGGCAACACCGCCATCGTCACCGGTACCGAGAAGCTCAAGGGCGCGCCTGTCATGGCTACCGACCTGCGTGCCTCGGCCAGCCTGGTGATCTCGGCCCTGGTGGCCGACGGTGACACCCTGATCGACCGCATCTACCACATCGACCGTGGTTACGAGTGCATCGAGGAAAAACTGCAGATGCTGGGCGCCAAGATCCGTCGCGTGCCGGGCTAAGCTGTTTTCGGGCGCAGGGACGCGCCCCATGAATCTGTCCAGCCAGGGCCCCAGGGGCCCGGCAGTGGCCCGGCGCCGGTTGCGACCGGGCACAATCCTGATTAAGGAAAGACGTTTTCCATGTTGACCATCGCGCTGTCCAAGGGCCGCATTCTCGATGACACCCTGCCATTGCTGGCGGAGGCGGGCATCGTCCCGACCGAGAATCCGGATAAGAGCCGCAAGCTGATCATCCCCACGACCCAGGACGATGTGCGCCTGCTGATCGTGCGTGCCACCGACGTGCCGACCTACGTCGAGCATGGCGCCGCCGACCTCGGCGTCGCCGGCAAGGACGTGCTGATGGAATACACCGGCCAAGGCCTGTATGAGCCGCTGGACCTGCAGATTGCCCAGTGCAAACTCATGACCGCCGGTGCCATTGGCGCGCCAGAGCCCAAGGGCCGCCTGCGCGTGGCCACCAAATTCGTCAACGTCGCCAAGCGCTACTATGCCGAACAGGGCCGCCAGGTCGACATCATCAAGCTGTACGGCTCCATGGAGCTGGCCCCGCTGGTGGGCTTGGCCGACAAGATCATCGACGTGGTCGACACCGGCAACACCTTGCGCGCCAACGGCCTGGAACCCCAGGAACTGATCGCCACCATCAGCTCACGCCTGGTGGTGAACAAGGCGTCGATGAAGATGCAGCATGCCCGCATCCAGTCCCTGATCGACACCCTGCGCAAGGCAGTGGAGTCGCGACACCGCGGCTGACCCACACGCGCGGCCTTGAGCCGCGCCCATCTATCCGTGTCATAGCCAGAATTCTCAGGTGCCCACGCGGATGGCTTGGTAGTCTAGCGGCGCCTGAGATTTGCTATTTTCAGCATTCGCCAACTATTGAGGCCCGCTATGACCACGTCCACAGCAATCCGTCGACTCAACGCCACTGATCCGGACTTCGCGCGCCATCTGGATCATCTGCTGAGCTGGGAAAGCGTGTCCGACGACTCGGTCAACCAGCGCGTGCTCGACATCATCAAGGCGGTGCGCGAACGCGGTGATGCGGCGCTGGTAGAGTTCACCCAGCGCTTCGATGGCCTGCAGGTGGCCTCCATGGCTGACCTGATCCTGGGTCGTGAGCGCCTTGAGCTGGCCCTGACCCGTATCACCCCAGAGCAGCGCCAGGCCCTGGAAAAGGCCGCCGAACGCGTGCGCAGCTACCACGAGAAGCAGAAGCAGGACTCCTGGAGCTACACCGAAGCCGACGGCACGGTGCTGGGCCAGAAGGTCACTCCGCTGGACCGGGCCGGCCTGTACGTGCCCGGCGGCAAGGCTTCGTACCCGTCCTCGGTGCTGATGAACGCCATTCCGGCGAAGGTCGCCGGCGTGACCGAAGTGGTCATGGTGGTGCCTACGCCGCGTGGTGAGGTCAACGAACTGGTACTGGCCGCCGCATGCATCGCCGGTGTCGACCGGGTGTTCACCATCGGTGGCGCCCAGGCCGTGGCCGCGCTGGCCTACGGCACCGAGAGCGTGCCACAGGTCGACAAGGTGGTCGGCCCCGGCAACATCTACGTGGCCACCGCCAAGCGCCATGTGTTTGGCCAGGTAGGCATCGACATGATCGCCGGCCCGTCCGAGATCCTGGTGGTGTGCGACGGCCAGACCGACCCGGACTGGATCGCCATGGACCTGTTCTCCCAGGCCGAGCACGACGAAGACGCCCAGGCCATCCTCGTCAGCCCTGATGCGGCGTTTCTCGACAAGGTGGCCGCCAGCATCGACAAGCTGCTGCCTACCATGGACCGTGCCGAGATCATCAATACCTCGATCAATGGTCGTGGTGCCTTGATCCAGGTAGCGGACATGGAGCAGGCCATTGAAGTGGCCAACCGCATCGCACCGGAACATCTGGAACTGTCGGTGGCCGACCCGCAGGCCTGGCTGCCGAAGATCCGCCACGCCGGCGCCATCTTCATGGGGCGCCACACCAGCGAGGCCCTGGGTGACTACTGCGCAGGCCCCAACCACGTACTGCCGACCTCCGGCACCGCACGTTTTTCCTCGCCGCTAGGCGTGTATGACTTTCAGAAGCGTTCGTCGATCATCTTCTGTTCGCAGCAGGGCGCATCCGAGCTGGGCAAGACCGCTTCGATCCTGGCCCGCGGCGAATCGCTGAGCGCCCACGCTCGCAGCGCCGAATACCGCATTCTCGCCGACGACCAGCAAGGGAACTGAGACATGAGCAAATTCTGGAGCCCCTTCGTCAAGGAACTGGTGCCCTACGTGCCGGGCGAACAGCCCAAGGTCGCCAACCTGGTGAAGCTGAACACCAACGAAAACCCTTACGGCCCGTCGCCCAAGGCCATCGAAGCGATGCGTGCCGAGTTAGGTGACAACCTGCGCCTGTATCCGGACCCCAACAGCGACCTGCTCAAGCAGGCGGTGTGCGAGTTCTACGGCGTTCAGCCCAACCAGGTGTTCCTGGGCAACGGCTCGGACGAAGTGCTGGCGCACATCTTCCACGGCCTGTTCCAGCACGACCTGCCGCTGCTGTTCCCGGACATCAGCTACAGCTTTTACCCGGTGTACTGCGGTCTCTACGGCATTGCCTCGGCGCCGGTGGCGCTGGATGAGCAGTTCCAGATCCGCGTCGAAGACTATGCCCGCCCCAATGGCGGCATCATCTTCCCCAACCCGAACGCGCCTACTGGTTGCGTGCTGGCACTGGACGCTGTGGAGCAACTGGTGAAGAACAGCCCGGATTCGGTGGTGGTGGTCGACGAAGCCTACATCGACTTCGGCGGCGAGACCGCCATCGCCCTGGTCAACCGCTACCCCAACCTGCTCGTGACCCAGACCCTGTCCAAGTCGCGGTCCCTGGCGGGCCTGCGGGTTGGCCTGGCCGTTGGTCACCCGGACCTGATCGAGGCGCTGGAGCGGGTCAAGAACAGCTTCAACTCCTACCCGCTGGACCGCCTGGCGATTGTCGGCGGTGCGGCTTCGTTCAAGGACCGCGAATACTTCGAGCGCACCTGCCAGCTGGTGATCGACAGCCGCGAGCAGCTGGTGGCCGAACTGACCCAGCGCGGTTTCGAGGTGCTGCCATCGGCTGCGAACTTCATCTTCGCCCGCCACCCGCAGCAGGATGCCGCTGCGATCGCGGCGAAAGTGCGTGAAAAGGGCGTGATCGTGCGCCACTTCAAGCAGCCGCGCATTGCCCAGTTCCTGCGCATCAGCATCGGCACGCCCGAACAGAACCAGGCGCTGCTCGACGCGCTGTAACCTCTGCCAGCAACGCCGGCCTGTTCGCCCCGGCCATGAAAAAGCCCGCTTTCGCGGGCTTTTTCGTCACTGCACTTCTTCAGTGGCACTCGGCGCCGGTGGCGGACGCAGGCCCACTTCGGCGGTGAGTTTCTTCTCCTTGCCATTGCGCATGATCTGGATCTCGATGCGGTCGTTCGGCTTGGTGCGCGCCACCTGGTTCATGGATTTGCGCCCGTCGCCGGCTGGCTGGCCATCGATGCTCAGGATGACGTCGCCCAGTTGCAGGCCGGCTTTCTGCGCCGGGCCGTCGCGGAAGATGCCAGCGACGACGATGCCGGGGCGGTCTTTCAGGCCGAAGGAGTCTGCCAGCTCCTGGGTCAGCGGCTGTACTTCAATGCCCAGCCAGCCACGAATGACCTGGCCGTGCTCGATGATCGACTTCATCACTTCCAGCGCCAGCTTGATCGGGATGGCGAAGCCGATGCCCTGGGAGCCACCGGACTTGGAGAAGATGGCCGTGTTGATACCGGTCAGGTTGCCGTTGGCGTCCACCAGCGCGCCACCGGAGTTGCCCGGGTTGATGGCAGCGTCAGTCTGGATGAAGTCTTCATAGGTGTTCAGGCCCAGCTGGTTGCGGCCCGTGGCGCTGATGATGCCCATGGTCACGGTCTGGCCGACGCCGAACGGGTTGCCGATGGCCAGCGCCACGTCGCCGATGCGAATGTTGTCGGAACGGCCGATGGTGATCGAGGGCAGGTTCTGCAGGTCGATCTTCAGCACCGCCAGGTCTGTTTCGGGGTCGCTGCCGATAACGCGGGCCAGGGTTTCACGGCCGTCCTTGAGCGCCACCACGATCTGGTCGGCGTTGGCCACCACGTGGTTGTTGGTCAGCAGGTAGCCTTCGGGGCTCATGATCACGCCCGAACCGAGGCTTGACTCCATGCGCCGCTGCTTGGGCAGGTTGTCGCCGAAGAAACGGCGAAATTGCGGGTCTTCGAACAAGGGGTGGCTGGTCTTGTTCGCGACCTTGGTGGTGTACAGGTTGACCACGGCGGGGGCCGCCAGCACCACGGCGTCGGCATAGGTGACGGGGCCCTGGACCACGCTGGAGGAGCTCTGCGCCACTTGTTGCAGGTTGACGTCCTGGCTGGGCAAGCCCACCAGTTGCGGGAAACGCTGAATGATCAGCAAGGCGATGAGTAAACCAGTCAGCAGCGGCCAGCCAAAATAACGCAGTGCCTTGAACATTTAACGGATCCTGGGAATTTGCTAAGGAGCGCAAGCCATTCCCCAGGGCGTGGGGGAGGCTCATAATGGGCGCCATTATACGAGGGCTTGCGCCGCTCTGAACTGCCTATTTAGGAGTCTTTTATGGCTGTTGCACTGAGCACGCTGGTGGAGGAAGCCGATCGCTACCTCGGCAGCGGGAAAATCCAGGATTATTGCCCCAATGGCCTGCAGGTCGAGGGCCGTCCACAGGTGATGCGCATCGTCAGTGGTGTTACCGCCAGCCAGGCGCTGCTGGACGCAGCGGTGGACGCGGGCGCGGACCTGGTGCTGGTGCACCACGGCTATTTCTGGAAGGGTGAAAACCCCTGCGTGGTCGGCATGAAGCAGCGGCGCCTGAAAACCCTGCTCAAGCACGATATCAGCCTGTTGGCCTACCACTTGCCCCTGGACCTGCACCCGGAGGTGGGCAACAACGTACAGTTGGCCCGCCAGCTGGACATCACCGTTGAGGGCCCGCTAGACCCGGAAAACCCCCGAGTGGTGGGCCTGGTGGGGTCGCTGGCCGAACCGGTGACCGCCCGCGACTTTGCCCGCCGGGTGCAGGAAGCCCTGGGGCGCGAACCGCTGTTGATCGAAGGCGAAGCGATGATCCGGCGGGTGGGTTGGTGCACCGGTGGTGGCCAGGGCTACATCGACCAGGCGATCGCCGCCGGTGTCGACCTGTACATCAGCGGCGAGGCCTCCGAGCAGACCTTCCACAGCGCCCGGGAAAACGGCGTCAGCTTCATCGCCGCCGGCCACCACGCCACCGAGCGCTATGGCGTGCAGGCATTGGGTGACTACCTGGCGCGGCGCTTCGCCGTGGAGCACATCTTCATCGATTGCCCCAACCCGATCTGAAGTCGCCCGGCCCCACAGAAGGCAACGGCCGGCTGAGAGGCCAGGCGCCCCAAACCTGCGGGCATATTCTTATACTGCTTCGTTCTAACCACCCAATTAGATAGAAGAGGCCGCTGTGCTAGAGTGGGCGGCTCGAACACGGCCCGCAGGCCGTCCATAACGAATGTAATTCCGTGAGTAGCCATGGTCGACAAACTGACGCATTTGAAACAGTTGGAGGCGGAGAGCATCCACATCATCCGTGAGGTGGCTGCCGAGTTCGATAACCCGGTGATGCTCTACTCCATCGGTAAAGACTCTGCCGTGATGCTGCACCTGGCACGCAAGGCGTTCTTCCCAGGCAAGCTGCCGTTCCCGGTCATGCACGTGGACACCCAGTGGAAGTTTCAGGAGATGTACAAGTTCCGCGACCGCATGGTCGAAGAGCTGGGCCTGGACCTGCTGGTGCACGTCAACCCCGAAGGCGTGGCCCAGGGCATCAACCCGTTCACCCACGGCAGTTCCAAGCACACCGACATCATGAAGACCCAGGGCCTGAAACAGGCGCTGGACAAATACGGCTTCGACGCGGCCTTCGGCGGTGCGCGCCGCGACGAAGAGAAGTCGCGGGCCAAGGAACGTGTCTACTCGTTCCGCGACAGCAAGCACCGCTGGGACCCCAAGAACCAGCGCCCTGAGTTGTGGAACGTGTACAACGGCAAGGTCAACAAGGGCGAATCCATTCGCGTGTTCCCGCTGTCGAACTGGACCGAGCTGGACATCTGGCAATACATCTACCTGGAAGGCATTCCGATCGTGCCGCTGTACTTCGCCGCCGAGCGTGAAGTGATCGAGAAGAATGGCACCCTGATCATGATCGACGACGATCGTATCCTGGAACACCTCAGCGAGGAAGAAAAGGCCCAGATCGTCAAGAAAAAAGTACGTTTCCGTACCCTTGGCTGCTACCCGTTGACGGGCGCGGTGGAGTCGGAGGCCGCGAGCCTGACCGACATCATTCAGGAAATGCTCCTGACGCGAACTTCCGAGCGCCAGGGCCGGGTCATCGACCACGATGGTGCCGGCTCGATGGAAGACAAGAAACGTCAAGGCTATTTCTAAGTTAGGGTCAGACCATGTCGCACCAATCCGATTTGATCAGCGAGGATATCCTCGCTTACCTGGGCCAGCACGAGCGCAAGGAGCTGCTGCGCTTCCTGACCTGTGGCAACGTCGACGACGGCAAGAGCACCCTGATCGGGCGCCTGCTGCACGATTCCAAGATGATCTACGAAGATCACCTGGAAGCCATTACCCGTGACTCGAAGAAAGTCGGCACCACCGGTGAGGACATCGACCTGGCGCTGCTGGTGGACGGCCTGCAGGCCGAGCGCGAGCAAGGCATCACCATCGACGTGGCTTACCGCTACTTCTCGACGGCCAAGCGCAAGTTCATCATCGCCGATACCCCCGGCCATGAGCAGTACACCCGCAACATGGCTACGGGTGCCTCTACCTGTGATCTGGCGATTATCCTGGTCGACGCCCGCTATGGCGTGCAGACCCAGACTCGCCGCCACAGCTACATCGCTTCGCTGCTGGGTATCAAGCATATCGTCGTAGCCATCAACAAGATGGACCTCAAGGGTTTCGACGAAGGCGTGTTCGAGGAAATCAAGGCCGATTACCTGAAGTTTGCCGAAGGTATCGCCTTGAAACCGACCAGCCTGCACTTCGTGCCGATGTCGGCCCTCAAGGGCGACAACGTGGTGAATCACAGCGAACGTTCGCCGTGGTACACCGGGCAGACGCTGATGGAAATCCTCGAAACCGTGGAAGTGGCTGCCGACCGCAACCTCACTGACCTGCGTTTCCCGGTCCAGTACGTCAACCGTCCGAACCTGAACTTCCGCGGCTTCGCCGGCACCCTTGCCAGCGGCATCGTGCACAAGGGCGATGAAGTGGTGGTGTTGCCGTCGGGCAAAAGCAGCCGCGTCAAATCCATCGTCACCTTCGAAGGTGAACTGGAGCAGGCCGGGCCTGGCCAGGCCGTGACGCTGACGATGGAAGATGAGATCGACATCTCCCGGGGCGACCTGCTGGTGCACGCCGATAACGTTCCGGCCGTGACCGACAGCTTCGATGCCATGCTGGTATGGATGGCCGAAGAGCCGATGCTGCCGGGCAAGAAATACGACATCAAGCGCGCCACCAGCTACGTGCCGGGCTCGATTGCCAGCATCGTTCACAAGGTGGACGTCAACACCTTGGCCGAAGGCCCGGGCAGCGCGCTGGCGCTGAACGAGATCGGTCGTGTGAAGGTCGCGCTGGACGCCTCGATCGCCCTGGACGGCTACGACAGCAACCGCACCACCGGTGCGTTCATCGTCATCGACCGCCTGACCAATGGTACCGTCGGTGCTGGCATGATCATCGCGCCGCCCGTGGTACCCCATGGCTCGGCCAGCCAGCATGGCAAACTGGCCCATGTGGCCACCGAGGAGCGCGCCCTGCGCTTTGGCCAGCAACCCGCCACCGTGCTGTTCAGCGGCCTGTCGGGCGCTGGCAAGAGCACCCTGGCTTATGCCGTGGAGCGCAAGCTGTTCGACATGGGCCGCGCGGTGTTCGTGCTCGACGGCCAGAACCTGCGTCACGACTTGAACAAGGGCTTGCCGCAGGACCGCGCCGGGCGTACCGAGAACTGGCGCCGTGCCGCTCACGTGGCGCGCCAGTTCAACGAAGCCGGCCTGCTGACCCTGGCCGCCTTCGTGGCGCCGGATGCCGAAGGCCGTGAACAGGCCAAGGCACTGATCGGTGCCGACCGCCTGCTGACCGTCTATGTCCAGGCCTCGCCGCAGGTCTGTGCCGAGCGTGACCCGCAGGGCCTGTACGCTGCCGGTGGCGACAACATTCCGGGTGAGTCTTTCCCGTACGATGTGCCGCTCAATGCCGACCTGGTGGTCGACACCCAGAGCGTGTCGCTGGAAGAAGGCGTCAAGCAAGTGCTGGAGCTGTTGCGCTCGCGCGGCGCGATCTGATTCGTCAGCCCGTCATCAAACCCCGCTTCGGCGGGGTTTGTCGTTTTCGGGCGGTGGAAAACCGGGCATAAGGGGCTACCACCTGGGCGTGGGAAGGGTGGAGTTTCATGGTGGCCCCTCACCCGCAAAGGACTTGCGTGATGTTCGACCTCTATTCGCTGAGCGGCCAGGTGACCAGGCTCGCCCCCTTGGCTGGCAGTGTCAGCCGCCAGTTTTGCAGCCGGCCACGCCTACTGGACGTGGCCCGTGATGTGCTCGCCCAGCAGTTGGCCACCTGCTACCCGACACTCTCGTTCGACCTGACGCGCTTGTGCCTGATAACCCCCGGCCGGCAGGGCGCCGCTGGGTACACGCACAGGTTGCTGACGGATGTACTGATGCAACGCTACCTGGACTCCGACAACCTGGCCCTGGTGCCGGGCTATCACTTTTTCAGCCACCAGCCTGACGCCCAGCACCCGCCAGCCGTGGCCGTCAAGGTGCCTCAGGTGCAGGGTATTCTCAATGAATGGGGCCCGCAGTTGCTCCAGGCTTACGCCCAGGCATTATGCGACTACTGGGATGAAGTGCAGCCGCAGGGTGGTAACCGCTGGAAGTGGTTGGCGGTGTGGCTGCAGACACGGCTAAAGCGTTGCGTCGACCGGCAGGTGCGCGACGCCAGCCTGGACCACGACGAAGCGGCGACGGCGACGTTGCTGGTCAGCATGCCCGACGCCCAGCATCGCGGGCAGTATCAGGGTGATGCACTGCGGGCCAGCTTGATCAGCCTCCAGGCTCCCGTTGCGGTTGAGGGGCATGCCCAGGCCGCGCAAATGACCCATGCCCTGATCATCCAGCGCCACCTGAGCCGGGAAGGCCGTGACGTGGTGCTGTTGTATACACCCGTGAAAGGGGTTCAGGTGTTCGCGAGCCTGGATGCCCTGACCCAGGCCTTCGCCCACGAACTGGCAGCGCAAGTCGCGGACAGGCCTTTGCGGATGGCGTTGTATGAACCGGTGGAGAACGTCTTCGAGGTTCAGGCCCAGGCCATTCTGGAGCAGCAGTTGGCCGCGGTGCAGGTGGTGGGCGCCCATTGCCGAAGCGAGCCCGGTGATGCCGCTGAACTGCAGCGCCAGGTAGAGCGCGTGACCTGCCTGTTCGAGCTCGACAGCGCCGAGGAAGTGGCGCAATTGCAGGCGGTCCAGGCGGCCTTGCCGGCATGGCTAGTAGGGGCCGCGGAAGCGGACCGGCGTATTTTTTCCATTTACCTGGCCGAGCTGGGCATGCTCCGTGACCAGCGCCACGGTGCAGGCATGCTGGACGGGATTCCAGGTATCGTGCCGTTCGCCCGCCAGGCGGTGCAGCAGATCATCGCCAAGCATCATCCCGAGGCGCCGGCGACTCTGCAGGACGACATCGAAGTGCACCTATTGACCACCCCGGATGCGCTGATGAGCATTGTCGACGGTGGCCACCGCACCCTGACCGATCAGCAGATCAGCCTGGCCGAGTTGGCCCTGGATAATCTGTCGGGGCGGCCGCGGGGTCATCTCATCATTCAGGCCCGCAAGGGTGCGAGCCTGCCGGCCTGGGTGGACACGGCCGCCATTGAAGCGCTGGTCACCGAGGCTGACGTCGGTACCGCGTACATCCGCCTGCTGTCGGAGAAACTCAAGGACAATCGCCACGAGGCCGCAGGCCGCCAGGCCGATTTCGCCGCGCAGTTGGCGCGCCAGTTGCCCATGGTGGCCTTGGAAAACAAGGTGCGGCAGTTGCAGGGCTTCACGGCCGACGGCTACCGGTACGTGGCTGAGCTCATGGCCAACCCGGACGCGCCCAGTGTCGACGGTCGTGCCATCAGCCTGCAGCGCCTGGGGTTCAAGGCCGCGCCAGACTACCACCCGGATTTCGTGCACAGCATGTACCTGATCGTGGCCCTGGATGGGCAGGGGCCCTGCGTGCTGTACCGACCGCTGTTCGCTGAACCGCTGATGCAATTCGATAGCATGGACGCCCTGCTGCAGGCCATCGTCGAGCCTGGGCTGCTGCAACGCAGCGTGCTCGATTGGTTGGAACCAGGCACGGTGAGCCGCTACGCGTCCGGCGGCTTTCTGGAGCCGCATATCGTGCGGTTTGGCCAGGGGTCGGAGTTTGCCCCTGTGCTCAAGCCTGCGCCCGCCACCCTGGCGTGCCAGCCCGTCAGCAGCCCGCTGCTGGCGTATTTGTACGAGCAAAATGTCGAGGCACTGATCACAGTGGCCAGGCGTCAGTCGATGTCGAGCAGTGACAGCCGCTGGGTCAGCTACAAGGCCTTGGGGTGGACGCTGTTCAACGCCTTGCTGCCGGTATTTTCCGGACCTTTGGCCACCGCCGGCTGGCTGGTTCAGGCCATGGCCTCGCTGGATATCGCCCTGCAGGCCAACAGCCGCGGTGACGACGATGCCACCAGCGATGTGATCACCGACCTGTTTTTCAACGTAGCGCTGGTGCTGTTGGCCCATGGCGTGCCACGCATGCCCTGGATCAAGGCCTTCAACCCACGGCCTGGGGCCACCCCGGCGTTGGGCGTCGGCGAGGTGCTGCAGGCGCCGGCCTTGCAGGCGGAAGGCGTTGGCACCCAGCTGAGTTTCAGCTGGTCCAGGGCGGCGCAGCAGCTTACCAGCGAAGACCGCGCGCGCCTCGCCAGCTACCAGGTAAGGCCACCCAGTGCCGCGCTGCAGCCGGTGCCACATGGGGCATTGCAAGGGTTGTACGAAGACGGCGGACGTTGGCTGGCAAAACTGGATGGGCATTTTTTCCAGATCAGTCTGGAAGGCGAGCAGCCCAGGATCATCGACCCGGCCCATCCCGACCTGCCCGGCCCGTGGCTGGAGCGCGACGAAATCAACCGCTGGCGGCTGGACCTCAGCCTGCGCCTGCGCGGTGGCAGCCCCAACCGCAGCATCGCCCAGAAGCGTCGGGAGAACCAGGCGCGCAGGGAGGCCTGTGGCGTTGTGATCGACTCGTACAACCAGAATCGCACCGAAATGAACGTCAAGGTCAACGTCTTGATCCGCAAGATCGGCATGGCCCAGTCCAGAGGCGATGAGGCACTTGTGGGTAGCCTTCGTGAGCGCCTGAGTGACGACATTACCCCTTACCTGCAAGCGCTGCGCGACACATTGGCCGCCATTAGCGAACTCAATGTGCTGGAGCCGGCCGCGGACCGCAGTCGTCAACAGGCAGAATTGCTCGGCGTGGCCTGGCAGTTGGGCAACGAAGAACTGTTCAACCTGCGCATGAAAAGCCACGTCATCAATCGGGAAGCCTACCCGTTGCAGGCGACGCTGCAAGAAGACGGCCTCGATGCCGGGCAAGCGCGGTTACTGTTCGACTTCGTCCAGCGCAGCACCGCTCTGCTTGATCGGCAGATCGCCCTGAGCAAAGAGGTGCAGGGCTGGCGCGCGCAACTGGAGCGCCTGCCGCTGGAAGGCGACCGCGTGCTCAAGACGCTCAAGGGCAACGAGGTGTCGCAGGTGCCGTTGCAGTGCTGGATGGGCATGCTTATCGACGGCCTGGGCCTGCTGGCCATCCGGCACATCACCTCCCAAGGCGCGCTATGCGACCGCTTCGCCAATGCGGTGGTCGAGTCGGTGCGGGTGGCAGCGCAAAGCCACGGCACGTTACAGCAAAGCGCCGAGTACACGCTGAATGACCGGGTCGAGGTGCTCAACAGTGTCGACCAGCAACTGACCGCTGCACAGGAGGCCCTGGCCTACTACCGCGAGCTGGAGGGGGTCACCTGGGATGAAACGGCCATGGCTCGCCTGGACCAGCTGATCGCCGAGTTGCGCCACCTGGCGCAGGGCGACCTGGTGCCGCTGGTGCGCGAACAATTGAAAATGACCCGCAAGCAACGTGCCCAGGCCCGCCACGCCAGCATCATTGTCACCGCACGGCGCGGCGTGGTGGTGGGCAGGCGACGCCCCGTGCCCGCAGCTGGCCAGCCGGAAACCTTCGAGGTGGTCGACTCCGTCGAGCAGAAGGTGCTGGCGTCGTTCCAGCAGGATACCTTGGCCGGTACCTGGAGCGAGGTGCCGGTGCCGGCACCCGCGATGGCCAAGTCGCTCAACGTCATTGCGAAGAAGGGCCACGCATTGTTCACTGCGGCTGACAAGGAAGTAGTCGATGCCTGGCGGCAAGTGGGCAAGGGCTACATCCCGGCCGAAGTGGAAGAACAACTGCTGATCTGCGCGCGCCAATTGAACGAACAGGCCGATGCCATCGACCGCTTCCTGACCCATAGCAATGAAACCGACCATTCCCTGCCGGGCCATGAGTCGGCCGAAGCGCGTGCCAAGGCGTGGCGTGAAAAAGCGGCGCAATTGGTGAGGGAAGGGCGCCTGGTACGCATCGACATGACCAAGCGTCAGGCGCCAACGTTGCCGAGGGTGGCCTACCTGCTGGGCGAAAAAGCCATACGCATTCGCCGCACGGGTGAGCGCAAGGCGCTGAAAAAAGGCCGGGACTTCCTGCAGGAGTATGAGATTGCCGATCTGGACGGCACCGCGCTGTGGTACGCGCATTTTCACTACAGCCAGGCGCGCAGCCTGCCCTCGACCTACGAGCGCGCCCACCTGAAAACCGCCGCGCAGCGCCGCGACGGCGTGAACCGGCAAATGGCCCAGGAAGCGGCGGGCGAGGAGGTGATTGCCATACTGCGCAGCCGTATCGAGGGCCCGCTGGACCACATTTTCCTGGACCTGGAAACCTGAAGTCTGGCGCTGTTGATGTCCAGCCTTCTCCAAGCCCGTGGCACGGTTATCCTTTTCGATCGTGCCGCAGGCTCAAGCGCATGAAAAAGGAGCCCGAAGGCTCCTTGTTCAACAGGCGGCGCTTACTTGCGCTTGAGCCCGTACTGCTCGTCCAGCATGCCGGGCGAGTTCGGCGCCTTGGGCGCGTAGTCGCGCGGCGGCTCGGCGTCGCGTGGCGGCGTGAGGCGTTCGCGCGGGCCGGCCGGTTCGGCGTGCAGGGCCGCCAGCAGGCGCTGGCGGGTCAGCTCGTCGAGGGCCAGCTGGTTGGCGCCCTCGGCCAGGTGTTCCTGCACTTCCTGGTAGCTCTGGGTCATCTTCTTGACCAGCGAAGCCGTTGTGTTGAAGTGGGTGACCACGTCATTCTGATAGCTGTCGAAGCGTTCCTGAATCTCGTCCAGCTGGCGCTGAGTGCTGCTGGGGGCGGCATTGGGCACGAGGCGGGCGACGACCAGGCCAATCACGACACCCACGACGAGGGCGATAGTCGGCAACAACCAAACTAAGAGCGAGTGTTCCACGAGTCCTTCCTCTATAAACGGCTTTGCTTTACGTTAACGGCTCTAACCTGCGCTGTATACCGCGAGCAATCGCAAATATGCCAGACAGAATCCTTCGACTAGACGAGTCGACCCCTACCGAGGTCACGGAGTACCCCCCTTGCTGATCCGCGAAACCCCTATTTTCATCGATGGCCCCCAAGGCCAGCTGGAAGCGCTCTACCTGGATACCGCCGAGGCGCGGGGCGTTGCCCTGATCTGCCACCCGAACCCGGTACAGGGGGGCACCATGCTCAACAAGGTCATCTCGACCTTGCAGCGCACGGCGCGCGATGCCGGTTTTGTAACCTTGCGTTTCAACTACCGCGGCGTTGGCCAAAGCGCCGGCAGCCACGACATGGGCAATGGCGAGATCGACGATGCCCAGGCGGCCGCGGCGTGGCTGTGCCGCCAGCACCCTGATCTACCCCTGACCCTGCTGGGCTTCTCGTTCGGCGGGTTCGTTGCCGCCAGCCTGGGCGGCCGCCTGGAAGCGGCTGGCCAGAGCGTGCGGCACCTGTTCATGATCGCCCCGGCCGTGATGCGCCTGGGGCCTGAGCATAGCCTGCCGGTGGGCGGCACGCTGACCGTGGTGCAGCCCGAAACCGACGAAGTGGTGGACCCGGCCCTGGTGTATGCCTGGTCCGAGCAGCTGCAACGCCCCCATGAGCTGCTGAAAGTGGCAGAATGCGGACACTTTTTTCATGGCAAGCTGACCGACCTGAAAGATCGGGTCCTGCCACGCCTTTCGAACTGAATGCAGACCGACAAGAATCAGACCATGACCACTCGTATCCTGACCGGCATCACCACCACTGGCACGCCCCATCTGGGCAACTACGCCGGTGCCATCCGCCCGGCCATCGTCGCCAGCCGCAAGAGCGACGCCGACTCGTTCTATTTCCTGGCCGACTACCACGCGCTGATCAAGTGCGACGATCCGCTGCGCATTCAGCGTTCGCGCCTGGAAATCGCCGCCACCTGGCTGGCTGCCGGCCTGGATACCGACCGTGTGACGTTCTACCGCCAGTCCGATATTCCCGAGATCACCGAGCTGACCTGGCTGCTGACCTGCGTGGCCGGCAAGGGCCTGCTCAACCGTGCCCACGCCTACAAGGCGTCGGTGGACAAGAACGTCGAGGCCGGTGAAGACCCGGACGCGGGCGTCACCATGGGGTTGTTCAGCTACCCGGTGCTGATGGCCGCCGACATCCTGATGTTCAACGCCCACCAGGTGCCGGTCGGACGTGACCAGATCCAGCACGTGGAAATGGCCCGTGACATCGGCCAGCGCTTCAACCACCTGTTCGGCAACGGCCGCGAGTTCTTCGTGATGCCCGAAGCGCTGATCGAAGAGGGCGTGGCCACGCTGCCGGGGCTGGATGGGCGCAAAATGTCCAAGAGCTACGACAACACCATCCCGCTGTTCACCAGCGCCAAGGACATGAAAGACGCCATCTCGCGCATCGTCACCGACTCGCGCGCGCCGGGCGAGGCGAAAGATCCGGACACCTCGCACCTGTTCACCCTGTTCCAGGCCTTCGCCACCCCGGCCCAGGAAGCTGAGTTCCGCGAGGCGCTGCTTCAGGGCCTGGGCTGGGGCGAGGCCAAGAGCCGCCTGTTCACCTTGCTCGATACCGAACTGGGCGAAGCCCGCGAGAAGTATCACCAGTTCATCGCACGCCCGGCCGACCTGGAAGACATTCTCCTGGCCGGCGCCGCCAAGGCCCGCAAAGTGGCCACGCCGTTCCTCGGCGAGCTGCGCGAGGCCGTGGGCCTGCGTTCGTTCCGTGAGCAGGCCCAGGCCACCACGGCGACGAAGAAGAAGGCCGCCAAGGCCGCCCGTTTCGTCAGCTTCCGTGATGAAGACGGCAGCTTCCGTTTCCGCTTGCTGGGCGCCGATGGTGAGCAACTGCTGCTGTCGCGCAATTTTGCCGACGGCAAGGCGGCCGGCCAGGCCAGCAAGCAACTGCAAAGTGGTGCCGCGCTGGACGTGCGTAGCGAAGGCAATGCCTTCACCGTATGGCTGGACGACGCCTGCGTGGGGGAAAGCCCCGCGTTCGCCGACGCCGCCACCCGCGACGCCGCGGTAGAGGCTCTGCGCCTTGCCTTGCAGCCCCAACAGGATTAATGCGACCAACTGTCGCAAGTCTAATTGCCATAAGCCAGGGCCGTCGTTACAGTGACGGCCCGTTTTTGTTGCCCTGCTAACGAATATGACGCCTCTAGAACGATATCAAGCTGACCTCAAACGCCCCGAGTTCTTCCATGATGCTGCGCAGGAAACGGCAGTGCGTCACCTTCAACGTCTCTACGACGACCTGATCGCCGCGCACGACAGCAAGCCGGGCCTGTTCGGCAAGCTGTTCAGCAAGAAGGAACAGGCGCCGGTCAAGGGCCTGTACTTCTGGGGCGGCGTGGGGCGGGGCAAGACCTACCTGGTGGACACTTTCTTCGAGGCGCTGCCGTTCAAGGAAAAAGTGCGTACCCACTTCCACCGCTTCATGAAGCGCGTACACGAGGAAATGCGCACCCTCAAAGGCGAGAAGAACCCGCTGACCGTGATCGCCAAGCGCTTTTCGGAAGAGGCACGGGTGATTTGCTTCGATGAGTTCTTCGTCTCCGACATCACCGATGCCATGATCCTGGGCACCTTGATGGAAGAGCTGTTCAAGAACGGCGTGACCCTGGTGGCCACTTCCAACATCGTGCCGGACGGCCTGTACAAGGACGGCCTGCAGCGCGCCCGTTTCCTGCCGGCCATTGCCCTGATCAAGCAGAACACCGAGATCGTCAATGTCGACAGCGGCGTGGACTATCGCCTGCGCCACCTGGAGCAGGCCGAACTGTTCCATTACCCGCTCGACGAAGCGGCTGCCGACAGCCTGCGCAAGAGCTTCAAGGCGCTCACCCCCGAGTGCACCCAGGCGGTTGAAAACGACAAGCTGATCATCGAGAACCGCGAAATCATCGCGCTGAAGACCTGTGACGACGTGGCCTGGTTCGACTTCCGCGAACTGTGCGACGGCCCGCGCAGCCAGAACGACTACATCGAACTGGGCAAGATCTTTCACGCCGTGCTGCTCAGTGGCGTGGAGCAGATGGGCGTGGCGACCGACGACATCGCGCGGCGCTTCATCAACATGGTGGACGAGTTCTACGACCGCAACGTGAAGCTGATCATCTCGGCCGAGGTGGAGTTGAAAGACCTGTACACCGGCGGTCGCCTGACGTTCGAATTCCAGCGGACCCTGAGCCGGCTGCTGGAAATGCAGTCGCACGAATTCCTGTCGCGCGCACACAAGCCATAACGTCGGCGGCGCGCTTTTCCCGAGCGTCGCCCGGGCCCACAGGCGCCTCCCGGATAGGGAGTAACCTGTGGGGACAGGCGCGGTGCAGTTTCAAGCCTCTTGCAGGAACTGCTGCCGATACTGGTTCGGCGACAGCGCCGTATGCTGGCGGAACAGCCGGGCGAAGAAGCTGGCGTCGTCGTAGCCCACCTCGTAGCTGATGGTCTTGATGCTTTTGCGTGAGCCTGACAGCAGGCCTTTGGCCGTTTCTATCCGCAACCGTTGCAGGTAATGCAGCGGCTTGTCCCCGGTGGCATTCTGGAAGCGGCGCATGAAGTTGCGAATGCTCATGCCATGTTCGCGCGCCACGTCCTCGAAGCGAAACTTGTCGGCGAAGTGTTCTTCCAGCCATTGCTGAATCTGCAGGATAAGCAGGTCCTGGTGCAATTTCTGCCCGCCGAAGCCCATGCGTCCCGGGGTGTAGTTGCGCTGCACCTCATAGAGGATGTCCCGTGATACCGCCTGGGCCACGCTGGCACCGCAGAAGCGCTCGATCAGGTAAATGTAAAGGTCGCAGGCCGAAGTGGTGCCGGCCGCGCAGTACAGGTTGTCGGCATCGGTCAGGTGCTTGTCCTGGTTGAGGATCACTTTGGGGAACCGCTCGGCGAACTGGCCGAAGAAGCGCCAGTAGGTGGTGGCCTCCTTGCCGTCCAGCAGGCCCGCCTCGGCCAGCCAGAACACGCCGCTGGCCTCGCCGCACAGCACCGCGCCGCGGGCATGCTGTTGGCGCAACCAGGGCAGCACTTGCGGGTAGCGCAGGCACAGGGCGTCGAAATCATCCCAGAAGGCAGGCAGCACGATGACGTCGGCGTCTTCCAGGGTGCCGTCCACCGGTACCTGCACGCCGCTGAAGGTCATCACGGGTTGACCGTCGGGGCTGATCAGGCGGGTTTCGAACAATGAAGTCAGGCCCTGGCCGAGTTGCTTGCCGTAGCGCAGGCTGGCCAGGTGGAAGAAATCCTTGGCGTGCATCAGCGTCGAGGCAAAGACCTTGTCGATGGCCAGAATGCTCACGCGCCGTAAAGACGGGGTATTCGGGGTAAACATCATGTTGATTATTCTTATAAGAGATAGTGGTCAATCAGCGGCTGGATCGTCTTATTTTTTGGCGGTTGTGTCCAGTGTCGATCCGCGGTGCTGCGCCTAGGCTCTGCTATCTACCACGGATTGCTCAGCCAGGGGTGTCAGATGATTCCCAAGACAATGTTTCGCTCCGACCACGAACTGTTCGCGCCAGTGTGCGCAAGTTCTTCGAGAAAAACGCCGCGCCGTTCATGCCCAGTGGAACAAGGCAGGGGGGCGGCCGGCTGTGCTCGCACATTCCCAAGGTGCACGGTTAGTAAGGTTTCATGTGGCAGTACCCCGTGGCCCGCGTCTGGGCGGACGCACGGGTGCAGCGTATCTATGCGGGCACCCATGAAATCATGAAGGAAATCATCGCCCGCTCGATCATTTAGGGCAGCTTGCAGCCCTTTTCCCATCAGGGGGCAGGGTTTGGTTGATCCTTGTGGATGGCTTCGATGCCTTCCAGCACTTCATCGGTGAGTTTCAGGCCAAAGCTGGCAATGTTGCTGTCCAGTTGCTCCAGCGAGGTGGCACCGATGATGTTGCTGGTCACGAACGGCTGCTGGGTCACGAACGCCAGGGCCATTTGCGCCGGGTCCAGGCCGTGCTCGCGGGCCAGGGCCACGTAACGGCTGCAGGCAGCCACGCTCTGCGGGTTGGAATAGCGGCTGAAGCGGCTGAACAGGGTCAGGCGCGCGCCGGCAGGCTTGGCACCGTTCTCGAACTTGCCCGAAAGCATGCCGAACGCCATGGGCGAGTAGGCCAGCAGGCCGCACTGTTCGCGAATGGCGATTTCCGCCAGGCCCACTTCGAAGCTGCGGTTGAGCAGGTTGTAGGGGTTCTGGATCGACACCGCCCGCGGCCAGCCGCGGCTTTCGGCCAGTTGCAGGAACTTCATGGTGCCCCACGGCGTTTCGTTGGACAGGCCGATGTGGCGAATCTTGCCAGCCTTGACCTGCTCGTCCAGGGCTTCCAGGGTTTCTTCCAGCGGGGTGATCAGCTCGTCCTGGGTGTGCTGGTAGCCCAGCTTGCCGAAGAAGTTGGTGCTGCGCTCGGGCCAGTGCAACTGGTACAGGTCGATCCAGTCGGTCTGCAGGCGCTTGAGGCTGGCATCCAGGGCCTGGACGATATGTGTGCGGTTGTGGCGCAGCTGGCCGTCGCGAATGTGCGCGATGCCGTTGCCGGGGCCGGCGATCTTGCTGGCCAGTACCCACTCGGCGCGGTCGCCGGTGCGCTTGAAGTAGTTGCCGATGATGCGTTCGGTGCTGGCGTAGGTTTCCGGGCGCGGGGGCACGGGGTACATTTCCGCCGTGTCGATGAAGTTGATTCCGGCCTGCTTGGCCCGTTCGATCTGCGCGAAGCCCTCTGCCTCGGTGTTCTGCTCGCCCCAGGTCATGGTGCCCAGGCACAGGGCGCTGACGTTGATGTCGGTGCGTCCCAGTCGGCGATAATCCATCTGCTACTCCTCCAGGCAAAAGGAATCATAAAAGCAGGTTGATATTTTTTTCGCAATCTGGATAATTCGCCCCCTCTCTCTGCAGTGGAAGTGATGCGCCGCTCGCCGAAGAATCTTGCCGTGTATTGGACGCGCTGACCCGAGCCCCCGATAGCGTCTGTATCCGGCTGCCTTTGACTTGTCAAAGTACGCACTATTCAGTAAGATCTGCCGTCTATTTTTGCTGGACGGCCTTCGAGGCTATAAAGAATGAAAACTTTTACTGCTAAACCGGAAACAGTAAAACGCGACTGGTTCGTCGTTGATGCTGCTGGTCAGACCCTGGGTCGTCTGGCTACTGAAATCGCGAGCCGTCTGCGTGGCAAGCACAAACCAGAATACACCCCTCACGTTGACACCGGTGACTACATCGTCGTCATCAACGCTGAGCAGGTTCGTGTCACTGGCGCTAAAACCACTGACAAAATGTACTACTCCCACTCCGGTTTCCCGGGCGGCATCAAGTCGATCAACTTCCAGAAGCTGATCGCCAAAGCCCCTGAGCGCGTGATCGAGACCGCGGTAAAAGGCATGCTGCCGAAGAACCCGCTGGGTCGCGACATGTACCGTAAGCTGAAAGTCTATGCGGGCGCTGCACACCCTCATACTGCTCAGCAGCCCCAAGAACTGAAGATTTAACGGAATAGTTCATTATGTCGGCGACTCAAAATTACGGCACTGGCCGTCGCAAGACTGCAACCGCACGCGTTTTCCTGCGTCCGGGCACTGGCAACATCTCCATCAACAACCGTTCCCTGGACACGTTCTTCGGCCGTGAAACTGCCCGCATGGTAGTTCGTCAGCCGCTGGAACTGACCGAGACCACCGAGAAGTTCGACATCTACGTCACCGTTATCGGTGGTGGTGTCAGCGGTCAAGCCGGTGCTATCCGTCACGGTATCACCCGTGCCCTGATGCAATACGACGAGACCCTGCGTGGCGCCCTGCGTAAAGCTGGCTACGTCACTCGTGACGCTCGTGAAGTTGAACGTAAGAAAGTCGGTCTGCGTAAAGCGCGTAAGCGTCCGCAGTACTCGAAGCGTTAATTTTACGCCTCGCGACTCCGTTCAAGAAAAAGCCCGGTTCCATTGGAATCGGGCTTTTTTTATGTCGACTAGACTACCAAGTGCTATTGCTTAATGGCGGCTTGTGAAGTTTTTGCGTGGCGGCTTGCCACGCCTGCACAGGTTGCCTGGACAGGGGTGCTGCCGTTTGCCACGGGTTTTCCCCTTGTCTGCGTTTGGGCTTGTAACTACCATTTGGCAGATTTTCAGGTGCTGACCTCGCCGGGCCGGATGGAACCAACAATGTGAATGCCTGTTGCAACAGGCCACGAAAAGCTGATGGGAGAGGACTGAATGAGCAATGACGGCGTGAATGCAGGCCGGCGTCGCTTCCTCGTAGCGGCCACATCCGTGGTTGGCGCAGCGGGAGCGGTAGGGGCTGCGGTCCCGTTCGTCGGGTCTTGGTTCCCCAGCGCCAAGGCCAAGGCCGCGGGGGCGCCAGTCAAGTTCAACATCAGCAAGGTCGAGCCCGGCCAGCAGGTCATCGCCGAATGGCGCGGCCAGCCGGTGTTCGTGGTGCGCCGCACCGACGAGATACTGGCCAACCTGGGCAAGATCGAAGACCGTCTTTCCGACCCCGAGTCCAAGAACTCCACCCAGCCTGCCTACGTCGACCCCAAGCTGCGCTCCATCAAGCCGCAGGTACTGATTGTCATCGGTATCTGCACGCACCTGGGCTGTTCGCCGACTTTCCGCCCCGAGGTGGCCCCCGCCGACCTGGGCAAGGACTGGGTAGGCGGTTATTTCTGCCCTTGCCACGGTTCCCACTATGATCTCGCCGGCCGGGTATACAAATCCCAGCCTGCGCCGCTGAACCTGGCGGTGCCACCGCATTCGTACGAGTCGGACGACGTGATTGTCATCGGCGTTGACCAGGAGAAAGCGTGATGAGCAAATTCATGGCCTGGGTGGATGCCCGCTTCCCCGCCACCAAGATGTGGGAAGAGCACCTCACCAAATACTACGCGCCGAAGAACTTCAACTTCTTCTATTTCTTCGGGTCCCTGGCGCTGCTGGTGCTGGTCAACCAGATAGTCACCGGTGTGTGGCTGACCATGAGCTTCACGCCTTCGGCTGAGGAGGCGTTCGCCTCGGTCGAGTACATCATGCGCGACGTGTCCTACGGCTGGATCCTGCGTTACCTGCACTCCACGGGCGCGTCGGCGTTCTTCATCGTCGTTTACCTGCACATGTTCCGTGGCCTGCTGTACGGCTCCTACAAGAAGCCCAGGGAGCTGGTGTGGATCTTCGGCATGCTGATCTACCTGGCGTTGATGGCCGAGGCGTTCATGGGCTACCTGCTGCCGTGGGGGCAGATGTCCTATTGGGGCGCGCAGGTGATCATTTCCCTGTTCGGCGCCATTCCGGTGATCGGCAATGACCTGACCCAATGGATACGCGGTGACTACCTGATCTCCGGCATCACCCTGAACCGTTTCTTCGCCCTGCATGTGATCGCGTTGCCCATCGTCATCCTGGGGCTGGTGGTGCTGCACATCCTGGCGCTGCACGAGGTGGGGTCGAACAACCCGGACGGCATCGAGATCAAGAAGCTCAAGGACGAAAACGGGGTGCCGCTGGACGGCATCGCCTTCCATCCCTACTACACGGTGAAGGATATCGTCGGCGTCGTGGTGTTCCTGTTCGTGTTCTGCTCCATCGTGTTCTTCTTTCCGGAAATGGGCGGGTACTTCCTGGAAAAGCCCAATTTCGAGCAGGCCAACGCCTTCAAGACCCCTGAACATATCGCTCCGGTTTGGTACTTCACGCCGTTCTACGCCATCTTGCGGGCGGTGCCGGACAAGCTGCTGGGGGTCATGTCCATGGGCGCGGCCATCGCCGTGCTGTTCGTGCTGCCGTGGCTGGACCGCAGCCCGGTCAAGTCCATGCGCTACAAGGGCTGGGTCAGCCGGTTGGCGCTGACCCTGTTCTGTGTGTCGTTCATGACCTTGGGGTACCTCGGCGTACAGCCGCCCACGCCTGAGCGAACGCTGGTGTCCCAGGTGTGCACGGTGCTGTATTTCGCTTATTTCCTGCTGATGCCGTTCTACACCCGCTTCGAGCGAACCAAACCGGTACCGGAAAGGGTGACTGGCTGATGAAAACAATAATAGCGTTGCTCGTGCTGGTCTTTTTGCCTGCCTTGGTGCTGGCCGCCGAGGGTGGCCCGGAGCTGGAAAAGGTCGACATCGACCTCACCGACAAGCCAGCCCTGCAGGACGGGGCGCGTACCTTCGTCAACTACTGCATGGGCTGCCACAGCGCCAAATTCCAGCGTTACGAACGGGTCGCGGATGACCTGGGTATTCCCCACGACATGATGCTGGAGAAGCTGGTGTTCACGGGCGCCAAGATCGGTGACCACATGACCATCGGCATGCAGCCAGCGGATGCCAAGGCGTGGTTCGGCGCCGCACCGCCGGACCTCACCCTGGTGGCGCGGGTGCGGGGCACGGATTGGCTGTATGGTTACCTGCGCTCTTTCTACGAGGACCCGACACGGCCATGGGGCGTGAACAACCTGGTGTTTCCCAACGTAGGCATGCCTAACGTGCTGGCGGGCCTGCAGGGGCGTCAGGTCATGGGCTGCAAGCAGGTCCAGGTGCAGGCTGAAGGCAAGAACCAGTACGACCCGCTCACCGGTGCGCCGTTGACCCACGAGGCCTGCGACCAGCTCACCCTGCTACCCAAGACCGGCAGCCTGACGCCCGAGCAGTTCGATGAGAAAATACACAACCTGGTGACCTTCCTGGCCTACTCGGCCAACCCCAACAAGCTGGCCAGCGAGCGCATCGGTGCCTATGTGTTGCTGTACCTGGCCATCCTGTTCATTTTTGCTTACCTGCTCAAACGTGAATATTGGAAGGACGTTCATTGAATATGCGGTAAGATTTGCAGTTAAATGCGCGCGCCCCTCACATTCGCCAAAGGAGTGTTTCAGGGGCGCGCGCGTTTTTGTGATATTCATGTTTTTTCCACGCGAGGAGGACCGCCATGGGCGTGACCAATCGGTTGGCCTGTTACTCCGACCCCGCTGACCACTATTCTCACCGGGTGCGCATCGTGCTGGCCGAGAAGGGAGTCAGCGCCGAAATCATCAGTGTGCCCGCGGGTTCGCAGCCGGCGAAACTGATCGAAGTGAACCCTTACGGCAGTCTGCCAACGCTGGTAGACCGTGATTTGGCGCTGTACGAATCCACCGTTGTGATGGAATATCTGGATGAGCGTTACCCGCATCCTCCGCTCATGCCGGTGTACCCGGTGGCCAGGGCCAACAGCCGGCTGCTGATGCACCGCATACAGCGTGACTGGTGCGGCCTGGTGGACCTGATCCTCGACCCCCGGGCCAAGGAGCCTGCTCGAGTGCAGGCCCGCAAGGAGCTTCGCGAGAGCCTTACCGGGGTCTCGCCCCTGTTCGCCGACAAGCCTTTCTTCCTCAGTGAGGAGCAAAGTCTGGTGGATTGCTGTCTACTGCCCATACTCTGGCGATTGCCGATGTTGGGAATCGAATTGCCGCGGCCTGCAAAGCCGCTGCTGGACTATATGGAGCGTCAGTTTGCCCGCGAGGCCTTTCAGGCTAGCCTCTCGGCCGCTGAACGTGAAATGCGCTAGGTTTGAAGGAGCCGTTGATGAACTCCAGTCGTCCGTATCTTGTGCGTGCACTCTACGAGTGGATCGTGGACAACGATTGCACGCCCCACATGCTGGTCAACTCCGAATACCGTTCCGTGCAGGTGCCCAAGGGCTTTGCCAGTGACGGTCAGATCGTGCTGAACGTATCGCCCAAGGCGGTCCGTCACTTGCACATGGACAACGAAGCCGTCAGCTTCGAAGGCCGATTCGGTGGTGTCGCCCATACCCTGTACGTGCCCATCGGCGCGATTCTCGGCGTTTACGCGCGCGAGAATGGCCAGGGCATGGTCTTCGATCTCGAGCCCTCGATGATGGAGGAAGAAGCGGAAAGCGGCTTTGAAGTGCACGCCGTCTCCGATGACGACCTGCCGCCAGACGGCGGCCGCCCGCAGCGCCCCGCCGGGCGCCCGAGCCTGAAGGTGGTCAAGTAACAAAAAAGGCGATCCCTGCGGATCGCCTTTTTTGGCTTGGAGCTTCACGCTGCTGCTAGTCGATGTATTCGAATAGCTTGACGATCTTCTGTACGCCGCCCACGCCCTGTACCAGGGCCGCCGCCTGGGCGGCTTCCTTCTGGGTCACCAAGCCCAGCATGTAGACGATGCCGTTCTCGGTGATGATCTTGATGCGCGAGCCCGGAATGCTGGCGTCGGCCAGCATCTGGGTCTTGATCTTGGTGGTCAGCCAGGCGTCGTTGTTGCGTGCCAGGATCGAGGAGGGGGCCATCACCTGCAGCTCGTTGTGCACGCGCTTGACGCGCTGCACGCTATTGGCAGCCTGTTCGGCCATGGCCTTGAGGTCGGCGCGCGGCGTCTGACCGGCGAGCAGCACGATACCGTTGAAACTGCTGACCACGATGTGAGAGTTCTGGTCCAGGTCCGGGCTGGCCTTGGCCACGTTCACCGACACCTTGGTTTCGATCAGCGAGTCATCGATCTTGCTGCCGAAAGTGCGTGTGCCGCGGTCATCTTCGATGGGCTTATCGCGGGTGGCGGTCAGGAACGAGCTGCAGCCGGTCAGGCTCAGGCACAGGGTCAGGGCCATCAGGCCCAGGCGGTTAGGGGTCATTCTTCACTCCCGAACAATTGGCTGTCGATCAGATCGCACAGGCAGTGGATCGCCAGCAGGTGGACTTCCTGGATGCGTGCGGTGACGTTGGCCGGCACGCGGATCTCGACGTCTTCAGGCAGCAGCAATGACGCCATGCCGCCGCCGTCGCGCCCTGTCAGGGCTACGACAACCATTTCGCGGTCATGTGCGGCCTGGATCGCCTGGATGATGTTGGCCGAATTGCCGCTGGTGGAAATCGCCAGCAGCACGTCGCCGGGCTGGCCCAGGGCGCGGATCTGCTTGGAGAAGACTTCGTTGTAGCTGTAGTCGTTGGCAATCGAGGTGATGGTCGAGCTGTCGGTGGTCAGCGCAATGGCCGGCAGGCTGGGACGCTCGCGCTCGAAACGGTTGAGCAATTCGGAAGAAAAATGCTGGGCATCGCCCGCAGAGCCGCCGTTGCCGCACGACAGCATCTTGCCTTCGTTGAGCAAGGCATTGACCATCACCTGGCTGGCTTGCTCGATGTGCGGTGCAAGGACTTCCATCGCCTGTTGCTTGGTATCGATACTGGCCTGGAAAAGCCGGCGAATTCGGGATTGCATGTCCATCAATGTGACCTTAATTAGGGCGGCTGGTCGGGCGCGGTTCAGCGTCCCGGCACATGAATGTGCAGCCCGCAAAGCAAAGAGCAAAATCGTAAGTAAAGGGGTGGTTCAGTCGCGTTCGAGCCGTGTTTTCAGCTCTCGAACGCATTGCGTAGCCAATTCAGGTGCATGTCCTTGCTGGCAGTGCCTTCCAGGGCGATCACGTCGAAGCGGCAGGGGTGGTGGGCCCAGCGCGCTTCCTTGTGCAGATACAGACGGGCAGCGTTGACTACCCGTGCCACCTTGCGCGCATCGATACTTTCGAGCGCGCCGCCCCATTGTGCGTGCAGGCGGTAACGAACTTCGACGAATACTACTGTATCGCCATCGAGCATGACCAGATCAAGCTCGCCGCCTTTACACAGCCAGTTGCGCGCAAGCAGTTGCAGGCCCTGCTGTTGCAGGTGTGCAAGTGCTTGCGCCTCGGCCTCCAGGCCGGCCTGGCGCGGGGAGGCGGCTGGCATTACTGGACGGTGTCCGGCAGGCGTTGAACCTGGCCGCCATTGAACTGTGCCCACGGCAGTTGGCGTTCGATGCGTTGCCCGGCGTTCACGCTCAGGTTGCCCGACAGGCCCTGCATGCGGTTGTCCGGCAGTGCCTTGAGTTGTTCCAGGCGTGGTGCCAGGCCAAAGGCGTCGGCGCCCATGGCGTACAGCCGGCCCAGGCTGCCACCGGCCTGCGGCCACTGGCGCACCACCTGCTGGCGCAGCGGGTTGGCGTTGTCCAGCAACCACGGGGTTTCACAGAAGCGCACGCCGTTCATGTCATTGTACTGGGAGGTGTCGCCGCTGGCGCTGTACACGTTGGACGTCGCGTACACCGGCACGTCACCGGCGTATTGGAAATTCAGCGTCGGTTTGATCTGCTGGGCCAGTTGCGGCGTCGATGCCAGGAAAATGAAGTCTACGTCCTGGCGGCGCGAGCCGCCGGAGCCATTGGCGCCCTGGCGGGCCTGCATCAGGTCACCGATCTGCTGTGCCAGTGCCACCGGCTGGTCAACGCGCTGGGAGCCCAGCAGGCTGCCGCCATTGGCTTCGAAATCCTGGCGGAAGGCCGCCAGCACCCGGTCGCCCCATTCCCCGCGTGGCACCAGCGCCACGGCGCGGTGCAGGCCGTCGGCGCGGGCGCGGCGCGAGACTTCGCGGGCTTCGTCTTCGGCGGCCAGGCCGAACTGGAACAGCTGTGGCGGGTTGGCCGTGGTGGTGTCGCTATAGTTCAAGGCCAGCGTGGTGAGCGGCAATTGCGGGCGGCCGGCCAATTGCTTGACCAGTGGTTTTTCCAGTGGGCCGATCACCATTTGCGCGCCGGCGGCCTGTGCCTGGCGGTAGAAGTCATCCATCGAGGTCACCCGCGAACTGTCGAAGACCTCGACCACGGGTGGCTTCTGGCCTGCCTGCTGAGCCTGGTAGTAGGCGGCCATGAAGCCGTCACGCAGGGCTTTGCCCACCGACGCCAGTTGGCCTTGTTGCGGCAGCAGTAGGGCAACCTTGGTCAGTGGCTGGCTGGTCAGCTCCATCAGCTTGGTCAGGGCGGCGGGCAGTTGCTTGGCTGCTGGATGGCTGGCGTGGGAGTTGCGCCAGTCATTGATGGCGGCTTTCTGCTGGTCCAGGGTGCCGGCGCTCTTCACGGCCAGGGCCAGGCTCTGCCAGCCAGCCAGGTCGTCGGTGCCGGTGGTGTTGAGCTGCTCGGCAGGCAGGCTGCTGACCAGTGCCCAGATGGCATCGCTGTTGGCTGCTGCCGCGTCACCGCTGAGCAGCGGGGCGATGAAGACTCGCTCCTGGGCCGCGGGCAAGATCTGGCCATCGGCCTCCAGGGCGCGGGCGCGAACCGTGTGGGTGCGCACCTGCTGCTCCACTGACGCCTCGCCCAGGCGCTGCAGGCTCGGGTGGTTGAGGGCGTTCAATGCCTCCTTGGGCTGGTTGCGTGCCAGGGCCAGTTCAGCGGCCAGGGTGCTGGCGATGATCTGCTGGCCAGCGTTCAACTGCTCTACCTGGACCTGGGCCAGGATCTGGCCGGCGCGGTCATTGGCATGTTGGCGGTAGGCGAGGTCGGCAGCGCTCAGGCGCAGCACCGATGCCTCGGCCGGGGTCTTCGCCGAGGCGGCCTGGCCCAGCAATTGCTCGATGGTGGCATCGGGGGTGCGTGGCAGTTCGCCCAGGTTGCTGGAGGGCGAGCTGGCGCAGGCCGCCAGCAACATGGCAAGGCAGAGGGCTGAGAGCAGCCGCAGGCAAGCTGTCATGTATATCTTCCTGATACTCGATCGGTTAGGCCGGCAATTGTACCCAAGCATGGCGCCCGGTGCGATGTCACAGGCATGAAAGCCGCACCAAAGGTCATTCAGGGTTTTGCCGGGTGGCTTTTTTGGCCGGCGGCTGGCATGGCAGGCTACAATGCCGCTTTTGCCAACGACAGGTGTGTGCTGTGACTGCTCCAGGTGCTTCGAATTCCGCCACGGGAACGCTTTATGTCGTGGCCACGCCCATCGGTAACCTGGATGACATGAGCGCCCGCGCCTTGAAGATACTAGGCGACGTGGCGCTGATCGCCGCCGAGGACACCCGTCACTCTGTCCGCCTGCTGCAACACTTCGGGATCAACACCCCCCTTGCCGCGTGCCATGAGCACAACGAGCGGGATGAAGGCGGGCGGTTTCTCGACAAGCTGCGCGCGGGCGAGAGCGTTGCGCTGATCTCCGATGCCGGCACGCCGTTGATCTCCGATCCCGGTTACCACCTGGTCCGCCAGGTGCGGGCCGCGGGTATCCAGGTGGTGCCGGTCCCTGGCCCCTGTGCGTTGATCGCGGCGCTGTCGGCGGCGGGCCTGCCGTCGGACCGGTTCATTTTCGAAGGTTTCCTGCCGGCCAAGACAGTGGGGCGTCGTTCGCGCCTGGAACAGGTGCGCGAGGAGCCGCGCACGCTGATCTTCTATGAAGCGCCGCATCGAATCCTGGAGTGCCTGCAGGACATGGAGTTGGTGTTCGGGCCCGACCGCCCCGCATTGCTGGCGCGTGAGCTGACGAAAACTTTTGAAACATTGAAAGGCCTGCCACTGTCCGAACTACGTGCGTTCGTGGAGGCGGACAGCAACCAGCAGCGGGGTGAGTGCGTGGTGCTGGTGGCGGGCTGGACGGCGCCCGAGAGTGATGAGGCGGTCAGCGCCGAGGTGATGCGCGTGCTGGACCTGCTGCTCAAGGAGATGCCACTCAAGCGAGCGGCGGCGCTGGCGGCGGAGATCACCGGAGCGCGCAAGAACGTGTTGTACCAGGTGGCGTTGGAGCGACAGAAAAGCAGCTGATAGCCTGGAAGCACGCTGCAAGCCGCGCGCTTAATGCTTGCAGCTTACCCCGCTATTCCGTAACCTTGTCGGCGGAGAGTCGATTGGACAGTCGCTGCCTGCTTTTGTTCCGCAAAAGCGGGGGGAGGAAAGTCCGGGCTCCATAGGGCGGAGTGCCAGGTAATGCCTGGGGGGCGTGAGCCTACGGAAAGTGCCACAGAAAATAACCGCCTAAGCACTTCGGTGCCGGTAAGGGTGAAAAGGTGCGGTAAGAGCGCACCGCACGTCTGGTAACAGTGCGTGGCTAGGTAAACCCCACTCGGAGCAAGACCAAATAGGGTTCCATATGGCGCGGCCCGCGTTGGAACCGGGTAGGTTGCTAAAGGTGTCCAGTGATGGCCATCGTAGAGGAATGACTGTCCTCGACAGAACCCGGCTTACAGATCGACTCTCCACCTCCTTCTCCCTTGGGCTTCAATCAACAGCAGAAGCCGATTCCTAATACCGAAAAAATCTTACTCTTCATAATTTACTTTAACTGAGGCTCGTAGCTCATTGAGTTAACTTGGCTTTATACCTCTTCGCTTCCCTCGAATTAGCCTTTCGCCTTCCTTTTATCTCCTAAATCTCCGATCTGTAAGGGTTTTCCTTACGAGCGTGCCTTGACGGTGGTACGGGCGCATTCCTATAGTGTGCGCGAGTGGCGGAAAGTGGCACAAAGTGGGTTTTTCAGGCACAAAAAACTAAAAAATGGGGAAGCGCCTCTGTGTTTCGCGGAGCAAATGCCATCAGTCTCGATGCCAAAGGCCGGCTAGCCATGCCCAGCCGGTACCGTGACGAGCTGGTTTCGCGCTCCAACGGCCAGTTGATCGTGACCATCGATGCCGTTGATCCCTGCCTTTGTGTGTACCCGCTGGACGAATGGGAATTAATTGAAACAAAGCTGCGCGCACTGCCGTCGCTCCGGGAAGAAAACCGCCGTCTGCAAAGGTTGCTGATTGGCAATGCGGTTGACCTGGAGCTCGACGGCAGTGGGCGTTTTCTGGTTCCGCCACGTTTGCGCGAGTACGCGAAGCTGGACAAGAAAGCCATGCTGGTCGGCCAGCTGAACAAGTTTCAACTGTGGGACGAGGATGCCTGGAACGCTGTTGCTGAAGCGGACCTGGCGGCTATTCAACAACCGGGCGCCATGCCTGATGAACTGCGTGATTTGATTCTGTGACTATAGATAGCGGCTTTAACCACATCACCGTATTGCTTGACGAAGCCGTCGAGGCTCTCGCCATACAAGGCGATGGCTGCTATGTGGACGGTACCTTCGGGCGGGGTGGGCACAGCCGGCTGATCCTCCAGCACCTTGGGCCGCAGGGCCGATTGCTGGGGTTCGACAAAGACCCACAAGCGATTGCCACGGGGCAAGCGCTGGCGGCCGAAGACGGCCGCTTTGTCATTGTGCAGCGCAGCTTTGCAGAAATGGGTAGCGAAATTGCTAGCCAAGGTTTGGCTGGGAAGGTCAACGGCGTGCTGCTGGACCTGGGCGTCTCCTCGCCACAACTGGACGACCCCGAGCGCGGCTTCAGCTTCATGAACGATGGCCCGCTGGACATGCGCATGGACCCCACCCGTGGTGTCAGTGCCGCCGAGTTCATCGCCAATGCCCCGGCTGAGGAAATCGCCCGGGTGTTCAAGGAATATGGGGAAGAGCGGTTCGCCAAGCGCATGGCCAACGCCGTGGTGGCGCGCCGCGAAATCAAGCCATTCGAGCGCACTGCCGACCTGGCGGAAGTACTCAAGGTCGCGAACCCGGCCTGGGAAAAAGGCAAGAACCCGGCTACTCGCGCGTTCCAGGGCCTGCGCATTCACGTGAACAACGAACTGGCCGACCTGGAAGCGGGCCTCGAAGCTGCGCTGGAGTCGCTGGAAGTCGGTGGCCGCCTGGTGGTGATCAGCTTCCATTCGCTGGAAGACCGCATCGTCAAACTGTTCATGCGCAAACTGGCCAAGGGCGAGGCCGACAACCTGCCGCGCAACCTGCCGGTGCGTTTCCAGGCATTCGAGCCGAAGATCAAGGTTCACGGCAAGGCCCAGTTCGCCTCCGAGGCTGAATTGAAGGCCAACCCGCGCTCGCGCAGCGCGGTCATGCGCGTGGCGGAGAAGTTGCGGTGAGCAAGCTCTTTGCCAAGCCTTTGCCAGGCGGAAGCTTCCTGATGCTTCTGCTGTTCATCGGCGTGCTGGTTTCGGCCATCGCCGTGTCCTATAGCGCGCACCTGAACCGTCAGTTGCTCAACAGCTTGTACAACGAGCTGAGCGAGCGCGACAAGGCCCAGGCCGAGTGGGGGCGCCTGATCCTGGAGCAAAGCACCTGGACGGCACACAGCCGGATCGAGGCGCTGGCCAGCGGCCAATTGAAAATGCGCATTCCCGATGCCGCCGAAATCAAGATGGTGGCGCCATGATGAAGCTCGATGGTGCCCTGTACCCGTGGCGGTTCCGGGTACTCGTATCGCTGCTGGGCATCATGGTAGGCGCGATTGTCTGGCGTATCGTCGACCTGCAGGTCATCGACCATGATTTCCTCAAAGGGCAGGGCGATGCACGCAGCGTGCGCCACATTCCGATTCCGGCGCACCGCGGCCTGATCACCGACCGCAACGGCGAACCCTTGGCCGTGAGTACACCGGTCACCACCTTGTGGGCCAACCCCAAGGAAATGCAACTGGACAAGACCAAGTGGCCCGCGCTGGCGGCTGCCCTTGGCCAGGACCCGCGCGAGCTCGCGGCCCGCCTGGAAGCCCAGGCCACCAAGGAATTCATCTATCTGGTGCGAGGGCTGACCCCGGAACAGGGGCAGACCGTGCTCGACCTCAAGGTTCCTGGTGTCTACGGCATCGAGGAATTTCGTCGTTTCTACCCTGCCGGTGACGTCACCGCGCACATGGTTGGCTTTACCGACCTGGACGACCACGGCCGCGAAGGCGTGGAACTGGCCTACGAAGACTGGCTGGCGGGCGTGCCTGGCAAGCGCCAGGTCATCAAGGACCGTCGTGGCCGCCTGATCAAGGACGTGCAGGTCACCAAGAACGCCAAGGCGGGCAAGACCCTGACCTTGTCCATCGACCTGCGCCTGCAGTACCTGGCCGCGCGCGAGTTGCGCAACGCCATCGTCGAGAACGAAGCCAAGGCCGGTAGCATGGTGATCATGGACGTCAAGACCGGCGAAGTGCTGGCGATGGTCAACCAGCCGACCTACAACCCCAACAATCGCAAGACCATGTTCCCGGCGTCCATGCGTAACCGGGCGATCACCGACGTGTTCGAGCCTGGCTCGACCATGAAGCCGATCTCCATGAGCGCCGCCCTGGAAACCGGGCGCTGGAAGCCTACCGACAAGGTCGAAGTGTACCCCGGTACCCTGCAGATCGGCCGCTACACCATCAAGGACGTGACCAAGACCGAGGGTCCGATCCTCGACCTGACCGGCATTTTGATCAACTCCAGCAACGTCGGCATGAGCAAGGTAGCGTTCGACATCGGCGGTGAAAACATCTTCCGTGCCATGTCGGCGGTGGGCCTGGGGCAGTACACCGGCCTGGGCTTCCCTGGCGAGCGGGTGGGTAACCTGCCCAACCACCGCGACTGGAAAAAGGCCGAAACCGCCACCCTGTCGTACGGTTACGGCCTTTCCGTGACAGCCCTGCAACTGGTGCATGCCTATTCGGCCATCGCCAACGACGGCGAGATCGTGCCGCTGAGCATTCTCAAGGTCGACGGCAAGCCGCAGGCCACCCGCGTCATGCCCGAGCAAGTGGCCAAGACCCTGCAGGGCATGCTCCAGCAAGTGATCGAAGACACCCGTGGCGTATACCGCGCGCGGGTGCCGGGCTACCACGTGGCTGGCAAGTCGGGTACCGCCCGAAAGGCCACCATTGGTTCGCGTGGCTACACCGAAAACGCTTACCGCTCGCTGTTCGCCGGGTTCGGCCCGGTGGCCGACCCACGCTACGCCGTGGTGGTGGTGATCGATGAGCCGAGCAAGGCCGGCTATTTCGGTGGCCTGGTGTCGGCACCCGTGTTCAGCAAGGTCATGTCCGGCACCCTGCGCCTGATGAACGTGACCCCCGACAACCTGCCGAATACCCCTCAGGAACAAGCCCAGGCCCAGCCTGCGGCCAGCAAGGGAGGGCGTGGTTGATGAGCATGCCACTGAGCAAGATCTTCGCCCAGGCCGGTCGCGATCCGCTGATCCGCGAACTGGCCCTGGACAGCCGTGACGTACGCCCCGGGGACCTGTTCCTGGCGGTGCCGGGGGCTAAGGTCGATGGCCGCGCGCACATTGCCGACGCCCTGGGGCGCGGCGCCGCGGCGGTGGCCTATGAAGTGGAGGGCGCCACCGTGCTGCCCATCACCGATGTGCCGCTGATTCCGGTCAAGGGCCTGATACGCCAGCTGTCCGACATCGCCGGGCGCTTTTATGGCGACCCGAGCCGCCTGCTGAGCCTGGTGGGCGTGACCGGCACCAACGGCAAGACCAGCGTCACGCAATTGGTGGCCCAGGCCCTGGACCTGCTCGGCCAGCGCTGCGGGCTGATCGGTACCCTGGGGACCGGTTTCCACGAAGCGCTGCAGAGCGGGCGCCTGACCACCCCGGACCCGATCGCGGTGCAGTCGACCCTGCTTGACCTGAAAAAAGCCGGCGCCAAGGCCGTGGCGATGGAAGTGTCCTCCCACGCGCTGGACCAGGGCCGCGTGGCCGCGCTGGCGTTCGACGTGGCCGTGCTGACCAACCTCAGCCGCGATCACCTGGACTACCACGGCAGCATGCAGGCCTATGCCGCGGCCAAGGCCAAGCTGTTCGGCTGGACCGGGCTGCGCTGCCGCGTGCTCAACCTGGATGACGCCTTCGGCAGCACCCTGGCCGAAGAAGAACATGAGTCCCGGCTGATCACTTACAGCCTGCTGGACCCGTCCGCGACCCTGTATTGCCGCGAAGCCGAATTCAATGACCATGGCGTGCGCGCCACCCTGGTCACCGCCCAGGGCGAGCACCTGCTGCGCAGCCGCCTGCTGGGGCGTTTCAACCTCAGCAACGTGCTGGCGGCGGTGGGTACCCTGCTGGCGCTGGACTACCCGCTGGACGACATTCTCAACGTCATGCCGCAGCTGGAAGGCCCGCTGGGGCGCATGCAGCGCCTGGGTGGCGGCAAGCAGCCGCTGGTGGTGGTCGATTACGCCCACACCCCGGATGCCTTGGACAAGGTATTGCAAGCCCTGCGCCCACACGCCAAGGGCGAACTGCTGTGCCTGTTCGGCTGTGGCGGTGACCGCGACCGCGGCAAGCGCCCACTGATGGCCGAAGTGGCCGAGCGCCTGGCCGACCGCGTGCTGGTCACCGATGACAACCCGCGCAGCGAAGATCCGCTGCAGATCTTCAGTGACATCCGCCCCGGTTTCAGCGCTGCTGCCCGGGTCGAATTCGTGTCCGGCCGTGGCCCTGCCATCGCTCAGCTCATCGCCCAGGCCCAGGCCGACGACGTGGTGGTGCTGGCGGGCAAGGGTCATGAGGACTATCAGGAAATCAACGGCCAGCGCCTGGCATTTTCCGACCTGGAAGAGGCCGCCCGCGCCCTGGCCACCTGGGAGGTGGACCATGCTTAAGCCCATGTCCCTGGCGGAACTGCTCAAGCCATTGGCTGCGCGTTTGCACGGCCAGGATGCAGCCTTCAACGGTGTCAGCATCGACAGCCGTGCCATCGTGCCCGGCCAGTTGTTCGTGGCCCTTGCCGGCCCCCGTTTCGACGGCCACGACTACCTCGCTGACGTGGCGGCCAAAGGCGCCGTGGCGGCCCTGGTGGAACATGAGGTGGCCGGTGTCGACCTGCCACAGTTGGTGGTTGCCGATTGCCGCGTTGCCCTTGGCCAGCTGGCGGCGCTGAACCGTTCGCGCTTTACCCGGCCGGTGGCGGCGGTGACCGGCTCCAGTGGCAAGACCACGGTCAAGGAACTGCTGGCCGCAATCCTGCGCACCCAGGGCGACGTGCTCGCGACTCGCGGCAACCTCAACAATGACCTGGGCGCGCCGCTGACCCTGCTCGAGCTGGCGCCGCAGCACACCGCGGCGGTCATCGAACTGGGCGCCTCGCGCCTGGGCGAGATTGCCTACACCGTGGGCCTGACCCAGCCCCACGTGGCCATCCTCAACAACGCCGGTACCGCCCACGTGGGCGAGTTCGGGGGGCCGGAGAAGATCGTCGAGGCCAAGGGCGAGATCATCGAAGGGCTGGCCGCCGATGGCACCGCCGTGCTCAACCTGGACGACAAGGCCTACGGCATCTGGCACGCCCGCGCCGGCCAGCGTCGCGTGCTCAGCTTCGCCCTGACCAACACCGCCGCCGACTTCCACGCCAGTGACATTCGTGCCGATGAGCGGGGCTGCCCGGCTTTCAACCTGCATGGCCTGCAAGGCACCGCGCGGGTCCAGCTCAACCTGCTGGGCACCCACAACGTGCAGAACGCCCTGGCCGCCGCCGCCGCCGCGCACGTGTTCGGGCTGGCCATCGGCGACATCGCCAAGGGCCTGGAAAGCTTGCAACCGGTGAAGGGTCGTACCGTGGCCCAGGTCACGGCCAGCGGCCTGCGTGTAATCGACGATACATACAACGCAAACCCCACCTCAATGTGCGCTGCCGTTGATATACTCGCCGGCTTTTCCGGCCGCACCGTCCTGGTGCTCGGAGACATCGGCGAACTGGGGCAATGGGCAGAAGAGGGGCATCGGCAGGTGGGCGAATACGCCCGAGGCAAGGTAGATGCCTTGTACGCCGTGGGCCCGAACATGCTGCACGCGGTAAACGTGTTCGGCGCCAACGCCCGGCATTTCGCCACTCAGTCTGACCTGATCGCTGCGCTTGGCGCCGAGCAGGGCAAAAACATCACTATTTTGATCAAGGGTTCGCGCAGCGCTGCGATGGAAAACGTCGTGGCGGCCTTGTGCGGTTCCAGCGGGGAGAAACATTAATGCTGCTGCTGCTGGCGGAGTATCTGCAACAGTTCTACAAAGGCTTCGCGGTCTTCCAGTACCTGACCCTGCGCGGGATCCTGGGTGTGCTGACCGCGCTGTCGCTGGCCCTGTGGCTGGGCCCCTGGATGATTCGTACCCTGCAGATTCGTCAGATCGGCCAGGCCGTGCGTAACGACGGCCCTGAATCGCACCTGAAAAAATCCGGCACCCCAACCATGGGCGGTGCCCTGATCCTCTCGGCCATTGGCGTCAGCACCCTGTTGTGGGCCGACCTGACCAACCGCTATGTGTGGACCGTCCTGCTGGTCACCCTGCTGTTCGGGGGCATCGGCTGGGTAGACGACTACCGCAAGGTGATCGAGAAGAACTCGCGGGGCCTGCCAAGCCGCTGGAAATATTTCTGGCAGTCGGTGTTCGGCCTGGGTGCGGCCATCTTCCTGTACGCCACCGCGCCAAGCGCCGTGGAAACCACCCTGATCATCCCGATGTTCAAGGACGCCAGCATTTACCTGGGCGTGGGCTTCGTGGTGCTGACCTATTTCGTCATCGTCGGCTCCAGCAACGCGGTGAACCTGACCGACGGCCTCGACGGCTTGGCCATCATGCCGACCGTGATGGTGGGCGGCGCCCTGGGCATCTTCTGCTACCTGTCGGGTAACGTGAAATTCGCCGATTACCTGCTGATCCCGTACGTGCCGGGTGCCGGCGAGCTGATCGTGTTCTGCGGCGCGCTGATCGGCGCCGGCCTGGGCTTTCTGTGGTTCAACACCTACCCGGCGCAAGTATTCATGGGCGACGTCGGCGCACTGGCGCTGGGCGCGGCCCTGGGCACCATCGCGGTCATCGTTCGCCAGGAAATCGTCTTGTTCATCATGGGCGGCGTGTTCGTGATGGAAACCCTTTCAGTGGTCATTCAGGTGGCATCTTTCAAACTGACCGGTCGCCGCGTGTTCCGCATGGCGCCCATCCACCACCACTTTGAACTCAAGGGCTGGCCCGAGCCGCGTGTGATCGTCCGCTTCTGGATCATCACCGTGATCCTGGTGCTGTTCGGCCTTGCCACCCTGAAACTGAGGTAGAAACGAGTGTCTCTGATCGCTTCTGACCAATTCCGCATCGTTGTCGGCCTCGGCAAGAGCGGCATGTCCCTGGTGCGCTTCCTGGCGCGCCGGGGCGTTGCCTTTGCCGTGGCCGACACGCGCGCGAATCCGCCGGAGCTGGCGACGCTGCGCCGTGACTACCCGCACGTGGAAGTGCGTTGCGGCGACTTGGACGTGGAATTCCTGTGCCGTGCCAGCGAGCTGCTGGTCAGCCCCGGCCTGGCCCTGGCCACTCCGGCGCTGCAGCAGGCGGCTGCCCGTGGCGTGAAGCTGTCGGGTGACATCGAGCTGTTCGCGCGTAACGCGCAAGCACCTATCGTCGCCATCAGCGGTTCCAACGCCAAGAGCACCGTCACCACCCTGGTGGGCGACATGGCCGCTGCCGCCGGCAAGCGCGTCGCGGTGGGCGGCAACCTCGGCACCCCGGCCCTCGACCTGCTGGCCGACGACGTCGAACTGTACGTGCTGGAGCTGTCGAGCTTTCAACTGGAAACCACCGACCAGCTCAATGCCGAAGTGGCCACCGTGCTGAACATCAGCGAAGACCACATGGACCGCTACAGCGGCCTGCCGGCGTACCACCTGGCCAAGCACCGGATCTTCCGTGGCGCGCGCCAGGTGGTCTACAACCGCCAGGACGCCCTGACCCGGCCGCTGATGGGCGAGGGGCTGCCATGCTGGACTTTCGGCCTGAACAAACCTGACTTCAAGGCATTCGGCCTGCGTGAAGAAAACGGCCAGAAATACCTGGCGTTCGAATTCCAGAACCTGATGCCGGTCAGCGAGCTGAAGATCCGCGGTGCCCACAACCAGGCCAATGCCCTGGCCGCCCTGGCCCTGGGCCACGCGGTGGGCCTGCCGTTCGAACCGATGCTGGCTGCCCTGCGTACGTTCACCGGGCTGGCGCACCGTTGCCAGTGGCTGCGCGAGCGCGGCGGTGTCAACTATTACGACGACTCCAAAGCCACCAACGTCGGTGCCGCCCTGGCCGCCATCGAAGGCCTGGGTGCCGACATCGACGGCAAGCTGGTGCTGGTGGCCGGTGGCGATGGCAAAGGCGCCGATTTTTCCAGCCTGCAGGCACCGGTGGCTGCCCATTGCCGCGCTGTGGTGCTGCTGGGGCGCGACGCTGAACGGATTGCCGCCGTGCTGGGCGACAGTGTGCCCCTGGTGCGGGTCAAGACCCTCGACGAAGCCGTCGAACGATGCGCGGCCCTGGCCCAGCCCGGCGATGCCGTGCTGCTGTCGCCAGCCTGCGCGAGCCTGGACATGTTCAAGAACTATGAAGAGCGTGGGCGCCTGTTCGCCCAGGCCGTGGAGGGCTTGTCATGATCTTTGGCGTGATCAAGCCATACCCGTCGCCGCTGATTACCGGCCGCGGCATCGATGTCGACTTCCCGATGCTGGCCGGCTGCCTGGCCCTGCTGGGCCTGGGCCTGGTGATGATCACCTCGGCTTCCTCCGAAGTGGCCGCAGTGCAATCGGGCAACCCGCTGTACATGATGATCCGCCACCTGGTGTACCTGGTGCTGGGCCTGGGGGCCTGCGGCGTCACCATGATGATTCCCATCGCCACCTGGCAGCGCCTGGGCTGGGTGATGCTGCTGGGCGCCTTCGGCCTGTTGGTGCTGGTGCTGGTGCCCGGTATCGGCCGCGAGGTGAACGGCTCCATGCGCTGGATTGGCTTCAGTGCGTTCAACGTGCAGCCTTCGGAAGTGGCCAAGGTGTTCGTGGTGATCTTCCTGTCGGGTTACCTGATCCGCCAACAGAAGGAAGTGCGCGAAACCTGGATGGGCTTCTTCAAGCCGTTCATCGTGCTGCTGCCCATGGCCGTGCTGCTGCTGATGGAACCCGACTTCGGCGCCACCGTGGTCATGATGGGCGCCGCGGCGGCCATGCTGTTCCTCGGTGGGGTGGGGCTGTTCCGTTTCGCCCTGATGGTGGTGCTGGCCGTGGCCGCAGTGTTCATCCTGGTGCAGGCACAGCCGTATCGGATGGCGCGCCTGACCACCTTCACCGACCCGTGGGCCGACCAGTTCGGTTCCGGCTACCAGCTGACCCAGGCGCTGATCGCGTTCGGCCGCGGCGGCTGGTTGGGCGCTGGCCTGGGCAACAGCGTGCAGAAGCAGTTCTACCTGCCTGAAGCGCACACCGACTTCGTGTTCTCGGTGCTGGCCGAGGAGCTGGGCGTGGTCGGTTCGCTGTGCACCGTGGCACTGTTCGTGTTCGTGTGTATTCGCGGCATGTACATCGGCGTGTGGGCCGAGCGTTCCAAGCAGTTCTTCGCCGCCTACATGGCCTACGGCCTGTCTTTCCTGTGGATCGGCCAGTTCCTGATCAACATCGGCGTGAACGTCGGCCTGCTGCCGACCAAGGGCCTGACCTTGCCCTTCCTCAGTTACGGGGGCAGTTCGCTGGTGATCTGCTGCGCCTGTCTGGGCTTGTTGTTGCGCATCGAGTGGGAGAGCCGCACGCACCTGGGCAGTGAAGAAACCGAGTTCAACGAGAGCGACTTCGCCGAGGAGCCTGCCCGTGGCCGGTAACGTATTGATCATGGCCGGTGGTACCGGCGGGCACGTGTTCCCGGCGCTGTCGTGCGCTCGGGAATTCCAGGCCCGCGGCTACACCGTGCATTGGCTGGGCACCCCGCGCGGCATCGAGAACGAATTGGTGCCGCAGGCGGGCCTGCCCCTGCACCTGATCAACGTCGCCGGCCTGCGTGGCAAGAGCAAGCTGTCGCTGCTCAAGGCGCCGTTCGTGCTGGTGCGCGCGCTGCTGCAGGCGCGCAAGGTGATGCGCCAGCTCAAGCCCGTGTGCGTGGTCGGCTTCGGCGGTTACGTGACCGGCCCTGGCGGCCTGGCCGCGCGGCTGAGCGGCGTGCCCGTGATCGTCCACGAACAGAATGCCGTGGCCGGTACTGCCAATCGCCTGCTGGCCCCGCTGGCGGCGCGCATCTGCGAGGCGTTCCCCAACACCTTCGCCGCGTCCGCCAAGCGCCGTACCACCGGTAACCCAGTGCGCACCGAACTGTTCCTGGAAACCCCGCGCCAGGCCCTGGCCGGGCGCAAGCCGCGTTTGCTGGTGACCGGTGGCAGCCTGGGCTCCGAACCCTTGAACAAGTTGATTCCCGCCGCCCTGGCGCTGGTGCCCGAGGCCATTCGGCCCGAGGTCTTCCACCAGTGCGGCAAGCAGCATGGTGAAGTGACCGCCCAGCGTTACCGCGAGGCCGGCATCGAGGCGCAAGTGGCGCCGTTCATCAAGGACATGGCCCAGGCCTATGGCTGGGCCGACATGGTGGTCTGCCGCGCCGGCGCGCTGACCGTCAGCGAGCTGGCCGCCGCCGGCCTGGCGTCGGTGCTGGTGCCCTTGCCCCATGCCATCGACGACCACCAGACCCGCAATGCCGAATATCTGGCCCGCGAAGGCGCTGCCTTCCTGATGCCACAAGCGACAACCGGCGCAGCCGAGCTGGCTGAGCGCCTGAACGAGGTTTTGATGCAACCGGAAAAACTCAACACCATGGCGAGCACCGCACGCCGCCTGGCCAAGCCCGATGCAACCCGTACCGTTGTCGATGTCTGCCTGGAGGTGGCCCATGGTTGAGAACCAGAAGGCCATTCCGCAGCCGGAAATGCGCCGCATCCGCCGCATCCACTTCGTCGGCATCGGCGGCGTGGGCATGTGCGGCATCGCCGAAGTCCTGCTGAACCTGGGTTACCAGGTGTCGGGATCCGACCTCAAGGCGTCGCCGGTCACCGAGCGCCTGGAGTCCTTCGGTGCGCACATCTTCATCGGCCACCGCGCCGAGAACGCCGCTAACGCCGACGTGCTAGTGGTGTCGAGCGCCGTGAACACTTCCAACCCGGAAGTGGCTACCGCCCTTGAACGTCGCATTCCCGTGGTGCCACGCGCCGAGATGCTCGCCGAGCTGATGCGCTACCGCCACGGCATCGCCGTGGCCGGCACCCACGGCAAGACCACCACCACCAGCCTGATCGCCTCGGTCTTCGCCGCCGGTGGCCTGGACCCGACCTTCGTTATCGGTGGCCGCCTGAACGCCGCCGGGACCAACGCACAGCTGGGCACCAGCCGGTACCTGATCGCCGAAGCCGACGAAAGCGATGCCAGCTTCCTGCACCTGCAGCCGTTGGTGGCCGTGGTCACCAACATCGACGCCGACCACATGGCCACCTACGGTGGCGACTTCAACAAACTGAAGAAAACCTTCGTCGACTTCCTGCACAACCTGCCGTTCTACGGTTTGGCCGTGGTGTGCCTGGACGACCCGGTGGTGCGCGAGATTCTGCCGCAGATCGCCCGCCCGACCCTGACCTACGGTGTCAGCGAAGAAGCCGACGTGCGCGCCATCAACATCCGCCAGGACGGCATGCTGACCTACTTCACCGTGCTGCGCCGCGACCGCGAGCCGCTGAACGTGTCGGTGAACATGCCCGGCAACCACAACGTGCTCAATGCGCTCGCCACCATCGCCATCGCCACCGACGAAGGCGTCAGTGACGAAGCCATCGTCCAGGGGCTGTCAGGCTTCCAGGGCGTGGGCCGGCGGTTCCAGGTGTACGGCGAGCTGCCGGTGGACGGCGGCAACGTGATGCTGGTCGATGATTACGGCCACCACCCGCGTGAAGTGGCCGCGGTCATCAGCGCCGTGCGCGGTGGCTGGCCGGAACGCCGTCTGGTGATGGTCTACCAGCCGCACCGCTACAGCCGTACCCGCGACCTGTACGACGATTTCGTCCAGGTGCTGGCCGACGCCAATGTGCTGTTGCTGATGGAAGTCTACCCGGCCGGCGAAGAGCCTATTCCGGGCGCCGACAGCCGCCAGCTGTGCCACAGCATCCGCCAGCGCGGCCAGCTGGACCCGATCTACATCGAGCGCGGCGTCGAGCTGGCACCCCTGGTCAAGCCGTTGCTGCGTGCCGGCGACATCCTGCTGTGCCAGGGCGCCGGCGATATCGGCGGGCTCGCTCCGCAATTACTGAAAAGTCCGTTGTTCGCCGCTGACAAGGCCGGCGAGGGGAAATCGAAATGACAGTCTGCACCTCATCCTCCCTGCTATCGACCATTGCCCCGAAGGACTTCGGGCGGGTGGCCGTGCTTTACGGTGGCAAGAGCGCCGAGCGGGAGGTTTCGCTGAAGTCCGGCGCTGCCGTGTTGGAAGCCCTGCAAGGCGCAGGCGTGGACGCGTTCGGCCTGGACGTGGGTGATGACCTGCTGGCGCGCCTGCAAAGCGAGAAGATCGACCGCGCCTTCATTATTCTCCACGGCCGTGGCGGTGAAGACGGCAGCATGCAGGGCCTGCTGGAGTGCCTGGATATCCCGTATACCGGTAGTGGCATCCTGGCTTCGGCCCTGGCCATGGACAAGCTGCGCACCAAGCAGGTATGGCAGAGCCTTGGCTTGCCGACCCCGCTGCACGCGGTATTGGCCAGCGAATCGGATTGTATTTCCGCGGGCGCGGAACTGGGCTTCCCTTTGATCGTCAAACCGGCCCATGAAGGTTCAAGTATCGGTATGGCCAAAGTGACCAGCGTCGAGGAATTGATCGGCGCATGGAAAGCAGCCAGCACCTACGATTCGCAAGTCCTGGTGGAGCAATGGATTCAGGGTCCTGAATTCACCATCGCGACCCTGCGCGGCCAGGTCCTGCCTCCGATTGCCCTGGGCACCACCCATTCGTTCTACGACTACGACGCCAAATACGTGGCCAACGATACCCAGTATCGAATCCCGTGCGGCCTCGACGCTACCCGCGAACAAGAGCTGATCGACCTCACGGCCCGTGCCTGTGACGCCATCGGCATTGAAGGCTGGGCACGCGCCGATGTCATGCAGGACGAGCAAGGGCGTTTCTGGCTGCTTGAAGTCAACACGGCCCCAGGCATGACCGACCACAGCCTGGTCCCCATGGCAGCTCGCGCCGCCGGCATCGATTTCCAGCAACTGGTGCTGGCGATCCTGGCCGACAGCGTAGAGGCTCGAGGGTAAACCCATGAACGGCGCGACGCTTCGTCATCAGCAACCCGTACCCGGCCGCAACAAGCCGGTGCCCCGCGGCGCCAGCCGCATGGTGGCGCAGGAGCCCATGGGGGCGCGGGTGCGCAAGGCCAACTTCAGCTTCCTCAAGAAGCTGTTCTGGCCCGTGCTGCTGGTGGTACTGGGCGTCGGCACCTATGAGGGCGCCATCTACCTGATGCCCTATGCCGACCGGCCGATCACCAAGATCAACGTGCAGGGCGACCTCAGCTACATCAGCCAGCAGGCAGTGCAGCAGCGCATCGCCCCGTACGTGGCGTCGACATTCTTCACCATCGACCTGACCAGCATGCGCACCGAACTCGAACAGATGCCGTGGATCGCCCACGCTGAAGTTCGCCGCGTATGGCCCGACCAGGTGGTGATCCGGCTGGAAGAGCAACTGCCCGTGGCCCGTTGGGGGGACTCGGCGTTGCTCAACAACCAGGGCGAGGCGTTCGCGCCGCGCGAGCTGGCCAACTATGAGCACCTGCCGCAGCTGTTCGGGCCGCAGCGTGCGCAACAGCAGGTCATGCAGCAATACCAGGTGTTGAGCCAGATGCTGCGCCCGCTGGGCTTCTCCATTGCCCGGCTGGAATTGCGCGAACGCGGCAGCTGGTTCCTCACCACCGGCGCAGGAAGCGCAGGCCCCGGTATCGAGTTGTTGCTGGGGCGTGACCACCTCGTCGAGAAAATGCGCCGCTTCATTGCCATTTACGACAAAACACTGAAAGACCAGATCACGAATATTGCGCGCATCGACCTGCGCTATGCCAACGGCCTTGCCGTGGGTTGGCGGGAACCGAATGCGCAGCCGGCGGCCCAAGCGGCTGTCGCGAAGAATTAAGAAGAGGCAGGACCATGGCAAACGTGCAAAGCGGGAAAATGATCGTCGGTCTGGACATCGGTACCTCCAAGGTGGTGGCGCTGGTGTGCGAAGTCGCGGATGACGGTTCGCTGGATATCGTCGGAATCGGTACCCACCCCTCGCGCGGCCTGAAGAAGGGCGTGGTGGTGAACATCGAGTCGACCGTGCAGTCGATCCAGCGCGCGGTGGAAGAGGCGCAGCTGATGGCTGGGTGCCGTATCCACTCGGCGTTCGTCGGCATTGCCGGCAACCACATCCGCAGCCTCAACTCCCACGGCATCGTCGCCATTCGTGACCGCGAAGTCAGCAGCGCTGACCTGGAGCGCGTGCTGGACGCCGCGCAGGCCGTGGCCATTCCGGCTGACCAGCGGGTCTTGCACACCCTGCCGCAGGACTACTCCATCGACAACCAGGAGGGCGTACGCGAGCCGCTGGGCATGTCGGGCGTGCGCCTGGAAGCCAAGGTCCATGTGGTCACCTGTGCGGTCAACGCTGCGCAGAACATCGAAAAATGCGTGCGCCGCTGCGGCCTGGAAATCGACGACATCATCCTCGAGCAACTGGCCTCGGCCTACTCGGTATTGACTGACGACGAGAAAGAGCTGGGCGTTTGCCTGGTGGACATCGGTGGCGGTACCACCGACATCGCCATCTTCACCGAAGGCGCCATCCGCCACACGGCAGTGATCCCGATCGCTGGCGACCAGGTCACCAACGACATCGCCATGGCGCTGCGTACGCCGACCCAGTACGCCGAAGAGATCAAGATCCGCTACGCCTGCGCACTGGCCAAGCTGGCCGGTGCCGGCGAAACCATCAAGGTACCGAGCGTTGGCGACCGCCCACCGCGCGAGCTGTCGCGCCAGGCCCTGGCCGAAGTGGTCGAGCCGCGCTACGACGAGCTGTTCACCCTGATCCAGGCTGAACTGCGTCGCAGCGGCTACGAGGACCTGATCCCCGGTGGCATCGTGCTGACCGGCGGTACCTCGAAGATGGAAGGCGCGGTCGAACTGGCCGAAGAGATTTTCCACATGCCGGTCCGCCTGGGCGTGCCGCATTCGGTACGCGGGCTGGCCGACGTGGTTCGCAACCCCATTTATTCCACCGGCGTGGGCTTGCTGATGTACGGGCTGCAAAAGCAGAACGATGGCACCACCCTGACCGGCCTCGGAAACAACAGCAGCAGCTATGGCGATGAACCCAAGGCACCTGTGCTGGAACGCTTCAAACGTTGGGTTCAAGGCAACTTCTAGGTTTCAGGTTTCAAAGGCAGTAGTAGGCGCTAAAACTAGAGAAATGAAAGGAGAGGGCACATGTTCGAACTTGTAGACAACATCCCGCAAAGCCCGGTAATCAAAGTTATCGGTGTTGGTGGTGGCGGTGGCAACGCTGTCAATCACATGGTCAAGAGCAACATCGAAGGCGTCGAGTTCATCTGCGCCAACACCGATGCTCAAGCCCTGAAGAACATTGGTGCGCGCACCATCCTGCAACTGGGCACTGGCGTGACCAAGGGCCTGGGCGCTGGCGCCAACCCTGAAGTGGGCCGCCAGGCCGCCTTGGAAGACCGCGAGCGTATCGCCGAAGTACTGGTCGGTACCAACATGGTCTTCATCACCACCGGCATGGGTGGCGGTACCGGTACCGGTGCGGCGCCGATCATTGCCGAAGTGGCCAAGGAGATGGGCATCCTGACCGTCGCGGTCGTGACCCGTCCGTTCCCGTTCGAAGGCCGCAAGCGCATGCAGATCGCCGATGAAGGCATCCGCGCGCTGAGCGAAAGCGTCGACTCGTTGATCACCATTCCCAACGAGAAACTGCTGACCATCCTGGGCAAGGACGCCAGCCTGCTGTCGGCGTTCGCCAAGGCTGACGATGTGCTGGCAGGTGCCGTTCGCGGTATCTCCGACATCATCAAGCGCCCGGGCATGATCAACGTCGACTTCGCCGACGTTCGCACCGTCATGAGCGAGATGGGCATGGCGATGATGGGTACTGGCTGCGCCAGTGGTCCGAACCGTGCGCGTGAAGCGACCGAGGCGGCCATCCGCAACCCGCTGCTCGAAGACGTCAACCTGCAGGGCGCCCGTGGCATCCTGGTGAATATCACCGCCGGCCCTGACCTGTCCCTGGGTGAGTACTCCGACGTGGGTAGCATCATCGAGGCGTTCGCGTCGGACCACGCCATGGTCAAGGTCGGTACCGTCATCGACCCGGACATGCGCGACGAGCTGCACGTGACCGTGGTCGCCACCGGCCTGGGTGCGAAGATCGAGAAACCCGTGAAGATCATCGACAACACCTTGCAGACAGCAGCCCAGCAGGCGCCGGCCCAGGCCCCCGCCCGTCAGGAACAGCCGTCGGTGAACTACCGCGACCTGGACCGTCCGACCGTCATGCGCAACCAGGCTCACGCCGGCGCTGCACAGGCGGCCAAGCTCAACCCGCAAGACGATCTGGACTACCTGGACATTCCAGCTTTCCTGCGTCGTCAGGCTGATTGATGGAATTTATCAGGGCTATGAAGGTGATTGGTGTTCAGCAAAGGCCGGGTCTGCTATTATCGCCAGCCTTTGTTGATACCAGTTCGCAATTTGCGCTGAAGCGGCCAATGCCATGATTAAACAACGCACCCTGAAGAATATTATCCGTGCCACCGGCGTCGGCCTGCACTCTGGGGAGAAGGTATACCTGACCCTCAAGCCGGCACCCGTGGATACAGGCATCGTTTTCTGTCGTGCCGACCTGGATCCAATGGTGCAGATTCCTGCGCGAGCGGAAAATGTCGGCGAGACCACGATGTCGACCACTCTGGTCAACGGCGATACCAAGGTAGACACGGTTGAGCACTTGCTCTCGGCCATGGCTGGCCTGGGCATCGATAACGCCTACGTCGAGCTCTCCGCGTCCGAAGTCCCGATCATGGATGGTAGTGCAGGACCCTTCGTATTCCTGATTCAATCTGCCGGCCTGGAAGAACAGGACGCAGCCAAGAAATTCATCCGCATCCTGCGCGAAGTGACAGTGGAAGATGGCGACAAGCGCGCCACTTTCGTGCCATTCGACGGGTTCAAGGTGAGCTTCGAGATCGATTTCGACCACCCGGTGTTCCGCAACCGCACCCAGAGCGCCAGCGTCGACTTTTCCAGCACGTCCTTCGTGAAGGAAGTCAGCCGTGCCCGCACGTTCGGGTTCATGAGCGATATCGAGTACCTGCGCAAGCACAACCTCGCGCTCGGCGGCAGCGTTGAAAACGCTATCGTGGTGGACAAGGATGGCGTGTTGAACGAAGACGGCCTTCGCTACGAAGACGAATTCGTCAAGCACAAGATCCTCGACGCCATCGGTGACCTCTACCTGCTGGGCAACAGCCTGATTGGTGAGTTCCGTGGTTTCAAGTCCGGCCATGCGCTGAACAACCAGCTCCTTCGCAAGCTCATCGAGCAGAAGGATGCCTGGGAAGTGGTGACCTTCGAAGATGCCAGTACGGCACCGATCTCTTACATGCGTCCCGTGGCGGCAGTGTAAGATCGAACACTCTCTTCTCTAGATGTCATTGAGGCCACCTTCGGGTGGCCTTTTTTATTGTCAGCTTTTGGACCTGCCCGCGTGTGCCGCCAGGCGCTCCAGCGCCGCGCGCAGGTTCGGGTCGGTGATGCCTTCGGCCGTGGACTGCAAGGTCTCCGCCGCGCTGCTGGGCAGATCGACGTTGCGCTCTGCCGTGCGGTTCTGCACGGTGGGGGGCTGCACCTTGAACAGGATCCGCGTCAGGTTGTCGAATTCCGGCAAGGCCTGCAGGTCACGCTGCAGGCGTTTCTGCTGATAGCGCAGACGTGTAGCCCAATGGCCATCAGTGACAATCAGCAGCAGGCAACCCTCGCGCCACGACGCCACGTAGCAATGTTCGCGGGCAGCTGGTTGCAACTGGCTTTCCAGCAGGCGTTGCAGGTGCGAAAGCCGCTGGGCGTGGCTGAACAGCGCCTTGAGCGGCCGGGCCTCGCGCAGCAGGACGGCGGGCGCCCGGGCCGGGAGGGGGCGGTAGGCCATAGTGGGAAACCTGAAGTTACAGAGCGCCCATGGTAGCAGAAACGCCTGATTTCCTGCCGGGCCCACCCGTTTGGTTACATAACTTCTTCACCCGATGGGTTGAAGTTGAGAAAAAAGCCCTTATTGTGAAAAGGCCCCGTCAAAGCGCCGTGCCAGCATCGTGGATACAACGCCACTTTCCTCCTCATCGTTTCCGGGTAGAATGCTCGTTCGCATGCGGCCATGAGGGCTGCACGGGCGACTCACGGGGCCGCCCTCCATCCCTATGTGTGGAAGAACCTGCCGATATGTTTGCGCCTTTGTTAAAGAAACTTTTTGGAAGCAAGAACGAGCGTGAAGTCAAACGCATGCTCAAGACGGTACAGATCGTCAATGCCTTCGAAGAGCAAATGGTGGCCCTCTCGGACGAGCAGCTGCGCGCCAAGACCGAAGAGTTCAAGGCCCGCCTGGCAAAAGGCGAGACCCTCGACAAGCTTCTGCCTGAGGCCTTCGCGGTATGCCGTGAAGCGGGCAAGCGTGTCATGGGCATGCGCCACTTCGACGTCCAGCTCATTGGTGGCATGACCCTGCATGAAGGCATGATCGCCGAAATGCGCACCGGTGAAGGCAAGACCCTGGTGGCCACCCTGGCCGTGTACCTCAACGCACTGTCCGGCAAGGGCGTGCACGTGGTCACCGTCAACGACTACCTGGCCCGTCGAGACGCCAACTGGATGCGTCCGCTGTACGAATTCCTCGGCCTGACCGTGGGCGTCGTCACGCCCTTCGCACCGCCAGAGGAAAAACGCGCCGCCTACGCCGCCGATATCACCTACGGTACCAACAACGAGTTCGGTTTCGACTACCTGCGCGACAACATGGCATTCAGCCTGGAAGAGAAATTCCAGCGTGAGCTGAATTTCGCCGTGATCGACGAAGTCGACTCCATCCTCATCGACGAAGCCCGTACCCCGCTGATCATCTCCGGCCAGGCCGAAGACAGCTCCAAGCTGTACACCGAGATCAACCGCCTGATCCCGCGCCTTGAGCAGCACATCGAAGAAGTGGAAGGCCAGGTCACCAAGGCCGGTCACTTCACCATCGACGAGAAGACTCGCCAGGTGGAGATGAACGAAGCCGGTCACCAGTTCGTCGAGGAAATGCTGGCTCAGGTCGGCTTGCTGGCCGAAGGCGAGAGCCTGTACTCGGCGCACAACCTGGGCCTGCTGACCCACGTGTACGCAGCCCTGCGCGCCCACAAGCTGTTCCACCGCAACGTGGAATACATCGTCCAGGACGGCCAGATCCTGCTGGTCGACGAGCACACCGGCCGCACCATGCCGGGCCGTCGCCTGTCCGAAGGCCTGCACCAGGCCATCGAGGCCAAGGAAAACCTGAACATCCAGGCCGAAAGCCAGACCCTGGCCTCGACCACGTTCCAGAACTACTTCCGCCTGTACAACAAGCTATCCGGCATGACCGGTACCGCTGACACCGAGGCGTTCGAGTTCCACCAGATCTACAACCTGCAGGTCATGGTGATTCCGCCGAACAAGCCGCTGGCGCGCAAGGACTTCAACGACCTGGTCTACCTGACCGCGGACGAGAAGTACGCCGCCATCGTCGCCGACATCAAGGAAAGCATGGCCCAGGGCCGTCCCGTGCTGGTGGGTACCGCCACCATCGAGACCTCCGAGCACATGTCCAACCTGCTGCGCCAGGAAGGCATCGAGCACAAGGTGCTCAACGCCAAGTTCCACGAGAAGGAAGCGGAAATCATCGCCCAGGCCGGTCGCCCGGGTGCGCTGACCATCGCCACCAACATGGCCGGCCGTGGTACCGACATCCTGCTGGGCGGCAACTGGGAAGTGGAAGTCGCTTCCCTGGACAGCCCGACCCCTGAGCAGATCGCCCAGATCAAGGCCGACTGGCAGAAGCGTCACCAGCAAGTGCTGGAGTCCGGCGGCCTGCACGTGATCGCTTCCGAGCGCCACGAGTCGCGCCGTATCGACAACCAGCTGCGTGGCCGTGCCGGCCGTCAGGGTGACAACGGTTCCAGCCGTTTCTACCTGTCGCTGGAAGACAGCCTGATGCGCATCTTCGCTTCTGACCGGGTGAAGAACTTCATGAAGGCCCTGGGCATGCAGGCCGGCGAGGCCATCGAGCACCGCATGGTCACCAATGCCATCGAAAAGGCCCAGCGCAAGGTCGAAGGCCGAAACTTCGATATTCGCAAGCAATTGCTGGAATTCGACGACGTTGCCAACGAACAGCGTAAAGTCATTTACCACATGCGTAACAGCCTGCTGGCCGCGCAGAACATCGGCGACACCATCGCCGAGTTCCGTCAGGAAGTCCTGGACAGCACCGTCAGCGCCCACATCCCGCCACAGTCGCTGCCCGAGCAGTGGGACGTGGCTGGCCTGGAAGCCGCGCTGCTGAACGACTTCGGCGTCAAGCTGCCAATTCAGGCATGGCTGGACGAAGACGACCATCTCTACGAAGAAACCTTGCGTGAGAAGCTGCTGGCCGAGCTGCTGGCTGCCTACAACGACAAGGAAGAGCAGGCCAGCGCCGATGCCCTGCGCACCTTCGAGAAGCAGATTCTGCTGCGCGTGCTCGACGACCTGTGGAAAGACCACCTGCAGACCATGGACCACCTGCGTCACGGTATCCACCTGCGTGGCTACGCCCAGAAGAACCCGAAGCAGGAGTACAAGCGCGAGTCGTTCACCCTGTTCCAGGAACTGCTGGACTCGATCAAGCGCGATACCATCCGCGTGCTGTCGCATGTTCAGGTGCGCCGCGAAGACCCGGCCGAGGAAGAGGCACGCCTGCGTCAGGAAGCCGAAGACCTGGCCGCGCGCATGCAGTTCGAGCACGCCGAGGCTCCCGGCCTGGACGCGCCGCAAGTGCTGGCGCAAGAGGGTGAAGATGTCGCCCTGGCCGAGGCGCCCGTGCGCAACGACCAGAAGCTGGGCCGCAACGAGCTCTGCTGGTGTGGTTCGGGCAAGAAGTTCAAGCACTGTCATGGCCAGATCAACTGACGATCCGGCTCTGACCTGAAACATCCGCGCCGCGACCGGCTTCCAGCCGTCGCGGCGTTTTTCCATCGTTAACGCCGTGTGTTGGAATACGGCGTCTGTCTTTCCAGGAGTGTTCTCATGGCTGTTGGTCTGGGCCCTTTGCCGACGCTGCACCCGGTTGCAGGTTTCGAACTTGGCATCGCTTCGGCGGGCATCAAGCGCCCCGGGCGCAAGGATGTCGTTGTCATGCGCTGCGCCGAAGGCTCCAGCGTGGCTGGCGTGTTCACCCTCAACGCGTTCTGCGCCGCCCCGGTGATCATCGCCAAGCAGCGTGTGCAGGGCGCCGTGCGTTACCTGCTGACCAACACCGGTAATGCCAACGCCGGCACCGGTGAGCCGGGCCTGGCTGCGGCCGAGCGCACCTGCGCCAGCCTGGCCAAGCTGGCCGGCGTTGACGCCAGCGCTGTGCTGCCGTTCTCCACCGGGGTGATCGGCGAGCCTTTGCCGGTCGAAAAGATCGAAGGCGCCTTGCAGGCTGCCCTGGACGATCTGTCGGTCGACAACTGGGCTGCTGCCGCCACCGGCATCATGACCACTGACACCCTGCCCAAGGGCGCCAGCCGTCAGTTCGAGATCGATGGCGTGACCATCACCGTCACCGGCATCAGCAAAGGCGCGGGCATGATCCGCCCGAACATGGCTACCATGCTCGGCTACATCGCCACTGACGCCAAGGTCGCCCCTGGGGTGCTCAAGGACCTGATCCTGGACGGCGCCAACAAGTCGTTCAACCGCATCACCATCGACGGTGACACTTCCACCAACGACTGCTGCATGCTGATCGCCACCGGCCAGGCCAACCTGCCGGAAGTGACCGAAGCCAGCGGCCCATTGTTCGACGCGCTGAAAAAGGCGGTGTTCGACGTGTGCATGGAAGTGGCCCAGGCCATCGTCCGTGATGGCGAAGGCGCCACCAAGTTCGTCACCGTGCAGGTCAACGGTGGCGGTAACCACCAGGAATGCCTGGACGTCGGTTATGCCGTGGCGCACTCGCCGCTGATCAAGACCGCACTGTTCGCTTCCGACCCCAACTGGGGCCGTATCCTGGCGGCCGTGGGCCGTGCCGGCGTGCCGAACCTGGACGTCAGCAAGATCGACGTTTACCTGGGCGAAGTGTGCATTGCCAGCCGCGGCGGCCGCTCGGCCACCTACACCGAGGAGCAGGGCTCGGCGGTGATGGCGCGCGAGGAAATCACCATTCGTATCGAACTGGGACGTGGGGACTGCAGCGAGACCATCTGGACCACTGACCTGTCCCACGAGTACGTGAAGATCAACGCCGAATACCGTACGTAAGACTTGGGATCCGCGGCGTGGCCTTCCCGAGCTTTGCCCGGTCCCACAGGGGCAGCCCATGCCTCTTGTGGCACGGGGCGAAGCGCGGGAAGGGCGCGCTGCGATACTGGAGGGAATCGTGAAACGCATTCATGTAGCCGCCGCGGTCATCCGCGGTGCTGACAACCGTATTCTCATCGCCCGCCGTGCCGACACCCAGCACCAGGGTGGCCTCTGGGAGTTTCCCGGGGGCAAGGTGGAAGAGGGCGAGGGCGTGCGCGCGGCGCTGGCCCGGGAGCTGGCGGAAGAGCTGGGTATCCAGGTCACCACCGCACGCCCGTTGATCAAGGTGCAGCATGACTACCCCGACAAGCAGGTGTTGCTGGACGTCTGGGAAGTCACTGCTTTCACCGGCCAGCCCCACGGTGCCGAGGGCCAGCCACTGGCCTGGGTGACTGCCCGGGAGCTGCCCAACTACGAATTTCCGGAAGCCAACCGGCCGATCGTCAAGGCGGCGGGTTTGGCCAGTGAGTACCTGATTACCCCCGACGGTTTGGAAACCCCGCAGCTGCTGCGCGGTATCCAGAAGGCCATTGCCGAGGGCACCCGGTTGGTGCAATTGCGCGCACCCAATGGCTACGATCCCAAGTACCGCGACCTGGCCGTGGACGCCGTGGGGCTGTGTGCTGGCAAGGCGCAACTGATGCTCAAGGGGCCCCTGGAGTGGCTGGGCGACTTCCCCTCGGCCGGCTGGCACCTGACGGCTGAGCAACTGCGCAAGTACGCCAGCAAGGGGCGGCCGTTTCCACGTGAGCGGTTGCTGGCCGCCTCTTGCCATGACGCCGAGGAACTGGCCCTGGCCCAGCAGATGGGCGCTGATTTCGTCACCCTGTCGCCGGTACAGCCGACCCAGACCCACCCCGACGCGCAGCCACTGGGCTGGGACCAAGCCGCCGCACTGATCGCCGGGTTCAACTACCCGGTGTTCCTGCTGGGCGGTGTAGGGCCCGAAGACAAGCAGCGTGCGTGGGACATCGGGGCTCAAGGTGTGGCCGGTATCCGCGCCTTCTGGCCTGCCGCCTGAGCCGCGGCAGTGGCCGCGTTCAAGGGCGCGGCGCTGCCTGCCAGAGGATCTCGGCGATGCCCTGGCGACGGGCGATGAAGCGCGCCGCCACGAACAGCAGGTCCGACAAGCGGTTGATATAGGCCAGCCCCACGCCTTCCAGTGGTTCCACCGCGTTCAGGTGCTGGCAGCGGCGCTCGGCGCTGCGCGCCAGGCTGCGGCATACGTGGGCCTGGGCAATCAGTGTCGAACCACCCGGAAGAATGAAATTTTCCAGCGGCCCCAACTCCTCGTTCCAACGGTCGATCACTTGCTCCAACCGCTCCACTTCGGCCCCGTTCAGCGCCTGGTAGGCTGGCATCGCCAGTTCACCCCCCAGGTCGAACAGGCGGTGCTGGCAAGGCGCCAAGGCGTCCACCACCTCGCTCAAGCGTGCATCCTCGGCACAGCCCGCCAGTAGCAGCCCCAGCTGACTGTTGAGGGTGTCCACCTCACCCATGGCTTCCACCCTTGGGTGGTCCTTGCCCACCCGGCGGCCGTCGCCCAGGCCGGTTTCGCCCTGGTCGCCGGTGCGGGTGTAGATCTTCGACAGGCGAAAGCCCATGGTTCACGTCTCCGAGGTTGCAGTGATGGCCGGCAGCGGGCTGGTGACCAGCGGCAAGCGCAGGGTGAAGCAGGTGCCCAGCCCGGGAGTGGACTGCACCTCCATCTGCCCCTTGTGATTGTTGGTGATGATGAAATAGGACACCGACAGCCCCAGGCCCGTGCCCTGGCCGATTTCCTTGGTGGTGAAGAACGGCTCGAAGGTGCGCTTGCGCACTTGTTCGGGCATGCCGATGCCATTGTCTTCCACCTGGATCTCGGCCCACGGCGGGTTCAGGCGCGTGCGCAAGGTGATGCGCCCCGGCTCTGCGCCTTCCGGGCGCTGGTGGATGGCCTGGGCGGCGTTCTTGAGCAGGTTGAGCAGCACCTGTTCAAGCTCGTTGGCCGTGCCGGGCACCGGCCCCAGGTTGGGGTCGAACTGGCGGATGATGTTCTGGCCCTTGAAGTCGAAGCCGATGGCCAGGTCGAAATCGTTGCCGGCGATGTCCACTGCCTGGTCGATCAATGCCGGCAGGTCGCAGGGCGCCAGTTGGCGGTTGCTGCGGCGGCTGAAGCTGAGCATGTGGGTGACGATCTTGGCGGCGCGGGCGCCCGCCTGCTGAATGCCGTCCAGCAGCTGCGGAATTTCCCGGGTGTGCAGGTAGCGGTTCACCGTGGCCAGGTCGATGCCGGCTTCGCTGGCGGCTTCCAGGTTGCGCGGCAGGTCAGGGGACAGGCGCCGGCGCACGTTCTGCACGTTGTGCAGGATGGCCCCCAGGGGGTTGTTGATTTCGTGGGCCATGCCGGCGGCCAGCCCGCCCACCGACAGCATTTTTTCCGACTGCACCATCATTTCTTCCAGCGACAGGCGTTGGCTGATGTCGTCGATACGGATCACCACCCCGCGGCCAGCACCGCCCATCAAGGGGTAGAAGGTCAGGGCGTAGTGGTGGGCCACCTCGTCCTTGACCCAGGTCACACGCTCGATCTTCGCCACGGTGTGGCGCTCCACGGTGTTCTTGAGTTCCGGCAGGAACGGTTTGAGCGGCTCGAAGGCCAGGAAAATCGGCTGGTTCAGCGCTTCGTCCAGGGGCGTGCCGGACAAGGCGCTGGCTTCCTGGTTCCACTGGGTGACGTAGAGCTGCTCGTCCAGGGCGATCAGCGCCGACGGCATGGAGTCGATGATGCTGTTGAGGTAGTTCTGAAAACCCGTGAGTTTTTTCTCGATCTTGCTGCGTACCTGTACTTCCAGCTCAAGCTTGCGGTTGGTGTGGCGGGTTTCCTCGGCCAGGCCCTGGGCCTGGTCGTAAGCGGCCTGGGAATCGTCGCGGGCCCGCTTGAGCTGCTGCTCGCGTGCTTCGATGCGCGAGAGCATAGTGTTGAATGCTTCCGCCAGGCTGCCGATTTCATCATGGTTGCCCGGCCCGGCCCGCAGCGCGTAGTTTTCCTCGCGGGTCACCTGGCGGGACAGTTGCTCCAATTGGTAGATGGGTTGGGTGATCAGCCGCTTGATCTGACGGGCAATGACCAGCCACAGCAGCACGCTGAACACCAGGATCCCCAGGCTGGCGGTCAGGGTGCCGGTGTAGAAGGCCATGGGCAATTCACTGGTGGCCACCAGCAGCAAATGGCCGGGCGGGCTGCCGCTGCGAGGCAGGTTCACCAGCTGGGTGCTGCGAAACTCGGTCTGGCGCCATTTCTCCAGGTTGCGGTAGCGCTCGGGCAGTTTCAGTTGCTGGCCATGCTGCAATTCGGCCAATAGCTTGCCATCGGTGTCGTACACCGCGGCAGCGCGCAGGGGCGAATAGCTGTTGAGCTCGTCCAGCAGCGCCTTGGCGCTCTGCGGCGAGTCCAGGGCCTCGATGGCCAGGGCCGGGTTGGTGACCAGCTTGCCGATGGTCTGCAGGGCCTGGGGCGCCATGCTTTCCTGGGAGATCCAGTAGGCGGCGCTGATGAAGGTCAGGTTGGCCACTAGCAGTACAGTGGTCAGCAAGACCAGCAGGGCGGCGAGCAGTTTCTGGCCCACCGGCAGGTTTTCGAGGCGCTGGCGCAAAGGCATCGACGGTTCCGTTTTCCGGGAGAGGGCTCTGAGCCTTGAGTGTATCAAAGCGCGCGGCGGCCTCAGGTACTGGGCAGGCCGAGGGCCTGCAGGTGTTGGACCAGTTGCGTGTGCAGTTGTTGCAGGTGCGGCAGGCTGCGCTGGTGGCGCTGAGCGGCGGCGCAGGCATAGCCAAGCAGGTAGCTGATCTCGGTACGCCGGCCCTGGCTTACGTCCTGGTGCATGGACGAATAGTTGGCGGCGGTGGCCTGTATCACCCGCTGCACTTCATCGTGCAGGTCGACGGCGGCTTCGGGCTGGCCGCAGTGTTCCAGCAATTCGCCCAGCTCGGCGCACAAGGTTGCCACTTGGGCGGGGTGCAGCTGCAGGCCGCCGTTGCGGCAATCATGCAGCACCGTCAGGGGGTTGATAGCACAATTGAGCGCCAGTTTGCGCCACAAGCGGGTGAGGATATCGACGCTCCACTGGTGGGGTATGCCGCTGGCGCTCAGCTCGGCGAGCCAGTCCGGTTCGGTGGGCTGGGCAGGGTCGCCCAGCCAGGTGAAGCCGTGGCCGGCGAACGTCACCTGCCAGTCGGCCGAGCGGAAGGCCCCTTCGGTGCTGGAGGCGAAAATACAGCGGGCATGGGGTATTTTCGCGGCCACGGCGTCCTGGCTCCCCAGGCCGTTCTGCAGCAGGATGACCTCGGTGCCCGGTGCGAGGCGTGCCGCCAGTTGGCCCACCACGTGCTCGGCATCGTAGGCCTTGCAGGCCACCAGCAGGCGCCGGATGGGCGCCGTGCCCGCGACCGTGTCGGCGGCCAGGGGGTAAAGCTCGGTGTGTTGCTGTTCTACCAGCGTCAGGCCACCGGCGGCCTGGTACTGGCGCAGCCGCGCGGCATCACGAAGCAGCAGCGCCACCGGCAACCCGGCGCGTGCCAGGCGGCAGGCCCATAAGGTGCCCAGGCTGCCGGCGCCCAGCACATGCCAGGTCACGGCTGTCATCAGCCGCGCACCGGCAGGCGCTTGGCGCTGACCAGGCCGCTGTCGTACGACTCGTCCAGCAACGTGCGGGCCTCTTCGAACAACGCCTGGGGCGAGTCCGGCAGGCTGTGGCTGTCGGCACCGATCAGGCTGATGCCGGCCACCACCTGCACCGAACCATTGGCCGTGATGAACGCCTTCAGGTTCAGGCCATCATGCAAGCGCTTGAAGCTGCTGGGCGCGCACTCCTGCAAGTCGGGCGGCAAGGTGAGCAGTACAAAGTGCTGGTCGTCCAGGCGGCCGAGAATGTCCAGGGGCCGCACCATCTGCTGCAGGCGCCGGGCCACGCCTTGCAGCAGTTCATCGTAGAAATCGCTGCCATGTTCACGTTGCAGGCTATCGGCATTCTGCAGGCCGATCAGCAGGTAGCACAGGGCACCGCCGCGGGCCTGGACCTGGCGCAGGCAGTCGGTCAGTTTCTGGCCCAGGTAGCGGGCATTGCCGAGGCCGGTCAGCGAGTCCACCAGGTTGCGCTGTTCCAGGCTGGCGATGTTCTGGCGCAGCAGGCTGTTTTCCTGGCGCAGGCGCTGCACGGTGTTGTACAAGCGCTCGGCGGCCAGCAGTCGCGCCGGCAGCTGGTCTGCCAGGGCGTGGGGCGCCAGTACGTCATCGATGCCCAGGTCGGCGCTTTCATCCAGCAGTTGGGCGGCGGGCTGGTCGCTGACCAGCAGGATCCAGGTGTAATGCTCGCCCATTTCGTCGAATTGCCGTACCTGCGATGCCAGGGCCAGGCCGGTGGGGCCTTCCAGCAGCATCAGGCTGGCGGGTTGCTGCTCCTGGCGCGCCAGGGCGTCGGTGTGGCGGCAGTGGGTTACATGCTGGCAACCGGCCTGCTTGAGCAGGGCCACCCGTTGTTCGGCCTTGGCGGGATCATCCTGGACCACTACGACGCTCAGATTCGGGTTCGGCATGTGCGGCTCACTGGGGGAGGGCGACGAGTTGCCCGCTCGTGCGGCAAAGTTCAGGCACGAAGGGGCGTTGTGCGATGCTGGCAACCGTTATAATGATCCGGCATTTTAACCGTCAAGCCAGGCGTGCTCCATCTGTATCGAGCTGCGCCGTTTTTTTTTGGAGAATTTTTCATGCCCTCGTTCGACGTAGTGTCCGAGCTGGACAAACACGAAGTCACCAACGCCGTGGAGAACGCGGTGAAGGAACTGGACCGCCGTTACGACCTGAAAGGCAAAGGCACCATCGAGTTCAAGGAATTGACCGTTACCCTCACCGCCGAGGCCGAGTTCCAGCTCGAAGCGATGGTCGAGATCCTGAAGCTGGCCCTGGTCAAGCGCAAGCTCGACGTCAAGTGCCTGGAGGTCAAGGACGCTTATGCCTCGGGCAAGGTGATGAAGCAGGAAGCTACCCTGCGTGAAGGCATCGACAAGGAGCTGGCGAAGAAAATCGTCGCCCACATCAAGGACGCCAAGCTCAAGGTCCAGGCCGCGATTCAGGGCGAACAAGTGCGCGTCACCGGCAAGAAGCGTGACGACCTGCAGGAAGCCATCGCGGCCCTGCGCGCCAAGGAATTCGACATGCCGTTGCAGTTCAACAACTTCCGCGACTGATGGACCGGGGGGCGCCGAGGGGAACCTGAAGGGTCTGAAGGCGTCCCAAACCCGTGGCGCGGGTGAAACGATTGCGCCGACCGGCATTAGGAGAGCCTTATGGATGTGAACGCTGAAGTGGACCAACTCGTCCAGAAATCCCAGACCTGGATTCCCATGATCATGCAGTACAGCAGCCGCGTGCTGCTGGCGGTGGTCACCCTGGCCATCGGCTGGTGGTTGATCAACCAGCTGACCCTGCGCGTGGGCAAATTGCTGGCTTTGCGCCACGCCGACCTGGCCCTGCAAGGCTTCATCAGTAGCCTGGCCAACATTGCCTTGAAGGTGATGCTGATCGTCAGCGTGGCGTCGATGATCGGCATCGAGACCACCTCATTCGTCGCCGCCATCGGTGCCGCCGGCCTGGCCGTGGGCCTGGCGTTGCAAGGCAGCCTGGCGAACTTCGCCGGCGGGGTCCTGATCCTGCTGTTCCGTCCTTTCCGCATTGGCGACTGGATCGAAGCCCAGGGCGTGCAGGGCACCGTGGACAACATCATGATCTTCCACACCGTGCTGCGCACCGGCGACAACAAGACAGTGATCATGCCCAACGGCCCGCTGTCCAACGGCATCATTACCAACACCAACCGCCAGCCTACCCGCAAGATCACCTACGACATCGGCGTGGACTACGACGCGGACCTGCAGAAGGCCCGGGAAATTCTCCTGGACCTGGCCAAGGACCCACGGGTACTGGAGTCGCCGGCGCCGGAAGCGGTGGTGTCCAACCTGGGTGACAGCGCTATCACGGTTTCGCTGCGCTTGTGGGTGAACACGTCGGACCTGGGCGGTGTGACCAACATGATCAATGCCGAGATTCGCGACCGCCTGCGTGCGGCCGGGATCGATATCCCGTTTCCGCAGCGTGTGGTGCGGGTCGTGGCGGAAAACGCCTAGTAAACGAAAAGCCCCGTTCTGGGGCTTTTTCTTGCCGTTATGGGATATGACAGCCCTATGAGGGCGTCTCGCTCACCGGGCGTTCATCTGAAGGCTCCATAGGCTTGCCTCGCCCTTCCTGGTGCCAGTGCAAGGCAATCAGGAACAGTGTCGGCACGCCCAGCACCGCGGTGATCAGGAAGAAGTTGTGGTAGCCGAACTTCTCCACCATGACCCCCGAATAGCCGCCAATCAGGCGCGGCAGCAGCAGCATGATCGAGCTGAGCAACGCGTACTGGGTGGCCGAGAACTTGAGGTTGGTCAGGCTCGACAGGTACGCCACGAAGGCCGAGGTGGCCATGCCCGAACTGAAGTTGTCCAGCGAGATGGTGACGATCAGCATGTTCAGGTTCGGGCCCATGTCGGCCAGCGTCAGGAACAGCAGGTTGGTGGCCGCCGAGGCGACCCCGCCGATGAACAGGATCGGCAGGATGCCGAAGCGCACGATCAGCAGGCCGCCGATACCGGCGCCGAGCAGGGTCATGACCAGGCCGAAGATCTTGCTGACGCTGGCGATCTGGTCCTTGGTGAAGCCCTGGTCGATGTAGAACACGTTGGCCATCACCCCCATCACCGTGTCCGACATGCGGTAGGTGGCGATCAGGCCCAGCAGCAGCAGCGCTTGCCAGCGGTAGCGCACCACGAAGTCGCTGACCGGGGTCAGCACCGGTGCCAGGCCACGACGTCCCATGGACGAGAGGCACAGGGCGGTCAGGGTGATGTAGAGAATGGCGCGCAGGAAGGCGCGATCCGTCAGCAACAGGTCCAGCAGGCTTTCACCGTGGAACAGCACGCTGGCGAAATCGGTGTTGTAGAGCTGGGTGAACATGGCCGGCACGGAGATCAGCAAGATGATCAGCACGAACACCGACACCAGCTGGTGGCCGAACTTGTAGCGCCCGGCAGACAGCTGGGTGCGCAGGGGCACGTCTGGCTCGCGCATCACCAGGGTGGTGATCAGCGCAGGCACCATCAGCACACCAAACAGCATGTAGGTGCCCGCCCAGGCTTTGTGCATGTAGGCATAACCCGTGGAGCCAAAGGCTTCGGCAAAGAACAGCGCCCCCGCCGTGGCCAGCAGCGCGGCGATGCGGTAACCGGCCATGTAGCTGGCGGCGAGGGCGGCCTGGGTGTTGTCTTCGGCGATTTCCAGGCGGTAGGCGTCTACCGCGATGTCCTGGGTGGCGGAGGCGAAGGCCACCATCACGGCAATCGCGATCAGCCATGACAAGTGTTTTTGCGGGTCGCAGAAACTCATGCCGATCAGGCCAATGATCACCAGCGACTGTGCCAGCACCAGCCATGAACGGCGTCGCCCCATGCGGGCCAGCACAGGCAAGCGCCACTGGTCGAGCAATGGCGACCATACCCACTTGAACGCGTAGGCCAGGCCGATCAGGCTGGCGTAGCCAATGGTTTCCCGGGCCACGCCGGCTTCACGCAGCCAGACGGAAAGGGTGGAGAACACCAACATGTACGGCAAGCCGGCGGCGAAACCGAGCAACAACAGCACAAGGGTCGAAGGGCTGGCATAAGCGGCGAGCGCGGCGCGCCAGGTTTTACGGGGCATGGGCTGGAATCTGCCTCAGTTTACGAAAACAAAGCGCGCACTCTAACCGCTAGGGTCCATGGGGCGCCAGCCATGGCGACGTATATCCACGCGATTATTCATGAAAAGAACCCCTTCGGCCCGCAATCGTGCGCGCTGCTCCTCACCCCCCGGTGTTCCCGCCGCCAGACTTATCCGACCACCGGCACCTATGACCCGGTGCCAGGGCAGTTGGCTGCCATCGGGCAATTGGCTCAAGGTTCGCCCCACCCATCGCGCAGCCCGCCCCAACCCTGCCATGTCGGCGAGTTGACCGTAGGTGACGACCTTGCCCGGCGGCACTTGACCCAAGGCTAGATACAGTGCCATGCGACGTTCCGACGCCGCATCCACGGGCCCATTGTCACCGAATTGTTGCAATTGATTACTGAACTCATCAGGCATTCGTCGGTCTGTCCTTGCGCGAGGGCTCTCCATCCGGATGATGCCCGATTTCTTCCGAAAACCTGAGCCCGAATACGCTTATGCTGTCCAGAACCCTGATGTGCCTCGCCATCGCCAGTGCCTCCACCACCGCCCTCGCCGACACCGTCTGGATGAAGAATGGCGACCGCCTGACCGGCAAGATCACGGTGTTCGACGGCGGCAAACTCATGCTCGACACCCCCTACGGCGGGTCCATTGCGCTGGACTGGAAACAGGTCAAGACCCTTGAGAGCGACCAGGAGTTGCTGGTCAAGCAGGACGCCTACACCGGCCAGAAGGCCAAATCGCTCAAGGCGGCCGATGACGGCAAGGTCGTCATGCAGAATGGCGAGGCGCCCAAGACCGTGGAGCTGGCCAGCATCCAGCAGATCATCAAGCCCAAGCCGGTGGTGGGTGACCTGGTGTGGAAGGGCAACATCGACGCAGCGGTTGACTTCCAACGCGCGGACAGCGACACCGACGATTACAACCTGGCGTTCAAGACCTCGGCGCGCAGTGGCCGCTGGCGGCACACGGCTGATGCCGAGTACAACCGCGAAACCACCGACGAGGTGGTCGGCACCAACAATTGGAACGCCGAATATGCCCTCGACCGTTTCATCACGGACAAGTGGTATTGGCAAGGTCGGGTCAACGTCAAGCGTGACTTCGTCGAAGACCTGTCCAAGCAGCGTACCGTCGGTACCGGCCCGGGCTATCAGTTCTGGGACGACGAACTGGGCGCTTTCTCCCTGGGTTCGCTGCTCAACCACAGCACCTACGAATACGCCGATGGCGACAAGTCCGACTTCTACTCGGTGGGTGTGAAGTGGGCCTACAATCGCTTCCTGATCGGCAAGACCTTCGAGTTCTTCACCAACGGCGAAGTCGGCAAGCCGCTCAGCGGCGTGGCCGACTACAGCCTGGATTCGGAAGTGGGCGTGCGTTACAAGGTCACCCAGTGGGCGTCGCTAAACCTCAAGTACGAGAAGGACATGGTCACCGGCTCCAGCAACGCCGACCTCAACACCAGCCGCTATACCGCCGGCTTCGGCGTGGCCTGGTAACGGGCTGACTGCACCCCGCACCCAGCGATGAGGACGCGCACGGCTTGCAGCTTGCGGCGCAAAACTTGTAACTTGAAGCTCCTTTAATAGAAGGAGCTTCTGGTGAGCGCCCAAGCCCTGCGTCAGGCCCGTGAACTGCTGCTCAAGGAATACCGCGGCGTTCTGTCCACCCATTCCAAGTCCATGCCCGGTTTCCCGTTCGGGTCAGTGGTGCCCTATTGCCTGGATGCCCAGGGCAACCCGTTGATCCTCATCAGCCGCATTGCCCAGCACACTCACAACCTGCAGAAAGACCCCAAGTGCTCCTTGCTGGTGGGCGAGCGCGAAGCCGAAGATGTGCAGGCCGTGGGGCGCCTCACGGTACTGGCCGAGGCACGCCGGCTGCAGGATGAAGCGCAAATCGAAGCGGCGTCCCAGCGTTATTACCGCTACTTCCCGGATTCGGCCAATTATCACCGCGCCCATGATTTCGACTTCTGGGTACTGGAACCGGTACGCCACCGCTACATCGGCGGTTTCGGTGCCATTCACTGGCTGGACCAGGTGACGCTGGCCAACCCCTTTGCTGGCACGGCTGAAACCGGCATGGTCGAACACATGAACGCCGACCATGCCAAGGCCATCGCCCACTACGTGGCCTTGGCCGGCCTGCCTGCCCAGGTGCCCGCGCAACTGGCGGGCGTCGACAGCGAGGGCATGCACCTGCGTATTGGCCAGGCCGTCTATTGGCTGCCTTTTGAAAAACCTTGCAACACACCGCTGGAAGTCCGCCAGGCCTTGGTTTCACTGGCCCATGCCCAGGCATGGCCGACCGTTGGACAGGTCGAGGCTTGAATTCACGAAACGTCGACGTCATCTAGGGTCTACTGGAAGTCGTTCTTCCGCAGAGGAAACCCTTGATGCGTGCTTTTCTATTTCTGCTCCTGCTCTTCCCGGTGCTCGAGCTTTACGTCTTCATTCAGGTCAGCGTGGCGATCGGATTTTTCCCGGCGCTGGCGCTGATCATCGCCGGCTCGGCCATCGGCGTGCTGGTCGTGCGCGTGGCCGGCCTGGCCACGGCGCTCAATGCCCGGCAAAGTCTGCAGCGCGGCGAGCTGCCCGCCGAGCAGGTGTTCCAGGGCTTGATGGTCGCCATTGGCGGCGGTCTGTTGCTGCTGCCCGGTTTCATCAGTGACGTGCTGGGCCTGCTGTGCCTGCTGCCGTTCACGCGCAAGCTGATCGGTAACAAGCTCAGCGCCAAGGCCCGCGAGCAGGCCGCGCGCCAGCGTTCGTTCGCCGAGGACCTGTATCGCGGCCAGACCTACGAAGGCCATGCGCGTCCGGCGGCCAACCATGCGGTGAGCCGTGAGCCAACGGTGATCGAAGGCGAATTCGAAAAACGCGACTCCTGAGCGGGTCGTTGCGGAAGCTGGCGTGCCAGCGAGTTTTGGCCCACCCAAAGCTCGCTGGCACACCAGCTCCCCTTTTTTTGGGTTCTTCACGGATTGCCGGGAAAGTGGGTGGTGCTTACGAAAATCTTTAGCGGACAAATATGGCGGCCCAGGTGATCTCACAGGCATAACTGGGCCGAAACGGATGTGGGAGTGGGGGGGGGCGCCGAGCCCTTGCCCGGGAAGCGCCGTGCGGACGGCGCTCGATCTCAACAGCGACACTACATCATCGCCTGGCGCCTCGTAGCCCTGCTGCAATCCCCAGCCAGGAGCTCCGACGGACATTCTATCGGCCCGCCTTCAACCGCATGAAGGCCACCAAATACCTGTCTTGGCATTTCCTGCGCCCTTGAAATCGAGCGCCGCCCGCGCGGCGCTTCCCGGGCAAGGGCTCGGCGCCCCCCCCACTCCCACATCTGTTTCGGGCCAGTTATGCCTGGGGCATTACCTGGTCCGCTCTGCTTGCTCACTGCGGATCTGTGGCGGTGCCACAACCTTCCCGGGATTCCGTGAAGAACCTTTTTTTGCCCCGCCGAAAGTGAAAATTTTTTTGGCCAGCACTTGTAATCGTTCAACGCGACCTCATGTATGGGTCACCGCAAGGTTTCTGGCTTTGCCAGACAATATTCCGCGTCTCGCGCAGCGAGCCGCGACCGGCCCCGCCGGATGAACCACAACGCCGGTACAGACACCGGCCGCTGAAAACCATAATTAGGAGAGATCGACAATGAAGCTTCGTCCTCTGCATGACCGCGTCGTTATCCGTCGCAGCGAAGAAGAAAAGAAAACCGCTGGCGGTATCGTTCTGCCAGGTTCGGCTGCCGAGAAAGCCAACAATGGTGAAGTCATCGCGGTCGGTACCGGCCGAGTGCTGGACAACGGTGAAGTACGTGCTCTGGCCGTGAAAGTGGGCGACAAGGTCGTGTTCGGCCCTTACTCCGGCAGCAACACTGTGAAAGTCGACGGCGAAGACCTGCTGGTGATGAGCGAGAACGAAATTCTCGCCGTCATCGAAGGCTGATAACCCCCGCTGCTCTCCCGTTACTACCCAGTATTCAAGGAAAACGATCATGGCTGCTAAAGAAGTTAAATTCGGCGACTCCGCCCGCAAGAAAATGCTGACTGGCGTTAACGTCCTGGCTGACGCGGTAAAAGCGACCCTGGGCCCGAAAGGCCGTAACGTGATCATCGAGAAGAGCTTCGGCGCTCCGACCATCACCAAGGACGGCGTTTCCGTCGCCAAGGAAATCGAGCTGAAAGACCGCTTCGAAAACATGGGCGCGCAGCTGGTCAAGGACGTTGCCTCCCGTGCCAACGATGATGCGGGCGACGGCACCACCACCGCCACCGTTCTGGCTCAGTCGATCGTCAACGAAGGCCTGAAAGCCGTCGCTGCCGGCATGAACCCGATGGACCTCAAGCGCGGTATCGACAAGGCCACCATCGCCATCGTCAAAGAGCTGAAAGGCCTGTCCAAGCCATGCGCTGATTCCAAAGCCATTGCTCAGGTCGGCACCATTTCGGCCAACTCCGACTCCTCCATCGGCGACATCATTGCCGAAGCCATGGAAAAAGTCGGTAAAGAAGGCGTCATCACCGTTGAAGAAGGCTCGGGCCTGGAAAACGAACTGTCGGTCGTTGAAGGCATGCAGTTCGACCGCGGCTACCTGTCCCCTTACTTCGTCAACAAGCCAGACACCATGGTCGCCGAGCTCGACGGCCCGCTGATCCTGCTGGTCGACAAGAAGATCTCCAACATCCGCGAAATGCTGCCAGTGCTGGAAGCCGTTGCCAAAGCCGGCCGCCCACTGCTGATCGTGGCTGAAGACGTCGAAGGCGAAGCCCTGGCGACCCTGGTCGTGAACAACATGCGTGGCATCGTCAAGGTTGCTGCCGTCAAGGCCCCAGGCTTCGGCGACCGCCGCAAGGCCATGCTGCAGGACATCGCCGTTCTGACCGGCGGTACCGTTATCTCCGAAGAGATCGGCCTGAGCCTGGAAAGCACTACCCTGGAGCACCTGGGTAACGCCAAGCGCGTCGTTCTGTCGAAAGAAAACACCACCATCATCGACGGTGCTGGCGTCGAGGCTGACATCCAGGCTCGCGTTACCCAGATCCGTCAGCAAGTGGCCGACACTTCGTCCGACTACGACCGTGAAAAACTGCAAGAGCGCCTGGCCAAACTGTCCGGCGGTGTTGCAGTGATCAAGGTTGGCGCTGGCTCCGAAGTTGAAATGAAAGAGAAGAAAGCCCGCGTTGAAGACGCCCTGCACGCTACCCGTGCTGCCGTCGAAGAAGGCGTGGTACCTGGCGGTGGCGTGGCCCTGGTCCGTTCCCTGCAGGCCATCGCTGGTCTGAAAGGCGACAACGCCGATCAGGACGTTGGTATCGCTCTGCTGCGTCGCGCTGTCGAAGCACCGCTGCGCCAGATCGTTGCCAACTCCGGTGACGAGCCAAGCGTAGTCGTCGACAAGGTCAAGCAAGGCGAAGGTAACTTCGGTTACAACGCTGCCACCGGCGAATACGGCGACATGATCCAGATGGGTATCCTGGACCCAGCCAAAGTGACCCGTTCGGCACTGCAGGCTGCTTCCTCGATCGCCAGCCTGATGATCACCACCGAAGCCATGATCGCCGAGATCAAGGAAGATGCTCCTGCGGCTGGCGGCATGCCAGACATGGGCGGCATGGGTGGCATGGGCGGCATGATGTAAGCCAGCCTCACCCCTCGCTTCACAAGAACCCCGCCTCGTGCGGGGTTTTTTATGCCCGCGGCACTGGGCAAAGCGTAGGAAGAGGACGGCGACGATTCCACGCCATCACTGGCCCTGGCTGCCCGAACGCCGTAAGCTGCCTGCGCCCACGGGCAAATACACTGGACGGAGAACCTGCCCATGCGAATTCTATTGGTTGAAGACAACCGCGATATTCTCGCCAACCTGGCCGATTACCTGGGCTTGAAGGGTTATACGGTGGACTGCGCGCAAGATGGCCTGTCCGGTCTGCACTTGGCGGCCACCGAACATTATGACCTGATCGTACTGGACATCATGCTGCCCGGCATCGACGGCTACACCTTGTGCAAGCGCCTGCGCGAAGACGCGCGCCGCGAGACCCCGGTGATCATGTTGACCGCCCGCGACCAGTTGGACGACCGGCTGCAGGGTTTCCGTTCGGGCGCCGACGACTACCTGGTCAAGCCCTTTGCCCTGTCGGAGTTGGCCGCGCGCATCGAAGCGGTACTGCGTCGGGCCCAGGGGGGCGGGCGGCGCAGCCTGCAGGTCGGCGACCTGAGCTACGACCTGGACACCCTTGAAGTCAGCCGCCAGGGCCGTGCGCTCAAGCTCAACCCCGTAGGCCTGAAGCTGCTGGCCGTGCTGATGCAGAAAAGCCCCCACGTCTTGCGTCGCGAAGTGCTGGAAGAAGCCCTGTGGGGCGATGATTGCCCGGACAGCGACAGCCTGCGCAGCCACGTTCACCAACTGCGCCAGGTGATCGACAAGCCGTTCGACAAACCATTGCTGCAAACGGTGCATGGCGTGGGGTATCGCCTGGCCGAGGGCAAAGATGGAGTTTAAGCAAAGCCTCGCACAACGCATCATCATCGCTTTTGCCCTGATGAGTGCCTTGGTGGCAGGCGCCTTCGCCGTGGGCATCGTGGCCACGGTGCACCTGGTGGAAGAAAAGCTGATTTCGGCAGGCCTGGGGGGCGACCTGCAGCGCTTGCTGCTGATGGACAATGTCAGTGACTGGAACCACCGCCCCGAGCCGGACCAGTTGTTCTATTACAGTGGCGGGCGCGGTGACTATGCGTTACCCAAAGACCTGCGGCACCTGGCGCCGGGTTTTCACGAGGTGTTTCGTGGTGACCTCTCTTACCACGCCATGGTGGAAATAGTCGACGACCGCCGCTATGTGCTGCTGCAAGACCAGAGCGATTTCGAAGAACGCGAGCGGGTGCTGTTCGCCGTGGTGCTGGTGGGTTTCGTGCTCAGTTTGGCGCTGGCGGTGTTTCTGGGCTGGGTGCTTGCCCGTCGGGTGATGGCACCCGTGGTGCGCCTGGCACGCCAGGTGCGCCACCGCGACCAATTGCTGGGCTTGGCGCCGCCCCTGGCACCCGACTATGCCGCTGATGAAGTGGGCGAGTTGGCCGTGGCGTTCGACGCCACCCTGGGGCGCTTGCGTGATGCATTGACCCGGGAGCGCTTGTTCACCAGTGACGTCAGCCACGAGTTGCGCACGCCATTGATGGTGCTGGCGACCTCCTGTGAACTGTTGCTGGAAAACCCGGCTTTGGATGCCCGCGCCCGTGCTCAGGTGGAGCGTATAGCCCGGGCCTGCGTGGAAATGCGCGAATTGGTGCAGACCTTCCTGATGTTGGCGCGGGCCCAGCGCAACGAAAGCGAAATCAGCGCGCAACTGAGCCTGGACCAGGTAGCCGATAACCTGATCAGCCTGTGGCGCGGTCCCATCGAGCACAAAGGCCTGGTATTGGAAGTGGTGCGCGGTGAACTGCCAGCTACCCGCTACAACGCGACCTTCCTGCTGGCCGTGATGGGCAACTTGCTGCGCAACGCGTTGCATTACACCGACACCGGTTTCATCCGCCTGACGCTCGAGCCCACGGGCTTCACGGTCGAGGACACTGGCATCGGCATTCCCGAGGAGAAACGCCTGGCCGTGTTCCAGCCATTCGTGCGCGCCACCGAGCGTCGCGGAGAAGGGTTGGGCTTGGGGTTGTCGCTGGTTCAACGTATCTGCGATGACCAGGGTTGGCAGGTTGAACTGACGGCACGTGACCCCAACGGTTGCTGCTTCCAGGTGACGCTGGCGACAAGCGGCTGATGCAGCGTAGAATCATTTAGCGACACATGGCCCTTCGCCATCATCAAGCTTCTGTAAAACCTTGCTCCTATTTCTGAGCTTTCCTACATTTTTTTCACATTGGCATTACACGACGATGACGGACGACTGGCTAACTTTGCCGCCGTTCCGGGCCCTTGCCTGCCGCCATCGTGTAGCCATTTTTCGCGAGGAGTACCGAATGGCAATCGACTACGCTACTGAAAACACGGCGGGGTCCGAAACGCGCTTCGATTATTTCTGGCGTCAGCGGGGTGAGTGGGTTGAAGAACCCAATGTCCGTCGCGGTGGGGAAAGTGGGGTGCAGCGGGTTTACGCCGACAATGGCCAACTGCTATATATCAAGCGTCAGACCGGGCACATTTACCGCAGCGTGCTGCATCCCTTCGGCCGGCCAACCGTGCTGCGCGAGCGTGATGCGTTGCAGGGCTTGTATGCACTGAATGTCAACGTTCCGAAGATGGTGTTCTGCGGTGCCCAGCGTGACCCGAAACACCAGTGGCGCGCGTTGCTGGTGACCGAGTCGCTGGATGGGTTCGACGAGATTGAAAAATGGTACGCAGCGGGCGGGCGTGAGCAGTATGGCGAGGCGGTCCATGATGCGATGCTGCAGCAGCTGGCGGAAAACCTGGCGCGCATGCACCGCGGGCGTTGGCAGCACAGTTGCCTGTATATCAAGCACGTGTTTGTACGTGTGGTAGGCGAGGGCGCTGCCGCCAGGCCCGAGGTGGCGTTGCTGGACCTGGAGAAGTGCCGACGCCGCTGGACTGCCTACGGCGCCGCCCAGCATGACATGAAGCAACTGCGTCGCCACTCGTCGTTCAGCGACGCAGACTGGAAAAAACTGCTCTACTTTTATGAGACGGCGTTTGGCAGCGTAATCAAAGGTTTAGAGTGATGAAACTAGAAATTGCTCGAGGTTTGTTTCTGGTAGGTGCGCTGGCGGTGACCACGGCTGCCATGGCCGCCTGGGATCAGCCACGGCCTGGCGTGCTGAGCGCCGCGCAACAGTGCCCGTTGCCCCGTACACCCAAGGTGCACGCTGATGCCAAGCCTGACCATGACCTGTTGCTGTTCATGTTCGGCATGACCCAGGGCGTGCGCTCCCGCGGCTGACCGGTCCCCTGCTTTTTCAGCGTGTGCCGGGGGCTGCGCGGTGGTCAGGACGCGGCCGGGTCCGCTGCTACTCGGCTCGGTCGGGTCTGGCCACCAGCGTGTACACGCAGGGCAGCACGAACAGGGTGAACAGCGTGCCCACCGACATCCCCGTGGCGATCACCAACCCGATGTCGAAACGGCTTACCGCGCCAGCACCTGTGGCCAGTATCAGTGGCACCATGCCAAAAACCATCGCCGCGGTGGTCATCAGTACCGGCCGCAGACGAATCGCCGCGGCTTCTTCAACGGCTTCCCGCACGCCAAGCCCCTTGTCCCGCCGCAACTGGTTGGCGAACTCCACGATCAGAATACCGTGCTTGCTGATCAGCCCGATCAAGGTCACCAGGCCCACCTGGGTGTAGATGTTCAGGCTTGACCAGCCCAGGAACAACGGGATCAATGCACCGCAGATCGACAATGGTACAGTGACCAGAATCACCAGCGGGTCGCGGAAGCTTTCGAACTGCGCCGCCAGCACCAGGAAAATGATCGCCAGCGCCAGCCCGAAGGTCACCCAGAGCGCATTGCCTTCCTGAACATACTGCCGGGCGCTGCTGCCATAGTCGAAGGCAAAGCCGGCTGGAGCTTCCTGACTGGCGATATCGCGCACGGTCTGCACGGCCTCGCCCATGCTGACGATGGGGTAGCCCTGGATGATGGCCGAGTTCAGCTGCTGGAACTGGTTGAGCTGACGCGGCCGGGCACGGTCGCTGACGCTGATCAACGTTGACAGCGGCAGCAACTCGTTCTGGTTGTTGCGCACGTAATACTGATTGAGCCAGCCCGGATTGTCGCGGTAGGCGCGCTCCACCTGGGCGATGACCTTGTAGCTGCGCCCATCGAGGGTGAAGCGGTTGATCTCCGACTCCCCCAGCAGGGTGGCGAGCGTGCCGCCCAGCTCTTGCATCGACACGCCCATCTGCGCGGCCTTGGCGCGGTCGATGTCGACCACCACTTCCGGCTTGTCGAAGGCCAGGTCAATGTCCAGGAATGCGAACTTGCCACTGGCTTCGGCGCGCTCCTTGACCCGTTGCGCCACGTCCAGCAGCGACTCGTAGTCGTTCGCCGTATTGATCACGAACTCGAAAGGCAGGCCTTCCCCGGTACCCGGCAGCGCCGGCAGGTTGAAGCCGAAGATCTGTAGCCCGGGGATCTGCGCCAGGCGTGCCTGAACCTCGGGCAGCAGCTCCATCTGCGTGCGGTTGCGTTCGTTCCACGGCTTGAGCAGGAAGCCGCCGATACCCGATTGCACGCCGTTGAAGCCGTTGATCTGGAATGATGAGTAGTACTCGGGGAAGTCCTTGAAAATGGTCAGGAACTGGTTGGTGTAGGTGTTCAGGTAGTCGAGGTTGGTGGGTTGCGGCGCCGTGGCCATCATGAAGATGATGCCCTGATCTTCGTTGGGCGCCAGCTCCGACTGGGTGAACTTGAGGAACACCGGAATCAGGCCCAGCACGATCACCGCGAACACCACCACCACCGGGCGGGTCTGCAGGGTGGCGTGCAGCATGCGCTGGTAACGTTGCTTGAGGCGCTCGAAGACCTGGTCCAGGCGGTGCGCCAAACCCTTGGGGTTGGTGTCGGCACGCAGGAGCAAGGCGCACATCATGGGCGACAGCGTCAGTGCAACCACGCCGGAAATGACCACGGCGCCGGCCAGCGTCAAGGCGAATTCCTTGAACAACGCGCCAGTGAGCCCTTCCAGGAAACCGATGGGCGCGTAAACGGCGGCCAGGGTGATGGTCATGGACACCACCGGCATGGCGATTTCACGGGCACCTTCCAGGGCGGCGTCGAACGGGCTGCGGCCTTCCTCGATATGACGGTGGATGTTCTCGACGACCACGATGGCGTCGTCCACCACCAGGCCGATTGCCAGCACCATGGCCAGCAGGGTCAGCAGGTTGATGGAATACCCCATCAGTTGCATGAAGAACAGCACACCGATCATCGACAGCGGAATGGTGATCACGGGGATGACCACCGAGCGCAGGGCGCCGAGGAACAGGAACACCACCACAACCACGATCAGCACCGCCTCGAAGAGGGTCTTGACCACTTCGTCGATGGAGGCCTGGATGAACAGGGTGGCGTCGTAGGCGATGGATGCCTTGAGGTTGGGCGGTAGTTGCGCCTCGAGCTCAGGCATCAGCTTGCGCACTTCGCGGATCACGTCCAGCGGGTTGGCGCCAGGCGTAGCCTTGATGCCGATATAAACCGAAGGCGTGCCATTGAATGAACTGACGGTGTCGTAGTTTTCCGCCCCCATCTGCACACGCGCCACGTCACCCAGCAGCACCCGGCTGTCGCCGTCTGTCTTGAGCGGGATGGCGGCGAAGCCTTCGGTGGACTTCAGGTCGGTGGTGGCGTTGATGCTGGTGACGATGTATTCGCCCTTCACCTCGCCCGCGGCCGACAGAAAGTTGTAGCGGCGTACCGCGTCGGTGACATCGTTGGCGCTCAGGCCATAACCGGCCAGTTTCACCGGGTCCAGCCACAGGCGCATGGCGAACACCTGGTTGCCCAGGATTTCGGCCTGGGCCATGCCTGGCAGTGTCGCCAGCTTGGGCTGGATAACCCGCGACAGGTAATCGGTGATCTGCGGGTTGTTCAACTGGTCGCTGAAAAAGCTGATGTACATCAGCGCTGAGGCGTCGGCGGCTTCCTTGCTCAGGACTGGGTCTTCGGCGTCCTGGGGCAGCTTGTTCTTCACCTCGTTGGCCTTGGCCAGCAATTCCGTGAACAGGCGGTCGCTGTCGGCACCAATGCGCGCGTAGATGGAAATCACCGAGAAGTTCTGCCGGCTCACCGAGGTCATGTAGTCGATGCCTTCGGCACTGGCCAGGCTTTGCTGCAGTGGCTGGGTGATATAGCCCTGGATGGTTTCGGCGTTGGCGCCGGGGTAGGCGGTGGTCACCGTGATCAGGGCGTTCTCCATCTGCGGGTATTGGCGGATGGGCAGCTTGCTCCAAGCCTGGAACCCCAGCAGCACGATCAGCAGGCTGATCACACTGGCCAGCACGGGCCGGCGGATGAACGGGTCGGTAAAGGCCATGGCCGTTCTCCTGGGTCAGTGGTTGGGCTGAGTCTGGTCGGGGTTGACGCTGACGGACGCGCCGTTGGTAAGTTTCAGTTGGCCGCCGGTGACCACCTGTTCGCCGGCCTTGAGGCCCTTGCTGATGATGACGACGCCGTCGCGGCGCTCGCCGGTGTCCACGAAGCGGCGCTCGGCGATCAACACCGGTTTGCCCTGGGCGTCGGTGCTGGGCTTGCCGTCGGCTTCATGCTTTTCACCGATCACGTACAGCGAGTTGCCGTACAGGGTGTAGGCCACGGCGCTTTCGGGTACGACCACTTCGGTCCTGGGTTGTGGCAGCACGATCTGCAGGTTGGCGAACATCCCGGGCAACAGCTTGCCCTGGGGGTTGGCCAGCGTCGCGCGGATGAGGATGTTGCGGGTACTGTCTTCCACCTTGGGGTTCAGGGCGCTGATGCGGCCTTCGAAGGTCTGCCCCGGCCACGCGGCGACTGTCACCCGCACCGGTTGGTCCAGGTGAACCTGGGGGATGACCTGCTCGGCGACGTAGAAGTCCACGTACAGGCTGCTGAGGTCCTGGAGGGTGGCGATGACCGTGCCGCTGGCCAGGTAGTCGCCCACGTCCACCCTGCGAATGCCGATGGTGCCGCTGAACGGGGCGACGATATTCTTCTTCGCCAGGCTGGCCTTGAGCTGGGCCACGGTGGCCTTGTTCTTGAGCAGTACGGCGTTGAGCCGGTCGAATTCGCCCCGTGAAATTGCCCGGCTGTCTACCAGCTGGGCGCCGCGGCCGTAGTCTACCTGGGCCAGGCCCAGGTCGGCCTGGGCGGTACCGAGCAGGGCGGTTTCGACGTCGCTGTCGAGTTGCAGCAGCGGCTGGCCGGCTTTGACCTGCTGGCCGGAATCGAACTGGATGCTGCGCACGGTACCCGCAACCTCCAGGCTCAGGTTGACGCCCTGCAGCGCCTTCAGGCTGCCAACCGCCGGCAGGCGCGATTGCCAGGCGCGCTCGGTGGCGGTGGCTACGGCGACGGCCACGGGCGGCTTTGGCGCGGTGAACTGCTGGATCTGCCGGTACACGGAAAAGGCCTTGTAGCCACCCAGCACCAGCACGACGAGCAGCACGATGCCCAACATGATCAGCATGCGGCGACGCAGCATATTCCTTTTCCTTGGAGAGCAGACGAAGAGTGCAGCACATTATTCCCGTACAGCGCTTTATGCCAACGCGCTGTGTTGCTGGATATTACCTCTGTTTCGGTTGCCCCGCGCGGGCAGCAAGCGGCCCTACGGCCACTAACCGGCGCGGTGCAGGTGGTTGTCCCAGTAGCCGGCGGGCAGTTTCAGGGCGCGGCCCAGCGGGGCAGGGCCGCGGCAATCGAACAGGCGGGCGCGGCCCTGGCCGGAAGTGACCACGAAGCCATCCGCTACCGCCGCTACGCCCGCACAGTCGGGCATGCTGACTTCGAGGCGCTCGGCGCCGGTATCCAGGTCCCAGGCGAAAAACCGGTTGGCACGCGGCGCGGTCAGCGCCACCAGGCGCAAGCCGTCGTGCACGGCGACGCTGGCGGTGTAATGGGCCATCAGCCGCAGTTGCCGCTCGCTGACCGGGAAGGGTTGCATTGCCTGCCCCGGACGCTTGACCGCCAGCAGCGGTGCGCCGTGTTCGGCATCGCCCATGTACTGCTGGCAGGCCAGCACGGTGCCGTCGTTCGCGACGGCCAAGTGGCGTACGCTGTTCATCGGCTGTGCCAGGGTTTCCTGGCTCAGGCATGTTCCGTCACGGCCCATCAGCACCAGGCTGGGGGCCATGGCGTCGAGGTTCATCTCCACCCGGCTCTCGGCTTCGGTGCGAATGCCGCCGTTGGCCACCACCAGGGTCTCGCCGTCGGGCATCCAGGCCAGTTCATGGGGGCCGATGCCATGGCTGGGGAGCTCGCCGTGGCGGACCAGGCGTGGCCCGTCGAAGCGGTACACACCGATGACACCCCGGCCGGGCTCGCGGGTGTCGTTTTCCGTGGTGTACAGCCATTCGCCGCTCGCATGGACCACGGCATGCCCCTGGAAATGGCGGTCGGGCGGGGTGTTCACGGTGTGCACCAGGCGTCCATCGCGCAGGTCCAGCAGGTAGCTTTCGGTGCCGGGGCGCCGCGCCACGAACAGTGCCAGGGGAAGCCGGGGATGCTGGACGATGGCGTGGCAGCGCTGGCTGACACGGGTGGCGAACACCTGCCGGCCATCGAGGCGGTAACCAACGGCGTAATGGTGGCCTTCGCCGTCGTCGCGCGCCGACAGTAACAGCGGTGTGGCCGTGGGGGTGAGCAAGGTCTTGAACCACTGTGCCAAGCCCATGCTCAGTCCCCGTCGTTGGCGTTGAAGCCCAGGGCGATGCCCAGTGCCTTGGCCAGCTCGCCTTCATGCAGCCGGTGCAGGGTATTGAGGCGGTCGTAAAGGGTTTCCAGTTGCTGGCGGCCCTGGGGATCGGCCAGCAACTCGGCCAAGGGGCGCGGGTGCTGCGCAAGCAGTGTCTGCGCCGCCACGTACGCCGCATCCAGGCGTTCAGCCAGCCCCTTTTGCTCTTTGCCCAGCAAGCGGCGCAAGCCTTGGCCGTCCACGCCTTGCCACACGGCCTGGGCAGCGTCCAGGCTGGCGGCCAGGTTCGCCAATGATGCCTGGCTGCGCCACGCTTCGGCCTGCAGCGGTTGGGCAATACCCTTGCTCTGCCGGCCGAGTGGGGTGCCGAGCTTTTTCTTCAGCGTGTCCAGTGCGGTGACCTGGGTCCGCAGCAGGTCGGCGATGGCCTCGTGGCCGTCGGCGTAGCGCGGGTTGGGGAAGTGGCTCAGTTCCCAGAGCATGCCCTGGGGGCTGTTCCACTGGGCCAGGATGCTCTCGGCGAGGGTCTTCTGATGTTCGCCGATGGCTATCAGCAAGGGGCAGTATCGAGCCTTCTGACCGGCGTCGGCCAGATCAAGGCGGGCGTCGAACAGGATGTACTCGTAAGCCGACAGCCCCTGCACCACCACGCTGGCGCTGGCCAGCTGGCTGGCGTCCACCGGCGTCGATGCGTTCACCAGTTGGTCCACCTGGCGCCCCACCAGGTTTTTCTTGTCGGGCCAGAACTGCACCTGCCATGTGCGGTTGCCTTCGGCGAGGGGGCCGATCAGCAGCGGCTGCAACTGCGCCCAGGCGCGCTGGGCATGGAGGAAGTCTGCACGGGCGGTGTCCAGGCTGGCACTGCCTTGGCAATAGGCCAGGGCGCTGACGGCCAACTGCCGGTCGGCGTCGGCCCAGCGGTTGTAACTGGGCAGTATCACCTGTTCGGCAATCGCCGCGCTGGTAGCCGCCTGCTGGTCCTGCGGGGTGCAGGCGCCCAGAACCAGGGCGGCGAGGCTGGTGAATAACAGGGTGGGACGAAACATGCGAAGCTCCCGGCTGGGCTTACAGTGAATTCAAAAACGCCAGCAGCGCCGCGCGCTGCCCGGCATTGAACGACAACACATGGCGGCGCGACGAGTTAGCCTCGCCGTCGTGCCATAAAATGGCCTCCATGGCGTCACGCGCGCGGCCGTCGTGCAGGTACTGCGTATGGCCGCTGACCGCCTCGCTCAAGCCCATGCCCCACAGCGGCGCGGTGCGCCATTGTTGGCCAGTGGCGGTGAACTCGCTGCGCTGGTCCGCCAGCCCCGGCCCCATGTCATGCAGCAGCAGGTCGGTGTAGGGGCGAATGCGCTGGTTCGCCAGTTCCGGTTCGGCAGCGTCAGCGGCGGTGGTGTATTGGGGCACATGGCAGGTCTGGCAGCCGGCCTGGTGGAAGAGTTGTTTGCCGGCCAGAACCTGGGGGGTGTTGACGTCCCGGCGTGCCGGTACCGCCACGTTGCGGGTGTAGAACAGCACCAGGCGTTCGATGTTTTCGCTCACCTCCGGGGCGCCGCCGTGGGGCGCGACCAGGCACTCGAACTGGGCCGCCGTGCAGGGCGCATCGGGCAACTGGCGGGTAGTCAGCCCCAGGTCGTTGGCAAACGCGTGGGCATTCTGCTGGGCAAGGGTAGGCTGGCCAGCTTTCCAGCCAAAGCGGCCGATCACGGTTCTGCCCTGGGCGCCGTCCCACACCCAGTTGGGCTGGCCATGAACGCCGTCGGCCTGGGCCGCCTGAGCCTCGGCGTTGGCTAGAAGCGCGGATTCGGGAATGGCCTCCAGCAGGCCCAGGCCGATCATCGGGGGCGCGACGCGGGCCGAAAGGCGCGCATCGGGGTGCAGCGGCCCATAGCCCAGTTGGCTCAGTACCAGGCGCGGCTTGCGCAACTCGACCCGGGTGCCGTCGTCGAAAGTGACGGGCACCAGGTCATATTCCACTCGTACCTTGGCCTCCGGGGCGACCCCGGGAATCGCCATGTCCTGCAGTTGGGTGCCGTACACCGGTTCGGGGTTGACACCCAGGCGCTGGATGACGTGCGCCTGGGCCGCCGTGTCGGGAATGGACACGCGCACCAGCATCGATACCGCGCTGCTGGCATCCGGCTCGGGCGGGTGGCCGCGGCCATCCTTGATATGGCAGTTCTGGCAGGCATTGCTGTTGAATAGCGGGCCCAGGCCGTCGCGGGCGATCGTGGTCGCGGGGGCTATGACCCACGGGCTGCGAAAGAAACTGTTGCCGGCGCTGAAGTCCACCCGGCGTTCCCCCGACAGGTTGGCCGAAGGCTGGGCGAAGGCGTTGACGTCACCACGCCACACCGTGGTGGTACCGCCTGCCAAGGCTTCCCCGGGCTCCTCCACCCCCAGGCGCACGCTATCGCCGCAGCCTGTCAGGCACAGGGTCAGTAACGTGGCGCCGAAGTGGGGGGCAGACGACATTGGCAATCCATGGCAAAAGGGCAGGGGCTAGAAGTTATGGTCAGCCGTGTCCGGGTTCAGGTCGCTGATGCCCAGCTTGCCAGCCGCGTTCTCGATGGCCGCCGTCTGCCGCACCAGCGCGCTGATGGCTTCGCGTACCAGCTGATGACCGGCTTCGTTGCCCACGGCGATCAGCTGGTCGTAGTGCTCGCCGCCGTTCGCGCGGTCGACGATGGCCTGCAAGCGGGCCTGCGTGGCGTCCAGGTCGGCACGCAGGCTGGCATCGCTCGCCGGGTCGGCCTTGGCCACCAGCGCCGAAAGACTCGGACCGCTCAAGCGACTGCCGTCCAGGCGCGTGTACTCCCCCAGGTAGATATTACGAATGCCCAGCGCGTCGTAGTAGTGGGAGTGGTGCGTGTTGTCGCTGAAGCAATCGTGCTCGTCTTCTGGCGAGTTGGCTTCCAAAGACACCTTCATCCGCTCGCCCGCCAGTTCGCCCAGCGACAGGCTGCCCATGCCGAACAGCATCTTGCGCAGGCCGTTGCGCCCTGGTTCCGCTTCCAGGCTGGCGCGGTAGTTGTCGGCGACCCCGGCTTTCCATTGCTGGGTCATGTCCTGCAGGTCGGACACCAGCAGGCGGGTCACAGCGCTCAGGTAGGCCCGGCGGCGATCGTTGTGGCCGCCAGTGGCGTCGGGCCCCAGCCGGTAGTCGGACGCCGGTCGGTTGCCCGCGCCGGGGCCGGTGCCGTTCAGGTCCTGGCCCCACAACAGGAACTCGATGGCGTGGTACCCGGTGGCCACGTTGGCTTCCGAACCGCCCAGTTCGTTGAGGCTGGCCAATGACTCGGGGGTGATTTCGGTGATGTCGACCTTGTCCTCGCCGATCTGGATATGCGCGTTGGCGATGATGTTGGCCTTGGCGGCCGGGTTGCCCAACGCCGACTCGTAGCTGGTGTCGACGTAGTCGATCAGGCCTTCGTCCAGCGGCCAGGCATTCACCTGGCCTTCCCAGTCATCAACGATGGGGTTGGCGAACCGGAATACCTCGCTTTGCAGGTAGGGCACGCGGGCCGCGACCCAGGCCTGGCGTGCCGCGTCGAGCGTGTTGTCATCCGGCTTGGCAAGGAAGGCGTCGATCGCCGCCTGCAGCGCCACGGCGCCAGTGTGGGCGTCGGTGAATACCGCCAGGGCCAGGTCGGCATAATGCGCCACCACTGCTCGGGCCGCGGCTTCGTCAACCCCGACACCGCCCGTGGCTGCGGCGCTGGCGGCGGTCGCCTGCGTCGCGGGCGCCTGTTCCTGCTTGCTGTCGTCGCAACCGGCGAGCGAGACGGCGATGGCCAGCAGGCCAGCGGTGGCCAGGGGCATGTGAGTCATGGCGATATCCTGCGTCGAGAGAGGAGGCGAGGCGGGGGCCACGCGCAAAATCGGCGCAATCATGCGAAGGATATGCGTTTTATGTAAACCAGGAAGATGTAAGCAAATTCATCAGGCCCGGGGCAGGGCCTTAAAGGCTCACTGCCTGGCTACGCTGGGCCTGCTTGAGGAAGGCGGTCAATTCGCGGGCTGGCAGCGGTTTGCTGTACAGGTAGCCCTGGCCCTCGTGGCAGCCTTCGGAAATGATGTAGCGTTCCTGCTCAAGGGTTTCCACGCCTTCGGCGATCACCTGCATGCCCAGGCTTTTGCCCAGCTGGATGATGGCTCGCACGATGGTGGCGTCATCGTCGTCTTCCAGCAGGTCCTGGACGAAGCTCTTGTCGATCTTGATCTTGTCCAGTGGCAGCGATTTCAGGTAACTGAGCGAGGAGTAGCCGGTGCCGAAGTCGTCGATGGCGATCAAGGCGCCCGAGCGGCGCAGGCTCAGCAGGTGCTGGGCGGCGGTGCTGATGTCTTCCATCAGGCCGGTTTCGGTGACTTCCAGTTCCAGGCTGCGCGGCGGCAGGCGGTAGATCTGCAGGAAGTTGCTGACCACTCGTGGCAGTTCGGCGTGGTGCAGCTGCACGGTGGAGAGGTTGACCGCCATGCGCAGGTCATTGAAGCCCTGGTCCAGCCATTCGCGCAGTTGTCGGCAGGCCTGGTCCATGACCCATTCACCGATGGCGATGATGCTGCCGTTCTGTTCGGCCAGAGGGATGAACTGGTCGGGGGGCACCAGGCCGTGCTCAGGGTGCTGCCAGCGCAGCAAGGCCTCCACCCCGACCACGCGATGGTCGCGATAGCTGATCTGGGGCTGGTAAGCGAGGAACAGTTGGCCGCGCGCGATGGCTTCGCGCAGGTCCTTTTCCAGCTCGCGACGCCGGCGCATTTCACTGTCGACGCTGGCGATGTAGAACTGGTAGCGGTTGCGCGAGCGGGACTTGGCCAAGGTCATGGTCTGTTCGGCTTTCTGCAGCAGCTTTTCAGTACTGTCGCCGTCCTCGGGGAACAGGGTGATGCCGATGGTCGCGCGCAGGCGGATCTCCTGCAGGTCGGGGCCGAAGGGGGCCTCCAGGTCGTCAAGAATGCTTTGCGCCAGTTCGGCGGCCTGGTAGGGCTGGTCGATGTCGGCCTGTACCAGGGCGAACTGGTCGCCCCCCAGGCGTGCCAGGGCCCCGAGGCGGCCGCTGTGGGCCCGCAGGCGGTCGGCCAGGGCCAGCAGCAATTGGTCGCCGGTCTGGTAGGTGAATTGCTCGTTGATGCTCTTGAAATCGTCCAGGCCGACGCACAACACAGCTACCCGGCGCTGCAACCGGCCGGCATCGATCAGGATCTTGTCCAGCTGTGACTGCAGTTGCTGGCGGTTGGGCAGGCCGGTGAGGAAGTCGTACTGGGCCATGCGCAGCAGGCTGTTTTCAGCTTCATGGCGCAGGTGCGTGTTGCGCTCGATGGACGCCAGCAGCTGGTTGGCGGTATTGATCCACAGCCCCAGTTCGTTTTTCTCGTGGCCCTTGAGCGCTGGCAGCTTGTGTTCGCTGGGGCGGTCGGGGTTGATTTGCGTCAGGTGTTCGATGATCTGTTTGAGCGGCCGGGTCAGCAGCCAGTGGTACACCAGGTACAAAGCCAGGCCCATGGCCATGGCGCGCAATACACCGGAAATGAAGATGATCACCGAACTCATGATGAAACCCTGGCCGTAGGGCGCGGTGTCCAGGGTGATGCTCAAGTCGCCATAGTATTCGCTGTAGGGCCCGCGGCCCACCAGTTGCGTGGTGAAGGTGCGCTCCTGGCCCAGGATGGGGTCGGTCAGCCAGCGTGTGGCGGTCTTTAGCGGTGGGCGGGTCTTCTCGGCCAGCATCGGTTCATTGGGGTGCCCGATGGAGGCGATGCGCACCGCATTGTCCTGGAACAGGCCTTCGATGACCTGCATACCCATTTCCCGGTCGAGGCTGTACACCGCCTGGGTGGACGGGTCGCGGAACATGTCGAGGATCCGCGCGGCATCGTTGGCCACGGCCTGACGGGTCTTGTAGGCATCGAACACGATTTGGGCGCAACTGAGCACTACCCCTACGATCAGCGCAGAGAGCAGCACAACGCGTAGCAACTTCACCGACAAGCTGTTCTTGAGTTCCAGCTTCAAAGGGCCATTCCTTGTTGCATGCAGGTGGCATCAATATGCCATTATCGGTGGCAATCCCGGTGGGCAGTCAAGGGGTGAGCCTGTGTAGATCTTAGCTGTATCGCAGATCGAGGCAAGGGGTTTGCGTTGCAGGCTGCGAGGTGTGAGGAAAAGCTCTGTGGTGGGGCGCGCAAAGTTTGTTGTCGTTTGGGAAAAAGTGAGTCGGCGTAAGGCCGGAACCGTCAGTTTGCGCAACCTGCTCAATGGATATGCGTGCGATCCTTATTAGCAGGGTGGCTTTTCAATTCGAGTACATATCCAAGGGGGTGGCGGCCCGGCTGGCGGTTTCGCCCTTACGGCGAGTCACTTTTTGGCAGACGCCCCAAAAAGTAACCAAAAAGGGCTCGCCCCTGCTGGGGCCCTGCGCTGCGCTCCGGGTACCCACCTTCCGACGCCGACCAGGGGGCAAACGGCCCCGGCTATAGAAGCGTGCCGGGGCCGTTTCCTCGGCTGACGCCTCGGGCCCTGCGGGCAGCCCCCTGGTCGGCGCCGAAAGGCGGCCCAGGCGCTTAACGGGGCGGCACGTCAAAAGCAAGATCAAAAGCAAAGGCAAAAGCCAAAGCCAAAGCCACAGCAAAAGCCACGGCGGAAGCCAACATTTGGCTGAGGTGCGTTGCCGTAGAGAAAGCCGATCTCAGGGTTGGGTTTTTGCTGGCCTTTGATCCTGCTTTTGATGTTGCTTTTGCTTTTGCTTTTGACGTGCCGCCCCGTAAAGCGCCTGGGCCTCCTTCCGGTGTCGACCAGAGGGCAGCCCGCAGGGCCCGAGGCTTTAGCCGAGGAACGGCCCCGGCACGCTTCTATAGCCGGGGCCGTTTGCCCTTTGGTCGGCGCCGGAAGGAGGGAACCCGGAGCGCAGCGTAGGGCCCCAGCAGGGGCGAGACTTTTTTGCTTACTTTTTTTGTCGTTTGAAAAAAAGTGAGCCGGCGTAAGGCCGGAACCGCCAGTTTGCGCACCCTGCTCAATGGATATGCGTGCGATCCTATTAGCAGCGTGGCTTTTCAATTCGAGTACATATCCAAGGGGGTGGCGGCCCGGCTGGCGGTTTCGCCCTTACGGCGAGTCACTTTTTGGCAGACGCCCCAAAAAGTAACCAAAAAGGGCTCGCCCCTGCTGGGGCCCTGCGCTGCGCTCCGGGTACCCACCTTCCGACGCCGACCAGGGGGCAAACGGCCCCGGCTATAGAAGCGTGCCGGGGCCGTTTCCTCGGCTGACGCCTCGGGCCCTGCGGGCAGCCCCCTGGTCGGCGCCGAAAGGTGGCCCAGGCGCTTAACGGGGCGGTACATCAAAAGCAAGATCAAAAGCCACAGCAAAAGCAAAAGCCACAGCAAAAGCAAAAGCAAAAGCAAAAGCAAAAGCCAAGAACCAAGGCGGAAGCTAACACTTGGCTCAAGTGCGTCGGCGCTCGCTAACTGCGTTCCCGTAGAGAAAGCCGATCTCAGGATTGGGTTTTTCGCTGGCTTTTGATGTTGCTTTTGCTTACTTTTTGTCGTTTGAAAAAAAGTGAGCCGGCGTCAGGCCGGAACCGCCAGTTCGCGCACCCTGTGCAATGGATATGTCCACGATCCCATTAGCAGCGTGTTGCGCTTGCCGCCACTTTGCAAAATCCGCACGCACAAAAAACCCGGCCGAAGCCGGGTTTTTCAGCAAGCTGGCAGCTTAGGCAGTGAAGGTTTTACCTTCGAACTGCTCAGCCACGAACTTCCAGTTGACCAGGCTCCAGAACGCCTCGACATACTTCGGACGCAGGTTGCGGTAGTCGATGTAGTAAGCGTGTTCCCAGACATCGCAGGTCAGCAGCGGGGTGTCGCCGCTGGTCAGCGGGTTGCCGGCGCCAATGGTGCTGGCCAGGGCCAGGGAGCCGTCAGCTTTCTTCACCAGCCAGCCCCAGCCGGAGCCGAAGGTGCCGATGGAAGTCTTGCTGAACTCTTCCTTGAACTTGTCGAAGGAGCCGAACGCAGCGTTGATGGCCTCGGCCAGGGCGCCGGTAGGCTGGCCACCGGCGTTTGGCGCCAGGCAGTTCCAGTAGAAAGTGTGGTTCCAGACCTGGGCGGCGTTGTTGAAGATGCCACCGGAGGAAGACTTGACGATTTCTTCCAGGGTCTTGCCTTCGAACTCGGTGCCTGGCACCAGGTTGTTCAGGTTCACGACGTAGGTGTTGTGGTGCTTGTCGTGGTGGTATTCCAGCGTCTCTTTGGAGATGTGCGGCTGCAGCGCATCGTGGGCGTAGGGCAGCGGCGGCAATTCAAAAGCCATGGTGATTCTCCTAATCAGGTCTGTTGCGGTGAGCGCAAGGCCGATCACGGGCGGCCATAGATACGCCGGCGAGTTTTTACTCTTTGCGGCGCAAGCTTGGGATCATAGCACCGGGGCTGCGGCATAACCACGCAACAACTGTGTGGGATAGAGGTTCCAGAGCGGCTGCCGCCCGCAGACCAGTGGCTCAGGCAACGATCAGTTGTGCTGCCACGGCGAACATCATCACCGCCACCATCAGATCCAGCAGCCGCCACGTGGCGGGCCGCGCCAGCCAAGGGGCCAGCCACGCCGCACCCAGGGCCAGGGTGAAGAACCACAGCAAGGACGCGCTGGCGGCGCCGGCCACGTACGCGCCGGGTTCGGCCTGCTGGGCGCCCAGGGAGCCAATGAGCAGTACGGTGTCCAGGTACACATGGGGGTTGAGCAAGGTGACCGCCAGGGCGCTGAGCAACACTGCCCGACGCGAACGCTGGCCGCTGTGCTGGCCTTGTTGCAGGCTCTGCCGGGAACAGGCACGGCGTAATGCCTGGGCGCCGTACCACAACAGGAAGGCCGCGCCACCCCAACGCGCCACGCTTAGCAGCAATGGGCTGTGGACCAGTACGTTGGCCAGCCCGAACACACCCAGGGTCACCAGCACCGCGTCGCACAGCACGCATAACGCCGCGACGGGCAGGTGATGCTCGCGGCGCAGGCTCTGGGCCAGCACAAAGGCATTCTGGGTACCGATTGCCATGATCAGCCCCGCCGCGACCATCAGACCGTTCATATAACTGTGCCACATGCCTGCCATTCTCCTGTTCGAGTACTGGGAGTGTGGGGGGCTTTGCTGTATAAGAAAAACAAATAGCGTTCATCACTCATTAGGAAAAGTAATGTTTGATTACAAACTGCTTTCCGCGCTGGCCGCCGTTACTGAGCAGGCCGGTTTCGAACGTGCCGCCCAGGTGCTGGGGCTGTCTCAGTCGGCGGTCTCCCAACGCATCAAGTTGCTGGAAGCGCGGGTTGGCCAGCCGGTGCTGGTAAGGGCGACCCCACCGGTGCCCACGGAGATCGGCCGACGGCTGCTCAACCACGTTCAGCAAGTACGCTTGCTCGAACGCGACCTTCAAGGGCAGGTGCCGGCCCTGGACGAGGAAGGCATGCCGCAAAGGCTGCGCATCGCCCTGAACGCCGATAGCCTGGCCACGTGGTGGGCGGCCGCCGTCGGCGACTTCTGCACGGCGCGTGGCGTATTGCTGGATCTGGTAGTCGAAGACCAGGACGTGGGCCTCAAGCGCATGCGTGCCGGGGAGGTGGCCGCCTGTGTCTGCGGCAGCGAACGACCCGTGGCGGGCGCGCGCAGCCTCCCGCTGGGGGCCATGCGCTACCTGGCGCTGGCCAGCCCCGGGTTCGTCGAGAGGCATTTCCCCGACGGCTTCGTTGCGGGACAATTGGCCCAGACCCCGGCGCTGGTCTATGGCCCCGATGACCTGTTGCAGCACCGCTACCTGGCTGAACTGGGCATCGAGGGTGGTTTCCTGCACCACCTGTGTCCTTCGTCGGAAGGCTTCCTGCGCATGGCCGAGCATGGGCTTGGCTGGGGCCTGGTGCCGGCGTTGCAGGCACGCACGCAGTTGGCCAGCGGCACCTTGGTGCAGCTGTTGCCAGAGCGCTGGATCGATGTACCGCTGTATTGGCACCACTGGCGTCATGGCGGGCAATTGCTGAGCGACCTAACGGACCACCTGGCACGCCAGGCGGCACGCTGGTTGGTGGCATGAGCCGGCACGCGCCCTTATTCAAGCTGAACCCGATGCGGAGCGTTTCATGAAAATTCTGGTGACCGGCGCAAGCGGTTTCATTGGCGGGCGTTTTGCCCGCCACGCGCTGGAACAGGGCCTGGAGGTGCGCGTGAGCGGCCGTCGGGCCGAGGGGGTAGAACACCTGGTGCGCCGTGGCGCCCAGTTCGTGCAGGGCGACCTGACCGACCCGGACCTGGTGCGCCGCTTGTGCATTGGGATCGAGGCCGTGGTCCACTGTGCCGGCGCGGTGGGTAACTGGGGGCGCTATCAGGACTTTCATCGTGGCAACGTGGAGGTCACCGAGAACGTGGTCGAGTCGTGTCTCAAGGAGCAGGTACGACGCCTGGTGCACCTGTCATCACCGTCTATCTATTTCGATGGCCGCTCGCATCTGGCGCTGCGCGAGGAACAGGTGCCCCGGCGCTTCCATGACCACTACGCCAAGACCAAATACCTGGCCGAACAGAAAGTGTTCGGGGCCGCGGAGTTCGGCCTCGAGGTCCTGGCCCTGCGCCCGCGCTTCGTGACCGGTGCCGGTGACGTCAGTATCTTCCCGCGGTTGTTGCAGATGCAGAAAAAGAACCGTTTGAAGATCATTGGCAATGGCTTGAACAAGGTCGACTTCACCAGTGTGCAGAACCTCAATGAAGCGCTGATGAGTGCGCTGCTGGCCGACGAGCCGGCGTTGGGCAAAGCCTACAACATCAGCAACGGCGCGCCGGTGCCGATCTGGGACGTGGTCAACTATGTGATGCGCCAGATGAACCTGCCTCAGGCCACGCGCTACCGCTCATACGGCCTGGCCTACACGGCTGCCGCGCTCAACGAGGGCGCGTGCCTGTTGTGGCCGGGGCGGCCGCAGCCGACCTTGTCGCGCCTGGGCATGCAGGTCATGAACAAGGATTTCACCCTGGACATCAGCCGCGCCAGGCATTATCTGAACTACGCGCCCCAGGTGAGCCTGTGGGCGGCCCTGGACGAGTTCTGCGCCTGGTGGCGAGCCCAGGACCGAACTGGTAGCCGTTGACCCGGTATACTCGCAGCCATTTCACGCCATTCCTGTGTGTTTGCAGAAGGTTTCCCCATGCGTAACGACGCCCGTGACGATGATTTCGACAATGTCCCTCGCCTGAGCGCCAAGGACGGCGATGACGACGACTTTGCCTCCACCCCCCATGCTGAGCGCGGGCGCACCACGGTGTATTCGCGCGCCACGCCAGTGGTCAAGGTCAAGGGCGCCAGCACTGGCCCGCTGTGGGCCCTGGTCGGTGCCCTGAGTATCGCCCTGGTGGGCCTTGGCTGGTGGAGCTTCCAGCAGATATCGTTGATGGAGCAACAACTGGTGGCGACCCAGGAAAGCTTCGCACGCATCAGTGAAGAGGCGGCCGGCCGCCTGCGCGACATCAGCGGCAAGGTGGTGGCCACCGAGTCCAGTGCCACCAGTGGCAGCGAACAATTGAAGCTGCAGATCAAGCAGTTGCAGGCCCAGTTGCAGGATCAGGGCCGCTTGCAGCAGGGGGTGGCCGGGCAGCAGGGCGACCTGGGCAAGCGCATTGACCAGGCCTTGGCCGTGGCGAGCGCGCAGCAGGCCGCCAATGACCAGGTGCAGGCCCAACTCAAGAGCCTGAGCGCCGACCTGGCGACCCTCAAGGGCGGCCAGGCTGACGCCGGCAAGCTGGACGCCCAGATCAAGGCGCTGACCACAGACGTGGCCGCGCTGAAGAAGCAAGGCAACGTGACGGGCCGGCTCGATAGCGTCGAGCAGGACCTGGTGGTGCTCAAAAGCGAGGTGGAAAACCGCCCGGCCCCGGCCGCCGGCACCAACACCGCCGAATTCGACTCGTTCCGTGGCCAGACCACGCGCAACATCACCACGTTGCAGAGCCAGATCCAGAACCTGCAGCAGCAGATCAATACCCGGCAGTGACGCGCAGCGTATGAGGCCGGGCGAAGCTCGGGATGGCTCCAGCGGGCTCAGTCAGAGACTGCGCGAGGTGCCGTGCCCGAGCTACATTGCTGGGGGTCAGAGCGTCGGGTAGTCCAGGTACCCCTCGGCACCCTTGGCATAGAACAGTTCCGGCCGTGCGTCGTTCAGCGGAGCATCCGCCGCCAGGCGTGCGACCAGGTCAGGGTTGGCGATGAACGGCACGCCGAAAGCCACGGCGTCGGCGGTACCGGCTGCCAGGGCGGCATTGGCGCTGGCCTTGGTGAAACGTTCGTTGGCGATGTAAGGGCCACCGAAGGCGTCCTTCAAAGCAGCACCGATGCTGTCGTCGGCTTCCTTCTCGCGGGCGCAGATGAATGCCACGCCGCGCTTGCCCAATTCACGGGCCACGTAGCTGAAGGTTTCCAGGCGGTTCGCGTCGCCCATGTCATGGGAGTCGGCGCGCGGCGCCAGGTGCACGCCGACCCGGCCTGCGCCCCAGACCTCGATGCAGGCATCGGTCACTTCCAGGAGCAGGCGCGCCCGGTTTTCCAGTGAGCCGCCGTATTGGTCGGTGCGCTGGTTGGTGCTGCTCTGCAGGAACTGGTCGAGCAGGTAGCCGTTGGCGCCATGCACTTCCACGCCATCGAAGCCCGCAGCCTTGGCGTTTTCCGCGCCTTGGCGGTAAGCCTCGACGATATCGGCAATTTCCGCGGTTTCCAGCGCACGCGGGGTGGGGTACTCGGTGATCGGCCGCACCAGGCTCACATGGCCGGCCGGCTTGACGGCGCTGGGGGCCACCGGTGTTTCGCCGTTGAGGTAGCTTTCATGGGAAATACGGCCCACGTGCCACAGTTGCAGGAAGATGCGTCCACCGGCGCCATGCACAGCCTTGGTGATGTTGGTCCAGCCACGCACCTGGTCGTTGGACCAGATGCCGGGGGTGTCCGGGTAGCCCACGCCCATGGGCGTTACCGAGGTGGCCTCGGTGAGGATCAGGCCGGCGGTGGCGCGCTGAACGTAGTATTCGGCCATCATCGCGTTCGGCACGCGGCCTTCGTCGGCGCGGCAGCGGGTCAGCGGTGCCATGATGATGCGGTTCGGCAGCTCGAGGTCACCCAGCTTGATCGGGTCGAAAATAGTGGTCATGGACATGCCTCACATTGGGTTGAAAAGGGCTCAGAGCTCGTGGCTCATCTGCTTGAGGAAGGCCTGGATGGTTTCCTCGTTGCGTTGGAAAAAGTGCCATTGGCCGACCTTGCGGCTGCTGACCAGGCCGGCGCGTTGCAGTGTCGCCAGGTGCGCCGAGACCGTGGACTGCGACAGGCCGCAACGCTGGTCGATCTGGCCGGCGCACACGCCCAGCTCCGTGCTGTGGTGCACCTGATCGGGAAACTCCGCCTCGGGGTTCTTCAGCCAGCCGAGGATGTCTCGTCGAACCGGGTGGGCCAGGGCTTTGATGATTTCGTCAAGGTCGAGTGGCATGGCAGCAGGGCTCGTCAGGTGTAACGCTATATCGCGATAGCCCGAAATATATATCTGTAAATCGCGATATACAAATATGATCGCGTGCTAAGTAAATGATCGTCTGCTATATCGGGTTATAACGATGGGGCCATGGAGGTGGTACGCTCAAACCCATGAACTATCTCGCGCACCTGCACCTGGGCGGCCAGGAACCTGAACAACTGCTGGGCAGCCTGTACGGCGATTTCGTCAAGGGCAGTCTGGAAGGGCGCTATTCGCCGACGCTGGTGCAGGCGATCCAGCTGCACCGGCGCATCGACGCCTTCACCGACAGCCACCCTATCGTGCTCGGCGCACTGGCGCGGTTTCCGGTGCAGCGGCGGCGGTACGCCGGGATCATCGTCGACGTGTTTTTCGATCACTGCCTGGCGTTGCACTGGAAGGATTACTGCGCGGTGCCGCTCAAGCGCTATACCCAGGACGTGTACCGGGTACTGGCGGCCGAGCCCGAGTTGCCCGGGCGCCTGGCACGCATGGCGCCCTACATGATTGCCGATGACTGGCTGGGTTCGTACCGGGAGTTCGAGGTGGTGGGGCAGGTGCTGCTGGGGATTTCGCGGCGTTTGTCCAAGCCTGAAGGCTTACTGGGGGCGATGGAGGAGGTGCGGGAATTGTACGAGCCGCTGACTCAGGACTTCAGGGATTTCTATCCGATTCTTCAAGGGTTCGCAGCGCAGTAATCGCGCTGGCTGGATCCCGACACGGCCCAACCCTCAGGCCGCCGCGGATTCAGGCACCGACTCCGCCACCCCGAACAACGCCCTGCGCACCGCTTCCTGCGCCTGGAACGCCAAGGCTGCCCGCTCCATCCCGGCACTCGGGATAGGCGTGAGCACGTGAATTTCCACTTCCCCCACGTCATGACTGAACAGCCGCATCAGGTGCGACAGCAGGTCGTCCTCGCCAATGAACGGCGCCAGCGGATCGATCTCGCCGTTACGCAGGTAACGGATGGCTACCGGCTGCAAGGGTATTTCGGTCTCCACCGCACTGGCCAGCAAGCGGCCGTGGAAAGTGCGCAGGCCACGGCCATCCGTGGTGGTGCCTTCGGGGAAGATCATCAGGGAGCTGTTACCGCGCAGGTGCTGGGTCATTTGCCGGCGAATCAACTGGCTGTCGCCCGAGCCGCGGCGGATGAACAGGGTGCCGGCCTTCAGCGCCAGCCAGCCGGCGATGGGCCAGGTGCGCACTTCGGCCTTGGACAGGAACGACAGCGGCGCCAATTGGCCCAGCAGGGCGATGTCGGTCCAGGACACATGGTTGCTGACCCACAGCGTCGGTTGGGTAGGCAGGGTGCCGTGCACCGTGACCCGAAAGGGCAGGGCATTGCTCAGGCGTTGCATGAAAAAACGCGACCAGCGCTGGCGCCTGACCATCGAATGGCGAATGCGCAGGCGCTCGTACAAGGTGAAGATCGCCGCCATGCTCAAGCCCAAAGCCACCACCAGCAGCACCCGGGCGATGCGCGCGTAGACGCGCCCGCGCGCCATCACACGGCCGCCTTGAAGTGGCGGGCGTAGCGCGGGCACAGGTTCTCGCGCTTGAGCAGAATGAACACGTCGGCCACCTGGAAAGCTTCATCCCAGCAAGGCTCACCGCACACCTTGGCGCCCAGGCGCATGTAGGCCTTGAGCAACGGGGGCATCTCGGCGATCACATTGGCCGGCACGTCCAGCTCCGGCAACGGCTTTTTCGGCTCGGCCCGCAGGTGTTCAGTGCACAGGTAGCGTTCGCGCAGGCGCTGCATGATCGCCCGCGCCTGCACGCCGCCGTCCAGCATGGGGATGCTGGCGCAGCCCATCAGGTAGCTGTAGCCACCTTCGTTGAGTACTTCGGCCAGCTCGCCCCAGAGCACGGCGATGGTGCCGCCATTGCGGTAATCGGGTGCCACGCAGGTCCGGCCTATCTCCAGGATGGGACCTTGCAGGCCGCCCAGGCCGTGCAAGCTGAATTCCTCTTCGCTGTAGAAACGCCCCAGGCCATGGGCGGCCTTGTGGTCGAGCAGGCGGGTAGTGGCCACCAGCGCTCCGGTGCTCAGGTCGCGCACGCCGATGTGGCGGCAGTGGGCGTCATAGTCGTCCATGTCCAACCCCAGCTCGGCGCCTTTGAGCGTGGCGTTGAACTCGCCACTGAAGACATGGAAGCGCAGGCTCTGGGCTTCGCGCAGGGCGTCTGGGCCTGTCAGGCGTTCGGCTTGCAGGCGCCGTTCGGTGCGTGTAACGCCAGATAGAGCGATCTGAGTCATTGCGGGTCTCCAAAGGGCAGCCAAGGGGTTGCGGCCGGTCGACTTTGTTGGGCAATCTCAGCCTATGTAGGCCCAGTGTCATCACCGTTAAGCTTTGGTGATGCTTGTATGACAGCCCCCAAGGAGCACTTATGTCCTGGCTCACGTTGCTCGCCGTCCGTGAACGGTTGCCGTCGCTGGCGACCCTGACTGATACCTACGCCGCGCTGCTGGACCGCCTTGGCCCAGTGTCGCCGTTCCACCTGGCGGTGCTGGGTGGCCAGGCAATGCCAAGCCCCGGCCTGGCGTTCCTGGTGGGTTACCAGGCCGCCTTGCGTGTGCTGTGGCCCAGCGCACCGGCCAGCCTCGGCGCCATCTGCGCCACTGAACAGCACAGCCTGCGCCCGGCTGATCTGCACACCCGCCTGGCCGGGTTGCGCCTCGATGGCCGCAAGGACTTCGTCACCGCCGGTGACGCCGCCGACTGGCTGCTGGTGGCCGCGCGCAGCGAGCCCCAGGGGCAGGCGCCGCGGTTGAGCCTGGTGGTGGTTTACCCGGGCGAGCCGGGGGTACGCCTGGAAGCCTTGCCGGCGTTACCGTTCATGCCCGAAATCAGCCATAGCCGCCTGCATCTGGATAACGCGTTGTGCGAGCGCCTGGCCGGAGATGGCTGGGACGCTTACGTCAAACCCTTCCGCAGCCTGGAAGACCTGTACGTGCTGAGCGCAATGCTGGGGTGGTTGTATGGCTGCGGGCAGGACCATGGCTGGCCGCGCGCCCTGCAGTTGCGCTTGGTAGGGCTATTGGGCAGCTGCGCCGAAGCCACGCGCCAAAGCCCCGTGGCAGCCACCAGCCATGTGTTGCTCGCGGGAGTCTTCGAGCAGTTCGCGGCGCTGGCGCCGCAACTCGATGACGCCTTTGCCGGCAGCCCGGCCGAGTTGGCCGAGGTGTGGATGCGAGATCGGGGGCTGCTGACCCTGGCTGGCGGGGCACGGCAAAAACGCTTGGAGAAAGCCATCGAGACGTTGGGGTTGTAAGGCCGCACGGCGCGGTGAGTGCTTCCCGAGCGTCGCCCGGTTCCACTGGCAAACCCCGGCCAGCGCCGATCAACTGTCATGAAGTTTGATTAACCTCACGGCTGTCCACCCCAAGGCCCGGCCATGATCAGACGCTGCCTCGTGCTGTTGCTTTGCTGGACCACCACCACCCTGGCCGAGGACTGGCCGGCCCGGCAATGGCTTGAAGACTTGCAGCCACCGGGCCCTGCGGTTCAGGCCCTGACCGACTACGCCTTTGCACCGAGAAACGATGACACGCGCCAAGGCATCCGCACCGATGCCCTGGTAGTGATCCGCGATGGTCGCCTGGTGTACGAACACTACGCAGCGCCCTTCACTGCCGACTCGCTGCACACCACCTGGTCCGTCAGCAAAAGCCTCATGGCGTGTGTGCTGGGTGTGGCATTCGGCGAGGGCCGTTTCCGCCTGGAAGACTCGGCGGCTCAGTACTACTCGCCCTTGGCCCGCCATCCCGATATCCGCCTGGTGGACCTGCTGCAGTGGGCTTCCGGGCTGGCCTGGCAGGAGGACTACGAATACGCACCGCTCAATTCTTCCGTGGTCGCCATGCTCTACACCCGCGGGCGCACCGACATGGCCGCCTTTACCGCCAGCCTGGACAGCTTTGCGGCGCCCGGGCAGGTGTTTCGCTACTCCAGTGGCGACAGCAACCTGCTGTCGGCGGTGCTGGAGCAGAGAGTCGGAGCCCGCGATTACCCGGATTATCCCTGGCGCGCCCTGTTTCAGCCCCTGGGCATTGAGCAGGCGGTATGGGAGACCGACGCCCATGGTACGTTCGTGGCCTCTTCCTACGCTTACCTGCGCGCCCGCGATCTGGCGCGCGTCGGCCTGTTGATGCTGCGCGACGGTCGCTGGCGAGATCGCCAGTTGCTGCCCGCTGCGTGGGTAGCCTTCAACCGCCGGCCTTTCGAACACGCCGTGGCCGCACCTGGCGAAGCCACCGGTGGCGGCCAGTGGTGGCTCAACCAACCCGTGGGCGGTGCCCCGCGGCCATGGCCTGATGCCCCGGCCCAGACCTTCGCGGCCCTCGGGCGCTGGGGGCAGGCCCTGTATGTGCTGCCCGAGCAGAAACTGGTGATCGTGCGCTACGGTGACGACCGCGACGCCAGCTACCAGCACAACGAACTGCTCAAGCGCGCCTTGGCGGCGTTTGCCCCGGGGGCCGCACCATGAAGCGTGGCGTGGCCGTCGTCATCGCCCTGGCCCTGGGCCTTGCGGTGTGGCACGAGCGTGTCGCGCTCGCGGCGTTTCCCGGCATCCTCAGCGCGTACAGCGCCAAGGAATACTGTTCGTGCCGCTACGTGATGGGCCTGACGGCGTCATACTGCCAGGGTTACGTCAAACAGTACCTGCCCTTGAATGCGCTTGAAGATGACCCCGTGCGTGCCCTGGTCTCGGCGCGGGGGTTGGGCCAAGCCGCCACGGCCCAATGGACCGGCGCGCGGCAGGGGTGCCGGTTGGTGCGGTAACGGGGAATGGCCCCGGTATCGGCTGGTGCTCCAGTTGCCACACCGCCCACTCCCCAGCTAAGGTTGCGGGGGAATGTAACTGGAGTTTTCATGAACCTCATGGCGCGCTCTACGCGAAACCTTTCCGCCTGGCCGGTGCACTGAGGTGGCCGGTCCGATCTTCCCCTGGCGGCCCGACAACCACTTCGAGTTGCTGGTCGACGGCCCGGTGTTCTTTCCGCGGATGCTCGCCGCCATCGCTGGCGCGCAGGAGCATATCGACCTCGAACTCTACCTGGTGGAATCCGGCCGCTGCGCCGAGGTGGTCATCCAGGCACTGGTCGAGGCTGCGCAGCGCGGGGTGATGGTACGTTGCCTGTTCGATCATTACGGCTCCCTGGCATTAAGTGCCGAACTGCGCCAGCGCCTGGTCGACGCCGGGGTGCTGTTGCGCTGGTACAACGCCATGAGCCTGCGCCGGGGCCTGCGCAACCTGTTCCGCGACCATCGCAAAGTCCTGATCGTCGACCAGCAATGGGCGGCGGTTGGCGGCACCGGGCTTACCGACCAGTTCTGGCACCCCGACCGGAACAGCAGCGAATGGCATGAAGTGATGGTGCAAATGGAAGGTCCGCTGGTGGCCGACTGGCAGATGCTGTTTGACCGCCAATGGCGCGCCAACCTGCGCCGCACGGCATGGCGCCCCGCCATGCACTTCGGTTTGCCGCGCCTGCCGAAGGTGCCGGCCACGGGGAATGGCCTGGGCCGCGTGGCGTATGCCGATGCCCGCCAGCACCGCGACATTCTGCGAGCCCTGGTACGGGCCATCAACAGCGGCCAGCAGCGCATCTGGTTGGCCACGCCGTACTTTCTGCCCACCTGGAAAGTCCGCCGGTCACTGCGGCGTGCTGCCCAGCGTGGGGTCGACGTGCGGCTGCTGCTGACCGGCCCGCGTACCGACCACCCGTCGGTACGCTACGCCGGGCACAACTACTACCCGCGCTTGCTCAAGGCCGGCGTGACCATCTTCGAGTACCAGCCATGTTTCTCCCACCTGAAAATGGTGCTGGTGGACGATTGGGTCAGCGTCGGCTCATGCAACTTCGACCACTGGAACCTGCGCTTCAACCTGGAGGCCAACGTCGAAGTGCTGGAGCCGTCCATGACCCGGGCGGTGGAGCGCAGCTTCCAGCGTGATTTTGCCGCCAGCCTGGAAATCGACAACGCGCGCTGGCAGCGGCGGCCGCTCTGGGGCCGGGTACAGCAGCGTCTGTTCGGGTGGCTGGACCGGTTGACCATCTTCGTGCTGGGCCGCCGCCAATAAGCGATCCGATGAGTAGTAACCGCTTATTACCCGCAGCCGTGCCCACAGGACTACCTTGGTAGGAGAACGTTATTTCACCTGGTTCAGAGGAGTACTGCAGCATGGCCGCGAAAAAGATCCTGATGCTGGTGGGCGACTACGTCGAAGACTACGAAGTGATGGTGCCTTTCCAGGCGTTGCAGATGGTTGGCCACGTGGTGCATGCCGTGTGCCCGGACAAAAAGGCAGGGCAAAGCGTACGCACCGCCATCCATGACTTTGAGGGCGACCAGACCTACAGCGAAAAACCGGGCCACAACTTTGCGCTGAATTTTGACTTCGCCCACGTCAACGCCGCGGACTACGACGCCCTGGTCATCCCCGGTGGCCGGGCGCCGGAATACCTGCGCCTCAATGCCAGGGTACTGGAGTTGGTGCAAGCCTTCGACCAGAGCGCCAAACCCATCGCTGCCGTGTGCCACGGTGCCCAGTTGCTCGCCGCCGCTGGCGTACTGGAAGGCCGCGAGTGCAGCGCCTACCCCGCCTGCGCCCCGGAGGTGAAACTGGCCGGCGGTCGCTTCATCGACATCGAAGTCAACCAGGCCCACGTACAGGGCAACCTCGCCAGCGCCCCGGCCTGGCCAGCGCACCCGGCCTGGCTGGCGGGCTTTCTGGGCTTGCTGGGCACCCAGATCATTCTATGAGGAATTGAACATGTGCGAGCTCTACGTCAAGGCCGATCCCATCCTCTACGAGTCCCGCTCGCGCTCGCTGCGCATCCGCGGGGTGGTCACTACCCTGCGCCTGGAGAACCAGTTCTGGGACGTGCTCAGCGAAATCGCCGAGGCGGATGGCATGAGCACCAACCAGTTGATCACCAAGCTGTATGAAGAGGTGATGGATTACCGGGGGGAGGTGGTCAATTTCGCCTCGTTCTTGCGGGTCAGCTGCATGCGGTATCTGAGCCTGGGGCGCCCGGCGGTGGTGGCGCGGGAGGCGGGGCGGGGCGGCGTGGTGGCGTTGGCGGCTCGGCATTCCGCTTCGCTCTGACGGTGGGGCTGCGTCGGGGGGGACTCACCTAGGATACGATCAGGTGGAGAGGCTCGAGTTCGTTTTCGCCCACAAAAAAGCCCGGCACACAGGCCGGGCTTTCTCATTGCAAGGTCACCGACCTTACTTCACTTCCACCGCCAGGCTTTCGCTGATCTTCTTCTGCCAGATCGCAGGCCCGGTGATGTGCACCGACTCACCATTGCTGTCTACCGCGACGGTGACCGGCATGTCCTTGACCTCGAACTCGTAGATCGCTTCCATGCCCAGTTCTTCGAAGGCCACCACGCGCGACTTCTTGATGGCTTGGGCCACCAGGTAGGCGGCGCCGCCGACGGCCATCAGGTACACGGCCTTGTAGTCCTTGATGGCTTCGATGGCGATCGGGCCGCGTTCGGACTTGCCGATCATGCCCAGCAGGCCGGTCTGGTCGAGGATCTGGCGGGTGAACTTGTCCATGCGGGTAGCGGTGGTCGGGCCGGCTGGGCCTACCACTTCTTCACGCACCGGGTCGACCGGGCCTACGTAGTAGATGAAGCGGCCTTTCAGGTCAACCGGCAGGGTTTCACCCCGGTTGAGCATTTCTACCATGCGCTTGTGCGCGGCGTCGCGGCCAGTGAGCATCTTGCCGTTGAGCAGGATGGTCTCGCCGGGCTGCCAGCTCTGCACTTCTTCCGGCGTCAGGGTGTCGAGGTTCACGCGGCGCGCTGATGGGCCGGCCTCCCAGACGATTTCCGGGTAGGCGTCCAGGTCTGGCGCTTCCAGCTCGGCCGGGCCGGAGCCGTCCAGCACGAAGTGGGCGTGTCGGGTGGCGGCGCAGTTGGGGATCATGCACACCGGCAGCGAGGCGGCGTGGGTCGGGTAGTCCATGATCTTCACGTCGAGCACGGTGGTCAGGCCACCCAGGCCCTGGGCGCCGATGCCCAGCTGGTTGACCTTCTCGAACAGCTCCAGGCGGATCTCTTCCAGGCGGTTCTGCGGGCCACGGGCCTTGAGTTCGTGGATGTCGATGGACTCCATCAAGACTTCCTTGGCCATCACCGCGGCTTTCTCGGCGGTACCGCCGATGCCGATGCCCAGCATGCCCGGTGGGCACCAGCCGGCGCCCATGGTGGGCACGGTTTTCAGGACCCAGTCGACGATCGAGTCGGATGGGTTGAGCATGGCCATCTTCGACTTGTTCTCGGAACCGCCGCCCTTGGCCGCCACGTCCACTTCCACGGTGTTGCCCGGGACGATGGAGTAATGGATGACCGCCGGGGTGTTGTCCTTGGTGTTCTTGCGCGCACCTGCCGGGTCGGCCAGGATCGAGGCGCGCAGTACGTTCTCGGGCAGGTTGTAGGCGCGGCGCACGCCTTCGTTGATCATGTCGTCCAGGCTCATGGTGGCGCCGTCCCAGCGCACGTCCATGCCCACGCGCACGAACACGGTGACGATGCCGGTGTCCTGGCAGATCGGCCGGTGGCCAGTGGCGCACATGCGCGAGTTGATCAGGATCTGGGCGATGGAGTCACGGGCCGCTGGCGACTCTTCGCGCAGGTAGGCTTCGTGCATGGCCTGGATGAAATCTACCGGATGGTAGTAGGAAATGAACTGTAGGGCGTCAGCGACGCTCTGAATCAGGTCGTCTTGCTTGATCACGGTCATGCGGCGCGCTCCTCTTAAAGACGGGAACATTCGTTAAGGTATTTCGACGCGTCGGGCGACCATCGAAACGACCTTTCAAGGCGCGCCAGCGAGCTGCTGCCGACGCAAAAAAGGCGCGGCAGTATACCGCACCTGCGGGCTGGGGACACACGCCGATAGTCAAAGGTGGGGCGGTAATCGATACGGCCGCGCGCGCAAAAGCTGTACAGAAGTCTTGTACATCTGTAGCAAAATTGATTAGTTATTTTTGACGGGTAGCACTAAAGTGGCATCTGGCCATAGCGCCGTTCGGTGCCAGGACGGGAAGGAATCCCATTGAGCACGGTGAGTCAACGAGTGACCGACAAACTCTTACAGAAACTGCTGATCAAGCGCTTTCTCCTGGCGGCAGGTACATACGTGCTGGTGCTGCTCCTGACCTGGGTGGTAACGCTCAGCGACTACTTTCGCGCGTCGATTGCTACCGTGGTCGCAACCACCGTGCTGGTCGCGGCGAGCCAGGCGGCCCTGGCACTGGTGTTTCTCAAGGGCTGGAACCGGCGGTTCCGCGACCCCAGCCTCACCGAGTTCCAGGTGCTCCTGGCGCTGGTCTGGCAGACCTGGCTGATGGCTAATCTGGACGGCGCCCGCGGCACGTTTCTGGTGCTCTACCTGCTCTTGCTGCTGTTTGGCCTGTTCCACCTCAGCCGCCGGGTGTTCGTGCGCTGCGCGGTGCTGGTGTTCTTCAGTTTTGCCGGGTTGAACCTCTATGAAGGCTACCAGATGAAGCTGGCCGAACCTGGCCTGGCGGCGGTGCAGGTGTGCGTATTGTTCGTGGTGCTGGTATGGCTGTGCCTGTACGCCAGTTACGTACAGGCTTCGCGCCAACGCATGCGCCAGCGTCGCTATGCGCTGCAGGCCCACCAGGACACCTTGCGCGGGATGATGCGCCAGCTTGAAGACCTGGTGGCCACCGACGAGTTGACCGGGCTGTACAACCGCCGGCACTTCCTCAGCCTGGCTGGCCGTGAGTTGCTGGCCATGACCGAAGGCAGCGCCCATGGCCTGGCACTGATCGACCTGGACCATTTCAAGCGCATCAATGACCTGCACGGCCACGCTGCCGGCGACCAGGTGCTGCAGGTGTTCGCCCAAGTGGCGGCGGCCTGCCTGCGCGATGGCGACGTGCTGGCCCGCTACGGCGGAGAGGAGTTCGTGTTGCTACTGCCTGATTCCACCACCGAGCGCCTGCAGGTGTGCTGCGAGCGGCTGCGCCTGGCGTTCGCCACCGCCGAACCCGAGGGGCTGACGTTGCATGGCCTGAGCTTGTCGGTAGGCATGACCCTGCTATTGGAAGGCGATGACCTGGACGATGCCCTGCATCGTGCCGACCAGGCGTTGTACCGTGCCAAGCGTAATGGCCGCAACCAGTGCGCCGCGGCGTGGGAAATGGCCGATGCCTGAGATCACCGTGGGCCAGCGGCGCTGGGCGGTGGCAGCGGGGGCCAACCTGTTGGACGCCCTCAATGCCCAGGGGCTGAATGTGCCCTACAGTTGTCGCGCCGGCAGTTGCCATGCCTGCCTGGTGCATTGCCTGCGGGGCGAACCCCGCGACAATCAGCCAGCGGCGCTGGATGCCGGCAAGCACGCCGAAGGGTGGCGGTTGGCGTGCCAGTGCCAGGTAGTCGAAGACCTCAGTGTGGCGGTGTTCGACCCCGCTACGGACGGCTTGCCCGCGCGGGTCGAGGCGTGCGATTGGCTCAGCCCCGAGGTGCTCAGGCTGCGCTTGCAACCCAGCAAGCCCCTGCGCTATCAGGCCGGCCAGCATCTGGTGCTGTGGACCGAGTCAGGCGTGGCACGGCCCTATTCGCTGGCCAGCCTGCCGCAGGAAGATCGGTTTCTGGAGTTTCATATCGATTGCCGCCACCCGGGGGCGTTCGTCGACGTTGCCAAGGATTTCAGGCTGGGGGACCATGTGCGCCTGGGTGAGTTGCGGGCCGGGGCGTTGCGTTATGACCCGGATTGGCAGGATTGCCCATTATGGCTGCTGGCGGCCGGTACCGGGTTGGCACCGCTATACGGCATTTTGCGCGAAGCCTTGCGCCAGCGGCACGCGGGCGAAATTCGCCTTGTACATCTGGCGCGGGACGCGAGGCAGCACTATCTGGCGAGCGAATTGAGCACCCTGGCGGCCAATCATCCATCGGTACGGATTGAACGGGTATTGCCCGAGGATTTCTCACAAGCGCTGGCAGGGTTGCGCCCCAGTTCACGTCGCGTTCATGCGCTCGTGTGCGGTAGCCCGGCCAGCGTCGAGGCGTACAGCAAGCGCCTGTTCCTGGGCGGGGTTCCGCGCAATCAGGTACTGGCCGATGTATTTACCGGCCGTGAGGGCGGCGGTTACCAATCCTGAACTACCGAATGGGCATCACCCGCTGCCGTGGATGCGCCTTGCGCTGTCCGTCCTCCGAGAAATGCCGTAGCCAAGCGTACTCGGCCGGCAAACCGTCGAACTCGTCGTTGACATAACCGCCGACCACGATACCCGGATACTGGGTGAGGCCCAGGGTCAGATACTCGGAACGCCGATCGGCGAGGTGGTAGCCCAGACCTCCCGAGAAATTGTCATCGACCGCCCCCTGGTTCGTCAGCCGAATCAGGGCCCCTCTGGGTTGGCCATCGATGTCGGCCGTTGCCGCAATCAGAATCGTATTCTGATTTTCCACCTGAATAACGGTGGCATTGACCGAGTGAACTGCAAATGGCAACTCTATCCCCAACGCTAAACCGTCATTGAAGGTTGGATCGGCATAGCCATCGGCCAGCAAACGGGCAACGAAGAGGCGCGATGGAACATCTGGAGCGCCTGGCTCGTCGAACGTGCCCGTCACGATGATCCGATCCTGTTCGTCGTATGTGAAACTGCCTAGGTTTGTGACATAGCGTTCCTCGTCGCCAATGGCGATGAAGCCGTTACCGTTGAAGCTCTGATCCAATTGGCCGTTGCTATCGTACCGTCCGATCACCGCCAGCGATGGCTCGTCTTGCCTGGCTTGGGTAGTACCGAAGACAATTGTCTTGTCACCTTGCGTCAGCAGCCCGCGCGGGTTTAGGTCGCGGCCTGCCAATTGTACTGGCGCGATACCCGTGCCGTTGAAGCTGGTGTCCAGATCACCCTGCGCAGTGAGCCTGACCAACACGGTACGGCCATCCCAATTGTCCTCGTTGATATCCAGAAAGAAGAACATCATCTTGCCATCCGGCAATACTTCAGGAGGTACAGACGGCGCCTTTGTTGCCGAACGAATGATGCTGCGCTGGGGCGCGTTGTCGCTTTTGTTGCGGGTAGGGAAGGTGACGACAACTCGGCCATGATCGCCAAAGCTGTCATCCACCAAACCGTCGAGGTGGTATCGGATAATGGCTATATGGTCGGTGAAATCGCTGAAGTCGAAAAACAGGCCGAATGCCCACAGTTTGTCATTAGCCATCACCATGTGGGTAATCGCGGCGAAGCCACTGGCTCCTGGATTGAAGGAATCACTGAAGTAGGCTCCCCCGGGGATGGGGCCAAACGGCGGGGCCAGTGTCAGGTCAGGATTGATGCGGCCCAGGGCAATAGCCATCCCGGCGTCCATGCCAAACAACCAGTGATCGTGGCCCGGGCCGGGTATCACCGACTTGATATGCCCGTCCAGGGGAAGAACAAGGTCAAATTGCGCATCCTGAATCGTTTTGGTTTTCGTGAGAATATTCATCTCGCCCCATCCCTTGCTTTGAGTAGAGGCTTGATTAGATACCTGCGTGCTAGAGGCGGATACTGTCAAAACTAACAGGTGGTTCAGATGTCAGGGTGCCCCTGTCGGTGCTGTCGAATGTCCTGAGCCAGGCGTAGTAGGCGCTTTGGAAGAGGTAGCCCGCGGCGACGATGGCACCACTGCGTTCAATGCCCAGAGCCAGGTATTCGGACTCATGTTCCGCCATCAGGTAACCCGCCCCAGCGCCAAAGTCGGTATCCAGGCTACCGTCCCCGCGTAACTGAATCAGCATCCCCCGGCTGCCTATCGCACCGATGCTCGCGGCCAGCAGCACGCCATCGCCGTTGCCGATCAAGGCCTTCACCGCACTCACCTGGAACGGCAGGTTCGCCAATAGCGGCACACCGTCGTTGAACTGGCTGGCGGGGCTGCCATCGGCGCTGCGGCGGCTTAGCAACAGGTCGCTGCCGAAGGTGCCAACCGCCAGGAACTCGCCGTTCCCGAGCATGTGCACCTGGCTGATCATCGCCGCTACGCCAGCGTCGCCAATGACCACGAAACCATTGCCGTTGAAGGTCATGTCACGCTCCCCGCCGGCGTTGAAACGCGCTACCAGCCCCAGGCTGGTACCGTCTGCGTCAGCGCAAGTAGCGCCATACACCAGCAAGGCCGAACCTTGGCGCACCACGCCCCGGGGGACCACGTCGCGCCCCTCGAACTGAACAGGGGCGAAGCCTTGGTGGTTGAAACCCGGATCCAGCGCGCCATCGGCCGTCAATCGCAGCAGTAGCGAGCGCCCCTCGCGGTGGTGCTCGTCTACTTCGTGAAAGAACACCCACAGGCACCCATCCGCTTCCAGCAGTGGCGTATGGGGCGTAGAGATGGCCGAGTGCAGTTTGCCATTGCGCAGGCCGCCAGGTCGTCGGGGTGAATGGGGCAGTTGGACCACGCGCTTGCCCGTGCCGTTGAAGCTGAGGTCGGGACTGCCGTCAGGGTGGTAGCGGGCGATAGCGACGCGGTCCACGTCGAAGTCGAAGAAGGCGCCCACGACCACGATCTTGCCGTTGAGCCAGGCGATCTGGTTGACGACGTTCAGCCCTGCGCAGGCAGGCTCGAAACTGTCGTAGAAGTAGCCTGCCCCTGGCGCGCCGAATGAGCGGTCCAGCGTCAGGTCTGCATTCAGCCGTGCCACGCAGAACTCGTACCCCGAGTCGATGGCCAGCAACCACTGGTTCTGGCTGGGCAACTGGACCATGGCCTTGATATCGCCATCGATCTCCAACCGTTGCTCGTCGAGTGACTGGGCCTGGGGGGTGGAAAATGACGTCGGGCGTTCGTGGTGGGGTGTAAAGCGCGAATACATGAGGCCTCCCTGATGCGCTGAAGTCGAGGCGGCTATTTCAGCGCATCCGGGAGCTGCAGGGACCTGGCAGATCTACCAGTACCCAAGTGTGTGCATCCACGCTGGCAGGCTTGGATCAAGTGGCGATGGCACCCAGATATCGCCTAACGGTCACTTCCGGTGCGTATCCAGTGGTAACCAGGATCTTACTGTCATCCTGCACATTGATATTTTTAAGCATTTCGCCGACGCGGCCCACGAAGCCTGTGCCGTTGAACGATGGATCAGGCTCGCCGGTTGGCTTCAGGCGGTACAACACCCCAAAGCGGCTTGAGGTATTGCCGCCGATCACCAGCAGGTTATCGAGCCTGACCTGCACATCAAGCAACATCAAGGGTTCGAACTGAGGCTTCAGTCGCAGCGGATCGCCGTTGTTAAAGGTCGCGTTGGGTTGACCCTCGCCGTCGAGGGCAACTACCAGGCCTTCACTTCCTGTGTAACCAACGCCCACCACTCCCCCATTAGCCTGCAGGGCCAGGCCCCGCAGCCGTCCCGGGGTCGGGCTGACATGAGTACCGTCGACGCCAAAGGTGCGGTCCACCAGGCCATCAGGTGTGTAGGCAGAAAAATAAGGGTTATCCCCTGCGGTGCCTGCCACGACGATGTGTCCATTGGGTTTCACGACCAGCCCGCGAACATCGGTGGGCAAGTTTTCTACTGTGAATTGCACAAAACCGTTGTCAGCAAAACCACTGTCCAGCTCGCCCGTGTCCGTGATCTTTATCAGGAGGCCTTGATTGCGGTAAACGCCAAAGCCCAGATAGCTAAAGACGACGCTACCATCCTCTGCCCAGTGAAGCTGCGATCCCGCCCCCGCGGGGCTATCCACAACGGATAGCGCCTGTAGGGTGGGCGCGGTCGATCGGCCTTCCAGCAGCCGATAAACTCGTCCACCCCCGTCGCCGAAGCTGGTGTCACGCGCACCATTTTGATGAAATCGCGCCGCTGCGGGGTGACCTTGTTCGGACGTGCTGCCATGACTGCCTATGACCAAAATCTTATCTTGCGACACCGCCAGGCCTGAAGGTACCTGACTTATGTTCTCCGGGCCGAAGCTGCCGTCAGCGACGCCTCCCTGACCAAATGTCACATCCGGCGTGCCATCAGGGTTCAGGCGCGTGAGGCGAAAGCCGCCCTGCGCCTGGCCCGCGACCAGGATTCGGTCATGCGTGTCTCGTGTGATAGCCTCGGCGTAGTCAATGGCCAGCGTTGTTATCCCGGCATTGCCGAAGCCAACGTCCAGTTGGCCTGCTGCTCGGGGTGCAGGATCATGTGGGTGTAAAGTCATCTTGATTGTCTCCCATGCCCTGCGTGCTGCAGGGGGTCGTCGCCATTAGGTCACAGCCCCGGCATTGGCGAACCTGGCAGAGTTGACAGTCCCCAAGGGTTACAGAGCATCGGATAATGAAAAAGCCCCGACGCTCGCGCGCCAGGGCTTGTGTTGAAACGCCGATCGTCAATCAGACCAGTGGATCACCGACATGCAGGATCTTCATGCCGTTGGTGCCACCAATGGTGTGGTAGCTGTCGCCCTTGGTCAGGATCACCCAGTCACCTTGCTCGACCACGCCCAGCTTCAGCAACTCGTCCACGGCGGCCTGGCTGACCTTGTCGGCCGGCAGCGAAGCCGGGTCGAAGGCAACCGGCACCACGCCACGGAACATGGCGGCGCGGGCCTGGGTTTCGCGGTGCGGGGAGAACGCGAAGATCGGCACCGAGGAACGCAGGCGCGACATGATCAGCGGGGTGTAGCCGCTTTCCGTCAGCGCGATGATCGCCTTCACGCCCGGGAAATGGTTCGCGGTGTACATCGCCGCCAACGCGATGCTTTCGTCGCAACGCTCGAACTGGGTGTGCAGGCGGTGGCTGGACTTCATGCTCATCGGGTGCTTTTCAGCGCCCTTGCAGATGCGGTCCATGGCCTGCACGGCCTCGATCGGGTAGGCGCCGGCGGCGCTTTCGGCCGAAAGCATCACCGCGTCGGTGTAGTCCAGCACGGCGTTGGCCACGTCGGATACTTCGGCACGGGTAGGCATCGGATTCTGGATCATCGACTCCATCATCTGGGTCGCCACGATCACCGCCTTGTTGTTGCGGCGGGCGTGCTGGATGATCTTCTTCTGGATGGCGATCAGCTCGGCGTCGCCGATTTCCACGCCCAGGTCACCACGGGCGACCATGACGGCGTCGCTGGCGCGGATCAGACCGTCCAGGGTTTCGTCGTCGGCCACGGCTTCGGCGCGTTCGATCTTGGCCACCAGCCAGGCGGTGCCGCCGGACTCGTCGCGCAGGCGACGGGCGTATTCCATGTCCGACGCATCGCGCGGGAAGGACACGGCCAGGTAGTCCAGGTCCATTTCCGCGGCCAGCTTGATGTCGGCCTTGTCTTTCTCGGTCAGGGCCGGGGCGGTCAGGCCGCCACCGCGGCGGTTGATGCCCTTGTGGTCCGACAGCGGGCCACCGATCAGTACCGAGCAGTGCAGCGAGTCGGCGGTGGCGGTTTCCACGCGCATGACCACGCGGCCGTCGTCGAGCAACAGCTCGTCGCCGACACCGCAGTCCTTGACCAGGTCGGGGTAGTCGATACCGACGATGTCCTGGTTGCCTTCGGTCAGCGGGTGGCTGGTGGAGAAGGTGAAGGCATCACCGACTTTCAGCTCGATCCGCTTGTTGGCGAATTTGGCGATACGGATCTTGGGACCTTGCAGGTCGCCCAACAGCGCGACATGGCGGCCTTGCTTGGCGGCGATCTCGCGAATCAGGCGGGCGCGAGCCTTGTGCTCGTCCGGTGTGCCGTGGGAGAAGTTCAGGCGGGCAACGTCCAGACCGGCCTTGATCAATTGTTCGATCACTTCCGGCGAGTTGCTGGCAGGGCCCAGGGTAGCAACGATTTTGGTACGGCGAACGGTCATGCATTGACTCCTTTATTGAAGCGCAGCGAAAGGCTACTCCTCTAACGGGCTGTAGTCATTGTTCCTCTGCACTACCTTGAGGGGCTGGCGCTGGGCGATACTCAAGTGTGGACGTGCGTCGGTTGCCACTGAAGAATTCTGACGCCTGGTCGATAACCCGCTCAGGACAGGAGATACCCATGCGAATCCTCATCGTTTTAGCCCTGGCGGCCAGTGTCGTCGGTTGTACCCGCTGGTCCATGGACCACCACCTGAACGAAGCCTACCGGCAATATAACTACGGCAACTGTGACAAGGTGATGCTGGAGTTGTCCCAGGTCGATCGCACCAGCCGCACCCGCCAGTATGTGCAGCCCGAGGTGTCGATGTTGCGCGGGCAGTGCCTGGAGCGGCAGAACCTGTTCCTGGATGCCGGCCTGACCTATGAATTCATCATTGCCCAGTACCCTTACAGTGAATACGCCTACCGTGCTCGCGCGCGCCTGGACACCTTGCAGCAGCTCGGCCATTACCGCAGCAGCGCCGCCGCCCAGCCCATGCCTGCCGCTCGGTAAGCGCGGGGCACCCAGGCGGCCGGGCCGCTATTCGTCGGCTGCCCTCACGGTTGGTCGTTCTTCACTTTGAGCTGGGCCGCGTGGGTGCGACCATGGGCGATGAACTATTGACCGCGAAGGGAACATGTTTACCGAACGCCGCATCGAGCGTCACCAACTGCCGTGTTATCTGAAAGTCTTCAACCGTTATACGGGTCAGCCCATCGGATTCCTGGGCAATGTCGACGAAGAAGGAATGATGCTCATCAGCAACTTGCCATTGCTGGTCGGCCCGGATTTCGAGCTGCAGATCAAACTTCCCGACCAGGTCATCAACCTGAGCGCCGCCTGCCTGTGGTGCCAAGAAGACGTGACGCCGGGGCATTACGACTCCGGTTTTCAGCTGCTGCATGCCAATGCCGAATACGAGCAGCTGGTGGTCGCGCTGCGGGACTACCTCAGCTTCCCGATGAATGAGTCGGCCTGATCCGACTCGCGCCGGGCCCGCTTCAGGGCTGGCGTTCAAAGCGTGCCTGCTTTTTTCCAGCTCAGATAGCGGGTTACCAGTTGTGCGCCCAATTCCCCTGGCCTTGCATCCAGCACAGGCACACCATGGGCGCTCAAACGCTCGTGCCGTTGCGCGCGGGCGTTAAGGTAGTCGATGGTGCCGCAGTAGCCGAGAGCTTGCTGCCAGGTTTGCACCGGGTTGTGGCGCAGTTCATCGAGCACCTCTTCACGCAGACTGGCGATCAGCACTCGGTGCCGACGGCTGATGCGCTTGATCGCTCCCAGCAGTTGGTCGTCATCCTCATCACGCAGGTTGGTCACCAGCACCACCAGCGCGCGGCGGTTCTGGCGCGCCAGCAAGTGTTCGGCCGCCGCGGCGTAATCCGCGGGGCGCTGGCTGCTTTCCAGGTCGTAGACGGCATTGAGCAGAACGTTCAGTTGGGCCGGGCCTTTCACTGGCGGAAGGTAGCGGGTCTGGTTGCTGGCGAAAGTCGCCAACCCCACCGCATCACCCTGGCGCAGCGCCACATAGCTGAGCAGCAGGCAGGCATTGAGGGCATGGTCCAGGTGGGCCAGGTCACCATCCTGGCTGCGCATGCTGCGGCCACAGTCGAGCAGGAAGATGATCTGCTGGTCGCGCTCTTCCTGGTATTCCCGCGTGATCGGCATGCGTTGCCGGGCCGTGGCTTTCCAGTCGATCTGGCGCAGGCTGTCGCCCTCGCGAAACTCGCGCAACTGGTTGAATTCCAGCCCCTGGCCGCGACGCGGGCGCTGGCGCACGCCCATCTGGCTCAGCCAGCTGTCCACTGCCAGCAGGCGCGCGCCGTAGAGCCGGGCGAAGTCGGGGTAAACCCGCGTGCTGTCCTGCAACGCACTGAAGCGGCGTTGCCGCCATAACCCCATGGGGCTGGGCAGCAGCCATTCCAGTTGCTGCCATTGAAAGAGGCCACGGCGCAGCGGGCGCAGGCGGTAGCCCAGTTGGCTGTCCAGGCCCGGTTGCAGTTCGATGCGTTGTGGCAGGTCATCAAAGCCCAGGCCGTCGGGTACATGGTCGAACAGTTGCAGGTCCAGCGGGCGAGGGTAGGGGTGGCTGATGTCCAGGCGTACCTCACTCCAGCGTCCTAGCGGCAGGCTGCCGGGCACATGGCGACGTACCTGCGGAGACGGCAGGCGGCAGACACCCCAGGCATCGAGGATGCCGAGCAGTACCAAGGCCAGCAACATGCCCCAGGCAATGGCGTGCAGGGCCTGCGGCAGCGCCATACCCCAGGCGTCGGCGCTGCCCAGCAGCAGGTTGGCAGCCAACAGGCCGCCGAGCCAGCCCAGCATCAGCCGCGACGGTTTGATCACAGGCGCGGTGCCGGAACCTGGTCCAGTACCTGGCGCAACACCTGGTCCACGGACAGCCCTTCGATATCCAGCTCCGGCGCCAGCCGCACCCGGTGGCGCAGCACGGCCAAGGCGCAGCCCTTGATGTCATCGGGCACCACGAACTCGCCACCGCGCAGCAACGCCCGGGCCCGACCACCGCGCACCAGGGCGATGGATGCCCGTGGCCCGGCGCCTATCGACAGGCCCGGCCAGGTGCGGGTCGCCCGGGCCAGGCGCACAGCGTAGTCCAGTACCTGGTCGTCGGCGGGCAAATCGCCGGCAATACGCTGCAGGGCCACCACGTCCTTGGCCTGCAACAGCGTGCGCAGGGGTTGCACGTCGAGCATGTCGGCGCGTACCGAGCGGCTGACCTGGCGCACCATCTCCAGTTCCTGTTCAGCCTCGGGGTAGTCCAGCCGCAGCTTGAGCATGAAACGGTCCAGTTCGGCCTCGGGCAGCGGGTAGGTGCCTTCCTGTTCCAGCGGGTTCTGGGTCGCCAGTACCATGAACGGCTGGGCGATGGGCAACGCGCGCCCCTCCAGGGTGACCTGGCGTTCCTGCATGGCTTCCAGCAGTGCCGCCTGCGTCTTGGCGGGGGCGCGGTTGATCTCGTCGGCCAGCAGCAGGTGAGTGAACAGCGGGCCCTTGCGCAGCTTGAACTGTTCGGTCTGCATGTCGTAGACCGCGTGCCCGGTGACATCGCTGGGCATCAGGTCGGGGGTGAACTGGATGCGCGTGAATTCGCCCCCGAAGCAGCGTGCCAGCGCCCGCACCAGCAAGGTCTTGCCCAGCCCGGGCACGCCTTCGAGCAACACATGGCCACCGGCAAGCAGGGCGGTGAGCACGTCCTCGATCACCGCCGTCTGGCCGATCACCGCCTTGCCCAGTTCGGTGCGCAGGGCCTGGGCCAGCAGGCTGGCGCGGTGGCGTTGCTGCGCCAGGTGCTCGGGCGTCTGGCCGGGCGACGGCGCGGTGGTTGCGGCGGGTTCGTCGGGCACTTCGTGGGTCGGGTCGCTCATAGGGCATTCCTGAGAGTTTGCAGGTGGGCTACCTGGCGGCTGAATTCGGCGGCACCCAGGCGTTGTTTCAGCGGTGGGCGCAGGGCCTGGCCGATAGCGGCGGTGGGCTGGCGGGTCAGGCGCGAGAGCACCTGCCATTGCTCGGCGACCGCCAGGCGTTCGAAGCCGGGATGGCGGCGCCGGGCGCGGCGCAGAATGTCTTGTTGCAGGCCGCGCAGCAGGGTGGCCTGGCCGGCATTGCGCAACAGGAAAGCGGCGGTGGCGCGCAGGTGCTCGCGCAGTTGACGACGTGCCAGGGCGGGCGGTGCTTGCAGGGGGCCATGGCGCACGGCCAGGTGCCATACGCCGAGGGCCAGCAACAGAGCCAGGCTGACCAGGGCTTGTGGGTAATGGCGCCACAACAACGTGGCCAGGCTGTCGCGGTCGGGTCGCCACACCAGGCTGACGTCGGTGCCCTGGTTCAGGTACCACAGCAGCCAGGCGTTGTCATAACGGCCAATGGCAGGGGTGGTCCACAGGTCGGCGTCGGTGACCACGGTGATCAACCCTTCGCCGTATTTGAGCTGCATCAGGTGCGTGGCATTGCTGCTGTTGGCCCAGGATTGAGCCTTGTTGGCCGGGTCTTCAAGGTGGAAGTCCGGGTCAAAGCTGAAATAGGCCGGCGCCGCCTCGTTTTCAAGGTAGAGCCTGGTCAGTTGCGGGTATTTGTCCGGCTGGTCTTCGGGCAATGGCGGCAGGTCCTTGGCCATAAACTGATGCAGTTGCAGGCGGTCGAGCAGCAGGTCGCCGCTCATGGCCTTGTCTTCGTTCCATAATGCCTGGGCCACGAACAGCAGGCGTCCGCCGGCACGCACCCAGGCCAACAGCGCTTCGGTCTGGCGCGCACTCACTGTCTGGCGGTCGCCGAGCAGCAGCAGGCTGTGACCCTGCGGCGGCAGCTGCGCGAGGCTCTCCAGGCCATTGACGGTGTCGACCTTCAGGTCGCGGTGGCGCAGGAATATCTGCGCGGCCAGCCATGGGTTGCCCCGCGCTTCTGGGGAGGGGCCATGGTCGATCACTTCGTCATAAGGATGCAGGTGGCGTGCGATGTAAAGGCCAGCGGCGGCCACGACAAGCACGAGCACGAGGCCGATCAGCCACTGGCCAACACGGTTCATGGCCGAGCCCCCGGGGCGTCGAACAGACTGCGCCAGTCGTTGCACAGTTGCATGGCCAACGCCTGGGCCGGCAGCTGGTGGCCGTAGGCAAGGGCTTGCCAATGGCGCGTGAGCACTTGGCTGAAGGCTTCCAGCGCCGGGTCGTGCAGCGCCGCGACCTTGGCCAGTACCTGGCCTTCGGTGTCCGATTCCTGCAAGGGCAGGCGGTAATCATTCAGCAACCGGCTGAGCAGCCCCCGGTAAAGCAGGCCCAGGGCTTCGCGCGGGTTGCTGGCCCAGAGCCGCAGGGCATGGCCGGCGATATCGTCGGGCAGGCTGTCGGCACCGACCGCCAGGCCCCACAACTGCGCCGGCGCATCGGGCCGGTAGGCGGGTGTCCGGGCACGGCGGTTGACGAAGGTGCGCAGCCAACTGCGGTAGCGCCAGACCACCAGGGCGATCAAGGCCAGTGCCGCGCCCCACAGGAGTGCCTCCATGGCCTGGGCAAGCGCCTTGAGCCAGGGTTGTTCCAGCAGCGCGGCGAGCTTAGCTGGCTTGGCGGCTGTGTCGTCGGGTTGGTCCAGGCGCCAGCGGCGCAGGGTTTCCTTGTTGCTGAAGGGCGGCTGCCCAAGAATGGCCTTTATGTCGTGGCGCGAGGCCTGGCTGGTCAGTGGCTGATGTATCAGGCGCGGGGTGTCGAAGGGTGAGGCAGCCTCGGCGGCCTTGCTGTGCGGCGCCAGGCCGGCCAGCCCGAGCGCCACCACCAGAACCAGCGGCGCGGCGCCCGTCAGGCGCTGGCGCAGGCTGCGCAGCACCAGTTCCAGGTCCCAGGCTTCCAGTTCGGTACGGCGGTTCAGGTACAGGGTAAAGCCGCACGCCACATAGATAGGCTCCCAGAACACCAGTACCAGGGCATAGAAGGCGTTGGTGAGGTGTTCGACCCACAACCACTGGCCATTGGCGGCTTCAATCAGGCGACGCCAGCTCCAGTCCACCTCCAGCTGGTGCGGCACCATCAGGTAGAACAGAGTCATGGCCCCGATCCACAGGGCGCCTTCCAGGTGCATACCCGCCAAGGTCAGCCAGCGCGCGGTGCTGCCGCTGCCTTGGCGTAGCAAGGCCAGACGCCGCTGGCGCTCGGGCCCGGCCAGGCCCTCCAGCTGTTGCACGGGCAGGTTGAAGCTGCGGCTCAGGCTCAACCGCCGCCACAGCAAGCTGGGCAGCAGTTGTGGCCGCAGCAGCCTGGGCCAGTGGCGCAGGGCCTGAGCCAGGCTCGGCGGTTCGTCGAACACCGCTTGAGCGAGGATATACAGCGTCAGGCGCTCGAAGGCCGGCTTCAGCCACCAGAACAGAAACATCGCCAGGGAGGGTGAGCGCCAGCATAGCCATGTCAGCAGGGCGAACACCGGCAGGCTCACCGCTGCCCAACTGAGCGTCAGCAGGCGCTGGTGCCGGCGCGCCAGCAGCACCCCCAGGTCCAGCGCTTCCCAGGGCGATCGGGGGCGAATGGCAATACTGGCTTCAGTCAGGCGCATGCTGGCGCCCGACGAATATCAGATAGGCCGCTACCAGCGCCCACAGCGCGCCGCCCACCAGGTACTTGGCCTGGGGGCTGAACGCGGTCTTGGACGACCAGTAGGCTTCGATGAACGCGGCAATCAGCAGCATGGCAATGACCCCGTACACGAACTGGATGGCGATGTTCGCCGCTTCGCGCAGGGCCTGGCCACGGCTCAGCCGGCCGGGCGCCACCAAGGCCCAGCCCAGCTTGAGGCCAGCGGCACCGGACAGGGCAATGGCGGTCAGCTCGAAGGCACCGTGGCCGATGACGAAGGGCCAGAAGGTCTGCACATAGCCAATCTCGGTCAGATGGCCCGCCACGGCGCCGATCATCAACCCGTTGAACAGCAGGAAGAACAGGCTGCCTACCCCTAGCAGCAGGCCGCTGGCGAAGGTCTGGAAGGCGATGCCGATATTGTTCATGATGTAGTAGCCGAACATCATCCAGTCCTGGCTCGCCAGGCGTTCACCGCCCGGCCCCAGGCGGCTCTGGTCGGGGTCGTACATGGCCTCGGTCTGCGCCACTTGTTGCGGGTCCATGATGCTGTAGACCAGGTCGGGAAAGCTGTACACCAGCAGGCCCGTGAGCAACAGGCTGCCAAACAGCAACAGGCCGGCCAGCGCCACGAACCGCCATTGCTCACGCACCAGCCGAGGAAAGCCGGCGAGCACGAAGACCAGTATGCTGGCGCCTACCGCCTGGCGCCGCCGGTACAGTTGCTGATGCCCGCGCAGGGCCAACTGTTGCAGGCTGTCCACCAGGTGGCTGCTGTAGCCCCGGGCTTGAGCCAGGGCAAGGTGCTGGCACAGGCGTCGGTAGTCGTGGGCGAAGGTTTCGCTGGCCTCGGGGCGCGACTTGCCGTTTTCCAGCAGCACCAACAGGTGCTCGAACGACAGCCACTGGGCTTGATGCAGGCGTTCGAACTGGGCCTGCTTCATGTCGGCCCCAGCAGCCCGCGGGCGATGCCGTTGATGCGCGCCATGGCCATGGCAGGGGTTACCCCGAGTGCGGGTGCGGCGATGCCGGCCAGCTCGGCCACGCGCTCGGCTGACAGTTCGTCCTGGCGTTCGGCCAGGCTCAACAGGGCGCGCTGTTCCACCAGCGTCAGGGCAAAGGGTGGGGTAATGGGTTCGGCCGCTGGCAGCCTTGGGCGCGGGTGCGGCATGTCGCGGTACACCACCAGGGTGCCTGCGGCCAGGTCGCCCAGGCGTTTGAACCCGGGATGTTGCAGGCAACTGATGGCGCCAAGGCAATAACCGAAAGGCAGCATGTCGGCGAAGCGCAGCAGGTTGCGCAACAGCGACGCTGACCAGCCCACCGGGGTGCCGTCGTCGGCCACCACGCGCAGGCCCATGAGCTGTTTGCCGGGGGAACGGCCCTGGTTCAGCACCTCGAACAGCACCATATACCACCAGTTCACCAGAAACAGCAGAATCGCCGCCAGGCCCATACCCAGGCGGCCCAGCCATACCAGCAGCATGAACAGACCGCCCAGCAGCAGCCCACGCAGGCCAAGGTCGATAGCGAAGGCCAGGCTGCGTACCACCAGCCCTGCGGGGCGCAGGTTCAGGTCGATGCCTTCGGGGGTTTCGATCTGGTAGCGGGTGTCCACTGGCGGGACCAGCACTGCATTCCGTCGCGTCGCTGAAATCTGGGGCATGGATGCCTTGGTTGGGGCTGGAAGATAGAAGCGGTCAGCCGATCCTAGCCACCCGGTGGCCTTGAAGCAACCTGACATTAATATAGCGGCTTTCGGCGCGGCTCATTGCTGGTCCTGGCAGGCTACAACGCCTAGACTTTGCCGACTTTGCATACAGGACCACCCCGTGACTTCCAGCATTTTCTGGTACGACTACGAAACCACCGGCATCAACCCGCGCAATGACCGCGCGTTGCAGGTCGCCGGCATTCGTACCGATGCCAACCTCAATGAAATCGAAGCGCCGATCAACCTGTATTGCCAGCCCAGCGACGATATCCTGCCGCACCCCGCAGCCTGCGTCATCACCGGCATCACCCCCCAGCGCCTGGCCGAACGTGGCCTGTGCGAAGCCGAGTTCATGACCCGGGTGAACGCCCAGATGGCGCGGCCCAACACCTGCAGCGCCGGCTACAACACCTTGCGGTTCGACGATGAAGTCACGCGCTACAGCCTGTACCGCAACTTTTTCGACCCCTATGCCCGCGAGTGGCAGGGTGGCAACAGCCGCTGGGACCTGATTGACGTGGTACGCGCTGCCTACGCCCTGCGCCCTGACGGCATTGTCTGGCCCCAGGTGGATGGCCGGGTCAGCATGAAATTGGAGTTGCTGACGGCGGCCAATGGCATTGACCATGGCCAGGCACACGACGCATTGTCGGACGTGCGCGCGACCATTGCCCTTGCGCGGCTGATTCGTGAGCGCCAGCCCAAGTTGTATAACTGGCTATACCAGTCTAGAAGCAAGCAAAAAGTTATGGACCAGATCCGCTTATTGCAACCGCTGGTGCATATCTCCGGGCGCTTTTCCGCCGAGCGCAATTACCTGGGGGTGGTATTGCCGTTGGCCTGGCACCCGCGCAATCGAAATGCGCTGATTGTGTGCGACCTTCATCTCGACCCTCAGGCATTGCTGGACGAAGATGCAGAAGTGTTGCGCCAGCAGCTGTATAGCCGCCGAGACGAGTTGGCCGCTGGAGTGTTACCGGTACCGTTGAAGCTCATTCACGTGAACCGCTGTCCGGTGCTTGCCCCGTTGGGTGTAGTGCGTGACGAGGATCGCCAGCGTTTACAGTTGGACATGAATCTTTATCTGCAGCGTGCCCAGCAGCTGATCGAGGCTCAGCCGCTATGGGAGGATAAATTACCGGCGCTCTACGCCGAAGAGGGGTTTACCGAGGTGGAGGACCCTGAACAACAGTTATACGGTGGCTTTATCGGCGACCGCGACCGTCGATTGTGTGAGCAGGTTCGCACCCTGGACCCACAACAGTTGGCGACGCAGACCTGGATGTTCGATGACGAGCGTTTGCCCGAGTTATTGTTTCGTTACCGTGCACGTAACTTTCCGGATACGTTGAACGCCGAGGAACGGGGCGCCTGGCTGCACTTTTGCCAGCAGCGTTTGACTGACCCGGCCTGGGGCGCGCCGAACACGCTGGCGGGCTTCGCAGAGGCGTTGCAGCCCTGGCAGGCCAATGCGACGGCCGCGCAACTGCAGGTACTGGCGCAGTGGCAGGGCTATGTCCAGCAGTTGCGCGAGCGGCTGGGTTTATAAACCAGCGGTGCAGGCATAAAAAAACACCGGCATCACGCCGGCGTTTTTCTTGATGGGTTGAAACGGCCGCGGCCGATCAATTAGCCCAGCAGAGTTGCCCAGCCTTCAACCTCGCTGCCGCCCCACTTGGCTTTCCACTCTTTCAGGGTCTTGTGGTTGCCACCTTTGGTTTCGATGACTTCACCGTTGTGCGGGTTTTTGTACTGCTTAACTTTACGAGCACGCTTGGTGCCGGTGGTTTTTACTGCAGCGCCGCGTGGGGCTTTGTTCAGCTTGGCTTCAGGGTCCAGCAGCGCAATGATATCACGCAGGGATTTCTGGTATTCACCCATCAGGGCGCGCAGTTTGCCTTCGAATTCCAGCTCGGTTTGCAGTTTGTCGTCTTGCGACAGGTTCTTCAAACGCGCTTGCAGTTCTTTGATGGCTTCTTCTGTGGCGCGGTATTCGTTGATCAGGGACATGTGCGGGACCTTATGAATGCGGTGTGTCAGGGATACAGTTGACTCAATAATAGTCATAGCGGTTGTTCAAGTAAACATTAAACCGCCTTCCTCCGAGCAAATGACGTTAATTTAATCGAGACGCCCGTTGGCGCTGTTAAGTTTGAACCGTCAGGGCAGTTTCCCTGTCGCGGATAATGCACAGTGGTGCGCAGTAGCCTCCAGTCATTACCCCTGATCAGGGTGGGGATTTGTAACCGGGGGCGGGGCGGGCGCAAGGAATACTGCAGTTTTGCTGAACAACCGCTAGAATAGCGGCCTTTGCGAAGTCTTGGAGTTTTCCCACATGCGCACTTTTCGGCTGGTTATCGCTTGCCCGGACCGCGTTGGCATTGTTGCCAAAGTCAGTCATTTCCTGGCTTCCCATAACGGCTGGATCAATGAGGCCAGTCACCACTCCGATGACCAGAGCGGCTGGTTCTTCATGCGCCATGAAATACGCGCTGACACCCTGCCATTTGGTATCGAGGCATTTCGCGAGGCGTTCGCGCCGATCGCCGAAGAGTTCTCCATGGTGTGGCGTATTACCGACACCGAACAGAAAAAGCGCGTGGTGCTGATGGCCAGTCGCGAGTCCCATTGCCTGGCCGACCTGTTGCACCGCTGGCACAGCGATGAACTGGACTGCGAGATCGCTTGCGTGATCTCCAACCACGACGACCTGCGCAGCATGGTGGAGTGGCACGGCATCCCGTACTTCCACGTACCGGTCGACCCGAAGGACAAGCAACCGGCCTTCGCCGAAGTCTCGCGCCTGGTCGACCAGCATCAGGCTGATGTGGTGGTGCTGGCGCGCTACATGCAGATCCTGCCGCCGCAGATCTGCCAGGCGTACGCCGGCAAGGTCATCAACATCCACCACAGCTTCCTGCCTTCGTTCGTAGGTGCCAAGCCGTACCACCAGGCCTCCATGCGCGGCGTCAAGCTGATCGGTGCCACCTGTCACTACGTCACCGAAGAGCTCGATGCCGGGCCTATCATTGAACAGGATGTGGTGCGCGTGAGCCACAGCGACAGCATCGAAGACATGGTGCGCTTCGGCCGTGACGTGGAAAAAATGGTGTTGGCGCGCGGTTTGCGCTATCACCTGGAAGACCGCGTGCTGGTGCACGGTAACAAGACGGTTGTGTTCAACTGACCCACGGAGCGGCGGGCGATGAGCGATCCACGCGACAAGGCCGCCGCCACCCCGCCGCCCACGGTGGGCGAGGGCTGCCTGAGCCGATATGACCCGCAGGCACTGAGCGACGAGGATGGGACGGATTTTCCCGGGGCTGAGCAGTTGTGGGAAGAAACCCATCCGCAGGAGGGCGACGCTCTGGAATGATGGGCTACAGGGCGCCCTTGAGCTTGTGCAGCAACGGCCGGCCCAGCATCAGCACGAATACTGGCCCACCGGCCAGTAGATAGAAGTAATACGTCACCACCCGCCAGATCAGAATCGCCGCGGCTGCCGTGGATTTACCCACCATGGGTGCCAACAGCGCCGCCGAGGTCAACTCCGCCGCCCCCGCGCCACCCGGCAGCAGGCTGAATTGCCCGGCACTGAGCGACAGCATCTGGATCAGGAATGTCCATGCCCAATCCACCTGCGCGCCCAATCCCCGCAGCGCCAGGTAGAGCACACTGTAACGTATGGCCCAATGCAGGCAGGTCAGGCCGAACACTTTGACCAGCGTTGGCCATGGCAGCTTGAACGCATCGCTGAAGGCTTCGAGAAAGTGCAGCAGTTTGCGTGCCCAGCGTCGCCGTTTGCCAGCGCTGACCCCCAGCAACCGCAGCAACCGACCATTGCAACGCAGCACCTGCCGATGCCACCGCACTACGGCCATTCCCAGTGCCAGCCCGCCGAGCATCAACAGAGCGCTGAGGGTCAGCAACCATTGCAGGCTATGGTTGAGGTGATGAAACAGTGCGTAGAAAAATATCCCGCCCAACGCGCATAGAAAGAACGCCAGGTCGCTCAACTGGTCCATGGCGAACACCGCGCTGGCGCGTGCCGGCCTGACCCCATGGCGACCCAGCAGCGCCAGCAGGGTCAGTGGGCCACCGCTGCCGCCGGGCGTGGCGCAGATGGCGAACTCCGTGGCCATCACGGTACCCAGGCACCGCCGCCCGCTGAGCCGGCTGGCCATGGCGCCCAACAGCAGCCTCAGGCGCAAGGCATTGATACACCAGCACAGGCCGATCATGGCGAACATGGCCAGCCACACAGTGGCGGGAAAGCGTTGCAACTGGCCGAGCATCTCGCTGCCCCCCAACCACAGGGGGATCAGCACCGCCAGCAGCAGCGCGGCTGCTAGCCAGAACCAGCGCTTCATGCCGCCTGGCGCTGTTGCGCCTGACGTTGCAGCCAGGCGAACTTGGTCATGGGCGCTCGGCCTTGCTCCAGCAAGCGAGTGAGGGTGTGCAACCAGTATTCGCGGGAATAGTCATGGCGCATGTCCACCGGGTGCAACCCCAGGCGTATGCACGGCGCCTGCTGCCATTGCTGCTGACGCCAGTCGCTGATGACCTTCGACAGCCCGCGACGCCAGGCGCTGCGCGCACTCCATACCAGCCCAGGTGCCGACACCTGGGTGAAATCCGGCAGGCGGTACAGGTGCTGAGGGTCGCTGGTATAGGCCAGGGGAAGGCGCTTCAATGCCTGGCGGGTGCCCTCGCTCATCAGCCAGGCGGGGGCGACGAAGCCTTGCACGGGCCAGTCATTGCGGGCGAACACCTCAAGGCCAGCCTCCAGGCGGACCAATGCGTCGGCCTCCGACAGCCCATAGAACTCACCCTCCCAGGTGTACACCCGGCGCATGAAGTAGTCCCGCGGGGTATGGGGCATCGGGCCATCATCGGCGTGATAAAAACCGTGCAGGGCCAGTTCGTCGCCACGGGCCAGGCGCATGTCCATCATGCGTCTGAAGGCCGGGAAGTTGTGCACATGGTTGTGGTGGTGGAAATCAGGCACCACCAGCAAGGTCATGGGCACATCGCCCAAGGCATCGACGGCATCGACAAAGGGTTTGTAGTCTTCCCAGCTCTGTGGGGAAACATCATGCAGTACCAGCATCACTTCAGCCATGGCGTGCCACCTCATGAGCGGTGCCGAGCACCGCGCGATAGTGTTCCAACAGGCCGGTCACCACTGTGTCCCAGGCGTAATGGCGTTCGGCATGCCGGCGGGCGCGGCTGCCAAGGTCGGTGGGGCCCTGGGTGAAAAGCTCGCGCACGGCGTCGGCCATGGCCATGGGATCATTGGGGCGGCACAGCAAGCCGCAGTCGGGGTGGACGATTTCGCTGAAAGCGCCGGCATTCACCGCTACCACCGGAATGCCGCTGGCCATGGCCTCCAGGATCACCAGGCCGAAGGTTTCCTGGTCGCCAGCGTGCAGCAAAGCGTCGGCGCTGGCCAGCAAGCGGGCCAGTTCATGGGCCGGGCGGAACTGCTCGTACACGCTGACATTGCGCGGCACATTGGCCGGCATGTGCGAACCCACCAGCAACAAGTGGTATTTGGGGCCCAGGCGCTTCATGCATTGCAGCAGCACGGGCAAATTTTTCTCCTTCGAGCCCCGCCCGGCGAAAATCAGCAACCGAGTGTCCTCGCCAATGCCCAGGTTGGCCTTCAGCCCTGGGTCACGCCGGCTGGGGTTGAACGTGGCCAGGTCAACGCCAAGGCGCTGCACATGCACATTGCCGACGCCCAGGCCGCACAGCTTGTCGGCCATGACCTGGCTTGGCGCCAGCACCCGGTCAAAGTTGCCGTATAGCTTGCTGACATAGGCTTCGACATTGGGGGTGAACCAGTTGCCCATGCGGTTGCTCACCAGCAGTGGCAGGTCGGAGTGATAAAAGCCGATCACCGGTACGTCCAACTGCCGGCGTGCATCCAGGGCAGCCCAGGCGGTGAGGTAAGGGTCGCCCACTTCGATGAGGTCGGGCTGCAGGTCTTTGAGCACGTTGCGCCACGGCGCCAGGCGCAGCGGGAAGCGGTAGCCGTTGCCAAAGGGCAGCGCGGGGGCAGGCACCTGATAGACGCCGTTGTCTTCGTTCAGCGCCGGCCCGGGAATCAAGAGGCTGTGGCGTACACCGGGTGTCACCTTCAGGCGCCGGTGTTTGGCATCAAGATAGGTTCTCACGCCACCGCTGGCGGGGGCGTAGAACATGGTGATGTCAGCGATATGCACGATCGGTATCCCTGCGCAGTGTCATTCCCTTAGGTTGACCGCTGGCAGGGGCAGTTGTTCGATCCAATCGCGCCCGTGAAGCGCGGGCGCGATTGGCCAGGCTCAGATGCGGAAGCTGCCCACCAATTGCTTGAGGCGCGAGGCCTGCTGTTCCAGGTCGGAGCAGGCGCGCAGGGTCGACTGCAGGTTCTCGATACCCTCCTGGTTAAGGGTGTTGATCTCGTTGATGTCCATGTTGATCGAGTCGACCACGGCGGTCTGCTCCTCGGTGGCGGTGGCCACCGACTGGTTCATGCCGTCGATTTCGCCGATACGCACGGTGACGCTGCCCAGGCGCTCACCGGCCTGGTTGGCGATCGACACGCTGTCCTGGCTGTGGCGCTGGCTTTCGCCCATGGTGCTGACCGACGCGCGGGCGCCTACCTGCAGTTCTTCGATCATGTTCTGCACCTGCTGCGCCGACTCCTGGGTACGGTGGGCCAGGTTGCGCACTTCGTCGGCCACCACCGCGAAGCCGCGGCCGGCCTCACCGGCGCGGGCCGCTTCAATGGCCGCGTTGAGCGCCAGCAGGTTGGTTTGCTGGGAGATGCTGGTGATCACTTCGAGAATCTGGCCGATGTTCACGGTCTTGCTGTTCAGGGTCTCGATATGGCCGCTGGAGGTACTGATCAGGTCCGACAGGCGGTTCATGGCCTGAATGCTGTTCTCCACCACTTGCTGGCCTTCTTCAGCCAGGCGGCGGGCACTGGTGGCCTGTTGCGAAGCCTGCGCGGCATTATGGGCGATTTCCTGGGCGGCGGCGCCCAGCTGGTTGATGGCTGCGGCCACGCTGTTGGTGCGGTTGGCCTGTTCGTCGGAGTTGAGCATCGACGAATTGGAGGCCGACACCACGCGCAGGGCTACTTCGTTGACCTGCTCGGTGGCCGAAGACACTTCGCGAATCGAGCCATGGATACGCTCAACGAAACGGTTGAACGCCCGGCCCAGCAGGCCGAATTCATCGTGGCTGTGGATTTGCAGGCGGCGGGTCAGGTCGCCTTCGCCCTCGGCGATGTTTTCCATGGCGCGGATCATGGTGTTCAGCGGGCCCATCAGCACGCGTATCAGCATGCCGAGCAGGGCAATGATGATGGCCACGGCGACGAAGGTAGCAATGATGGCCGAGGTGCGGAACTGGCTGAGGGCAGCGTAGGCCTTCTCTCTGTCCACAGAGAGCCCGATGTACCAGTTCACCGATGGCAGGCCTTTGACCTGGGCGAAGGTGACGATACGGGTCTGGCCGCCTATCTGCACGTCATGCAGTTTGTCGTCGATCACCAGATTGGCGCCCGGCGCCATGTCCTGGAGGGTTTTCATCACCAGGTCGCGGTCGGGGTGAACCAGGATCTTGCCATCGGAACTGACCAGGAAGGCATGGCCCATGCCGCCGAAGTCCAGCGAGCGGATGATCTTGTCCATGGTGTCCAGGCTCAGGTCACCGCCTACCACGCCGAGGCTCGTCGTGCCCTTGTTGGCCGCCTGCACGATGGAAATCACCAGCTTGCCGGTGCTCATGTCGATATAGGGTTCGGTCAGGAACGCACCGTTGGTGGCCAGGCCGCTCTTGTACCAGGGACGCACGCGGGGGTCATAACCGGCCGGCATGGTGGTCACCGGCTTGTTGTAGAAGTGCCCTTCGGGGTCGCCCAGGTAGATGTTCAGGAAGTTGTTGAGCAGTGTCGGCTGTTCCAGCACATGGTAGACATTGGCAGGGTCCGGGTTGAGCTGGATGTTCTCCGCCACGTTCTGGACCAGCAGGATGCGCCCGCCCAGCCATGCGCTGATGTTGGTGGACGTCACGTCGCCCATCTCGTGGAGGTAACTCTCCAGGTTCTGGCGAATGGCGTTGCGCTGCAGGTAATCGTTGTACAGGGTGAACAGCGCAAAAGCCGCCATCACGATCAGGGAGGCGGCGATGAGAATCTTGTGGCTGAATCTCAGGTTTTTAGTCATGAGGCATACGATCCGCTAAGGTCTAAATCAGGGCAGGGAGAGTTGAGCAAAGCCTTCATCCCTTAAAGGCGGGGGCGAGCTGTTTTTCGATTTGTTGGGACTTGCGTACAGGCTATCGACCAGGGTCGGGGAAAACTTGAGCGAGGTGGTGAAATGGCGGATGTTCTGCAACTGCTTATCGGTGCAGACCTGGCGGGGCAGCCCGTTGGCCAGCAATTGCGCCTGGCTAACCGCCACGGGCTGATTGCCGGTGCTACCGGTACCGGCAAGACCGTCACTTTGCAGCGCCTGGCCGAAGCGTTCAGCGATGCCGGCGTGGCGGTGTTCGCCGCGGATATCAAGGGCGACCTGTGCGGCCTGGGGGCAGCGGGCCAGCCTGGCGGCAAAGTGGCCGAGCGCATTGCCGGCATGCCCTGGCTGGGACACCGGCCTCGGGCCTACCCGGTCACCTTGTGGGACGTACAGGGGGCCAGTGGCCACCCCTTGCGCACCACGCTCAGCGAAATGGGCCCGCTGTTGCTTGGCAGCCTGCTGGAGTTGACCGACAGCCAGCAGGCGGCCCTGTATGCCGCATTCAAGGTGGCCGACCGCGAAGGGTTGCTGCTGCTGGACCTCAAGGACCTCAAGGCGTTGCTGGGTTACCTGCGCGACAACCCCTCCGTGCTGGGTGACGACAGCGCGCTGATGACCAGCGCTTCAAGCCAGGCCTTGCTGCGGCGCTTGGCGACCCTGGAACAGCAGGGCGCCGAGGCCCTGTTCGGCGAGCCGGCGTTGCAGTTGGCCGACCTGCTGGCGCCGGCCGCCGACGGGCGAGGGCGTATCCACCTGCTCGATGCCAGCCGCCTGGTACATGAAGCGCCGAAGGTGTACGCCACCTTTCTGTTGTGGCTGCTCGCTGAACTGTTCGAGCAGTTGCCGGAGCGCGGCGATGCCGACAAACCGTTGCTGGCGTTGTTCTTCGATGAAGCCCACCTGCTGTTCACCGGCACACCCAAAGCCCTGCAAGACCGCCTTGAGCAGGTGGTGCGGTTGATTCGCTCCAAGGGCGTGGGAGTGTATTTCGTGACTCAGTCGCCCACCGACCTGCCGGACAACGTGCTGGCTCAGCTTGGGCTGCGGGTGCAGCACGGCCTGCGGGCGTTCACCGCCAAGGAGCAGAAAGCCTTGAAAGCCGTGGCCGATGGCTTTCGGCCCAACCCGGCCTTCGACAGCCTGGCGGTACTGACCGAGCTGGGCATTGGCGAAGCGCTGGTGGGTAGCTTGCAGGACAAGGGCACCCCTGCCATGGTCCAGCGGGTGTTGGTGGCGCCACCGCAATCGCGGATCGGCCCGCTGAGCGAGGCTGAGCGTCAGGCTATCATCGCCGCCTCGCCGCTGGCCGGGCGCTATGACAGGCCTATCGACCGTGAGTCGGCCTACGAGATACTGCTGGCGCGCAAGTCACCCGCCGCCGAAGAAAGCGAAGCACCTGCGCCGGCGGGCACCAGCCTGGCCGACAGGGCTGGGGAGCTGCTGGGCGGGGCGGCGGGCCAGGCCATCAAGTCAGCCATGCGCCAGGCGGCCAACCAGTTGGGGCGCGAACTGGTGCGCGGCTTGATGGGGTCGTTGCTGGGGGGCAAGAAGCGGCGCTAGGTGTGGACCGCGCGCGGGCTGGGTGCTGCAGCACCGTGTCCAGGCAGGCATGAAAAAGGCGCCTGCAGGCGCCTTTTTCGTTGCAGCGGGTATCAACCCACCACTTTCGAGGACAACCAGAACAGGCCGGCCGCCAGCGCCATCGAAGCCGGCAGGGTCAGTACCCAGGCCAGCATGATGGTCTTGATGGTGCCGCCCTGCAGGCCGCTCTTGTTCGCGACCATGGTGCCCGCCACGCCGGAAGACAGCACGTGCGTGGTCGAGACCGGCAGGCTGAAGACGTTGGCCAGGCCGATGGACAGGGCCGCGGTGATCTGCGCCGACATGCCTTGGGCGTAGGTCATGCCCTGCTTGCCGATCTTCTCGCCGATGGTCAGTACCACGCGCTTCCAGCCAATCATGGTGCCCAGGCCCAATGCCAGCGCCACGGCCACCACGACCCAGAACGGCGCGTATTCGGTGGTGACGGTCAGGTCCTTGCGCAGTTTTTCAAGGTCCGACTTTTCACGCGAATCCAGCGCTGGCAGCTTGCCCACCTGGCGCGCGGTGTCGTCCAGGCACAGCAAGTAGCGGCGTACTTCTATGCGCTGCTCCGGTGCCAGCGAGTGGTAGTCCGAGACACCTTGCAGGGTACCCTGCAGGGCGGCGATGGTCGGCTCGGTCTGTTGCGGCTCGCAACGGAACTGGTCTGGCAGGTCACCGCTCTTGGCCTTGCCCAGGGCCAGGTATTCACCCAGGCTGGCTTCGTTGCGCTGGTAGAACTGGCTCAGGTGCAGGGTGGCGTCACGGGTACGCTCGATCTGGTAAGTGGTGCTGCTCAGGTCCAGCACGAACTGTGCGGGGACGATGCCGATCAGCACCAGCATGATCAGGCCGATACCCTTCTGGCCGTCGTTGGAACCGTGCACGAAGCTCACGGCCATGGCCGAAACCACCAGTACCAGGCGGTTCCAGAACGGTGGGTGCTTCTTGGAGTCGGTCTTTTTGCGCTGCTCCGGGGTCTTGTGCATGTTGGACAGCGGCCGCCACCACTTCAGGCCCACGAGAATGAGCGCTGCCAGCACGAAACCCACGATGGGCGAGACCACCAGCGAGGCACCGATGTCGATCGCCTTCTGCCAGTTGATGCCGTTGCCCAGCGGGATATGGTTGAGGAGGGCATTGGCCAGGCCCACGCCCAGGATCGAACCGATCAGCGTGTGCGAGCTGGACGACGGGATGCCGAAGTACCAGGTACCCAGGTTCCAGGCGATGGCGGCGGCCAGCAACGAGAACACCATGGCCAGACCCTTGCCGGTGTTGACGTTGATCAGCAACTCGACCGGCAACAGGTGAACGATCGCATAGGCGACGCCCACACCACCAAACAGCACGCCCAGGAAGTTGAAGGCACCGGAGAAGAACACGGCCAGGTGAGGCGGCATGGCTTTGGTATAAATGACTGTAGCGACCGCATTGGCGGTGTCATGAAAGCCATTGATGAACTCGAAAGCCAGGACAAAAGCGAGCGCCAGGAAAAGGCTCACCAGTACCCAGGCGTCGACTCCGTGGAATAAATCAATCATGAAGGTTTTCTGACCCGGTCATAAGGGGGCGCGATTATGCCAGAAAACCCCGGAAATCGATGCCCCGGCAGCCGATCGGTAACAATTTTCAACGATTTGGTCAGGTCGACAGGGTGCTCCCCGCCACAGCGGGCAGGTGGGTGGAGGCCGCGGAATATCGGGCTTTGGTGCCCGAAAGGGGGGCTCGGCAGGCGGTTTTCAGCCCCTCGAACAAGCGTATGAAATTTTCCGCCATGCCGCTGTCATCAACCGTCAGGGGGCGTTCCAACCCTTCGGCCAAGCCATCAGAGTGCCTTCGGGCCTCAAGGTTCCTCGCTATGCAGGTCCTTTTCGATCTTCTGCAATTCCTGGGCGAAAGCCTGGTCCAGCAAGCTGGCGCGTTTGCGCCACGGTTTGCGTTCAGGTTCCGGTTGCGCAGCGTAAGTGGTGACTTCGCCGCCGTAAACTTCCTTGTAACGTTGTTCCTGGCGCTCAAGTTCCGCGCGCAGTTCATCTTTCGTCACATTGTTACCTAATGGTTCCGATCATTCCGGTGATGCGCACTGCCTCGCTGGCAGGCGGCCACGTCACCAGAACAGGGGGCTGTCGTAGCAACAGTCTGGTTATCGTTAACAGTGCCGGGCGCGATGCCTCGGCAGGCCGGGCGGCGCCAGAGACCGGCCGCCACGGAAACGTGCTCGTCAGTGAACTAAACTGTCACAAGCGTCACGGGATTTATTATAGCAACCCGCGCTGATAACACTATTGGCGCGGCAGTTCCCCCACGACTTTAAGTGTGCATTTTGTTACTGGCCGCCGAGCACCGCCGAGCAAGATCCCGGCGGTAAAAATGAAAAACGGCCTCGCCCCGGGGCGAGGCCGTGCCTGAGACTTCTTTGGTGGGTACCTGACCAGTCTCTCCAAGAAGCCACATTGGTGGCAGTGGAAAGGTATAAGCAACCCGGCAAATGGTCAATTGCGATTATCGGTCGATGGTTCGATAATCGCCCCTGAGGAATGCCTCGTCGTACAGATTGACCATGCAAAGGACCCGGAATGAACGATCAACTGCGCAATTCATTCACCTCATTGGCCCCGCCGATCGTGGCGTCACCGGCCAAGCGAATCCAGGCGTTCGCCGGCGATCCCGATTTCATGACCTCGCTGGCCCGCGGCCTTGCCGTGGTGCAGGCGTTCCAGGAGCGCAAGCGCCACCTGACCATCGCCCAGATCAGCCACCGTACCGAAATCCCTCGCGCCGCCGTGCGCCGTTGCCTGCATACCCTGATCAAGCTGGGCTATGCCACCACCGATGGCCGTACCTATTCGCTGCTACCCAAGGTGCTGACCCTGGGGCATGCGTACCTGTCGTCCACGCCGTTGGCCGTTACCGCGCAGCCGTACCTGGACCGCATGAGCGAGCAATTGCACGAAGCCTGCAACATGGCCACGCTGGAAGGCGATGACATTCTGTACATCGCCCGTTCGGCGACGACCCAGCGCCTTATTTCCGTGGACCTGGCCGTGGGCGGGCGGTTGCCGGCCTACTGCACGTCCATGGGTCGCATCCTGTTGGCGGCCCTGGACGACGTATCGCTCAAGGACTACCTGGAACACGTTGAACTGCAGCCCAAGACTAGCCGCACTCTGACCACCACCGACGCGCTGCTCGAATGCCTGCAATTGGTTCGCCAGCAAGGTTGGTGCATCGTTGACCAGGAACTGGAACAGGGCCTGCGTTCAATCGCGGTCCCGGTGTATGACGCCTCAGGCCAGGTGCTGGCGGCGTTGAACGTCAGTACCCATGCCGGAAGGGCCAGCCGTACCGAGCTGGAGCAGCGCATTCTGCCGATCATGCTCAATGCCAGCCGCGACCTGAGCGCGCAGTTGTTCTCCTGAGCGACGTCGTGTTGCTGTTCGATAAACGCACAGATATGCGTTTGTCGAATTGCGCCGTTTCGCGGCGCTGATTAATGTCGCCCGCACAGGCCGAACCCGATTCGGCCTTTTCCAATAATAAAGTGCGAGAGGTTAACCTCATGACCCCCTACCGTTTCGCGGACCACCCGCACGTCAGCCCGCAGCGACAACGCGGCGCCTGACCCCCGTTTCACCGCTATCTTTTTGAGTATGCAGGTCCGATACCGGCATACGTGCTCCTGCGCGTCTTTTGCGGAATAAGAATAATGAATCGTCCACACGCTGCTGTAGGGAACTGCCTTGATGTGCAGTCCTTTATCAACACCCAGCCCCTGTCGCGTTACCAGTGGCGGGTGGTGATCCTGTGTTTCCTGATTGTCTTTCTCGATGGGCTGGATACCGCCGCCATGGGTTTCATCGCCCCGGCGCTGTCCCAGGATTGGGGCATCGACCGCGCCAGCCTGGGCCCGGTGATGAGCGCCGCGCTGATCGGCATGGTATTTGGTGCCCTGGGCTCCGGGCCGCTGGCCGACCGTTTCGGCCGCAAGGTGGTACTGGTGGGCGCCGTGCTGTTGTTCGGCGCGTTCAGCCTGGCTTCGGCCTACAGCGGCAACGTTGACCAATTGCTGGTGCTGCGCTTCCTCACCGGGCTAGGGTTGGGTGCGGGCATGCCCAACGCCACCACGCTGCTGTCCGAATACACACCTGAACGGTTCCGTTCGCTGCTGGTCACCAGCATGTTCTGCGGCTTCAACCTGGGCATGGCTGGTGGTGGTTTCATTTCCGCCAAGCTGATCCCGGCGTACGGCTGGCACAGCCTGTTGCTGCTCGGTGGCTTGCTGCCGATCGTGCTGGGCGTGGTGCTGCTGGTGTGGCTGCCGGAATCGGCGCGTTTTCTGGTAGTGCGCAACCGCGGTACTGACCGTATCCGTCGCACCCTGGCGCCCATAGCGCCCGCCGTGGTGGCCGAGGCTGGCAGTTTCAGCGTGCCGGAGCAGAAAACCGTGAAGGGCCGCAACGTGTTGGCGGTGATCTTCTCGGGTACCTACAGCGTGGGGACCCTGTTGCTGTGGCTCACCTATTTCATGGGCCTGGTGATTGTCTACCTGCTCACCAGCTGGTTGCCCACCCTCATGCGTGACAGCGGCGCTAGCATGGAACAGGCCGCCTTCATCGGCGCGCTGTTCCAGTTCGGCGGTGTATTGAGCGCGGTGGGCGTGGGTTGGGCCATGGATCGGTTCAACCCGCACAAGGTCATTGGTACCTTCTACCTGCTGGCGGGTGTGTTCGCCTACGCCGTGGGCCAGAGCCTGGGCCATATCACGGTGCTCGCGACCCTGGTGCTGGTGGCTGGCATGTGCGTGAACGGCGCGCAATCGGCGATGCCGTCCCTGGCCGCACGCTTCTACCCCACCCAGGGCCGCGCCACTGGCGTATCGTGGATGCTGGGCATCGGTCGCTTCGGCGCCATCCTGGGGGCCTGGATGGGCGCGACCCTGCTGGGCCTGGGCTGGAACTTCGAGCAGGTGCTCACGGCGCTGGTGATCCCGGCGGCGCTGGCCACCGCGGCGGTCATCATCAAAGGCCTGGTCAGCCACGCCGACGCTACGTAAAGACTGTATGTGGAACGGGCGAGCCCGGGAAGGACATGCCCCGCAGTGCCCATGGCAGCGCGGCATTCGCTTCCCAGCTTCGCCTGGTCCCAGTGCGGACCAGGGATGCATAGCAAGGTAAGGATTGGTTCGGTGATCGCCCAAAAGGTCGATTATCGGATTGTTTAGCGAAATTCGGCAGCTTAATCTGCTACCCATTCTGGCGTGCCCCTCGCGCCTTTTTTATTCCGAGCGGTCACCGCTCACGGCCAGATCCAGGAGAAGCTTGATGCGTGAAGTATTCATCTGCGACGCGATTCGCACCCCCATTGGCCGTTTCGGTGGTGGTCTCTCCACTGTCCGCGCCGACGACCTGGCGGCAGCGCCCATCAAGGCCCTGATCGAACGCAACCCGCAGGTCGACTGGACCGCCGTGGACGAAGTGTTCCTGGGCTGCGCCAACCAGGCCGGTGAAGACAACCGTAACGTCGCGCGCATGGCGCTGCTGCTGGCCGGCCTGCCGGAAAGCATCCCGGGTGTGACCCTCAACCGCCTGTGCGCCTCGGGCATGGACGCGATCGGTACTGCGTTCCGCGCCATCGCCAGCGGTGAAATGGAACTGGCCATCGCCGGTGGCGTTGAATCCATGTCCCGCGCGCCGTTCGTGATGGGCAAGGCTGACGCTGGGTTCTCGCGCAACATGAAGCTGGAAGACACCACCATCGGCTGGCGCTTCATCAACCCGCTGATGAAGGCCCAGTATGGCGTCGACGCCATGCCGCAGACCGCCGACAACGTCGCCGATGACTACAAGGTCTCCCGCGCCGACCAGGACGCGTTCGCCGTGCGCAGCCAGCAGCGGACCGCCGCCGCCCAGGCCGCCGGCTACTTCGCCGAAGAGATCGTGCCGGTGCGCGTGGCCCACAAGAAGGGTGAAACCATCGTCGATACCGACGAGCACCCCCGCGCCGATACCACTATCGAAACCCTGGCCAAGCTCAAGCCGGTGAATGGCCCTGACAAGACCGTCACCGCCGGCAACGCTTCGGGCGTCAACGACGGCGCGGCAGCGCTGATCCTGGCGTCGGCCGAGGCCGTGAAGAAACACGGCCTCAAGCCACGTGCCCGGGTACTGGGCATGGCCAGCGCCGGCGTCGCCCCACGTGTCATGGGTATCGGCCCGGTACCCGCGGTACGCAAGCTGACCGAGCGCCTGGGCGTTGCCGTCAGCGATTTCGACGTTATCGAACTCAACGAAGCCTTCGCCAGCCAGGGCCTTGCCGTGCTGCGCGAACTGGGCATCGCCGACGACGCCCCGCAGGTCAACCCCAACGGCGGCGCGATTGCCCTGGGCCACCCGCTGGGCATGAGCGGCGCGCGTATCGTGCTGACCGCCTTGCACCAACTGGAAAAAACCGGCGGCAAGAAAGGCCTGGCAACCATGTGCGTGGGTGTTGGCCAAGGGCTGGCACTGGCCATCGAACGCGTCTGATACAGAGCAGTCCGGTTACCCGAAATGCCCAGGAGCCTCCACGCAAGGCCCTTGGGCTTTCGGGTAATTGTTTTGTTGCAGGGGGTTGTTACGGTATATGTCTAGGCTGTACCAACCTTAACGAGTGATAAGAAGATGACAACAACTCACTACACCGGCGAAGAGCGGAGCAAACGCATCTTTGCAATCGTCGGCGCTTCCTCGGGCAACCTGGTCGAATGGTTCGACTTCTATGTGTATGCCTTCTGCGCGATCTACTTCGCGCCGCATTTCTTCCCCTCCGCTGATTCCACCGTGCAACTGCTCAACACCGCTGGCGTGTTCGCGGCCGGTTTTCTGATGCGCCCCATCGGCGGCTGGATCTTCGGCCGCGTGGCCGACCGCCACGGCCGCAAGAACTCCATGATGATCTCGGTGCTGATGATGTGCGCCGGGTCCCTGGTGATCGCCTGCCTGCCGGGCTATGAAAGCATTGGCCTGTGGGCTCCGGCCCTGCTGTTGCTGGCCCGGCTGTTCCAGGGCCTGTCGGTGGGTGGCGAGTACGGCACCACCGCCACCTACATGAGTGAAGTGGCCCTGCGCGGCCAGCGCGGTTTCTTCGCTTCCTTCCAGTACGTGACCCTGATCGGCGGCCAGTTGCTGGCCGTGCTGGTAGTGGTGATCCTGCAACAGGTGCTCAGCGAGGACGAATTGCGCGCCTGGGGCTGGCGCATCCCGTTCGTGGTCGGCGCCATTGCCGCGGTGATCTCCCTGCTGCTGCGTCGCTCCCTGAAGGAAACCACTAGCGCCGAGACCCGCCAGGACAAGGACGCCGGCAGCATCGTCGGGTTGTTCAAAAACCATACCCCGGCGTTCATCACCGTGCTGGGCTACACCGCCGGCGGCTCGCTGATTTTCTACACCTTCACCACCTACATGCAGAAGTACCTGGTGAATACTGCGGGCATGACCGCCAAGACCTCCAGCTTCATCATGACCGGCGCATTGTTCCTGTACATGTGCATGCAGCCGCTGTTCGGCATGCTGGCCGACAAGATCGGCCGTCGCGCCTCGATGCTGTGGTTTGGCGCCCTGGGTACGCTGTTCACCCTGCCGATCCTGCTGGTGCTGAAAACCGTGACCAGCCCGTTCCTGGCGTTCGTGCTGATTACCCTGGCCCTGGCCATCGTCAGTTTCTACACCTCGATCAGCGGGCTGGTGAAGGCCGAGATGTTCCCGCCGCAAGTGCGCGCGCTGGGCGTGGGGCTGGCTTATGCAGTAGCCAACGCCATCTTCGGTGGTTCGGCAGAATTCGTGGCCCTGAGTTTCAAGAGCGGGGGTAACGAGAACGCGTTCTACTGGTACGTGACCATCATGATGGCCATCGCGTTCCTGTTCAGCCTGCGCCTGCCCAAACAGCCGTCTTACCTGCACCACGATCACTGATCCAGACAGCGCGCGCTCCAGGCGGGGCGCGCGCCCTTAAGGAAGGTTTATGAGCGAGAGACCGAGCAACCAATTGTTCGATGCCTACTTCAGCGCCGATGCCATGCGCGACATCTTCTGCGACCGCGGGCGAGTGCAGGGCATGCTCGACTTCGAGGCGGGCCTGGCCCGTGCCGAAGCCAGGGCAGGGGTAATACCCGCCGAAGCAGTGGCCCCGATCGAAGCGGCCTGCCAGGCCTCTCGCTACGATTACCAGGCGCTGGGCCAGGCCATCTGCAGCGCCGGCAACTCGGCCATCCCGCTGGTGAAAATGCTCGGCAAGCAGATCGCCAGCCAGGCGCCGGAAGCGGAGCGATACGTGCACCTGGGTGCCACCAGCCAGGACGTGATGGACACTGGCCTGGTGCTGCAATTGCGCGATGCCGTGCACCTGCTGGAGGAGCGCCTGGCGACCCTCGGCCAATCGCTGGCCCGCCAGGCCGAGCGCTACAAGGCCACGCCACTGGCCGGCCGCACCTGGCTGCAGCATGCCACTCCCGTGACCCTGGGGATGAAGATCGCCGGTTGGCTGGGGGCCGTGACCCGCAGCCGTCAGCGTCTGCAAGAACTCAAGCCGCGGTTGCTGGTGCTGCAGTTCGGTGGCGCGTCTGGCTCCCTGGCTGCCCTGGGCGACAACGCCATGCCGGTGGCCGAAGCGCTGGCGCAAGAGCTGCAACTGACCCTGCCTGAACAACCCTGGCACACCCACCGCGACCGTCTGGTGGAGTTCGGCTCGGTGCTGGGCCTGATCGCTGGCAGCCTGGGCAAGCTGGGCCGCGACGTCAGCTTGCTGATGCAGACCGAAGCCGCCGAGGTGTTCGAGCCGTCGGCCCCGGGCAAGGGCGGTTCCTCGACCATGCCGCACAAGCGCAACCCGGTAGGCGCTGCCGTACTGATCGGTGCCGCCACCCGTGTGCCGGGCCTGGTGTCGACCCTGTTCGCCGCCATGCCCCAGGAACACGAGCGAAGCCTGGGCCTGTGGCATGCCGAGTGGGACACCCTGCCGGAAATCTGCTGCCTGGTGGCCGGTGCCCTGGAGCAAGCGCAACTGTTCGCCGACGGCCTGGAAGTGGACGCGGCGCGCATGCTCAAGAACCTGGACCTGACCCAGGGCCTGGTGCTGGCCGAAGCGGTCAGCATTATCCTGGCCCAGCGCCTGGGCCGCGACGCCGCCCACCATTTGCTGGAACAGTGCTGCAAGCGCGCCGTGGCTGAAAAACGCCACCTGCGGGCGGTGCTCGGCGACGAGCCGAAGGTGACCGCCGAACTGTCCGCGGACGAGCTTGATCGTCTGCTCGACCCCGCGCACTACCTGGGGCAGGCGACTGCCTGGGTCGAGCGTGCCGTGGCCGAACATTCCCGTTTTAGTGCCTGAGGAGAAACCGTTGTGGGCAAGATCCAACTCGCTGATGGTGAACTGAACTACCAACTTGATGGCCCGGCTGACGCGCCGGTGCTGGTGATGTCCAACTCCCTGGGCACCTCCCTGGGCATGTGGGACACCCAGATCGCCGGCCTGACCCAGCACTTTCGCGTACTGCGTTACGACACCCGCGGCCATGGCCAGTCGCTGGTCACCGAAGGCCCGTACAGCATCGAGCAGCTGGGCGGTGACGTGATCGCCCTGCTGGACGCCTTGCACATCGAGCGCGCGCACTTCTGCGGCCTGTCCATGGGCGGCCTGATCGGCCAATGGCTGGGCATCAATGCGGGTGAGCGCCTGAACCGGCTGATCGTCTGCAACACTGCGGCGAAAATTGGCAATCCTGACGTGTGGAACCCGCGCATCGAGACCGTGCTGCGCGACGGCCAGGCTGCCATGGTAGCCCTGCGCGATGCTTCCATCGCCCGCTGGTTCACCCCGGACTTCGCCGAGGCGAACCCGGCCGAGGCCAAGCGCATCACCGACATGCTGGCCGCTACGTCGCCCCAGGGCTATGCCGCCAACTGCGCCGCCGTGCGCGACGCCGACTACCGCGAGCAACTGGGTAGCATCAAGGTGCCGACCCTGGTCATCGCCGGTACCGGTGACGCGGTCACCACGCCAGCGGATGGGCGTTTCCTGCAAGAACACATCAAGGGTGCCGAGTACGCCGAGTTCTACGCGGCGCACCTGTCCAACGTGCAGGTAGGCGAAGCCTTCACCCAGCGCGTGCTGGATTTCCTGCTGGCCAAACACTGATTTCGAGGAGCCGTCCGTGGACGAGAAAGAACGCTACAACGAAGGCATGAAGGTTCGCCGCGCCGTGCTGGGTGATGCCCACGTGGACCGCAGCCTGACCAATATCACCGAGTTCAACGGTGAGTTCCAGGAAATGATCACCCGCCACGCCTGGGGCGACATCTGGACCCGCCCGGGCCTGCCGCGCCACACCCGCAGCCTGATCACCATTGCCATGCTGATCGGCATGAACCGCAATGATGAACTCAAGCTGCACCTGCGCGCCGCCGCCAACAATGGCGTCACCCGTGCCGAGATCAAGGAAGTGCTGATGCAGAGCGCCATCTACTGCGGCATTCCGGCGGCCAACGCCACCTTCCACCTGGCTGAGTCGGTGTGGGACGAGTTGGGCGTCGAATCCCGCGAGTGATCGCATTGGCTGAAATGCAGAAAGGGCGATGAGAAATCATCGCCCTTTCTGCGTTTTACGCTCGGGAAACGAACGCTTCGGTCCCTGCCAGCATCAGAGGATGCTGATGGGGTACGAAACGATCACCCGGTTCTCGTTGAACTGGTTGGTGCCATAGTCACGGCGCATGCTGGAGTTACGCCACCGCAGGTTCAGGTCCTTGAAGGTGCCTTCCTGGAAGGTGTAGGCCAGTTCCGATTCGCGGCCCCACTCACTGCCACCGTCGATGGTCGCGGTGTGAATGTTGTCACCGTGGATGTAGCGGTTCATCAGGGTCAGGCCGGGAACGCCCAGGGCGGCGAAGTTGTAGTCATGACGCACCTGCCAGGAGCGCTCCTGGGCATTGTCGTAGCTGGAGTTGTAGCTGTCGTTGGCCAGGGTGCCGCCGCTGGTGCCGTTGACGCGCATCCAGTTGTTGTCGCCGGTCAGCTTCTGCAGGCCCACGTAGAAGGTGCTGCCGCCGTACTTGGCCGAGAGCAGGGCCGAGTAGGTGTTGTTGTCGAGCTTGCCGTCCAGCGCGCTGCCGTCGTCGCTGCCGTGGAAATAACCCAGGTTGGCCCCCAGCACCCACGCACCGACCGGTTGCGAATGCACCAGTTGCACGTATTGCTGGTGGTAGATGTCTTCCAGTTGCGCGTACCACACGCCGACCAGGGTGCGCTTGTCATTGAAGGTGTACTCGGCGCCGGCGAAGTTGAAGCGGTCCGACTCGTGGCTGGTGTTACCGGTCAGCTGCATGGGGTTCATGCTGCCGTCGTTGCGCGGGCTGTTGTCGCGGAACTGACCGCCGTACAGGGTCAGGTTGGTGATTTCCTTGGAGGTCAGCTGCGCACCGCGGAAGGTCTGGGGCAGCGAACGGCCGTCGTCCGAACGCAGGATCGGCAGCACCGGCATCCACTCGCCGATCTTCAGTTCAGTGTTGGAGACCTTGGCTTTCAAGGCCACGCCCAGGCGGCCAAAGTTATCGGCCGGGTTGCCATCGCTGTCCAGGGGCAGCAACTGGGTACCACCGGTGCCGCCACCACCGTCGAGTTTCTGCGAGTACAGGCCCAGCACGTCGACACCGAAGCCCACCACGCCCTGGGTGAACCCTGACTTGGCATCGAGGATGAAGTTCTGCGTCCATTCGGCCTGGGTGCCTTGTGGCGCCTGGCTGTCGGTGAAGTTGCGGCCGAAGTAGAAGTTGCGCAGGGTCAAGTTGACCTTGGCGTCTTCCAGGAAGCCATGGGCGTCGTCTGCCAGCACGGGCAAGGACGAGCCAGCGATGGCCAGAGCGATGAGACTGCGGGTGTAGGAGGAGCGAGTGATGGCTTTCATTATTGTTGTGGTCTCTCTAATTATTGGCAACAGGATGCCGTCGCGACGGGTGTTCAAGTCGTCGTGATTCATGCAGCGTTCGCGAATGCGGGGTAGATCAGAGGCGGAGCGGGGCTTGGATGAGCATGGTGGCGTTTCCTGTTGTTATTGTCTTTGTGTGTACGGGATCGGGTGAATCCTTCACTGTCCTGTTGAGCGGATGGTGCTTGCTCGGCAGGGGGTGAATCAATCTGTCGCACCGCAAACAGGGCGATAAACGAACACTAACTAACTTGTTAGTTTCAATCAAGACGTTTCAATATGTTAACAGGTGTGTTTATAGCACCGTTTCTGACAGAAATGTCATAAATTCATCGGTTGTCGTACCTCTTTGTCGGGGTTGCTGGGTATCAAGGTGAGCCAAGCCCAGCCGAGCCGTATCGAAAATCGAGACAAAAAAAGCCCGCCAACAGAGGCGGGCTTTTCTTCACGCAGCCGAATCAGCTTTTCGGCGCTTGCGCCTGGTCTTGCTGAGCTTGCGCCTGCCCGGTCTGCTGGTACCAGCCACCGCCCAGCGCCTTGTACAGGTTGACCTCGCTGGTCAACTGCGAAAGGCGGTCGCTGATGGCCGACTGCTGGGCGCTGAACAGCGAGCGCTGGGCGTCCAGGAAGGTCAGGTTGCTGTCGACACCAATGCGGTAGCGACGCTCGGCCAGGCGGTAGTAGTCCTGGTTGGCTTGCACCAGGTCTTTCTGCGCCTGCAACTGCTCTTTGTAGGTCTTGCGTGCCGCCAGGCCGTCGGAGACTTCCTGGAAAGCCGTCTGGATGGCTTTCTCGTAGTTGGCGACGTTGATGTCCTTCTGGATCTTCGCGTAGTCCAGGCTGGCCCGCAGGCTGCCGGCGTTGAAGATCGGCAGGTTGATGGCCGGTGCGAAGGTCCACGCGCCCTGGCCACCCTTGAACAGGTTGCCCAGGTCGGAGCTGGCGCTGCCCGCCGAGGCGGTCAGGGTGATGCTCGGGAAGAACGCTGCCCGCGCCGCGCCGATGTTGGCGTTGGCCGCCTTGAGGGCGTGTTCGGCTTCAAGGATATCCGGACGACGCTGCAGCAGGTCGGACGGCAGGCCGGCTGGCATTTCGGTCAGCAGGTCGCCGTCGAGCGGTTGCGGCTTGGCCAGGTTGGTCGGCAGCGGGCCGCCAAGCAACAGCACCAGGGCATTTTCGTCCTGGGCTACCTGGCGCTGGTACTTGGACAGGCTGACGCGCGCGGTTTCCACCGACGTGCGAGCCTGGGCCAGATCCAGCGCCGACGACACGCCCACTTCGCTGCTGCGCGACGTCAGGCGGTAGCTTTCCTCGAACGCCTTGAGGGTGTCTTCGGTCAGCTTCAGCAGGCTCTGGTCGGCCTGCCAGGTGTAATAGGCGTTGGCGACGCTGGCCACCAGGCTGATCTGCGAGGAGCGTCGGGCTTCCTCGCTCGACAGGTAGGTTTCCAGCGCCTGTTGGCTGAGGCTGCGCACGCGGCCCCACAGGTCCAGCTCGTAGGAACTGATACCCAGGTTGGCGGTGTACTCGCCACCCACCGCCGTCTTGCCGGTGGAGCTCAGGTCGGCAGGGGTGCGTGCGCGAGTGGCGGTGGCGTTGGCGCTGACGGCCGGGAACAGGTCCGCACGCTGGATGCGGTACTGCGCCTGGTACGCTTGTACATTGAGGATCGCTACTTTCAGGTCGCGGTTGTTCACCAGCGATTCCTGAATCAGTTGCTGCAACGCCTGGTCATGGAAGAACTGCTGCCAGCCTTGCTCGGCGGCGGCCATGCTCGCCGCCTGGGCCGGCGAATACGCCGGGCCATGCGGGTACTGCGCCGCCACCGGGGCGGCGGGCTGCTTGTAATCCGGGATCAGCGAGCAGCCACTGAGGATGGCCGCGGCGACCGCGATAGACACTAGGGACTTGCTCATTGCCCAGCCTCGTTACGTGGAGTTTCAGTCGACCCGATCGCTTCATGGGACGCGTGCTCGTCCTTCTTGCGCTTGTCTCCGAACAGCGTTGAGACCGAGACGAAGAACAGCGGTACCCAGAACAGCGCCAGGGTAGTGGCGGTCAGCATACCGCCGATCACGCCGGTACCGATCGCGTGCTGGCTACCGGAGCCTGCGCCGTGGGAGATGGCCAGGGGCACGACACCCAGGATGAACGCCAGGGACGTCATGATGATGGGGCGCAGACGCATCCGGCAAGCCTCGATAGCCGCTTCGGTGTAGGTGCGGCCCTGCTCATGCAGTTCCTTGGCGAACTCGACGATCAGAATGGCGTTCTTCGCCGCCAGGCCAATGGTGGTCAACAGGCCCACCTGGAAGTACACGTCGTTGGACAGGCCGCGCAGGCTGGTGGCCAGCAGGGCACCGATGATACCCAGGGGGACTACCAGCATGACCGCGATCGGGATCGACCAGCTTTCATACAGGGCCGCCAGGCAGAGGAACACCATCAGCATGGAAATGGCGTACAAGGCTGGCGCCTGGGAGCCCGACAGGCGCTCCTCGTACGACAGTCCGGTCCACGACAGGCCCACGCCTTTTGGCAGCTTGGCGGCGATGCGTTCCACTTCGGCCATGGCTTCACCGGTACTGTAGCCCGGGGCAGGGGAGCCGAGAATCTCGATACCTTCCACGCCGTTGTAGCGCGCCAGCTTCGGCGAGCCATAGATCCACTTGCCGCTGGCGAAGGCGGAGAACGGTACCATGGTGCCGGCGCTGTTGCGCACGTACCACTTGTTCAGGTCTTCGGGGCTCATGCGCGAGTTGGCCTGGCCCTGCACGTACACCTTCTTCACCCGACCACGGTCGATGAAGTCGTTGACGTAGCTGCCGCCCAGTGCCACCGACAGGGTGGTGTTGATGTCGGCGATGGTTACGCCCTGGGCGCTGGCGCGTTCGTCGTCGATTTCCAGCTGGAACTGTGGTTCGTCGTTCAGGCCGTTCGGGCGGGTCTGCGTCAGAATCTTGCTCTGCGCGGCCATGCCCAGGAACTGGTTGCGCGCTTCCATCAGCTTGTCGTGGCCAATGCCGGCACGGTCTTGCAGGTAGATGTCGAAACCGGTGGCGTTACCCAGTTCCAGTACCGCTGGCGGCACGAAGGCGAACACCATGGCGTCGCGCAGGCTGAAGAAGTGCTGTTGGGCACGGGCCGACAGCGCGGCGGCGGTGTTGTCGCTATTACGTTCATCCCATGGCTTGAGCATGATGAAGGCCATGCCCGAGCTCTGGCCGCGGCCGGCGAAGTTGAAGCCGTTCACGGTGAACACCGAACTCACGGCGCCTTTCTCGTCGTCCAGCAGGTACTTGCGCATGTCGTCGATGACGTGCTGCGTACGCTCGGCGGTGGAGCCGGGCGGGGTTTGTACCTGGGCAAAGATCACACCCTGGTCTTCTTCCGGCAGGAAGGACGTCGGAATGCGGGTAAACAGCCAGGCCATGCCCAGCACGATCAGTACGTAGCCTAGCAGGTAGGGGGTCTTGCGGCGCAGCACGTGGCCGACGCCGGCTTCGTACTTCTGCACGCCGCTGTCGAAGGTACGGTTGAACCAGTTGAAGAAGCGGCCATGCTTGTGGTGGTCTTCGCCTTTCTTGATGGGCGACAGCATGGTGGCGCACAGCGCCGGGGTGAAGATCAGGGCGACCATCACCGAAAGGGCCATGGCCGAGACGATAGTGATGGAGAACTGGCGGTAGATCACACCGGTAGAGCCGCCGAAGAACGCCATGGGCAGCAGTACCGCCGACAGCACCATGGCGATACCCACCAGGGCGCCCTGGATCTGGACCATGGACTTTTTGGTGGCTTCCTTGGGGGACAGGCCTTCCTCGGCCATCACCCGCTCGACGTTTTCCACCACGACGATGGCGTCGTCCACCAATAGGCCGATAGCCAGCACCATGCCGAACATGGTCAGGGTGTTGATGGTGAAGCCCGCAGCCGCGAGGATACCGAAAGTACCCAGCAGCACCACCGGCACCGTCATGGTGGTGATGATGGTAGCGCGGAAGTTCTGCAGGAACAGGTACATCACCAGGAACACCAGGATGATCGCCTCGACCAGGGTTTCCACCACGTTATGAATCGAGGTGGTGACCACGGGCGTGGTGTCATACGGGAACACGGCCTTCACGCCTGGCGGGAAGAAGGGTTCCAGGTCGGCGATGGTCTGGCGAATGGCCTTGGCGGTATCCAGGGCGTTGGCACCGGTGGCCAGCTTGATCGCCAGGCCCGACGCAGGGGCGCCGTTGAACTGGGCGTTGATGCTGTAGTTCTCGCCACCCAGGCCTACTTCGGCGACATCGCCGACGCGTACCTGGGAGCCGTCGGTGTTGACCTTGAGCAGAATGTTGCGGAACTGCTCAGCGGTCTGCAGGCGGGTCTTGCCGATGATGGTAGCGTTCAATTCCTGGCCAGCCACGGCAGGCAGGCCACCCAGTTGGCCGGACGATACCTGTACGTTCTGCGCCGAGATGGCGGTGGAAACGTCACCCGGGGTCAGCGCGTATTTGTTCAGCTTGGCCGGGTCCAGCCAGATACGCATGGCGTACTGGGCACCGAACACCTGGAAGTCACCCACACCGGCGGTACGGGAGATGGGGTCCTGCATGTTGGAGACGATGTAGTTGCTGAGGTCGTCCTTGGTCATGCTGCCGTCGGTGGACACCAGGCCCACGACCATCAGGAAGTTCTTCACCGCCTTGGTCACGCGTATACCCTGTTGCTGCACTTCTTGGGGCAGCAGCGGGGTGGCCAGGTTCAGCTTGTTCTGTACCTGTACCTGGGCGATGTCAGGGTTGGTGCCCTGGTTGAAGGTGGCGGTGATGGTCATGCTGCCGTCGGAGTTACTTTCCGAGGCCACATAGCGCAGGTTGTCGATACCGTTGAGCTGCTGCTCGATCACCTGCACCACGGTATCCTGCACGGTCTGTGCGGACGCACCTGGGTAGGTCACCTGGATGGCGATGGCCGGTGGCGCAATCGCCGGGTACTGGTTGATCGGCAGGTTGAGGATCGACAAGGCACCGACCAGCATGATCACCAGGGCAATCACCCAGGCGAAAATCGGACGGTCGATAAAGAATTTCGACATGGTTTACTCCCCTTGGCCGCCTGCGGACGCATTCGTGGCGGGGGCAGGGTTCGCGGGCTTGACGTTGGTCGCTTCGGTCGCCTTGACCTCCACGCCCGGTTTCACGTACTGCAGGCCTTCGGTGATCAGACGGTCACCGGCCTTCAGGCCATCTTCCACCAGCCACTGGGTACCTACGGTGCGGCTGGCCTTCAGCTCGCGCAGCTCGACCTTGTTGTCGGCGTTGACGATGAGGGCGGTCGGGGTGCCTTTCAGGTCGCGGGTCACGCCCTGTTGCGGGGCCAGAATGGCCTGCGCGGCGACACCGGCTTCCAGCTTGGCGTGCACGAACATGCCGGGCAGCAGGGTGTGGTCCGGGTTTGGGAACACGGCGCGCAGGGTCACGGAACCGGTGGTTTCGTCAACCGACACTTCCGAGAACTCCAGCTTGCCTTCCTTGCTGTACGTGCTGCCGTCTTCCAGGGTCAGTTGCACCTTGGCGGCATTGTCGCCGGCTTTCTGCAGCGCACCGCTGGCCAGGTCGCGGCGCAGCTTGAGCATTTCGGCGGACGACTGGGTCACGTCGACGTAAATGGGGTCCAGTTGCTGGATGGTCGCCATGGCGTCGGTCTGCCCGCTGGTCACCAGGGCGCCTTCGGTCACGCCGGAACGGCCGATACGGCCGGTGATGGGCGCCAGCACCTTGGTGTAGCGCATGTTGATCTGCGCAGTCATCAGCGTGGCTTCATTCTGCAGCTGGGTGGAACGGGCGTTATCGTATTCCTGGCGGCTGACGGCCTGCTCATTGATCAACTGCTTGTAGCGGTCGGCCAGGGCCTTGGACGACTGCACGCTGGCCTGGGCGCTGGCCAGGGTGGCCTCGTACACCGACGGGTCGATCTGGTACAGCTGCTGGCCGGCCTTGACGTCCGTGCCTTCGGTGAACATGCGCTTGAGGATGATGCCGTTGACCTGAGGGCGGACTTCAGCCACACGGAAAGCAGTGGTGCGGCCCGGCAGTTCGTTGGTCAGTGTGTAGGCTTGTGGTTGCAGGGTCACGACGCCGACCTGAGGAGTCTGCGGGGCAGGGGCCGCTTCTTCCTTTTTACAGCCGCTGAGCAAGGAGGCCAGGGCGACGGCGGAAACCAGAGCGGTAACAGCTGGCTTGAATTGCATGAAGATCCTCGGGTCAGGAGCGCAAAGGAGCGCTCAAGCATAGTGGAATGACAAAAAATCGTTGCGACTAGATAAGTAGCTTACTAACGAATATACTTACATTCATGGTTGTTTGTAAACACCCGAAACATCCGCAAACGGATCGCCGGGCCACGATTAGCTAGCGCGGGAGCAGGCATTACAAGCGCCGCCCCGACTCGACCCCGACTGCCTATGCGCAGCGCGGCCCCAGAAAGAGGTTTTTACTGCCATGGTCCGACGTACTAAAGAGGAAGCTCAGGAAACGCGAAGCCAGATACTCGAAGCGGCCCAGAAAGCATTCTATGAGCGCGGCGTGTCGCGCACCACGCTGGCGGATATCGCCGCACTGGCGGGGGTGACCCGCGGTGCCATCTACTGGCACTTCAGCAATAAGGCCGACCTGGTGCAGGCGATGCTCGATTCCCTTCATGAACCCTTGGACGAACTGGCGCGGGCCAGCGAAAGTGAGCAGGAGCTTGATCCGTTGGGGTGCATGCACAAGTTGCTGGTGCACTTGTTCCACCAGGTGGCACTGGACCCCACTACCCGGCGCATCAATGAAATCATGTTCCATAAGTGCGAGTTCACCGACGAAATGTGTGACATTCGGCGCCAGCGGCAAGCCGCCAGCCTGGACTGCAACGTTCGTATCGATCTGTCCCTGCGCAATGCCGTCAACCGCGGGCAGTTGCCCGAGAACCTGGACACCGCGCGCGCTGCGGTGGTTCTGCACGCCTATATCGATGGCATGCTGGGGCAATGGTTGCTGGTGCCGGACAGTTTCGAGTTGCATCAGCAAGCCGAAAAATGGGTGGACGCATGTTTCGACATGCTGCGCTTGAGCCCGGCACTGCGCAAATGAAAGTGTGATTCCAGTTGTATCAACGTATAAGCTGATAGCAGAATTAAACCATAAAGGCTGGGTGCCATTATCCACGGGCCGATGCCATTTGAATAGTTAGCGGGCTATGTATTTTCCCGCCGTTGCCGCCGAGCGTGTGAATGACATCGCAGAACAGCCTGCTCACCGGAAACGACCAGCCCCTGAAGGGCATCGGCTTGATCTGCCTGGCGGTGCTGTTGTTTGCCAGCCATGATGCCTTGTCCAAATTCCTGTCCGGTATCTATCCCATCGTCCTGGTGGTATGGGCGCGTTATGTGGTGCATACCTTGTTGATGCTGGTGGTGTTCGTGCCCCGCAGCGGCTTTTCCAGCATCGTGCGCACCAAGCGCCCCGGCCTTCAGTTATTGCGGGCCATCTGTCTGATCGGTACCAGCCTGCTGTTTACCACCGGCCTGCGGTATATCCCCTTGGCCGAGGCCACCTCGGTGAACTTCCTGGCGCCCTTGCTGGTGACCGCGTTATCGGTACTGGTACTGGGCGAGCAGGTCACCCGCAGCCAGTGGCTGGCGGTGCTGGGTGGCTTCGTCGGGGTATTGATCGTGGTGCGCCCCGGTGGCGACCTGTTTACCCCGGCGATTCTGTTTCCCCTGGGGTCGGCCCTGTGTTTCGGCATTTACCAGCTGATTACCCGCAAGCTCAGCGACATCGACAGCCCCACCACCAGCAACTTCCTGGCGGGCATATTCAACAGCCTGATCATGACGGCCTTGTTACCGTTTTTCTGGGTGACCCCGGATGGGTTGCATGCAGTGTTCATGATCGGCCTGGGCACCTGCGGCATGTTGGGCCATCTGCTGCTGACCAAGGCCTTTCTGCATGCCGCGCCCGCCATGCTGGCGCCGTTCAGTTACGGGCAGATTCTGTTTGCCGGCATGTATGGCTATCTGATCTTCGACCACACCCCGGACGCCTGGGCGCTGACCGGTATCGGGGTGATCTGCCTGAGTGGGTTGGCGGTGGCCTGGGGGCAGCGGCGGCGGTAGGTGGAGGGGGGCTGGACCGCCAGCCCCAGCCGTTCCCCGTGTCATCGGCCCCGCAACACCCGATTCGGCATCGCTACCGCCGCCGCCAGCCCCAGCGCCGACACCGCCGCGCTGGCCAGCAGCAACTGCTGGAAGGTCGCCAGCAACTCCCCGCGCAGCGCTTCCTGCGCCGCACCGCTGGCAGCATTCAGGCTGGACAGCAAGGCGTTGCCCGTTGCCCCTTCAGGCCCCAGTTCCACACCCTGCAACAGTGCCAGCAGCAACGCCGACATGCACGCCACCCCCACGGCCCCGCCCAGTGAGCGGAACAGGTTGGTGGTGCTGGTGCCCACGCCGATGTCCTGTTGTTGCACGGCGTTCTGCGCGCCCACCAGCGAGGTCGGGAATTGCAACCCGGCGGCGAAGCCGGTCAGTAGCATGAAGGCGCCGCTGAGCCATAGCCACTGCGGTGGGGTGAAGGCCAGGCCGAGGATGCCCAGGGGCATCAGCACGGCGCCCGCCAGGATCACCGGTTTGTAATGGCCGGTACGTGCCGTCCTGCGCCCGCCCAGGAAGGCACCGATGGGCAGGCCGATGGCCAGCGGCAATACGTCCAGGGCGGCGCTGTCGGCGCCGGCACCCGTGACGGTCTGGAAACGCAAGGGAATCAGCACCGACAGCGAAATGGCCTGGAAGGCAGTGAAAAACACCGTGCACCAGCACAGCACGGCCGGGCGGATGCTGAACAGGTGCATCGGCAGCAACGGCTCTGGCGCGCGGCGTTCATGCCCCACGAACAGGCTCAGGGCGGCCAGCGCCACCAGCAGCGGGCCCCACACCGGCGGTGTGCTGAACGCACGCCCTTGGCCGAGTTCGGTGATGCCCAGCAGTAATGCCGTCAGGCCAATGATCATCAGCGCGGTGCCCAGGTAATCGATGACCGGCTGGCGGCGCTTGACTGCCAGCCCCACCAGGGTGTGCCGCGCGTACAGCCATGCCCCCAGCCCCAGCGGCAGGTTGAGCAGGAAGATCCACCGCCATGACAGGTATTCGGTCATGTACCCGCCCAGCACCGGCCCGGCGACGCTCGCCGCTGCGTACATGCTGCTGAAGTAACCCTGATAGCGGCCGCGTTCACGTGGCGGCACGAAGTCGCCAATGATTGCCTGGCTGACCGAGACCATGCCGCCGGCGCCGATACCCTGTACAACCCTTGCCACTACCAGTTGCTCCATGCTCTGGGCCATGGCGCAGAACAACGAGGCCAGGGTGAACAGGGCAAGCCCGGTGAGAATCATCAAGCGACGGCCATACAAGTCGCCGAATTTGCCATAGATAGGCACCGCCACGGTCATGGCGACCATATAGCCGGAGATGACCCAGGCCAGCAGGTTGACGTCGTTGAACTGCGCGGAAATCGCCGGCATCGAAACAGCGACGATGGTCTGGTCCAGCGCACCGAGAAATATCGACAGCATCAGTGCCGTGAGCACGCTGCGCAGGGCGGGTTGAGGAGGGTTCAGGTTGGTCACGGGGGCAGGCCTGCAAGGCAGAAAAAAACCCCGGCGAACCGAGGGGGAAAGTCCCCTCAGTCTACTAGATAGCTAGCTATGGGTTCTATTCGATTGTTTCATAGGGCAAACCGACATAGTTTTCGGCGATGGTCTTGCGCCCGGCTTCGGAACCCACGTAGTAGTCCAGCTCGGTTTGCTGGATACGCTGGCTGAAATCGTCGGTGTCCGGGAATTTGTGCAGCACCGAGGTCATCCACCACGAGAAGCGTTCGGCCTTCCACACCCGCCGCAGGCACACTTGCGAGTACTTGGCGAGCAAGTCAGTGCGGCCTTCGCCGTAGACCTTGGACAAAATGTCGAACAACGTGCTGACATCGCTGGCCGCCAGGTTCAGGCCCTTGGCGCCCGTGGGGGGCACGATATGGGCCGCGTCGCCGACCAGGAACAACCGGCCGTACTGCATGGGCTCGACCACGAAGCTGCGCAGCGGGGCGATGCTTTTCTCGATGGACGGGCCGGTCACCAGGCGTTGTGCCAGGTCGTCGGGCAGGCGTGCCTTGAGCTCGTTCCAGAAGCGCTCGTCGGACCAGTCTTCGACCTTTTCCTCTGCGGCGACCTGCACGTAATAGCGGGTGCGGGTTTGCGAGCGCATGCTGCACAGGGCGAAGCCGCGTTCGTGGTTGGCATACACCAGTTCTTCGTTGACTGGCGGAGTGTCGGCAAGGATCCCCAGCCAACCGAAGGGGTATACGCGCTCGAAGGCCTTGATCGAGTCGGCGGGTATCGACTGGCGGGCCACGCCGTGGTAGCCATCGCAACCGGCGATGTAATCGCAGTCCAGGCGGTGGACTTCGCCATCCTTTTCGTAGGTCAGGTAGGGCTGGTCGCTTTTCATGTCATGAGGCCGGACGTTGGCAGCCTCATAGACGGTCTGGGCGCCACACGCCTGACGAGCGGCCATCAGGTCGCGCGTCACTTCGGTCTGGCCATAGATCATCACCGTCTTGCCCCCGGTCAGGGTCTTGAGATCGATATGGGCGCGGCGGCCATTGAAGGCCAGTTCGAAGCCGGTGTGCACCAGGCCTTCGGCGTCCATGCGGGCGCTGACATCGGCCTTGCGCAACAGGTCGACCATGCCTTGCTCCAAGACGCCGGCACGGATGCGGCTGAGCACGTAGTCGGGCGTCTGGCGTTCAAGGATGACGTTGTCGATGCCGGCCTTGTGCAGCAGTTGGCCGAGCAGAAGGCCGGATGGTCCGGCGCCGATGATGGCGACTTGAGTCTTCATTGTTGTTATCCCAGGCAAGTTCCGCAGAGCTTAGGGGGCACACGGCGGATAATTTTTATGGTTGGAGTGCCTGCATTTTTCGCTGGTAGGAAGGCTGTCGGAAGGTGAAAAACCGTAGTTTTTTTGTACTTTTCGCTAATCGGTGCGATTATCGGGCGATATTGAGCTTGCGGAGTGCGTCACGATGTCACGCCCGGTTTCCAGCCCTGTTCCGGTGTTCAAGTTGTATGGCGAAGGCCAGGAATGGCTCACCCCCGACTTGCTGCACTGCGAGACCATTCCCAAGCGCAGCCGTGTGCACCATTGGGAGATCAAGCCGCACCGCCATGCTGATCTTTCCCAGTTGCTGTATGTGCATGCTGGTCAGGCCGAGATCGAAGTGGAAGGCCAGCGGCGAATGTTCCGCGAAGCCATGGTGCAGGTAGTGCCACCTTTATATGTGCACGGTTTCCGCTTTTCGGAAGATATCGAAGGTTATGTGATCACCCTGGCGGCGCCCCTGGTCAGCGAGTTGAAGGCATTGCTGGGGGCTGCGGCCGAGGTGCTGGCCGCGCCTGCCAACTTTACCGCCGGCGCCGACCGTGCCTACCTCAACAGTCTGGTGGCGGCACTGCAGCGTGAGTACAACGCCGCCCAGCCAGGACGTGACCTGGCGCTGCATTCATTGATCAACCTGTTGGTGGTGTGGGTAAGCCGCCAGATGATTCAGCGTCACAAAGCCGGGCAGAGCCAGGAGCGTGGGCGCGATTACCTCAATGTCTTCACCCGCCTGGTGGAAGCGCGGTTTCGCCAGCAGCCCAGTGTCGAGGCGCTGGCCCATGCCACGGGCATCTCGGTGGCGCACCTGAATAACGTCTGCCGGGATCTGGCCGGGCAAACCGCCCTGCAGATCCTCCACCAGCGGCTGCTGCTGGAGGCCAAGCGTGCCCTCATCTATACCAGCATGACGGTCAGCCAGGTATCGGACAGCCTGGGGTTTACCGACCCTGCTTACTTTTCGCGTTTCTTCCGGCGCATGAGCGGCGTTTCACCCCGGGCCTTTCGCCATACCGGTCACCTGCCGCCACCCCTTAACGCAGGGCGTTGAACGCACCCGAATGAGGCAGGCACTGGGTCGTGCTACAGCTGATCTCCATGCGTGGCTGGTTTCGCGCCTGTTCAACACGCCAGGCCGCCGCAGCGTAGAGGGCTGCTACGCTGATGATTAGCAAGGTCATGCGGTAGTTTCTTGTTATGAGGATCATGGTACTCACCTTCGGCAATGCAGAGGTTCTGTATTCAGTCTAGAACACGGGACGGGCGAGGGAAGGGTGTAGCTGTATGTAGTCAGTGGATTTCGTATTTGATACGAAATGTTTCATGCTCAATCGCTACGTTTATAGTGCGAAAAGACATATGTATTTATATAAACAATATAAATCAATGAGTTAAGCCTCGTACCTGACGAAGCTGGCGGCCATTACTTTAATTTGACGCCGAAGGCCTTTCTCTGGAACTATCAACTCATGGCTATGGGCCTTCTTTACTAGCCATTCGCCGCTCCACTTTCTTGCTTGCCTGCGTCAAACCTCGATTCCAGAGCGCTTACAGGCGGTAGCTTTGGCCTTCAGGCCCCTGTGTCCCTGGCGTGTCCCGCGGTAACGGCATCACCTCTTTCAAACATTACGTTCGCTCCGGCCTCGCTGCCGGCCAGGCGGCGTTCGTTCCTTTTCCAAGAAAGAGCCTTTGGCTCGGACAGATGCATGTGCGCGCCGTGCGCCGCCCCATGCAGGGAGTGATTTATGTACGGAAAATTTCTCGAGACCACCACGGGCTGCGTCATTGGTGGCGCCGGGCCTGCCGGCATGGGGTTGCTTTTCAACGCGTTGCGTACCGGTGCCATCGCTGAGCTGGCGCAGTACGGGCTCATCATCGTCGATGCCAGCGCTTCACCCGGCGTGGGGCGGTTGGGGGACTACCAGATCACGGCCAATTCGGTGGGGGATGTATTCCTCGATTGCTTGCGAGACCCGGCCATGGCCGATGTCTTCGCCCCGTTACAGCAGTCGCCGGCCTATTGGCGCATTTTTCATCAGGCTCAGCAGGCGCCGTTGCTGTCCGAGGTGGGCGAATTGTTGCTGTTGGCTTCGCAATTGGTGCTGGACCATATCGTTGCCCATTACAACGTGCAGTTGTGGAGCGAAACGCTGATCACCGAGGTCATCCGCGACAACGACCAATACCAGGTGTGGGTCGAGCACCGTGGCCAGGTGCAGCGCATTCGCACCGGTTCGTTGGTACTCAACCTGGGCGGGCGGCAAGACCCGCGCTGCCTGGTCGATGGGCTCAAGGCCCAGGGGCTGCAAGCACCGGCGCTGGCAGCGGTGCGCAGTGCCGACAGTTTGTTGCGCATGTCGCCGGCGGCATTGCGTGAATGCTTTGCCCCGGTGGTGGCCCGTGGCGGCGACTTCGTGGTGGTGGGCGGCTCGCACAGCGCGTTCTCGATGCTGGAGAACATCGCTTCTGCACTGGAGCCGGTGGGCCTGCAATCCGTCAGCCTGGTCCACCGTTCGCCCATCCGCCTGTTCTATGAAAGCCTTGAGCAGGCCCGTGCGAACGGTTACGAGTTTGACCCGGTGGCCGACGTTTGTCCGATCTCGGGCCGGGTCAACCGCTCAGGCGGCTTGCGCTACCGAGCGCTGGACGTGGGCCGCCAGGTGCTGGAGCGAGGTTATGTGGGCAGCACCTCGGTGCGTGCGCGGTTATTGCTGACCGACGGCAGCGACCCGGCGCAAACCGAGGCGGCCAGCCAGGTGCTCGGCAACGCGGCCGTGGTCATGCAGTGCACGGGCTACCAGCCGCTGTTGCCCGTGCTGCGCCGCGGCGATGGTACCGTGATCACCCTGCGGCAGGTGACCGGTGGCCTGGACTCCGATGCCAGTGGTTGCCCGTGCGATGACCAGGGGCGTCGCCTGCATGGCCTGCATCTGTTCGGGCTGGGGTCCGGGTTGGGTGTAGACCCATTGCTGGGGAGCGAGCCTTCGTTCAGTGGGCGGATCTACGGCGTTTGGCAGTTCCACCATGACGCCAGCCGGGTGGTCATCGACGCAGTCTTGCAGCGACTGGCCGACCTGGCCAGCCCGCAGCCGGCCATAGTGCATCTGGAAGTGGGCGTGACCCATGGATGGCCGCAGGAGCTGCCAGACCCGGCGTGGGGCAAAGCGGTCATACGCTGAAGTGAAAAGGGCGAACCCGGCGGGTTCGCCCTTTTTTTTCTTCCTGCTCAGCACACGCGCCGTTACCGCTGCCGCGCCTCATGGGCCATCCAATCGATGAACGCCGCGGTGCCGTCACTGGCCGTCGTGCGCGGTGGCTGCACCAGGTAGTAGGCCAGGCCCGTGCGCACCTTCAACTCGAAGGGCATCGCCAGGCGTTGTTGCGCCAGGTCCTCGGCAATCAGCGCCCAGTCGCCAATGGCCACCCCAATGCCCTGGGTTGCCACCGACATGGCCAGGTCCAGGGTTTCGAAGTGCTGGCCCTGGCTCAGGTTGGGCAGCTGTACCCCGGCCGCCGTCAGCCAGGTTTCCCAGTCCTGCTCGTCGCGCGTGGGGTGCAGCAGCATGTGCTGGCGCAGGTCGTCGGCGGTCCGCAACGGCTGTGGCCCCGTGATCAGCGCGGGGGCGCATACTGGGGTCAGCTGTTCGTCGAACAGATGTCGCGGGCGCAGCCCTGCGGCAGGTTCGGGGCCGTAGACGATGGCTGCGTCGAAGGCTTCGTGGCGAAAGTCGACGCCGTGTTGCACCGTCGTGGTCAGCTCCACGGGAATGTCCGGCCGTTCGGCTTGCCAGCGCATCAGGCGTGGCCATAACCAGCGCATCACGCAGGTCGGTGCCTTGAGCTGCAGGGCCTGGCGTTGGCCACCCACCACCTGCACGGCCTCCTCGATCAGGCCGAACACTTGCTGAATCCGCGGAAACAGTTCGCGGCCTTGCTGGGTGAGGCTCAGGCCCCGTGCCTGGCGCATGAACAGGGCGAACCCCAGGTGGCTTTCCAGCCCGGCGATCTGCCGGCTCACGGCCCCTTGGGTGATGTGCAGTTGTTCGGCGGCGCGGGTGAAGTTGCAACATTGGGCCACCACCAGAAAGGTGTGCAGGGCCGGTAACGGGGGGAGGCGTTTCATCGGGTTCAAGCCATGAGCCAGAGACATGGCTAGTATGACTTTATTTGCCTTGTGCCGACCAGCACCTAACCATTGAAATGCCCGAGTGCAGAACAATAAACAGGCGGTAGGGCAATGGCGACGTGCGGTGAAGTGTTGGTGAAGCTCCTTGAGGGCTATGGCGTAGATACAGTATTTGGCATTCCCGGTGTGCATACCGTGGAGCTCTACCGTGGGCTGGCAACCTCGTCGATGAGGCACGTGACCCCGCGTCATGAGCAAGGCGCGGGCTTCATGGCTGACGGCTATGCGCGTACCCGCGGCAAACCGGGGGTGTGTTTCATCATCACCGGGCCTGGCATGACCAACATCACCACCGCCATGGGCCAGGCCTATGCCGACTCCATCCCCATGCTGGTCATTTCCAGTGTGCAAGCGCGCAGCCAGCTGGGCGGTGGGCGCGGCAAGTTGCACGAGCTGCCGAACCAGAGCGCCCTGGTGGCAGGGGTCTGTGCGTTCTCCCATACCTTGATGAGCGCCGGCGACCTGCCGGCAGTGCTGGCGCGAGCCTTTGCCGTATTCGACGGTGCGCGCCCGCGGCCGGTGCACATTGAAATTCCTCTGGACGTGCTGGTGGAAGATGCCGACGCCCTGCTGGGTAGCGTGCCCGTGCGGGTACAGCGCGCCGGCGCCGCGCCGGTGGCCGTGGCACAGATGGCCGAGCGGTTGCAGACGGCGCGAACGCCGCTGATTCTGGCCGGCGGCGGCGCCATCGGTGCGGCCGAGGCCTTGACCCGCCTGGCAGAGCATCTGCAGGCTCCGGTAGCCCTGACCATCAATGCCAAGGGGCTGTTGCCGGCGGGGCATCCGCTGTTGATCGGCTCTACCCAGGCACTGGACGCGACGCGGGCGCTCATCGAGGCCGCAGACGTGGTGCTGGCCATCGGGACCGAATTGGCGGAAACCGATTACGACATCACTTTCCAGGGCCACTTGCGCATTCCCGGCTCCCTGTTGAGGGTGGATATCGACCCGGATCAGACCGTGCGCAACTTCCTGCCGGCAGTGGCGCTGGTGGCCGACGCCGACAGCGCCGCCCAGGCGTTGCTGGCGGCGCTGGAACAGCAAGTGGCACGCCCCCACGATGAGCAGTGGGGCGCAGCCCGGGTGAGCGAGTTGCGCCGCCAGCTCGAGGCTGAATGGGACGCGCCCACCCGCGCCCAGACGCTGATGCTCGACACCTTGTTGCAGGCCCTGCCGGGTGTGGTGCTGGTGGGTGATTCGACGCAGCCGGTGTATACCGGCAACCTGACCCTGGACATGGCGGGCCCACGCCGCTGGTTCAATGCCAGCACCGGTTACGGCACCCTCGGCTACGCCCTGCCCGCGGCCATTGGGGCCTGGCTGGGCGGCGGCGTGGATGGCGGCGAGCGGCCACCGGTGGTGTGCCTGATCGGCGACGGCGGCCTGCAGTTCACCCTGCCGGAGTTGGCCAGCGCGGTGGAGGCCAGTATTCCGGTGATCGTGGTGCTGTGGAATAACCACGGTTACGAGGAGATCAAGAAGTACATGGTCAACCGCGCCATCACCCCCGTGGGCGTCGATATTCACACCCCGGACTTCGTTGCCATTGCCCAGGCCATGGGCTGCCATGCCCAGGCCGTCTCCACTGTCGAGCGTCTGCGTAACGCGGTGCGTGGCGCCGTGGCACGAGGCCTGCCCACACTCATTGAAATTGACCAAGCCACCTGGATGAACGAGTGCCACCCATGCTGAAGTTTCCCCACACCCTGCCCGGGCTCTACATCGATGGCCAGTGGGCTCATGGCCCTGAAGCGCTGACGGTGATCAACCCGGCAAGTGAACAAGTCCTGGCCCATGTCGACGGTGCTGACGCCGGTGCGGTTGACTTGGCTGTGGCGGCTGCCCAGCGCGCCTTCGCCGGCTGGGCGAAGACCCCGGCGCGTACACGCGCCGACTGCCTGCGGGCCATTGCCAACGGCGTCGAGGCCCGTCGCCAGCACCTGATGCAATTGCAGGCCGGCAACAACGGCAAGCCGCTGTTCGAGGCGGGCATGGACGTCGACGACGTGATCGCCACCTTCAACTACTACGCCGGCCTGGCCGATGAGCTGGATGCCAGCCGCGACCGTGACGTGCCACTGCCCACGGATGAATTCACCGCCCGCGTGCGCCGCGAACCCTGTGGCGTGGTGGGGCTGATCGTGCCGTGGAATTTTCCCATGGTCACCACGGCCTGGAAGCTGGCGCCGGCACTGGCCGCCGGTTGTTGCGTGGTACTCAAGCCGTCGGAAGTGACCCCCCTGGCCGAGCTTGAACTGGCCGCTATCATCGCCGAAAGCGGGCTGCCGGCCGGGGTGTTCAACCTGGTGTGTGGCACCGGCCCGGCCGTGGGCGCGCCCATGGCCGGCCACCACGGTATCGCCAAGTTATCGTTCACGGGTAGCAACGCCGTGGGCGTGCAGGTGATGCAGCGCGCCGCCGAGACGGTGAAGGGCGTGAGCCTGGAGCTGGGCGGCAAGTCGGCGTTGCTGGTGCTGGAGGATGCCGACCTGGACCTGGCGGTGGAGCTGGCCAGCGGTGGCGGGTATTTCAACGCCGGCCAGATGTGTTCGGCCACCAGCCGGGTATTGGTGGCCGACGCGCTTTATGAGCCCTTTGTGCGACGGCTCAAGGCGCGTGCCGAAGCCATTGTGCAGGGTGACCCGTTGGCGGCAGGGACCGAAATGGGCGCGCTGGTCAACCGCGCACAGTACCAGCGCGTACTGGGGCATATTCAGGCAGGCATCGAAGCGGGCGCCACGCTGGTGACGGGCGGGGGGCGACCGCCGGCGTTGCCGGTGGGCTTTTTCGTGCAGCCCACGGTGTTTACCGAGGTGCCCCTGGACAGCGCTTTGTGGAACCAGGAGATCTTCGGGCCGGTGCTGTGCGTACGCCGCTTCCACAGCGAAGCAGAGGCCATCGAGCGCGCCAACAACAGTGACTTCGGCCTGGTGGCCAGCGTGGTCAGCGCCGACGTGGCGCGCGCCGAGCAGGTGGCCAACGCCTTGCAGGCGGGGTTGGTCTGGATCAATGCGCCGCAGGTGATCTTCCCGCAGACCGCGTGGGGCGGTTACAAGCAGAGCAGCCTGGGGCGCGAGCTGGGGCCATGGGGCTTGCAGGCGTTTCAGGAGATCAAGCATGTGGTGAGGGCCGCCTGGCCCCAGGTGGGGTGATCACACGCTCATGCGCAACCGCTGCAGGTCCCGGCCTGGCGGCTCGCCGAACAGGCGGCTGTACTCGCGGCTGAACTGCGAAGCGCTTTCATACCCCACCCGGTACCCTGCGGCGCAGGCGTCCAGCCCTTCGCTGAGCATCAGCCGCCGGGCTTCCTGCAGGCGCAACTGTTTCTGGTATTGCAGCGGGCTCATGGAGGTCATGGCCTTGAAGCGGTGGTGCAGGGTGGACACACTCAGGTTCACCTCGCGCGCAAGGTCTTCCATGCGCAACGGCTGGTGGAAATGGCCATTCAACCATTCGATGGCCTGGCTGACCCGGTGCATCTGGCTATTGCCCACGGCAATCTCGTACAGGCGGTGGCCCTGGGGGCTGCGCAGCAAGCGGTAGAGAATTTCCCGGCGCACCAGGGGGGCCAGCATGGCGATGTCCTTGGGCGTGTCGAGCAAGCGCACCAGGCGCACCACGGCGTCCAGCAGCGATGGGTCCAGCTGTTCCACATACACCCCGCGCTCGGTGGGGCGCGCAGGCACCCCCAAGGGCCCGGCGGCAGCGATCAACGCATTGATTTCCGCAGGGTCGATGTCCAGCCGCAACGACAGGCAGGGGCTGGCGGGGCTGGCCTCCAGGATAGCGCCGCTCAGGGGCATGGCCACCGACACCACCATGTAGTTCAGCGGGTCGTACAGGTAGTCCTCATCGCCCAGGCGGATGCGCTTGCTGCCGTTGGCCAGGATGCACAGGGCCGGACGCATCATGGTGGGAAACGACTGGCTGCACTGGTCATGGTTGCTGAGAAACAGCGCAGGCACCTTGGAGGCGAACGTGCCGTTGCCACCGGTATGGCGGCTGATCAGTCCAGCCAGGGTGGCCCGCTGGCTTTCCATGAAAGGGTCCAGCTGGGCGTGAAGACGCTCGAAATCGGTCATGGGAAGGCCTCTGGGGGCAAGTGCGCTGAGGATAGTTTTGTGCAAGCCAATGAGCCAGTCCAATCCTGTCGAATGCTTGCCTGATCCTGCCGGGTTGGCTGGGCGGACCCTTGGCTTCGGGGGAATCTTCGCGCAGGTGTTTCCGCCCCAGGCCGCTCATACCGCCAGGGCGGCCACGGCGCGCGGCAGGATCAGGCAAGCAGGGCGCAGGAATCGACTACCTCCTGCTGGCGCTCACCCCTTACGCTCTGTTGCCGTACCACCCGTTCCAGTCGACGACGGAGAAGCATCCATGACTTTATCCACCACGGTCAGCCACAGTGCCTTCATACGCGCCCGTGCCGGGCGCTCCGCGGAATTGGGCCAGCGCCTCGAACGCCTGCTGGAACCTTCCCGGCACACGCCGGGTTGCCTGCATTTCGCCTTGCAGCATTCCCAGTGTGACGCCGACCTGTGGCTGGTCAGCGGTTTCTGGGCCAGCCAGCAGGCCATGGCGGCCTGGTTCAATTCGCCCGTGATGCAGGTGTTCGACGCCCTGGTCAACGACTTGCTGGTCACCAGCCTGGATTTCCACACGTTCAGCGATGTGCAACCGCGCCGTTGTTCTTTGCACAAGCTGGCCAGTTGAAGGGCTAGAATGCCCGGCTTTGATCAACCACCGGGGCAGATGACGATGGCACGCAGGGAATTTGAACACTTCGAGGCCGTTTCGGCCGTGGTACCAGGCGAAGAGGGCTACAGTGCCGCCATCGCGGTAAAGGCGCTGGGTGCCGGGGGCGCGCCGCGGTTTCACAAGGTGCTGGCGGGCCGCACCTTCAAGACCGCGCTGCAGGCCGACAATGCAGCCTGCGACGAGCTTGCCCGCCTGGTGGCGGTCGACGCCGAGGGCGAGTTGGTGTGGTAAGTGGCTACCGGGGGCGGAACATCTTGAATATCGCCTCGTGGCCAATCTCGAAGTAGTCGGCCGGACCGCCGCCACGCAGTATCGGCTGGGCGGCGGCGGTGTCGTACACGCCATCCTTGAGCAGCGCCTTGGCGATGTGCACGGCGACCACTTCACCAAGGATCAGCCAGCTGGGCACCGGGTGCTTGTCCACCCCTTGCAGCTGGATGATCTGCGTGACCTTGCATTCGAACGAGACCGGGCTTTCCAGCACCCGCGGCACGGCGATCACCCGTGAGGCCACGGGGGTGAGGCCGCTGAGGGCGAATTCGTCGACCTCCGGGGCCACCGCTGCGCAGCTCTGGTTCATCTGCTCGGCCAGCGGGCGTGTGGCCAGGTTCCAGGCGAACTCGCCGGTCTTCTCGATGTTGTTGAGGCTGTCCTTGCGCCCGATGCTGGAGAACCCGATGATCGGCGGCACGTAATTGAAGGCATTGAAGAAGCTGTACGGCGCCAGGTTCAGGCGGCCATGTTCGTCCTGGGACGAGATCCAGCCGATGGGGCGTGGGCCGACGATAGCGTTGAAGGGGTCATGGGGCAGGCCATGGCCCTGGGACGGTTCGTAGTAATGAATGTCATCGGGCATTGCACGATCCTGGCGGTGGGAACTGAACCGACAGTGTGCAGCGCCGAAAACACCGCTGGCAAGTCTGCGACCCGGCCCCACGGCCATTGCTGCATCGGGTTCAGTCGGTCTCGATGCGCGAGTGCTTGCGGGTGTCCTTCATGAACACGTACACCAGCAACGAACAGGCGATGCAGGCGGTCACGTACCAGTAGTAGCCGCTTTCCATGCCGATGCTCTTGAACCACAGGGCGATGACCTCGGCGGTACCGCCGAAGATCGACACGGTCAGCGCATAGGGCAGCCCCACGCCCAGGGCACGGATTTCGGTAGGGAAAAGCTCGGCCTTCACCACTGCGTTGATCGAGGTGTAGCCGCTGACGATGATCAGCGCCGCCATGATCAGGAAGAACGCGCCCCACCAGGTTTCAATGGTGTGCAGGGTCGTCAGGATGGGCACCGTGAACAGCGTGCCCAGAATACCAAAGGCGATCAGGATGGGCCGCCGACCGATCTTGTCCGACAGGGCGCCGATCAGCGGTTGCAGGCACATGAACAGGAACAGGGTGGCGGCCGATATCATGGTCGAGTCCGCCTCGCTCATGCCGACGGTATTGACCAGGTACTTATGCATGTAGGTGGTGTAGGTGTAGAACGCCAGGGTACCGCCCATGGTCAGGCCGACCACGGTCAACAGTTCCCTGGGGTGGCGCATGAGGGTGCGCATCAGGCTTTCCTGGGGCTTGTCCTTCTTTTGCGTGAACGAGGCGGTTTCCTCCATGCCGCGGCGTAGCCACAGGGCTACCACGGCACACAGGGCACCGATCACGAACGGCACGCGCCAGCCCCAGGCCAGCAATTGTTCCTCGGTGAGGGTCTGCTGCAGCACGATCAGCACGGACAGAGCGATTAGCTGACCGGAAATCAGGGTCACGTACTGGAAGCTGGAGAAGAAACCGCGGCGTTCCTTGGTGGCCATCTCGCTCAGGTAGGTGGCCGAGGTGCCGTATTCGCCACCCACCGACAGGCCCTGCATCAGCCGTGCGAGCACCAGCAGAATGGGGGCGCCGACGCCGATGGTTTCATAGCCGGGGGTAAGGGCAATGATCAGCGAGCCAAAGCACATGAGCAGCACGGACGCCATCAGCGCCGCCTTGCGGCCCTTGCGGTCGGCGTACAGGCCCATCAGCCAGCCGCCAATGGGGCGCATCAGGAAGCCCGCAGCGAAGATCGCGGCGGTGTTGAGCAATTGCGTGGTACGGTCGTCCTTGGGAAAGAACACCTGAGCGAAGTACAGCGAGAACGCGGCATACACGTACCAGTCGTACCATTCGACCATATTGCCGACCGAACCGCTGACGATCGACTTGAGACGGTTGGCCGTGGTTTTCGGAGCGGCCCCGGGGAGGGTAGGGGAGGCTTGCATAGTGAGTCCTTCTGGTTCTTGTTGTGCGGCAGCGAACAGCGTGCCTTGGGAAGGGGTATTGCAGGGGCCGTGCCAAGGCCGCAGGGCCCGGAACAGAAGGGTCGCGCAGGTACCGTGAGCGGGTTTTTGCCTATTGGCCTGTCGGCGGTAAGCGGAAATTTGCCGCTACAGGTCGCGGATGAAGGCTTCGCGCAGCAGGCCGTGGCGCTGCATTTTTTCGTTGAGGGTGCGGCGCGGCAGTTGCAGGTCAGCCATGACCGCCTTGATTTCGCCCTTGTGCCGGCGCAGGGCTGCCCGCAGGCATTGGGCCTCGAAGGCTTCCTGCTGCGCCGCCAGGGAACCGCTCAGGCTATTGGCGGCTTCACGCGCGGGCGCTTCGAGGCCCAGGGCATGGCGCTCGGCGGCGTTGGCCAGTTCGCGCACGTTCCCTGGCCAGTCGTGGCTCAACAGCTCACCCAGGCGGCCCGCGCTGAGCGGCGGTGGTTCACGGCCCACGCGTCGGGCGCTGTGCTGGGTGAAATGCTCGAACAGCTGGGGAATGTCTTCACGCCGCTCGCGCAACGGCGCCAGTTTCAGTTCGGCGACATTGAGGCGGTACGCCAGGTCTTCACGAAAACGCCCGGCGCGCGCTTCATCCAGCAGGTCTGGCTTGGTGGCCGCGATAATCCGCACGTCGATGGCAATGCTCTGGTTGGCGCCCAGGCGCTCCAGCGTCTGCTCCTGGATGACCCGCAGCAGCTTGGCCTGCTGCGCCAGGGGCAGGCTTTCGATTTCATCCAGGAACAGGGTGCCGCCGTTGGCATACTCCAGCTTGCCGATGCGCTTGCCCTGGGCGCCGGTGAAGGCGCCGCTTTCGTGGCCGAACAGTTCGGCCTCGAACAATGCCTCCGGTATGGCGGCACAGTTGAGGGCGACGAAGGGCTTGTCGGCCCGTGGCCCGCAATCATGCAGGCAGCGGGCGACACGCTCCTTGCCACTGCCGGTTTCGCCACGCACCAGTACGTTCACGGGCAACCCCGCCAGGTCGAGGACCTGCTGGCGCAATTGCCGCATGCCGGGGGAGGTGCCCAGCAGGTCGGCTTGCAGGCGGTCCTGGTGGCAGGCGCGGGCCTGCAAGCGGCGGTTTTCCATGACCAGCCCGCGGGTGTCGAGGGCGCGGCGCAGGCTGCTCAACAAGGCTTCAGGGCTGAAGGGTTTCTCCAGAAAGTCATAGGCGCCACCTTGCATGGCCCGCACGGCCATGGGCACGTCGCCGTGGCCGGTCAGCAGGATCAGTGGCAGTTGCTTGTCACGGGCCTGGAGTTGTTCGAGCAATTGCAGGCCGTCCATTCCCGGCATGCGCACGTCGCTGAGAATGACGCCGTTGAAGTCTGCGCCCAGGGCCGCGAGGCAATCCTCGGCGCGGCTCAGGGCCGTGACCTGAAACCCGGACAGGCTCAGCCATTGGCGCACGGCCTCGCGAATGCTGGCTTCATCATCAATGATCACCACTTGTGCCATCGGTGCGCTCAGCATGGCGGCGGCGCCTCGGCGGGTAGCACCACTGTCAGGATCGCACCGTTGCCCAGGTTCGCGGCGGTCAGTTGGCCGCCGCTTTCGTGGACGATGGCCGCGGACACCGCTAGCCCCAGCCCGAGGCCGTCGCCCACGGGTTTGGTGGTGAAAAACGGGTCGAACACGGTGTTCAGGTGCTCGGGGGCGATGCCGCCGCCGGTATCGGCGACTGACAGGCGCCAGCCGCCAGGGTCGGGTTCCAGGCGTACGCGCAGCTCGCGCACGGGGCTGTGGCGCATGGCGTCGAGGGCGTTGCCCAGCAAGTTGATCAATACCTGCTCGAGGCGAATAGCGTCGCCGCATACACAGGCCGGGCGGGCCAGCTCCAGCGTGGTGCAGACCCGTTCCTCGCGGATACGCGGTTCGAGCAACAGCAGTGCCTGGTCCACCACCTCGGCCAGGTCCAGCGGTTCGCGCAGGCCGGCGGGGCTCTTGCGGGCGAATGTCTTCAAGTGCCCGGTAAGCGCGGCCATGCGTGTGAGCATCTGCTCCAGCGGGGCCAGGGCCTGGTAGGCGTCGTCGACGCGGCCGTGGTCCAGCAGCAGGCGCAGGGTCGCCAGTTGCATGCGCTGGGCGGTCAGCGGTTGGTTGATTTCGTGGGCCATGGCCGCCGACATCTGGCCCAGTGCTGCCAGTTTGGCGGCCTGCACCAGGCCATCCTGGGCGATACGCAGGTCGCGAGTACGCAGTTGCACCAGCGCTTCGAGCTCTTCGCGGCTGCGCTGGCGCAGGCGCCCCAGGCGCCAGCGCTGGTACAGGAACAGGCCCAGGAATACCAGGCTCAACCAGGCGCCGGCAGCGGCGAGCGCGGCGTTACGGGCGTCTTCGCTGGCCAGCGGCGGGCGGCGCAGCAAATGCAGGGTCCAGCCCTCGCTGGCCAGGGGGAGCGACTGCCACAGGTACTGCGCCGGGCCGTTGGGGCCTTCTACCCGTGCCAGCTGGCTATGGTCATCGAACTGTTGCAGGGGCTGCACCGCCAAGGGGGTCAGGGGTTGGCGATCATACTGGCGCGTGCTGCCCAGCTCGCGGCGGTCCGCGTCGCTCAGGGCGTTGAGCTCGCGGTAGCGCCAGCCGGGTTGGTTGGCGATGAACACGATGCCACGGGCGTCGCTGACCAGCAGGGTGTCGTCGCCCTGGCCCCATTCGCGTTCCAGTTCGGGGAATTCCAGCTTCACCACCATGGCACCGAGGAACTGACCCTGTTCGTCCTTGACCGCGCTGGACAGGAAATAACCTGGCACGCCGCTGGTCACGCCGACCGCGTAGAAGCGGCCGCTGCCCTGGCGCCGGGTTTGCAGGAAATAGGGGCGAAAACCGTAGTTCTGGCCCACGTAGCTGGTGGGCAGTTGCCAGTTGCTGGCCGCCACGGCCAGCCCTTCGCGGTCCAGCAGTTCGAGGGTCGAGGAGTGGGCGGCGGTGTTGATCTGTTGCAGTTTTCGGTTGAGCGCATCCTGGGTGCTGGCGGTGACGGGGGCCTTGAGGGCGTCGATCAACTGCGGGTCCAGGGCCAGCACCGCGGGCAGGCTGCGGTAGCGTTCGATCAGGGTGTGCAGCGAGTTGGCATACAAGCCCAGTTGCTGGTGGGCCCGCGCCGCTTCGTCGACCATCGCCACCCTGTGCGCATGGCGCACGGCCCATAGCGCGCAGGCCACGGTGCCGGCGACGATCAGCAGGATAATCGATGGCAGGCGCAGGGTGCGGATCGAAGGGCGCATGGGCTTTGGCGGGTTGGCTGCGGGGTGCCGAACCATAGCATGGCGGATACCGGGAGGACCGGCTCGCACATCTTTGGTAATAACGTTTTTCGAGGGTGCCCGCACGTTCCGCCGGGTGCGGGAGCTGGCAAGCCAGCTCCCGCTTCGGTTACCCCAACCTCATGACCTCATGCAGGCTAGAGCAGGGTAAAGCTCTGCTGCTTGACGTTCTGTGAATCCAGGCCGATCTGCACCTGGAACTCACCCGGCTCGGCGGCGTACTTGAGCTGCGGGTTATAGAACTTCAGGTCGTCTTCGCTGAGGCTGAACGTCACCACTTTCGCTTCACCCGGTTGCAGGGTGACCTTCTCGAAGTTCTTCAGCTCCTTGATCGGCCGGGCCATCGAAGCCACCACGTCGTGCACATACAGTTGCACCACGGTGGCCCCGGCCACCTTGCCGGTATTGGTGACCGTCACGCGGGCCTCGACACGGCCACCACGTTTCAGTGTCGCGCTGGAAAGGCTGACGTCCGACAGGCTGAAATCGGTATAGCTCAAGCCATAGCCAAAGCTGTACAGCGGGCCGGTCTCCTCATCGAAATACTGCGAAGTGTAGTTGCCCGGCTGCCCGGGGGTGAAGGGACGGCCAATGGTCAGGTGATTGTAGTACACCGGGATCTGGCCCACCGAGCGCGGGAAACTCACCGGCAGTTTGCCAGACGGGTTGTAGTCGCCGAACAGCACGTCGGCGATGGCGTTGCCGCCTTCGGTGCCGGCGAACCAGGTTTCCAGCATGGCGTCGGCCTGTTGCTGTTCCTGCACCAGCGACAGGGGGCGCCCGTTCATCAGCACCAGCACCAACGGCTTGCCGGTGGCCTTGAGGGCCTTGAGCAGTGCCTTCTGGGTTTCCGGCAGCGCCAACGTGGTACGGCTGGCGGACTCATGGGACATGCCCCGCGCCTCGCCCACCGCGGCAATCACCACGTCGGCCTGCTCGGCGGCCTTCACCGCCTCGGCGATCATCTGCTCGGGTGGCCGCTGGTCGATGTGCACTTCCTCGCGATCGAAGATGATGCGGTTGAGGAACTCGATGGCATCCTTGTTATTGGTGACGTTGGCGCCCTTGGCATAGAGCACCTTGGCCTGGTCGCCCACGGCATTCTTCAGCCCTTCCAGCAGGGTGATGGACTGCTCGGGACGGCCAGCAGCCGACCAACTGCCCATCATGTCGATGGGGGCGTCCGCCAGGGGGCCGACCAGGGCGATGGTGCCCTGCTTTTTCAGCGGCAAGGTCTGGTTGCGGTTTTCCAGCAGGACCATGCTGGTGCGTGCCACCTCGCGGGCAGCCTGGCGGTGCAGACGGTTGTCGGCGTAGGTGTCGGCGGGGTCATCGGCAGCCTTGCCAATACGCCGGTAGGGGTCTTTGAAAAGGCCCAGGTCGTATTTGGTGCCCAGTACCTCGCGCACGGCGTTGTCGATGTCGGCCTGGGCGACTTCGCCAGACTTCAACAGCCCTGGCAGCTCCTTGCCGTACACCTGGTCGTTCATGCTCATGTCGATACCGGCCTTGATCGCCAGGCGGGCGGCGTCGCGGTCATCGCGGGCCACGCCGTGCTTGATCAACTCGTGGATGGCGCCATGGTCACTGATGGTCACGCCCTTGAAACCCCAGTCCTTGCGCAGCAGGTCCTGCATCAGCCAGGTATTGGAGGTGGCGGGCACACCGTTGATGGAGTTGAGCGCCACCATCACGCCGCCGGCACCGGCATCGATCGCTGCGCGATAGGGTGGCAGGTAGTCCTGGTACATGCGCGTCGGGCTCATGTCCACGGTGTTGTAGTCACGGCCGCCTTCCACGCCGCCGTACAGGGCGAAATGCTTGACGGCGGCCATGAGGCTGTCCGGGGCGGCAACGTTGTCACCCTGGTAGCCCTTGACCATGACCTTGGCGATACGCGACACCAGGTAGGTGTCTTCACCGAAGCCTTCGCTGGTTCGGCCCCAGCGGGGGTCGCGGGCGATGTCCACCATCGGGCCATAGGTCATGTCGATGCCATCGGCCGCCGCCTCGCTGGCCGCGGTGCGCGCCGAGAGGGCAATGGCGCTCATGTCCCAGCTGGAGGCCAGGGCCAGGCTGATGGGGAAAATGGTGCGATGGCCGTGAATCACGTCATAGGCGAAGAACATCGGGATCTTCAACCGGCTGCGCTGCATGGCAGCGTCCTGCATGGGCCGGTTCTCGGCACGAGTCACCGAGTTGAAGGTGCCGCCGATGTGCCCCGCGGCGATCTCGTCGCGGATCTGCTCGTGGGTCATTTCCGGGCCGATGGAGATCAGCCGCAGTTGGCCGATCTTCTCGTCCAGCGTCATCTGCTTCATCAGGTGGTTGATGAAGGCTTCCTTGGTCTTGAGCGGGTCGGGCGCAGTGGCCGCCAGCACCGGTTGAAAGGCCAGGCTTGCAAACAGGCCCAGCAAACACAGCTTCTTCATGAATTGCTCTCGTATGGCGTGCAACGGTTCGCGAGGGGAACAGGCCAGCCTAAGTAAGGTGGAACGAATATTTTTGTAATGTGCGGGCCTCTTTTAGCCCATCGAGCAGCGGCAATCCACCATTGTTTTGCCCGCGAGGGCTTTGGGCCGGTTGCCTCAGCCCTCGGCAATGGCCAAATAGTCGTGGGAACTGTTGGATGTCATTGTGTTTGAAAGTAGGTTTGTTCTTACGCTCTTACAGTTATAGCAGTAGGGCCTTGTAATTATGGTCCTACGCTATTGTAAGTAATTTCCTCGATTTTAATTAGTCAATGGTCGGGTTCTGCTGGACGGTGATTCAATTGTTTCCAATGGTTGTTTTTCTTTCTGCGCTTAATTATTGTGCCGGCTCGCCGAGGTCTTGGCACCTTGGTGCAAACGCACGGTTGCGCAGGTACGAGAACATGCATTTGACCCCGCGAGAGAAGGAGGTTCTGGACCTCTTGCTGTCTGGCCATACCAATAAGGAGATTGCCGAGTTGCTGTATATCAGTGCATTCACCGTTCGCGACCACGTGTCCACTTTATTGCGCAAGGGGCGCGCTAGAAACCGCATGGAATTGTCTTCTTCACGTTTAATGCCTCAATGGGTGGACGTGACGCTGATGGAAGAGGCCGGGCAGGAAATGCGTGAATACGTATGTATATGACGGGTGGTTTTGAATGGCCATGGCCATTGTTGGGTGGGGTGATGCTGGCGATCGCCGTCATCGGCCTGTGCGTGGTGCGCCTTGGCGCGGCGTCTGCCCTGTGCCGGGAAGCGTTGTTGCGCCGGGTGGTGATGTTCTATTCAGGGTTGCTGTTGGTCATCGGCGGGCTGGCAACCGCGGGGTGGTGAAATAACCCCGTGCCCTGACGGCCCAAGCCCCGTAAAATGCGCACACTTCCTTTTTTCCTGGCGCGCGCCTGCACGCCCGAGGCTTTTGTTCCATGTCTGCCACTGCCGCCACCCGTGGGTCCGACCCGCGCGCCACCTTCCTTGAACTGCTAAGCACCAGCCTGGCGCAGAACGCGCTGGTCAAACTGGTGCTGGCCCGCCACGTTGGCGACGAACCGCAGCTGCAGCGGGTAATCATCAAGCCCGTGGTGGTCAAGGAACAGCCATGCCTGAGCTTCGTGTACCGCTACCAGACCCGCGACATCACCAAGAACCTGCCGCAGGCAGAAGCCCTGGCGGCCATCGCCGAATTGCTGCCGGAGCGCTTCAAGAACGCCCACCTGCTGACACTCACCGACGAAGTCCAGTTGGAGTTCAGCAAGAAGAACAAGGCCATGCTGCACCGCAACGCCGCGCAGCAGCCACGCCAGGCCGCGTCGGCCGAACATGACCGTGAAAAGAAGCGTTACCTGGAATTGAGCCGGCCATTCCTGGTTGACCTGGGCGTGACGAACAAGCAGCACGAACTGATTCCGGCCATGTCGCGCAAGTGGAAGCAGATCAACAAGTTCATCGAGGTGTTCTCCCATGCCTTCGGTGGTGCGCCCATTGCCGCCGGCCAGCCTGTGCGCGTGGCGGACTTCGGCTCGGGCAAGGGCTACCTGACCTTCGCCATCCACGATTACCTGCGCAATACCCTGGCCCGTGATGCCCAGGTCACCGGCGTGGAATTGCGTGAAGACATGGTCACCCTGTGCAACACCGCGGCCGCGCGCCTGGAGCACCCCGGGCTGGTGTTCGAGCATGGCGACGTGCGCACGGTGGTGCCCAGCGCCATTGACGTGATGATCGCCCTGCACGCCTGTGATATCGCCACCGACTATGCCATTCACACCGGCATCCGCACCGGTGCCGCGATCATCATGTGCTCGCCGTGCTGCCACAAGCAGATACGGCTGCAAATCCAGAGCCCGGGGCTGCTCAAGCCGATGCTCCAGTACGGCCTGCACCTGGGCCAGCAGGCCGAGATGGTCACCGACAGCCTGCGCGCGCTGTACCTCGAGGCCTGTGGCTATGACACCAAGGTGTTCGAATTCATTTCCCTGGAACACACCAACAAGAACAAGATGATTCTGGCGGTCAAACGCGCCGAACCCCAGGACCCACGCGCCCTCCTGGAAAAAATAGAGGCCCTCAAGGCGTTCTATGCCATCCAGGAACATTGCCTGGAAACCCTGCTCAAGGCTGATGGGTTGATCTGAACGAATGGCTGGGGCCAGATAGGCGCTGCTTAGCGTTTGCGCTTTACCAACGGTTTGGGCACCGGCACGTTGAAACCCGGCGCGCTCAGTGGATGGCTGGTGGCGTCGAAGAACGCAAGTTCAGCGCCGGGGAACAACCGGGTGAAGTACTGCTTCTGGCTGACCACCCAGGCGTCGCTGAGCGGGAAAACCGATATGGCCAGTTGTCGAACCCCGGCCTGGGCGATGGCCTCCGTCAAGTGACGGTCCTGTTCGCCCAGGCTGTGGCCGAACAGGCACAATGGGCCCTGATGACTGGCCAGCTGGGCGAGGCACCAGCTGAGGTAATCGGATTGGCGAATGGCCCTCGATTTGTCTTCGACGCGCCCCTCGTTGACGAACAACGGCACTTCCCCCGGCTGGTTGATGGCGAAGCCGTCGAGCAAGGCGCTGCCCACGGCATTGCGCTTGCGCGTGGTGCCATCGGCCTGGCGAATCAGGTGCAAGCCGCCATGCAGGTGCAGCACGCGGGTGCCCATTGTGTGGGTACGGCGCACATCGAAGCCCAGGTCGACGTCGAACAGGTCGTCGAAACCCTCGGGGGACTGTTCTACCGCCCAGCTCAGCAACAAATCGTAGTTGCTCGAATACACCGTGTCGTACTGGCGCAAGTGTTCGGCGATGCTCAGTGATGTGGCGGCAGGCAACAGGCGAAACGGGATATGCACGCTGCGCATGGCGTGTATCAGCGCTTCCTTGATCGCGTAATAGCGGTTCAACGGGGCCGAAGCACTGATGGCCAGCGCGGCATTCACCCGCGTGGTGGTGTTGAGTGCGCTGAGGACCTGTTCGAAGTTTTCCGTGGCCATGGACTTGAACAGCGCCAGGTCGGTTTGGCCCAGGGGCTTGTTGCGCACTTTCTGCGCTCGCTCGAACAGCGAGTCGTAGGCGAAGTTGCGCCACACGGCCCGGCTGGCGCCGTTGCCCAGCAGCAGGCCGGTGCAGTGAAAGGGCAGCTGTGGCCATTGGCCCAGGCTGGCGTCGAATGCGTCGAGTTCCATGAAAGGCATCTTGCTCGGGTCGGTTACAGGGCGCGACTGTACCACGGGAAACCGTCTTGTCATCTTCGTGGCGGACTATGCTGGTCTTTCGTTTGAATGCCCTCGGGGCTGCAAGGAGCAACCATGCTGCTACGTTCGTTCATCACTGCGCTGCTGTGCTGTGGCATCGGCCAGGCACAGGCCCAAGACGCCGAAGGCCAGGCCCTGGCCAAGGCGGCTGGCATACCCTGGCCCGCGATCATTGCCCACCGTGGGGCCTCGTTCGATGCGCCGGAGTCGACCAGGGCTTCCTACCTGCTGGCGCGTGACCTAGGCGCCGATTACCTGGAAATGGACCTGCAGCGCACCCGTGACGGGCAATTGATCGCCCTGCACGACACCAATCTGGGGCGCACCACCAACATTGCCAGCCAATTCCCGCAACGCAAAGACCAACCAGTGAACCAGTTCACCCTGGCGCAATTGAAAACCCTCGATGCCGGCAGCTGGTTCAACCAGGCCAACCCTGGGCGCGCACGGGCAAGCTACGCAGGCCTGAAGATTCTGACCCTGGATGAAATCATTGATATCGCCGACCAGGACTCGGCCCACCGCCCGGGCCTGTACATCGAAACCAAGGCGCCCCTGCTGTTTCCCGGCATCGAGCAGGATCTCAAGGCCAAGCTGGTGCAACGCGGCTGGTTGACCGCCGACGGCCAGGTGGCACCCGGCCACCGCGTGGTGTTGCAGACTTTCGAGAAAGGCAGCCTGACCTTGCTCAACCAGTTCATGCCCCAAGTGCCCAAGGTGTTGCTGCTCTGGGTGGGCGAGGGAAGCATCGAGCCAAAGGTCAACAGTGCCTACGACCCGGCCAATGGCGAGAGCAAGGCGGCTTATTACGCCCGTCAGCAGCCCCGCGACCGCGCCGAATTCGAGCGCTGGCTGGATGTTGCCAAAGCCAACGGCGCCGTGGGCATAGGCCCCTCGGCGGCCCTCACCCAAGGAGGGGACCAGAGCTACATGGACCTGGTGCAGCCGTGGATGAACCAGATGGCCCATGCCAAGGGCTTGCTCGTGCACGTTTACACCGTGGATGAACCGGTGGACTTTCGCAAGGTAATGGGCGCGGGTGTGGATGGCATCTTCAGCAACCGCAGCAGCGAACTGCTGAAGTTTTACCAGCGCCCGGTGAGCCGCGGCGTCGACCGGATACTTGAGGCCAACGGTTTTTGACCCTGCGCCGCTGGCTTACAGGTCAGTTCTGTCCTTGCGCAATTCGTTGATGGTGCGGTTGATGAAGTCAGCATTGCGATCGAGCGTTTCCAGGGCGCTGCGAACATTTTCAGCAATGTCCTCGGCCTCCCAGCGAACCTCGACCCACAAGGTGAGCTCTTCGACGGCGGCGGCGATCGCCAATTGATTTTCGTATAGTTTTTCCAGAAGCACCGGCTGCATGGGCAACTCCTTCATCGCGAGATTCCTGTCCACGATGGTAATGGACTCATTGTTGCTAATGACCCGTGGTCGCGCCACATCGTTCGACGATATTTGTGGCGCTGTGAAAAAAACATGGCAAGGGGGGGCAACGGTTGCTGGCGTGCGGGTGTTGCACCGCTTGGGATTGATCATGTTGTCGATTTTCATGCCCCCGCCCGGGTTGACGGCCCTTTTGCCGCCAAGCGGCCGGGTTGTTCAAGCATGGCTTCGGCCCAGCTTCTCCAGCGCCGCATCGGCCTGAAATGAAGAGCGGCTCTTGATATTGTGATCCCGCACGAAACGGTCGATGCGCTGAATTACATGCCCTGGGAGGGTCACATTGACCTTTTCGGTTTTGCCCAGATAAGGGCTGATGTCAATGTCTATCATGCCCCACCCCATGCCGATGAAATCCGGGTTGCTGCGGTGGTTGGCAGCAGACGTTGGCGTCGGAGCGGCTTCACCGTCGGCCGCATTGGCCTGGAAAAATACTTTGAGGATTGGCCGAACTGAAAATCGCGGGGAACAATCGTTTTCAGTGGCGAATGGAAGTCGATTGACTGCCAGGAAGCGAATGTGGAGCGGGTGAAGGGAATCGAACCCTCGTTATCAGCTTGGGAAGCTGGAGTAATGCCATTATACGACACCCGCTGAACGCGGTTCACTTTTTACCAGAAGTCGTCGCCCAATTGAAGCCTTTATTGCACGGCGGGCGATTTTGCCGGCCGGCCGCTGCGGCTGTGCACCTTGTCTGCCCTTTGCCTGGGGCGGATGCGCAAGCGCGGCGGTCGGCTGGCGGGTGGTCAGATGGCCAGCGCATGGTGGCCGTCGTAGGGGCGGTAGCGGCTGCGGGTTTCCTGCATGTTGGGCTTGAGAAAGTCCATCAGGGCAAGGCGGGTGTCGCGGCAGGCGGCCTTGTGCTCCATGTCCAGGAAGTGGCCGGTGCTCTTGATGGTAGAGAACTGCGTGTGGGCCACATGGTTGGCGAAATGCCGGGCTTCGTGGGCGGTGGTGTATTCGTCCCACTCGCCGTTCATGAACAGCACCGGAACGTTGATACGGGCAGCGGCATGCAGGGCATTGCCCAGGTCATGCTTGAGCACTTCGCTGATGTGGAAGTGCATCTGCGCGTACTCGTGGTCGTCCAGGCTGCTGACGTGGCGGTAGTTGAAGCGCTTGAACAGCGAAGGCAGGTGCTTGCCGATGGTGTCGTTGACCAGGTGGCCGACCTTGTGGCGGTCGCAACGGCCCAGGTAATGGGCGCCGCGCTCCAGATAGTCGCGCATGGGATCGTTGAGCACTGGCGAAAACGAGCTGATCACGGCTTTCTCGATACGCTTGGGCTGGTGGGCCAGCGCCAGCAGGGCACAGGCGCCCCCCCAGGAGAAGGACATGACGTGTTCAGCGTTGAAATGGTCGATCAACTCCACCAGGATCAGGCCTTCCTCTTCCTTGGTCAGCGAGCGGTGGTGCAGGTTGTGAGGTTTGGACTTGCCGGCGTAGGGCTGGTCATACAGCACTACGTTGAACTGAGGATGCAGATTGCGCACTGTCTGGGCAAATGACGCTGTGGTTGCCAATGACCCGTTGACCAGGATGATGGTCTTTTCAGCGGCATCCGCGCGATAGAACTCCGTGTAAACCCGATACTGACCCTGTATATCCAGCACAGCGATTTCTGGCCTCATGTCGTAAGACTCCTGGCAAAAAAAACGGGTACTCGCGCAAGAAACACTGCACGTTGTTTGTGACAGGTAGGCAAACGCCTGGGAATTTTTTGCCCGTGTCGATCCTTACAGTCTGGTCGACGGGTATTGTTGTTTTGCGGGGCGATCTGTCAGCCCTGGCCCGTGTGGAGGCACCAGTGGCAGGCAAAAAGGTTTCTTAGAATAGGGTGGTGACTGCCGAGTCACATGTGGACCGACGATTGGATTCAAGCAGGCATGTGACGTCCGCGCAAGTACCGTTGGCGCATTGTCCGACAGCTTTCTGCCCAGCGGTTGCGGGCCTAGATTTGCTGAATCTCTTCAGCGGTCAGAGCCCGGTACTGGCCCGGCGACAGCTCTGGATCAAGGGTCAGCGGACCCATTTGCTCACGATGCAGCCGTAACACCTTGTTTTGGAAGTGGCCGAACATTCGCTTGACCTGGTGGTAGCGGCCTTCAACGATGGTTAATCGGGCGCTGTGTGGCCCCAGCACAACCAGTTCGGCGGGTTGAGTGGTCAGGTCTTCGAAGGAAAAATAAATGCCCTGGGCGAAGGTGTCGACGTAACGCTGTTCGATCACCTGCTCGGTTTCCACGTAGTAGACCTTTCCCAGTTTGGTCTGGGGCTGGGTCAGGCGCCGTGACCACTGGCCGTCGTTGGTGATCAGCATCAGCCCGGAGGTGTTGTAGTCCAGGCGCCCCGCCAGGTGCAGTTCATGCTTGTCCGGCTCGTCCAGCAGGTCGAGCACCGTGAGGTGCTGCGCATCGACCGTGGCGCTGACGCAGCCCATGGGCTTGTGCAGCATGAAGTAGCGGGCGGGCCGGCCGGCTTGCAGCACTCGGCCGTCCAGCAGAACCTGGCTGAACTCGCGCACCTCATGATGCGGGTCACTGACCCACTCGCCGTCCACGCGCACACGCCGTTCCACCAGCAGCAGGCGCACCTGTTTGCGGTTGAGCTGGGGCAGGTTGCTCAGGAATCGGTCGAGGCGCATGCGGGCTCGGCAGGCGGCAGTTGGTCCAGTACCTGGGCGCAGCGTGGGCACAGGCACGCCTTGTCACGCAAGTGGGCGGGCAGGGCGGCCAGCACGCTGGGGGCGATGCTCACGCCATAGCACCAGCAGGGCTGGGTGGCGGTGCGCGGGTCGGCCAGGCTGCAGGCATTGGTGGCGCCGCAGGCCGGGCACAGGCGGACATCATTCATGGCGGGATTGGGGCAACTCGCTGCGCACGCAATTGCGTCCGCTCTGTTTGGCGCGATACAGCGCATGGTCGGCGCGGTTGAGCAGGCTGTGCAGGGTGTCGTCCACCTGCAGCCCGGTCATGCCGACGCTGGTGGTGATTTTCAGCGATTTACCGTTGTAGGGGAAGGCCATTTGCTCGGCGCGTCGACGAATCTTCTCGGCGATATTCAGTGCATCGGCGCCTTGGGTGGCGCGCAGCAACACGATGAACTCTTCGCCCCCCCAGCGGCAGAGGATATCGGACTGGCGCAGGCTGTCACGCAGGACCTGGGCGAAACCCTTGAGCACCTCGTCGCCTGCCAGGTGGCCATGGGTGTCGTTGAGCTGCTTGAAGTGGTCCAGGTCCAGCAACAAGGCTGCCAGGGGCTGGTTGTCGCGTTCGGCTTCGCTGATGGCCTGGCTGGCGAGTACGTCGAAGCCGCGGCGGTTGGGCAGGTCGGTGAGCGAGTCGCGGGTGGCCAGGCGCTCCAGGCGGCGCTGGTAGTGGTTGATTACCCGCTTGAGCAATGACATCACCAGCGCTGTCACCAGCAGGCAGATCATCAGGTTCAGGTACAGCGACTGGCGCAGGTCGCCCATCGCACTGTCTTCGCGCTTGTCCACGAACAGGTACCAATCCAGTTCGGGGATGAAGCGCACGTTGAGGAAGTGCTGGGCGCCCTGGGCGGTGTACTCGTAGCTGCCGGTGGCAGGCACTGGCATCTTTTGCACCAGTGTCTCCAGCCCGGGCAGGTTGTTGAGCACCTGACCACTGCGGGCGCCCAAGGGGCCGCCCTGGGTGCCGGTGAGTACTACCCGCCCCCGGTGGTCGACGAAATACACCCTGCGCTGGTAGCGCTGCTCGTAGTCCTCGATAAGCTTCACTACTGCGTTGACGGTCAGGCCCACGCCTGCGGCGCCAATGAAACGGTCCTGGTAATCGAACACCTTGTAGTTGATGAAAATGGTCAGGGCGTCGCGGTTGGCCATGTCCACATCGACGTTGATCTCGTAAGGGACCTTCATGTCCCGTACCCGGAAATACCAGGCATCGCGAGGTTCGCCAGGCTTCACGCGCTTGAGCACGCCCTTGGCCTGGTAGTAGGTCAGCGTCTTGTCTGACACGAAAAAGGCGGTGTAGGCACCGTAGTGGGTCATGACTTCCTGCAGGTAGCGGGTCATCTGCTGCGGGTCGCGCTCGCCCGCCATGACCCAGTCGCGCATGAAGGTGTCGCGGGACATCATCGAGGAGATGAGTACTGGCCGCACCAGGTCCTTCTGGATTTCCGAATACACCGTGTCACTGGTGAGCGGCAGTTCAGTGTTGACGATGTTGTCGCGGATCGAGCTGCGTGAGGCGTAGTAGCTCAGCAGCGAAGTCAGCACGAAGCCGCTGGCCAACAGGATCACCAGGGTCAAAAGCAGGGAGCGCTGTGACAGCGACGTGAAGCGGGGCGGCATAGCAAGTCCATTGGCTGTTTGACCGGTTCGCCATTCTAGGGGAGTGCAACCGGGATGGCGTGCGTGGCCGGCAAATAAAATGCGCTGCGAATGGAAATGTTTCGAAGTTGTAGCAATTTATTTCGATGACGGCACCGAGTCGCGTTATCGTGGTCTGAATCTATGCCGATCGCTATATTTTGATCGGCGCCGACCAGCGTCGCTGGTTCGAGCTGTCCAGCGGTCCGGGAGGCCGCCATGAAACGACGACTTTTGCTGATAGTGTTGCTGGGTCTGTTGACAACTGCCTGCGCCCCTTACGAGGGCGGCACTTACTACCGATCGGACGTGTACACCGTTGACCGTTACCCGTATGGGTACGGGCCGGGTTACTACCCCAACGGCTCGGTCTACTACAACTCCGGTTATTACATCCGGTCGCCGCGCTATTACGCGCCGCCGCCTCACTACTATCGCCCACCGCCCGGCCCGGGGGGCTGGGGTGGAGGTTGGGGTGGTCACCGACCGCCGCCACCACCGCCTGGCCGCGGACCCGGGCCGGGCCGTGGCTGGCAGGGCCATGGTGATAACCATGGGCCAGGTGGGCATGGTCCCGGGGGCCAGGCGGTCATGGGTTTGGCGGTGGGCGCCGCTGAGCTGGCGACGCGCTGGGCGAAGCCATCAATAGTCCGACAGATCCGCCAGCGGGTGGCGCCCCTCCCAGGCTTTGCTGAAGTGCGCCTCCACCACCGCCTGGGGCACGCTGGCGATGTCGGGCCAGTGCCAGCGCGGTTTCTGGTCCTTGTCGATCAGCCGGGCGCGCACCCCTTCGCTGAACTCGGGATGACGGCAGCAGTTCAGGCTCAGGGTGTATTCCATCTGGAACACCTGCGCCAATGAAAGGTGTCGGGCGCGAGCAATCTGTTCCCACACCAGGTGCGCGGTCAACGGGCAGCCGTCGTTCAACGTGTGCGCGGCCTTGGCGAGGAGTACGTCGTCGCCATGGCTGAGAGGCGTCAGGGCACGCCACGCGGCGGTGACGTCGCTGACGTCCAGCAGCGTGTCGATCTGGCGGCGGCGCGGCAGCCACTGGGGCTCGGGTTGCTGGCCGGCGGCTTCGTGCTCCAGGGCCTTGAGCAGGCTGTTGAGTTGCACTGCCGTCTGTTCCTGCCAGTTGAGTTGCAACAGACCGTCGATCAGTGCTGCTTGCTGGTCGTCGCCCAGGAAGCGGTCGGCCAGCCCCAGGTCCAGTGCGTCGCGACCGTTGATAGGTGAACCCGTCAGGCCCAGGAACAGCCCCAGCTTGCCGGGCAAGCGCGCCAGGAACCAGCTGGCGCCGACATCGGGATACAGGCCGATGCTGATCTCAGGCATGGCCAGGCGGCTGCTGGGGGTGACGATGCGGATGCTGGCGCCCTGCAACAGCCCCAGGCCGCCGCCCAGGACGTAGCCATGCCCCCAGCACAGCACGGGCTTGGGGAAGGTATGCAGGCGGTAGTCCAGGCGATACTCGCCGGCGAAGAAACGTGCAGCCAGTGGGGGCACTTCGCCGGGGTGGGCGCGGCACGCCTGCACCAGGCTGCGTACGTCGCCGCCGGCGCAGAAGGCTTTCTCGCCGCTGCCGCGCATCAGCACGCAGACCACCTGGTCATCCTGAGCCCAGCGGCCCAGTTGGTCGTTGAGGGCCTCGACCATGGGCAACGACAACGCGTTGAGGGATTTTTCAGCGTCCAGGGTGGCGACCCCGATACGGGCGCCGTCGACGCCGACCAGCTCTTCGAATTGCAGATTCATCCTGACCTCTTGGGTGAAGCGAATTGGGCAGTAGTTGATCAAGCAGTATGGCCCGCTGTCGGCATCACGTCAGTCTTCGGTTACATCGATTGACAATCAGGGCCGGCTTTCCTAGTGTCCGCCCCATTGTTTTCCAGGCAACTCCCATGACCACCGATGACCGTATCAAACTCGAACCCAGCTGGAAGCAGGCCTTGCGCGCCGAATTCGACCAGCCCTACATGGCCCGGTTGCGCGAGTTCCTGCGCCAGGAACACGCTGCAGGCAAGGAGATCTACCCGCCGGGGCCGCTGATTTTCAACGCCTTGAACCTGACGCCGTTGCAGCAGGTGAAGGTGGTGATCCTTGGCCAGGACCCTTACCACGGGCCAGGCCAGGCCCACGGGTTGTGCTTTTCGGTACAGCCGGGCATCCCGGCGCCGCCGTCGCTGGTCAATATCTACAAAGAGCTCAAGCGCGACCTGAATATCGACATCGCGGCCCATGGCTGCCTTCAGCACTGGGCCGAGCAGGGGGTGCTGCTGCTCAACACCACCATGACCGTGGAACGGGCCAATGCCGCGTCCCATGCCAAGAAAGGCTGGGAATCGTTCACTGACCGTATTATCCAGACGGTCAGTGAACAGCAGGCCAGCGTGGTGTTCCTGTTATGGGGGGCGCATGCCCAGAGCAAACAGAAGTTGATCGACGCCACCAAGCACCTGGTGCTGACCTCGGTGCACCCGTCGCCGTTGTCGGCTTACCGCGGGTTCATTGGCAACGGGCATTTCAGCCGTGCCAACAAGTTCCTCGAGCAACGCGGCCTGGCCCCGATCGACTGGCAGTTGCCGGCGCTCTGAACCAGGCCCGATGCAGGCTCAAGCTGCCGCCAGCGCCCGGCGCGCCTTGGTGCGTTTGCGCCACAGGCGCAGCAGCGGCACGGTCAGCATGATCGCGGTCAATACCCAGACCCCGAACGTGATCGGGCTGGACCAGAGGATCTCCAGTGCCCCGTTGGAAATCGACAACGCCCGGCGCAGGTTCTGTTCCATCAGCCCGCCCAGAATGAAGCCCAGCAGCACTGGCGACAGGGGAAAGTCCAGCTTGCGCAGGATGTAGCCGAAGATGCCGATGCCGACCATCAGGAACAGGTCGAAGGTGGTCGCGTGCACGGCATATACGCCGATACCGGTGATGATCGCGATCACCGGCACCAGGGCCCAGTTCGGCACGGCCAGGATGCGGGTGAACACGCGGATCATCGGGATGTTGAGGATCACCAGCATCACGTTGGCGATGAACAGCGAAGCGATCAGGCCCCAGACGATATCCGGCTGTTGCTGGAACAACAGCGGCCCCGGCGTGATGTTGTACAGCGACAGGGCGCCGATCATCACCGCAGTGGTGCCCGAGCCTGGTACCCCCAGGGTCAGCATCGGCACCAGGGCACCGCACGCCGACGCGCCGATGGCTGTTTCCGGGGCCGCCAGGCCGCGCTTGTCGCCCTGGCCGAACGTACCCGTGGCGCCTGCCATGCGTTTCTCGGTCATGTAGGCCACGGCGCTGGCCAGGGTGGCACCGGCACCGGGCAACACGCCCATGATGAAGCCCAGCAGCCCACAGCGGAGGTTGACCACGAACACCGAAGCCGCCTCCTTGAAGTTGAACATCATGCGCCCGGTGGCTTTCACGGCTTCCTGGCCGCGGTGGGTTTTCTCCAGCAGGAGCAGGATCTCGCTGATGGAGAACAGCCCCAATACCAGCACCACGAACTGGATGCCATCGGCCAGGTGCACGTTGTCGCCGGTGAAACGGTAGACGCCACTGTTGGCATCGATGCCGACGCTGGACAGGAACAGGCCGATCAACGCGGCAATGAACGTCTTCAGGGGGCGATCGCCGGCCATTCCGCCCAGGCAGACGATGGCGAACACCATGAGCACGAAGTACTCCGCCGGCCCGAAGGCGATGGCCCACTGGGCCAGCAGCGGAGCGAACAGGACCATGCCGCAGGTGGCGATCAGCGCGCCGATGAACGAACTCCACGCCGACAGCGACAGTGCCACGCCTGCCAAACCCTGACGGGCCATGGGGTAGCCGTCCAGGGTGGTCATCACCGTGGAGGCTTCGCCGGGAATATTGAGCAGGATGGAACTGATGCGTCCGCCGTACTCGCAGCCCAGGTAGACCGCCGCCAGCAGGATCAGCGCCGATTCGGGCGGCAGGCCCAGGGCGAAGGCGATCGGAATCAGCAGTGCCACGCCATTGATCGGGCCAAGGCCCGGCAACAGCCCGACCACGGTGCCGATCAGCGTGCCGCACAGTGCCGTGACCAGGTTGTACGGGCTCAAGGCCACGCCGAAGCCCTGGCCCAAGTAGCTGAAAGTATCCATGTCAGTTCTCCAGTACGTCGAGCAGACCCAGGGGCAGTGGCACGTCCATGGCTTTGTCGAACAGCAGGTACAGGCCCACGCTCATCAGGCAGACCACTACCGCGCTCGGCAGCCAGCGGCCACCGTACAAACGGGCCATGGGGATGCCCGCCAGCACGCTGGCCGGAATGAAGCCCAGGGGTTCGAAGGTGCCCGCGAACACCAGCAGCAGGGCCACGCAGGCGGCTATCTTCAACAACGTGGCGCGGTCCAGCGCGGGTTCCTCGTCGCTATGGACGATGGCGGTGGGGCGCACGGCCATGTACAGCAGGCCCGCGCCCATCAGGCCGAGCATCAGCAGGGGATAGGCCCGGGGGCCCACCGGTTCGTAGGAAAAGGCGGCCTGGTAAGGCCAGGCCATCACGGCCAGCGCGGCGCAGGCCAGCAGCAGGGTAACGGCGAAAAGACGTTGCAGGGCCATGGTCAGGACTCCTTGGCGGTCAGTGGCGGGCTATTCGATCAGGCCGAATTCCCGGGCCAGGGTCTTGTAGTGAGCCACCTGCTCTTTCACATAGGTGTCCAGTTCGGGCCCGGTCATGGCGAAGGGGAACAACTCGCGCTGGTCGCGCAGGGTGTCGAAGTCCGGGGAAGCCAGCAGTTTGTCGAAGGCTGCTTTCCACCAGGCGTAGTCTTCGTCGCTGACCTTCGGCCCCAGGTAGAAGCCGCGTACCACGGGCCAGACGATGTCGTAGCCTTGCTCGCGGGCCGTGGGAATACCCTTCATTTCCGGCTCGTCGATGCGCTGCTCGGCAAATACCGCCAGCAGGCGCATGTCGCCGCTGAGAATGTGCGGCATGGAGTCGGAGATATCAGTGCTGCCCACCTGGATATGGCCGCCCAGCAGCGCCGTGGCGATTTCGCCGCCGCCTTCCAGTGCCACGTAACGCAGTTCCCGCGGGTTGATGCCCGCGGCCTTGGCGATGAGCGCGGTCTGCATCCAGTCCTGGCTGCCCACGGTGCCGCCGGAGCCGATCACCACCTTGCCCGGGTCTTTTTTCAGGGCTTGCACCAGGTCCTCCAGGTTCTGGTAGGGCGAGTCTTTCTTCACGGCGATGGCGCCGTAGCTGGTGCCCACGGCCGCCAGCCAGCGCACCGCGCCTTCATCGAAGCGGCCGAACTTGCCCTGGGCCAGGTTCAACAGCGAACCGCTGGACCACGCCACCAGGGTGCCGGCATCGGCCGGCCGCTGGGCGACCACGGCGTTGTAGGCCACCGCGCCCACGCCGCCCGGCATGTAGGTGACGCGCATGGGTTTGCTGAGTACCTCTCGCTGACCAGGGCGCTTTGCACCAGCTTGCAGGTCAGGTCGAAACCGCCGCCGGGGGAGGCCGGGGCGATGCATTCGGGGCGTTTGGGTTCAGCGGCCAGGGCGGTGCTGCCAAGCAGCAGGCAACCGGCGGCCAGGGCCAGGCGGCGCAGGGTAGGGCTCATGGAAGGTCTCCGTTATTGTTTTTGTCGTGGCGCAAACGCGTCGGGGCGTTTTCGGCGATGGTAGGGCGTGAAGCTTTCACTAACCTTTCAGGTGCGGCGCCTGGGGAAAGCATCTGGTAGCCTCGGTGCGGTTTCACGCTCCGTCCAATAAGAAGAGATTTCCATGCGCATCCTGCTCGCCGAAGACCACGTGTCCCTGGCCGAAAGCGTCGCCCAGGCCCTCAGGCACCTGCACCTGACCGTTGACGTGCTGCATGACGGCGTCGCCGCCGACCTGGCCCTCAATAGCGAAGACTACGCCCTGGCGGTGCTGGACGTGGGCCTGCCGCGCCTGGACGGCTTCGACGTGCTGGCCCGCTTGCGTGGGCGCGGCAAGCACCTGCCGGTGCTGATGCTGACCGCCCGCAGTGACGTCAAGGATCGGGTTCACGGGCTGAACCTGGGCGCCGATGATTACCTGGCCAAGCCCTTCGAACTCAGCGAACTGGAGGCCCGCGTCAAGGCCCTGCTGCGTCGCAGTGTGCTGGGCGGCGAACGCCAGCAGCGCTGCGGCCCCCTGGTGTATGACCTGGACACGCGGCGGTTCGCCCTGGGGGATGCCTGCCTGACCCTCACGTCCCGCGAGCAGGCGGTGCTGGAGGCCTTGATCGCACGGCCCGGGCGCGTCATGAGCAAGGAGCAGCTGGCGGCGCAGGTGTTCGGCCTGGACGAGGAGGCGAGCGCCGACGCGATCGAAATCTACGTGCATCGCCTGCGCAAGAAGCTCGACGGCCAGGCCGTGGCCATCGTTACGTTCCGCGGCCTGGGCTACCTGCTCGAGGCCCGTGATGCGTAGTGCCGGCAGCCTGCGCTGGCGCCTGGTGTGGAACCTGGCGCTGCTATTGGTGCTGGTGTTGCTCGCCAGCGGCCTGAGCGCCTATTGGAATGGCCGCGAGGCAGCCGACACGGCCTATGACCGCACCTTGCTGGCCTCGGCGCGCAGCATTGCCGCGGGCCTGTCCCAGCGCGACGGCAGCCTGAGCGCCGACGTGCCCTACGTGGCGTTGGATACGTTCGCCTACGACAGCGCCGGGCGCATCTACTACCAGGTGAACGACATCCACCAGCAGTTGATTTCCGGCTATGACGATCTGCCTGCGCCGCCCCAGGGCACGCCACGCACGGATGATTACCCGGCGCTGGCGCGGTTCTATGACGCGCTTTACCGGGGCCAGGAGGTGCGCGTGGTCAGCCTGCTCAAGGCGGTCAGCGAGCCGAACATGAACGGCATGGCCGAGATTCGTGTCGCCGAAACCGAAGAAGCCCGTGTGCGCATGGCCCGCAGCCTGATGGCCGACACATTGGTGCGGGTGGGGCTGCTGGGGCTTGGCGCGCTTTTGCTGGTGTGGTTTGCGGTCAGCGGCGCCCTGCGCCCGCTCGAACGCTTGCGCGGTGAGGTGGAAGGGCGTCAGCCCGATGACCTGCGCCCCCTGCCGGTGGTCAGCGTGCAGCGCGAACTGGTACCGCTGGTGCTGTCGCTCAACCATTTCACCGATCGCCTGCGCGGCCAGTTCGAGCGCCAGGCCCAGTTCATTGCCGATGCCGCCCATGAGTTGCGCACGCCATTGGCGGCGCTCAAGGCCCGTATAACGCTAGGCCAGCGCGCCGAGACGGGCGAGGTGTGGCGCCGGACCCTGGACGCGGCGGCCCAGGATACCGACCGCCTGACCCACCTGGCGAACCAGTTGCTGTCACTGGCCCGGGTGGAAAACGGCGCCCGGGCCATCGCCGAAGGTGGCGCCCAGCGGGTAGACCTTACCCATCTGGCGCGAGAGCTTGGCATGGCCCTGGCGCCCCTGGCCCACGCCCGAGGGGTAGCGCTGGCACTGGAGGCCGATGGGCCCGTGTGGTTGCGCGGCGAGCCCACGTTGCTCAGCGAATTGCTCAGCAACCTGGTGGACAACGCCCTGGCGCATACCCCGGCGGGCGGCAACGTGGTGTTGCGGGTTCGCCTCCCGGCGGTGCTGGAAGTCGAGGATGATGGCCCGGGAATTCCCCCCGACGAGCGCGAGCGGGTGTTCGAGCGGTTCTACCGTCGGCGTGCGGAAGGGGCAGGGTTGGGCCTGGCGATCGTTGGCGAAATCTGCAAGGCGCATCTGGCGCAGATCAGCCTGCACGACGGGGTTCGCGCGGGCTTGAAGGTGCAGGTGAGCTTTATCGCCGATTAGCGGAACATCGCCAGCGCGCTCGCCAGGTCCGGGCCTGCGAGGGGCAATTCCTCGCCCAGCCTGAGGTGCTGGTAGGCAGGCAGGTCGGGCAGCCGGTGGCAGTCGTTCTGCCGCACCAACCGGGCGATCTGCACCACGTCGGCGTAGTCGATGCGCGCGGTATGGCGGGTCAGTTCCAGGTACTGGCCCGGAACGAGGGCCAGTTGCCGGGGGAATTCCCAGGCCCGCAGAATCTTGTCCCCCAGCAGCGGGTGGATGCGCTCGATGACATGGTTCAGGCACACGGGGTCAGAGAGCAACTCGTTATGGTCCTGGGCATAGGTCAGGATTGGCAGGATGCCGATCTGATGCACCAGCCCGGCGAGCGCGGCCTGGTCGGACTTGAGCTGGGTATAGCGCCTGCACAGCTCATAGCTGATGCCGGCCACCTCCAGGCTCTGGCTCCATACTTCATGCATCTTGGCCTGTACCACCGGGGAACGGGCATGGAAAATCTGCTCGATCACCAGGCCGATCGCCAGGTTGCTGCCATAGTTGATGCCCAGGCGGCTGATGGCAGCGTTGAGGTCGGTGACTTCCTGGCTGGCACGCAGCATGGGGCTGTTGACGACTTTGATCAGGCGTGCCGCCAACGCCGGGTCGCGGCTGATGACCTTGCCCAGCGCGGCGATACTGATGTCCTGGTCTTCGGCGGCTTCACGAATGCGCAACGCGACTTCCGGCAAGGTAGGCAGCACCAGGTCATCATTTTCGATGGCCGCCAGCAAATGCTCTTGGACCTGTTCGGCCAGTTCGCTCATCTCGACTTCCTGGGGCGCTAACGCGGTAGGCGCCCGTCAAGCCATCGACGGGCGGGCAGAATATGCCTAGCGTTGGATCTCGCGGTCGCGGTCCAGTTCATACGGCAGGTCGAGCAATTGCAGGCGCGGGCCTTCCAGGTTGCCCAGGTGGATGTTGCCATCCTCCACGGCCTCGGCTTGCAGCACGGCGAGCAGTTCGCTGCCGTGCTCGGTTCGGGCGGCCAAGGCCACCTCGCCGATCGAGCTGCCATGGGTGGGCGCGAACAGCGGGGTGCCTGGGGCAGGCAAGTCGCCGCCGACCAGCGACAGGCGGTACAGGCGACGCTTGAGCTTGCCCAGGTATTGCATGCGCGCGACGATTTCCTGGCCGGTGTAGCAGCCTTTCTTGAAGCTGACACCGCCCACGGCCTGCAGGTTGAGCATTTGCGGAATGAAGGTTTCGCGGGTTTCAGGCATCACCTGGGCAATGCCTGCGCGGACCTGGCCCAGCAGCCAGGCGTTGAGCTCGCCCGGCGGCAGCAGCGCCGCCAGTTGCTGTTTGATGCTGTCGGCTTGTTCGGCCGGTACCCATACTTCGGCGCGGTCGGGGGACACACGCACGGCGATGAGCGCCTCGTGGCGGGCGGCCACGTTGTTCTCTTCGCCCAGCTCCAGGCCCAGGGCCTGCAAGGCCGACTGGCCGCCGACGACGCCGAAGCGCACCCACGCATCGCTTTCGTCGGTCAGCTTGGATTTGGAAAACACCGCGTACTTTTTCAGGTCGGCCAGCTGCGGCTCCACCAGCTCCCGAGCCATGGCCAGCAGCACCCCATCCCCCTGCAGCACGATGCGGAAACTCGACTGCATGCGACCCTTCTGGGTACAGCGGGCGCCGAGGCTGGCGTGATGCTCATTGAGGTAATTGATGTTGCAGGTCAATTGACCCTGCAAGAACTTGCCGGCATCGGAGCCGCGGACGGCAAGAACGCCTTCGTGGGACAGCACGCAGAAAAAAGCAGAATCGGCCATGGGACATCGCAAGGGCAAAAAGACTGAAACACATGATAGAGCAACGGACGAGCCACAGGCTACATCGATAGCTTGCAGCTTAAAGCGACATAGGTCCAAGTGCCCGACGGCGCTGGCCCCTGTATACTGCCCGCCTATTTGAGGAGCGCTCCATGGTCGAAGATATTGAACTCAACCGGCTCTACTGGCATAGCCGCCGCGGCATGCTGGAGCTGGACGTCTTGCTGGTGCCTTTCGTCAAGGAGGTTTACCCAAGCCTCAATGACACGGACCGCGAATGTTACCGCCGCCTGCTGGAATGCGAAGACCAGGACATGTTCGGCTGGTTCATGGAGCGCACCGAGTCCCAGGACCCTGAGCTGCAGCGCATGGTTCGCATGATCCTGGACCGTGTCCAGCCCAAGTAAGGTTTTCCAGTGCCGCTGGCAGCCGTCCCGACGGTTGCTGATGGCCTACCTTGCCGCCCAGGGCCTTGCCCTGATGGCGTTGTTGTTGCTCGACGTGGCCGTCGCCTGGCGTGCGGTGGGTGTACTGCTGTGCATCGCCCACGGCGCCTGGCAATTGCCGCGCACCCTCCTGCTCGATCACCCCCATGCCTGGCGCGGTTTGCGCCGGGACAGTGGCGGCTGGTCGCTGTGGCGCCGTGCCGATGGTTGGCAGGCCGTGCAACTGTTGCCCGACAGCATGGCATTACCGGGGTTGGTGGTGTTGCGGTTTCGCGCCAAGGGGCAATGGTGGGCGCGCAGCCTGTGCCTGCCTGCCGATACATTGAGCGCCGACGACCACCGGCGCCTGCGCCTGCGGCTGAAGTTCAGTCGCCGAAGGTGGGCGGCACCAGGATAGTGTCCCGCGCTTCGGGCAGCAGTTCGGGGTAGTCCAGGGTGTAGTGCAACCCACGGCTTTCCTTGCGTTGCATGGCCGAGCGAATCATCAGCTCGGCCACCTGGGCGAGGTTGCGCAACTCGATCAGGTCGCGGCTGACTTTATAGTTGCTGTAAAACTCGACGCGATGAGGCTAAACCCAATGGATACAGGGGTTTCAGCCGATGACCATCAACCAGCGCTCCCAAACTGGGACAAACCTGTTACAAACTGCCCTCGCCAAGCCATACCACTATCGCCGGTCTGGTCGCTATTACCTTCGCCTTCGCCCTCAAGGCACCGCTAAGGGCTTTTTCACGCTATCGCTCAGGACCACCGATAAGGCCACCGCTATGACCATCTCCAAGGACATCCTCACGACCCTCAAGGCGTATCACTTCGACAACCCTGAGGCCACTTGGAACGAACTCCGTGAGCGTCTCATAGACATCGCTGAGTCCTGCCTGACGATGGCCCACGGTGATAGCTCGCTGGTCGCCTACGAGATGATCAATGACGAGCACCATGAGGCCCTCCGTGAGGCGAGCGCTAAGATGCCCTTGAGCGTCAATCAGCAACGGGCAGTGAGCAAGGCATTGGAGATCATTGAGGCGTCTCAGGAACGCATGAAGGGCAGGGCGGGGACGCTGGTGGGGATCGTAGAGAGCCTCAAGGCTGAGTCTTGTCGCACGTCAATACCCCTGTCTCCGTCTCTATCTGTTTTATCACCGCTCACTTTTAAGACTCTCTCAGGGCTCTATTTGGATGAGCACAAGGAACATGCGGGGGAAGGGACTCACCGAAACGTCAAGTCTACCTGTAAGACCCTCGCTGAGATCCTCGGTGACTTGGACCTGAAGACCCACACACGGGAGGACATGAAGAACCTGCGGGCCAAGCTCTATGAGGGCCGAGTGGCAGGCACGGTGAAGAAAATTCTTGGCACTCTGTCAACTGTGATGAAGTGGGCAGTGAATAACGACTACCTCACCAAGACGCTCACTGAGGGTCTGGAGCCGACCAAAGGAACTGGAAGCTCCCGTGAGGCATTCTCTCAGGACCAAGTAAAGGCCCTCATGGCCCACGCTAAGACCCTGCCAGTGGACTCATGGCAACGCTGGGCGCTGTCCCTTGGGGTGATCACTGGGACCCGCATTGTAGTGGTCAACTGATCCCGGACACTGAATTGAGTTTTTCCTCTGCGACCGCAGGCGGTAGCCCTTCGTTGAATTGATGCGGTCGCCGCCAGTTGTACCGCTCCATCAAAAACCGACTGATATCTTGCTGTGCCAGCACAGCGCTCATGTAGCCCACCGGCGGTATCCATTCAGTCTTCAGGCTGCGAAATAGCCGCTCCATCGGCGCGTTGTCGTGGCAGTTGCCGCGCCGACTCATGCTCTGCGTGAAGCGGTATCTCCATAGTCTCTGGCGGAAACTCCGGCTCCCGTATTGGCTGCCCTGGTCGCTGTGAAACAGCACATTCTGAGGCCGGCCACGCTGCTCATAGGCCATATCCAATGCCTTGATCACCAGGTCGGCATCAGGCTTGGCTGAGAACGCCCAACCTACAACACGCCGTGCACAAAGGTCGATGACAGCCGCCAGATAGTGCCATTGGCCTTCAGCCCAGACGTACGTAATGTCACCGCACCAGACCTTGTTCGGGGATGCCACGCTGAACCCGCGATCAAGCACGTTCGGGATATCAGGCCGCTCCACGGTAGCCTTTTTGTAGGCATGGGAGCCCGGCTGTTTGCTGATCAAGTTCAGCTCATGCATCAACCTACGTACTTTGAATCGCCCGATCTGCATACCGTCCTCTTTCATCATCAGCATGATGCTCCGGCTGCCCGCAGCGCTTCGGCTTTGCGTAAACAACTCGTTCACGCGGCTACGCAAGACTACTCGTTCGGGATCCGGATACCGACGTTTCCGGCAGTACGCGTAGTAGCAAGATCGGGTGACATCAAATACCGAGCACAACAGATCAACAGGCTCTTGAGCCCGCAGTTGATCGATTAACGCGAACGCTCGTGTTCCTCGGCCATCAAGAGCGCGGTGGCCTTTTTTAAGATCGATTTTTCCCGTTCTAGCCGATTGATACGGGCTTCGAGTTCCTGGATTTTTTGCTGCTCTGGCGTCAGAGCCTTGCTGCTGGGAGTAACACCGCCACGTTCTTGCTGAAGCTGGCTCACCCATCGACGAAGCGCCGATTCGACCAATCCGAGCGAACGGGCGGCTTCGATATGGCTGTAGCCTTGGTCGAGCACCAGGCACGCAGCCTCGCGTTTGAACTCAGGGGTAAAGGTACGACGTTGCTTGGTCATCAGACACCTCTCTATGACGAGCATTCTCGCCTAAATGGGTGTCCGGTTTCATTAGACCACTACACATTGAGGAACTCAGGCAGTTGACCAAGGCTGACGTTAAGCAAGTCGCTGGGGTCTGGGTGATCGACATCAACCGGAATGATGGCAAGACGGTCAAGACCAAGAACGCTTTGAGGGTCATACCCTTGACCGATGGGGCATATGGGTTTGATCTTCAGGCATTCCTTGAGTTTGTCGATAAGTCCGACTCTCGGTTGTTCACGCTGGGTGGTGGTCAGTTCTCTGTGTTGCTCAATGGGATGCTCAGGGATGTCTTGGACCTCAAGGCTGATCGGACCCAGACCTTCCATTCATTGCGTCATTCGCTGGCGGGCGCTTTGAAGGCAGCTGAGGTGCCTGTAGGGACCGCTGAGTCAATCTTGGGGCACGCTTCGGGGTCGATCAGTTACGACCTATACGGGGCTGGTAGTGCAGTGGATATCGGACGTATGGCTAAGGCGTTGATTGTTGCCCTGATGGTTCGAGAATGATTCAGAGATCTCTATCAGCGCTGAGTGGCATAATGACATTGTGCACTGCTATGATCGAATAATTTCCAGGACGGGCGATGCTTTATGAAGGTTTTCATCAGTTGGTCAGGGCCGGTGAGTAAGAGGTTAGCGGAGTCCATCCGGGATTGGCTGCCGGGAGTGTTGCAGCTCGTGACTCCCTACTTCACACCTTCTGATATTGAGAAAGGCGGGCGGTGGGCCAATGACATCGCTAAGGAACTTTCGAGTGCTGAACTCGGAATCCTGTGCATTACAAGAGATAATATTCATAGCGACTGGATACTTTTTGAAGCAGGCGCTCTGTCAAAAAGCCTCGATAAAAGCTTTGTGTGTCCTATCTTGTTTGGAATCAATAATGCAGATCTTGCCGGTCCTCTGAAGCAATTTCAAACGACCGAGTTTACGAAGGCAGACTTTCACAAACTTATTACTGTGATCAATGGCAGGCTTGGTGACCAAAAGCTACCTGCGAAAACTGTGGATAACGTTTTTGAAAAGTGGTGGCCAGATCTCGAAGAAAAAATTAACGAAATCCTGAATTCCATTACCATCGTTGACGGTCCTGTACGCGGAGATAGGGAGGTCTTAGATGAGATTTTGCTTTTGACCCGGTCTGCCTCCCGTCAAAATTCCGCAATCCCTCCTAAGCCTATTGAGGAGTTGTTGGAAGCATTCATTAGTGCGCACGATATCGATTCGATGGAGGCCGGTGGGTACCAAGAGTCGTTAGATGCATTGAAAGAAATGTCTCGGTCCATACGATATCTCGCAAGAAGAGCAAAGCCCGAATCGTCCAAGCTTTCTGATCTTTTTGAACAGTTCGAGGCCCTAACTTATGAGACGAGATCTCAAAAACATGTAGCGAACGGGGACGACGACATACCGTTTTAGAGCCGGGCTAACGCCAAGCGAGCCCCCGCTCATCGTCACCGGCCCGACCGTTGGGAAGAGAGTCCGTAATCTGCGCATCTGTCAACTGGAATTTAAAAACCCTCACTATGGCTACCGGGCAACACACCAACGAAAATAAATCGTTGTCCGGCAGACCATCACGATTCCTACCGGGCTCCCTCAAGGGCCCGACCAGAGACCACCGAGTGCCAAGCGCGACCAGATCGCCAACGCTCAACCGTCCCCAGTAAGCAGATCTCAGTGTCTGGCTCCAGTAGGAAGGAGCGACCATTGATACTGTTTTTCTCGTTAGTCGATGCCCCGAAGGGCACTGCTGAGGCAACCTTGCACGGACCTGGGGCCGCCGTGTATTGCTCAATGGTCACGGGGGCCTTAACTAAAAGATTCTTAAAGGGTACTCATAGAGTATCTCTCATAATTATCTTCTAATTAGTCTCTGCTCTTATCTTAGAGGCAGTCTTTAAGCCCTCACAAAGTAGGGATTGGTCTGGCGACCATGATTATCCCTGTCTCAAATTCCGTCTAAAGGAGGCCCTATGCGATTCCACTTCGTCCTTGAAGGTCTCACCAGTGAGCAGACCGATACATTGCTGTCTATTGAATCAGCCATGACTGGTCGATCAGCAACCGCCGTGTTTAACCTGAAGTCCCTTGATGTTTTCACTGACAGAGGCTCAGAGAGAATCAAAGAGTTTGTGTCGAGCAGGTTAGGTGCATACCTAATGGAGCCCCTTGAGGCGCTATTGTCTGCAACTGGTCTTGATTTAATCAGCTTCTACCATGCTGTAAAAGGCGTGCCTGTGATTCTCGCTGCCCGCCGTCTGTAATACCCGACCGTCGCCACGGTTGTCCCTTCAGATGCCCTCTCAGGTTCCGCCATGTCCTGACAGACCAGCATCGCCAGTTAATAACTCAAACCCCAGAACCTTTTGATCGACCTTGAAGATGCCCACGAGGCTCCCTCCTTGGCCGTCTGGTCGTGCGCGTGTCTATGGCGCAAGGTCGATCAAAGGGTCACCTATAGGAGATCCAAACCCATGAACATCACCATCACCAAAGTCCTGAAGAACGAGGTAACCGTGTCGGGCCAGACCCTGAGTCGTGAGTACGTCGAGAGCATCATGCTGCCCATGTTGGTCGCCCAATGCGGGACCGTGAAAGGCCGTCAATTCGAGATCATCAAGACCTTCGATGAGGCCGGTCTGTCGCTCCAAGCGATTCCCGATGTCGCCCGAGAGTACCGCCAAGACCAGCACCAGAAGGCCCGTGAGAAGGCCCTTAAGCAAGCCGAGGCTAACGCCCATGCTGAGCGATGCCGTGAGTATACGCCCCGAGAGATCGCCCAAGCGAAAGCTGACCGCGAAGCCCAGAACGCTGCCATTCGTGAGCATGGTCAGAAGATTCTGGCTGCTCGCCGTAGCAATAGCGGTGGCTGGTAACAGCCCCTCGACTCACCACCCCTCATTCTTAATTCAGGAGAACCATTCCCATGAAACAACCATTCCAGTACACCAAGCCTTCGACCTACACCACCGCAATCACCGATGAGCACACCGGGTCAATTCGATTCAACACTGCTGATGTCCGAGCCGAGACCCAAGCGGCCACTGATGTTTCCGTCTATGTAGAAGCTTTCGTGGAGGCAGCTGATGACCACTTGAACGGCAATGACTGGCGTGAGGCTGCCATGGAAGCGACCCCATGCGAGTTCCGTCCGGCTGGCTCTGAGGCCACTGGGCAACAGATCATCACCATGGCCGACCGCTCTGTCACCTTCGACCCTCGCAAGAACTGGGATAACCAGACCATCGAGAAGGGTGAAGTCCTGGCCGGTTCTGTGATCTTCACCGAGGCCACCGACACGGCATTGGTCATCAGCCACCGCGCCACAATTCTCGACCACAATCTGATGGCAGGCTTTACCGTCCAGTCGATGGAGCAAACCGCTGACAAGATGCTCCGAGACATCGAGCACAGTGCAGCCGGTAAGGTCGCTGCGATCTTGGCAACCGCCCCAAGCACCGAAAGCGTCTCTGAGGCCAAGCCCACCGGCAAGCCTGTTGAGATCGCTGAGGACCTCATCGACATCCTGACGACCCACGTTAACCAGACTGTAGGGACCTCGCTCAGTGACTTCGTGATCCTGCTTCCTGTGTCGCTGGTAGCTGTGCTGGAACGTGCTGCTCAACGTGCTGGTCAGGACTCTATCGAGGACCTCATTGGCGCTGGCGTGCAGCCATACACCGGCACCGACCATGGCATCTTCATGTTGCCAAAGCTGTTCACGTCGTTGAGCTACCGGGAGCGTCAAGACGGCAGCATCTGGAAGATCGAAGCGTCACGCAACCCGAACGCCCAAGGCTGGGACATTGAGATCATGGCTGTGGTGGACATCATCGCCAATGGCATGGTCAAGGTGAAGATCGACACTTCGGGTCTTCAGACCGTCCGAGTACCGTTCCCGCTTGTCACTTGCGTCAAGCTGACTGCCTGATCCTCATCCTTCCTCAGGGGCCCGCAATGGGCCTCTATGGGCTTCCTAAACATGAGTCAGCCAATGACCAGAATCCAACGTAGGCGCCTTGTGGTGGCCTTATCAGCTTCCCTCAACGGGCTACCTATGGGCCCCGCCGTGGCTCGCTTTGAAGCCTATGAGCGTGAGCGCAACCGTGTCCGCAAGGCCGCTAAGGCCAACTGAGAGAGACCTGTAAGTCCGACCCGAAGGGCCCGGCAGGCTCTCCACCTCTTTTAAAACTACTCACTGTTGCGACCAATAGCTCAACCGCTACACCGGCCCGTCGCGGGGCATCACTCAATCCAGTCTTTCTGATAGTGCCTTTCATGCCACGCCGGGTCCCTTTGTCGGGGGCTGGATGCTCGGCTGTGGGTGCGACCTGAAGGGCGCTACCAAAAGGAAATCGACACAATGAACATGACTAACAACACCGACACGCTGCTGCCTATTGTTATCGAGGGGCGCACCTTCAAGCCAAACGCTGAGGGCCTGTGGAGCCTCACGGAAATAAACAAGGCCCTACCTGATCAGACAAAGCCACCCGCTCAATGGCGTGGCCGTGATCGTGATTACTTCGACCGATGTGCAAATTTGCACACCGTCCATGGTGACAGTGGCGGCACCTATGCGAGCGAACGGGCAACCATTGCCTACGCTATGGCCTGCTCACTGGACTTCTATGTGATGGTCGTAGATGCCTTTGTGGCTATGCGTAACCACGCTGTCCGCGAGCTTCGCCTAAAGGACGCCCTCTTAGACGCCAACATGCCCAAGGCTTCGACCCTGGACATGAAAGCCCGTGGCGCTGGTCTTACTTGGACTGAGGCTTGCCATGTGGCAGGTATCAAACAACCACGCCTTGCCCTTGAGGCTTTGGTCTCCATGAAAGCCTTTGCGTACCCCTTAGATAACTTCGGGACCCGTGAAGGCTCACCACGACCGCATAAGCAGGGCTTCGCTGTGGGTGCCTTTGTGAAGGCCTCATCGGACTTCGGCAACCGTGAAGGCTGGCGAGTAAAGCCCCGTGGTCTCGACTGGCTCCGTAAGGAGGCCGAACGCATCAACCTGATGGTGGCCGAATCGAAGACCGCTAAGGCCAGAGCCAAGTCCAAAGACAAGACCGACCGCTGGGGTAGGGTCACCAAGTAACCTCAAGGAGAACCTCATGGACACGCTACACGCTGCCTACTGGGTCTGCGTGGCTGTTCATGTGGCCTTCTGGCTATACGGTCGCTTCAAGGGCCCCTGATGAAGATCTGACAGAAAAATCTGAGAGACCACCTCATTGCTTCTACTCGGCGAGGTTCCCCCGTGTGGCCCTCGCGGGCTCGCACAGGCGCTATAGAGACCCTCACGGGTGGGCGATAAGGACCCCAGCGATGGGACAAAGACGCGCCAAAGCTGTTACAAAACGGGGGCTTTAGGTGCTACGCTGAGGTCTCCTAACGTGCCTCATTTGTCGGGTGTAAGGATCGTATCCTTCGCCTCTGGCAGCATCTCTGGATAGTCCAGCGTGTAGTGCAGACCCCGAGATTCCTTGCGTTCCATGGCAGACCTGATCATCAGTTCCGCTACCTGAGCAAGGTTCCTCAGTTCAATCAGGTCTCTGCTGACTCGGTAGTTGCTGTAGAACTCATCGATCTCGTCCAGCAGCAACCGCACCCGGTGTTCGGCGCGTTGCAGGCGCTTGGTGGTGCGCACGATGCCCACGTAGTCCCACATGAACCGCCGCAGTTCGTCCCAGTTGTGGGCGATGATCACGTCCTCGTCCGAGTCGGTCACCTGGCTGGCGTCCCAGTGGGGCAAGCCCTCGGGCAGCGGGATATGCGCCAGCAGGTCGACGATGTGGTCAGCGGCCGAGCGGCCATACACGAAGCATTCGAGCAGCGAATTGCTGGCCATGCGGTTGGCGCCGTGCAGCCCGGTGAAGGTGGTTTCGCCGATGGCGTACAGCCCCGGCACGTCGGTGCGCCCTTGCGCGTCCACCATCACCCCGCCGCAGGTGTAGTGCGCCGCTGGCACCACGGGAATCGGCTGGCGAGTGATGTCGATGCCGTAGGTCAGGCAGCGCTCGTACACCGTGGGGAAGTGCGTGGTGATGAACTCGGCGGGCTTGTGGCTGATGTCCAGGTACACGCAATCCACGCCCAGGCGCTTCATTTCATGGTCGATGGCGCGGGCCACGATGTCCCGTGGTGCCAGTTCGGCGCGAGGGTCGAAACGGGGCATGAACCTTTCGCCGTTCGGCAGCTTCAGCACGGCCCCTTCGCCGCGCAAGGCTTCGGTGACCAGGAAGCTTTTGGCCTGGGGGTGATACAGGCAGGTGGGGTGGAATTGGTTGAATTCCAGGTTCGCCACCCGGCAGCCGGCCCGCCAGGCCATGGCGATGCCGTCACCGCAGGCGCCATCGGGGTTGCTGGTATAGAGGTAGACCTTGGCGGCGCCGCCGGTGGCCAGGATGGTGAAGCGGGCACCGAAGGTGTCGACTTCGCCCGTATGGCGGTTCAGCACATAGGCGCCCAGGCATCGGTCACCCGTCAGCCCCAGGCGACGCTCGGTGATCAGGTCCACGGCTACCCGTTGCTCCAGCAACTCGATATTGGGTCGCAGCCGGGCCTGGGCCAGCAAGGTCTTGAAAATCGCCGCCCCGGTGGCGTCCGCGGCATGGATGATGCGCCGGTGGCTGTGGCCACCCTCGCGGGTCAGGTGGAATTCGAAACTGCCTTCTTCGTGGTCGGGGTCGTCGTCGCGGGTAAAGGGCACGCCCTGGTCGATCAGCCATTGGATGGCTTCACGGCTGTGCTCCACGGTGAAGCGCACCGCGTCTTCGTGGCACAGCCCGCCGCCAGCGTTGAGGGTGTCCTCCACATGGGACTGCACCGTGTCGGTATCGTCCAGCACCGCGGCTACCCCGCCCTGGGCCCAGAACGTGGAACCGTTGGCCAGGTCGCCCTTGCTCAATACCGCGATGCGCAAATGGGCGGGCAAGGTCAGGGCCAGGCTCAGCCCGGCTGCACCACTGCCAATCACTAGAACGTCGTGTTGATACTGCTGGCTCATGTCTGGGGTTCCGCTGCGAAGGCGACTATTGTTTTGCGCGCAGTCTCGTTCATGCGGGGTGGCCAGTGCAATGGGCTGATGGTAGGGGGCGGCAGGACCCTTGGGGTGCAGGGTCGCGCCGAACGGCACACGCTGGCGATTGCCAGGAAGCCAGGGGACGGGCAACGTCAGGTACCACTAGTATATAAATGGGGCGAACGGCACAATGGTCAAACCTTCATGGCGTTGTGGAACTATACCGTTGGTCGGGTTATCAGACGTATGTACCCACGCTAGCGAAGATTACGCCCGACCACCGGTCTTGAGCGCTGTTACACGGCTGAAACATCGGGGCAGAATGTGTGATCACGCAACGTCCGTGGGCGATCGCTGCAAATACCGGGAACTTTATGCAACACGCCGGTATCCATAGACGGTCGCCCATGAGAAGGGAAGGGGCGTCGGCTTTATGTGGGGCTGAAGTCGCTGGCCACTGCAAGCGGATTCGACGACAAGATTATTGACGCAGCCGGCCATGACCGGGCTGCGGTTTTCGTGCAGGCCAAATTATGGTTCGCAGGAAACTTGCTTGGAGGGGAGAACTTTTGCGAAAAGCCCGAGTCTATGTTTGCAAGCCTGAACGATGGCTTGAGCAATGCTCCTCCCGGCTCAACGAGGAGTGTTCATGCTAACCCAGGAAGAGGATCAGCAACTGGTCGAGCGTGTACAGCGCGGCGACCGGCGAGCTTTCGATCTGTTGGTGCTGAAATATCAGCACAAGATTCTCGGGTTGATCGTGCGTTTCGTGCACGACACCCATGAAGCCCAGGACGTGGCGCAGGAAGCCTTTATCAAGGCATACCGAGCGCTGGGAAATTTTCGCGGTGACAGTGCGTTTTATACGTGGCTGTACCGTATCGCCATCAACACGGCGAAAAACTATCTGGTGTCCCGCGGTCGCAGGCCCCCAGATAGCGATGTGAGTTCCGAGGATGCCGAGTTCTACGACGGCGATCATGGCCTCAAGGATCTGGAGTCTCCGGAGCGCTCCCTGTTACGCGATGAGATCGAGGGCACTGTCCACCGGACCATCCAGCAACTGCCAGAAGATTTGCGTACGGCGTTAACTTTACGTGAATTCGACGGTCTGAGTTACGAGGACATTGCCAGCGTCATGCAATGCCCGGTGGGTACCGTGCGATCTCGGATTTTCCGCGCTCGGGAGGCCATAGATAAAGCCCTGCAGCCTTTGTTGCAGGAAACCTGAGACAGCGGCGACAGCCAAGAGAGGAACCGCCATGAGTCGTGAAGCTTTGCAGGAATCGCTGTCCGCGGTGATGGATAACGAAGCGGACGAACTGGAATTGCGCCGGGTCATCAACGCGCTTGAAGACCCGGAAACACGAGCTACCTGGAATCGCTACCAGATTGCCCGTGCTGTAATGCACAAGGACTTGCTTGACCCACGCCTGGACCTGGCCACCGCCGTGTCCGTGGCCATTGCCGACGAGATCGCACCCGTCAAGGCCACCCGTGGCCCATGGCGCAGCATCGGTCGCCTGGCCGTTGCCGCTTCGGTCACCGTGGCCGTGCTGGCGGGCGTTCGCCTGTACAATCAGGACGAAATCACTGGCAACCAGTTGGCCCAGCAGCAGCCGGCTACCCAGCAGGCGCCGTCGGTACCACAGGTGCAAGGTCCAGCCGTGCTCGCCGGCTACACCGAAAGCGCCGATCAGAACACCGGCCCCATGGCCAATGGTGTGCTGCAAGGCCAGCCTGGGGCGCACGACCAGCGTCTGCCCGGCTACCTGCGCCAACACGCCCAGGAAGCCGCGCTGAAAGGCACGGAAAGCGCGCTGCCGTATGCACGCGCCGCGAGCCTTGAAAACCGCTAAGGAGCTTCATGCGCGCTCTACCGCTACTACCGCTATTGCTCGGTTCGTGCCTGAGCGTCCCGGCCCTCGCGGCCAGTGACGCTTCCCAGTGGCTCAACCGTCTGGCCCAGGCCGAGCAACAGCAGAGCTACCAAGGCACCTTCGTCTACGAACGCAATGGCAGTTTCTCCACCCACGATATCTGGCATCGCGCCCAGAATGGCAAGGTCACCGAGCGGCTCCTGCAGCTCGATGGCTCCGCCCAGGAAGTCGTGCGCGTGGATGGCCGCACCCAGTGCGTGAGCGGTACGCTGGTGTCTGGCGTCAAGCAGCAAGCGCCCAGCGCGGCGCCCCACGGATTGGACCCGCTGAAACTCATGTCGTGGTATGACCTGGCAGTTGCCGGGCAGTCCCGTGTGGCCGGGCGTGACGCTACCATCGTCACGCTGACGCCCAAGGATCAGCACCGCTACGGCTTCGAACTTCATCTGGACAGCCAGACCGGTCTGCCCCTCAAGTCGTTGCTGCTCGACGACAAGGGGCGCCTGCTCGAACGCTTCCAGTTCACCCGCCTGGACCCCAGTGCGCCTGGCGATGCCGACCTGGCCCCCAGCGACAACTGCAAGCCCCTGGGCCCGGCAGTCGCTGCAGCGCCTGCGGCGCCCGCCAACGCTCACTGGCGCTCGGACTGGTTGCCCCCGGGTTTCGAACTGGCCAACAGCGCGGTGCGCAAGGACCCTGACAGCAAGACCACGGTCACCAGTTTGATGTACGACGACGGCCTGGCGCGTTTCTCGGTTTTCCTGGAGCCGCTCAATGGCGCGTCGGGCCTCGACACCCGCACGCAACTGGGCCCGACCTCGGCTGTCTCCCGACGCCTGACCACGCCCAAGGGCGACGTCATGGTGACGGTGGTGGGCGAGATTCCGATCGGCACCGCCGAGCGAATCGCCTTGTCGATGCGCGCCCAAGACGCCCAGGCGAAGAATTGAGGCGCCAGTGCTGAGCAGAAGCCGGGGCGCAGGGAGCGCTTCACGCCATCCGTTACAAAGGATGACGAAATGAAACTTCTGTCAGCCAGGTTGCAAAATCCCCTGAATTTTTCTATAGGTCAGACCCTCAAGGGTCTGGCCTTGTGTGCTGTTCAAAGGATCGCCACTGCCGACAACCCGACCCGGACCTTGCCCCAGGCAGCGTCCGGGTTTCGTGCGTCTGGCGTTCCCCATTGCTAAACCTTGCTCGTTACTGACGGGAGCCGTATGTCGATACTACGCTTGAAATCCTACCTGACCGTGTGCGCCGCCGTGCTGATGCTCGGCCAGGCTGTCACTGCACAGGCCGAGGCGCTGCCTGACTTCACCAACCTGGTGGAGCAGGCGTCCCCCGCCGTGGTCAACATCAGTACCACCCAGAAGCTGCCTGACCGTAGCGCCGCCAGCGGGGACATGCCCGACCTGGACGACCTGCCGCCAGCGTTCCGCGACTTTTTCCGCAACATGCCGCGCTCGCCGCGCAGCCCCAAGGGCGACCGCCAGCGTGAAGCCCAGTCGCTGGGCTCGGGGTTCATCATTTCCGATGACGGCTATGTGCTGACCAACAATCACGTGGTGGCCGACGCCGATGAAATCATCGTGCGCCTGTCCGACCGCAGCGAGCTGAAAGCCAAGCTGGTCGGCACCGACGCCCGTACCGACGTAGCGCTGCTGAAGATTGAAGGCAAAAACCTGCCAACCGTGAAACTGGGCGATTCCGACAAGCTCAAGGTGGGTGAGTGGGTGCTGGCCATCGGCTCGCCGTTCGGTTTCGACCATTCGGTGACCAAAGGTATCGTCAGCGCCAAGGGGCGCACCCTGCCGAACGACGCCTATGTGCCGTTCATCCAGACCGACGTGGCCATCAACCCGGGCAACTCCGGTGGCCCGCTGTTCAACATGAACGGTGAGGTCGTGGGCATCAACTCGCAGATCTTCACCCGGTCCGGCGGCTTCATGGGCCTGTCGTTCGCGATCCCGATCGACGTGGCCATGGACGTGGCCAACCAGTTGAAGAAGGACGGCAAGGTCAGCCGCGGCTGGCTGGGCGTGGTCATTCAGGAAGTGAACAAGGACCTGGCTGAATCCTTTGGTCTCGACAAGCCGGCCGGCGCCTTGGTGGCCCAGCTGGTCGAAGACGGCCCTGCCGCCAAGTCGGGCCTGCAGGTGGGCGACGTGATCCTGAGCATGAACGGCCAGCCGATCGTCATGTCCGCCGACCTGCCGCACCTGGTCGGTGGCCTCAAGGCCGGCGCCAAGGCCAGCCTGGAAGTGATCCGCGAAGGCAAGCGCAAGACCATCGACGTCACCGTGGGCGCCATGCCAGCCAATGACGACGACATCATGGCCGGCGACGCTGCCAAGCCCCAGGGCGAAAGCAACAGCAACCGCCTGGGCGTGTCCGTGGCCGACCTGACCGCCGATCAGAAAAAGGCCCTGGACCTCAAGAGTGGCGTGGTCATCAAGGACGTCCAGGACGGCCCCGCGGCCATGATCGGCCTGCAGCCGGGTGACGTGATCACCCACCTGAACAACCAGGCCATCGGTTCGGCGAAGGAATTCACCGACATCGCCAAGGGCCTGCCGAAGAACCGTTCGGTGTCCATGCGCGTGCTGCGCCAGGGCCGCGCGAGCTTTATCACCTTCAAGCTGAGCGAGTAAAGTCGCAGGCCTGGACAGGGAAGGGCAGCCATCGCGCTGCCCTTTTTTGTGCCTGGGCGTGTCGTGAACGCCTGCGCAAGCTGGCGTGCCAGCGAGCTTTCAGGGGGCCTGGAAGCAAAAAGCTCGCTGGCAAGCCAGTGCCCACAGGATCTTCATGATCAACCCGCTCCCACACAACCCCGTTATTCAGGTACAATTCCCGGCTATTTTTCGTTGGGCGTCCGGCCCGCAGCCTTTTCGAGTGTTGATCCGTGAGTGATTTGAGTCATATCCGCAATTTCTCCATCATCGCCCACATTGACCATGGCAAGTCGACGCTGGCCGATCGGTTCATCCAGATGTGCGGCGGCCTGGCCGATCGCGAGATGGAAGCGCAGGTACTGGACTCCATGGACCTGGAGCGCGAGCGTGGGATTACCATCAAGGCCCATAGCGTCACGCTGCACTACAAGGCGCAGGACGGTAAAACCTACCAGCTGAACTTCATCGACACCCCCGGCCACGTCGACTTCACTTATGAAGTCAGCCGTTCGCTGGCCGCCTGCGAAGGCGCGCTGCTGGTGGTCGACGCCGGTCAAGGTGTGGAGGCCCAGTCGGTGGCCAACTGCTACACCGCCATCGAGCAAGGCCTGGAAGTCATGCCGGTCCTGAACAAGATGGACCTGCCCCAGGCCGACCCCGACCGCGTCAAGGACGAGATCGAGAAGGTCATCGGCATCGACGCCACCGACGCCGTGGCGTGCAGCGCCAAGAGCGGCATGGGCGTGATCGACGTGCTCGAGCGCCTGGTGCACACCATTCCAGCCCCTACCGGCAACATCGAAGATCCGCTGCAAGCGTTGATCATCGACTCCTGGTTCGACAACTACCTGGGCGTCGTGTCCCTGGTACGCGTGCGCCATGGCCGGGTGAAGAAGGGCGACAAGATCCTGGTCAAGTCCACCGGCAAGGTGCACCTGGTCGACAGCGTCGGCGTGTTCACCCCCAAGCATACCGCCACCGCGGACCTGAAGGCCGGCGAAGTAGGCTTCATCATCGCCAGCATCAAGGACATTCACGGTGCCCCCGTGGGTGACACCCTGACCCTGAACAGCACCCCCGATGTGCCGGTGCTGCCAGGCTTCAAGCGCATCCAGCCGCAGGTGTACGCCGGCCTGTTCCCGGTCAGCTCCGATGACTTCGAAGACTTCCGCGACGCCCTGTCCAAGCTGACCCTCAACGATTCGTCGTTGCAGTACCTGCCGGAAAGCTCCGACGCCCTGGGCTTCGGCTTCCGCTGCGGTTTCCTGGGCATGCTGCACATGGAGATCATCCAGGAGCGCCTGGAGCGCGAGTACGACCTGGACCTGATCACCACCGCCCCGAGCGTGATCTTCGAGGTGGTGCTCAAGACCGGTGAAACCATTTACGTCGACAACCCGTCCAAACTGCCGGATGTCTCGTCGGTCGAAGATTTCCGTGAGCCGATCGTGTCGGCCACCATCCTTGTGCCTCAGGAGCACCTGGGCAACGTCATTACCCTGTGCATCGAGAAGCGTGGCGTTCAGCGCGACATGCAGTTCCTCGGCAGCCAGGTGCAGGTGCGTTACGACCTGCCGATGAACGAAGTGGTGCTGGACTTCTTCGATCGCCTGAAATCCACCAGCCGCGGCTATGCTTCCCTGGACTACCATTTCGATCGCTACCAGTCGGCCAACCTGGTCAAGCTGGACGTGCTGATCAACGGAGACAAGGTTGATGCCCTGGCCCTGATCGTTCACCGCGACAACGCCCACTACAAGGGCCGCGCGTTGACCGAGAAAATGAAAGAACTGATTCCTCGGCAGATGTTCGACGTTGCGATCCAGGCCGCCATCGGCGGGCAGATCGTGGCCCGGACCACTGTCAAGGCGCTCAGAAAGAACGTACTGGCCAAATGCTACGGTGGCGACGTGAGCCGTAAACGCAAGCTGCTGGAGAAGCAGAAGGCCGGTAAGAAACGCATGAAACAGGTCGGCAACGTGGAAATTCCACAAGAAGCCTTCCTCGCCGTGCTCAGGTTGGATAGTTAGGTCCTATGTCGCTAAATTTCCCGCTGTTGTTGGTCATCGCTGTCGCCGTCTGCGGTTTGCTGGCCCTGTTCGATCTGGTCTTCCTGGCCTCGCGCCGCAAGACCGCGGTCGCTACCTACCAGGGCAGTGTCAGCGAACCGGACCCGGTGGTGCTCGAGCAGTTGAACAAGGAACCGACGCTGGTCGAATACGGCAAGTCGTTCTTTCCGGTGCTGTTCATCGTGCTGGTGCTGCGCTCGTTCCTGGTCGAACCTTTCCAGATCCCGTCGGGTTCCATGAAGCCGACCCTGGAAGTGGGTGATTTCATCCTGGTGAACAAGTTCTCCTATGGCATCCGCCTGCCGGTGATCGACAAGAAGGTCATCGAGATCGGTGACCCGCAGCGCGGCGACGTCATGGTGTTCCGCTACCCCAGCGACCCGAACGTCAACTACATCAAGCGCGTGATCGGCCTGCCGGGCGACAAGATCCGGTACACCAACGACAAGCGCCTGTACGTGAACGACCAGCTGGTGGCCGAGACCCTGCTGGGCACCGAGCCTGGCACCCTGGGCACCGCCGAGCTGTACCAGGAAAAACTCGGCGACGTGGAGCACCTGATCCGCAAGGAAATGGGCCGTTACCACATGCCGCCGGACAACCAGTGGACAGTGCCTGCCGGGCACTACTTCATGATGGGTGACAACCGCGACAACTCCAACGACAGCCGTTACTGGGATGACCCGCGCATTCCCAAGGAACTGCTGGGCATGGTCCCGGACCGCAATATCGTCGGCAAGGCCTTCGCGGTCTGGATGAGCTGGCCGGAGCCGAAGATGAGCCACCTGCCGAACTTCTCGCGGGTCGGGCTGATCAAGTAACACCAGGCGGCGCTGTCCATTGGGCAGCGCCGAATGCTTTTCAGGCGTCAGCACGGATGGGAGCTTGAGAATGAACAAGGCCGCTTCGCAGAAAGGCGTTTCGCTACTGGGCGGGTTGGTGATTCTGGCGGTGCTGGGGTTTGTGGCCAGCACGGCTTTCAAAGTGCTGCCACACTACTTCGACTACTGGTCGATGAAGAAGATCATCGAGTCGGTGTCGACCGACAAGGCGCAGCAGATCGACAGCGTGCAGGCGTTCTATACCCATGTGCGCAACGGGATGCAGGTCAACAACATCAATGACCTGGACCTGGACAAGGCTTTGACCGTGACACTGGACGACGACGTGTTCGCCGCCCATTTGCAATACGAACAGCGTGAGCCACTGGTCGGTAACCTCGACCTGGTGGTGAAATTTGACCACGAATTCAGCGTGCGTAAACCGTGAGTGTTTCCTTGAGCCGTCTCGAGCGTCAGCTCGGCTATACCTTTAAAAACCAGGACCTGATGGTCCTGGCCTTGACACACCGCAGCTTCGCCGGGCGCAACAACGAGCGCCTGGAGTTCCTCGGTGATGCCATCCTCAATTTCGTGGCGGGCGAATCGTTGTTCGAACGGTTTCCCCAGGCCCGCGAAGGCCAGCTGTCGCGCCTGCGCGCCCGGCTGGTGAAAGGCGAGACCCTGGCCGTGCTGGCCCGTGGTTTCGACCTGGGCGAATACCTGCGCCTGGGCAGCGGTGAATTGAAGAGCGGCGGTTTCCGTCGCGAGTCGATCCTGGCCGATGCCCTGGAAGCACTGATTGGTGCCATCTACCTGGATTCGGGCATGGAAGTGGCCCGCGAGCGTGTGCTGTCCTGGCTGACCAGCGAGTTCGACAGCCTGACGCTCGTAGACACCAACAAGGACCCCAAGACCCGCCTGCAGGAACACCTGCAGTCACGGGGCTGCGAACTGCCGCGTTATGAAGTGGTGGATATCCAGGGCGAACCGCATTGCCGGACGTTTTTCGTCGAATGTGAAGTGGTCCTTTTGAACGAAAAAAGCCGGGGTCAGGGCGTGAGCCGTCGCATTGCCGAACAGGTAGCGGCCGCATCAGCACTGATCGCCCTGGGCGTGGAGAATGGCAATGACTGATACAACCCAAACCCGCTGTGGCTATGTCGCAATCGTCGGCCGCCCGAATGTGGGCAAGTCCACGCTGCTCAACCACATCCTGGGCCAGAAGCTGGCGATCACCTCGCGCAAGCCGCAGACCACCCGCCACAACATGCTCGGCATCAAGACCGAGGGTGACGTGCAGGCCATCTATGTCGACACCCCCGGCATGCACAAGAGCAACGAAAAGGCGCTCAACCGCTACATGAACAAGACCGCTTCGGCGGCTTTGAAAGATGTGGACGTGGTGATCTTCGTGGTCGACCGCACCAAGTGGACCGACGAAGACCAGCTGGTGCTCGAGCGCGTGCAGTACGTGCAGGGCCCGGTGATCCTGGCCATCAACAAGACCGACCGCATCGAGGACAAGGCCGAGCTGATGCCGCACCTGGCCTGGTTGCAGGAACAACTGCCCAACGCCGAGATCGTCCCGGTGTCGGCCCAGCACGGCCACAACCTCGACGCCCTGGAAGGCCTGATCGCCAAGCACCTGCCGGAAAACGATCACTTCTTCCCCGAAGACCAGATCACCGACCGCAGCAGCCGCTTCCTGGCCGCCGAGCTGGTACGCGAAAAGATCATGCGCCAGCTGGGTGCCGAGCTGCCGTACCAGATCACCGTCGAGATCGAAGAATTCAAGCAGCAGGGCAAGACCCTGCACATTCATGCCCTGATCCTGGTGGAGCGTGATGGTCAGAAGAAGATCATCATTGGCGACAAGGGCGAGCGCATCAAGCGCATCGGCATGGAAGCGCGCAAGGACATGGAGCTGCTGTTCGACTCCAAGGTCATGCTCAACCTGTGGGTGAAGGTCAAGGGCGGCTGGTCCGACGACGAACGCGCCCTGCGCTCGCTGGGTTACGGCGACGTCTGATAACACCTCGATCCTGTTGATGGATTGATTTTGTGGGAGCTGGCTTGCCAGCGAGCTTTTGAGGCCCAAAGCTCGCTGGCAAGCCAGCTCCCACAATTGCATTCAGCACCCGAAGAGTTAATGTGGATTCATGGCCAACCCGCCCATCCTGCAACCCGCCTTTGTCCTGCACTCGCGGCCCTACCGCGAGAACAGCGCCCTGGTCGACTTCCTGACCCCAGGTGGCCGCTTGCGCGCAGTGCTACGCAGCGCCCGCAGCAAGGCCGGCACCCAGGCGCGGCCGTTCGTGCCGCTGGAGGCGGAGTTCCGCGGCAAGGGTGAGCTGAAGAACGTCGGACGCATGGAAACGGTGGGGGTGGCGGCCTGGATGGTCGGCGATGCGTTGTTCAGCGGCCTGTACCTCAACGAATTGCTGATTCGCCTGCTGCCCGCCGAAGACCCGAATCAAGTCATCTACGACGCCTACGCGGCGACCCTTCAGGCCCTGGCCGCCGGGCGGCCGCTGGAGCCGCTGCTGCGCGCTTTCGAGTGGCGGCTGCTGGACGAACTGGGCTACGGCTTCGCCCTGGACACCGACGTCAACGGCGATGCGGTGGAAGCGGACGGAATGTACCGCTTGCAAGTCGATGCCGGGCTTGAGCGAGTGTGGCTGGTACAGCCCGGCCTGTTCAGCGGCAGCGCGCTGCTGGCCATGGCCGAAGCCGACTGGACTACCCCCGGGGCGTTGAACGCGGCCAAGCGCCTCATGCGCCAGGCGCTGGCCGTGCACCTGGGCGGTCGTCCGCTGGTGAGCCGCGAACTGTTTCGCAAGCCGTAAGCAAGACGTATCCTAGGCGCTCAATTCCAAGGAGCGCTCCCGTGACCACCAGCAATCGCATTCTTCTCGGCGTCAACATCGACCACGTGGCAACCCTGCGTCAGGCTCGCGGCACCCGCTACCCCGACCCGGTCAAGGCTGCGCTGGACGCCGAAGAAGCGGGCGCCGACGGCATCACCGTGCACCTGCGCGAAGACCGCCGGCATATTCAGGAGCGCGACGTGCTGCTGCTCAAGGACGTGCTGCAGACGCGCATGAACTTCGAGATGGGCGTCACCGAGGAAATGCTCGCCTTCGCTGAACGCATCCGCCCGGCCCACGTATGCCTGGTACCGGAAACCCGCCAGGAACTGACCACCGAGGGTGGCCTCGACGTGGCCGGCCAGGAAGCACGCATCCAGGCAGCGGTGGAGCGCCTGGCCAAAATCGGTTGTGAAGTGTCGTTGTTCATCGACGCCGATGAACGCCAGATTGCCGCGTCCAAGCGCGTGGGCGCGCCCGCGATCGAATTGCACACCGGCCGTTATGCCGATGCACAAACGCCGGCTGAAGTGGCCGAAGAGCTCAAACGCATTGCCGACGGCGTGGCGTTTGGCGTCGCCCAGGGCCTGATCGTCAATGCCGGGCATGGTTTGCATTATCACAACGTCGAAGCCGTGGCGGCGATCAAGGGCATCAACGAACTGAACATCGGCCACGCCTTGGTGGCCCATGCGCTGTTCGTGGGCTTCAAGGCCGCAGTGGCCGAGATGAAGCAACTGATCGTGGCCGCCGCTCGCTGATCGTGTTGCCTGCTTCCTGAGCTTCGCCCGGTCCAACAAGGGTTTGCATGCCGGATGGGAGACCGGGCGAAGCGCGTGAACAGGGCGGCGCCCACCTCACGCCTTGAGGTAACCCTCCACCAACCCTACCCAGCAGGCCGCGCCCAGCGGGATCACCGCGTCATCGAAGTCATAGTGGTCGTTGTGCACCGAGCACCCGGTGAACTCACCGGTGCCATTGCCCAGGATGAAGTAGCAGCCAGGCTTCTCGTCCAGCATCCAGGCGAAGTCCTCGCTGCCCATGATCCGCACCGGCATTTTCTGCAACACGTTGTCGGCGCCCAGCACATCGCGGGCCACCGCCAGCATGCGCTCGGTCTCCGCCGGGCTGTTGACCAGCACCGGGGCCAGCAGTTGGTAGTCGATCTGGGCCTTGACCCCAAAACTCGCCGCCTGGCCTTCGACGATCTCGCGGATGCGCTTTTCCACCCGTGCACGCACGGCCGGGTCGGCGGTGCGCACGCTGAGCATCACCTTGGCTGTCTCGGGAATGATGTTGTACGCCGTGCCCGCCTGTACCATGCCCACGCTCAGTACCGCGGCGTCATCGGTGGACAGGTTGCGCGAGATCACCGTCTGCAGGGCGGTGATGATGCCAGCCAGGGCCGGCACCGGGTCGACGGCGCGCTCGGGCATGGCGCCGTGGCCACCGCGGCCGGTCAGGGTGATGGTCACCCGCTCGGACGAGGCCATGAAGCCGCCAGCCTGCACCACCGCCTGGCCCACCGGCAGGCCAGGCATGTTGTGGTAGGCGTACACCGCGTTGCAGGGGAAGCGGGTGAACAGGCCGTCATCGATCATTTGCTTGGCGCCGGCCAGGCCTTCTTCATCCGGTTGGAAGATCAGGTTCAAGGTGCCATCGAATTCGGCGTGCAGCGCCAGTTGTTCGGCGGCGGCCAACAGGGTAGCAGTGTGGCCGTCGTGGCCACAGGCGTGCATGCGCCCCTGGTACTGGCTGGCCCAGGGCAGGCCGTTCTTTTCCAGAATCGGCAGGGCGTCCATGTCGGCACGGATGCCCAGGGTGCGCGTACCGCTGCCGCGCTTGAGCACGCCGACCACCCCGCAGCCGCCTACGCCGGTGTGCACCTCGTAGCCCCAGGCGCCGAGCATTTCCGCGACCAGGCTAGCGGTGCGTGGCACGTCGCCGCCCAGCTCCGGAAAGCTGTGGATGTCACGGCGAATGACCGCGAAATGCTCGGCACTGGCTTGCAGTTTCTGGTTGATGATCAGGTTGCTCATGGTTGCTTCCTTTTCTGGCAGTAAAGGGGGGCTCAGGCGCGGCCTGGGTGTTCCGGGAACAGGCGCAGGGCGATCAGGCTCAGCACCAGGGTGGCGATCAGGTACAGGGCAGGGGTCAAGGGATTGCCGGTCAGGCCGATCAGCCAGGTCACCAGCAGCGGCGAGAAACCACCGAACAGGGTCACGCCGAAGCTGTAGATCACCGACAGCCCGGTGACGCGCTGTTCGCGGGGAAAGGCCTCCATCAGCATGGCGAAACTGGCGCCCACGCCAACGGCCATGGGCATGATCAGCAAGGCGATGGCCAGCATGCACAGCCAGGTGCTTTGCAGGCCCAAGAGCAGAAACGAAGGGTAGGCGAACACCAGCGCCAGCCCGGCCACCCAGTACAGCAGTGGCTTGCGCCGGGTAAACCGGTCGGCATAACGTGCGGCGATCGGCGGGATCACCGCCAGCAGGGCACTGGCCAGGCCCACCAGGGCGAAGGAAAAACTGCCCGGGTAGTGCAGGGTCTGCACCAGGTAGGTAGGCATGTAGAACACCACCATGTACATGCTCACGGTGGAGGCCGCCATCCACATGATGCCCAGCAGCAGGGTGCCTTTGTGATCGCGCAGCAACTGTGCCAGCGAGGGGGTGTCGGCGGTATCGGTATGGGTTTCATCCAGGTGCTGGCGAATGAACCAGCCCACCGGGCCGATCATCAGGCCGATGATGAACGGTACGCGCCAGCCCCAGCTTTGCAACGCCTCGGGGCTCAGGTTGCTGCTCAATAGCAAGCCGGTGAGCGCCCCCAGCAAGGCGGCCGCACCTTGGCTCGCGCCCTGCCAGCTGACCATGAAACAGCGGTTGGCGGTGCTGCCTGACTCCATCAGGAACGCCGAGGCGCTGCCCACCTCACCGCCCGCCGACAGGCCTTGCAGCAGGCGGCCGAATACCAGCAGCAGGGTGGCGGTGATGCCGATGCTGGCATAGGTCGGGGTGAAGGCGATGATGCCGGTGCCTACGGTCATCAGGGCGATGGTCAGTGACAACGCCGCCTTGCGCCCACGACGGTCAGCGACGCGGCCAATCAGCACGGCGCCCAGCGGTCGCATCAGAAAGCCCACGGCAAAGGTCGCCAGCGACATCAACAGCGATGCCAGCGCTGACTCACCGGGAAAGAACAGTTTGCCGATGATCACGGCGAAGAAGCTGTACACGGTGAAGTCGTAGATTTCCAGGCCATTGCCCAGTGACGAGGCAATGACCACGCGGCGCATCTTGCGCGCCTGCAGCGAGGCCATGGCGGGGCTGGGGTGGAGCGGCAAATCGCTGGCGGGGGTGCTCTTCATGGCGCTGTTCCTGTACCCGGGGTCGTGGTGAGCGGGAGTGTTGAACAGCGCCGCGCAAACTGCACATCCCTTTTATGCAAGGCCCCAACCGTTGGTGTGGATGAACGGGCGGCAGGGAAAAAGCTGGCGAGGGTTGTGGGCATTTTCGACTCGCGATGCGCGAATCTGGTGCTCGCGGGCTGGGGAGATGGGTAACGGTGGGGGCGTGCGGAAGGTGGGCCTGGCGAGCGAGGTCGCGAAAGCACGCGGTACGGCGGCGTTGCGGGGGCATCCAGCCTGGCGGTAAACCCCTTGCGCAATGCTCCAGCAATCTGGCGTGGGGCCGGGCGAAGTTCAGGAAAATATCGGCGCGGCGAAACAGTGATTACGCGGCGCGGCATTCCCGACCTTCGTTCGGTCCCACGGGTAAGGAGGGCACTAAATAAGCAGGGGTTTGCCCGCCAATTGCTCGTGCAGATGGGCGAAAAGCTGCCCTGCGGTCTTGGTCAGGTAGCTGCGGTTCACGCACACCAGGTTCACCGAATAATCCGGCACTGGCTCCTGAATGTCGATTTTCTGCAGGTGCTTGGACATGTCGCTCAGCCCTACCAGGTCATGGCCCAGGGCTGGCTGGCTCATGATCATCACCGCGTCGCTGTCGATCAGCATCTTGATCGCCAAGTTCATGGCCGTGCACTCGAACACTTTGCGCGGGCGGCCCAGGGCACTGCCTTCGAACAGTTGGTTGAACTGCGACTGGCTGTCGGTGAGTGGGTCGACGCTGATCCAGTGGGCCTGCTGCAACAAGCGCAGGGACCGTACATTGCGCAGGGGGTGGTCCTTGCGCACGACCACCACGCCGGGAATGCGGCACAGGGGTTGCCAGTCCAGGCCCACGGCGTTGACGGGCACCTGTGAGGTCAGGGCGAAGTCCAGCAGGCCATCGCGCAGGTGCTGCAACAGCTGCGCGGGGCGCATCTCCAGCACTTTGAGGGTGGCGTTGGGGTAGCTTTGCTGAAAGCTCAGCAGGGTGTGTTTGAGCGATTGCAGCAGGGCGGTGACCGGGGTGACGCCAATGGTGATCTCGCTGACCACCAGGCCCTTCATGTCTTCGATTTCCTGGCGCGCCCGGCGCACGCTTTCCAGCGCCTGGCGAGCGTGGCCGAGCATGCGCTGGCCATATTCGGTGAGGGTCATGCCCTTGTTGGAGCGTACCAGCAGGGTAATGCCCAGTTCGTTCTCGAGTTCCTTGATGGCCCGGCTCAGGGCCGACTGGGTCAGGTGCAGTACCTGGGAGGCATCTTGCAGGCTGCCGGTTTCATGGATGGATACAAGCGCACGGAGTTGATGCAGTTTCATTGTTATTCCTGACAACGGCCACAGGCCTGTAAGGTTGCCCTGCACGGGCGTCTGGGTGAAGTGTGCCAGAAGGTCGCGGGTGCAGGGCAGCCCTTGCCGTGTATCAGCGCCCGTAAACCGGGAAAGCCTTGCTCAGCGCGGCTACCTGCGCGGCCACTTCGGCTTCCACGTCGGCGTCGCCCAGGTGGTCGAGCACATCACAGATCCAGCCCGCCAGGCGCGTGCATTCGGCTTCGCCAAAGCCACGCGTGGTGACGGCAGGCGTGCCGATGCGCAGGCCCGAGGTCACGAAAGGCGACTGCGGGTCGTTGGGCACGGCGTTCTTGTTGACGGTGATGTGCACACGGCCCAGCGCGGCGTCGGCGTCCTTGCCGGTGATGCCGCGGCGGATCAGGCTGACCAGGAACAGGTGGTTATCGGTACCGGCGGACACCACGTCATAGCCGCGCGCCACGAACACCCCAGCCATGGCACGGGCGTTATCGATGACCTGCCGCTGGTACACCTTGAACGCCGGGGCCAGGGCCTCTTTGAAGCACACCGCCTTGGCGGCGATGACGTGCATCAGCGGGCCGCCCTGGCCGCCGGGAAATACCGCCGAGTCCAGCTTCTTCTCCACGGTAGGGTTGCTGCGCGCCAGGATCAGGCCACCGCGCGGCCCACGCAGGGTCTTGTGGGTCGTGGTAGTGACCACGTCCGCGTAAGGCACCGGGTTGGGGTAGAGGCCGGCGGCCACCAGCCCCGCGACATGGGCCATATCCACGAACAACCAGGCGCCCACCTGGTCGGCAATGGCTCGGAAGCGGGCGAAATCCAGGGTGCGCGAATAGGCCGAAAAGCCGGCGATCAGCATCTTGGGTTGATGCTGCACGGCCAGGCGCTCCACCTCGTCATAGTCGATCAGCCCCTGGTCGTCGATGCCGTACTGCACTGCGTTGTACAGCCGGCCGGAAAAACTGACCTTGGCGCCATGGGTCAGGTGTCCGCCGTGGGTCAGGCTCATGCCCAGCACGGTGTCGCCCGGTTGCAGCAGCGCCAGGAACACCGCCGCGTTGGCCTGGCTGCCCGAGTGCGGCTGGACGTTGGCATAATCGGCGCCAAACAGTTGCCTGGCGCGGTCGATGGCCAGTTGCTCGACCACATCCACGTGCTCACAGCCGCCGTAGTAGCGCTTGCCCGGGTAACCTTCGGCGTATTTGTTCGTCAGCACACTGCCTTGGGCCTGCATCACGGCGGGGCTGGTGTAGTTCTCGGAGGCGATCAGTTCGATGTGTTGCTCCTGGCGATGGGCTTCCAGGGCAATGGCATCGTTCAGGGCAGGGTCGAAGTCGGCGAGGGTGAGGCTTTTGGAGAACATGGGGCGGTCCTTGTGTCCAGTGTTGAGATGGAGTGGACAGAGCAAGGGCGGTGCCAGCTTTTTATACTATAAAAATCAACGGGTTATCAGGGTGTCCTGCGACCGTCTGCAATGATTTCGTTCCACATCGTTCGTTCACATGGGTGAAATCGTCAGCAATCAGGGATGGATGGTTGCGTTCGTAATGGGTTCATTACGATGGAAAGGTATCGATACAGCGCGCGCAGGAGCTGTTGACCCAGCTCCTGCATCTGCCTCATCCGCTCCTGGGCTTTACGGCGCGAACGGTAACTCGCGTTTGTGCTGGCTGTTGTCGTAGGTGCGCACGATGATGGCGTAGGCCTCCTCGCTGACCTTTTCGCCGTGAAGGAAGGCGTCGATCTGGGCGTAGGTCACGCCGTGGGCTTCCTCATCTGGCTTGCCCGGGCGCAGTTCTTCCAGGTCGGCGGTAGGCACTTTCTCCACCAGGTTTTCCGGGGCGCCCAGGTGCCGGGCAATGGCCCGTACCTGGTGCTTCACCAGGCCGCTGAGCGGGGCCAGGTCGCAGGCACCGTCGCCGAATTTGGTGAAAAAGCCCATCACGGCCTCGGCGGCGTGGTCGGTACCGATCACCAGGCCGTTGTTGGCGTTGGCGATGGTGTACTGAGCCACCATGCGGATACGCGCCTTGGCGTTGCCGATGACAAAGTCGCGGCGGGCGTCGGTGAGGCCATGCAGGTGCGCGACCTGCTCGGACAGCCCCAGCACGGCGCCGGCGATGTTGACGGTGTCTTCCACGTCTGCGCGGATGAACTGCATCGAGGCGGCGGCATCGTGTTCATCGTGCTGAATGTTATAGGGCAAGCGCACGGCGATGAATTGATAGCCGTCGTCGCCGGTCTCGGCGCGCAGTTCTTCCACCGATAACTGCGCCAGGCGGCCTGCGGTGAGCGAGTCGACGCCGCCGCTGATGCCCAGCACCAGCACCTTCACGTGGGCGTTGCGCAAGCACTGCTTGATGAACGCCTTGCGCCGTTCCACTTCGGCCACCAGGGCGGCAGTGTCGGCGAAGGGCGGTACCACGTTGAGGGCCGCGGCGATTTCGATTTGACGGTTGCTCATGTCGAACTCCTGAGGGTGCAATTCAGACGCGAAATACATGTTTGAGGTAGGTAACGAAGTTCTCGTCCAGGCATTGGGTCTTGCCTGGCGTATCGGAGATTTTCGCCACCGGATGGCCGTTGCAGGCGGTCATCTTGATCACGATGTTCATGGGCTCGACCCCGGGTATGTCGCAGGTCAGGTTGGTGCCGATGCCAAAGCTTACATGGATCCGGCCGTGCAGCGCTCTATACAGTTCCAGGGCCTTGGGCAGCGTCAGGCCGTCGGAAAAGATCAGCGTCTTGCTCAATGGGTCGATGCCCAGGCTTTCATAGTGCCGGATGGCCTTTTCCGCCCAGGCCAGCGGGTCGCCGGAGTCGTGGCGCAAACCGTCGAAAAGCTTGGCGAAATACAGGTCGAAGTCCTTGAGAAAGGCATTCATGGTGATGCAGTCGGTGAGCGCGATACCCAGCAGGCCGCGGTATTCACGCACCCAGCAGTCCAGGGCGGCGATCTGGCTGTCGATCAGCCGCGGGCCCAGTTGCTGGTGGGCCATGAACCACTCGTGGGCCATGGTGCCGATGGGTTTCACCTCCAGCTCGCGGGCCAGGTGCACGTTGCTGGTGCCAACGAACCGGCCGGGGAAGTCGCGCTTGAGGATATGCACTACCTCCTCCTGCACCCGGTAGGAAAAGCGCCGGCGGGTGCCGAAGTCGGCCAGTTGGAAACCGCTCAGTTCGCTGGGGCTGGCTTCGGCCTTGAGCCAGTCGAGCTTCTTGTACAACTGCTCGGTGGCCTGCTCCAGCGCCACATCGCGGTAGCGGTAGCGGTTGCGCACCTCGCTGATGATCGCCAGCAACGGGATCTCGTAGAGGATCACGTGCAGCCAGGGGCCGCGCAGGCGGATGCACAGTTGGCCGGCTTCGATGCTGGTATGCACGTAGCGCAGGTTGAAGCGGAACAGGCTCAGGAAACGGATGAAATCCGGTTTCATGAACGGGATGCGCTCCAGGAAGGCCAACTGGTCGTGGGTGATGGAGATTTCGGCCAGGCGCTCGATCTGGTAGCGAATCTCGGCCAGGTAGGGCGTCAGGTCTTCGGCGTTGCGGCAGCGAAACTCCCATTCCACCTCGGCGTTGGGGTAGTTGTGCAGCACGGCCTGCATCATGGTCAGCTTGTAGAAGTCGGTGTCCAGCAGGTTCTGCACGATACGGTCGGCGAAAATACTCTCGGCCATGGTCAGGCTTCCTTGTTCAGGGCGGCGGCCAGTTCGGCGGCGCTAGCGTACAGTTCGATGCCCTCGGCCTGCATCTGTTCGCAGGCCGCGCGGGCAGTGTCCTGGGCGATGGCGCGGCAAGCCGGCAGGTACACGCCTACCCGGAAGCCGGCGCGGCGCAGTTGCAGGGCGGTGGTCTTGACGCAGTAGTCCAGCGCCAGGCCGCCCACCAGCACGCAGCCCACGCCGTGCTGGCGCAGGAACTCGATGGCGCCGGTGCTGCGGGTGTCGGCCAGGTCGTGGTAGCAGGCGCCGTAGGGGTGCAGGTCTGGCTCGATGCCTTTCCACACGAAAAAGTCGTAGTCCAGCGGCGTGGGCAGCTCGTCCAGCAACTCGAAACCGGGGGTGCCGGGCACGCAGTGGCTGACCCAGGTGATGTCGGCGTTGGGCAGGTTCAGGGGTTGCAGCATCTCGGCGTGGCTGGGCACCACCCACGCGGCATGGGGCGTGTGGGCATCCTTGCTGCCCAGGCGCAGGTCGGCGTAGCGGGCCAGGTGGTTGAGCGCCGCGCCGATCAGGTGGCCTTCAGGCACCGGCAGCTCAGCCGGGCAGAGGGGGGTGAAGCCCTTTTGGGCGTCGATGTCGAAACTGGCGATCTTCATGGCGGCAACTCCTTGCTTCGCTGTGCGTGACTACATATTCCACCTGATGTAATATGTGGTCAAGCAAAATTATGCCGGGCAAGAGGGAGGCACCATGAGCAACGCCCAGATCCTGGCGAGTGTCGACATCGTCGCGCTGCGCCTCAACGAGCACCAGCGCTTGGAGCTGCTGCTGATCCGCCGCGCTCGCGAGCCGTTCAGCGACCAGTGGGCGCTGCCTGGTGTGCTGGTCAATGGCCGCTGCGCTGACCCCAGCCTGGACGCCGCCGCCAGCCGCGCGCTGGAGGAAAAGGCACGGGTCGCCCCCCGGTACCTGGAGCAGGTCGCCACGGTAGGCAGCGCCAGCCGTGACCCGCGTGGCTGGTCCATGAGTACCATTTACCTGGCATTGCTGTGCCCCACCACACGGCTGGAAGGCCAAGACCTGCGCTTCTTCGCCCTGGATGATGTTCTGCAAGGTCGCCAGGCGTTGCCGTTCGACCACACCGAACTGGTGGCCCAGGCCCACGCGCGGCTCGCTGCCAAAGCGGTGTACACGGCGTTGCCGCTGCACCTGTTGCAGCCGCGGTTCACGGTCACCGAAGCCTTGGCGGCATTCGAAGCCTGCCTGGGCCAGGCGGTGCAGCACACTACCCTGCGGGGGCGTCTGGAGCGCATGAAGGACAAGGGCTGGATCATCGATACGGGGGAGAAGAACCGGCCACCCATGGGCCGGCCGCAGACGCTGCTGGAGCACCGGCCCGAGGCGGGCCGGGTGTTCGTGTTCGACCGCAGCGTGCTGGTCTGAGAGGCTTACTTGCGGGCCTTGAGCACGGCGCGCATCGGCGCCGGCAGGCCTTCGATGGTGCGGCTGTGGTCGTTGGGGTCGAGGAAGTCGCCCAGTGACTGGTATTTCATCCACTCGGTGCTGCGTTGTTCCTGCACCGTGGTGATGCTGACGTCCACGCATTCGATGTCGCGGAACCCGGCGCGGCGCAGCCACAGTTCCAGGGCCGCAACCGAGGGCAGGAACCACACGTTGCGCATCTGCGCGTAGCGGTCTTCCGGTACCAGCACCTGGTGCTTGTCGCCAGGCACTACCAGGGTTTCCAGTACCAACTCGCCACCCTTGACCAGGCAGTCCTTCAGCGCCAGCAGGTGTTCGATCGGCGAACGGCGATGGTAGAACACGCCCATGGAAAATACTGTGTCGAAGCCTTCGAGGTTCGCCGGCAGGTCCTCCAGGGCGAACGGCAGGTGCCAGGCGGGCAGGTCGGGCAGGTAGCGTTGCACGGCCTGGAACTGGCAGAAGAACAGCCAGTTGGGGTCCACGCCGATGACGCTGTCGGCGCCGGCACCGAGCATGCGCCACTGGTAGTAACCGTTGCCGCAGCCCACGTCGAGCACCCGCTTGCCCTTGAGATCCAGGTGCGGCGCGACCCGCGACCATTTCCAGTCCGAGCGCCATTCGGTGTCCACGTGCACGCCGAACAGGTTGAACGGGCCTTTGCGCCAGGGCGATAGCCCCATCAGGGCATCGTGCATCTGCTGGCGGGTGGCGTCGTCGCAGGCGCAGTCCAGGGTCAGTGTGTCGACCAGGTCTATTTCACTGGGTCGCACCGCAGGCAAGGCATCGAGTGCCGCCTGCCAGCGCTCCAGGTCACCGTGGCCTTTTTCCATCTTGGCGTCGAGCTGGGCCTGCAGGCCCTCGCTCCACGTGGCCAGGGGCGTGCCCGCCATGCGGCGGACCAGGGGGGCTAGATCAATCATGGCAGGGCAATCAACGAGGCAAAATTAAGGCATTGGAACCATGGCACCACCTTGGAGAAGCCGGCCGCCAGCAGGCGCTCGCGGTGTTCTTCCAGGCTGTCGGGCTTCATCACGTTTTCGATGGCGCTGCGCTTCTGGGCAATTTCCAGTTCGCTGTAGCCATTGGCGCGCTTGAAGGCGATGTGCAGGTCGGTGAGCAGGTCGTGTTCCTGGCTGTCGGCAAAGCGCAGCTTTTCCGAGAGAATCAGCGCCCCACCGGGCACCAGGGCCTGGCGGATGCGTTGCAGCAGGCCAAGGCGCTGGTCGCGGCTGATGAACTGCAGGGTGAAGTTCAGGGCGATGACCGAGGCCGGCTGGAAGTCCAGGCTGAGAATGTCGCCGTCGATGACCTGCACCGGCAGCAGCTCCTGGAACATCGAGTCCTGGGCATTGAGGTATTCACGGCAGCGCTCGACCATGGCGCTGGAGTTGTCCACTGCGATCACCCGGCAGTCGTCGGTGCGCACGTGGCGGCGCAGCGATTGGGTCACGGCGCCCAGGGAACTGCCCAGGTCATACAGCGCGGTGTGCGGCTGGGCGAACTGGGCGGCGAGCACACCGAGGTTCTCGACGATGGTCGGGTAGCCAGGCACCGAACGCTTGATCATGTCCGGGAATACCCGCACCACGTCTTCGTTGAAAACGAAGTCGGGCACCTGGGCCAGGGGCTGGGCGAAAATGCGGTCGGGTTCTTTGCTCACGGCGGTTCCGGCGGGTCGGGAAAATCGAGGGGCGGCATTTTAGCGGGAATGGCGGTTTATTGCAGGTATGCCTGATGAATCGCGTCGGCTGTTTCCCCGGCTACGCCAATCTCACTTCACGGTGATGGCGCAGTCGAACACCTGCACTGGCTTCACCTCCGGCGCCCACGGTTGCTGCAGCACCAGCAGCAACTGCCCCTGCCCGGCGGCCTTGGCCTGGAAGCGCCACGTCGATTGCCCGGCGGCGCCTACCAGCCCGGCGTCCTCGGGGTTGCTGTACACCTCCGGGCTCAGTACCCGCAGCACCGCGGGTGCGGGGTTCTGCACCAGCCAGCGGTAGCCGGTGGTGGGGTTGCTGGGCAAGGTGAGGGTGAGAGTTTGGCCATTGACCAGTTTCAGCGGGCATTCGCTCTGTTTGGCCAGGTCGACGTTGTGCGCCGGTTGCTGGGCGCAGGCGGCCAGCAGGGCAATGCTGGCGGGCAGGAGAAAGCGGGCGGCGGTCATGGGCGGCTCCACGGGTGGCAAGGATGGCCGCCAGCATAACCGAAAAAATGGGGCTCCGACCCTGTGGGGCCGGGCGAAGCTCGGGAAGCATACGCCGCGAACCTTCAGGTATTTCGCGTTGCCTGCTTCCCGAGCTTCGCTCGGTCCCACAACGGGTCAGAACAACACTTTCGCCACATCGGCGAAGCGCTTGGCGAAGTGCACCGTCAGCCCTTGCTTGAGGTAGTCCGGCAGCTCTTCGAAGTGCCCGCGGTTGGCTTCCGGCAGGATCAGTTCATTGATCTTCTGCCGCCGCGCCGCGATCACTTTCTCGCGCACACCGCCGATCGGCAGCACATGCCCGGTCAGCGTCAGCTCGCCAGTCATGGCCACGCCTTTTTTCGGCGCCTGGTCACGGGCCAGGGACAGCAGGGCGCTGGCCATGGTCACGCCGGCGCTGGGGCCGTCCTTGGGCGTGGCGCCCTCCGGTACGTGCAGGTGCACGAACGCCTCGTCGAAGAAGGTGGGATCGGCACCGTATTGCTGCAGGTTGGAACTGATGTAGCTGTGGGCAATTTCCGCTGACTCCTTCATTACCTCGCCCAGTTGCCCGGTCAGCTTGAAGCCGCGGTTGTGGGTGTGAATGCGCGTAGCTTCGATGGGCAGGGTCGCGCCGCCCATGCTGGTCCAGGCCAGGCCGGTGATAACGCCTTTGCCCGACAGCACCTGTTCGCTGCGGAACACTGGCATGCCCAGCGAGGCTTCGAGGTCCTTGGGGCCGATCTTGATCACACTGTCCGGCGCATCCAGCAGGCGCACCACGGCCTTGCGCACCAGTTTGCCCAGCTGTTTCTCCAGCTGTCGCACGCCGGCTTCGCGGGCATAACCTTCGATCACGGCACGCAGCGCGGTGTCGCTGATGCTCAGCCGGCTCTTGTCGACACCGGCCTTCTCCAACTGCTTGGGCCACAAGTGGCGCTTGGCAATCGCCAGTTTCTCTTCGGTGATGTAGCCCGACAGGCGAATCACTTCCATGCGGTCCAGCAGCGGCCCGGGGATCGAGTCCAAGGTGTTGGCCGTACACACGAACAGCACTTTGGACAGGTCCAGGCGCAGGTCCAGGTAGTGGTCGAGGAAGTCGACGTTCTGTTCCGGGTCCAGGGTCTCCAGCAGCGCCGAAGCCGGATCGCCCTGGTAGCTCTGGCCCATCTTGTCGATCTCGTCGAGCATGATCACCGGGTTCATCACTTCCACGTCTTTCAGTGCCTGCACCAGCTTGCCCGGCTGGGCGCCGATGTAGGTGCGGCGGTGGCCCTTGATTTCGGCCTCGTCACGCATGCCGCCCACGCTGAAACGGTAGAAAGGCCGGCCCAGGGACTCGGCGATGGACTTGCCGACACTGGTCTTGCCCACACCAGGCGGCCCCACCAGCAGCACGATGGAGCCGCTGATCTCGCCTTTGTAGGCGCCCACGGCAAGGAATTCGAGGATGCGGCTCTTGATGTCGTCAAGGCCGGCATGATGCTGGTCCATGACCTTGCGGGCGAATTTGAGGTCCAGCTTGTCTTTGCCGTACACGCCCCAGGGCAGGGCGGTGGCCCATTCCAGGTAGTTGCGGGTGACGGCGTACTCCGGCGACCCGGTTTCCAGGATCGCCAGTTTGCCCATTTCCTCATCCACGCGCTTTTGCGCCTGGGGTGGCAGGGTCTTGCCTTCCAGGCGCTGCTGGAACTGCTCGAGGTCGGCGCTGCGGTCGTCCTTGGTCAGGCCCAGCTCCTGCTGGATGACCTTGAGTTGTTCCTTGAGGAAGAACTCGCGCTGGTGCTCGCCGATCTGGCGGTTCACCTCGGCGGAAATCTCCTTCTGCAGGCGTGCTACTTCAACCTCTTTGCGCAGCATGGGCAGTACTTTTTCCATGCGCTTGAGCATGGGCACGCAGTCCAGCACCTGCTGCAACTCGGCGCCGGTGGCGGAGGTCAGGGCGGCGGCGAAATCGGTGAGCGGCGAGGGGTCGTTGGGGCTGAAGCGGTTGAGGTAGTTCTTCAGCTCTTCGCTGTACAGCGGGTTGAGCGGCAGCAATTCCTTGATGGCGTTGATCAGCGCCATGCCGTAGGCCTTCACCTCGTCGGTGGGCTCGGCGGGTTGGTGCGGGTATTCCACTTCCACCAGGTAGGGCGGGCGGTGGTGCTTGAGCCAGTTGCGGATGCGCACGCGGGACAGGCCCTGGGCCACGAACTGCAGCTTGCCGTTTTCGCGGCTGGCGTGGTGGATCTTCACCAGGGTGCCGTACAGCGGCAGGTTGGCGGTGTCCAGGTGGCGGGTGTCCTGGGGTGTTTCCATGAAGAACAGCGCCAGCGAGTGATGTGGCTCCTTGGCCACCAGGTCCAGGGTCTCGGCCCACGGCTCTTCGTTGACGATCACCGGCAGCACTTGCGCGGGGAAGAACGGGCGGTTGTGGATCGGGATGATGTAGACCTTGTCCGGCAGGTTCTGGCCGGGCAATGCCAGCTCGGTGCTGGAGTGGGTCGAATGTTCGATGTGGTCGTGGTCCAGGGGGGCAGTGGGGTGTTCCGGGAAATCCTGCTGGTCGCTCATGGGGCACCTGCGCAAATGACTATGCCGGTTTAGATGGGGCAGGCGGGCAGTGGTTTCAATGGCGGCACTCCAGCTTTACCAAAACCTGACGATAACCTTCATACAGAGCGGCCCCGCGGCCGCGAGACTGCGTCGCCGGCACGAAGTGCTACGCTCCTGATTGAGTTCGCCCCCTTTCGTCGGGAATTCAGGGATGATGGCAATAAGCCATAATCATGGCGTGATCTCTGGAGCCAGGGTGTTTATTCTGGCTCGGCTGAAACTGCCAGGGCTGGCGATATGTGTTTTCCGACCTTGGGTGCCACCATGGCAAAAACCTGTGTGCGATTTGCTGTATTGATGCTGGGCCTGTGGGCATCGGCCTTCTCGGCTGCCGCCCCGCTCAAGGCGCTGATACTGGACGCCCAGGGCAAGCCGTTGGCTGATGCGGTGCTGACCCTGGCCGGCGACAGTGCGGCGGGGAATGCCACGCCTACCGCCAGCATGGACCAGGTCAAGCAGGAGTTCGTGCCCCACGTGCTGGCCGTGCATACCGGCACCCGCATTCGCTTCCCCAACAGCGACAACATCCGCCACCAGGTGTATTCGTTCTCACCGCCCAAGCGCTTCGAGCTGCGCTTGTACGAAGGGACGCCCACCGACCCGTTGCTGTTCGACAAACCGGGCGTGGTGGTGCTGGGCTGCAACATCCATGACTGGATGCTGGGTTACATCTACGTCACCGACGACCCCTGGTCCGCTGTCAGCGGTGCCGATGGCACCCTGAACCTGGACGTCCCGCCCGGCCGTTACCAGGCCACCTTGTGGCACCCGCAGTCACCCGACCAGAGCGTGACCCCTGGCGGCAGCATCGACGTGCCTGCCAGCGGCTTGCAACGCACCTGGAACCTCACGGTAGAGCCCCTGGCGGCTGATACCCCCCATGCTCCTGAAACAAGTGGCTTCGGCGATGCCTTCAATAAAGCTGTCCGTGAAACTCAGAAGTAGTTTCCAGGCCCGCATTGCCTGCGTCCTGACGTTGCTGCTGCTGTTCGTGATCGCGGCACTGACGCTGTCGGTGAAGCTGGCGACCACCGACGCGGTGCGCGGTCAGGCGGCCGAGCAACTGCAAGTGGGCTCGCGGGTGTTCGAGCGCTTGCTGGACGTGCGTGGCAAGCGCCTCAAGGACGCCGCCCAGCTGCTGGCGGCCGATTTCGGCTTCCGCGATGCCGTGGCCAGTGGCGATTCGGCTACCCTGCGCTCGGCGCTGGCCAACCATGGGGCGCGTATTGGCGCCAGTGACATGATCCTGCTGAGCATGGACGGCAAGGTCATGGCCAGCACGGTGCCGGAACTCGAGGACGGTAGCCGCTTTCGCTACGACCAGGCGCTGCGCGATGCCCGCCGGCAGAACCAGGCGATGCTGATCGTGCCCTTGCGGGGCGAGCCGCATTTGCTGGTGGAAGCGCCGGTGATGGCGCCCTTGCCCATTGGCCGGGTGGTGGTGGGGTTCGTGATGGACGATGCCTTGGCCCAGGAACTGCACAACCTGACCAACCTGCAGGTGTCATTCCTGTCCCGCGACGATGGCCAGTTGGGCAAACTGGTCAGCACCCAGCCCGCCAGCCTGCAGCCGGCCATCACCAACTGGATGCTGGAACACGCCAACAGCAATCATGTGTCCCAGGCCACCCATGACGATCGCACCTACCTGAGCCAGCCGTTGATGCTCGACAACAACGACGGCGGCCAGGTCATCGCCCTGCTGCAGAGCCCGCTGGATGAAGCCTTGCAGGCGTTCTCGGCGCTGGACAACACCATTTTGTTCATCGCCATCACGGCCTTGGCGGCGTCCCTGGTCGGTGCCTTGCTGCTGGCGCGCAGCGTGTCGCAGCCCGTGCAGATGCTGGCCCAGGCCGCGGCCCGTATCGGCACGGGTGATTACCAGACGCCGGTGGACCTGGAGCGCCGCGACGAACTCGGGCTGCTGGCCAAGGCGTTCAACCATATGCGTGTGGGGATCGCCGAGCGCGAGCAGCAATTGGCGTACAACGCCCTGCACGACAGCCTGACCGGCCTGCCCAACCGTACGTTGGCCATGGAACGCCTGAGCAGCGCCATCGCCGCCCAGCGCCCGGTGGCCCTGGTGTACCTGGGCATCGACAACCTGCGTGCCCTCAGCGATGGCGCCGGTTCGGTGTTCATCGACGGTCTGCTGCACCAGGTGGGGCAACGCCTGCAGGCTACCCTGACGCCGGGCGACACCCTGGCGCACCTGATCGCCGACGAGTTCCTGTTACTGCTGGAACACACCGACAGTGACAACGCGGTGGCCCGCGCCGACAAGATCCAGCAACTGCTGCTCAAGCCGCACCGCTTCAAGGGCCATGACGTGGCCATCGATTGCCGTATCGGCATTGCGGCGTACCCGGCCGATGGAGACCATGCTGAAGCGCTGGTCAGCCGCGCCGCGGTAGCCCTCAAGGACGCCTCGATGATGCCCGGGCGCCTGCAGGTCTACGAACAGGGCCGCGACCTGGCCCACCAGCGGCAGATCCGCTTGATCCGCGACCTGCGCCGCGCCGCCGACAACGGCGAGTTGTTGCTCAATTACCAGCCCAAGCTGGATATCCGTGAAGGCAAGGTTCGCCAGGCCGAGGCCCTGCTGCGCTGGCACCATCCGCAATTGGGCATTGTCTCGCCGGGAGAATTCATCGAGCTGGCCGAGCGCACCGGCAGCATCCAATTGCTGACCCGCTGGGTCATCGAGGAGGGCATTCGCCAGCTGGGTGAATGGAACCTGCGCGGCCTGCGGGTGCAATTGTCATTGAACATCTCCGCCGACGACCTGCTCGGCCAGGACCTGGCCGACCGGGTTTGCACCTTGCTGGCGCTATACAGCGTGCCGGCCAGCCAACTGATCTTCGAGATTACCGAAAGCGCGATCATGCGCGAGCCCGAATCGGCCCTCAAGGTACTCAACCGGTTGCGTGAATGCGGCATCAGCCTGTCAGTGGACGATTTCGGCACCGGCTATTCGTCATTGGCACACCTCAAGCGCCTGCCGGTGCAGGAATTGAAGATCGATCAGTCGTTCGTGCGCGACCTGGACGAGACCAGCGAGGACGCGGTGATCGTGCGTTCCACCATCGAGATGAGCCACAACCTGGGCCTGAAGGTGGTGGCCGAGGGTGTCGAATATGAACACAGCCTGCGCCTGCTAGAGCGCTGGCACTGCGATACCGCCCAGGGCTACCTCATCAGCCGGCCGCTCACGGCATCGGCATTCGAGGCCTGGATGAAGCTCCCCCTGCCTAACCTGTCTGCGATGGTGCACTGAAGATGACGCGTCGATTGTCCCTGTTGCTGTGTTCCCTGTGCCTGTCATCGGTGGCCATGGCCGACCAGGGCCGTTTGCTCGCCACCGGCGGTGCCTCCAGCCTGGACGGCCCGGCAGGTGGCGGCATCAACCCCTGGGCGGTGCTGGCCGGCTATGGCGAACAGGGTGAGTGGGGAGCCACGGCCTTCGGTACCCATGTCGACCTGCCCGACTACAACCTGGACGTGGTGGGCCTGGCCGCCAGTTATGACAACCGGGTGGAAGTCTCCTACGCGCACCAGCGTTTCGACCTGGGTAGCCTGGTGCACAAGTTCGGCTTGCCCCAGGACAGCCTCGGGCAGGATATTTTCGGGGTCAAGGTGCGCTTGTTCGGTGACCTGATCTACGACCAGTTGCCCCAGGTGTCCCTGGGCCTGGAATACAAGCACGACAACAACTTCGAGATTCCACGGCTGGTGGGCGCCCAGCGCGACGCTGACGTGGAGGGCTACCTGGCCGCCAGCCGGCTGTTTCTAGGCGGCGCCTTCGGTTACGACCTGCTGCTCAACGGCAACCTGCGCTATAGCCGCGCTAACGAACTGGGTGTGCTGGGCTTTGGTGGCGACCGCCGCGACACCCGCAGCCTGTTGAAGGAAGCCTCCGCGGCGGTGCTGTTCAACCCGCGCTGGGCAGTGGGCGTGGAGTACAAGGAGAAGCCCGATAACCTGTCGTTCGCCGGCGAGAGCGACTGGGCCGACGTATTCGTGGGCTGGTTCCCGAACAAGCATGTCGCGGTGGTATTGGCCTACGCCCGGCTGGGGGAGATCGCCACGCTGGATAACCAGAACGGTACATACCTGTCGATCCAGGGGAGTTATTGATGATGCGTCGTGTGTTGCTGGCCTCTGTGTTGCTGCTGGGCGCGTGCGCCGCCAATACCCAGCCGCCCAGGGACGACAGCCTGTACCGTGACCTGGGCGCCAAGCCCGGGATTACCGCGATCGTCGAAGGCATGCTGCTGCACATCGCCCAGGATGAGCGCATCGTCGGGCATTTTCGCAACGTCAACATCACGCGCCTGCGGGACAAGCTCGTCGAGCAGTTCTGCGTGGAAGCGGGTGGGCCTTGCACCTATACCGGCGACACCATGGCGGAATCGCACAAGGGGCAGAACCTGACGCGCAGTGATTTCAATGCCCTGGTGGAGGATCTGATCAAGGCCATGGAGGACAGGCAGGTGCCGGTGCCGGCGCAGAACCGGTTGCTCGCCAGGTTGGCGCCGATGCGGGGGGAGGTGATTGGGAAGTAGGGGGCACTGCTTTAACCTGCCACAACCACAAGCTGGAAACCTTGGCCACACAGCCAAATTTCCCCCCAAAAAAAACGGCTCCCGAAGGAGCCGTTCTTTCACAGCATCACACCATCACTTGGACAGCTTGTAGGCAATGATGTAATCGCCCATCTTGGTGCCCAGCGAGCCATGGCCGCCGACAACCGACAGCACGTACTGCTCGCCGTCCTTGCCGGTGTAGGTCATTGGCGTCGACTGACCGCCAGCCGGCAGGCGGCTTTCCCACAGTTTCTTGCCGTTCTTCACGTCGTAAGCACGGATGTACTGGTCCAGGGTGCCGCTCAGGAAGCCAACGCCACCGGCAGTGACCATCGAGCCGCCCATGCTGGGCACGCCCAGGGTCAGGTTCAACGGAATCGGCGAGCTGTCACGGCTGGTGCCGTTCTTGTGCTTCCAGATCACCTTGGCGGTGGTCAGGTCGATACCGGCCACGTAACCCCAGGCTGGCGCCTGGCACGGTACGCCGAACGGCGACATCAATGGGTGCATGATCACCGCGTATGGCGCGCCGGTGTTCGGCTGCACGCCGCTGGTTTCGCTTTCACGCTTGCTGCCGGCTTCCACTTTGGCGCGAGGCACCAGCTGCGAGACGAACGCCATGTAGTTCGGGCTGGTGAACAGCATCTGGCGAACCGGGTCCACCGATACCGCGCCCCAGTTGAACACACCGACGTTGCCTGGGTAGATGATGCTGCCCTGCACCGACGGCGGGGTGTACTGGCCTTCATAACGCAGCGATTTGAACTGGATGCGGCACAGCAGTTGGTCGAATGGGGTGACGCCCCACATGGCCTTTTCATTCAGCTCAGGCGGCAGCAGGTTCAGCTCCGAACGCGCCTGGGTCGGCGAAGAATGGTCGCCTTCCACCGCGCCTTTCGGTGCGTCGACTTCCTGGATCGGCACGATCGGCGAACCGGTGGTGCGGTCCAGTACGTACAGGCTGCCTTGCTTGGTAGGCTGTACCAGCGCGTGCTTCACGCCCTCGGCCGTCTTGATGTCAACCAGGGTAGGCTGGCTCGGCACGTCCATGTCCCACAGGTCGTGGTGGGTGAACTGGTAGTTCCACTTCAGCTTGCCAGTCTCGATGTCCAGCGCCACGGTACCGGCGCTGAATTTTTCCGACTCAGGGGTACGGTTGCCGCCCCACTGGTCAGGCATCTGGTTGCCCAATGGCAGGTAGATCATGCCCAGTTTCTCGTCGACGCTGGCCAGCGACCACATGTTCGGCGAGTTGCGGGTGTAGGTCTTGCCTTCGGCAATCGGCGCGGTGTCGTCCGGGTTGCCGGCATCCCAGTTCCACACCAGGTGGCCGTCATGCACGTCGAACGCACGGATCACGCCCGATGGCTCGTTGGTGGATTCGTTGTCGGTCACGTGGCCGCCAATGATCACCAGGTTGCGGGTGATGGCTGCCGGCGAGGTGGCGTAGTAGCCGCCCGGGGTGAAGGTACCGATGTTGGCGCGCAGGTTCACCACGCCTTTGTCACCGAAGTCTTCGCAGACTTTACCGGTGTCGGCGTTCAGGGCGATCAGGCGGGCGTCGGCGGTCGGCAGGAACAGGCGGCGCGGGCAGCTGGTGGCCACGGCCTGGCCAGCGGTCGACAGGGCGGCCGGAACGCTTGGTACGTCAGACTTGCTGTAGGCAGCTTCGTCGTAGTACGAAACGCCACGGCAGGTCATGTGTGCCCAGCCACGGAAGTCGTTGCCGTTCGGACCCTGGATCTGCGGGTCGTAGCGCCAGATTTCCTTGCCGGTATCCGGGTCCAGGGCCAGTACCTTGCTGTGCGCGGTGCAGGCGTACAGCATGCCGTTGACCTTCAGCGGGGTGTTCTGGTTGGTCAGCTCTACCGGGTCTTTGTCGGTCGGCATGTCACCGGTGCGGATGCGCCAGGCTTCGGTCAGCTTGCCGACGTTGTCCGGGGTGATCTGTTTGAGCGGCGAATAACGTTCACCGAACTCGGTGCGGCCGTAGGATTGCCACTCGCCGTCAGGCTGGGCTGGGGCGGCGCTGGCCATGTCGGTACCGTCACGGCCCAGGTCACCACTGATGTCACCGTAGCTGGTGAATTGGGCAGCCACGGCGCAGGCGCCAGCCAGGACAACCGCAACGCCCAGCACGGACGTGCCCTTGGGGGCCGCTTCACGCAGCACCAGCGGCTTGCGAAACCACGGCAGCCACAGCAGCAGGCCCAGCACGAACCACAGCGACAGGCGTGGTACCAGCTGCCACCAGTCCAGGCCGGTTTCGGCCAGCGACCAGACGGTGCTGCCCAGCAGGAACACGGCGTAGATGCCCAGGGCGATGGAACGCCCCATCAGCACCAGCACACCGGTCACCACAAGGAAAAGTCCGGCAATGACGTAGTACAGCGAGCCGCCCAGGGTGGCGAGTTTGACACCCCCGACCAGAAGGCCGAGGCCCATTAGCAGCATCACCAGGCCGAGCAAGCTCGGAGCCAGGCGAGACCGACCGAAAGCACTGTCAGTGCTCATAGTGTGGTTTCTCCGTTACGTTTGAGTATTCGAGCATAGTTCAGAAACGTCCTACGCTCGCAGTCTGGGTAACTTCTTCCGTAAAGTTGAATTGTTGTTAGAAAGAGCTTTGGATCTTGATACCGGCGACCAGCGCGTTATCGACTTCGTCGACACCGCCCGGGTGCTTGATGTATTGCAGGTTCGGGCGCACGGTCAGCCAGTTGGTGACGTGCACGCCGTAGTTCAGTTCGGCGCTGCTTTCGGTGCGCTGGATCGGCAGGTAGGCCGGATCGTTGTAATCCGTCACGCCGTTGGCTGCGTTGGTGGCTTCTGCGTTCTTGCGGTACGCCGGGTTGACGTGGATACGCGCCAGGGCGATACCGATGTCATCCTTGGGGCGCGCATCGAACAAACCTTTGTAAACCACACCGGCCTGGACGTAGTTGTCGACCATGTTGGTCTTCTTGTCGTGCACCGTGACGTTGCCGAACACGCTCAGGCCGCGGGCGTTGTCGCTGGCCTGGGAGGTCAGTTGCTGGTTGAACGTCAGCCAGTAGCCGTGCTTGCTGGAACTGGACCGGTAATCATCGCCGCTCAGCGCCGCGGGCTGGCCGTTGGTGTCCTTGTAGACGTCCTTGGCGTTGGCGGTGCTGTAGTAGTAACCCGCGCGGTATTCGCCTGGCAGGCCGTTGACGTGCGGCGCCCATACCAGCTCGACCGGCAGCACGGCGCCCTCGTTGCCAGCGTTGTTCAATTTGAAACCGTTATCGTTTTCCAGGTTGCTCGGGTTCAGCGCATAGGCGCCGACCTGGGCGTAGATCTCGTCGTTCAGGTGGTACTTGACCCGGGCTGCCCACTGGCTGACTGGCCAGTTGTACCAGATGCCGGTGGCCCAGTTACCGACCTGCGAGCCGCAGAACGCCAGGTTCTGGAAGTCGCACTGGAAGCTGTTGAAGTCTTCGCCTTCGCCGAAGCGGCCTACTTTGATGTCCAGCTTCTGGTCGAAGAACTTCTGCTGGTAGTACATCTGCGTGATCCGCACGATGCTGCCGCGGCCATAGACTTCCTGGGACGAGCTGATACCGCCGGTACGCGGGTCGGCTACGCGGTCGTTGGTGATGTTGTCACCGTTACGGTCGGTCAGGGTCAGCTGGAACTCGGCGTCGTGCCAGCCCAGGATCTTCTGCAGGTCCATGTGCATGCCCAGCGCGAACTGGTCGCTGTAGCGGGTGGCATGGTCGTGGTTGTAGCCACCGTGCAGGTTCGAACCTGTTTCACCGACGTACTCCAGCTTGAAGTCGTAGCCCAGGTCATGCAGCTCGGTACGCTTGCCACCCCAGTCGCCGGACATGTACGGCGAATCGGCGTCGAAAGCCGGTGCGGCCTGGGCGCAGGAGGCAATCCCGATGGCAGTCAGGCCGCCCAGCAGGCGCAGGGCTGGCGATACGGTGAAGCGGCCGGCGGCACGAGCACGGCGAAGTTCGAATTTTGGCATTTATAAGGATCTTAATTATTAACCAAACGGTACATTTTAAAGTGCTGTTTGGAGAAGCACTGCAAAATGTAGGTTTTATTACGCAAAAAAATCGATTCAGTTGCGGGGGGCGGAGGATATAGAGGTTTTTTTATTATTAAAAGATGTAAGTCCAACATGCACAGTTGCCGAGTGCGTAACAATAGCTGTGCCAACCTGCGCTTCGGAACATGAGCTTCTGCGGTTTCTGAAGACTTCTTCAGCGTCAGGTTTTCAACAGCGTCCGGCCCTGAAGTGTAGGGGTGGTAGATTTAGGAAGAATCCTACAAGGTGCGCCGATTACGCCGATCAGCAAGGGCAATGCGGGGCGTTAAGCTCTTCCCGCTGCCGCGAGGCTCGGCTATGGTGCGCACCCCTCACTCGCCTGGAGCCCGGCATGACCCAAACCACTGACAACCCGCTGCACGGCGTGACGCTCGAACAGATCCTCACCGCCCTGGTCACTCACTACACCTGGGAAGGCCTGGCCGAGCGCATCGATATCCGCTGCTTCAAGAGCGACCCCAGTATCAAGTCGAGCCTGACCTTTCTGCGCAAGACCCCTTGGGCGCGAGAGAAAGTGGAGCGCCTGTACGTGAAGCTGGCCCGTACCAAACGACCTGTCGAGGACTGACCCTACATGCACTCACCGCTACCGACTCGCCCCCTGCACCTGTTCGTCACCTGCGCTGCGTGGGCGGCGTGGCTGGCCCTTGCGGTGCAGTTGCTGCTTATCCTGCAGGCGCGGTTGGCCGACCAGGCCAGCCTGGTGGGCGGGGTGCTGCATTTCTTCGGTTATTTCACCATCCTCACCAACACCCTGGTGGCCGCCGTGCTCACGGCCGCTGCCCGCCACAAGGGCGCAGGGGCGCACTCATTCTGGCTGCGGCCGTGGGTGAGCTCGGGGGTAACCGCCAGCATCATTCTGGTAGGCATGGCGTACAGCCTGCTGCTGCGCGATACCTGGAACCCCCAGGGGGTGCAATGGGTGGTGAACGAACTGCTGCACGACATAATGCCGCCAGTGTTCGTGGTGTTCTGGTGGTGGTGCGTGCCCAAGGGCACCTTGCAGGTGCGGCACGTGGTGGCGTGGTCGGTGTACCCGGTTGCCTATTTCGGCTATTGCCTGCTGCGTGGCAACGCTATCGGGGTGTACCCGTACCCGTTCATCGATGTGGGCACGCTGGGGTATGGCCGCGTGCTGGTCAACGCCCTGGTGATTCTGCTGGGCTTCGTGATCATTTCCCTGGTGCTGGTAGGCCTGGACCGCTGGCAGGGCAAGCGCCAGCGGCAGGCTACCGACTAAGGGCTGTCAGCCCTCGTCATTCTCGTCCAGGCGCCAGTAGCCCACGGCCTTGACCTCGGCGGTGTCGCCCAGGTGGTGGTCATCCAGCAGTACCTTGCGCACCCGGCGCGAGAGTGCCGCTTCGGTGGCCACCCAGGCGTAGAGCTGGCCTTGGGGGATACTCAAATCGGCAACTGCGGCCACGAGCGCATCCTCACGGCTGTGGCGCTCTACCCAGATCACCTCGACCTGAGCGGCGCTGTTCAGCACTTGCTGTTCGCGCGCATCCTCGATCTCGATCACCACCAGCGCCTTGCGGTTGGCCGGCAGTTCTTCCAGGCGGCGAGCGATGGCGGGGATCGCGGTTTCGTCGCCGATCAGCAGATAGCTGTCGAAGATGTCCGGCACGATGGTGGAACTGCGTGGGCCGCCGATGTACAGGTGCTGGCCGGGTGCGGCCTGCTCGGCCCAGGTCGAAGCGGGGCCGTCGCCGTGGATCACGAAGTCGATGTCCAGTTCGCCCTTGGCCAGGTCGATGCGCCGTGGGGTGTAGTCACGCATGGCCGGTTTCGGCCCGCCGTCGCTGGGGCCGCCCAGTTTCAAGGTTTGCAGGGCTGCCTGCTCTTCGGCGTTGCGGGCGAACATCAATTTGATGTGGTCGTCGGCGCCCAGGCTCAGAAAACCCTCCAGCTCGGGGCCGCCCACGGTGATGCGGCGCATGCGTGGGGTCAGCTCGGTCACGCGCAGCACGTCCAGGCGGCGACGTTTGATTTCATGCATGACGCGGTGCACGCCTTGGGTGTTCTCTGGCTTCATACGGACTTCTCCTGAGGGTGTTGAGTGGCGGGGCCATCGACGATGGCCTTGGCGGTACTGTTGAGCAGGTCACGGACCCGCACGATCTCATCAGGGCTCCAGCGTCCATGGTGCAATTGCAGCGCATGGCGCAGGTTATGGACGGCTTCGTGGATCTCGGCCGGGCGGTCATGGCCGCGCAGTGACCGCTTGCTGACGTCGATGCGCGTGCGCACGCCGTCCAGGGCAATGGTCTGATCCGCCAGCGAGGCACGGCCGGCCTCGGTCACGGTGTACAGCTTCTTGCCGGCCTGGGCGTCACCCTGGATCAGTTCGCTTTCTTCCAGGAACGTAAGGGTGGGGTAGATCACGCCGGGGCTGGGGCTATAGGCGCCGTCGAACATGCCCTCGATCTGGCGGATCAGGTCATAGCCGTGGCAGGGTTGCTCGGCCACCAAGGCCAGCAACAGCAGTTTCAGGTCGCCAGGGGCGAACACACGGGGGCCGCGGCCGCCGCGTTCGCGGCCAGGGCGGCGTTCCAGGCCGTCGTGGCCATCGCCGAATTCTCTGCGGGGGTGATGGTGGTCTCTCATCGTCTTTCTTCTCTTCGCTGGGTTACTTAAGATATACCTTAAGATATATCTTTAAGTGTGTGCAAGCGGAAAAGACGAATGGTTCTCATCTGGCGATTCGCGGGCGCCCCGGTCCCCACAGTCCCCGCTAGGAGATCAGCGGGTCGCGGTGGTCTGGGCAGGCGCCTTGCATTGGGTTTGGCCGCCCGGTTGCAGGTACGGTGTGAGCATTGGTGCCATGCCCTTGAGTACCTGCACCGGCAGCGCCGAGGTGAAGCGGAAACCTTCCGCCGCGCGACCGGGGACAAAGGCGGTGAGCGTACCGAAGTGGTTCTCGCCGATGTAGAACACGAAAGTCGCGGTGCGGTTGATGGCCTTGGAACCCAGGATCCGTCCGCGGGCGCCAAAACTCTCGATGCGGTTGTCACCGGTACCGGTCTTGCCGCCCATGACCAGTGCCGTGCCATCAGGCGTCCTGAAACTGCCGGACACGCGCCGCGCGGTACCGGCGTCCACCACCTGCGACAAGGCTTCACGCATGGCCTGGGCGATTTCCGGCTTCAGCACCCGCCGGGCTTTGTCCGGCGCGGCTATCACTTCGGTTTCATAGGGTGTGCCGGCGGCGAAATGCAGGCTGTCGATGCGCAGCACCGGCAAGCGCACGCCGTCGTTCTGGATGATGCCGATCAGCTCGGCCAGGGCGGCAGGGCGGTCGCCCGAGCTGCCGATGGCAGTGGCCAGCGATGGCACCAGGTGGTCGAAGGGGTAACCCAGGCGCGCCCAGCGCCGGTGGATGTCCAGGAACGCCTCGATCTCCAGCATGGTGCGAATGCGGCTGTCGCGGGCGCTTTTGTGCCGGCTCTTGAACAGCCAGCCGTACACTTCCTGGCGTTCGAAATGGCTGGCGGTCACCGCTTCACTGAATTTGGCATCCGGATGCTGCATCAAGTAGCCCACCAGCCACAGGTCCAGTGGGTGCACACGGGCAATATAGCCCTGGTCAGGCAGGTCCCAGTGGCCCGGGCCGTAGCTGTCGTAATATTCGCCCAGGCGCTTGGGGGTGACGGTTTCACCCTTGCCCAGGTGCGAGCGCACGAAACTCTCGAAGGTCGCCTGGCTGGCCGTGGGGTACAGGTAGCGGTGCACGGCGGCCAGGTGCGAGGCGGTGGGGTGCAGGCCGTCGAGGAAGGTGTCCAGGCGTTCGGCCGTGGTCTTGCCCTGGTAGCGTTTGTAGAAGCGCAGCAGGAAGTCGCTGCCTTCCTTGTCGGCGAAGCGCGCCAGGTATTCCTGGCGGCGCGGGTCACCGTCATCCTTGAGCAATTCGGCGCTGTTGTTCGGGCCGTTGTAGGTGGTGTAGCGCACGATGTCGCGCATGACGCGAATGAAGGGCAGGTTGATGGACTCGCGCAGGGCTTCCTTGAGCGTGGGGATGCGGCCGTTGTCCTCGTTGCGAAAGTTCTTGAAGGTGTGGGCACCGCCACCGGTGAAGAAGCTCTCACCCGGGCTGGCCGAATACTTGCGCTCCAGGGCGGCGTCGAGCATGGGCTTGAGGCTCTGGTCCTTGGCCTGGGCCAGGTAATCCAAGGCCCAGCGGCTGAGGCGGTCCTGCTCATTGATATCGACTTTTTTCAGCGCCGCTGGCGACTGGCCGGCGAAGCGGTCATGCAGTTCGCTGATGATCTCCAGGTAGCTGGTCAGCACGCGCATCTTGGCGGTGGAGCCCAGTTCCAGCTTGCTGCCTTCGTTGATGTCGAAAGGCTGGTCGGTGTTGTCGGTCTGCACCCGCACCCGCGAGCCATCGGCCGTGCGCTCCATCAGGGTAAAACTGTATTTGACCTCGGGGGTGCTGGCCGCGGTAAGCAAGTGTTCGCCGATCAGCCCCAGTTGCTGGGCGAAGGTAGGGTCGGCCAGGTGCTTGAGGTAGTCGGTCACCTGGGTTTGCAAGTCGTTCTGCAAGGTGGTGGTAGCCGAAAGGTCGAGGCGGTCGAGGTCGTACAGGGGCCGGTTGAGCAACATCGACAGGCGGCTGCGGGCCACGCTGATGCCTTTGTTGCTTTCCACTGGCTGGAGGGTCGGTTGCTGCACCCAATCCCGGTAGCTGACCTTGCTGGCGAGGGCGGCATCGGCCAAGGGACGATCGATGACGTTGTTGGCGGCCAGCAGGCGAATGTGGCTGTTGGTCAACTCCGCCAGTTCGTCATGGCCCCGGTTGAGAAAGTGCGAGGGCCGGCGTTGGGCGATCATCAGCGACAGCACTTCCCGCAGGGCCAGGCCACGTTCGGCCAGGGCCTTGGGGCTGCTGTCGGTCGAGCGCAACACTTGGTTCACATGCTGGAAGTCCGAGCCGTACCACACCCGCAGGCCTTCGGCCATGCCATGTACTTCGCCGTGGCCCGGCACTGCCGACAGCGGCACACTATTGAGGTAGTCGCGCACGATACGTTGCCGGGCTTCCAGGGTTTGCGGGCCGTCCTGATAGGCACGCACGCTGGCGGAGAGCATCTGGCGAATCTTTTCCCCGCCCGACACGGTCAGGCCGTCTGGGGAGTGGCGATATTTCTCCAATTGCGTGGCCAGGGTACTGCCGCCGGCGGACTGTCCGGGCAAGGCGAACACTTTGGCCACCTGGGTATAGGCGGCCTTGGCGAAGCGCGGCCAGTCCACCGCAGGGTTGAGCAGCGGTTCGCGCGGGTCCAGCAGGCTGCGGTTCTCCACGAACAGCAGGCTGTTGACCACCACCGGCGGAATATCCTGGAACTGGGCGTAGAGTTGCTGCGGGTAATGGAATTCGTAGAGGACGTCTGCGCGGCAATCGGTGATGGACAGGCCCGCCTGGATTTTCTCCGAATAGGGGATGAACAGCCCACGGTCGTAATAAGCCATCAGCGAGGGGGAAAAGCGCGTCTGTTCCTTGATGACGTATTCGCGCTTGATCAGCCGAGGCAGGAACTGGCCCAGGTCGCTGTAGCCCAGGCGCTTGTCGAACGGCCCTTCACCGGGGTAGGCGATGGAGTCGCTGGGCCCGGGGGCGAGGGTGTAGGTCAGGTCCCTGGCGTAGCGGCTGAACTCGCGGGACTGGAGTTTGGAGGTGCGCATTTCGGCGCGCATGGCGAACGCCAGGGCGACCAGGGCAATCAGTACCAGCAACCAGAACAGCCGACGCCACAAGCGGCGCTGGCGGGGGCTTTTCGGTGGTGGTGGGTCAGCGGGACTGTCGGTAGGGACCGCAGTCCTGGTGGGTTCTGTCTGCCACAAAGCGCCCATAGTCGTCAGCCCGGTCAGGTAAATTCATCGTACCTGCCTGAAGCTTAGACGCTGGCCGCCAATGGTGAAAAAATTGTCGAACGTGCAACGAAAAAAACCGTTGAAGCAGCTAACTCCTTCCGGCGCGGGGAAAAGAGTATAGCCCACTCCGTGCTGCGCAGTGTCGTACCCAGCGACCGGAGCGCCCACGTTGAACCACGGACCTGGCGGCCTCTAGCCGCGCATCATTTCCTTGACCATGCGCTCCTGTTCCGCCAGGTCTTTCTGCCGGGCATCGATACGTGAAGCCAGCTGGAAGTTGTTCGCCGCCCGGCGCTTGGCGAAGTCCAATTGCTGCTGGGCCTGGCGGAAGTCGCCTTCCAGGGCGAAGTATTCCGCGCGCGCCTGGTGCAGGCCGATGATGTTGCCATTGGCGCCACGGGTATCGGCCACCTGGTTCCACACGTCCGGGTCGTTGGGGCGCGACTTGAGCAGGTCTTCCAGGGCTTTTTCGGCATCGGCGGTACGGCTCTGCTTGATCAGCAGGTCCACGCGCACCTGATTCAACGGAAAGTTGCCGGGGTACAGCCCCAGCAGGCGGTCTACTCGCGCCTGGGCGTCAGGCAAGTGGTTGCTGGCCATGTCCAGGTCTACTGCGGCCAGGTTATAGACGATTTCATTGGGCGCCTTGGCCAGCAACGGCTTGAGGTTCTCCCGCGCTTCGTTGAACTGGCTGCCCTTTATCTGGGCGATGGCCAGGCCATAGCGGGCCGCATCCGACTTGGGGTTCTCGTCCAGCAGGGCGCGGAAGCGTTTGGCGGCCATGCCAGGGGTGTCCTCGTAGAACAGTTCCACGCGCTTCTTGATCAGTTGGTAGCGCAGGCTGTCCTCCACGCCGCCATGGGGGAATTGCTCGGCACGGTTGCGGGTATCGGCGATCCGCGCCTCGGTGACCGGGTGGGTCAGCAGGAATTCCGGCGGCTTGGCATCGAAGCGGTATTGGCGGGCCAGTTTTTCGAACATGTCCGGCATGTTGCGGGGATCGTACCCGGCCTTTTGCAGGGTAACGAGGCCCACGCGGTCGGCCTCGGCTTCGTTCTCGCGGGAAAAGGCGCGCTGGGACTGAATGGCTGCGGCCTGGCTGCCCATGATGGTCGCCATGCCGGCTTCGCCGCCACCCGTGGCTGCCAGGACGATACCGGCCAGTAACGCGGCCATGACCGGCATCTGCATGCGTTTCTGCTCTTCCACACCGCGGGCGAAGTGGCGTTGCGCCAAGTGGGAGAGTTCGTGGGCCATCACGCCGGCGTATTGGCCTTCGGTGTCGGCATTGAGGAACAGCCCGCCGTTGACGCCGACAATGCCGCCCGGTGCGGCGAAGGCGTTGAGCTCCTTGCTGTCGATGAGGATGAATTCCAGGCGGTGGTCCTGTAGCTGGCTGCTTTCGGCCAGACGGTACACCGTGGTTTCGACGTAGTCCTTGAGCTGCGGGTCGGACAGTTGGTCGACCTGGCTGCGCAGCATGCCCAGCCAGGCGCGGCCCAGATCGTGTTCCTGCTGGGGGGACACAATGGCCGAACTGGCGTCGCCAAGTGACGGCAGGTCGTCGGCATGCCCCGGCAGGGCCAGCAGGCAGGCAAGCGTCAGCAGGGTAGGGCGCAATAAAGACATGCACGGGGCTCTTGGTCGAGAAAGACCTTACTGTAGCCGGGTCATCCGCCAAGGACCAGAGGGTCGCACGCTTGGGGTATCCTAGGCGGCCCGCCTGCCCGCGCAGCCCAGCCCTGGAGAAAAAAGCCCATGACCGACGCCGTACCCTGTGACGCCGAGCTCGATGCCAGCGGTCTCAATTGCCCATTGCCATTGCTCAAGGCCAAGATGGAGCTCAATCGGCTCCAGGCCGGGGCGGTGCTGAAAGTGATTGCCACCGATGCCGGTTCCCAGCGCGATTTTCAGACCTTCGCCCGGTTGGCAGGTCATGCGCTGTTACATGAAACTGTACAGGGTGGGGTCTACACCTACTGGCTCAGGAAAGCCTGAGCGCCCTGCGTGCTGCGTGCCATAACAAGGAAAACTGATGTTCAAAGTGCTTCGCGACTGGATACAGCGTTACTTCTCGGATGAACAGGCGGTAGTACTCACGGTCCTGCTGGTGCTGGCATTCACCGCCGTGCTGACCTTGGGCGGCATGTTGGCGCCGGTGCTGGCGGGCATGGTCCTGGCGTTCCTGATGCAAGGCCTGGTCACGGGGCTGGAGCGTCTGCGGGTGCCCTCGGGCCTCGCCGTGGGGCTGGTGTTCGCACTGTTCATGGGCGCCCTGGCGGTGTTCATGCTGGTGCTGGTGCCCTTGCTGTGGCACCAGTTCATCACGTTGTTCAACGAACTACCCGGCATGCTCGGCAAATGGCAGTCGTTGCTGTTGCTGCTGCCCGAGCGCTACCCGCACTTGGTGTCCGACGAGCAGGTACTGCAGGCCATCGAAGCGGCGCGCGGCGAGATCGGCAAGTTCGGCCAATGGGCCCTGACGTTCTCGCTGTCGAGCCTGCCGTTGCTGGTCAACATCATGATCTATTTCGTGCTGGTGCCGATCCTGGTGTTCTTCTTCCTCAAGGACCGGGTCATGATCGCCCAGTGGGTCAAGGGTTACCTGCCCCGCGAGCGCGCGCTGATCACCCGTGTGGGCCAGGAAATGAACCGCCAGATCGCCAACTACATTCGCGGCAAGGTGATCGAAATCATCATTTGCGGCGTAGCCACCTACATCGCCTTCGTGGCCCTGGGGCTCAACTATGCGGCGCTGTTGGCGTTGCTGGTGGGCTTGTCGGTGGTGGTGCCCTACGTGGGCGCGGTGGTGGTGACGGTGCCGGTCACCTTGATTGCCCTGTTCCAATGGGGCTGGGGTGACCAGTTCATCTACCTGATGGTGGTGTACGGCATCATCCAGACCCTGGACGGCAACGTGCTGGTGCCCTTGCTGTTCGCCGGCGCGGTGAACCTGCACCCCGTAGCGATCATCTGCGCGGTGCTGCTGTTTGGCGGGTTGTGGGGCTTCTGGGGGATCTTCTTCGCCATCCCGTTGGCGACGCTGTTCAAGGCGGTGCTGGATGCGTGGCCGCGCAATGAGCCGCAGGTGGCGCCGATCCTGTAGGGCGGGGGCGGCCATGGGCATGGCGTGTGGCCTTGCCCGCCCTGGAGATCGAGCGCCATGCGAACGGCGCTTGATCCCGGGAGCGCTGCGAAACTAGCCCTGGGCCAATTCCTGTGCCGCGGCCAACACTGCATCCACATGCCCTGGCACCTTCACGCCACGCCATTGCTGGCGCAGCACACCGTCCTTGTCTATGAGGAAGGTGCTGCGGTCCACGCCCAGGTATTCCTTGCCATACAGCTTCTTGAGCTTGATCACGTCGAACAGTTGGCACAGGGCCTCGTCCTTGTCGCTGATCAGATCAAAGGTGAAGCCCTGCTTGCCCTTGAAGTTCTCATGGGACTTGAGGCCGTCACGCGACACGCCGAACACTTCGGTGTTGGCGGCCTTGAAGGCTTCGTGCTGGTCGCGGAAGCCCTGGCCCTGGGTGGTGCAGCCCGGGGTGCTGTCCTTGGGGTAGAAGTAGATCACCACCTGGCGGCCCTTCAGGGCGCTCAGGCGAATGGACTGCTCGCCGGTGGCCGGCGCTTCGAAGTCCGCGACCGGCTGGCCGATTTCAACTGCCATGAGGGTGTCCTTGTCTTACATGGGGTTCTGTGGGCGCCACGGCTCGATGAGCGCGTCCAGGTTCAGGGCGTCGGCGAAGTCCAGGAACTGGTCGCGCAGCCAGCTGATCTGCACGCCGGCCGGCAGGGTCACGGTAAAGGTGGCGTTGAGCATGGTGCCGCCGGTCTGCGGGGCCTGGTAGGTGTCGCAGGTCAGGTTCTCCAGTTCCACGTTGTGGTCGATGAAGAACTGGCACAGCTCGTTGATGATGTCCGAGCGGTACACCGAGCTGACGTACGCCACGTAGGGCAGCGACATGGGGCGGCTTTCCAGCGTGGCGCTGCGCACCAGGTTGACGGTGAAGCCGTGCTTCTTGGCCAGCGAGCCGAGGCTGGTTTCCAGGCGCGCCAGGGCGTCCCAGTTGCCCGACACCTGCAGCACCAGGGCGCTGTACTCGCCGTGGCGGGTCAGGCGCGAGGTCACCACGGAGCAACGGCTGTCGTGGCTGGCACGGCACAGCACGTTGGTCAGCTCCATGGGGTTAGGGCCAAGGGCACTGATGACAAGGAATTGTTCGCGAACTGTGGGGGTGGACATGCAGCATTCCTAAAGCGATGAGCGGTCGGTACGTAAAGTAGACATGGTGGCTGGGCCTGATGACCCCGTGGCGCCCGGGCGATATGCCGGCAACGGTACGAAAGCACCCGTTGGCAGGGGATCGGCGGCTCAGGAACAAGGGTTTGCGGCGCTTCTGGCACGTAGCAAACCGGACAAACACACCCACCGGTACCGATCAAAGTCTGAAGGGTAGCGAAAAGCAGCGCCAAGGGGAATGCTCGCATCGTGGTACTTCGCTTGTGCAAGGCACATGGCCCCAGTACCATTACCGCTCTCTTTTTCCGGCAGGAGCGGTTGCATGATTGCGGGCAGTATGGTGGCACTGGTCACACCCATGGACGCAGAAGGTCGTCTCGACTGGGACAGCCTCAGCAAACTCGTGGACTTCCACCTGAAGGAAGGCACTGACGCCATCGTCGCCGTGGGCACCACCGGCGAGTCCGCGACCCTGGACTACAAGGAACACATCGATGTGATCCATCGTGTGGTCGAGCAGGTCGCCGGGCGCATTCCGGTCATCGCCGGTACCGGTGCCAACTCCACCCGCGAGGCAGTCGAACTGACCCGCAACGCCAAGGAAGCCGGCGCCGATGCCTGCCTGCTGGTAACCCCGTACTACAACAAGCCGACCCAGGAAGGGCTGTACCAGCACTTCAAGCACGTCGCCGAAGCCGTGGACATCCCGCAGATCCTCTACAACGTGCCAGGCCGCACCGCCTGCGACATGAAGGCCGAGACCGTGATCCGCCTGTCCACCGTGCCGAACATCATCGGCATCAAGGAAGCCACCGGCGACCTGCAGCGCGCCAAGGACATCCTGGCCGGCGTCTCCAGCGACTTCCTGCTGCTGTCCGGTGATGACCCGACTGCCGTCGAACTGATTCTGCTGGGTGGCAAGGGCAACATTTCGGTCACCGCCAACGTCGCGCCGCGCGCCATGCACGAGCTGTGCGCCGCTGCCCTGCGTGGCGAGGCTGCCGAAGCCCGCGCCATCAACGAACAACTCATGCCGTTGCACAAGAACCTGTTCCTGGAAGCCAACCCGATTCCCGTGAAATGGGCATTGCACGAAATGGGCCTGATGCCTGAAGGCATTCGCCTGCCGCTCACCTGGTTGAGCGCCCCTTATCACGAAACGCTGCGTCAGGCCCTGCGCCAGACCGGCGTCCTGGTCTAATTTGAGGAAGTACAACGCATGAAGCGATTGGTCGGTCTTTCCGCCCTTGCCGTGGTGATTTCGAGCACCAGCGGTTGCAGTTGGCTGTGGGGCGAAAACGGTTACTTCCGTGACCGTGGCAGTGATTACCTTGAGGCCCGTCAGACGGCGCCCATGCAGACGCCGCCCGATGTGCAGGTGACCAAGCGCCTGGATCCGCTGTTGCCGATCCCGCGCAACGTCGCCGACGAAGCCCAGCGCAGCGGCGAATATGAAGTTCCGCGCCCGCTGCCGTTGCAGGCCAGCCAGGAAGCTACCGACTACACCTTGCAGAAGAATGGCGAGTCGCGCTGGATTCTGTCCGCGCACCCGCCGGCCGAAACCTGGCCGGTGGCCCACCAGTTCTTTGAAGACAACGGTTTCCGCATCGCCGACGAGCGCCCGCAGACCGGTGAGTTCACCACCAGCTGGCAGCGTTTCGATGAATTGTCCGCCGCCATGGCCAAGCGCTTGCAAGGCGCGGCTAGCAACGGCGACGGCGAAGCCCGTGTGCGTGTGCGCATCGAGCCCGGCGTGCAACGCAACACCAGCGAAGTCTACGTGACCACCGTGTCGCGCCCGGCCGGCAGCAGCGCCGATGTCGACTTCCCGAAAATGCCTGGCAACAGCGGCACCGACCTGGCCCTGGTCGACGAGGTGCTGGCCAGCATGACCCGCAGCGCCCAGAAGGGTGGTTCGGTATCGCTGCTCGCGGCCCGTGATTTCGATGCCCCTAGCCGCGTCGCCCTGAGCGAAGACGGCAGTGGCAACCCGGTGCTCAACGTCGGCTCCGACCTGGACCGCGCCTGGTCCAGCGTGGGGCGCGCCCTGGACCACGGCCAGTGGAAGGTGGAAGACATCAACCGCAGCCTGGGCCTGTACTACATCAACCTGGCGGAAAAACCCGTCAAGAAGGATGACCAGCCTGGCTTCTTCAGCCGCCTGTTCGGCAGCGAGCCGAGCAAGGAAGAGGTCGAAGCCCGTGCCGAGCGTTATCAGGTGCGCCTGAGCAAGGTGGGCGAGAACGTCCAGGTCACCGTCGAGAAGAACATCAACACCGTGGCCCCGGCTGACGTCGCCCGCCGTGTGTTGAGCGTGATCCAGGACAACCTGGGTTAAGTGCGCTTCGCCATTCTCGGTAGCGGTAGCCAAGGGAATGGCACGCTGGTCCAATACCAAGGCACCCACGTGCTGGTCGACTGCGGTTTCTCCTTGCGCGAAACCGAGCGTCGGCTCGCGCGGCTGGGGGTCAACCCCGAACAATTGAGCGCCATCCTGGTGACCCACGAACATGCCGACCACGTGCATGGCGTGGGTTTGCTGTCTCGGCGCTACAATATCCCGGTGTACCTCAGCCGCGGCACCCTGCGTGCGCTGCGCAAGCCGCTGGAGCCAACGGGTTTCGTGGCCTGCGGCGACGTACTGGAAATCGGCGCGCTGGCCATCAACGTGGTGGGCGTGGCGCACGATGCGCTGGAACCGACCCAGTACGTGTTCAGCAACGGCCAGCGGCGCCTGGGCGTGCTGACCGACCTGGGGTCGTATTGCGGGCGTGTCATGGACAGTTATCAGGACCTCGACGCCTTGGTGATCGAGTCCAACCATTGCCGCGACCTGCTCGCCAGGGGGCATTACCCCCAGTTTCTCAAGTTGCGGGTGGGCGGCGCCTTTGGGCATTTGAACAACCACCAGGCGGCAAACCTGGTGTCGGAGCTGGGCTGGCAAAACCTGCAACACCTGGTGCTGGCCCACCTCAGCAGCAAGAACAACCTGCCGCAGCTGGCCCGGCAATGTTTCGTCGACACCTTGGGGTGCGACCCGGACTGGCTGCAACTGGCCGATCAAGATTCAGGGCTCGACTGGCGCGAAATCGCCTAGCCCACCTACCTGCAAGCGGAGCCCATCATGGAAAAACGTGAAGAACTCTACCGTGGCAAAGCCAAGTCGGTTTACAAGACCGACGACGCCGACCGCCTGATCCTGCTGTTTCGCAACGACACCTCGGCGTTCGATGGCAAGCGCATCGAACAGCTGGACCGCAAGGGCATGGTGAACAACAAGTTCAACGCCTTCATCATGCAGAAGCTGGAAGAAGCGGGTATTCCTACCCAGTTCGACAAGCTGCTGGGCGACAACGAGTGCCTGGTCAAGAAGCTGGACATGATCCCGGTCGAGTGCGTGGTGCGCAACTACGCCGCCGGCAGCCTGGTCAAGCGCCTGGGCGTGGAAGAAGGCCTGAAGCTGAACCCGTACACCTTCGAACTGTTCCTGAAAGACGACGCCAAGGGCGACCCGTTCATCAACGAATCCCACGTGGTGGCGTTCGGCTGGGGTACCGCCGAGCAGCTGGCGAAAATGAAAGAGCTGTCGCTGAAGGTCAACGACGTGCTGAACAAGCTCTTCGATGACGCCGGCCTGCTGCTGGTGGACTTCAAACTGGAATTCGGCCTGTTCCACGGTGAGATCGTCCTCGGCGACGAGTTCAGCCCCGACGGCTGCCGCCTGTGGGACAAGGACACCAAGAAAAAGATGGACAAGGACCGCTTCCGCCAGGGTCTGGGCGACGTGATCGAAGCCTACGAAGAAGTCGCCAAGCGCCTGGGCGTGCCGCTCTAACCGCGGCCGCGCACGCAAGCGCCTGATACCACGCGAATTTTTTTCACAAAAGGCTTCGCCTTTTCAAAAAGTGCTGGTATCATGCGCGCCACTGGAGAGATGCCGGAGTGGCCGAACGGGACGGATTCGAAATCCGTTGTACTGGCGACAGTACCTAGGGTTCAAATCCCTATCTCTCCGCCATATTACGTAGAGCCCCGCAGATTAACGTCTGCGGGGCTTTTTCGTTTTCGGAATATGGTCCTCTTTTACCTGATCCCTGTCCCCCTGATTCCAGTCAGGGGGACGCCCTCCGCCTTGTTTTCCTGGCCCTGCAGGTCTGACCGCAGGGGAACAACTCGACAACACTTTGTTTCGCTGCAAACACCGTCATTGCGCCTCCTGCCTGCGCGGGCTCATACCACCTGTGGCGTAGGGCGACTGGCATGATCCCTGCTGTACCACTGGGATCACGGCTTAAAGGAACTCCACCATGCCCAGCGCTGCGCAACCGTTGCCCACCCCCTCTGGCCTGCTACGGGTCGATGACATCGAGGTGATCTACGACGGCGCGATTCTGGCCGTCGCCGGCGTTTCATTGCGGGTTGAACAGGGTACGATTGTCGCACTGTTGGGTGCCAATGGCGCTGGCAAAAGCACGACCCTCAGTGCCATTTCGGGCCTGCTGCAGGCTGAGCGTGCGCGCGTCAGCCGTGGCAGCATTCATTTCCGCCAGGCCGAATCGACCCGCACTGCGCCCAGCCAGTTGGCGTACCAGGGCATAGCTCATGTGCTGGAAGGGCGCCATGTATTCGCCCACCTGACCGTTGAGGAAAACCTGCGTACCGGTGGCTTCCTGCGCAACCCTTCGCGCAAGCAACTGGCCGCGGATGTCGAACAGGTGTACACCTGGTTTCCGCGCCTGAAAACCAAACGCACGACGTTGGCGGGACTGACCTCCGGGGGCGAGCAACAGATGCTTGCGATCGGTCGCGCGCTGATGACCCGGCCGTCGTTGGTGCTGCTTGACGAGCCGTCGATGGGGCTGGCGCCGATTATCGTCGATGAGATTTTCGAGATCATCGCGCAGCTGAACCAGCGCGAAGGGGTGAGCTTTCTGGTGGCTGAGCAGAACCTCAACGTGGTCCTGCGTCATGCCCATTACGGCTACGTGCTGGAAAATGGCCGGGTCGCCCATGAGGGGCCAGCCGAGCTACTGGCGAGCAGCGACGACTTGCATCGTTTCTACCTGGGGGCCTGACGGAGCCTACGTGGGGCCTGAACGCTTCAGGCCCCGCCTGGATCACTGCTGTTTGATACCTCCGCCGATCTGCCACACGGTTGGCGGCTCAGTACCGTTGATTTCCCAGTCGCCGACGATGCGTTCCTTGTAGATAACCGGGTTGTGCGACGCCGCCGTGCGGGCGTTGCGCCAATGGCGGTCGAGTTGCTTGGCGGTACTGGTCCCCGAAGCGCCCAGGGTGTTGAACAAATCGCTGGTGGCGCGCAGCACCAACTCGATGGCCGCGACCTGGGCTTGGGCGGACTCCAGTTCAGCGGCAATATTGGCTTCCCGCTCGGCGCTTTCGTCCGCGCCGAAGCGCGCGAGGTAGGCGCGCTGGGAGGCGTCACCCGCACGCAGGGTTGCGGCCTCGGCCGCGTACACCTGGGCCGAGGCTTTGCCGATCACTTGCTGGATCTGTGGGTCCTGGCTTACCGCAGGGGCGTTACCGTGGCTGAAAATACGCTTGCGCTGCTGGGTCTCGTGAACGAAGTCGCGCACCGCTGCGCGCCCTGAGCCGCTGATGACCGCCAGCAACACTAGTTGGTAGAAGGCGGTCTGATACTTGAAGCGTGTGGCGAAGTCGATGATGTTTTCTGCCTCGACCACCGCATTGGTGAAGGTCGAAGTGCCGCTGCCGGTGGTGCGTTGGCCAAAGCCGTCCCAGTCGTCGGTCTGCTGGATGCCGGGCTGGCGGGTTCGCACGGCGGCGATCACGTCGGCGCCCGTGTCGTCGCGGCGGGCGAAGAGGTCGATCCAGTCGGAAAACAGGCTACCGGTGCTGTAGTACTTGGTGCCATTGACCACCCACTGGTCACCCTGGCGCGAGACGCGGGTAATGACGTCGCCGATTTTCACGCTGCCGACTTCGGTCCAGGCATTGCCCACCAGTTCGCCGTCGACGAAGCGTTTGAACCAGACATCCTGGGCACTACTGGCGTGCGCGTTGAGGCGGTCCTCGACAAAGGCGAAGTGCGCGCGCAACGCTTGGGGCAGGTTGGAGTCGGCCTCGGCAAGTTCGATCAGCAACTGCAGCAATTGGGGCAGCGAGGCACCTGCACCGCCGTGCTCGACAGGCACGCGTACGGCGCCGAAGCCGGCGGTTTTCAGCCACTGGATCGGCTCATGGGGCAATTGCCTGCCCAACTCGCGGTCCAGCGCACCGGCGGCAATGCGCTGGAATATCGGACGAAAGCGCGCGGCCAGCGCGGCATAGTCGGTGCCGGTGGAAAGAGCGGGCAGTGAATGGGCTTGAGCGGTCATGGAGGGGTTCCTGCGCAATAGGGAATGGGTGCGTGAGCAAGGGCCTGCACGCGCTTGCCGAGGGGGATTGCACAGGTCGTGCCGAGCGTTGAATGCCGCTATCTACGGGGCCGGCGGGGGCGGTCGACGGTGCAACGCTGTCGCGGTGGTGCGCAGTTTGCTGAAGCGGTGTTGCACCACCAACATCACCCGGCCAGGCGCCAGGACTGTGTGCTGTTCGCCAGCCAACAGTCGATCAACAGGCTGAGCGCGAACCGACAACCGGCGTGTCGTGGATTCTCCTCTATCACTTTGAAAACAAACGATTTTTATCATTGGCATGGTTACTGCTGAAGGCGTTGAGGCGAGGCGTTCGAGCAGGGCGCCCGGTTAATTCCTGGAGGACACAGCATGAGCCAAACCCCAATCAAATTCGCGTACTGGGTGCCCAACGTGAGCGGTGGCCTGGTGGTCAGTAAAATCGAGCAGCGCACCAGCTGGGACATCGACTACAACCGCAAGCTGGCGCAGATCGCCGAGCGCTCGGGGTTCGATTACGCCCTGTCGCAAATCCGCTTCACCGCTGGCTATGGCGCCGACAACCAGCACGAATCCGTTGCCATCAGCCATGCGTTGTTGGCGGCCACGGAAACACTGAAAGTGATCGCGGCAATTTTGCCTGGCCCTTGGACGCCAGCGTTGGCGGCCAAGCAACTGGCCACGATCGATCAATTCACCGCGGGTCGGGTTGCGGTGAATATCGTCTCCGGGTGGTTCAAGGGTGAGTTTCGGGCCATCGGCGAGCCGTGGCTGGACCACGATGAGCGCTATCGCCGTTCCGAGGAGTTCATCCGCTGCCTGAAGGGCATCTGGACCGAGGACAGTTTCAGCTTCCATGGCGATTTCTATCGTTTCCACGACTACAACCTAAAGCCCAAGCCCATTCAGCGCCCCCATCCGGAAATTTTTCAGGGCGGCAGCTCGCGGGCGGCGCGGGACATGGCTTCAAGGGTCTCCGACTGGTATTTCACCAATGGCAACAGTGTCGCCGGGATCAAGGCGCAGGTCGATGACATTCGCGCCAAGGCTGCAGCCAACGGGCACGCGGTGAAAATCGGCGTCAACGCCTTCATCATCGCCCGCGAGACCGAGGCAGAGGCGCGCGCGGTGCTCGCCGAGATCATCGACAAAGCCGACCCCGAGGCCGTCAATGGCTTTGGCAGCGAGGCCAAGCACGCTGGTGCCGCAAGCCCTGAAGGCGAGGGCAACTGGGCCAAGTCCAGCTTCGAGGACCTGGTGCAATACAACGACGGGTTCAAGACCAACCTCATCGGCACGCCTCGGCAGATCGCCGAGCGCATCGTCGCCTTGAAAGCCGTGGGCGTGGATTTGATTTTGTCCGGGTTCCTTCATTTCCAGGAAGAGGTCGAGTACTTCGGCAAGCACGTATTGCCGCTGGTGCGTGAGCTGGAGCAGGCCCAGGCCCAGGCCCAAACCGGCGTGCCCGCCTGAGGAGCCATCATGTCGACAGCGCCATTGCTGGAGTTGCGGGGCATCAACTTGTCGTTCAAGGGCGTCAAGGCTATCAACGATATTGGCTTCAGCGTCGCAGCCGGTGAGATCTGCGCCTTGATCGGACCCAACGGCGCGGGCAAAAGCTCGCTGCTCAACATCATCAATGGCGTGTACCGGGCTCAGCAAGGGCACATTCATTTCGACGGCCAACTGCGGCGGCAGATGCATCCCTACGCTGCTGCCAGGGCAGGCATCGCCCGCACCTTCCAGAACATAGCGTTATTCAAGGGCATGAGCGTGCTCGACAACGTACTCACCGGCCGTACCTTGCAGCGTCGCAGCACGTGGCTGGAGCAGGCGTTGCGCATCGGTCGGGCCAGCCGTGAAGACGTGACTCAGCAGGCTGCGGCAGACAAGGTGATTCGATTCATGCACCTGGAGCCATGGCGCGATACCCCGGTTGGCACCTTGCCCTACGGCCTGCAGAAACGCGTGGAATTGGCGCGCGCCCTGGCAGCGGAGCCCCGCTTGCTGCTGCTCGATGAGCCCATGGCGGGGATGAACGCCCAGGAGAAAGGCGAGATGAGCGACTACATACTCGAGATCAACCGCGCATTCGGTACCACGGTGGTGTTGATCGAGCATGACATGAGCGTAGTCATGGGTATTTCCCACCATGTGGTGGTGCTCGACTACGGTCGCAAGATCGCCGACGGCACCCCTGAACAGGTGCGCCGGGACCCGCACGTGATCGCCGCCTACCTGGGCAGCCGCCATTGACGTTTGGAGACGATGGGCATGGAGTTTTTTCTGGAGGTCTTTATCGGTGGCTTGTTGGCCGGGGTGATGTACGCGTTGGTCGCCATCGGCTTTGTGCTGATCTACAAGGCGTCCGGGGTATTCAATTTCGCCCAGGGCGCCATGGTGCTGTTCGCTGCGTTGACGTTCGTCAGCCTGCTGGAGCGCGGCATACCGTTCTGGTTGGCGTTCCTGCTCACGCTGGTGGCGATGATCGTTCTGGCGCTGGCGATCGAGCGCGCGGTGCTGCGGCCGTTGACCGGACGCTCGCCCACCACCCTGTTCATGGCCACTTTGGGCCTTGCCTACATCATTGAAGGGGCGGCGCAGCTGTTTTGGGGGGCGCAGGTGCATGGCCTGGAACTGGGCATCGACGATGTGCCGCTGGAGATTGGTGGCCTGCTGCTGTCGCAGTTCGACCTGTTTGCCGCAGCCACGGCGGCACTGTTGGTGCTGGTGTTGTCGGTGCTGTTCAACCGCACCCGCATAGGCCTTGCCTTGCGCGCGGTGGCAGACGATACCAAGGCGGCAATGGCCATCGGCATTCAATTGCCGCGGATCTGGGCGGTGGTGTGGGCCGTCGCCGGCTTCGTCGGCCTGGTGGCGGGCTTGCTCTGGGGGGCGCGGTTGGGGGTGCAGTTCTCGTTGTCGCTGGTGGTGCTCAAGGCCTTGCCAGTGCTGATCATTGGCGGCTTTACCTCGATTACCGGGGCCATCGTGGGCGGGCTGGTGATCGGTGCGTCGGAAAAAGTGGCGGAGGTGTATGTGGGCCCGATTATCGGCGGTGGTATCGAGAACTGGTTCCCCTATGTATTGGCATTGTTGTTCCTGCTGGTACGGCCGGCAGGCATTTTTGGTGAGCGCGCCATCGAGCGTGTTTGAGGAGCGTTGCCATGCTTTACCAAGAAACGGAGCGGACAGCCGATACCACAGGGCGCCGGCTTTTCAATAGCGAGCGCCTGTGGTGGCTGGCGCTGCTCGGCTTCGCCTTTGTGGGCGTTCCCTGGCTGGGCAACGACTACTGGCTCAGCGCCATTCTGATTCCGTTCCTGGTGCTGTCGCTGGCGGGCCTGGGGCTGAACCTGCTGACCGGCTACGCCGGGCAGTTGTCGCTCGGCGCTGCTGCCTTCATGGCAGTGGGCGCGTTTGCGGCCTACAACTTCGAAGTGCGCGTGCCGGGCATGCCGTTGTTACTGAGCCTGGTGCTGGGCGGTATCACGGCGGCTGCCGTAGCTTGGGTGTTCGGCCTGCCGAGCCTGCGGATCAAAGGGTTCTACTTGCTGGTGTCAACCCTCGCGGCGCAGTTCTTCGTTGAATGGGTATTGACGCGGTTCAACTGGTTCACCAACGACAGCGCTTCAGGTGTGATCACCGCGCCCCCGCTGCGCATCGCCGGGCAGGATCTGGGGTCTCCCGCCGGCCGCTATCTGCTGACCCTGTCTGTGGTCAGCGCCTTGTTCTGGTTGGCCAACAATGTGGTGCGCAGTGAGTTGGGCCGCCATTGGATGGCCGTGCGTGACATGGACACGGCGGCGGCCGTGATGGGCATCGCGCTGTTGAGGACCAAACTGCTGGCGTTCGCCATCAGTGGCTTCTTCCTCGGCGTGGCCGGTGGCTTATGGGCATTTACTTACCTGGGTACCGTCGAGCCCCATGGTTTCGACCTCAGCCGTTCGTTTCAGATTCTGTTCATCGTGATCATCGGTGGCCTGGGCAGCCTGCTAGGGAATTTTCTGGGGGCGGCTTTTATCGTGTTGTTCCCCATTCTGTTGTCCAACCTGGCCATGGCCTTGCCTGAAGGCCTGATCGCTGCGGGGCAGTTGGAGAACCTGCAGAAGATCGTGTTCGGCGCGCTCATCATTCTGTTCCTGATCAAAGAGCCAGAGGGGCTGGCACGCCTCTGGAAACGCTTTCGCGAGCGCGCACGGCGAGGGCTGCTGCGCTACTGAGCGAACTTCCGACAACGGGCGTCCGCCCGCGTCCCCAACCCATAAGGAATACCCTGATGTCGACCCGTTCCGTCCTCGGTCGCCTTGCGCTGACCGTGAGCCTCGTCGCGGCTGCACTGAATGTGCAAGCGGCCAATGAACAGTATTTCCCCTTGCAGAGTTACCGCGTCGGCCCCTACGCCGCGGGTGGTACCGGCTTCTTCGGCGGCTTTATCGACTACATGAAGTACGTGAATGCCCAAGGTGGGGTCAATGGCGTGAAGTTGACCTGGAGCGAATGCGAGACCGAGTACATCGTGGAGAAAGGCGTGGAGTGCTATGAGCGCCTGAAAAACGGCCTGGACGGCGCCCCGGCCGCTGCCACCAACCCGCTTTCGGTGGGCATCGCCTATGCGACGCTGGAACGGTCCACCGCTGACAGGTTGCCACTGATCACCATCAACCACGGCCGCACCGATTCCACTGACGGCAGCGTGTTCCCCTACGTGTTTCCGTTGCAGTTGAACCCTTACTCCGAGGTGTCGGCGATCATCAACTGGATCGCCGAGCAATCCGGCAGCCTGGACGGGCTCAAAGGCAAGAAGATCGTCACCCTGTACCATGGCTCGCCGTACGGCAAGGAAACCAATGAAGTGCTGCAGACCTTGGCGGGTAAGTACGGTTTCGAACTGACCTTGCTCGAAGTGCCGCACCCAGGCACTGAACAGCAATCCCAGTGGCTGAATATCCGCCGCATCAAGCCCGACTGGGTAATACTGCGCGGGTGGGGCGTGATGAACCCAGTCGCGCTCAAGACCGCGCAGAAAGTCGGTTACCCGGCTGACCATATCATCGGCAATATCTGGAGCAATTCAGAAGAAGACGCGGCACCCGCGGGGGCTGCGGCCAAGGGGTTCATCTCGATTACCACGCACCCGTCAGGGACTGGCTTCCCAGTGCTGCAAGGGATCAAGAAGGAGGTGCTGGACAAGGGCGAAGGCGATCTGGCCGATCCCAAACGTTTCGGCACCGTGTACTACAACCTGGGTGTGGTAAACGGCATCCTCAACGTCGAAGCCCTGCGCATTGCCCAGGCCAGGTTTGGCGACAAGCCGCTGACCGGGGAGCAGGTGCGTTGGGGCTTCGAGCACTTGAACCTTGACGACGCACGGCTTACGGCGCTGGGAGCCAAGGGGTTGGTACAACCGCTGAAGCTGTCCTGTGCCGATCACGAAGGCGGCGGCGCGGTTAAATTCCAGCAGTGGGACGGGCAGAAGTGGAACGTTATCAGCGATTGGGTGCAGGCGGATCGGGCGCTGCTGCGGCCGATCATCGAGGCCTCGTCCCACAAGTACGCCGAGGAGAAGCGCATCACGCCGCGTGATTGCAGCAAGGAGAGTTGAGCGGCGGGCAATCAGTAGACAAGGCACTTGTTCAGAGTGCCTTTTTCATGGGCGATCAATTGGATGAGCGTGGCGGACGCCTCCCGGGCAGAGCCCGGTCCACATTCGCTGCAACGTGCCGTGGCCTGCCGCGAAAGCCCGGCACAACCTCGCTATTTCGCCTACTTTTATCAAGGCCTTGCGGTAATCGCACGCAATGCGGCGGTTAGTGGCTAAATAATGGCATTTGCGGTGTGACCCAGCCCTGTGCTTCATGGTCCCACAGAGTGGCGCAAAGGCACGTATTTCATGAGGTCACCACCTCTAGAAAATCCACCCCATGCCGATAGCCCACGTATTGGAAAGCCCCCGCGGGCTCATATTCATTCCCCCAACGGGATCGCGCATGCTGGCGTACAACCAAAAATCGTTTCTCATCGTCGACGACTTCTCCGATTTCCGCAGCTCCGTGCGCTCCATGCTGCGTGAGTTGGGCGTGAAGGATGTGGACACGGCGGACACCGGTGAACAGGCGCTGAAGGCGTGCGCGCAGAAGCGCTACGATTTCGTGCTGCACGATTTCAACCTGGGCGATGGCAAGAAGAACGGCCAGCAGGTGCTCGAAGACCTGATGCTCGACAAGCTGCTCAGCCACGAAAGCGTATTCATCATGGTCACTGCCGAGAATAGCCAGGCCATGGTGATGAGCGCCCTGGAATGGGAGCCCGACGCCTACCTGACCAAGCCCTTCAACCGTGCCGGGCTGGCCCAGCGCCTGGAAAAGCTGGTGCAGCGCAAGACCCTGCTCAAGCCGATTCTGCAGGCCCTGGACAAAGGCCAGCCGATGGAGGTGCTGGCCGCCTGCACGCGCCTGACCCAGGAAGATGCCCGGTACGCGCCGTTGTGCCACCGCTACAAGGCCGAGGCCCTGCGCGACCTGAACCAGCATGAGCCGTTGGAAGCCTTCCTCAAGACCATTTTGGCCGATCGCCCCACACCGTGGGCTTTCGGTGCCCTGGGCAATTTGCTGTTCAAGCGCAAAAAGCTCACGGAAGCCCAGGATGTGTACGAGCGTGCCCTGAAGACGTTCCTCATGTTGCCGGCGCTCTACGACGGTTTGGCCGACGTGCTGGTTGCGCGCAACGAGGTCAAGCGCGCCCAGCAGGTGCTGGAAGACGCGGTGAAATTGTCGCCCCTGGCCGTGCGCCGCCAGAGCTTGCTGGGCAAGCTGGCCATGGAAAACCAGGATTTCGACAGCGCCTCGCGGGCGTTCCGCCAGGCGGTCAGCCAGGGCCAGTATTCGCGATTCAAGAACCCCGAGACCAACCTGGGCTTTGCCCAGGCGTTGATCAGCAAGGGCGGGGACGCGGGGCTGGACGCACGCAGCCGGGTGGAGTTGAACCAGACCCTGACCGATGTCGCCAAGGACAACGGTGACGACCAGGGCATTCAGGTGCGCACGCGCCTGATCAAGGCCACCAGCCTGCAGCGCTCCAACCCGGAAGAGGCCGCCAAGCTGGCTGAGGAGGCCGTCACGCGCCTGCAGAGCATGGACCAATTTCTCAGCGCTGACGCCGCCTTGTCGGTGGCCGCGCAGCTGCAGAACCTGGGGCAGGACGAAGCCGGCGTCGGCGTGCTCAAGAGCTGCGCGGAAATCTATGGCGACGACCCGCAGGTGATGCAGAACATCGCCAAGCAGACCGATGACCCGGCTATCCTCGGGTCCAACAAGATTGCCATCGACTACAACCAGCAGGGCGTGCGCGCCTACCGCGAAGGGCGTTTCGTCGAGGCTCAGCAACTGTTCCGCCAGGCCCTGGCGCTGCAACCGAAGAACATCAGTATCGCCCTCAACCTGGCCCAGGGCCTGCTGCACGCCAAGGGCGTGCCGATCACCGGCGCGGGCCTGGAGGAATGCCGGGCCTGCCTGCGCACCGTGGGCCACATGCCCGAAAGCGATGTTCGCTTCGAGCGTTATCAGAAACTGCGGAACAGGGCGTTTGGCGCATGAGCGAAAACAACAGCGGCCTGGACTTTTCCATGGTCATCGCTTCCATCGTGCATGACATGAAGAACTCCCTGTCGTCGGTCATGACCGCCCACGGCAAGTGGTCCCAGAGCCTGCCCGAAGCCCAGCGCGACACCCCGGAGCGTGGGGTCATCGACTACGAATTCGCCAACCTCAACGGCATGATGGTGCAACTGCTGGGGCTGTACAAGCTGGGGGTCAACCAGTTGCCGCTGCGCCCCGAATACCACGAGATGGACGACTTCATCGAAGCGCAGTTGGCCTGGCACCAGGAAGTGCTGGGCAGCCGCGGCATCAGCGCCAGCTATGACGTGGACGTGCTGTGCCCGCTGGGGTTTTTCGATCGCGAGCTGGTGGGCTCGGTAGTGGCCAACGTGATCATCAACGCTATCCGCTTTGCCCGTGGGGCCATTCACATCAGTGCGTGGGAGGAGGACGGGCAATTGGTACTGGGCATCAACGATGACGGTCCCGGCTACCCGCCAGCCCTGATCGAGTCGCAGTCGGCCTATGTGCAGGGCATCAACTCGGTCAGCGGCAGCACCGGCCTTGGCCTGTATTTTGCCGCGCGCATTGCCGAGCGCCATGAGCGCAACGGCGTGGTGGGGCGGGTGGAACTGGCGAACGGTGGCACGTTGGGCGGCGGTTACTTCAAGCTCTACCTGCCCTGATCAAGGCCGTTCGTATAGCCGTGCCTCAGTGTCGCCGACCACGGTCTGGTCAACCTTGCGCCACTGGGAGGGGATCGAGGCGAAGTCGTCGGTGTCACCAGTACCGCTGATCAACCACACCCGTTGGTGGTCCCGGGGCAGGTCGTTCAGGGCATCCACGTAGATCCGCTCAGCCTCTTCATCCACCAGGTTGCCGAAGCCGTAGTCAGTCGGACGGCCGCTGCTGCCGTCCGCCTTGGGCGGCGTGTAGAGCAGCGGTTCGGCGCCCGTGGTGTTGTAGTACAGGTAGCCGAAATACCAGAACAGGTCGCTGACCACGATGCGGTCGCCCGCTTGATAGCGCTGGTTGACGAACGCCACCATCTTGTCGAACTGGTCATCGTCCACGTCATAGTTGCGCTGCAGCCCCACCGCTTGCACGGCAACGAATGCGATCACCGCGGTCAGCGCCAGCTTGCGCGAATGACGAGCCAGGCGGTCGGCGGCGATGCCCAGCACCAAGGGCAGGCCCATGGCCGAGAACATCATGTAGCGGTCCACCAGCAAGGGTGTCTTGAACGAGATCAGGAAGATCACCAGTAACGGCAGCGTGCTGTAGATCACCAGCAGCGACGGCAGCCGCAGGGGATGCCGATCGCTGTACAGCACCCACCCGACGATAGCGCCCAGCAGCAAAGGCAGGCCAGCGAACAACGCCACCGGCAGGTCGAAGCCGTCGCTGAGGATCAGGTATTGCCAGACCATGGAGGGCAGCGAGCCCAGGGTCACGTCACTGATCCAGCCTACGTCGTTGCCGGCGGCCAGTTCCGGCACGTGCTGCACCAGGTCGGCCAGGCTGGGGATCCAGGGCACATACAGTGCCACGATGGCCACGTTGGCCAGCCACCACGCCGGGCGCTGAACCAGCCGGTTGCCCCCGCCACGCAACAGCGCCAGGTACGCCCAATGGGCCAGCACGCACAGGCTGGTGAAGTAATGGGTGTAGAAACTGGCGGTCATCAGCAGCACGTACGCCACCAGGAAACCGTTGCGGCGCGGGTGCTTTACCCAATAGACGAGCGCCAGGGTGGCACCCATCAGCCACATGCCCATCAACGGGTACATGCGAATTTCCTGGCTGTAGTGCACGGCGATCGGCAACAGTGCCAGCATCAGCCCGCCCAGCAACGCCGCGCGCCGCCCGGCTGCCAGCTGCGTCAGCCACACCCCCAGGCCCACACTGACGATGCCGGGCAGGGCGCTGATCACCCGAATGGAAAACAGGCCGTTGCCGAACAGGGCCATCCAGCCATGTAGGACCAGGTAATACAGTGGGGGGTGTACGTCATGGCCGGCGTGGGCCCAGATCTGCGAGGGAGGGTAGGCGCTGATCACCAGGCTGGAGCCTTCGTCGCACCAGATCGCCGAAGCCGTCAGCTGGTACAGGCGCGCCAGGGTGGCCAGCAGCATGATCGGCCAGAACCACAGGCCGGCCGGTGCCTGGCCCAGCAGCCGCAGCCAGGCCTGGCGCGGCAGGCGCTGCAGTTCGATGAGGGGCGGCTCTTTCTGGGCGTTCATCTTTCCTCCGTCCGGGAGACTACAAAGATAGCGCCGGCTTTGTTCTTCTGATGGTCGATATCCTAGCAGCCGGCGCGGCTTGTGTAAGTGTCCGGAAGAGACCGAACGGGCAGCCGTCAGCGCGGGGCGTGCCTTATCGGGCAAAACGTGCTTGGATACGCTTCATGAACATGGAAAAGATTATTGAAAGGCTCCAACAGCGTTTGCCAGCGTTGCAGGCTATCTATTGTTTTGGCAGCCAGTCCAGCGGCCATGCCGGGCCCGATAGCGATCTAGACCTTGCGGTGCTGCTGCCGACGTCGGCTGACCCTGTCGCACTCTGGGAGTTGGCAGGGGAGCTTGCCGATTTGGCGGGGTGTGCGGTCGACCTTGTCGATTTGCGCTCTGCGAGTACGATCATGCAGTTTCAGGTCATCACCACTGGAGAGCGGCTCTGGGGTCAGAACTTGGCCGCCGGGCTGTTCGAGTGCTTCGTCGTCAGTGAGAAATGGGCGCTCGATGCCGCCAGGGCAGGAGTGTTGTCGGATATCTTGAAGGACGGAAGCGTTTATGGTCGATGAAGCGCACTGGCGCTGATTGCACAAGCCGGTTGGGTAGATGAAACGCTATCCTCCAACCTCAAGAACATGGACGATTTCCTGATTTTCACCCGTGAGGTACTTCAGAAGGACGCCTCCCGCTCCTGAACGACAGCGCAGGCCCCCTGTTGGCCTGCCGCCGGGTGTACTACCAAAGCACCCCCTCCATCCCCCCCAAAGCACCATTCTTCCCCCACCCCCGCGCGCCTAGCATTGATCCAGCAACGAGCTCGCCTGATGAACCGCAACCTCGGCCCGGCCCTGGGCCACCCACAATAAAAGAGGATCAATCATGAGCAGCACTTTCTTCATTCCCTCCGTGAACATGATGGGTATCGGCAGCCTCGACGAAGCAGTGGTCGCCATTCGCAAATATGGCTTTCGCAAGGCCCTGATCGTCACCGATGCTGGCCTGGCCAAGGCCGGAGTGGCCGACAAGGTGGCGGGCCTGCTGGCCGAGCAAGACATCAATGCCACCCTCTTCGACGGCGCCCAGCCCAACCCCACCGTAAGCAACGTCGAGAACGGTCTGGCCGCGCTGAAACAGTCGGGCAGCGATTTCATCATTTCCCTGGGCGGTGGTTCGCCCCACGACTGCGCCAAAGGCATCGCCCTGTGCGCCACCAACGGCGGCCATATCAGTGAGTACGAAGGTGTCGACCAGTCGGCCAAGCCGCAACTGCCGTTGATTGCCATCAATACCACGGCCGGCACGGCCAGCGAGATGACCCGGTTCTGCATCATCACCGATGAAACCCGCCACGTGAAGATGGCCATCGTCGACCGCAACGTCACGCCGCTGCTGTCGGTGAACGACCCTGCGCTGATGGCCAAGATGCCCAAGGGGCTCACCGCGGCCACCGGCATGGACGCCCTGACCCACGCCGTGGAGGCCTATGTTTCCACCGCCGCCACGCCGATCACCGACGCCTGCGCACTCAAGGCAGTGCAGCTGATTGCCGCCAACCTGCGCACGGCCGTGGCCCAGGGCGACGACATGACCGCCCGGGAAAACATGGCCTATGCGCAGTTCCTGGCGGGCATGGCCTTCAACAACGCCTCCCTGGGCTACGTGCATGCCATGGCCCACCAGCTGGGTGGTTTCTATGACCTGCCCCATGGGGTGTGCAACGCGGTGCTGCTGCCCCACGTGGAAAGCTTCAACGCCAGCGTCTGCCCGGCGCGCCTGAAAGACGTTGCCACGGCCATGGGCGTCGACACCCAGGGGCTGGACGATGAAAAGGGCGCCGCCGCCGCGATCGCCGCCATTCGCGCGTTGTCCGCCGACATTGGTATTCCCGGTGGGCTGGCCGAGTTGGGCGCCAAGGCGGATGACATTCCTACCTTGGCCGCGAATGCGATGAAGGATGCGTGCGGCTTCACCAACCCGCGCACCGCCACCCAGGGCGAGATCGAGCAGATCTTCCATACCGCGATGTAACGCCGCGTTGCAGGGGCCCCGAAAGAAAAAGCCCGCAATGATTTCATTGCGGGCTTTTCGTCGGGGGGCGGACTTGTCCACCCCGTCACTTACTGATCAAACCCCGCCCCCGCCCCGCGGGTGCCTGGGTATTCCAATTGCTGCACGATGCGGTCCTTGGCCAGCAAACGTTTCTCCTTGAGTTTCTTCACCTCGTCATCCGGGGCGGCGGCGGATTCGGCCTTGAGCACATCTGCGTCAATGGCGTCGTAGTCGTTCAGCAGCTTGCTGAGCCTGTCATCGCTTTTCCTGCGGGTTTCGACCTCTTCGCGAGTGAGTTTCAAGTCCTCGTACAGATTGTGTTTGACCGGCATTCTCGTCACCTCTGCTGGGTTTGTGGGCCTAGGTTGAGACTATTGAGGATAGCCTTGATTCCATCGGCCGGCCGGGCCAACCGCTGGGGTGGGCATGGGGGGAGGGAGCCGTGGTGAAAAAAGCCCGGAGTTTGCTGACGTTTTTTTCACATTGGATTGACCCGCATTTAACTCCCACGGCGCTAAGGTGACGTCTCACCCTGGCCTTTCCGAGCGCTCGTCATTCATGTCGTTGCCACCTTCGCACCGCGGTTCCGGTCAACTGTACGCTGCAGCACCGCCCCATTCGGGCCTGGCCGGACGCCTGCAACAATGGCGTGAAGCCCAGTTGGCGCGCCAGTGCCTGGATGCCGCCGGGGAGCCCGGGCTGGTGTTGGACCTGCCCTGTGGCAGCGGTCGTTTCTGGCCGGTGCTGGCGGAACACGCCAACCGCGTCATTCTCGCCGCCGACCATGACCCCGACCAGCTCAGCCTGGCCATGAGCGGCTCACCTGCCGCGCTGTCCGCCCGGGTGGCCCCGCTCAAGGCCAGCGCCGAGGCCATCAGCCTGGGCAACAACGCGGTGGACTGCATTTTCTGCATGCGCTGGTTCCACCATGTGCCCAGCAGCGCGCAACGCCTCAGCGTGTTGCGCGAATTCCACCGGGTCAGCCGGGACACGGTGATCATTTCCCTGTGGGTGGACGGCAACTTCCGCGCCTGGCGTCGGCGCCGGCTGGAGCAGCGCCGCCTCGATGCCGGGCAGGGCAGTGACCGCCACAACCGATTCGTGGTACCCCGGGCGCAGATCGAAGCCGAATTTCGCCAGGCGGGGTTCGCCATTGTCGACCATCATGACCTGGTCCCGGGCTACGCCATGTGGCGGACCTACGTGCTGCGCAAGGCTTGATCCGCATCGCCTTTGTCGATGGAATGCCCAGTAACCGTCGGGGTCGATATATACTGCGCGCCATTGTTCGAGGGAGAGCCTTGTGGCCATCGATATTCACTGGATTCGCGACGACGAAAGCCTGGCCCGGCAGTGTGCCGAATGGCAGCGTCTGCCGTACGTTGCACTCGACACCGAGTTCATGCGGGTCGACACCTTTTACCCGATAGCCGGCTTGATCCAGATTGGCGACGGCGCTGGCGCCTGGCTGATCGACCCGTTGACCATCCAGCAGTGGCAACCACTGGCGCAGTTGCTGGAAAACCCTGCCGTGATCAAGGTAGTGCATGCCTGCAGCGAAGACCTTGAAGTGCTGCTGCGTCTCACCGGCAGCCTGCCGGCGCCGCTGTTCGACACCCAGCTGGCCGCTGCCTACCTGAACCTGGGTTTCTCCATGGGCTATTCGCGCCTGGTACAGGCCGTGCTCGACATCGAGCTGCCCAAGGGCGAGACCCGTTCCGACTGGCTGCAGCGGCCGTTGTCGGACACCCAGGTCAGCTATGCCGCCGAAGACGCGGTGCACCTGGCTGAAGTCTACGAAAAGCTGCGCCCGCAATTGTCCGACGACAAGTACGCCTGGGTGCTGGAAGATGGCAGCGAACTGGTGGCGCAACTGCGCCGCGAAGTGGACCCGTACGAAATCTACCGTGAGGCCAAGCTGGCCTGGAAGCTGTCCCGTCAGCAACTGGCCGTGCTGCGCGAGCTGTGCGCCTGGCGCGAGCGCGAGGCCCGCGCCCGCGACCTGCCGCGCAACCGCATCCTGCGCGAGCATTCGTTGTGGCCCCTGGCCCGTACCCAACCGGACAACCTCGGTGCCCTGGCCAAGATCGAAGACATGCACCCGCGCACCGTGCGCCAGGACGGCGAGTTCCTGCTCACGCTGATCAAGGACGCCGGCAGCGTGCCGCCCGAGCAATGGCCGCCAGCCCTGCCTGAGCCGTTGCCGATCGAAGCGGCGGGCGTGCTCAAGCAACTGCGCGCCATCGGCCAGGCCGAAGGCGAGCGCCTGGGCATCGCCCCGGAAGTGATGCTGCGCAAGAAAACCCTCGAAGCCCTGCTCAAGAGCGGCTACCCCGACGGCCCCTATCAATTGCCTGACACACTGCGTGGCTGGCGCCGCGAGCTCATGGGCCAGGCCCTGCTCCAGGCCCTGGCAGGCGCAGGAGAGACACCATGAAACGCATTTGCTCCATCTACAAAAGCCCGCGCAAGAACGAGATGTACCTGTATGTGCTCAAAAGCGACGCCCTGGCGCGCGTGCCCGACGGCCTGTTGACCGTGTTTGGCAAGCCCGTGCATGCCTTCGACATGGTACTGACCCCGGAACGCACCCTGGCCCGCGAAGACATTACCCAGGTGCTGGCCAACCTGGACAGCCAGGGTTACCACCTGCAGATGCCGCCGCCTGAAGAAGAGTACATCGAGCACCTGCCCGAAGAGCTGTTGCGTCGCAACGATCCGGTCTGACCGTCACACCCGGCAGTCGTCCGTGGGGCGGGCAGGGTTTTCAAGGGTTTTTCAAGCATGCGGGTTCTGATCGCAGAACAGGATTACGCCCTTTACGCGCAGTTGTTGCGTGAAGCGGCGCCGGACGTAGATGTTCTCACCAGCGGGGATTCGGCCGAACTGTCGAAACTGGCTGCCGACTGCCCCGTGTGGCTGGGCCAGCCAGACCTGCTGGGTACCCTGCTGCGCCAAGGGCACCAGCCCCAGTGGTTGCAGTCCACCTGGGCGGGCATCACGCCGTTGCTGTTGCCCGGCCTGCCACGCCACTACCGCTTGACCCGCGCCGTGGGCATTTTTGGCCAGGTGATGGCCGAGTACATGCTGACCTACATGCTGGGCCACGAGCGTGAGGTGCTGGCGCGCCTGGTAGCCCAGGTGGAGCGCAAGTGGGATAGCCGCCCGGGGCGCAGCCTGGAAGGGCGGCGCGTGCTGATCGTGGGTGCCGGCGACATCGGCCAGCGGGTAGCGGAGTTTCTGCTGCCCTTTGGCGTGACGCTGTATGGCATTGCCAGCAGCCCGCGTGAGCAGGCGCCCTTCGTCGACGTGCTGGGCCTGGATGCCCTGGGGGAGAAGGTGGGTCAGGTGGACTACGTGATCAACCTTCTGCCCGATACGCCGGCGACCCAGGATATCTACGACGCTGCGCTGTTCGCCCGCTTCAACCCGGATGCCTTGTTCATCAACGCCGGGCGGGGCGTGGCGGTGGTCGATGCCGACCTGGTGGAAGCGCTGAAACAAGGTCACCTGGCCGGCGCGGTGATCGATGTCTGCCGCCAGGAGCCGCTCCCCCAACGTCATCCGTTCTGGACTGCCTGGGGCCTGCTATTGACCGGGCACAGCTCGGCACCCACGTCACCCCTGGCGATGGTGCGTTTGTTCGTGGAAAACCTGCGCAACTACAGCGCTGGCCAGCCACTGCGCGGCGAAGTGGACTTCGCCCGGGGCTACTGAGCCCCTTCGGGGCGCTGCAAGTGGGGGGCACGCCACTTGCAGCTTCATCCCTTCGGGATGGCCTACAGGGTGAAGTCGCCTTCGGCAGCCAGTTCGCTCAGCGGGCGGCGTGGGCTGGGCAATTCGCGTGCTTGCAGGTGTTCGGCCAGGCTGGCCTTGTCACCGAGTTTGCCGATGGCGATGGCAGCGTGCAGCTCGTAACCTTCCGGCACCTTGAGCTCCTTGCGGGCCAGTGCCTTGTCGAAACCGGCCATGCCGTGGGTGTGCCAGCCGCTCAGGCTGGCTTGCAGCGCCAGGTGGCCCCAGGCGGCACCGGTGTCGAAGGTGTGCCACAGGGCGGGCGTTTCTTCCGTGGCCCCCGGTGCGGTGAAGGTGGTCTTGGACAGGATGATCACCAGTGCCGACGCGTGCTGCGCCCAGCTGCGGTTGAACTCGTTCAGCAGGCCCAGGTAACGCTCCCAGTTCGGCGTGCCGCGGCGGGCGAACAGAAAGCGCCATGGCTGCGAGTTGTACGCCGAAGGCGCCCAGCGTGCCGCCTCAAGGAAGCTGAGCAGGGTTTCTTCCGAGATGTTTTCGTCACTGAAGGCGCGTGGCGACCAGCGGTTGATGAACTGCTCGTGGATGCCGAGCTCGGCGATACGCGGGTTAACACTCATGAACGCTTCCTACGAAGTTGAGGGAAAACAGCGAAACTACTGCGCCAAGGCCCTCGCTGACAAGTGAAGTGTTCGACCGGATGTCGCCGGCGCTTGGCCCGCGGGCCTTACAGCACTAGACTGGCGGCCTTTTCAGCCGGCTGCCGGCGAAATGCATCTCGATACAGGACACCTGCAACATGGCTACGCATATCGACCCCTTCTGGCGCACCAAGACCCTCGACCAGCTCACCCCGGTGGAGTGGGAGTCGCTGTGCGATGGCTGCGGGTTATGCTGCTTGCAGAAACTGGAAGATGAAGACGATCACAGCGTCTACTACACCCGCATCGCCTGCCAATTGCTGGACCTCAAGACCTGTCAGTGCACCGACTACCCCAACCGCAAGGCCAAGGTCCCGGACTGCATCCAGCTCACCCCAGGGCAGGCCGACCAGTTCAAATGGCTGCCGCCGACCTGCGGTTACCGGCTGGTCAGCGAGCGCAAGGACCTTCCCAGCTGGCACCACCTGGTGTGTGGTGACCGCAAGCGCGTGCACAAGAAGCACATCTCCCAGTCGGGGCGCATGCTCAGTGAGAAGGATGTGGACGAGGATGACTGGGAAGACTACCTGATCTTCCGCGCCGGCTGATCAGCGGCCGCGTCCCGAGCGCTGCGGAGTGTCAGGCCCACCGCATCTGCCTCGACGCGGCCAGGTCCGCTGCTACACGAACCGCGGACCCGGCCGCGTCCCTGGCGCCGCGGAGTATCAGGCCTACCGTATCTGCCTCGACGCGGCCAGGTCCGCTGCTACACGAACCGACGTAGCAGCGGACCCGGCCGCGTCCCGAGCGCTGCGGAGTGTCAGGCCCACCGTATCTGCCTCGACGCGGCCAGGTCCGCTGCTACACGAACCGACGTAGCAGCGGACCCGGCCGCGTCCCGGGCGCTGCGGAGTATCAGGCCCACCGCATCTGCCTCGACGCGGCCAGGTCCGCTGCTACACGGAGCGGCGTAGCAGCGCAGGGCGGTCAAGCAGGATCAAGCCTTGGGCGAAGCCAGCTCGTCGTTGCCGGTCACGGTAGCGGTCTTGGTGGCTTGTACCGCGGTGTCCTGCAACTTGCTCAGCTCTTCACCTGCCCGCTCGATCTTGGCACGCACGCCGTCCAACTCCTGGCGGCTTTGCGCGATCAGCGCCTTGGTCGCGCTGTGGCCGGTCAGGCCGCGGGCCAGGGCGACGCCGCCGATGGCGATCTGCACCAGGCCGAACAGGCCGCCGCGGCGCAATCCCTTGCCGACCATGACGATACCGGTGGCCACCGAGCCGGCACGTTCCCAGCCTTGCACGTTGTGATCGGTGGACGAGGCCCGCCGGGCGATGGTGTCGAACACTTCCAGGTGCTGGTTGTCGCTCATGATCGTACTCCTGATGGGTTTTGGTCTTCAGTAGCTGACTGCCAAACCCCGCCGCTGTTCCATCGGCCTATTTGAATTTCGGCCCGGAGCGGGTATTCAAGCCCTTGGCCATGCGGTCATACAGCACAACGTTCACCGTCGCCGCCAGGTTCATGCAGCCCTCGGTGGGGATGTAGATGGTGTCTTCGCACCAGTCGCGCACGCTCTGGTCCAGGGAGCCGTCTTCGGGGCCGAAGATGTAGATGGCACGGTCCGGGTGGGTGTACTCGGGCAGTGGGCGCGCGCCTTCCACCAACTCGACGGCCACGGGCGTGCAGCCCAGGGGGATGATCTTCTGCAGGTCGTCGATGCCGATCAGCGGGATGTCATAGTGGATGCGCTTGGTGTCGGTGACAAAGTCCCGGGCCCGCTCGTAACGCTTGCCGGTGTAGAACACCGAATTCACGCCATAGCAGCCGGCGGCTCGCATGACCGAGCCGACGTTTTCAGGGGATTTGGGGTTGAACAGACCGATGCAGCTGTAACGCTTGTTGGCCACGCCGGATCAGTCCTTTTTCATCAGGCCGGCCAGGGCCGCGAAGGGGTTGTGGGTGGCCTTGGCGATGGTCGGGCTGCTCAGGGAACCTTCGCCGAAGTACTGCTGGTCGGTGTAACGAGCGTGCTCGTTGTCGTGGCAGTACAGGCACAGCAGCTCCCAATTGGAGCCGTCCTGCGGATTGTTGTCGTGGTTATGGTCGCGGTGGTGCACGGTCAGTTCGCTCAGGCGCTTGCCGGAGAACTCACGGGCGCAGCGGCCGCACACGTGCGGGTACATCTTCAGCGCCTTGTCGCGGTAGCCGCTTTCGCGCTCGCGCTGGGTCTCGGCCAGGATGCGGTCGAGCTTGGCGGTATGGGGGGTGGACGAACTCATGGGTTCACCTCAAAGGGGTAATGACGGTCAGCCTGCATTCTAGCGCGAAACCGGGCCGTGCAGCGCAAGGAGGGCCGTTCAGGGGTTAGCCCTTGAGCTTTTCGCAGATCCAGATGGTGTGCCGCGTACCCTTGTTGCCATGGGCATACACCTGCACCTCTTCGGCCTTGAAGCCGGCCTTGCGCAGGCGGTCGTTGAACTGGCGGTCGGCACTGGCCGACCACACCGCCAGGATGCCCTTGGGCCGCAAGGCGCGGCCGCAGGCTGCGAGGCCGCCGCTGGAATAGAGCCAGGAGTTGGCCTTCTGGGTCAGGCCCTCGGGGCCATTATCGACGTCGAGCATGATGGCATCAAAGCCCTGGGGCTCGTTTTGCAGCACCTTGGCCACGTCTTCCTGAACGATGGTGGTGCGCGGGTCCAGCACCGGCATGCCGGCCTTCTCCCCGAGCGGCCCGTGGTTCCACTGCACCACGCCAGGCACCAGTTCGGCCACCACCACTTCGGCGCTCTTGCCCAGGTGCTTGAGCGCCGAGGCCAGGGTGAAGCCCATGCCCAGGCCGCCGATCAGTACCCGTGAATTCGGCCGCCCGGCCACTTTGCGGCAAGGGATTTCGGCCAGCGCGTCCTCGGAGCCGTGCATGCGCGTGTTCATCAGTTGGCCGCCGTCGCCGCCCTGGATCTTGATGACGAAATCCTCGCCGTATTCGAACAGGCACAGGGCACCGCCGTTGTCGGGGATGGGCGTGGTGTCCAGCAGTACAAAGCGTTTCATGAGGATCTCGCAGAGGGAGGGGACAGCGGGCGCGGCAAAGAGTAGCCTTGGGTGCAGAACAAGTACCCGGCAGCGGAGCCGTCGATGAAGTCGCTTATTGTATCGGGCATTGCCGCCCTTGCGCTGAGTATTGGCGCGGTGCAGGCGGTAGAAGTGCAGGCAAACGTGGTCACACCCAGCAGCGGCGCCCCCGGCACGCCGACGCCGACGCCCTACCCGCAGGTCTCGAGCCCCATCCTGCCCAAGGCCGGGCCGGCGGGGAGCGCGCCGTTGCTGCCACCGATCAAGGTACCGGGGCCGCCCAAGGATGATGCCTTGCCGGAACTGCAAGCCTCGCCCAACAAACCCCCGCCCGGCTGAGTGGATTGCGCGCGGGACAGGCTGGGCGATCAGGGGTGCTGGGAGAGCAGTTGGCCATCCACCATGCGCAAGCGCTTGGACATGGACACCGCCAGGGCGCGGATGATCTTCGCGGCGATTTTCGGCGCATCGTTGAGCATCTTGTCCAACGAGTCCTTGCCCAAGTTGAGCAATTGACAGTCACTGGCCGCCACGCAGGTGGCCGAGCGTCGTTCGCCGTCCAGCACCGCCATCTCGCCGAACGCCCGGCCCTTGCGCAGGCTGGCGACGTCCACCGGCTGCTCGTCGGCACCGGTCTTGCGCACGGTCACGGTGCCGCGGTGAATGATGCACATGAATGTCCCCGCATCGCCCTCATGGAAGATTTCCTCGCCCTGGGCAATGCTGGTGATGATGAAATAGCCGGAAGCGGCAGCGAAGTCCGCCGGCAGCAGTTGGTTGAACAACCCGCAGTCCATGAGCATGTCGCGGATTTCGTTATTCAGGTAGGTCGGATCTGGCATGGCATCACGGTCTTGTTATACGCACGGGTCCCGCCCCTGAGTGTAGGTGGCGGGCACTGGCAAGTGTGTGAAAAACAGTGTCAATCAGACATCAGGTGGTCGCGAAGTTCCCTCAGGCCAGGCCCAGTACCTTGAACACGAAACCGTATTCCAGCGCGACATCGCGCAGGCCCTGGTAGCGGCCGCTCATGCCGCCATGGCCGGCGCCCAGTTCAGTCTTGAGCAGCAGCAGGTTGCTGTCGGTTTTGGTGTCGCGAAGGCGTGCCACCCATTTGGCCGCTTCCCAGTACTGCACGCGGCTGTCGTTGTAACCGGCCACCACCAGGAGGGCAGGGTAGGCCTGGGCGCTGACGTTTTCGTAGGGCGCGTACCCTTTGATGCGCTCGTATACGTCGGGCTCTTCGGGGTTGCCCCACTCGTCATACTCGGTGACGGTCAGCGGCAGGTCCGGGTCGAGCATGGTATTGAGCACGTCGACGAACGGCACTTCGGCGATGGCCGCCTTGAACAGCTCGGGGCGCTGGTTGAGCACCGCGCCGATCAGCAGGCCACCGGCGCTGCCGCCGCTGATGGCCAGCTGCTGACTGGTGGTCAGGCCCTGGGCGATCAAGTGTTCGGCGCAGGCGATGAAGTCGCTGAAGGTATTGGCCTTGTGCTCTTGTTTGCCCGCCCGATACCAGGCTTCGCCCAGCTCGCCGCCGCCGCGCACATGGGCGATGGCGAAGGCTATGCCGCGTTCCAGCAGGCTCAGGCGGGCGTGGGAGAACCACGGGTCGAGGCTTTCGCCGTAGGCGCCGTAACCGTACAGGTACAGCGGCGTCGGTTGCCCCAGGGCGCTGCGCTTCACCACCAGGCTGATGGGGATGCGCGTGCCGTCGGCCGCCGTGGCCCACAGGCGCTGGCTGACGTAGTCGTCGGCGTTGAACGCTCCCAGCACCGGGGTTTCCTTCAGTACCTTCTGCTCGCCATCGGCCAGGGTCAGTTGACGGACCTGGGCAGGCCGGTTCAGCGCCTCATAGCGCAGGCGAATGCGCGTGCTGACGAACTCCAGGCTATCGGAGACGTGCAAGCTGTAGGCGGCGTCCGGCAGCTGCACGCGATAACTGGCCAGGCCCTGGGGGTGCACCTCGATGATCGGCAGGCCGCCTTCGCGAAGGCTCAGGGTGAAGGCCTGGGCGTTCAGGGTCACGCCTTCGAGCATCACATCGTCGCGGTGGCCGATCAACGGCTGCCAGCGCACGCGCGTCGGCGCCTGACCATCGTCCGGGGCCTGGAACAGCGCGAAGTTGATGCCGTCCTGGTTGCTGCGAATGAACCAGGTCCAGGCGCCGTCCAGCTGGCCGTGGTCGGGGTAGTACTCGTGATCCTCGACCCGGGGGGCCAGGCATTGGAAAGCCTGTTCCGGGGTGGTGGCGTCCAGCACCCAGGCTTCGCTGGTGGTCTTGCTGTTGAGCAGCAGGATCAGTTGACGTTCGGAGCTGGCGCGGTAGCAGTGCAGAAAGAAGCGCCCGTCGGTCTCCTCGAACACCAGAGTGGCGTCGCTGCCGCCCAGGCGGTGACGGTACAGCTTGTGGGGGCGGTGGGTATCGTCCAGTTCGCCGAAGAACAGCGTCTGGCTGTCGTTGGCCCAGGTCATGCTGCCGTCGCAGTCATCGAAGGGCAGCTCGGTGACGTCGCCGGTCGCCAGGTCCTTCACGTACAGGCGGTAGATTTCGTCACCGCTGGTGTCCAGGCTGTAGGCCAGCAACCGGTGGTCGGGGCTGATGTTGAAGGCGCCCAGGGACAGGAACCCGCCCGCGGCCAGGGCGTTGGGGTCCAGTAGCAGTTCCTCGCGGGCTTCGTCGACCGTGGCGCTGTCGTCGGCTGGACGGGGGCAGCGGTAGTGGCGCGCATATTCGTCGCCGGCCGTGGTGCGGGTGTAGTACAGGTAAGGGCCCCAAGGCGACGCCAGGGACAGGTCGGTCTCGCGGATGCGGCCCTTGATCTCCTCGAACAGTTGTTCGCGCAGTTCGACCTGGTCGGCCAGTTGCGCTTCCTGGTAAGCGTTTTCAGCCTTCAGGTAATCAAGCACCTCGGCGCTGTCGCGTTCCTGCAGCCAGGCGTAGGGGTCGGTGCCGTCGGCCTTGCGGGCGATGGGGGCACGTGGGGCGGTGGCTGATGGGGGCATGGGCGGTTCAGTCGCAAAGGGGGATTTGGCGGCACCCGGCGGGCCTTTTGGCATAGGGGGCGCCTGCACGGCGAAAAGTCGTTATCATAAGCGCCTATTCGCCTGCCTTGCCACGGACACCATGACCGAGAACGACTATTTCCTCGCCTGGGGTATCTATGCCTTCGCCGCCTTTGGTTGCCTGATGGTATGGCTGCGCCTGACCACCTGGATCTGGCGCTGGCTGCGCCAGCCGCTGCGCCTGGTGATGGCGGTGGTGCTGTTTACCCCCACCATCGTCGACCCGGGCAAGGACATGTTCGCCCCCGCGGTGGCCATGACCGCCCTGGACATCCTGTTCAAGGATGCCGGCCATGCCTTGCCCGCCATGTCGGACCTGGCCATGTACAGCCTGGTCGCCCTGGTGCTGTACGTGATCTACGCCCTGATTCGCTGGCCGATCGAACGCAGCAGCCGCGCCCGCCGTGCCGAACAGGCCGCCCGTGACGAAGCCCTGGCCAAGGCCGAGGCCGACCAGCGGCGCCGTGACGAACCCGACGAGCCTTTTGGCAGCGCCGACCGTTTCGGCCGCACGCCGCCCCAGCCGACACCGCCCAGCCCTGTCGGGCGCATGCGCGTCGAGCCGCGCCTGTAACGCCGCCGGGGAGCTGCCATGTGTGAACTGCTGGGCATGAGCGCCAACGTGCCGACCGACATCGTTTTCAGCTTCACCGGGCTGATGCAGCGTGGCGGCCGGACCGGCCCCCACCGCGACGGCTGGGGCATCGCATTCTACGAGGGGCGCGGCCTGCGCCTGTTCCAGGACCCGGCCGCGAGCAGCGAATCGCAAGTGGCCGAGCTGGTGCAGCGCTACCCGATCAAGAGCGAGGTGGTCATCGGCCATATCCGCCAGGCCAACGTGGGCAAGGTGTGCCTGTCCAATACCCACCCGTTCGTGCGTGAACTGTGGGGGCGCAACTGGTGCTTCGCCCACAACGGCCAACTGGCCGACTTCAACCCGTCTGCCACGTTCTACCGGCCAGTGGGTGATACCGATAGCGAAGCGGCGTTCTGCGACCTGCTCAACCGCGTGCGCGAAGCGTTTCCCGAGCCAGTGGAAATCGAGCAGATACTGCCTGTCCTCATCGAAGCGTGCGCTCACTACCGGGCCAAGGGTGTTTTCAACTGCCTGTTCAGTGACGGCGACTGGCTGTTCTGCTTCTGCTCCACCAAACTGGCCCACATTACCCGCCGGGCGCCGTTCGGCCCGGCCCGGCTCAAGGACGTGGACGTGATCGTCGACTTCCAGGCCGAGACCACCCCCAACGACGTGGTCACGGTGATTGCCACCGAACCGCTGACCGAAAACGAAACCTGGCAGCGCTACGAGCCCGGCCAATGGGCGCTGTGGCGCCGCGGCGAATGCGTGCTGCAGGGCACCACTGACTAGGAAGGCCCGATGCTGCGAAGTTACTTGCGACTGGTGCTGTTTGCCGTGGGGTTGTTGCTGGGCGTTCAGGTGCCCGGCCTGATCAATGATTACGTGCACCGGGTGGAAGCCCACCTGATGGAAGCGCAGCAAAGCCTACGCGGCTTCCAGGACACTGCTGACAAGTTCTTCAACGGTGACTTGCAGGCGTTGGTGGCCCATTACCACGACAGCAGCGACCCCGTGTTCCAGAGCGATGGCCAGAGTGTGGGCACCCTGATCGAGCGGCACAAGGCGCTGGACGCCGAGTGGCTGGCGCTGCAGGGGCCGTGGTGGTGGCGCGACTGGCACGTGATCACGGCAGCCGATCCGAAGATCAGCCAGGAAACCCTGAACGGGTATACCTACCAGGTGTTGCTTGTGCCCGAGGCAATTGGCTGGGGCGTGGCGGTGGCGTTCATTCTGGCGCTGGTGCTGGAGTGCCTGGTGATGTTGCCGGCGTGGACCCTGTATGGCGTGCGTCGCTACAAGGGTGAAGTGCCGGAACACTGGCGCTAGGCCCCCTGGCTGCGCCCGGCTCAATGGCCGGGCGACATTCGGGAAGCGGCCCGCGCCGATCTCACTTGGACAGGAACCGCATCCCCTCCTCAAGCCCGCGCAAGGTCAGCGGATACATCTGGTCTTCGATCAGTTCACGTACGATGTTGGTCGACGCCGTGTACCCCCAGGTGTCCTTGGGGTAGGGGTTGATCCAGATGAGCTTCTTGTACTTCTCCATGAACCGCTGCATCCACACGTAGCCGGCTTCTTCGTTCCAGTGCTCCACGCTACCCCCCGGTTGGGTGATTTCGTAGGGCGCCATGGCCGCGTCACCGACGAAAATCACCTTCCAGTCTGGCCCGTACTTGTGCAGCAGGTCCTGGGTGGCGGTGCGCTCAGAGGTGCGGCGCAGGTTGTTCTTCCACACCGACTCGTACACGAAGTTGTGGAAGTAGAAGTACTCCAGGTGCTTGAACTCGGTCTTGCAGGCCGAGAACAGTTCCTCGCAGATCTTCACGTGGGCGTCCATCGAACCGCCGATGTCGAACAACAGCAGCAACTTGACGGTGTTGCGCCGCTCGGGGCGCATCTGGATGTTCAGCAGGCCGGCATCACGAGCGGTGTGGTCGATGGTGCCGTCGATGTCCAGTTCCTCGGCGGCGCCCTGGCGGGCGAACTTGCGCAGGCGGCGCAGGGCTACCTTGATGTTGCGCGTGCCCAGTTCCACTTGGTCGTCGAGGTTCTTGTACTCGCGCTGGTCCCATACCTTCACGGCCTTGCCCTGGCGCTTGCCGGCGTCGCCCACGCGGATGCCTTCGGGGTTGAAACCACCGGAGCCGAACGGGCTGGTGCCGCCCGTGCCGATCCATTTGTTGCCGCCGGCGTGGCGTTCCTTCTGTTCTTCCAGGCGCTGCTTGAATGCCTCGATGAGTTTGTCCAGGCCCCCCAGGGACTGGATCTGCGCGCGCTCCTCGTCGGTCAGCGAGCGCTCGAACTCCTTGCGCAGCCACTCTTCGGGAATCAGCGCCTGCAAGTGGTCGTCGAGTTTTTCCAAACCATTGAAGTAGGCGGCGAAGGCACGGTCGAACTTGTCGAAGTGCCGTTCATCCTTCACCAGGATGGCGCGGGACAGGTAGTAGAACTCGTCCATGTCGGCGAACGTGACCCGCGCCTGCAAGGCGTTGATCAAGTCCAGCAGTTCGCGCACCGAGACCGGCACCTTGGCGGCGCGCATCTCGTTGAAGAGGTTGAGCAGCATGCCAGGCCCCTCAGCGGTTGCCGCGCCGGCTCATGAACGCCAGGCGTTCGAGCAACTGCACGTCTTGCTCGTTTTTCACCAGGGCACCGGCCAGCGGCGGGATGGCCTTGGTAGGGTCGCGTTCGCGCAGCACCGCTTCACCGATGTTGTCGGCCATCAGCAGTTTCAGCCAGTCCACCAGTTCAGAGGTAGAGGGCTTTTTCTTCAGGCCGGGCACTTTGCGCACGTCGAAGAACACGTCCAGCGCTTCGCTCACCAGCTCTTTCTTGATGTCGGGGTAATGCACATCGACGATTTTTTGCAGGGTAGGGCGGTCGGGGAAGGCGATGTAATGGAAGAAGCAGCGGCGCAGGAACGCGTCTGGCAGCTCTTTTTCGTTGTTGGAAGTGATGATGATGATCGGGCGCTGTTTGGCCTTGATGGTCTCGTCGATCTCGTAGACGTAGAACTCCATCTTGTCGAGTTCCTGCAACAGGTCGTTGGGGAACTCGATGTCGGCCTTGTCGATTTCATCGATCAGCAGAATCACCCGTTCCTCGGACTCGAAGGCCTCCCACAGCTTGCCCTTCTTCAGGTAGTTGCGCACATCGTGGACCTTGTCCACGCCCAGTTGCGAGTCACGCAGGCGGCTGACCGCGTCGTACTCGTACAGCCCTTGGTGGGCCTTGGTGGTGGACTTGATGTGCCAGGTGATCAGGCGGGCGCCGAAGGACTCGGCCAGTTGCTCGGCGAGCATGGTCTTGCCCGTGCCAGGCTCGCCCTTGACCAGCAGCGGGCGTTGCAGGGTGATGGCCGCGTTCACCGCCAGTTTCAGGTCGTCTGTGGCGACGTATGCCGCGGTGCCTTCGAACTTCATGTCTGCTTGCCCTCAGTCTGAACGTTTTGTCATGCTGCGACTATAACGCGGGGTTCGGTCGAATGTGAACGCAGCGCCGTCATTCAGTCGCTGAATGAACACACGCCAGCGCTATCAATCACCTTCCTTGGGCGGCGCCTGTTCATACTTGGCGTTGAAGGCCTGCACGAAGCCGTTGCGCAGGATCTCCCAGAACGCCTCCAGGGCACTGATGTCCTGGCGGTGCACACTGCCGCTGAGGTCCACGCGGGTGGCGAACTGGTTCTTGTTGTGGTTCTTCAGCACTGTCTGGGTACCGCCGACAATGGCTTCCCACACCGAGCGGAAGAAGCCCTTGTCCTTGTTCTCCACGTCCTGCTGCCAGTTGAACACCTCGACGTTGTGCAGCAACGGCTTGATGTAGCCCGTGAGCTGGCCCTTGGTGGCCTGGGCCTCCACCACCACGTCACCGGTACCGGCATTGAAGTCGAACTTGCCGTAGGCGCTGGAGAAATCGTTGACCTTGCGCAGTTGCACACCGGTGGTACGCAGGCGGAACTGGAAGTCCTCGAAGTTGCTGAAGGGGTCGAAGGTGGCGGTCGCCTCCAGCGGGGCCTGGCCGAACAGTTGCGCATGGCCTTCGAAGCGGGCATCGCGCTTGCCCTGCTTGTCTTCCACGTTGGTGAGGTTATAGAGGCTGGCGTTGACATGATTGGCCGACAGGTTCACCGGCGGCTTGGAATTGAAGTTGCGGAAGGTGATGGTGCCGTCGTTGACCCGCACCTCGTCCAGGGTGAACGGCACCAATTTATTCAACTGCGCCCGCCAGTCGGTACCGGCACCGGTCTGGGAGGCCTGCTTGTTGGTGCCGCCGTCAACGAAGTTCAGTTCCGGGTTCGCAAACTCCACCTTGGCCACCACCGCATGGTCGTACCACAGCGAATGCCAGCTCACCGCCAGGTCGATCAACGGCGCAGTCAGCAGAGGCACCGGCACCTTGCCGTCGACCTTGACGATTTCCAAACCGTTGATTTTATAGGCGCCGCGCCACAGGGCCAGGTCCACGTCAGCCACGTGGCCGCGGTAGGCGCCCATGTCGGCGAGCTTGTCGTTGAGGTAGTTGCGCACCACGTAGGGCAAGGCGACGTGCAGCACGATCAGCAGCAGTACGATGACTGCCACCGTCCACAGGGGCCAACTGTAGCGACGTTTCATGATGCTGGTGTCCTGAACGTTATAAGACATTGACCGGTGCGCGCGGCATCCGTTCGCCACGACTGGACTCCCCCGGCCACCAGGCTTACCCTTGGATTTTTACGCTGGTGCATAAGGACCTCCTGCCATGAGCCGCATTTTCGCTGACAACGCGCATTCCATCGGCAACACGCCGCTGGTGCAGATCAACCGCATCGCCCCGCGCGGCGTAACCGTGCTGGCCAAGATCGAAGGCCGCAACCCCGGTTATTCGGTCAAGTGCCGCATCGGCGCCAACATGATCTGGGACGCCGAAAGCAGCGGCAAGCTCAAGCCGGGCATGACCATCATCGAGCCTACCTCCGGTAACACTGGCATTGGCCTGGCCTTCGTTGCCGCCGCCCGTGGCTACAAGCTGGTGCTGACCATGCCGGCCTCCATGAGCATCGAACGTCGCAAGGTGCTGAAAGCCCTGGGCGCCGAGTTGGTACTCACCGAGCCTGCCAAGGGCATGAAAGGCGCCATCGAGAAGGCCGAGGAACTGGCCAACGCCAACCCCGACACCTATTTCATGCCCCAGCAGTTCAGCAACCCGGCCAACCCGGCCATCCACGAGAAGACCACGGGGCCGGAGATCTGGAACGATACCGATGGCGCCGTCGATGTGCTGGTGGCCGGCGTGGGCACGGGCGGCACCATCACCGGCGTGTCGCGCTACATCAAGAAAACCCAGGGCAAGTCCATTCTCTCTGTGGCGGTGGAGCCCATCACTTCGCCGGTCATCACCCAGGCCCTGGCGGGAGAAGAGATCAAGCCCAACCCGCACAAGATCCAGGGCATTGGTGCCGGGTTCGTGCCCAAGAACCTTGACCTGGCGCTGGTGGACCGGGTGGAATTGGTCAGCGACGACGAAGCCAAGGCCATGGCCCTGCGCCTGATGCAGGAAGAAGGCATCCTGTGCGGCATTTCCTGTGGCGCGGCCATGGCGGCGGCCGTGCGCCTGGCCGAGAAGCCGGAAATGCAGGGCAAGACCATCGTCGTCATCCTGCCGGACTCGGGTGAGCGTTACCTCTCGAGCATGCTGTTCAGCGACCTGTTCACCGAGGCTGAAACCCAGCAGTAAGCCTGTACCGCCAACGCGGCCTTACGGCCACGGCTACCAGTGTTGACTTGCCTCAAGGAAGAGGCTGGCGGCCCGCGCAATAATGAATGTCGTCCGGAATGGCTGCCCAGGCAGCCTTCCAGGGTTTATCATGGCTGACTGCCCATTCAAGGAGTTGTTGCATGACCCTTTCACTCGCCGTCAAGGTTGCTGTGCTGATGCTGTTCGTCTGCAGCATCCTCTACGTGCATCTGCGCGGCAAGGCGCGCCTGCCGGTGCTGCGCCAGTTCGTCAACCACTCCGCGTTCTTCGCGCCGTACAACGCGCTGATGTACCTGTTTTCCGCCGTGCCGTCCAAGCCTTACCTGGACCGCAGCAAGTTTCCCGAACTGGACCTGTTGAAGAACAACTGGGAAACCATTCGCGAAGAGGCCATGCACCTGTTCGACGAGGGCTACATTCGCGCCGCCGAAAAGAACAACGACGCCGGCTTCGGTTCGTTCTTCAAGAAAGGCTGGAAACGCTTCTACCTCAAGTGGTACGACCAGCCATTGCCGTCGGCCGTGGCCCTGTGCCCCAAGACGGTGGAGCTGGTGAGCAGCATCCCCAACGTCAAGGGCGCCATGTTTGCCCTGCTGCCGGGCGGCAGCCACCTGAACCCGCACCGCGACCCGTTCGCCGGTTCGCTGCGCTACCACCTGGGCCTGTCGACGCCCAATTCCGACGCTTGCCGCATCTTCGTGGACGGTCAGGAATACGCCTGGCGCGACGGCGAAGATGTGATGTTCGACGAGACCTACGTGCACTGGGTCAAGAACGAGACCGACTTCACCCGCGTGATCCTGTTCTGCGACATCGAGCGCCCGTTGAGCAACCGCCTGATGGGCCGCATCAACCGCAGCGTCAGCGCCTTCCTGGGCCGTGCCACGGCACCGCAGAACGTTGATGAAGAGCGCGTGGGCGGTATCAACCAGGCCTACGCCTGGAGCAAGCGTTTCAGTGACGGCATTTCCGGCAAGGTGAAGACATTCAAGCGCGCCAACCCCAAGGCCTACCGCGTTCTGCGGCCTGTGCTGGCGGTGGTGCTGCTGACTGCCCTGGGTTACTGGCTGTTCGGTTGAACCCCGTGCCCCGGCCGCTCGGCCGGGGCCTCTCGCTTTCCTAGCCCAGCACGGCCACGCCCGCCCGGGCGATCTGCGCATCGAACTCCGACTTCACCCCTGAAACGCCAACCGCGCCAATCACCTGGCCGTCGTGGATGATGGGTACCGCGCCTTCCAGGCAGGTCATGATGTCCACCGACAGGAACGAGGTGCGGCCCGTGGTGTTCACCAGGTCTTCGTAATATTTCGATTCGCGGCCGCTGATGGCCGAAGTGCGGGCTTTTTCCGGCGCCAGGTACGCGGTGCTGGCGGCGGCGCCGTCCAGGCGCTCCAGGGCCAGCAGATGGCCGCCGTCGTCGACGATGGCGATGGTCACCGCCCAGTTGTTCTGCTGCGCTTCGGCGCGGGCGGCGGCCAGGATACGGGTGGTCTCGGTGTGGCCCAGTACGGCTTTGCTACGCATCATTCAGTCCTTTTCATGGGTGGGGGCAGGGCGGTTATCTTCACACGGGGTAGGATGCTTTGTCCCACCCATGTCCCGCGGGTATCGGGTTTCAGCGCCTGCGCCTGAGCGTCTCGCTGGGCAGTTCATCGAACAATGCCCGGTAGCTGCTGGAAAACCGCCCCAAGTGCCAGAACGACCAATGCATCGCCACCTCGGCCACCGTGGTGGCGTTGCCTTGGGCGCGCAGCAGTTCGCGGTGGGCGTTGTTCAGGCGCTTGAGCCGCAGCCATTGGGCCGGCGCCATCCCGGTGTAGGCCTTGAAGGCTTGCCGCAACTGGCGCAGCGACACGCCGGCGACCCGCGCCAGTTCCACCAGGTTGAGGGTTTCATCGGGCACGTCGGCAGCCCACTCGAACACCCGCTTCATGATCCGCCGCTCTGCCCCCCGGCGTTGCAAGGCACCGGTATCCAAGCCCACCGAGGCGTTGTCGAGGATGAACAGGCAGTCGTCCAGCAATTGCCGCGTGAGGCTGTCGCGGTCTGGGCCGTCGGCATCGTCGGCCAGGCGGGTGAGGGTGCTGCCCAGCCAGCGCGTGAACAGTTGGTTCTGCCCGCAGCGCAGCGGCGCCATGAACAACCCTTCCAGGCGCGCCACCTCCAGGCCATGCTCGCGCACGAATTGGGGGCCGAACACCACGGCGGTCTCCCGGTAGTGCTCCGGGGTGATCCAGATATTGCGGCTTTCGCCGTTCAGCAGGTAAAGCGACTGCTCACTCTGGTCGAAACAGAAAGCCAGTGACCCTTGGGGGGCGCTGAAGTGCTGCTCTACCCGGGTGTTCATGCCTTCTTCGTAAATTTCCACGCCGTGCAGGTCCAGGTAACGGATCTGCCCGCGGAAATGCCCCGGTGACATCTGCTGATAGTCCTGCACCCAGCCGGGCGTGGCCTGGATCTGCTCGGTGAAACTGCCGGTCTGGTAGGCCTGGACGGTAAGCGGGTAGGGCTCTTTCATACGATGACCTGGTCGCACCACGATGGTGCATTAAGGCGTGCGTAAAGTGGATAGATGGTTATAAGCTGCATGCGCAAGATATAAGGGAACGCGCCCGAGGGGAAGATCGGCCCCACGCTTCGTTCATTCGAGGCAAAAACCAGGCACTATCGGCGCTAACAAAAATCGAGATGAGGTCTTTATGAATGCCCCCTTCGACCAACTGTCCAGTTGGCTGAAAGATCACAAGATTACCGAGGTTGAATGCGTGGTCAGCGACCTGACCGGCATTGCCCGCGGCAAGATAGCACCCACCAACAAATTCCTGCATGAGCGCGGCATGCGCCTGCCGGAAAGTGTGCTGTTGCAAACGGTAACCGGGGATTTTGTCGACGATGACATCTACTACGACCTGCTGGACCCTGCCGACATCGACATGATCTGCCGCCCGGACCCTTCGTCGATCTATGTGATCCCCTGGGCCATCGAACCGACGGCCATCGTCATCCACGACACCTTCGACAAACAGGGCAACCCCGTTGAGCTGTCGCCGCGCAACGTGCTGAAGAAAGTGCTCAAGCTGTACGCCGACAAAGGCTGGCAGCCCATCGTCGCGCCGGAAATGGAGTTCTACCTGACCCAGCGCTGCGAAGACCCCGACCTGCCTCTGCGTGCGCCCCTGGGCCGTTCGGGCCGTGCCGAGAGCGGCCGGCAGTCGTTCTCCATCGACGCCGCCAACGAATTCGACCCGCTGTTCGAAGACGTCTACGACTGGTGCGAAGCCCAGGGCCTGGACCTGGACACGCTGATCCACGAAGACGGCCCGGCGCAGATGGAGATCAACTTCCGCCACGGCGATGCCCTGGACCTGGCCGACCAGATCACCATCTTCAAGCGCACCATGCGTGAGGCGGCCCTCAAGCACAACGTCACCGCCACGTTCATGGCCAAGCCGGTGGGCGACGAGCCGGGCAGTGCCATGCACCTGCACCAGAGCGTCATCGACATCGCCACCGGCAAGCCGATCTTCGTTGACGCCGACGGCGCCAAGAGCCAGCTGTTCCTGCACCACATCGGCGGCCTGCAAAAGTACATTCCCAAGCTGCTGCCCATGTTCGCCCCCAACGTCAACTCGTTCCGCCGCTTCCTGCCGGACACCTCGGCACCGGTGAACGTGGAGTGGGGCGAGGAAAACCGTACGGTGGGCCTGCGGGTGCCGGATGCCAGCCCCGAAGCCATGCGCGTGGAAAACCGCCTGCCGGGCGCCGACGCCAACCCTTACCTGGCCATCGCCGCGAGCCTGTTGTGCGGCTACCTGGGCATGGTCGAGGGCATCGAGCCCAGCGCCCCGGTGGAAGGTCGTGCTTATGAGCGCCGCAACCTGCGCCTGCCGATCACCATCGAAGACGCCCTGGCGCATATGGAAGAGTGCGACACCGTCATCCAGTACCTGGGCGAGAAGTTTGTGCGCGGTTACGTGGCGGTAAAACGCGCGGAGCATGAAAATTTCAAGCGGGTCATCAGTTCCTGGGAGCGCGAGTTCCTGCTGTTGAGTGTTTGAGGCAGCTTCACGCTGCAAGCTTCAAGCTTGCAGCGCCAACCTTTCCAAGGAGTGAGTCGAATGCAAGTTCTGAAAACCCTGTTACCCGCAGCCCTTGCGCTGACCATGGCCACCGGGGCCCAGGCCGAAGGTTCGGTCAGTGTCTACAACTGGACCGATTACATCGGCGATACCACCCTGGCGGACTTCACCGCCAAGACGGGCATCAAGGTGGTGTACGACGTCTTCGACTCCAACGAAACCCTGGAAGGCAAGCTGCTGGCCGGCCACACCGGCTATGACGTGGTGGTGCCCTCCAACCACTTCCTCGGCCGTCAGGTGAAGGCCGGGGCATTCCTGAAACTGGACCGCTCGCAACTGCCGAACTGGAAGAACCTGGACCCCAAACTGATGACGCTGCTGGAGAAGAACGACCCCGGCAACGCCCATTCGGTACCCTACCTGTGGGGCACCAATGGCATCGGCTACAACGTGGACAAGGTCAAGCAAGTACTGGGTGTGGACCACATCGATTCCTGGGCCGTGCTGTTCGAGCCCGAGAACATGAAGAAACTCAGCCAATGTGGCGTTTCTTTCATGGACTCGGCTGACGAAGTGTTGCCAGCCACCCTGAAATACATGGGGCTGGACCCTAACAGCGCCAACCCCGAGGACTACGCCAAGGCCAAGGCCAAGCTCAAGGCCGTGCGCCCGTATGTGACCTACTTCCACTCGTCCAAGTACGTGTCGGATTTGGCCAACGGCAACATCTGCGTAGCCTTCGGCTATTCGGGTGACGTGTTCCAGGCGGCCAACCGCGCCAAGGAAGCCAAGAACGGCATCCATATCGCCTATGCCATTCCCAAGGAAGGCGCCAACCTGTGGTTCGACCTGCTGGCCATCCCCGCCGATGCCGCAGACGTGAAAGAGGCGCACGCCTTCATCAACAACCTGCTCGACCCGCAGGTCATCGCCAAGGTCAGCGCCACGGTCGGCTATGCCAACCCGAACGTCGAAGCCAAGCAATACATGGACAAGGACCTGCTGAGTAACCCTGAGGTGTACCCGTCTCAGGAAGTACTCGACCAGCTCTACATTTCCACCGCCCCGAAACCGGCCATCATGCGTTTGATGACGCGTGACTGGGTGGACATCAAGTCGAACCGTTAAGCGAGAAATGTGATGGTGATGCATTCAGAACATGCCCGGTCGTATTACGCGGCAACCGCTGGCCAGATGCTGGAGTACCCCTGCCTGGGGGAAGGCCTGGTCGCGGATGTGTGCGTGATCGGCGGTGGCTTCACTGGCGTCAACACGGCCCTGGAACTGGCCGCGCGTGGCCTGTCGGTGGTGCTGCTGGAAGGGCGGCGAATCGGCTGGGGCGCCAGTGGTCGCAATGGCGGCCAACTGATCCGCGGCATTGGCCATGCGGTGGACGGCTTTGCCCGCTACGTGGGCAATGACGGTGTGCGCTACCTGGAGCAGGCGGGTATCGAGTCGGTGGCGTTGGTGCGCGAACGCATCGAGTCCAATGGCATCGACTGCGACCTGCGCTGGGGCTTCTGCGAACTGGCCAATACCCCGGCCCAGTTCGCGGCCTTTGCCGAGGAGCAGCGCTGGTTGGGCGAAATGGGCTACATCCACGAAACCCGCATCGTCGGCCCCGCGCAGATCAGGCAAGTGGTGAACAGCGATCAGTACGCCGGTGGTCTGGTGGACATGGGTTCGGGGCACCTGCACCCCTTGCGCCTGGTGCTGGGCGAAGCGCGCCTGGCCCAGGCCCAAGGTGTGCGCATTTTCGAGAACAGCCCGGCGCTGGAGATCATCCATGGCAGTACCGTGCAGGTGCGCTGCGCCGGTGGCACTGTGCGGGCCGGCCACCTGGTGCTGGGCTGCAACGCCCACCTGGATGACCTGGAACCGCGCCTGAGCGGCAAGGTACTGCCCGCGGGCAGCTACATCATCACCACCGAGCCGCTGGGGGCCGAGCTGGCCGCCAGCCTGATTCCCCAGAACCTGGCGCTGTGCGACCAGAAAGTGGGCCTGGACTACTACCGGCTGACGGCTGACAACCGCCTGCTGTTCGGTGGCGCCTGCCACTATTCAGGGCGCGACCCGGCTGACATTGGCGCCTACATGCGGCCCAAGATGCTCAAGGTTTTCCCGCAACTGGCCAACGTGCGGCTGGACTACCAGTGGGGCGGCATGATCGGCATCACCGCCAACCGTTTCCCCCAGGTGGGGCGGCTGAGCCAGTATCCCAACGTGTATTACGCTCAGGGTTACAGCGGCCACGGCGTCAACGTCACCCACTGGACGGCGAAACTGCTGGCCGAGGCCATTCACGCCGGTCACAGCCATGGGTTCGACGTCTTCAGCAAGGTGCCGCACATGACGTTCCCCGGCGGCAAGGCCCTGCGCTCGCCGCTGTTGGCGCTGGGCATGGCGTGGTACCGGCTCAAGGAGATCCTGGGCTGAGGCAATAGCTGCAGGGTCGCCGGCCAGCTCGGGAACAGGCACCGCAATGGTCCTGACATTGCACGTGGCTTCCTTCCCAAGCTTGGCCGGGAGGCGGCATGCGGTCAGGACCGTGACGCGCTAGCGCCTGTACTTATTTCGCAGGCCTCAAGACCAGGTACAACGCCACCCCGATCAATGCTCCACCCTGCAGATGCGCCCACGACAGTGGCTCACCCAGCAGCAACGCCCCCCACAGCACCCCGAACGCCGGAATCATGAAGGTCACGGTGCTGGATTTCACCGGGCCGATATCGCTCAGCAAGCGGAAATACAGGATGTAGGCGAACGCCGTGCACACCAGGCCCAGGCCCAGCAACGAGCCCCACACTTCCCAGCCACCCCAGCTCGCCGGGGGCGCGATGGTGACGCTGGCGGCGAACAAGGGCAGTAGCAGTAACGTTGCCCCCAGCATGCTGCCCAGCGCCGACAAGCGCGGGTCGAGCCCGCCTTGCTGGTCCAGCCAGCGGCGGGCCAGGAAGCCGGCGAAACCGTAGCAGGTGGTGGCGAGCAGGCAAGCCCCTGCGCCCATGGCCAATTGCGCGTCGAAGGCCACGGGGCCGGCGCGGGTCAGGATGCCTACGCCAAACAGGCCGACGAACACGCCCAGCAGCTTGATCGGGGTCAGGCGTTCATGGAAGAACAGCCCGCCGATCAGCACCCCCATGAGCGGGGTCGTGGCATTGAAGATCGCCGAGTAGCCCGCTGGCAGCACCTGGGCGGCGACGGCGTACAAGGTAGCCGGCATGCCCGAGTTGATCATGCCCAGCAGCAGGCAGGTCTTGAGCTTGCCATTGAAGGCCCATTTCACCCGCATCAGCGCCAGCATGACCAGCAGTCCGGTGGCCGCAATGGCCACGCGAAAAAAAGCGGTGGGCAAAGCACCCAGTTCAGGGGCGATGACACGCATGAACAGAAAGCTCGCTCCCCAGACGGCGGCCAGCAGCAACATGTTCATGAGGGAGGCGGGTTTCACGGGGATCTCCTGATCCGGTTGGCAGGGCGCAAGTGTCCTTGACCGATGGGGCCTGCGCAAGGGTTAGCGCTGCACCGCAGCCAACCCCTGTGGGACCGGGCGCCAGCTCGGGAAGCAGGCGCCGCTGTGGTTCCGGCGGTACGCGGTGAGCCTTTGCAGCGCTTCGCCTGGTCCCGCAGGTCGCGCCGGCCCCCGACTGCTACGCTTGGGTTTCCTGTATGCCCCTTGCAGAGGCCTGTGACCCATGGCGCAACAATGGCCGGCGGCTGAGATCGCCCGCACCATCCTCGATGGTTTCGATGACTACCGCGAACATTTCCGCCTGATCACCGACGGCGCGCGCGGGCGCTTCGAGCAGGCCCACTGGCAGGAAATCCAGGACGCTTCGGCTGCGCGTATCAATCTGTATGAGGCGAAGGTCGGCCAGACCGTGGAGCGGCTGCGCGAAGGCTTCGCTACCGAGGTGCTGAACGACGTAGGGCAATGGCCGCTGGTCAAGAGCGCTTACATTCGCCTGATCGACCTGCGCTTTGACGATGAGCTGGCCGAAACCTGGTACAACTCGATTTTCTGCGGCCTGTTCAGCCATGACCTGATCAGCGACGGCTGCATGTTCATTCACACCACGCGGCCGTCCCTGCGTGGCGAGCGGGCGCCGCAGACCCGTACCTACGTGCCCAATGGCCAATTGGCTGGCATGCTGGCCCAGGTGTTCGCCGACTACCGTTTCGACGTGGCCTACGCCGACCTGAGCGGCGATACGCAGCGCCTGGAAGGCCAACTGCGTGAGCACCTGCCCGACTGGGTGTGCAAGGACAGCGAGCTGCGCCTGGAGCTGTTTTCTTCGGTGCTGTACCGCAACAAGGGCGCCTACCTGGTAGGGCGCCTGTTCACCCATGACGAGCAGTGGCCCGTGGCAATTGCATTCCTGCACCGCGAAGGGCAGGGCGTGCGCATCGACGCGCTGATCACGGACGAGGCAGAGGTGTCGATCATCTTTTCCTTTACCCGCTCGTATTTCATGGTGGATGTTCCCGTGCCCGCTGAATTCGTCGGCTTTCTCAAGCGCATCCTGCCCGGCAAGCACATTGCCGAACTGTACACTTCCATCGGCTTCTACAAGCACGGCAAGTCCGAGTTCTACCGCGCGCTCATCCACCACCTGGCTGACACCGATGACCGCTTCATCATGGCGCCCGGGGTGCGCGGCATGGTCATGTCGGTGTTCACGCTGCCGGGTTTCAATACCGTGTTCAAGATCATCAAGGACCGCTTCTCGCCGTCCAAGAACGTGGACCGCAACACGGTGATCGAAAAATACCGTCTGGTGAAGAGCGTCGACCGGGTGGGGCGCATGGCCGACACCCAAGAGTTCGCCGACTTCCGTTTTCCACGCAGCAAGTTCGACCCCGAATGCCTGGCCGAGCTGCTGGAAGTGGCGCCCTCCACCGTGCAGGTCGAGGGCGAAACGGTGCTCATCCGCCATTGCTGGACCGAGCGGCGCATGACGCCGCTGAACCTGTACCTTGAAAGCGCCAACGAACCCCAGGTGCGCGAGGCCCTGGAAGACTACGGCCTGGCGATCAAGCAACTGGCGGCCGCCAACATCTTTCCCGGTGACATGCTGTTGAAGAACTTCGGCGTCACCCGCCATGGCCGGGTAGTGTTCTACGACTACGACGAGATCAGCTACCTGACCGAGGTGAATTTTCGCCAGATCCCGCCAGCGCGTTTCCCGGAAGACGAGATGGCCTCGGAGCCCTGGTATTCGATCGGGCCCCATGACGTGTTTCCCGAAGAGTTTCCGCCTTTCCTGTTCGCCGATGCCGGCCAGCGGCGCCTGTTCAGCCAGCTGCATGGCGAGCTGTACGACGCGGACTATTGGAAAGGCCTGCAAGGGGCGATCATGGAGGGCAAGGTGATCGACGTGTTTCCGTACCGCCGCCAGCAGCGTGACAACGAATAGGGTTCAGAACAGCGCGCGTTGTGCCTGGATGACCACGGTGCTGTCGCACCAGCTGTTCTGCCCCGAATAAGCCACGCACTCGGGCCCGCGCAGGCTGGAGTCGCTGTAGATGAAGTTCAGGTCCACCCCCATGAACGCCCGCGACAGCTGCACCGACCAGTCACTGAAGCCACGCACCTCGGTGTCGTCACCGATGGTGTAGGGGGTGTCCAATTGATGGCTGCCGACTTTCATGCGCACGCCGAAGTCCAGCATCGGCACGGTGCCGAAGTCGGCGAACAGGGTGCTGTCGCGTCGGCCAGGGTCGTCGCTGAAGGCTGCGCCGAAGCGGTTGCCCAAGAGGGTCAGGCCGGCATACACCTCATGGCTGTCATTGGTGGCAAGGTCGGGAAAGGTGTAATGGATCACGCCCACTTCGTAGCCCAGGTTGCCGGTGAGGGAGCGCTTGAAACCGGTGTAGGTATCGATTTCCAGGTTGGTGGAGGCGGTCAGGCCCATGCTGGGTGCCCACTGGCCGAAATACCAACCGCTGTCGCTGCTCAGGTCCACGCCGCCGTGCACACTCTCGGTGCTGGCCGGCTTCACCAGGCCTTGCGCCATGGAGCGGGCGGGGCTGGTGCCGAACTGCAGGTTGTAGTCGGCCAGGTCGCGCTGCAACAGCTGTGCGCTGACGTTATCGCTGGCCATCAATGTGGCAATCATGAACAGGCTGGGCTTGAGCATCATGCTCCCCCTGGCTGGAAGGCTTGATCTAGAGGGGCCAAGCATACCGGCGAAAACAGGCGAGACTTTGCCGCTCGTCGGTTTTTGCGGCACCGATCGGCTGGAAAACGCTGAGAGGGGAACTGCGCAGGCAGTGGGCCATCAGGCCCACATGCCCGGGGAGGGCGCTTGGGTTATTTCTTGCCCAGGCTGATGTGGCGCGATGGCGTGAAGGTCTGACCGCTGACGCCTTTGGCGATCTGCTGGATTTCACCACCGCTTTTCAGGAACGCGGCAATCTGGTCATTGATCGATTCGCTGGTTTCCACCGCCGGAGCGGGCTTGGCTTTGCTGTTCGAGGCTTTTACACGCATGGCTGCCATTCACCTGTGCAATTACAATACGGCCAGTGATTATACCGGAGTGGGCATTTAATTGCTGACTTAATATTGACGCGAAATCAGGCGAATATTAATTTGTCAATCAGGTGTTTAAATTGCTGTCTACGACCGTAACTTCCTGTTTTAAAGGGAAAGTTTTAGAAATTGAGTGTCGTCGCCGGGCCAAGGGCCACCGCCGAGCGACCAGTGGCCTGACGAACGGACGCCAAGCCCTTGAATATCAAGGCTTCACTCGCCAGCGCAGCAGCGGGCGGCGATCTCGGGTAGAATGCGCGCACGAAACGAGGGTTTTTTCAGATGGCTTTAGTCGGGCGCTACAACAGTTTGCAAGTGGTTAAACATACGGATTTCGGTCTGTATCTGGATGGCGGCGCCGACGGCGAAATACTGCTGCCCAACCGCTATATTCCCAAAGATATTCCCAGCGAAGACGAAGACTGGCTGAATGTTTTCGTTTATCTGGACAGTGAAGATAAATTGCTGGCCACCACCGAAAAGCCGAAAGTGCAGGTCGGTGAATTCGCCAGCCTCAAGGTGGTGGAAATCAACAGCATCGGCGTGTTCCTGGATTGGGGCCTGCCCAAGGACCTGCTGCTGCCGTACTCGGAAGAGAAGCGCGAACTCAAGCAGGGCGATTACTGCGTGGTGCATGTGTACCTGGACAAGCGAACCAAGCGCATCACCGCCACGGCGCGCCTGGACCGTTACCTGGACAAACTGCCCGCCAACTACAGCGTGGGCCAGGAAGTCGACTTGCTGGTGGCCGAAGAAACGGACATGGGTTTCAAGGCCATCATCAACAACAAGCACTGGGGTCTCATCCACAAGAACGAAGTGTTCAAGTTCCTGCGCTCGGGCAAACAGGAAAAGGGCTTCATCAAGGAGCTGCGCAGCGACGGCAAGATCGCCCTCAGCCTGCAGCCGGTGGGCGAACAGTTGGTCAGCAGCCTGCATAACCAGATCCTCGCCAAGCTGCGCGACAACAACGGCGTGCTGGCAGTCAGCGACAAAAGCGACCCGGCGGTCATCAGCGGCCTGTTCGGGGTCAGCAAGGGCAACTTCAAGAAAGCCATTGGTGCCCTCTACAAGGAAGGCCGGTTGGTCATTCATGCAGACCGCATCGAACTGACTTGAAGCCTTGAGCTAGACACCCCGGTGAACTTTTTTCGCCGGGGTTGGGCCTACACTGTACGAACCCCATTCGAGGCAGTGTACCGATGAAAAAAGCCCTGATCGCCTACATCAGCACCCTTCTTGTGGTCCTCGTCCTGGACGCGCTCTGGCTTGGCGTGCTCATGGGCCCTACCTATAAACAGATGCTCGGCTCGCTGATGCGCGACAAGCCGCTGCTGGCCCCTGCCGCTGTGTTCTACCTGCTCTATGCATTGGGCGTAGTGGTGCTGGCCGTGTGGCCGGGGGTGACCGCTGGCAGCGTCTGGCGTGGCTTGGGCTATGGGGCGATGCTGGGGCTGATTGCCTATGGCACGTACGACCTGAGCAACTGGGCCACCCTGGTGGGCTGGCCGCCGCTGCTGGTGTTCATCGATATTTTCTGGGGCGTGGTGCTGACGGCACTGGCGGCCGCCGTTGGCGTGTGGGCCGCGAACCGCTGAAGACCGTCGCTTGCAGGCGCTGGCAAAACCAGCGCCGCAAGGCGGCGGTTAGTTCTGCAGGAACTGGGCGAAGCTCACCCCGGTGCCGGCCGGCCGCACGTCCTTGAGGAACGAATCCTTGTCGGCGCTCAGCTCCAGGCTGACCGTCGATTTGCGCTTGCCTGCGTTGCGCACGACCAGCCCTTCCAGTTTCTCGCGCAGGAACGCGGTGGGCACCTTCAGGTGCAGCAACTGGTCAGTGCTGGGCGTGTGCATGAGCATGTGAATCCATTCGTACTGCCCGATCGCCAGGCGCCCGACCGGAATATCGAACCAGAAAATATTGCGCCGAGCGTCGTGCAGGGTGAAATGGCAGTTGTTGACACCGAGCACTGCGCCACCGAGTTCTTTGTTGCGGCGCGCGATGGCCTGGGGTTTGTCGAGTTTCATAGAAGTCCTACGCAAATGAAGCGTCGGCGCTGTGGCCGAATACGCGGTGCATTCTCGGGGTAAAACGCGCAAACATAAAGCCAAACCTGACCAAGGCGCTGCAGCGGTGGCCGCAAGGCCGAGTCTGGGGCCCCCACGATGGCGTGTGCGCTGCGTACAGCTGCCGCGGCCTGGCGGCCGCAGCAGGGGGGCAGCGGCTCATGGCGTCAGCGCGGCAGGGCCTTGCTCAGTTCCGAGGTGGCACCGTCCGGGCTGGTGGCGGTGACGGTGAACGAGCGGTTGGGCTCTTTCACATCCAGCGGGAAACTGAAGTTGGCCACGCCGCGGCCATTGGTGGATACATACACCTCGCCCAGGAAGTTCGCCGCTTCGGTTTCAGTCGGCTTGGGGTTGCCGAACACTTCCACGCGGTAGCGGCTGTTGGGCTCGCCGCTGACCTCGCCGTGCAGGCGCCCGGCAGCGATGGCGCGCAGTTTCGGTGCCGGCTGGTTGTGGTTGGGCAACTGCTGGCAGTCAGCCGTGGCGGGGCCTTTGGCCGCGCACACCGTGGCCTTGCCCGGTTCGACACCGCCGCCGCGCGAGCCGACGAAAGTGGCGTTGTCCGGGCCAGGCACACCGAACACAATGGCGCCGGTGCGCTGGGCAGGCAGGCAGGCACCGCCGCTCTGGCAGCGACGAACGTCCTGGCTGTTGTCCCAGATGCGGTTGGCGGTCAGGCGGGTGTTGTGGCTGACGGCCTCTGGCCGCAGGGCGATACCGATGCGGTTACCGTGGATCAGGTTGCCATCGAGCAGGTTGTCGCTACCGGTCACGCTGATACCGATGGAGTTGCCGCTCAACACGTTGCCGCCCAGGTAATTGCGGTCACCGGCGTTGATCTGCACGCCATCGGAATAGTTCTCGAACCGGTTGTGGGTCAAGGTGTTGTCACTGGCTTGCATGATCTCCACGCCCTGGGACGCTTCAGGCGTGGCTTTGGTGGCGCGCAGCAGGTTGTCGGCCACCAGGTTGAAGGCTGCGCCGCGGGTCAATTCCAGGCCGTCGCCGTTGTCGATCAGCTGGTTGCGGACGATGCGGTTGTTGTTCGTGGTATTCGCCGTGGCGTTGCCCTGGCCGTCGTCGCCGGTCAGCAGGATGCCGGCACCGCCCTTGTTGGCGACGATGCGGTTGTCGTGCAGGGTGTTGTTGGCTGCCCTGTTCAGCAGCACGCCGATGCAGAAATTGCGTACTTCCAGGCCACTGATGTCCACGCCCTGGGTGTCGCGCAGCACCAGGCCGGGGTTGCTCAGGGTGCGGACGTTGGCGCCATACTGCCCGGCTACCGCGCCGGGGCACGCCTTCGCGGCGTCGCCCTGCACGTAGGCCGAGCCGTCGATGGCGATGAAGTCGCCGGTGTGCTTCCACGCGGTGCCCTGGATGGTCACGGGGCCTTTGATTTCCGGTAGCGGGGTGGCGGGCTTGATCACGAAGGGCGCGTTGCCCACCGCCTGGATTTCAATGCGGTAGTGGCCGGGGTTCTTGTTGTTCTGCTCGATGGCCCAGCGCAGGGTGCCATCCTTGCCGTCGTCGGCATAGCTGTTGACCACCAGGGTCTGCGGCGCATCCGCGGTCGTGGTGGGCTCGTCCGCGTGGGCAGTCACCACGGGCAAGGCCAGCAGCAGGGCTGCCAGTACTGGAGAAACACGCATGGGTATCGATTCCGGGAAAAACACTGTTGTTTTTTCGCGTTCGCCGGCTCGGTGGCGACAACGCGGCATGGGGTCTGGTAGAGGCGTAGCGCGGTGTGCGAAGCGTGCGGGTGGCGTGGCCGATAGTCGCCCAGTGCTGTTCATCGGGTAAAGCAATTCGCCGATAAAAAATTGAAACTCTGGCGCGAAGCGGTCGGTCAACCTTATGTCGACTTTAGACACCTGTACTTTCCGCTAGGAGAAATACCATGAGTGGCACTAAAGACAAAGTGAAAGGCAAGGCCAACGAAGCAATGGGTAGCGTTAAAGAAGGCGCTGGCAAGCTGGTAGGCAGCGACAAACTGCGTGCCGAAGGCGCCGCCGACAAGGCCAAGGGCAAAGTCCAGCAAACGGTCGGTGAAGCGAAGGACAAGCTGAGCAAGCACTAACTGGCTTGCCTGCGGTCTGAACGATACAGCGGTCATCCTCGGATGGCCGCTGTGCTGTCTGGACACCGCCGGTAACCGTTCCAGCTTCGTGTTCTACGCTGTTTTGAGGTAAAACCTGCGCCCCAGTGCGCGCCCCAGGTTCCGGCGTTTCACTTGTTGTACCCCCCTCAATGGCGGCGAAAGGAGACGCTATGATTTTCCCGGAATTGCGTGAACTGTCTTTAAAGAAGGTCATGGTTCGTACGGTAAAGGAATTCCTCGACGACGAGATGTCCACGTACGCCTCCGCGCTTGCCTATCAGATGCTGTTCTCGCTGTTTCCCTTCATCCTGTTCCTGATCGCGCTGATCGGTTTCCTGCATCTTCCGGACTTCTTCTCGTGGCTGCGCCTGCAGGCCGGCCTGGTGCTGCCGCCCCAGGCGCTGGACTCGGTAAACCCGGTGATCGACCAACTGCAGCAGTCCAAGGGCGGGCTGTTGTCCTTCGGTATCGTCATCGCCCTGTGGACCGCTTCGGCGGGCGTGCGCTTGATGATGAGCGCCATGAACGCGGCCTATGACGTGGTGGAAGAGCGCCCGGTGTGGAAGCGTATACCGCTGTCCATTTTTTATACCGTGGGTATCGCCGGCATGCTGTTGGCTGCTGCCGCGTTGATGGTGCTGGGCCCCCAGGTGATGGGCTGGCTGGCCGGGCAGATCGGCCTCGAAGACTTCATCGTAACCCTGTGGACCGTGGCCCGCTGGCCGGTGATCGTCATCCTGATGATGGTGGCGGTAGCGGTGATCTATTACGTGATGCCCGATGTGAAGCAGAAATTTCGCTTCATCACCCCCGGCTCCGTGCTGGCCGTGGTGGTGTGGATCATCGCCTCGCTGGGCTTTGCCTTCTACGTTCAGCGGTTCGCCAACTACAACGCCATGTACGGCAGCATCGGGGCGATCATCGTGCTGTTGCTGTATTTCTACATTTCATCGGCCGTGCTGCTGCTAGGGGCGGAGATGAATGCGGTGATCGAGCATATGTCCGAAGAGGGCAAGGAACCGGGGCACAAGGAGTTCCCCGAAGACGAGTCCGAAAGTGATAAAAAGCATGTTTCAGGGCTCGGACGCGATCACTCCATCAAGCCAGACCCTGAGCAGGCCTGATCAGGGAAGTGACCAATGATTCGTGACATTCTAAAAATGGGCGACAAGCGTTTGCTGCGTGTCGCCCCGCCGGTGCCGGCGGATTTGTTCGGCACCGCTGAGCTGGACCAGTTGATCGCCGACATGTTCGAGACCATGGAGCATGTAGGCGGCGTGGGGCTGGCGGCCCCGCAGATCGGCGTGGACCTGCAACTGGTGATCTTCGGGTTTGAGCGCAGCGAGCGCTACCCGGACGCCGAGGCCGTACCGCAGACCATTTTGATCAACCCGCTGATCACGCCATTGAGCCCGGCCACCGAGGAAGGCTGGGAAGGTTGCCTGTCGGTGCCGGGGTTGCGTGGGGTGGTAGATCGGTATTCGTCCATCCGCTACGAAGGCTTCGACCCCCAGGGGCAGGCCATGCAACGCGTGGCCCACGGGTTTCACGCGCGGGTGGTGCAGCACGAGTGCGACCACCTGATCGGGCGGCTGTATCCCTCGCGGGTCACGGATTTCACCCGCTTCGGCTTTACCGAAGTGCTGTTCCCCGGGCTGGACCCTGCCTCAGACGAGTGATCTTCGTGACGCGAGCGGGTGGGGCTTGGCGCCGCTATTACTCCTTGGCCACGGCCACTGGCTTGATGAACCGCAAGGTCATGCGCTCCGACTCGCCGATGGCCTGGTATTTGGCCTTGTCCTTATCCCCCAGCTTGTAGGTCGGTGGTAGCGTCCATACACCTTCGGGGTAGTCCTTGGTGTCCTTGGCGTTGGCGTTCACTTCACTCTGCCCGGCCAGCGTAAACCCCGCATCCGTGGCCAATTTGATCACGTAGTCGGTTGGCAGGTAGCCACTGCTCTTGATCTGCTCGACCGTCTCGCCCGGCTTGCCGCGGTGGTCGACCACGCCAAGGGTGCCACCTGGCTTGAGCACCTGGTAGAAACCCTGAAACATCGCTTTGGCGTTGTCGGCCATCACCCAGTTGTGCACGTTGCGAAAAGTCAGCACGGCGTCAGCCGAGTCATCAGGGCCGAACTTGGGCTGTTTGGGGTCGAAGGTCAGCAGGCTGGCCTTGCCGTATTGGGCCGGGGTGGCGGCGAATTTCTGCTTGAGGGTGTCGGCGCTGCCGGACGACTGCACGGCTGCGATGTACTGTCCGTGGTCCTTGAGCAGTGGCGCGAGCACTTCGCTGTACCAGCCGGTGCCAGGGGTGATCTCGATCACCGTCTGATCCTGGCGCAAGCCAAAGAACTGCAGGGTTTGGCGAGGGTGGCGGTAGCGGTCGCGGGCGCTGTTCGCCGCGTCGCGCCAAGGACCCTTGAGCACGCTGTTGAACGTCTGTTCGCTGATGTTCGAGGGCGGCGCGGCGGCGGCCAGGGTCAAGGCAAAGGCGGGGGCCGCACAGGCCAGGGCCAGCACGGCCAGGGTCAGACGTTTCATGACAATCCTTATCTGTCGGGGGATTGCTTCAGGCTAGCACGCGTGCATTGGCCGTCGCTCACACATTTAAGGCAGTGAACCTGCGAGGCGGTTATAAGCGCGCCATGGCGATCAGCGCCTTGGTGCGCTGGTAGCGCACCAATCGTTCATTGAGCACCTGTGGCAGGCCGTAATGCTCCACAAACCCCGAGCGCTGGTAGAAACCGGCCAGGCCAGGGTCGCAGAACAACCACACAGGGCCGCTGACGCTGGCCACCGCCTGCTGGATCAATTCATGCGCCAGGCCCTGGCCGCGGCAGGCCTCGGCCACCAACAGCCCCGTCAGCCAGTAACCCTCGTCCACGGGCGTGAGGTTCAGCGCGGCCACGATCTCACCCCGGCGCGTTACCCACGCGCAGGCGGCTTTGTTGCCGCGCATGGACGAGCGTTGCTCGCGGTAGAACTTGTTCAACAGTGGCCACAGGTCTGCAGGTAAGGGGGCGGGTTCCACGTTAATGTATTCCGTAGTGGTGTGAGGGAAGGGCGAGCCTACCGTGCAGCGCGCGCGTTGTCTGTATTATTGCAAAGTGTGCAACAGTGCATGTCGGCACTTGATCTTTATTCAGTCGCCGGAAGTTGTATTCTATCTGTGTCCCCGCTGAAACAAACTTGCAGTCAGGACAGGTACTTCGTGTTACGTCCAGCTTCGCTCGGCGCAACAACTTCTTCCCGCCCCAACACGGCAAACGAAGTCAATCAGGGTGATTGCTTTAAAGGCCAACTCTCATGAAAAGTCTTATCGTCGCTGCACTTGTCGCGTTCTCGACCATGGCCGGTGCTGCCAGCCTGCCCGCGGCTCAGAATAACAGTGTTCAGGAATACAGTTATGGAACTCACCTGGATATCGCCAAGGTGGTAAGCATGACCGCTATCCCTGACGTCTGCGAAGTGGTGCCAGCCAAAATGACCTACCTCGACCATCAGGGCGAGCGCCACACCATCGAGTACCGGGTGATGGGCAACGGTTGCCAGAACAACTGAGCCCCACGCCTTGCCTCCCGCAGGGGGCGCGGCAGCCGGGGCCGCGACGCGGGCGCCCCGGCTGTAGTAAGGTACCCGGCAATTACCACCCGCGGAGTGTTCGCTTGAAATCGTTCTCCTTGAAACCCCTGTATGCAGCCGGCCTGGTCATTCCATTCTGGATGGCGCTGGGCTTGTTGATTGTCGGTAGCCTGTACCCCGGTTATAGCCACTTTGAACAGTCCATGAGTATTCTCGGCGCTGTCGATGCGCCGACGCATTCGCTGTATCCACTGTTCAATAACTTTCCGCTGGGTGTGTTATTCATTTTATTCGGGGTAGGGGTTTACAAGACATTTCCGCAATCGGCGCTGGGGCGGCTCAGTGGTGTATTGATCATGTTGCACGGCTTGGCCAGTTTTGTAACTGGAGATTTCTCATGCGATGCCGGTTGCTCGATGGATTCGCCGTCCACCGCTCAGGCAGTCCATCACTTTGGTGAACTGGTATTGCCGTGGAGCCTGGTGCTGGCAGGCGCAGTCTGGGTTTGGCTAGGGCTGCGGCTGGAAGGCTTTCGGGGCTTGGCGTTCTTCTCCATGGTGCTGACCTTGCTGGCCCTGATCACCATTCCCATGATGGCCATTTCGGCGAAAAACGGCATCGGCTTCGGGCTGTACCAGCGCGTCAATTACTTCACCTCGGCGATCTGGGTCGCGGTGTTCGCGGTGATTCTGCTGCGCCGCAAGGCCTGAGACCCACTCTTCAACTCTGTGGGCCCCGGCCCTTTCCCGCGCTCTGCCCGGTCCCGCAGGTGGGGGCCGGTCAGGCGAGCGCCGCCAGCGCGTGGCGGATGTCGCGTTCCAGGTCTTCCACGTCCTCGATTCCCACGCTCAACCGTACCAATCCCTCCGTGACCCCATACTGATCGCGTATGTCCTTGGCCACCGCGCTGTGGGTGGTGGACGCCGGGTGGCAGGCCAGGGAGTCGGTGTCGCCCAGCGACACCGCCTGGGTGACCAGTTCCAGGCGGTCGAGAAAGGTGCGCGCCGCATCCTTGCCGCCCTTGAGCTCGAACGACATGAGTGCGCCGAAGCGGCTCATTTGCCGCCGCGCTACTTCATGCCCCGGGTGGCTCGCCAGGCCGGGATAGAACACCTTGGCCACTGCCGGGTGTTCCTCCAGTAACCTGGCGATGCGTTCGGCACTCAAGCACGCTGCCTCCACCCGCAACGGCAGGGTTTTCAGGCCGCGGATCAGCAACGATGCTTCGAAAGGGCTCAGGCAACCGCCAAACTGCTTCAGGCCCACCGTGCGAATCGCATTCACCCATGCGGCGCTGGCTACCACCACACCGCCAGTGCTGTCGCCATGGCCCCCGATGAACTTGGTCGCCGAATGCACCACCACGTCGATGCCCAAGGCCAGCGGCCGGGTCAGGCAAGGGGTAGCGAACGTATTGTCGGCCACGGTCAGCACCTGATGGGCACGGGCGATGCGCGCGGTTTCGTGCAGGTCGACCACGCCCAGCATCGGGTTGTCCGGGGTCTCGGCGAAGATCACCCGGGTCTTGGCGGTAATGGCCGCTTCCAGCTCGCTGACCTCGGCCACGTGAATCGCGCGCACGCCGAAGCGCGGCAGCAGCGTGCGCATCACGCCTTCGGTGCCGCCATACAGGGTGCCGACATGAATCAGCTCATCGCCGCTGGACACCAGTGCCATGAGCGTGGCGCAAATGGCCGACATGCCGCTGGTGAAGGCCACGGCGGCTTCGCCACCCTCCAGTGCCGCCATCTTGCCCTCGAAGGCAGCGACCGTGGGGTTGGCGAAGCGGCTGTACAGGTAGCCGGGGCTTTCCCCGCTGAAGCGTTGTTCGCCGGTGTCGAAATCACCGTAGGAATAGGCCGATGCCGTGCTGATGGGGGTGGCAATGGCGCCGGTGCTGGGGTCCGGGCGCTGCCCAGCGTGTACAGCGAGGGTGCGCATACCCAGGGTAGGCGCGGTGTCCTTGGCCATGTCTGGCTCCTTCAAGACGTTGTCCTGTCAGAGAGTAGACCGCGCCGCGTGGTATTCCTCCTTGAGTTTCTCCACCAGTTGCGCCGCCGGCAGGCTGCGTGCGCGCGCCGCCTGGGTGCCGGCCCAGTGGGCGGCGAACTCCGCCGAACCGGCCTTGGCGGCGGCCGCGATCAGTTCCTTGCCGGCGTGGTAGGCGATGCCAAAACCTGGCACCGGCGGGTGACCCGCCGCGCCGACCTCGGTCATGAAACGGTTGACGATGCCCCGGGCCGGGCGCCCGGAGATGACGGTGGTCAGGGCAGTGCTACGCGCCCGCTCGCTGCCCAGCATCTGCCGGTAGGCCGCGTTGGCCGCCGACTCCGGGCACAGAATGAAGGCGGTACCCAGCTGTGCTGCCACGGCGCCCAGGTTCAACACGTCGGCTACGTCGGCACCGTCCATCAGGCCGCCGGCGGCGATGATCGGTATGTCCAGCTGTTGGTGCAGCACGCGCACCAGGTCGCGTGTGCTCAGATGCTGGTCCGGGCCGTGCTCGTCGAACACACCACGGTGGCCACCGGCCTCGGTCCCCTGGGCGACCACGGCATCAATGCCCGCGGCCTGCACCTGGCGGCCTTCTGCCAACGACGTGGCACTGGCCAGCAGCACGATCCCGGCGTCTTTCAGTGCATCGATACGCGCCTGGGGCGGCAAGCCCAAATGCAGGCTGACGATAGGCGGGCGTTCCTCCAGCAGCATGGGCAACAGCGCGTTGTCGTTGTAGAAGCTGGTGTAGATATCGTGCAGGCTCGCCGGCGCGGCGGCACCGAATGCCGCGAAATACGGCTGCAGGTGTGCCAGCCAGGCGGCCTCTGTGGCCGCATCCGGGTGCGAAGGCCGGTTGCAGAACACGTTGATGTTGAACGGCCGCGTGGTCAGTTCGCGCAGCTCGCGGATCATGCTGCGGCCGGCTGCGGCGTTTACCGCTGCGATAGAGATGGACCCCAGTGCCCCGGCGTTGCTGACCGCGGCCGCCAGCCTGGGCGTGGCCGTGCCCGCCATGGGGGCCTGGATGATGGGCAACTCGATGCCCAGCAGGGTGCGTGCGTCAGTCATGGTATTGCCCTGTGGTCGGTTCGCATGGCTGCATCGTAGAAGGAAGGCGGTTATTAATACACAACGATCGCGCCATAACTGACATGAGCAGCATTCATGTCGTGCAGACAGTGCTGATTTGGCAGGGCGCAATTTCTTCCAATACAACCGGCCACCCCTTCAGGTCCACTACGCCTACTCAGCCACGATTCGGACACACCCATGCAATTCTCCAGCGGTTTCCTCCTCAGCCTCTCCCTGTGCCTGGACATTGGCGTGGCCAATATCGCCATGATCACCCTGGCCATGCAGCGCGGGTACCTGCGGGGGTTCTGGCTGGGCCTGGGCACCTGTTTCGGCGACTTGGCGTACGCCGTGCTAGCGCTGGTGGGCATGACGGTGTTGTTGCAGTACAGCGGGGTGCGGTGGGGGTTGTGGGTGGGCGGGTCGGCGCTGCTGGTGTATTTCACGGTGAAGATGCTCATTCATGCCTGGCGCCACGGTAGCAGCCTGCAGACAGGTGAGGCAGTCGGGGGCCGGTCGGGGTTTCGGGATTTCATGCGCGGGGTATTTCTGGCCATGTCGTCGCCCAGTGCCATTCTCTGGTTCGCCGCGGTTGGCGGTACCTTGATCTCGCGGTCGGGGGGCGGTGGCCTGTTGAGTGCCGGGCAGTTTCTGGCGGGTTTTTTCAGCGCCGGTGTGCTGTGGTGCGTGGCTATCTGCGCAGTGGCAAGCCAGGGCGGCAAGCTGCTGGGCGATCGGCTACTGCGGTATTGCTACGTCGCTTCAGCCGGTATTTTCGCCTGGTTCGCCGTGTACGTGATCGGCTCCGGTTACCAGGAGTTCATCCTCGGCCAGGGGCCGGCCGTGGCGGGCCTGTAAATAGTCGGGCAGGCGGCTTGGCAGGTGTTATACCTAGGGTCTGTATGAAATGTATTCCAACGCAGCATGGCCGAGTTGGGATGCATTTCGTACAGAGCCTGATAGACCATCCACCCAACCACGGGAGTGCGCAGCATGAAAGGCATGGACTCGAAAAAGGCCGCCAAGAAAAAACCCACCAAGACTGCCGACGAGAAACGCGCGGAAAAGCGCGCGAAAAAGTCGAATATTTTTGGCCACTGAGGCCTTGGCACGTTGTAACGAAAGCCCGCCCTCAGCGGGCTTTCGTCTTGAAGGCCTGGGCGTAGGCCTGCGGAGTCACGCCCATGACCTTGCGAAAGGCGTTGATGAAATGGCTCTGGTCGTAAAACCCCAACTGGCTGACGATTTCCAGTGAGTGCTGCTGGGCGCGCAGGCGCTTGCGCGCTTCCAGCAGGCGCAGTTGCATCTGGTACTGCAGCGGGCCCAGCCCGGTGTGCTTCTTGAAGCAGCGCACGAAGTGGTACTTGCTCAGCCCCGCCACAGCCGCGAGGGCATCAAGGTCTATTCGTTCTTCCAGGCAGTCGCGCAGGTATTGCAGGCTGCGTTCGACACTGGCGTGCTGCTCCCCGGTCTTGCTCGGGCCTGGCTGCACCCACTGGCACAATAGCTGGATGAAGGCCTCCTCGTGTTCGGCGCGGTGGGCGGCCGGGGTGCGGGCGAAGTCGAGGATGGCGGCCGCCAACCCGGGGTGCTCGAACACGCCCTGCTCGAAGGTGCTGCCGGGCAGGTTGTTGTCGCGCACCACCTGTTCGATGGCATCCGGGGCCAAGTGCAGGCTGATGTATTCGACGCCGTCGGGGCTGAACTGCGAGGCCTGCACCGCCTGGGGGTTGTAGAGGGTGACGGTGCCCGCGGGGGCTTCCAGCTCTTGGCCGTCGAGCCAGATGCGTTCGACGCCGGTCAGGTTGGTGCCCAGCACGTATTCGTCGTGGGTGTGGCGCGGGAAGCTCGCCGCGTTGGCGCGTACCCACGAGGCTTCAACCACGGCGCCGGCGTGCCAGTCTTCGGTAATCAGGTCCATGCCGACTTTTTCGGGGAACGGGAGGTCTGAACGGTAACGCAGGGATAAAACACCTGCAACCCGGGCCGCTGCGACGCGGCCAGGTCCGCTGCTACAGTAGTGTTCGGACGTTAATCAGGAAGAGAGGTGACCATGTCAGGTATCGAACCCACCGCTATTGAACCGTTGCGCTATGAGCAGGGCACGGCGATGGTCATCGCCGGGCTGTCGGACCGCTATACCCAGGATACGACCAGCGGCATCGAAGCGCTGTGGCGCGAGTTCGTGCCGTTTCTGGGCAAGGTGCCCGGGCAGGTAGGCCGCGAGAGCTACGGGGTGTGCTGCAACCCTGACGGGGTAGGGGGCTTCGAGTACATCGCCGGGGTGCAAGTGGAGACCGAAGAGGGCCTGCCCCAGGATTTCCGCTGGATCAAGCTGGCACCCCGTCGCTACGCCGTGTTCGAACACCAGGGCCACATTTCCGGGTTGGGCCAGACCTTCCAGGCTATCTGGCAGGTTTGGCTGCCCAACTCGGGGTTGGAGGCGGCCGATGCGCCCGAGTTCGAGCGCTACAGCGATGACTACGACCCCAGCACCAGCAGCGGCCGGCTGGAAATCTGGCTGCCGATCAAGGATTGATTGGCCGCGCGGTTCATTGGCTGGCGGTCAGTGCACGGCGGCAGTCATGGAACATGTCCAGGCCGGACTGGTACACCCCGGTCTGAACCTGGAACAGCCCCAGTACGGAGTGAAAGATATTGTCATGGCTGAGGTCGCCCTCGTCCTGCTTGGCTTTCAGGCACGCGCGGTCGATGCCTTCCTGGGCCAGGGTGTCCTGGCCGAACCACATCACCATGGGCACGTGGGTCTGCGCATCCGGGGCGATGGCGTAGGGCGCGGCGTGCAGGTACATGCCGTTCTCACCCAGTGATTCGCCGTGGTCCGACACGTAGATCATCGAGGTGTCGTACTTGTCCTGATTCTGCTTGAGCAACGCCACCACCTTGGACAGGAAGAAGTCGGTGTACAGAATCGTGTTGTCGTAGACGTTGACCAGTTCCTCATGGCTGCAACTGCCCAATTGGTTGGTACGGCATACCGGCTGGAACTGTTCCTTGTCCTTGGGGTAGCGGTCGTAATATTCCGGGCCGTGGCTGCCGTCGGCATGCAGGACGATGATGGCGTTGTCCTTCAGGCCGTCGATGTAGGCCTGCAGGCCCACCAGCAAGGACTCGTCCAGGCAATTGGTGCCATCGCAGAACGGGCTTTTCTGATCCTTGGGAATATCCTGGTGGGGAATGCGCAGACAGGTGCCCTTGCAGTCGCTGTTGTTGTCCAGCCACACGGTCTGCACCCCGGCGCGCTGCAGGATATCCAGCAGGCCCTCGTAGGTCTTGCCCTTCTTGTCGCTGTAGTCGCTGCGCGGAAACATGGAGAACATGCACGGCACCGACACCGCCGTGGACGTGCCGCACGAACTCACCCGGGTGAAATTGAGGATGTCCAGTTTCTTCAGTTCCGGGTTGGTTTCGCGGGCGTAGCCGTTGAGCGAGAAATGGTCCGCGCGGGCGGTCTCGCCCACCACGAAAATCATCAGGTTCTTCTTCGGCTGGGCCTTGGCCTGGGCCGTGAGTACCGCGTCGGTGCCGACCGGCTGCACCACCACATTCTGTTTGACCGCATAGCGCGACTTGGCCAGTTTGGTCACGGCGTAGAGGTAGTTGGTGGGGTTGATGAAATGGGTGAGTTTGTCTTCCTGGCGAAAGATAGGCGCGTAGGTGGAGTAGAACGCGCCGACGGAGGCGCCCACCACCAGCAGCGCGGCAGCGATGACCAGCACCTTGTTCACCAGGCCCGGTAGAAAGCGCCGGTAGTGCACCGGCAACCACCAGATCAGTGCCGAGGGCAACACGCCGAGCACCAGCAGGTAGCCGAACAGTTTCGGGCTCAACAGCGCCTTGGCTTCACCCGGGTTGGTTTCCACCACGTTCTGGATCATCACCGTGTCGATGGCGATGCCGTAGTTGTTCATGAAGTAGGCCGCGGCCGCCGAACACAGCGCCACCAGGGTGATGACTGGCTTGAGCAGCGGGCGGAATGACACCAGGGTCAGGAGTACCGTGAAGGCGGCCCACAGGAACAGGCCGAAGGACAGGTAGAACCCGGCGCGTTTCACACCCTCCAGGGTGACCAGGTTGGCCAGGGCCTCCCAGGTCGCGAGGTTGTACAGCACCACCAATGCCAATGAACACAGCAACACCAGTCGTGTTGAACTGAGCTGAAAGCGTCTGCCCTGACGTGCCACCATCGTTACTGCTCCTCGCCTCAAACCTGCTACTGGAATCGTGTGCCCCTGCGGGCTGGAAAATCTAGCCGCCACGCCGTCAAAAAAGCGTGAACTTGTAACATAGCTCAGGGTGGCCGTTGCGACGCTTTTATCGCGACGGGCCAGCAGTCATCGGCTTGGTGCTTAGCAGTGCCAGGCTTATTGCCAATGGCGCTTTCAGTTGCACGGGCAAATACCGCCATAGTGGGGCGTTGCGCCGCTTCCGGGCGCCGAAGGAGAATAACAATATGAGCCTTCATTCCCTCGTCACCCCGCCGGGCGAGTTCGAGCTGTCCATCACCCGCCTGATCGACGCGCCACCCAGCCAGGTGTTTCGCGCCTGGGTGGAACCGCGCTTGCTGTGCCAGTGGTGGGGCCCCCACGGCATGACCACGCCGGAATGCGAAATGCAGTTATGGGTGGGTGGGCTGTTTCGCACCCTGATGCGCGCGCCCGACGGCAGCGAATACCCCAGCCAAGGGGTGTTCCTGGATATTCAGGCGCCCCACCGCATCGTCTTTACCGATGCTTTTGGTCCTGGCTGGGTACCCTCGGCGCGGGCGTTCATGACCGCGGTCATCAGTTTCGAGGACCTGGACGGCAAGACCCGCTACACCGCGCGGGCCCTGCACTGGAGCGCCGCTGACCGTCAGGCCCATGAAGACATGGGCTTTCATGAAGGTTGGGGGCAGAGCCTGGATCGCCTGATCGCCGTGGTGGCGGATCAGGCCGCCGGCTGAAGCGGCAGGCGAAAGGTGAAGAGGGTGCCGGCCTCGTGGCTGGACAGCACTTCCATGCGGCCGCCGTGGGCCACGGCGATCTGGTTGGCGATGTACAGCCCCAGCCCCAGGCCATTTTGCGGTGAGCCGGTACCCCGGCGCGAGAACGGCTGGAACAGCTGCGCCTGCACGGCAGCTTCGATGGGCTTGCCCAGGTTGTGCACACCTAGCACGAACACGCCTTCCAGGGTGTCGGCGCGGACTTCCACCGGGCCATCGTCGGCGCCGTGGTGGATCGCATTGGCCACCAGGTTGGAGAGCAATTGGGCGATGCGGTCCGGGTCGCAATGGATGCCCTGGACATTGCCGATGCGCAGTTGAATCTGCCGCGAGGGGTGCGCACCGTGGATCTCGCTGACCACGTGGGTCAGGGAGGCGGTCAGGTCGGCTACCGGTTGCACGTTCAGCAGGATGCCACCACCGAGCCGGCCACGGGCGAAATCCAGCACGTCGTCGACCAATTGCGCGGCGCGACGGCCGGCGGTAAGGATGTGTTGCAGAATGCCGCGGCTCTTGTCATCGGCGGCCTTGCGCAGCAGTAGTTCGGCGCCCGCGCTCATGGCGAACAACGGGTTGCGCAGGTCATGACCGAGCACAGCGATGAACTGTTCGCGCAGTTCGGCGATGGCCCGCTCTTGGCTCAGGGCAGCTTCGGTGCGCTGGTGGTTTTCCTCGGCTTCGATCTGAATGGCCAGTACCCGGGCAAAAGACTCCATCATCGGCTGGATGGGGCTCTGCTTGAGCCGCGCGGGGATGGGGTCAAGAGCGCAGATAGTGCCAAAAAAGCTGCCGTCAGTGCGAAACACCGGTACCGAGATGTAGCTTTCGAACTGGTAGATGCGTGGGGTGTGGTGGTCGTGGTACAGCTCGTCTTCGCTGGCTTTGTCGATCACGATGGTGTGGTGGTTGCCGCGAATTTCGTCACACAGCGTGGTGCTCAGGTCCAGTTCGCCGCCCACCCCCAGGCCGAACCCCAGGTTGTCCAGCACGGCGCAGGCCGTCCAGGTGGTGTCGGTGACGCGCGCGACCGCGGCGAAGCGCATGCCGGTGGTCTCGCAGATGACCTGGAGGATAGCGGGTACGGCGTTGATGCGACCGATCGTGGCGATATCGGTGGCAATGGTAGTCCCCATGGTGGTCCTGTTGCGGCGTCGCGTAGTGGGCAAGAATGGAATTTCCCAAAGTCCAGTGGCCAAGTCGAGCAGTAATTGAAAAAACTTGCCAGCGGCGTACCCATCGCTTGCTGGGCAGCCCGGCCGGGTCAGGGTAAGGCGAGCACAGGGGCGGGAAGGGGGGCGCCCAGCAGGCGGGTCAGGGCGTGGCGGTCGATGGGCGGGCTCATGAAGTAGCCCTGCACCTCGTGGCAGTGGTCGCGGCTGAGGGTGCGCAATTGCTCGGCGGTTTCCACGCCTTCGGCCGTCACGGTCAGGCCCATGGCGTTGCCCAGGCTGATGATGGCCTGTACCACGGCGCGGTCGCTGTCGGTGCCATTAAGCGTGGCGATGAAACGCTTGTCGATCTTCAGGCTGTCGAAGGGGTAGGCGCGCAGGTAGCCGAGCGAGGAATAGCCGGTGCCGAAGTCATCCATGTTCAGCTTGACCCCCAGTTCCTTGAGTGCCGTCAGCGTACCCAGGGCATTGTCGATGTCATTGAGCATCACGTTTTCCGTGACCTCCAGCTCCAGGCGCTGGGCGGGCAGGCGGGTCTGCACCAGCACATCGCGCACGTCGCGCACCACGTCGCTGCCGGCGAATTGCGCCGGGGACAGGTTGACCGACACCACCAGCGCCGCCGGCCACTGGAACGCCGCTTCACAGGCCTCGCGCAGTACCCAGCGGCCCAGGGGCACGATCAGCCCGGTCTGCTCGGCCAGGGGAATGAAGGTGTCGGGGCCAAGCAGCCCATGAATGGGGTGCTGCCAGCGCACCAGCGCCTCCACCGATACGATTTCCATGCCGTCGACCCGGTAGCGGGGTTGGTAGTGCAGCACGAATTCCTGCTGCTTGATGGCCAGGCGCAAGTCTTGCTCCAGTTGCAGGCGTTGTTGCACCTGCTCATGCATCTGCGCGCTGAAATACCGCCAGGTATTCTTGCCCGCGGCCTTGGCCTGGTACAGGGCGATGTCGGCGCAGCGCAGCAATTCACCGGCGTCCAGCCCTTGGTGCGCTGACTGGGCGATGCCCAGGCTGGCGCCCACGTGCAGGGTCTGGGCCTGGAAGGCAATGGGCTGGCGCAGGTATTCCACCAGCCGCGCGCAGAAACGATCTATCTCCTGCCGGGTGTTCAGGCCACACAGCACCAGGGCGAACTCGTCGCTGCCCAGGCGGGCCACCAGGTCCTTTCCACGGGTAGACGCACGCAGGCGTTCGGCGATCTTTATCAGCACGGCGTCGCCTGCGGGGTAGCCCAGGGCATCGTTGATGGGCTTGAAACTGTCCAGGTCCAGCACCACCACGGTGATCTGGGGCGCCGTGGCTTGCTGGCGCAAAGGCTCGAAGAACTGGATCAACTGGTTGCGGTTGGCCAACCCGGTTAGCGGGTCGTGCAGGGACAAGTGCTGGATCTGCGCGTGGGCCGCCACTTCATCGGTCACATCGCTGGCGGTGCCGCGGTAGCCCACCACCTTGTCGTCGCCGATGATCGGCCGCGCCGATACCCGGCAGTAACGCAACTGCCCACCCTGGTCGCGGTACGCACAGCGCAGGCTGGTGGCCGAGGCGTGGCGGCTCAGGCTTTGCAGCCAGGCTTGCAGGGGCATGGTTTCGCACTGCAGCAATTGGTCGATGCAGCAGTGCATCCAGTCCTGGCTGGTGTAGCCGGTGACCACCGCGAATCGGCCGGACAGGTAATTGAGACGGCATTGTGCATCCGTCTCCCAAATCCAGTCCGACGCCGCCTCGGCCACTGCTCGAAAGCGCTCCTCGCTGGCTTCCAGGGCGCGGTTGCTCTGGTGCAGCTTCTGGTAGCTGTCGTCGATCTGGCGCGCGGTACGCAGGGTGAAGCGAAAGAACCAGGCCATCAACAGGGCCAGTACCACGAAAGCCAGCACCAGGGTCGGCAACACCCGCCACAACAGTTGGTTACCGGGCCGCGAGGGGGCCCAGGTCAGGTCGTAACCGGTATCGCCCAGCGCCAGGCGAGACTGGTCCGGCGCGCCGGTGGCATGGCTTTGAACGGTCAGGTCCTGAAGGTCGTAAGCCTTCCCCATGGCGTGTAGCTTGGCCGGCGTCAGGGCGTCGATGAACACCAGCACCGAGGTGTCAGCAGGGGCCGGTTGGGCACTGTCGTCGTCGGGCAGGATCGGTGAGGCGCTGGCCAGTGCCGGCCAGCCGTTGAACAGCACCACGCTGCTGACCGGTTGCGCGCCGGCCATGGCCGCCTGGGCGGCTTGTATCAGTGGGCGTAGGGGCGTGGTCACCAGGTCGCCGATCTCGGCGTTGCTCAGTTGGCCCAGGTACAGGCTGTACTTGGTGCCGTGGCTGTCCACCACGAACACGCCTTCGTAGCCACTCTGGCTGTACAGGGCAGGCCCCAGGTTGCGCTGGCTGTACACCCACTGGCGGTCGATGGCGCCGTTGAGGTGCTGGAAGCCGGCGTTCCATACCCCGTAGCCGCTTACCAGGCTGGCGGACGCGGCCTGGCGGCTGTCCAGCGCGCGCTGCGCATACACCACGGTCTTGCGCTGCTGCTCGGCGTTGAGGTCGTCGGCGATCCGGACCAGCATCACCATGGCGCCGACCAGCGTCAGGGCGAACAGGGCCGCCAGCACGCCAAGCAGCCTGCGGGTGAACATCGGGTGGCGCGGTACGGCGGCAGTAAGGTCCATTTGGTCAGGCACTTCCTTGAGGCTCATGCCATGGGCGGAAGGGCGCACAGCACGGAGACGTCCTGATCTATAGAAGCAGCTGGATCCAGAATTGTTCTAACCGGCTGTCCGAAACTTGACTCAATTGAGTAACAGGTTATCGGCGACGCAGATGCTCACGCGGTTGCGGCCAGTGTTCTTGGCCACATACAGGGCTTTGTCGGCTTCCCCCAGCCAGGTGCCGGCGTCATCCATTTCCAGCCGGCAGGCGGCCAGGCCGATGCTCAGGCTGACCCGCATAGCGTGGGCATGGGGGTGGTGGTAATCGCCGAACACCCGGCGCAGGCGCTCCATCACGTCGCAAGCCTGGGCCATGGACAGGCCTGGCAGGATCACGCAGAACTCATCACCGCCATAGCGCCCCGCCAGGTCGGTGTCGCGCAGGTTGCGGCGCAGTTGGACGCTCAAGTAACGCAGCACTTCATCGCCGATCATGTGGCCGAACGTGTCATTGATTTCCTTGAACCGATCGATGTCGATCAGGGCCAGCACGGCCTGGCTGCGCTCATGCTGGCATTTGCGAAACTTGCGGTTGAGGGCGTCTTTCCAGGCGCCGTGGTTGAGCAACCCGGTGAGGCTATCAGTGCGGCTCAGGGCACTGAGGGTGCGCTTGTGCTCCGACAGCTGGATGGCCAGGCGGTAGCACACCCAACCGACGGCCAGGGGGTAGAGGATCAGCATAGGCAGGCAGGCCCATACCTGGGCAGGGGTGGATTGTGGCGCCCAGCCGAGCCCGAACAGGGTCACCGCCGTCAGCATGCCCAGCAGTTGCGCACCCAGGCCATGACGAAACAGGCGCCAGCCGCCCCCGGCGACGTTGTTCATGGTGACCATGGACAGCAGGGTAACGGTGGGCAACGGGTTGAAATGCAGGACAGCGACCCAAAATCCACAGAACAGCGAGTCGCACAACAGGTTGCGGCGTTCGGCCTGGAAAGGCTCGGCAGCGCGGCGCGCCAATCGATAGGCAATGTGTGGCCACACCAGGCCGTTGAACGCCAGCAACCCCAACAGCCAGGCGGGCGGGGACAAAGGGTAAAGCCCTGCCACCACGCTGACCAGGCACAGCGCAGTGCCCAGTACCCGAGGGCCATAAATGCGTTTGGCAAATGACAACCCTTTGCCGGTTCCGTTTTCCATAGTGTCGAATTACCAGGCTGTCAGCAGCCGTGTTCTTGTACAAGGGTGGCAATTGTGTAGAGAGCCCGCGGTTTATCGCATAAATACTGTGGACAGTGGCAGTGGCCTTGCAAGCCATTTCAGCGGTTATTCGATCCGTTGCATCTGTCCGACATGCCTTGTCACGCCCGAGGCCTTTCTCAAGCGAGGCGTAGGGGTATTCTTTAGCCTTTGTGGGCAACTGAAAGGGGCGGGTTGAAAACCATCCAATTTCCGGGAGTACTGGGTACCATGGGTCAAACGTCATTGAACAGCAGTGAAACAGCAGCAGCGGCGCAGCCACAGGGCTCGCTTCACGTGGACGGTCAGTTTCGCAACGCCACGGTGCTGCCCCGTGATGGTTTGCTGAAGAAGCTGCGCATCGGCTTCAAATACCTGTTGCTGCGCAAGCCTGCCGGCACCCGGCCACGTCAGCCAATACCGGTACAAGCCCTGGACCGCGAACAGCTCCTGGCGGCCCCCGACGACAGCCTCTGGCGCCTGGGGCACTCTACCTTGCTGCTGAAATTGCGCGGGCGCTTCTTCATCACCGACCCGGTGTTTTCCGAACGCGCCTCGCCGGTGCAGTGGGCCGGCCCGCGGCGCTTTCATGCGCCGCCCTTGAGCATCGAGCAATTGCCGCCGATCACCGCCGTCATCCTGTCCCATGACCACTACGACCACCTGGACGAAGGCGCCATCCGCCGGTTGGCCGGCAAGACCGAGTGCTTCCTGACCACCCTGGGCGTGGGCGAACGTCTGATCGGCTGGGGCATCCCGGCTGCCAAGGTGCGGCAGTTGGATTGGTGGCAGGAAACCGAGGTAGCCGGTACCCGGTTCGCTGCGACCCCCACCCAGCATTTTTCCGGGCGCAGCTTGCTGGACAGCAACAGCACGCTGTGGGCGTCCTGGGTGATCATCGAACCCCACCTGCGGGTCTTTTTCAGTGGCGACTCCGGGTATTTCGACGGTTTCGCGCACATCGGCGAACGCTACGGGCCGTTCGACCTGACGCTGATGGAAACAGGCGCCTACAACGTGCGCTGGCCCAGCGTGCACATGCAGCCGGAAGAAAGCCTGCAGGCGCACCTGGACGTCAAGGGCCGCTGGTTGTTGCCCATCCACAACGGCACCTTCGACCTGTCTTCCCACAATTGGGAAGAACCCTTCCAGCGCATTGTCGCCTTGGCACAGGCGCGGGGGGTGCCGGTCAGCACGCCGCAGATGGGCGAACGGGTGAACCTGCGCGCCCCGAAAACCGGGGCGCCGTGGTGGGAAGAGGGCGCGGTGGACGAGGCGGTCAGCCCCGTGGCGCCGGGTGGCTAGGCTTTTTCTGCCCATCGGGCGGCGGGGTGCCGCTGTCGCTGCGGATTTGTGCGTGGCTGATCAGGGCGAAAATGAAACTGCCGCCAATGATATTGCCGGCCAGGGTTGGCCCGGCGAAGGTCACCAGAAAGTCTTTCCAGCCCAGCTCGCCGGCCCACACCAGGTAGGACACTTCCGCCGAGCCGACGACGATATGGGTGAAGTCCCCGAGCGCCATCAGGTACGTGATCAGGATGATGATCCACATCTTGGCGTTTTCCTGGGAAGGAATCATCCACACCATGGTGGCGATCATCCAGCCCGAGACGATGCCTTTGGCGAACATCTGCGAAGCGTCGTTTTCCATGACCTTGCGGCCGATGTCGAGAAAGGCGGCGTCGGTCTTGGGGTCGAAGATGGGCAAATGCAGCATCACGTAGGACACCAGCAGCACCCCCACCAGGTTACCCGCCAGCACTACCGCCCATAAGCGCAGCAAGCGGCCGGCGTTGGCCAGGGTAGGGTGGCTCATGAGCGGAAGCACGGCGGTCAGGGTGTTCTCGGTGAACAGTTGCTGGCGCGCCAGGATCACTGCCAGGAAGCCTGCGGAGTAGCCCAGGCTGGCGATCACCTTGCTGGCTTCGGTGTCGGGCAGGCGGGAATTGAACAGCCCCATGGCCATCAGCGACAGGCCCATGGTGAGGCCGGCCGCCAGTGCCGACCACCACAGGGCGGCGACATTGCGCTCCAGCTCGTGGTCGCCCTGGGCGCGGATGATTTCATGCAGTACCGCGGCGCGTGGCGGCTGGTTTTTCTGGACTTCCTGTTCCTCGTCGGCCGACAGGCCTGGGGTCTTGCCGTGCTGGTTGTCCATCGTGCTCCCGGAGGCTTCAAGGTGAAGGCAAATGCCTATACCCACTGACCCCGCGCCCCCGGGTTAGTTGCTTTAGCCCGCGCCCTGTGTGGCTTTCAGGCCGAACAGCTGGTGCAGCGCGCGGGCATAGTCGGCGCTGCCCAGGGTCATGCTGTTCAGGTGGGTACCGCCCGGTACCAGCAGCAGCTGCTTGGGGCTGCTGGCGGCGTCGTACAACGCCTGGCTGAAACGCGACGGCACGTAGCGGTCATCGGTGCCATGAACGATCAGCACCGGCATGCCGATGGCACCGATCTTGTCGATGGAATCGTATTTCTCCGACATGATCCAGCGCACCGGCAGCGAGGTGTGGATCACGGCCGCCGCCGCGGCGCCCAGGTCGGTGAAGGTGGATTCGATGATCAGGCCCGCCGCGGCGGGCTCATCCTGCCTGGCGATGCGTTGGGCCAGGTCCACGGCAATGGCGCCACCCAGGGAGTGGCCGTAGATGAAGCGCTTCTGCGCCACCGGTTGCAATTGCACCAGGCGCTGCCACGCCACTTGGGCATCCTGGTACACGCTGTTTTCCGAGGGCAGGTCGCCGGGGCTGTCACCGAAGCCGCGATAGTCGATGGCCAGTACCGAGAAGCCCAGGTTGCGCAGCTCGGTGATGCGCCGCACCTGGGCGGTCAGGTTCCAGCGCGTGCCGTGCAGGTACAGCAGGGTGGGGGCGTCTTTTCTTGCCGCCGGCCACCACCAGGCATGCAGGAACTGCGAGCCTTCCAGGGGAATGTTCATTTGCTGCACCCCGGCCGGCAGGCCGCTGTACCAGCTGGCGATGCCTGGCTGGATGCTGTACAGCAACTCCCGCTCTTTATAGGCCAGGCGCGAACAGCCATAGGGCAGGGCAACGAGTACCAGCATCAGCACGGCAAAGGAGCGCCAGCGGCGGCGAATCAATTCGGGCATACGGGCTCCTGAGCAAAGAAAGCAGTGTACTCACGGGAAGCATTTCCCGGTAATGTCGGAGTATTTCCAGTCATTGCGAGGCACTTCCATGTTGTACGACGCGCGCGGCAATCGTTATGTGGTGTGTTCCCCTGAACTGCTGCGCAGCCTGGGTATCGGCATTGCGGAAAATGCAGCCCAGGCGAGCCGGGAACGCGCCACCTGGGCCATCGCGGCGATCGCGGCGCTGTGCCACTGGCCGGCTGGCGCGCAACCGGCGGGCGCCAAGGCCCACCGCAGTGATGGCCTGCTGGTCGGGCCATTCCAGGACAGGGCGCCGTTCGACCTGTTGATCGTCAACACCGACGGCACCCTGGCCGAGCGCAGCGGCAACGGGCTGACCATTTTCGCCCAGTCGCTGGCCGACCAGGGCCGGCTGAAGGGGGAGCACGGGTTCACCCTCAGGGTGCACCATGACAAAACCGACGCTGTCTCGCCAGTACCGGTCAGCGTCGAGCCTGGCGTGGTCGATGGGGTGCAGGGCTTCTGGCTGGACCTGGGAGCCCCGGCCTTCGGCCCGGCGGCCGTAGGCGCCGAGGGGGTCGAGGCCAGCCGGTTCAATGGCCGCGACACCTGGCGGGTACCCGGCCTGGCGGCCATGGACAGCCACTGGAAACACAGCGTGTTCGTGCGCATCGGCAACCCCCATTGCGTGACCTGGCTGGACAGGCCCGAAGCGCTGCCGAGCATGGCGCAGTTGCGCTCCAGCGCATTGGGGGAGCCGCTGACCGCCATTGCCTATGCCCAAGGCGATCAGGGGCATGGCCTGCCGTGCGTGGCAGGTATCAACCTGCAATGGGCGGCCTCCCTCGGCCCGCAGCAACTGGCAGCGCGGGTGTTCGAGCGCGGTGAGGGGCCCACCGAATCGTCGGGCACCAGTGCCACCGCGGTGGCCTGTGCCGCGTGGCAGGTGGGCCTGGTCCAGGCCGGGGCGGTCAGCGTGCAGATGCCCGGTGGGACCGCCCCTTTGCACCTCGTGGAACAGCAAGGCCGCTTGACCGGCGTGCGGCTGTTCGGCACCGCGCGGCTTGCGTCATAATCGCCCACTCGTCTTGCAAGGAAACGTCCCATGACTCATGGATGGCTACGCTGCGGTGCATGGCTGTTGAGCCTGTTGGCCACGGCGGTCCAGGCAGAGGTGTACACCGGCACCCTGGGCACGATGCCAGTGGTGGTAGACCTTGACCTGAGCAACCCCGAGCAGGTCAACGGCCGCTATTTCTACGAGAAATACCACCGCGACCTGGCGCTGTCCGGCACCCTGGCCAATGACCAGCTGACCCTGGACGAGAGCCTGGATGACAACAGCGACACCCCGCGCCCGCAACTGCACCTGAAGGCGCGCGAGGGTGGTTGGCAAGGCCAGTGGCAGAAAGCCGATGGCAAGCCGCTGAAGGTCGACCTCAAGCCCGCGCAGGTTCCCGACACTGCTCCCGGCGCTGATCCGTTCTGGGTGCAACTGCACGACAACGCGCCGTATGACTACCTGCGCCTGCTGCAATTGCCGCTGGTGAATGGCAAGCGTGACGCCTTCATGGGCTACCCACTGCAGTGGCGAGGTGAGCCCGACGCCAAAATCCAGCTGTTCGAAGTCGAGTCCGGCTACCCCGAGCCGCAGCTGTCGCGGGTCAACCAGGCGTTGCGTTCGCGGTTGTGGAGCGAAGTGGTCAGCTACCACGAGTGCATGCTGGGCAGCACCCGCTTCGGCGAGGGCGAGTACGACCAGACCGTGACGCCGACGTTCCTGTCGCCCGCAGTGGTCAGCGTCAGCGTTTACACCAGTTATTACTGCGGCGGCGCCCACCCGGACTTCGGCGATGCGCCCATCAACTTCGACGTCGATCATGGCAAGCCGTTGTCACTGGAGGATGTGCTGTGGGTCGGCGAGGGGCCGGCGTTTCACTATGACGACCGCGAGGGTGCGCAGCAGTCGGAAGAAGCCGACGTGGATTTCGACAAATTCTCCACTTACCGCGACAAGGTATTCGCGCCGTGGCTGGTGCGACAATTCCAGCAGCTGTACCCCAATGAGATGAAAAAGCCTGCGGACGAAAACGACTGCGACTACAGCGACCCCGAGGTCTGGAACTTCCCCACCTGGCACTTCACCGCCAAGGGCATCGCCTTCGGCCCCAGCTTCGCCCGGGTGGCGCGCATGTGTGAAGGCACGGAGTGGTCGGTGCTGCCCTACAGCGTCATCGCCCAGCACCCAGGTGGCGTGAAGCTGGCCTTGCCTCAAGGCGGTTGAGCGAGCCTCAGCCGTGCGTTGCACACCGTGCGGCTGACCTACAACGAAAACCGCGCCAACATGCCGTCCAGTTCCGCGGCCAACCGGCCCAGTTCCTGGCTGGCGGTGCTGGTCTGCGCGGCGCCGCTGGCGGTCTGCATCGACAGGTCTCGGATGCGCACCAGGTTGCGGTCCACTTCCCGCGCCACCTGGGCTTGCTGTTCGGCGGCGGTGGCGATTACCTGGTTGCGTTCATCGATACCCGCCACCGACCTGGAAATATTGCCCAGCACATCCTTGGCCACCTGCGCGCGCTCACGGGTCCTGCCGGCTTGCGCCGCACTTTCGGCCAAAGCCTGAACCGTCTGCCCGGTGCCCTGGTGAATGCCCGCCATCATCTGCTCGATCTCCCGGGTCGAGGCCCCCGTGCGGTGGGCCAGGCCGCGAACCTCATCGGCCACCACCGCGAAACCCCGGCCCGCCTCCCCCGCACGGGCGGCTTCAATGGCGGCATTGAGGGCCAGCAGGTTGGTCTGGTCGGCGACGTTGCGGATCACCTCAAGCACTTTGCTGATGCCCAGGGTTTCGGTGGCCAGCGCCTGGGCGCGCAGGCTGGCCTGTTCTACCTGGTCGGCCAAAGCGCCGATATCGCTCATGGTTTCGTCCAACTGCCGCTGGCCTTCGTGCACCGCTGTGCTGGACGAGCGTGACTCGCTGGACGTTTCCACGGCACTGCCCGCCACTTCCTCCACCGCCTGGCTCATCTGGGTCACGGCCGTGGCCGCCTGTTCGATCTCGTTGTATTGCTGCTGCAAGCCTTCGGCGCTGTCGTGCATGATCGCGCCCATCTCCTGGGTGGCCGAATTCAGCCGCGTCACGGCGCCGCCGATTTGCTGGATAACCCCATGCAACTGATCGCGCATGTGCCCGAGCATCTGCAGCAGTTGCGCCACTTCGTCGCGGCCATGGGCAACCACCGGCTGGCTGAGGTCGCCGGCCGCCACGGTCTTGGCGACGTGCAGCGCCTGGCGTAGCGGGCGGGTGATGCTCACGCTCAGCCGCCAGGCCTGCAACAGCATCAAGGCCAACGCCACGCCCAAGGCCATCGGCAGCGCCAGGCGCACCTGGGCAAAGGTGCTGGCGGTATTTTCCAAAGCTTGGGCGCTGGTCTGCTTGTTCAGTTCGCGCAGCAACTGCACCTGCATGTCCATCAGCCCGCCCTGGTTGGCCAGGTCGTTGTTTGCCAGTTGAGTGGCCTCGTTCAATTGCTTGTGCTCGACCAGGTCGATGGCTTGCTTGAACAGGCTCACGTAGTGCTGGGCCGCGTCCTGCAGCAAGGCGATGGAGTCGTGCTCGGTGCCCGGCGGTACCTTGGTCAGGTACTGGGTGAAGCCCTGGTCCACCTCGCTGCTCAACTGCTGCAGGTTGATCTTGCGGTTCACCAGTTCGGCGGGGTCGTTGGCGAACACCAGCAGCAGGGCTGCTTCGGTGCGCATCCTGGCGAGGTCCAGGGCGATGGCATCGGCCTGGGCGATGCTCGATAGCGGCCCCTGCTCGATCAGTTCGCCCTGGTGGCGAATGTGCTGCATCGCCCCCAGGCACAGGCCGCCCAGGGCGACCATCAGCACCGCGCACAGGCCGAAGCTGGCCAGCAGGCGCTTGCCGATGCTCATGCGGCGCAGCGGGCCGGAGTGGATGGAGGACGTGTGAAACAGCGGAAAACGAAGGGTCACGGTGGCGGGCTCTGAATGAGAACTACGCGGTCCTTGTACCCATATTGTGTGATGGCTTTATGACACCTCCTTGATTCAGCAAAATAAAATCCATCTTCGTGGGAGCTCGGCGCCCTAGCCGTCATAATGCCTACCCTCGCTGCTGCCATGGCCCTACATGGCACGGCAAATCGACTTACACTGTTAATCAACTCCCCACGGCCATATTCCATGACTACTCCAAGCGCAGCCCCCCTGACCGACGCCCAATGGGACTTCCTCGAGTCGAAGCTCGAGCAATACAAAAGCGAAACCTCGGTGTGGAACACCTCGGAACTGGATGGCTACCTGACCGCCCTGGTATCGGGGCCCAAGGTCATTGCCTTCGAAGAGTGGTTCGAAGCACTGTGGGGCGGCAGCGAATTCATGCCCGTCTGGGAAAACGCGCAGGAGGCGAAGCGCTTCATCGGCCTGGTCATCCAGCACATGAACGAAATCGCCGGCAAGCTCATGGAGAACGCCGAAGAGTTCTCGCCCATCTTCATGGAGGACGAGCACGAAGACGGCCATTTCACCCTGAGCGTCGAGGACTGGTGCTTTGGCTACGAGCGCGGCGTGGTCATGGGTGATGGCTGGGAGGGCCTGCCGGAGGAAGAGCAGGAACTGCTGGCCTGCATCCTGGTGCACACCTACGACGACGAGAGCGACGAAGAAGAGATCGACCCGGAAGAGGCTGCGGACATGGTCTGCATCGGTGCCTTGACCCTGCACGCCTACTGGTTGGCACAGCGCACGCCGAGCGAGCCTGTTCGAACGGCTGACAAGGTGGGCCGCAATGACCCATGCCCCTGCGGCAGCGGGAAGAAATTCAAGCAGTGCTGCCTGCATTGAGTCAGGCGCTGTAGAAGGGCGACAGGGGTAGCAGCGGTGTTGCAGGCGGTGTGCCCGATGCTGAGCGGCGTGGGTGACGCGGCCAGGTCCGCTGCTACCTTTTGAGGGCGCGCTTTATTGACCGGCCGCAATCCTCTTCACCACTGCGGCATGCCCCTTCTGGTCGTCCGCCCGGGAGATCACTTGCACGATGGTCATGCTGTTGCCTGAGCCGGCGATAAAGGTTGCCTGCAAGGTCGGCCCGCCGCCCTGGGTGGCGGTGCTGTCGAGTTCGCGCACGCCCAGGCCCTTGAGGGTGAATTCACGTTCGCCGGTTTTCTTGAAATCCGGCAGCCCGGCGCTTTGCTCCTTCACAAAACCTTGCACCGCTGCGTCGAGGAAGGCGGCGTCATAGTCGGTGACCGCCGCCTGGTTGGGCGTTGGCCCTTCGCTGGTCAGCACCACGCGCTTTTCCTTGGGGCTCTGGTACATCGTGCCCTTGGCACCGCCCGTGCCTTTCTGGTCGTCACCGGCATCCATGCTGCTGGCGCTGTAGCCGGCCGGCAGAGTGAAGCTGAGCTTGCCACCCAGCAAGGCGACCTTCGGCCCCTCAACAGCCGGCTTTTTCGCGGCGGCGGGGTGCTTGGTGGCGTGGCTGTGGGTTTGCGCCGAGGCCGGGGTGGCCAGCGCCAAGGCCGCGGCGATCAGCGCGGCGTGGGAAAACGTGCGAAACATCGAAAACTCCTGGCCAGCCGCGCCTCAACGGTCGGGCGCGGCGCGATGAGGCGCCAGCGTGGGCCAAGTGCAGCGGCCGCGCAAGTGCAGCGTGTCAGGGGCAGAGGTTTTCCTTGGCGCAGTCGGCGGCTTTGCGCACTGCGGCGCACCAGTCGTTGTCATTCTGCTGGTTGGCGGGCATCGCCGCGCAGTGGGCGCGTGCCTCCTGGACCTTCACGCTATCCAGTTGGTGGTCGGCGGTCATCAGGGTGCGGTAGTCCACCTTCGGGGCGTCGGGGGCGGGCGAGCAGGCGCATAGCGCAAAAAGGGCGGGGCAAAGGGTGAGTGATGCCTTTCTGATGTTCACGAGCGGGGGTCCCTGTTTCAGCTTCCAAGCCCACAGTGTAGTCGTGCACCGAAGCTGGGCACATTTTTGCGCACGTGCGTGTTGACAGCCACCGCCAAATCCGTAGAATGCCGCCCCACAGCAGGCACGTAGCTCAGTTGGTTAGAGCACCACCTTGACATGGTGGGGGTCGTTGGTTCGAGTCCAATCGCGCCTACCAAACAAAATCCGCTCTGCTGGGCGGTGAGAAAAGGGCGATCCGAAAGGGTCGCCCTTTTTTGTTGGCTTCCGTTTCACCCTGATACCCTAGAACGCGTCACCTACAGGACACCCGCCATGGCCTACACCATCAGCAACGACCCGTTGACCCCCGAGCAGTTTGATTTCATCCAGGCTCAACTGGATGCCTTCGCGTTCGAGTCCGGCGTGCGCACGGTGTCGGAAATGGACGGCTATTTCACTGCCGTGGTGTCCTATAAGGACGTGATCCCGTTCGACGCCTGGTACCTGTCGTTCTGGGGCGGTGGCGACCTGCCCAAGTGGAAGAGTGAAGCCAGCTACCAGCGCTTTTTCGACGCGTTGATCCAGCACCTGAATCAGGTGTCCATGTTGCTGGTGGACCACCCCGAGAACTACCACCCCATCTTCAATCAGAGCGAAGACGGCCAGGGCCTGGACTGCCTGGACTGGTGCGTGGGCTACCTGCGTGGTGCCACCACCCTGGTCAGTGGCTGGAGCCAGATGCCGGAAGCCCCCACTGCCGCGCTGAATTTCATCTTCAGCCAGCTGGATGCGGAACAAGACCCGAGCCAGCCGCCTGCCGACCTGCCGGAAGCGCTGGCCACCGCCGCCCGCGAGCTGCACGCCTACTGGGCCGAGCAGCGCACTGACGACGAGCCGGAGTCGCAGACCGTGCGTATCGAACAGAAAGTAGGCCGCAACGACCCCTGCCCATGCGGCAGCGGCAAGAAATACAAGCAGTGCTGCGGCCGCGGATAGCCAAAGGCTTACACGTCGTGCCTGCGATCTCCTCTGTTGCCTGCTTGGTCAGCGACGTAATCTAGCTACACAGGTGAAGCGCAGGAAGTGCTTCAGTCACGGATGACAGGCCAGCACGGACGCGCTCCGACAGGACGTTGGAAGGCCACAAAAGAACCCGCTTCGGCGGGTTTTTTATTGCCTGCGGCAAAGCTCTCCACGCCGCCGATTCACTGTTTACGCGTCCGATAGCCAAAGGCTTACACGTTGTACCCGCGATCTCCTCTGTTGCGGCCCGGGCTGACGCCGTAATCTAGCTACACAGGTGAAGCGCAGGAAGTGCTTCAGTCACGGAAGACAGGCCAGCACGGATGCGCTCCGACAGGACGTTGGAAGGCCACAAAAGAACCCGCTTCGGCGGGTTTTTTATGGCCTGGCGAAAACCGGGGTGGCGCCTATCCCTGTGGGACCGGGCGAAGCTCGGGAAGCGGACGCCGCCTAGGCAGCTGATGCTAGCCGGCGCCTACCTTCCCACCTCCGCCAGGTTCGACAAGCTTGAAGCGCCCGTGAGCCCCTATCAGTTAATCCGCCCAGGCGGCGTAGCCGGTACCTGCTGCCAAGGCACGGTGCAGGTCCGCACATTCGGGTAATAAGCCTGGCTGGTGCGGCAGTAGTACCAGTCCGAACTGGCCTGGGCTGGCGGCGGTGGCGCGGCCGAAGTCTGCACCGGCGCGGCTTGGTACACCGGGGCCGGCGGTGGGGCGTAGTAGTTGTACGCCGGGTAGTAATAGGTCGTCGCGGGGTAGGCCGGGTAGTAATAGGTGGTGCGCGGGTAATAGTAGGAATCGGACACCACCGCCGCGGTATACCCCAGCCCCAGGCCCAACCCCAGCCCCCACCAGCCGGCGCTACCCCAGCCGCCGCCATGCCACCCGCCACCGTGCCAGCCACCCCCTCCGCCGTGCCAGCCACCGTGCGGGCCAGCGGCGAACGCCGGCGACGCCAGCCCGGCAGCGGCGGCGAACACACCGATCAACACACTGCGTTTAAAGCCTTTGATGTTCATGATGCCTGCCAGATGTTGAGTCCTACGGCGGTTTGGTCGCGTGGCCGGTTGTGTACCCCTCCGCGTGGGAGTGGATACCCTGTACCCAGGGTTTCCGGTCGCCGTGGTGGCCGGAAAACACCCGCGCATCCTGCTTGAGTATAGCCCAAGCCATTGCGCAAGCCGGCTGGGGCAAGCAGGCCCCAGGGCCCTGGCATGCCAGCAAGGGCCTGTTTTTACAATACGCCTGTGCACCTGTACGCAACATGAAAACGTGTAGCGTCATCTTTACGTTCATCGGAGCGCTTGTGCATGAGCGCTGTGCGCGGAAACTTGGGAAACGTCATACATATGTACCGGAAAGGGACGGTATTTCCTCCTTGGGGATTGCTTTTACATGGGCGCCCGATCCGGATGAGAACACACTCAGGAAACCGCCCATGTCTACCGCATCCCCTCCCAGTGCCTTGCCTATCCACCCGCATCAGGTCATCTGGCTGCTGCTCGCGGTGGCCGGGCTGAGTTTTGTCGCCGGGCTGTTCCTGTCCCATGGCCTGGTACTCGACAGCCATTGGCCCAGCTACGCCGACATCCTCGCCAACCTGGATCGCCCCGGCGCCTGGCTGCGGTGGGGTATCGGCGACATCAGCGAATTCGCTTTCTACAAACACGAATTCGCCAGCCTCGGCTTGCTGGCTGGCGCGGGCCTGGCATGGTGGGCCAATGGCACCGGCAAACGCTGGCAGGGTTTCGCCATCGCCTATGGCAGCGGCCTGTGGCCCTGGCTGGTGACCAGCTCGCTCATCAGCCTGCTGTTGAGCAACCTGCTGTGGGGCTGGACCCTGGACGCCGACGGCTGGCAGCCCACGTTCGTTGCCTTCGTGTCTTTGCCCGCCGCGCTGGTGTTGGTGTTCGGCCCCGGCTGGAAGGTTGCCCTCAATGGTGCGGTGCTGGGCGCGTTGCTCGTCACACCTGCCAGCCTGCTGCTGGTCAATTTCGTTTGCCTGCGGTGGAATATTCCTGCGGTGGTGGGCGCTGTTTCGGGGATGGCCATGGCCAGTATCGTTGCCTTCGTGCTGTGCAAATGGTTTCCCATTCTGGTCACGCCCAGGCAGCCCGCCGAGGTTGCGCAGCCGCCGGCGCCCCAGGTCAGGTACGGGGTGGTATGGGGCCTGCGCCGGGTGCTCGCCGACTTCTCCGAAGCGCCGTTCTTCGGCAACGAATGGGCCAGCCTCGGCTTGCTGGCGGGCGTGCTCCTGGCCTGGTGGCTGAACCCCGACAGCCCGGTGTATGGCACCGGCCTGTTGCTGCCGATCATCGCCGGCCAGGCGCTCAGCTCGGCCATTGGTATCTACCTGTGGCGCGGCCACTGGATGGCCAAGGGCTGGTACCCCACCTACATCCCCATCGTGTCGGTGGTACCCGCGGCAGTCCTCACCCACGGCGGCAGCCCGCTGGTCGTGGCCCTCAGCGCAGTACTCGGCGCGCTGGTGGCGGCGCCCCTGGCCGATGGGCTGGCGCAGAAGCTGCCGGCGTGGGTACATCCGTTCGTGGCCAATGCGGTGTCGATGGCCGTGAGTACGCTGTTGATCGTGCCTTTCATAGGGTTGTTGATTGTGGCGAGTGCTTGCACTCGGGATTACCTCTGACTTTCTTGTTAAAGCCACAAGGACATTTTCAATGCCGCCCCGTCAGTCCCGCCCGAATTGCCGTGATTTAACGCGATTCTCGGGTTGGCGCTTCGGGTACGGTATGGACGCCACCGGTAATGGCGGGGCAACTGGATGCCCGAAAGGTGCGGATTCTGTTGTGGCTGCTGGAAGGGCGCTCACCCGCGCGGCACTGATTCCAGCCGGCCATTCTGGCTCTGAAGCAACCCTTTCCCTCTACCTTAGCTGCTCGGCGAAGCCTACGGTCCATGCGCGACTTTCGCTATTACAAGGACCGTAACCATGAAAGAGTACATCATCCTGCGCCGTGAAATCCCGACTGCCAGCCATGGCTTGGCTGGGGTCAGGGCCGTTGCAACTGATCCATCCCTCACCGTGGAACGGGTTCCGGCCCACGCGTTGGCCGAACTCGTGGCCGAGCCCGAGGTAGCCCTGGTGGCGCCAAAGATGCCAACCCGCCTGATCAAGCCCAAGGCGGCTAAAGCCGAGACCCGTGCTGAGCCCTGGGGGGTTGAAAGGGTTGCCGGACACAGCCGTTACACGGGCAACGGCGTTACTGTGGCCGTGCTCGACACGGGCATCGACGCCGAGCACCCAGCCTTCGCCGGCGTGGACCTGGTCGAGAAAGACTTCAGCGGTTCAGGTAACGGCGATGCTCTGGGCCATGGTACCCATTGCGCCGGGGTCATCTTCGGCCGTGGCCTGGCCACCCGCATCGGCGTCGCCCCCGGCATCAGCCGTGCGTTGATCGGCAAAGTACTGGACAACAAAGGTGGCGGCAGCTCGGAAATGATCTTCAACGGCATGCTGTGGGCATTGGAACAGCGTGCGCACATCTCCATGTCGTTGGGCTTCGACTTCCCCGGCATGGTCAAAAGCCGGACCAGCGAAGGCTGGCCGGTGCAGTTAGCCACTTCCGAAGCCTTGGAAACCTACCGCGGCAACCTGCGCATGTTCGACGCCATCATGGGCATGACCAAAGCCCGCGCCGCCTTCGGCACCAGCGCGTTGGTCGTCGCCGCAGCCGGCAACGAAAGCCGCCGCGGCGACGACCCCGAATACCGCCTCGCCGCCTCCCTGCCCGCCGCGGCGGACGACGTCATCTCCGTGGCCGCCGTGGGCCGCGCCAGCGGCGGCGGGCTGCGGGTAGCGGATTTTTCCAACACCATGGCCACCTTGTCGGCACCCGGCGTAGGCATCACCTCGGCACGCACGGGTGGCGGCCTCAAGACCATGAGCGGCAGCAGCATGGCCTGCCCGCATGTGGCCGGGGTGGCGGCATTGTGGTGGGAAGCGATCGGCGCCTCAGGCAAAAAAGCTACTGCCCGGAACGTGAGGGCACAGTTGATTGCCACGGCGAGAAGCGAGGGCATTTTGCAGTGGGACGAGGTGGATGTGGGGCAGGGGGTGGTGGTAGCGCCCTGAAGGGCAGTTATGCCGACCGCAGGGGGCGGCTTGCCAGCGAGCTGTTTATTTTCGATGCTCGCTGGTACGGGGCCGCAGATGTGCCAGTGCACAGGAAATCAAGGAGGTATACACGGGCAATGCCGTTTGACAGCTGCTTACTACGCTGGGTCCGTATTCTTTGCCGGCTCGGCATCTAGCTAAACGTTTGGAGGAGCGATTCCAGAGCCTGACTCTCGGCCGCGTATGCTTCAGACCTCATCCTATTGAGGTTGGCGACCTTGAACCCGACCGACGGTAAACCAGCCAGTCCATCAATGCCCAGAACTTCCCAATCCGGCTCTCGCCGCTGAACACTCATGATGAATTTTTTCTCTGCGTCACCCAATTTTGTCTGGATCATTTCGACCATTTCTATTCGCGTTTCCTCCAGGCGTTGCAAGCTAATAGGTTGCTCGACCATCCCGATAAACTGATTTTTATAGGTATCGGTAAGGTCTTTGAAGCGAGGGGCGAGAATCTCGCTCATGGGTGCGTTCGAGGAGCATAGATAGACAGCAAAAGCTTTCATCAGATGGTCGCTGACCAAGCCAGAGTCCATCATCAATCGCACATCGTAAAGGTCGCGAGGATGCTGACGGTCGAGGGCAGCAACCAGCTTACCGCCGTACACATCGTCGCTGCTGGCTACAAGCATCTCGGCATAACCGAAGGCATGCTCAACGTTGCCTTGAACTGGTAGGACCGTGGCAGGATAAACGATGCCCCGTATAACCGGATTCACCTCGATTTTCACTCGGGCGCCTTTGCCAAACACTGTACGCTTTAGGCCGTCATTTGGCGGCCTTTCTACCTTCATTACCCCCGCGATTTTCTGTATTCGGATCGCTATCGCAGACAACTCGTCGTCGATCATGGGTAAGGCTTTGGCGTATTCGAGCCCAGGAAGAAAATTCAGATCAATATCCACCGATAGGCGAGGCAGGTTCTGCAGGAATAGGTTGATCGCGGTGCCGCCCTTTAGAGCAAACACGTCGCAACCGCGGAAGGCATTCAATACCTGCACCAGTAGCCGGACTTGCGCTTTATAGGCCTCAGACGCCATCAGAAATCTCCCGCACTACCGTGATCTGATATTCGGTATCAAGTGCCCCGCCAGGGATGAGTTGCCGCTTCCCCTTGCCCAGGTCGATGCCGCTCATGTCCCGCTTGAGGGCGTGATACCAGCTAGCATCAAGCTGCTTACCCATCCAGAGAAATACACGCTTGGCTTTGACCGATTTGCAGCGAGCAAGCAGCATGCGAAGTAGCGTTGGGCGCAGCGACGGTACCCCCTCCATTACCTCATAGAAATGCCGCCAATCCGCCTCGGTATTCAATTGGCTTGCCCATTCGAGCAAGGCGCGCTCAGGTGTGGATGCAACTATCCAAGATCTATTTGAGTCTCGTCCAATGGCCTCGAAACCTCTCATTTGCAGGGTGTGGTCGAGTTCATCCGTGTCGAGGTTGAAGAGCTGTTGATCAGTCGGCATGCCGGCCGCATCCACGAATAGCTTACCGGCCGGTATTAGCCGCCAATCAACACTGTTCATTTGTGCAACCCATCGGGGTAGGGCTTTAGGGCCGGTCACCCAGATCTCGCGAAGAGGCTGGTTACTGTGGAAGTGCGCTAGGTTTCGGACTTCCAAAGCGCTATAACCAGCAACCGCAAGCGGGGTTGGTTCCGTCAGAAGTGAAGAAGAAAGTGCGATCTTCCAGGGCGCAATGGCGGTAGGTAATGCGCCTTCGTCTTTTTGCTTTTCCCCGAACAACCAGGACCTACCAGCTTGTGGCTTAGCGTACAGCGCCCGGCCAACGCGGCTTAGGTAGCCCGAGCGAACGTAGCCGGTGAGGTTATCATCCGTAAAGCCTTGTTGAAGCAGCCATTCCCTGGGAAGGACCAGATCGTCTGGCACCGCTTGGGCGAGCAAGCTCAGTTTATAAAATGCAGTTTTTGCGGGGTCCTGAGCCATGCTAATCGCCATATCCGTAAACCATGGGTTTACTAGAGTGGCATATTGCATGGCTGTGAGGCGAGGAATATTCAAGTCTTTAAACCTGCTGGAGGTATGGCGAGATGGCCTGCCTTATTCAAGCATCGATGCACTTGAGAAAAATCTCGTGTTCAGGTCAGTCGTTTCAGATTATCGAGGCAGGGGGCAGGCAGTTGGGGAGGGTTTACCAATGCTGGCAATCTGGCTAACGTGCTAGGAATTTTCCTACAAGGATGTTCCCCAATGGCTTCGCTCAACCAAATTTTCTTCGGCCCACCGGGCACCGGGAAAACCTATGCGACCATTGAGGCTGCGCTCGAAATTCTCGATCCTGCCTACCTCAAGACCCACGCCCAAAGCCGCGAAGCCCTCAAAAACCGGTTCGATGAATTTGCCGCCCAGGGCGACGTTCGCTTCGTCACTTTCCACCAAAGCTTCAGCTACGAAGACTTCGTGGAAGGGCTGCGCGCCGACAGCGACGAGACCGGACAGCTTCGTTACAGCGTGGTCCCAGGGGTATTCAAAACCCTCTGCCTACCACCCAGTGGCGCGTACCGATCCTTCAAGGTCGGTGATACCTATGGCACGGGCTATAAAATCATCTACGTCTCCAAAGACGTTGTGACGTTCGAAAAGCCAAAGGGAAACCATCTACAGATCGGCATGGAAATGCTGTGTTTTATGGCAGAGGCGGTACTTTCAAAGCAGGTAACGGTTAACGATTTTCGTGACCAGTCCTGGGACAAGAAACTATCGAATTCAACCCTCGATCCGTTCATCGTCAATGGCTACAAAAACGTACTGCCGGCGATGGTCGAACACATGATCGGCGGCGAAAGTGGCGGTCTCTTTGACCATGAACATTCGCCGAAGACAGATACCCCGAAGGTCCTAATCATCGACGAAATCAACCGCGGCAATGTCTCGCGGATCTTCGGCGAGCTTATCACCCTGATAGAACCCTCCAAGCGTGCCGGCGCGGACGAGGCGTTGGAAGTCACGCTGCCGTATTCCAAAGACCGCTTCAGTGTGCCGAACAACGTCTACCTCATTGGCACGATGAACACCGCCGACCGCTCCCTCGCGTCCATGGACATTGCACTGCGCCGCCGCTTCACCTTCATTGAAGTGCCGCCCAATCCCGAGTTGCTCGAAGGCGTAGTGGTGGAAGGGGTGGCTATCGACGAGTTGCTCGGCGTGATCAACGCCCGCATTGCGGCTCTGCTCGACCGTGACCATTGCTTGGGCCACGCCTATTTCATGCCGCTGAAAAAGAGCCCGACCTTGCCGACGCTGGCGGGGATCTTCCAGCAGCAAATCTTGCCATTGCTGCAGGAGTACTTCTTTGAGGATTGGCAGCGCATCCAATGGGTCCTCAATGATCAACGCAAGGACTTTGACTATCGCTTCGTGGTGCAGCCGACTCAGGACATCAATCACCTGTTTGGTGATGCAGTGGTCGTCGCCCAGAGCAATGACCGATGGGAGATCAATACACCGGCATTCGAGCGTATCGAATCGTACCTGGGCATCCTCGACCACACGCTCAAAGTGGCTGCGCCAGTCCAGTACGGTGCTCAGGAAGTGCAGTGGCAAGACCTGACCTTGCGGCAGTTGGCATCAGGCACCATCGAAATAGACCGCGATGGCCAGCCGGTCAAACCGGTACTCCCGTTACTGCGCGAGCTGGCGCAGAAGCATGACGTACCTACCCTGTGGTCATCGGGTGCTGCCTACAACACCCGCCATCTAGGGAGAAAGGTAATTAAGTTGTTGAGTGAGCAACAGGGGTGAGCATCACCCTGACGGTTCGGGAGTACGCGCGGCTGACCACCAGCCATGTCGCGCATCCCGACCTAGACATAGCCCAGGTCAGCCCAACCGTTTTTGATTGGCTCTGTGACCTTAACGCCTCGTTCAGTCAGGCAGGCGCAGCGCTGGTGCAAGTGCAGGATCGCCGCTGGCTCAAGCTGGATAACTACGTAGGAGCCCTGGAGAGCCCTTGCGGCACGCGTATCGAAATTTTGCCTAAGCATTTCGAGCAAGGCGACTGTATTCAGCAGAGTCGTACGCTGCTCCGGCGCATGATCCAGGCATCTCTAAATTTGCCCGCTCGCGAAGTAGGTGCAGCATCGTTGCAGCGCTTCGATGCCCCGTTGACAGAGTGGGTGATGGGCCGCTTCCTTGAGGCGCTGGATCACCTCGTCAAGCGCGGCATTCGGTTCGACTACCACCGTGTCGAAGAAGAACAGCCGTACCTGCGCGGCCAACTCAACACCGTCCGACAAATGCGCCAGGCGCCGAGCCGTCGCCATCAGTTCCAAATCAGTCACGACGTATTTCTGCCTGATCGTCCCGAGAATCGGCTACTTAAGGCAGCGCTGGGGATCGTCTGCAAGGCAACCCAAGATCCAAGCAACTGGCGCCTTGCTCATGAGCTTCGGTCGCTGTTCCACGATGTGCCCGTCAGCCGCGATATCGCACAGGATCTAAAGCAGTGGCAGCACGATCGCCTAATGGCGCACTACCAACCGGTGAAGCCGTGGGTTGAGTTGATTCTCCAGCAGCAGACACCTCTCGCGGTGGCGGGAGAGTGGCGAGGGATGAGCTTGCTGTTCCCGATGGAGCGGCTGTTTGAGAATTATGTCGCGGCTTGCCTGCGGGAGACGCTGGCATCAGGTGCAACCGTAAGCGCCCAGGTCAGCGGTGAGCATTTGTGCATTCATCGGGACAAGCAGGTATTTCAATTGAGGCCGGACTTGGTGGTTGAGCACAACGGGAAACGTTGGGTGATGGACACCAAATGGAAGCGTCTAGATAGCGAGATGAAAGGCAAACACTACGGACTAGGCCAAGCGGATTTTTATCAGATGTTCGCCTACGGGCATAAATACCTGGGCGGCGAGGGGGATTTGGTGTTGATCTACCCACGGCGGGCTCGGTTTCAGGATGCGCTGCCGGTGTTTGAGTACGCGCCCGGGATGAGGCTGTGGGTGGTGCCGTTTGATTTGGAGTTGGGACGGTTGGTATGCGGGGATGCGGTCTCGCTGCCGTTTTGTTCGTCGCATGTAGACGGAAGCGTTTGACTAGCGCTGGATTGGGTCCGGCATGGAGGCTGGGAGTCCTAACCTCCATGCTGGCTGGGGCTAGCGGTGAATCAACCTGGCAAGCACCCGCCGCCAACGTGATAGCGTTGGACTTGAGCCAGGCTGCGCGAGATGCGGATGCGTCAGGATCTCTGGAACGTCACGTAACCGAATCCAAGGTTCGTTTTGCCAGTGCAGCATGCTCAATGAAAGCTGTGCCCAGCGAAGAAGGCTGAGGCTTGGAACTTGAGCGTTGTGGTGGGCGTGCTCGTCGCGGATGACAGTGATGACTTCATTGGTGAGCCAGCGTCTGAGGCTACGGTTCTCGGGGATGAAATGGTGGACTAGAGTCATGTAGGCGGCTGACTCGTTGATCATCACTGTTTGCTGGACTTCGCCGTTATAGAGTAGCGGTAGGGTGCGGGTTTGGTCGGGGTCGAGCTTGCGCAGGGCGTGAGATTCGAGGTGCCGGCCAATGAGACGGCCTAGGTCGCGGGCTGAGAACCAGGCTTGGGATTCGAGCCAGAGGGTGTGGAGGGGGCGGTTGTGGCGGGTGAAGACTAGCGGAATGTGGCACGTATCTTCTGACTGCCTCCGTGGTTGATCTGGGGGCCTTCGGTCAGAAACGGTTTCACTGGTTGGCATGTCCATCTACCTCTACTTGATAGCTTTCTTAGGGCTAGGTGTCGGGGGTTAAGAAACCTCAAGTAGAAGGCCGGACGTATTTCCCTTGCGGGTCTTGTATTAGTCCACTCCCGACGTAGCAGAGCTTTTGAGACGTGCAGCCGGGGGCCGCAGGCACAAAATACCGCATTTTCGGGAGCGGGGTGGCCGCTACTTGAGGCGTTTCTTAGGCGCGGCAATACCATAAGCCGAAATGGGCCAATACATCAACACCTCCTTCGAAGGAAGAGCCGCGAGATGGTTTTTTTTTGTAATTGAATGTGCCATATTCTGCTTGTGCAGTCTTTTTAGGAAAATATCCATGGAAGAAACATTTCAGGCTGTCAATGGGATTTACAATGAAACAAAAAATTTTTTAATCATCGGATTGACGGGTCGAACTGGTTCCGGATGTACAACTGCTGCAAGCAAATTAAGCGAAAATTCATTCGCGATTCCCGAGTCCTATGAGGGGCTAACAATTAATGAGCAGAAAAAACATCGAATCATTAAGCGTTATCTGGATGGTGAGCAGTGGGTGCCATTTTATAGGATAGAAGCGCGAGCTATAATTACATATCATTTGTGTCTACTCGATGAATCCAGTCTCAATAGGTTTGCATTGAATGCAGCTGCTCAAGAAATGTCGAAGGCTGCCTTTGAGGAGTTTGCAGAGACTTTGCGGCCATTGCGCGCCGATGTTCGCGATATTGAGAATCTGAGGATTGCTGGTGATCTGGGAGATATAGGTGAAGTTGGCAGGCTGTATTTTGAGAGGCTTCCGCGACTAACCGAAGAGTTAAAACATCTGCTAGGAGGGGCAAGATTTACCGCGTTTTATCAGGCAGCAGGTGATAATATTCGGGCGTCAGGCACTGCGGATGTATCAGATTTTAATCCCCTAAAAATCTTTAACTTTTCCAAGCATATTAATTATATTATTAAGGTGGCGAACAAGCTTTCAAGAGAGAAGGGTTTAGCTTGTCGTATCGTCATTGACGCTATTAGAAATCCGTACGAGGCGTTTTATCTCAAGCGGCGATACGCGAATTTTTATTTGATGTCTATAAATACGTCTGAGGCTCAACGTGTAAAAAGTCTAAGGGAGGTGCGGAAATTTGAGCTTTCGGATATTGAGCGTCTAGACAATAAAGAATACCCCCATAAGCTTACGGGAGGCGGGAAATTCATTGCGCAAAATATTCAGGAGTGCATAGAGAATTCAGATATACATATCCATAACTCAAAGATTAATCCATTTGTCAATAATGATTTGGTTGGTCAGTTGGCTTGGTATCTTGCTTTGATGATGCACCCTGGGTTAGTGATGCCGACTTCAATTGAAAACTGTATGCAAATTGCTTATACTGCGAAAAAAAGTTCAGGTTGTATTTCAAGACAAGTTGGAGCGGTCGTTACTGATAGTGGATACAGCATTAAATCAGTGGGTTGGAATAGCACTCCGCAAGGACAAACTCCTTGCTTGCTGCGAAATGCCGAGGATTTGTTAAGAGGGGCAAATGAAAGCGATTATAGCGACTATGAAAGGAATGATCATAAGTTCAGAAAAGCTTTGAGTGATAAATACTCGCAAGTAATATTTAAAAGTGGATCGAGTAATCGAAATCTCTCTTTTTGTTTTAAGGGGGTGCAGAACGAAATTGAGGGGGAGAAGAACCAGGTACACACACGCGCTCTTCATGCAGAAGAAAACGCATTTCTCCAAATCGCTAAGTACGGAGGGCAGCATCTCGCAGGTGGAGTTTTGTTCACTACGGCCAGCCCGTGCGAACTCTGTGCAAAAAAAGCCTACCAGCTAGGTATATCTAAGATTGTTTATATAGACCCCTATCCTGGGATCGCGACCGAACATATACTTTCCGTGGGAGCGCAAAAACCGATCCTCGAGCTTTTTCGAGGCGCAGTGGGGCGCGCATTTTATCAGCTATATCAGCCACTCATGCCTTATAAAGACGAATTGGAGCTCATGTTTGACCTGCCAAAATTCTCTGATCCTTTAAAGCCCAGTCGTGAAATTTTAAAAGCAGAGAATGTAGAACTAGCACGGAAAAACAAAGATTTGGAATTGAAGATAGAAGAGTTGGAGCGAATACTCAAAACAAGACCATAAACTTTTGGCGAATTTGGTTTTTTAGGGTTTTATTTATAGATTTTCGCGGTTTTGTACATGGGTGTTAGGGCTGTGCGGAAAATTTAGCGTGGGAGTCTAGGGAATATTTATGAGTTGCGCTTTGGGAAAGGTGGGAAGAGGCGTTGGGGGTACTGCTATTGCTCACTCCAAGGAGTTGTTGAGCCTGGCGTATGTTCAGACATTATGCGCTGCATCTGGTTTTAATTATAATGAGCCCCAGCTTGATAATGATGGGGTAGACATAACGATAAGGGGGAAGAATTTTCCCGGTAAATATTCGTCTCCTAAAATTGAATTGCAGCTAAAATGCACTGATATTCATTCTTATATAGATATGAAGACTGATGAGTTGGTCTATCCTCTGAAAGTTGAAAATTACAATATATTGGTGAGTCCGAGCCCCCTTCCTACATTTCTAGCTGTTCATTTTGCACCGGAGGAATCCAGCAGTTGGGTGCAGCATTCTAGGTTCGGAGTAACGCTAAGATATGGAACTTTTTGGATGAGTCTACGAGGCCTATCTTCCAGTTCCAATTCCGCGTCGGTGTCTGTTCGGATACCGCTTTCTCAACGACTAGACGCGGCGTCACTATTATGGATGATGGAAGGCGCTAGCAAAGGCCTCGAATTTTTCAATGGAATGAAACCGTGAAGTCAACTAATTACAAAGTGTATGTTGCTCTAGTAAGATATCTGGAGACCCGTGCTTGGAGTTTAGTCCAATGCGCAGAAGGTAGGTATTCGATCCACGAGATAGTCCATGGGGAACGCCACTCCATAGTGCTACCTGACGAATCTTTGGTCGATCATAAGCAGTCTGGAGGGATGTTGCTCGAAGCGATAGAGGTTATTGCTGAAATTGAGGATACACATCCCGAAATTATGAAGCAGTTGCTTATTAATAGTGATTACGACCATTTTTCGTTAAGAGAGTTTGGCGGTGAGGTGGGAGATGGAACCATATCGCTTTCATCGGGCTTGTCGGTAGTATCTAGTATTTATGATATGTTTAAATACTCCGCAAGCGCCGCTATTAGCATTAAAGGTAAAAGGAAAGTGGTTGCTGCGTACCTGGCTGGCCTGCGCTTAACTACACCGGTCGCCGGGAGTTTTATTTTTAATTTTGATGCTTTTTTGTATCGTTCTGAAGATTCTAATGGCTTATTGCAAGGGCAAAAGGTTAGTTCGATAGGACGGCTTTTCAATGCGTCGTTTGCCACTAGATTGCAGAAAGTTAGAGGGGTTGTAACCTCTGGTCAGGAAGATTTCAAAGCTGAGCTATTAAGGTCGGGTATTACAAGTAAATACTTCATGGACCTGAGTGGAGTTTTTGCACCGGAAGCCACTAATATTGAGTTTAACTTTAATTGGTCTTTCGCTGAGCTGTCTTCCAGAGAGTTACCGAAAACGGTTGGATTTTTTGAGTCGGATAAACATGTTTTTCAAGAGTACGCTAAATGTTTGATAAGTTCAGCGAGTATTAGATTGGAGCGACTTTCAGCATATGTCGAAGCATGTAGTAGGAAAGAAGGTGACGTGGATGGACGTGCTCACATAAGGTTTTCGTATGATGGAAAGATTTTTTCAGTGTCGATCTTGGTAGGTCCCGAGCAATACCGTTTGTTAAATGAAAGTCATGTGGCAGAGCGTAAAATTTTTATTAGTGGAGATCTATATTATTCAGAAGGGTCTCGTACCAAAATCGAAGCATTTCATGTGACGCAAATTGTTTTTTTAGATAAAAAAACAATGCTGCTGATTTAGACTGCGAAAATATTAGCTACCCACAGGTTTGGCAAGAGCAATGGAAAGACAGGATAAACCTTCGCTTGCAGCAACGTTATGGCTACTGCAAGTGAGGTTCGCCTGCCATTGCTAAAGGGTCAATCCCAGCTCAACGCCCCACCCGTCTGATACTCAATAACCCGAGTCTCAAAGAAGTTCTTCTCCTTCTTCAAGTCCATGATCTCGCTCATCCAAGGGAACGGGTTGGTAGTCCCTGGGTACTCTTCCTTCAGACCAATCTGCGACAGGCGACGGTTAGCGATGAACTTGAGGTAGTCCTCCATCATCGCCGCGTTCATGCCCAGTACGCCGCGAGGCATGGTATCCCGAGCGTATTCGATCTCCAGCTGAGTGCCCTGCAGAATCATCTGCGAAGCCTCTTCCTTCAGTTCAGCATCCCACAAGTGCGGGTTTTCGATCTTGATCTGGTTGATCACGTCGATACCGAAGTTCAGGTGCATGGACTCGTCGCGCAGGATGTACTGGAACTGCTCGGCGACGCCGGTCATTTTGTTGCGGCGGCCCATGGAGAGGATCTGGGTGAAGCCGCAGTAGAAGAAGATGCCTTCCAGTACGCAGTAGTAGGCGATCAGGTTGCGCAGCAGTTCTTTGTCGGTTTCCGGGGTGCCGGTGTTGAATTCCGGGTCGGAGATGGCACGGGTGTATTTCAGGCCCCAGGCTGCCTTTTTGGCGACCGATGGGATCTCGTGGTACATGTTGAAGATTTCACCCTCGTCCATGCCCAGCGATTCGATGCAGTACTGGTAGGCGTGGGTGTGGATCGCCTCTTCGAAGGCCTGGCGCAGGATGTACTGGCGGCACTCCGGGTTGGTGATCAGGCGGTACACGGCCAGGGCCAGGTTGTTGGCGACCAGGGAGTCGGCGGTGCTGAAGAAGCCCAGGTTGCGCATGACGATGCGGCGCTCGTCGTCGGTCAGGCCTTCCGGGTTACGCCAGGTGGCGATGTCGGCGGTCATGTTGACTTCTTGCGGCATCCAGTGGTTTGCGCAGCCGTCCAGGTACTTTTGCCAGGCCCAGTCGTACTTGAAAGGCACGAGTTGGTTGAGGTCGGCGCGGCAGTTGATCATGCGCTTTTCGTCAACGGCAACGCGGGCAGCGGAGCCTTCGAGCTCGGCCAGGCCTTCGGCGACGTCGAGTTTGTCGAGGGCGGCCTTGGCGCGGGCTACGGCGGCGGAGTCGTTGGAGCTCACGGCGCGGGCTTCCTTGGCAGCACCGGCACCGGCGCTGTCGAGTTTGTCCATGGCGGCTTCAGCGGCGTGGCCGGCGTTGGCGCCTTTGGCGGGTTGCTCGCCTTCTTCTTTGTCGAATTCGTCCCAGCTCAGCATGGTGATGAGGCTCCTGCTCGAGGGTCGCCCGCGGGCGACCGGATGGATTTTAAGATGAGGTTGCCATTGGCCGTTTAGCGCACGAAGGCTGGACGGACGGCATTTGTAATGTATTCGGATTGCCCGGTTGCTACGTTTCGTGGCGACCGCTGCGGATGATCGAAATCAGCAGTGACGCTTGCGGTGAATGGCGGGGTTGAGGCCGAAATCAGGTACGCAAGTCATCATGGTGTTTGCCCTGTGTTGGGGGACGCGATTATACGGAATATTGCAGCGTCCGTGTTCATCGTAGCGCAATCAATTCGCTATTTAGGGTAGGGCTTTTCGTGAGCCCTTGGTTTGCAAGCGGTTTTGACCAGATACGGAGGGTAATCGCGTATGTGGTGTTTTATTTCGATTTCAGGCACTAAATATAGTGTTTTGGGGCGGAGTGTGCAAGGCGGTTTTCGGGATGTTTCGGGGGTGTGTGGCTACGTGTCACGGTTGGTTGGAGTAGGACAGGGGTGGCCTATTCCCGAGCTTCGCCCGGTCCCACAGGGGCGTTAGGATGGCCCGCTGGTCGCCGGAAACTACAGAGAAGTGTTGCATTTGGTAGGGCATAAAAAAACCAACCACCACCGCAAGGTGAGGTTGGTTTTTTCAAGGCTGGCGGGCTGCCTGGTGTCAGGCAGCTCGCTCAAACCTTATTGGCAAGCTTCGCAATCCGGCTCGTCAATGGCGCAAGCCTTCGGTACTGGCGCTGGGCCGGCTGCCTGCACCGGGGCGCTGTCGCCACCGCTCGACACGGCGTTGAGTTTGCCGGTGTTGATGGTCGACTTCTCGGTGCTGGTGGCGGCCAGGGCACGGAGGTAGTAGGTGGTTTTCAGGCCACGGTACCAGGCCATGCGGTAGGTCACGTCCAGTTTCTTGCCCGAGGCGCCGGCGATGTACAGGTTCAGCGACTGAGCCTGGTCGATCCACTTCTGGCGACGGCTGGCGGCGTCGACGATCCACTTGGTTTCCACTTCGAAGGCAGTCGCGTAGAGGTCTTTAAGCTCTTGCGGGATGCGCTCGATCTGCTGCACGGAACCGTCGTAGTACTTCAGATCGTTGATCATGACCGCGTCCCACAGGCCACGGGCCTTCAGGTCGCGTACCAGGTACGGGTTGATAACGGTGAATTCGCCCGACAGGTTCGATTTCACGTACAGGTTCTGGTAGGTCGGTTCGATCGACTGCGACACGCCTGTGATGTTGGCGATGGTGGCGGTCGGTGCGATGGCCATGATGTTCGAGTTGCGGATACCTTTCTGAACGCGGGCACGGACCGGGGCCCAGTCCAGGGTTTCGTTCAGGTCGACGTCGATGTACTTCTGGCCACGGGCTTCGATCAGGATCTGTTGCGAGTCCAGTGGCAGGATGCCCTTGGACCACAGCGAACCCTGGAACGTCTCGTAGGCGCCGCGCTCATCGGCCAGGTCGCAGGAGGCCTGGATGGCGAAGTAGCTGACCGCTTCCATCGACTTGTCGGCGAACTCGACGGCAGCGTCGGAACCGTAAGGGATGTGCTGCAGGTACAGCGCGTCCTGGAAGCCCATGATGCCCAGGCCGACCGGACGGTGGCGGAAGTTGGAGTTCTTGGCCTGTGGCACCGAGTAGTAGTTGATGTCGATCACGTTATCGAGCATGCGTACGGCGGTGTTGACAGTGCGCTCCAGCTTGGCAGTGTCCAGCTTGCCACCCACGATGTGGTTCGGCAGGTTGATCGAGCCCAGGTTGCAGACGGCGATCTCGTCCTTGTTGGTGTTCAAGGTGATCTCGGTGCACAGGTTCGAGCTGTGGACCACGCCCACGTGCTGCTGTGGCGAACGCAGGTTGCACGGGTCTTTGAAGGTCAACCATGGGTGGCCGGTTTCGAACAGCATCGACAGCATCTTGCGCCACAGGTCTTTGGCCTGGATGGTCTTGAATACCTTGATCTTGTTGTATTCGGTCAGGGCTTCGTAGTACTCGTAGCGCTCTTCGAAGGCCTTGCCGGTCAGGTCGTGCAGGTCTGGCACTTCGTTTGGCGAGAACAGGGTCCACTTGCCGTCATCGAAGACGCGCTTCATGAACAGGTCAGGGATCCAGTTGGCAGTGTTCATGTCGTGGGTACGACGACGGTCATCACCGGTGTTCTTGCGCAGTTCGATGAACTCTTCGATGTCCAGGTGCCAGGTTTCCAGGTAGGCACACACAGCGCCCTTGCGCTTGCCACCCTGGTTCACGGCCACGGCGGTGTCGTTGACCACTTTCAGGAACGGCACGACGCCTTGCGACTTGCCGTTGGTGCCCTTGATGTACGAACCCAGCGCACGAACCGGGGTCCAGTCGTTGCCCAGGCCGCCTGCGAATTTGGACAGCATGGCGTTGTCGTGGATGGCGTGGTAGATGCCCGACAGGTCATCCGGCACGGTGGTCAGGTAGCAGCTGGACAGTTGCGGGCGCAGGGTGCCGGCGTTGAACAGGGTCGGGGTCGAGGCCATGTAGTCGAAGGACGACAGCAGGTTGTAGAACTCGATCGCGCGCTCTTCACGGTTTTTCTCTTCGATAGCCAGGCCCATGGCCACGCGCATGAAGAAGATCTGCGGCAGTTCGAAACGCACGCCATCCTTGTGGATGAAGTAGCGGTCGTACAGGGTTTGCAGGCCCAGGTAAGTGAACTGCTGGTCGCGCTCGTGGTTGATCGCCTTGCCCAGTTTTTCCAGGTCGAATTCGGCCAGAACCGGGTTCAGCAGTTCGAATTCGATACCTTTGGCCACGTAGGCCGGCAGCGCTTTGGCGTACAGGTCGGCCATTTCGTGGTGGGTGGCGCTCTCGGCCACTTCCAGGAAGCCCAGGCCTTCGGCGCGCAGGGTGTCCATCAGCAGGCGGGCCGTCACGAACGAGTAGTTCGGCTCGCGCTCTACCAGAGTACGGGCGGTCATCACCAGCGCGGTGTTGACGTCTTTCAGGGCCACGCCGTCGTACAGGTTCTTCAGGGTTTCACGCTGGATCAGGTCGCCGTCGACTTCTTCCAGGCCTTCGCAGGCTTCGGTGATGATGGTGTTCAGGCGGCCCATGTCCAGCGGCGCCAGGTTGCCGTCGGCCAGGGTGATGCGGATGCTTGGGTGGGCATCGACCGGTGCTTCGGCGGTGGTGCGCACGGCGCGTTCCTTGGAACGGGCGTCGCGGTAGATGACGTAGTCGCGGGCCACTTTCTGCTCGCCGGCACGCATCAGGGCCAGTTCTACCTGGTCCTGGATTTCTTCAATGTGGATGGTGCCGCCCGAGGGCATGCGACGCTTGAAGGTCGCGGTGACCTGTTCGGTCAGGCGTGCCACGGTGTCGTGGATGCGCGACGAAGCGGCAGCGGTGCCGCCTTCAACTGCGAGGAACGCTTTGGTGATGGCGACGGTGATCTTGTCGTCGGTGTAAGGCACGACGGTTCCGTTGCGCTTGATCACGCGCAGCTGGCCTGGCGCGGTGGCGTTCAGATCCTGGCTGGATGCTGGTGCCTGGGGCGCCTGGCCTTGCGGGTTCTCGCGAGTTGTGTCGGTCTGCATCGGTTTCTCCATGAGGGAAAGTCGTCACTCGCAAACGGAAAAATCCAGCAATCGACCGTGGGCCGTGCTGGATCCGTTCGGGAGTGTTAAAGAGCAAAAATGTTCGGTTTTCGGCAAAAAAAAAGTGGCAAAACAGGCTTGAGATTAGCGTAATAAATGTGGTTGGCAAGCACGTCAAAACCCAACATGTAGTGGTTCAACGCGCCGGCGATACAAGATAAGGCCCCTTCGGCAAGTTTGCAACACGATGTGCTGTGGATAACTTGTGAGTAATTTGTGTGAGAAACGGCGCAGGCCATGTAGGCCGTGTCCCACACGGCAGAGACCATTTGTCTGGCACTTTCCTACAGCAAAAAATGCTCGCCGGTTTTTTGCGGGCGCGCACACTATCACAAAAAATCAGCGTCACCGAGGCGTTTTTGGCATGCTGTGGCGAGTGTGTCCGAAGCAGGCTTTGGCCGGGAGAAACCGATGAATCACGAGTGGGCTACCGGGCCCTGCGCCGGCATGCTGCACGGCCTGGTGCCAGCGGCCGACCCGCGCCCCGCCATCCCCCTGGACCGGGCCCTGGCCACCGCCCACCTGGACGCTGCCCTGCTGCGCATCTACGGCCCCGCGCTGTTTGCCGAGCAGAAGCCGGTGCTGGTGTCGCAATGGTCCAAGTACTTTTTCATGCACTGGCTGCCGGCGGTGCTGGTCACCCAACTCGCCTATGGCTGGTACCTGCCGCTGCAATTGGACCAGTTGGCCCTGGTGCTCGATGAGCGCGGTTTGCCGCTGGGCGTGAAGCTGCTGGAGGAGGGTGAGCCGGGCGAGGCGGATGAATCCCTGGAGCCGGTGGTGCAGGCCAGCCTGCGGCCGTTCGTTGAGCGCCTCAGTGCCTACGGCGAGGTGCCCACCGCCGTGTTGTGGGGCAATGCCGGGGATTACCTGGAGCAGGCCGTGGTGCGGCTGCAGGCGCTGGGTGTGGCGGTGGGGCCGGCGTTGGCATTGCTGCAGGCGCGCAAGGCGGCGGATGGGCGGGGCAACCCTTTATATGAGCCGGTGCGGTATTTGCCCGACGGCAAGCGGCAGCGGCGCAGTTGCTGCCTGGCGTACAAGGTGGAGTGGGTGGGGCCGTGCGAGCACTGCCCGTTGGTGGCCTGAGGCGAACTTCGAGAAGCAGGTTCAGCAGGAAATAGCGATCAAGCTCAGGAGTTGATCACCCTGTACCGCGAATTGCCCTTCCAGTTCACGGCCGTTGCACCACTGCGCTGACAGGTCGGTCAGAAGGCGCAGGCGGACCTTGCCCTGGGCATCCCACGCCAACACCTCGGCATGCTCGAAATAGAAGCGCTTGCCGACGATGGGGTACAGCGCCTTGAACAGGCTTTCCTTGATGGAGAATGTCAGGGTCACGGCCAGGGACACCTGGGCCGGGTCCATGCGGGCCAGTTCATCGGCGGTGAGAATTTCCGCCGCCAACCGCGTGGCGCGGTCGTCGCCCAGCAGGTTCTCCATGTCCAGGCCCAGGCCTTGCCACTCGTTGGCTCGGGCGACGATGGCGCCGGCCCAGCCAGTGCCATGGGTGATGGAGCCGCTGATGCCGGCTGGCCAGACAGGCGCACGGTCTTCACCGATGGCGGGGACGTGGTCCAGGTTGGCCAACTGGTGGAGGGCCGTGCGGGCGCACAGGCGGCCCGCCAGGAACTCGGCCTGGCGCTTGGCTACCGAACGCTGGATGCTGGCGGGCGGCGCGATGCCGGCGCGGGCGAAATCGTCGGGGGCCAGGGACTTGGGGTCGAACTGGCTGCTGACCAGCACGGCGCCGGGCAGGGCGAAGGGCAAGGGCCAGTGGCGGTGGGGGGCGGTGCAGCAAAGGGGAAGTGAGCGGGTCATGGCGCTAGTTTGCCATAACCGAGGCGCCTGTTTCCCGAGCTTCGCCCGGTCCCACAGAGAAAACCCATCAGCGGGTGCCAGCCCTGTGGGACCGCGTCGCCTGGTTCCAGGGAGAAACCCTTGATCCTTAACCGAACACTTTCTTCAAGAACGCCTGCATGTCCGCCCAGGACTTTTCATCCGCTTCCTTGTTGTAGCCGATGTCCGGCCCGCCATGATCGCCATGGGCCAGCCGGTCGGCGTCGGGGTTGGTGAAGCCGTGTTTGGCGCCTGGCTGCACCACGAACTGGTAATTGACCCCGGCAGTGGACATTTCGGTCTTGAAGTCGGCGACGTCCTTGGGTGTGCTCATGCTGTCCAGTTCACCATGTTCAACCAGAATCGGCGTTTTCACGCTGCCCTTGGTGGCGCGGGTCTTGGCGGCCAGGCCGCCGTGGAAACTTACCACGCCGGCCAGGCTGGCGCCGTGGCGCGCAGCGTTGAGGACCACGGTGCCGCCGAAGCAGTAGCCAATGGCGGCGATTTTCGCCGGGTTGGTCTGGGGCTGTTGCTTGAGCAGTTTGACCCCGGCATCGAAGCGCGCGCTGGACACCGCGGCATTGGCCGAGGCCTCCTGCATGAAGGCCATGGCGTCCTTGGGGTGCTCGGTGTTCTTGCCTTCGCCGTACATGTCGATGGCCAGGGCGCTGTAGCCCAGCGCCGCCAGGGCGCGGGCGCGGCCCTTGGCGTAGTCGTTCAGGCCCCACCATTCATGCACCACCACCACGCCCGGGCGTGGGCCCTGGATGGCGTCGTCGTAGGCGAAGTAGCCCACCAGCGGTGTGCCGTTGAGGTCCTTGTAGTGCAGTTCCTGGGTCTTGATTTCGGCCTGGGCCAGGGTGCTGGCCAAAAGCAGCAGGCACATCAGCAATACGCGCATGGTGGAGGCTCCGTGTATGGGCAGTCAGCTCAGCCTAGTCCATCCGGTTCAGTTGGGGTTCAGCGCTGCATCACTAACATTGTTACAGGTACACTCTTGGTGCCGGGCAGCGCATGGGCGTGCGCCCGGCGCTGCAAACAGAATGAGGGAACACGGCGTCCCGCATGCCAGGGCACCGCTCGGGGAGCACTATGAAACTGCTGGTGGTAGAAGACGAGGCGCTGTTGCGGCACCACTTGTACACCCGTTTGACCGAAAGCGGCCATGTGGTCGAAGCCGTCGCCAATGCCGAAGAGGCGTTGTACCAGGCTTCCCAGTACAACCATGACCTGGCCGTGGTCGACCTGGGCCTGCCGGGCATGGGCGGCCTGGAGCTGATCCGCCGCCTGCGCGCCGACGGCAAGGCGTTCCCCGTGCTGATCCTCACCGCCCGTGGCAACTGGCAGGACAAAGTCGAAGGCCTGGCCACCGGCGCCGACGACTATGTGGTAAAACCCTTCCAGTTCGAAGAGCTGGAAGCACGCCTCAACGCCTTGCTGCGCCGCTCCAGTGGCTTCATCCAGTCGACCATCGTCGCCGGCCCGCTGCTGCTGGACCTCAACCGCAAGCAGGCGAGCCTGGACGAACAGCTGCTGGCCCTGACCGCCTACGAATACCGCATTCTTGAATACCTGATGCGCCATCACCAGCAGGTGGTGGCCAAGGACCGCCTGATGGAACAACTGTACCCGGACGATGACGAGCGCGACCCGAACGTCATCGAAGTGCTGGTCGGCCGCCTGCGCCGCAAGCTGGAAGGCACCCAAGGCTTCAAGCCCATCGAGACCGTGCGCGGCCTGGGCTACCTGTTCACCGAGCGGTGTAAATGATTCGATCGCTGCGCGTACGGCTGATGGCGGCCGCCTTCATTCTGGCGGTGCTGTTCATGATCGGCCTGCTGCCAGCGCTGCAAAGCACCTTCAGCCTGGCGCTGCGCGAATCCATCGAGCAGCGCCTGGCGTCGGACGCCACCACCCTGATCTCCGCGGCCCGGGTCGAGAACGGCCAGTTGCAGATGCCTGACCTGTTGCCCGACGAACGCTTCAACCTGCCCGACAGCCGCCTGCTGGGCTACATCTACAACCGCCAGGGCGACCTGGTGTGGCGCTCGCGGGCCACCACCGAGCAAAGCATCAATTACAAGCCACGTTATGACGGCATGGGCGCGCAGTTCGCCCACATCCGCGAGCCCAATGGCGAGGAGTACTTCGTCTACGACGTGGAGGTGAAACTGCTGGGCGGCAAGAGCGCGGCCTACAGCATCGTCGCCCTGCAACCCGTGCGCGAGTACAAGATGATCCTCTCCGGGCTGCGCGAGAAGCTCTCGCTGGGCTTCGGCGCGGCCTTGCTGGCCCTGCTGGTGCTGTTGTGGGCCGGCCTGACCTGGGGCTTGCGTGCCTTGCGCCAGTTGAGTTCGGAACTGGACGAGATCGAGTCGGGCAAGCGTGACAGCCTCAGCGAAACCCACCCTCGGGAGTTGCTGCGCCTGACCGGTTCGTTGAACCGCCTGCTCAGCAGTGAGCGTGAGCAGCGCGGCCGTTATCGTGATTCCCTGGGCGACCTGGCCCACAGCCTGAAAACGCCGTTGGCGGTGTTGCAGGGCGTCAGCGAAACCATTGCCCAGCGCCCGGAAAACGTCGAGCAGGCGCGCATTCTGCAAAGCCAGATCGAGCGCATGAGCCAGCAGATCGGCTACCAGTTGCAGCGCGCCAGCCTGCGCAAGAGCGGCCTGGTGCGCCACCAGGTGCCGCTCAAGCCGATGCTCGACAGCCTGTGCAGCACCCTGGAGAAGGTTTACCGCGACAAGCCCGTGCAGGTCACCTATGCCATTCCCGACAACGCCCAGGTGCCCATGGAGCAAGGCGCGTTGCTGGAAATGCTCGGCAACCTGCTGGAAAACGCCTACCGGCTGTGCCTGAGCGAAGTGAAGATCAGCCTGGGCTACAGCGGCGCGGCGCTTGAGCTGAGCGTCGAAGACGACGGCCCGGGCGTGCCGCCGAGCCAGCGCGCGCGCATCCTGCAACGGGGTGAGCGCCTGGACCGGCAGAACCCGGGCCAGGGCATTGGCCTGGCGGTGGTCAAGGACATCATCGAAAGCTACGACGCCTTGCTGATTCTCGATGATTCGCCCCTGGGTGGCGCGGCCTTCCGGGTGCGCTTCAAGCCACTTTGAACTGCGCTATACCTTGTTGTAGGGGCACGGTGTCCGCCGAGGGGCCGGGGTTGCCGGCGGGCGGGAATCCGCCACATGGCGGAAGTCGCCACGACTGATTGGCGGAATTCCGCCAGGCAATTTCCGCTGTGGTGGCTATCATGATGGCACCGACCCCCGCAATCATTGGCTCATCACCCAAGCCTGTAACCTGGCACGCCCCTTGCGATACACAGGGCAAGGTCTGCCCCCGAGCAGCTCGACAATAAATCCCTCCAGTTCAGGAGGGTTCGTGCTTAGGTGTCGTGTGCATCACAGGAATGGATGTCAGGCGATGCACTTGAGGAAACTGTAATGACGACTCGTCAGCCACTGTACAAATCGCTGTATTTCCAGGTGATCGTCGCGATCATCATCGGTATTGCGTTGGGGCACTTCTACCCTGACACCGCCGTTACCCTGAAACCCCTGGGCGACGGCTTCATCAAACTGATCAAAATGGTCATCGCCCCCATCATTTTCTGCACCGTGGTCAGCGGCATCGCTGGCATGGAGAACATGAAGGCCGTGGGCAAGACCGGTGGCTATGCGCTGCTGTACTTCGAAATCGTCTCTACCATCGCGCTGCTGATCGGCCTGGTGGTGGTGAACGTGATCGGCCCGGGCAACGGCATGCACATCGACCCCGCCACCCTCGACGCTTCCAAGGTCGCCACCTACGTGGCCGCCGGTAAAGACCAGAGCGTGATCGCGTTCTTCCTCAACATCATCCCCAACACCATCGTCGGTGCCTTCGCCACCGGCGATATCCTGCAGGTGCTGATGTTCGCCGTGCTGTTCGGTTTCGCCCTGCACCGCCTGGGCGCCTACGGCAAGCCGCTGCTGGACCTGATCGATCGCTTCGCCCACGTGATGTTCAACATCATCAGCATGATCATGAAACTGGCGCCCATCGGCGCGCTGGGTGCCATGGCGTTCACCATCGGTGCCTACGGCGTGAGCTCGCTGGTGCAGCTGGGCCAGCTGATGATCTGCTTCTATATCACCTGCATCCTGTTCGTGCTGCTGGTACTGGGCTCCATCGCCCGCTTCCACGGTTTCAGCATTCTCAAGCTGGTGCGCTACATCCGTGAAGAGCTGCTGATCGTACTGGGTACTTCCTCGTCGGAATCGGCCCTGCCACGCATGCTGGTGAAGATGGAGCGCCTGGGCGCGCAGAAGTCGGTGGTTGGCCTGGTCATCCCGACGGGCTACTCGTTCAACCTGGACGGTACCGCCATCTACCTGACCATGGCCGCGGTGTTCATCGCCCAGGCCACTGACACTCACATGGACCTGTTCCACCAGTTGACCCTGCTGGCCGTGCTGCTGATCTCTTCCAAGGGCGCCGCTGGCGTCACTGGCAGCGGCTTCATCGTGCTGGCCGCCACCCTGTCGGCTGTTGGTCACTTGCCGGTGGCTGGCCTGGCGCTGATCCTGGGCATCGACCGCTTCATGTCCGAAGCCCGTGCCCTGACCAACCTGGTGGGCAATGCCGTGGCGACCCTGGTGGTTGCCAAGTGGGTAGGTGAGCTGGACGAAGACACCATGAAGACCCAGCTGGCCGCAGGCCCGACGGCTATCGAAGTGGCTGAAGCCCACGAGGCAGTGGTGGTCGACACCCCACGCTAAGCGCTGATGCGACCCTGAAAAAACCCATCTTCGGATGGGTTTTTTTATGCCGCTCCAGGCCCGGGATCATTCCACCCGGGTTTCCCCGGTGAACACCAGGGTATGGCGGCAGCGCCGGCACAGGTAACGCCGCCCCTGGTGGACCAGCTTGTGGCGTTGGGCCGAGAAGGGGAAGTCGCTATCGGCACATGGGCATTTGTAGATGTAGCGCGTGACCCGCCGGCGTTTCACCTCATAGGTGTGGCAGCGGTTGGGCGGCAGTTCGTACACGCCGCGCATGATCAACTGCCATTCTTCCCCATGGGGCGCGATACGGTCGCCGAACAACTGGTGGGCGACCAGGTGGGCAACCTCGTGGGGCACGGTCTGGCGCAGGAAATCTTCACTGTTTTCACGGTACAGCTGCGGGTTGAAGCGCAGCAGGTTTTCATGCAGGTGCGCGACGCCGGCCTTCTGCCCCCGCAGCTTGAAGCTGACCTGGGGGCGGGCGAAGGAACGTTTGAAAAAGGCTTCGGCTTGCTGAAAACAGGATTCGACGCGGGACTTGAGTAACTCGGGCATGCTAGACAACACTCCATATGCGCCGATTATGCCGCAACGTCGGGGGCCTGCCGAGCCGCCTGTCAGTTGGTGTAGATGGGCCCCACGCCCAGGCCCCAGATGATGACCGTGAACGCCATGATCGCCACCAGCACCACCAGGCCCACGGCGAGCACCGAGCTGGCGAACAGAAAGCCTTCGTCCGCGTGGATGTTCATGAAGGTCGGCAACCCCACGTACAGCAGGTACACCGTGTAGCAGATGGCCGCGGTGCCTACCATCATGCCCAGCCACAGGTGCGGGTAAAGCGCCGCCAGGCCGCCGATGAAAAGCGGTGTGGCGGTGTAGGTGGCGAAGGCCACGCAGCGCGCCAGGCTGGGGCTGGCGTCGTAGGTACGGGCCATCCAGTGAATGAAAGCGCCCATTACCGCTACACCGGCCAGCATCGCCACGTAGGACATCAGCGTCATCCACACGGCGCTTTCCATCGTGAGCATGACTGGCGCGCGGTTGCCTATCACCCAGCCGACCTGTGTGGTGCCGATGAAGGCCGATAACGGGGGTATCGCCGCCAATATCAGGGTGTGGGTGATATAGAGGTGGCTGATGGATTCTTCTTCGCCACGGATCTGCTGCCATTCCCGATCGGGATGGGTGAATAACCCGACGACGTGATGGATCATGCCCTTCACTCCTCTGGTGATTACCGCTCAAGCGCAGTATAGGGTGAAGATGTCAGCACTTTTAGAGCAAATCGCGCTCTGTGGGGGTTCTGTAATCACTTTGCAGTATTTGCCTGGCATGACGGCAAGTTGACCAGATACCGTACCCGCGCGCCGGCTTTACAGGTAAAATGCCCGGCTTTTCGTCTCACCACGCGGATTCCAAGCGCCATGGGCACCCTTTCGGTCAACCAGAACAAACTGCAGAAACGCCTTCGTCGGCTGGCCGGTGAAGCCGTCGCCGACTACAACATGATCGAGGACGGTGACAAGGTCATGGTCTGCCTGTCGGGCGGCAAGGACAGTTACACCATGCTCGACGTGCTGCTGCACCTGCAGAAGGTCGCGCCGATCAAGTTCGACATCGTCGCCGTGAACATGGACCAGAAACAGCCGGGCTTCCCTGAGCATGTGCTGCCGGCCTACCTGAAAGAACTGGGCGTGGACTACCACATCGTCGAGAAGGACACCTATTCGGTGGTCAAGGAACTGATCCCGGAAGGCAAGACCACCTGCTCGCTGTGCTCGCGCCTGCGCCGTGGCACCCTGTACACCTTCGCCGATGAGATCGGCGCCACCAAGATGGCCCTTGGGCACCACCGCGACGACATCGTCGAGACGTTCTTCCTGAACATGTTCTTCAACGGCAGCATGAAGGCCATGCCGCCGAAGCTGCGTGCCGACGACGGCCGCAACGTGGTCATCCGCCCCTTGGCGTACTGCAACGAGAAAGACATCCAGGCCTATTCGGACCTCAAGGGCTTTCCGATCATTCCGTGCAACCTGTGCGGCTCGCAGGAAAACCTGCAGCGCCAGGTAGTCAAGGACATGCTGGTGGAGTGGGAGCGCAAGCACCCGGGGCGTACCGAGAGCATCTTCCGCGGCTTGCAGAATGTGGTGCCGTCGCAGTTGGCTGACCGCAACCTGTTCGACTTCGTGAACCTGGCGATCGACGAGAGCGCGCCTTCGCGCGTGCTGAACGTGTTGAACCTGTAGAACCTGTAGAACCTGTAGAACCGGGTTGTCCGGTTCCCAAGGTCAGTCCGCTTTCAGCTCGATTACCCGGTTACGGCCACCCTCGGCCAGCAGGTAGGTGTTGTCCCCGGTGGGCAACAACTCCTGCGGCGCCCGCAGGTGCGACAGGATCACCTGCAATTTGCCATCTGGCGTGCGCAGCCACAGCCGCGCCAGGTGCGTCTGGTCTTCCACTATCCATAGCCCTCGCTTGTCGCACAGGATGAACGTGGGGTTGGTAATGCCGTCCACGTACACCGGGTCCTTGCCCGATTCGTCGAACTGGCGGACCACGCCTTCCTTCTTCACGGTGTACAGCAGCTTGCCGCCGGGGCAGATCTCCACCGACTCGGTCTGCGCCAGCTTGTCGCGCAGCACGGTCAGCGAGCCGTCGGTGGCGTCATAGCGCATCAGCCGGCCGTCGTCGTGGCGGTCCTCGATGGCATACAGCGTGTCGCCGTCGCTCTTCAGGCCCTGCACGTCGCGGCCCATGAACAGCTGGGTGACCTTGCCGTCCTTGAGCAGCTGCACTGGCTTGTTGTCGAACTCCTGGCTGAAGGCGTGGCCGCCGAGGAACGGCGCCAGGCCGTCGGGCTTGGTCAGGCCGTCGACAATCACCGTGCGGGTGCCGTCCGGGGCGATGCTGCTCAGGCGGCCCTTGTCGTCACGCAGTTCCTCGGTGACCAGCACGTTGGCGCCGTCCAAGCCGAGGCCTGCGGCTTTCTCGACCTTGTCGTAGACCAGGCGCGTGCTCCAGCCGGAGGCAGCCTGCACCGGCCAGTAATGCTGCCAGCCCAGGAAACCCAGGGCCCCGACAACGGGAACGGCGGCCAGCAACAATAGCGGTTTGAGTTTCATCAGTGGTCCATGCAATCAGTGGTTGACGGTGTAGGCCAGCATCGCCGAGAGCTGGCACAGGGGCCGCCCACTTTCGGCCTGCCACTGGTTGAACGCTTCCTGGACCTTGGCCTGGTCGCGTTTGCTGCTGGGCACCCTGTCGACGATGCCCTGGGCGTTGAGCGCCGCAACCACGTCGCCGCTGGGAATGAAGGTGTCCTTGCCGACCATGCGCAGGAAGCGGGGGGCCGACAGGCCGCCCATCTGGTTGCCGTGCTTGGCCAGGTACTGCCACAGGCCAACGATGTCATCCACCGGCCAGTCGGCGATGAAGGCGCCGAAGCTCTTGTGTTCGTGCACGATGTCCAGAATCAGTTGCGCGTTGCGCGGCACGCTCTTGAGCTTGCCCAGGTGGCGAATGATGCGGGTGTCCTGCATCAGGCGCTCCAGGTGCTCGGCGCCCATCAGCACGACCTTTTCCGGGTCGAAGCCGAAGAACACCTGCTCGAACGCGGGCCACTTGGCATCCACCAGGCTGTGCTTGAGGCCGGCGCGGAAGACCCGCAGGGCCATGGTCGACAAGTAACGGTCAGCGGGGATCTTGCGCAATTGTGCTGCGGTTTTCGGCTCGGGTAGCTGAGCCTCCAGGGCCTTGGCCGAGCCAAAGCGGTTGAGGCAGTATTCGTTGAGCCATTTGTAATCCTGCATTCACGCCAGGCCCTCTCCGGCCAGTTTCCGATTCAATTGAAAGCGCCAGCGCACATACAGCAGCGCGCTGGCGAACAGCGCCAGGCTGGCGGCCATTTCCAGCAGGCCGAACAGTTGGCGGTGGGGGTCGTAGGCGGCCAGGGCGCCCTTGATGAAGTACAGGTTGACCGCAAAGCAGGTCCACGCATGCCCGCGCGGGCTGCCCAGGAGCATGCCGGGGGTCAGCAGCAGCAAGGGCACCAGCTCGATCAACAGGATGACCCATGGCCGCGCGCCATGCAGGTCGGCTACCAGCAGGTAGTAGCCGCACAACAGGCCCATGAAGCCGAAGAAACACGCCAGGCTCAGCCAGCGTGCCAATCGCACCCGCGGTTTCAACCAGTCGACGCCGGGCAGCAGCTTGGCGCGTTTAGCCACGCGGTGCGTCCAGTTTCTGCGCGATGCTGCCCAGGCGCTGGCCCAGGGCGCGGCACAGGGCGATCTCGTGTTCGTCCAGGGCACGCTTGCTGTCGGCGCCGGCGTGGTGACTGGCACCGTAGGGGGTACCGCCGCCGCGGGTTTCCAGCAGGGCCGATTCGCTGTAGGGAATGCCACTGATGAGCATGCCGTGGTGCAGCAGGGGCATCATCATCGACAACAGTGTGGTTTCCTGGCCGCCGTGCAGGCTGGCGGTGGAGGTGAACACCGAGGCCGGCTTGCCCACCAGGGCACCGCTGAGCCACAGGCTGCTGGTACCGTCGAGAAAGTACTTGAGCGGTGCGGCCATGTTGCCATAACGGGTGGGGCTGCCCATGGCCAGGCCGGCGCAGTTTTTCAGGTCATCGATGGTTGCGTACGGCGCGCCGTGTTCGGGGATGCTCGGGCCGGTGGCTTCGTGGTCGGCAGACACCGGCGGTACGGTGCGCAGGCGCGCTTCCAGGCCCGTGAGCTCGACGCCGCGGGCGATGTGCTTGGCCATCTGCGCGGTGGCGCCGCTGCGGCTGTAGAACAGCACCAGGATATACGGTTGGCTCACGGCAGGATCTCCAGCACTTTCTCGGGTGGGCGGCCGATGGCGGCCTTGTCGCCGGCGATCAGGATCGGCCGTTCGATCAGCTTCGGGTGCTGGACCATGGCGTCGATCAACTGGTCTTCGCCCAGGGTGGCGTCGGCCAGGTTCAGCGCCTTGTACTCGTCCTCGCCCGTGCGCAGCAGGGCACGGGCGTGCAGGCCCAGCTTCGCCAGCACCCCCTTGAGGGCGTCGGCGTCGGGCGGGGTATCCAGGTAACGCACCACGGTGGGTTCCAGGCCACGGGCCTGCAGCAGTTCCAACGCGGCACGGGATTTGGAGCAGCGCGGGTTGTGATAAAGCGTCAGGTTGGTCATAGGGGGTCGCACCTTGGGTGGAGAGGGGGCTATTCTAACCCTCTGGCGGGCACATAGAGGAAGGTCGCAATCATGGCATGGCGCGTGGTGGTATGTCTGGTGCTGGTGGTACTGGCGGGGTGCGGTGCCGATTACGGGATGGACCAGAACGGCAAGGTGGTCAAGGCCGGCCAGCTGGACGATCAGTGGCTGGTGGTCAACTACTGGGCCGACTGGTGCGGGCCGTGCCGCAGCGAAGTGCCGCAGCTCAACGCCCTGGCCGAGCAACTCAAGGGCAAGGGCGTGGCGGTGGTGGGCGTGAACTTCGATGGCTTGCACGGTGACGACCTGAAAAAGGCCGCCCAGGAGCTCGGCATCGGTTTCACCGTGCTGGCCGACGACCCGGCGCCGCGCTTCAACCTGCCCCAGAGCGAGGCGTTGCCCATTACCTACATCATCGACGCCAAGGGCAAGGTGCGCGAGCAGTTGGTGGGCGAGCAGACCGCCGCGGGCATCAGCGAGAAGCTGGCCAAACTGAAAAGCTCCTGAGCACCCCACCAAAGCCTGTAGCAGCGGACCCGGCCGCGTCACGAACACCGCGCAACATCAGGCCCACCGCACGCACCGCCGAAGCGGCCAGGTCCGATCAGCTCTCGTCAGGCCACAGGCGCAACGGCTTGCCTTCTTCAGGCCACAGGCGAATCTGGCCTTCCTTGGACACGCTCCAGCGCTGCACGCCACTGAGGGCCTGCAGGAAACGCTGTTCCTGTTCCATGGTCGCCGGGTCGCACAGGCGGCGGGTGCTGCCTACCGGGCCAAAGGTCAGGTGGTGGTGTTGCAGGGTATAGGGTGCGAACCAGTGGTTGCAGCCGGCGTTGCCATAGGCGCGGCCGTCTTCACCCAAGGTCAGGCTGATGTGGCTGTCGTCCATCAACGGCCGGTCACCGATCCACTCCAGGGTATATGCCTGGTCCTGTTGCAGCTTGGGCCCGGTTGCGCAGCCCGTGAGGGTGGCGGCCAGTGCCGCCAGCAGCAGGGCGTGTTTCACGGGCGCGGCTCCTGGCAGTTGCGGCACAGGTGCTTGTCGCCCACGGTCGTCCAGCCCAGCTCGCTGATGCGCGCGGTGGCGGCCGGCTTCTGCGCCTTGGTGCCCAGTTTGGCGTCCACGGCGAATTCGAACTCCAGGTCCGCTTCGCATTTGTCGCACTGCACGTGCCACTGGTGGATGGCCAGTTCGCCAAACACCGGGCCACGGGCCACGGCGACCCACTGGCCTGGCGGGTTGATCAGGTGGCGGACTTTCTCGATGGTCAGGCGCATGGACAAGGTCTTGCTGCCCTTGAGGGTCACCAGCAGGACGTCGTCATTGTGGATCGAACCACCGTTGCCGGTGACTTGATAACGGCCCGGCGCCAGGGCGCGGCATTCGATCAGGGTGTGGTGCGGGTTGAGCAGGCTGTAGCGAAAATCGTGTTCGACCATGGGTCCTCCAAATCTGCGCGACATGCTAGCACGCTCGCCCGCCTAAGCCTCGACCAGATTCTGCGGCGTACCCCGCACCCAGTCGGAAATATTCGCCAGGGTGGTACTGGCGATAGCGGCCAGCGCTTCGCGGGTCAGGAAAGCCTGGTGCGCGGTGATGATCACGTTGGGGAACGTCAGCAGCCTGGCCAGCACATCGTCCTGCAGCGGCAGGTCGGAACGGTCTTCGAAGAACAGCTGCGCTTCCTCCTCATACACATCCAGCCCCAGGTAGCCCAGTTGCCCGCTTTTCAGCGCGTCGATCAGCGCCGGGGTGTCGACCAGCGCACCACGGCCAGTATTGATGAGCATGGCCCCCGGTTGCAGGCGGGCCAGGCTGGCGGCGTTGATCAGGTGGTGGCTGGTGGGGGTGAGCGGGCAGTGCAGGCTGATGATCTGTGCCTGGCTCAGTACGTCGTCCAGCGGCAGGTAACGGGCGCCAAGCGCCAGCACGGCCTCATTGGGATAAGGGTCATGGGCGAGCAGCGTGCAGCCGAAGCCGTGCATGATGCGCGCGAAGGTGGCCCCGATCTGGCCGGTTCCGACCACGCCGACGGTCTTGCCCACCAGGTCGAAGCCGGTGAGACCGTGCAGGGTGAAATCGCCGTCGCGGGTGCGGTTGCTCGCGCGGTGCAGGTGGCGGTTGAGGGCCATGATCAGCGCCACGGCGTGCTCGGCCACGGCATGGGGCGAATAGGCCGGTACCCGCACTACGGCCAGCCCCAGACGCTGGGCCGCAGGCAGGTCGACGTGGTTGTAGCCGGCCGAGCGCAGGGCGATCAGGCGGGTGCCGCCGGCGGCCAGTCGGCTTAGTACCTCGGCGCCCAGGTCGTCATTGATGAAGGCGCACACGACCTCGTGGCCGGCGGCCAGGGGCGCGGTTTCGGCGGTCAGTCGCGCCGGCTGGAAATGCAGGTCGATGGCGGCGTCGCGCGGGGCGGCCAGGAAGCTCTCACGGTCGTAGGGCTGGGCGCTGAACACAAGCGTGCGCATGGGCAAGGGTTCCTTGTGCGAGGGGCTCGGGCCATGAGTGTAGCGGGTTGGGGGAGGGCGGCATTGCTCGGGGTCAATCTTGTCGGCGCGAGCCTGTGGAGCCTGGGCAAAGCCCTGAGGGGCAGCACAGGCTCCATAGGCGAGTCAGGCACTGGAACGGGCGTGTTCGGCCAGGCGGGTGATGGCAGCGTCCAGGTCATCCAGGGCGGCGCCGGCGCTCTGGTCGCCCTGCTTGAGCAAGGTCTCGCTGCGCTGGCACGCCGCGCGCAACTGCGGTACCCCGCAATAGCGGGTGGCGCCATGCAGGCGGTGCACACGTTCAATGGTCAGGGTGTGGTCCTGGGCGTCGCGGGCGGCCTTGATGGCGCGGCGCTCGTCTTCCAGCGAGGCCAGCAGCATGGCCAGCATGTCGGCGGCCAGGTCCTCCTTGCCAGCGGCCAGGCGCAGGCCTTCCTCGGGGTCGAGCACGTGCAGCACGTCGTCCTCGGGTACCCACTCGGCACGTTCGGTGGTGCGTGTGCGCAGGACCAGCCCGGTCCATTTCAGTACCACTTGCGCCAGTTGCCGGTCACTGATGGGCTTGGTCAGGTAGTCGTCCATGCCACTTTGCAACAGTGCGCGCTTTTCGTTAGCCATGGCGTGGGCCGTAAGGGCCACGATGGGCAATGCCGGGCCCGTTTGGGCAGCTTCCCACAGGCGGATCTTTTCAGTGGTTTCACGGCCGTCCATGCCGGGCATCTGCACGTCCATCAGCACCAGGTCGAAGCGTGAGTCCTGTACTGCCCTGATGGCGCTGTAGCCGCTGTCCACGGCCAACACCTCGGCCCCCAGGTCTTCGAGCAGGGTTTGCACCAGCAGCAGGTTGGCCGGGTTGTCGTCCACGCACAGCACCCGTGGCGCGCGGTTGCCCAGCGGTGGGGCGGTGTCGGTGCGCAGGCGCTTGGGGTTGATCAGGTCGCCGAGGCCGCGCCGCAGCTTGCGGGTGCAGGCCGGCTTGGGCTGCAACTGGCTGTCAGGGTTGGGCATGGCCGAGTGAAACAGGGCCTGCTCGGTGGTAGGGCACAGTACCAGCGCATGGCAGCCCAGTTGCTCGATATCGCGCACCTGGGGGGCCAGGCGGTCGGGGCTGATGTCGTAGCTGGTCAGGCCCAGCACGGCCAGGTCGATGGGCTGCCCGGCGAGGTGCGCGGCGCTGATGCCGCCCACCAGTTTTTCCACCGAGGCGAAGGTGCTCACCTCCATGCCCAGGTCTTCCAACTGATGGTGCAGCGCCTGGCGCGCCAGGTCATGGTGTTCGACCATGGCGATGCGGCGACCCTTGAGAGGTTCGCCGGGTTGGTCTTCAGCGTCGTCGCGGGCCTTGGGCAAGCGCAGGCTGATCCAGAACTCCGAGCCCTCGCCCGGGGCGCTTTCCACTCCGATTTCACCGCCCATCTGCTCGATCAGGCGCTTGGAAATCACCAGGCCCAGGCCGGTGCCGCCAGGTTGGCGTGACAACGAGTTGTCGGCCTGGCTGAAGGCCTGGAACAGGGTGCGCACATCCTGGGTGGACAGGCCGATGCCGGTGTCCTGCACACTGATGCGCAGCTGCACGCCGTCATCGTTTTCGTCTTCGAGCATGGCCCGCGCGACGATGGTGCCTTCGCGGGTGAACTTGATGGCATTGCTCACCAGGTTGGTGAGGATCTGCTTGAGCCGCAGGGGGTCGCCGATCAGCGACAGCGGGGTGTCGCGGTACACCAGGCTCACCAACTCGAGCTGCTTGGCATGGGCGGCCGGGGCCAGGATGGTCAGGGTGTCCTGCAGCAGGTCGCGCAGGTTGAACGGGATGCTGTCGAGCACCAGCTTGCCGGCTTCGATTTTCGAGAAGTCGAGAATCTCGTTGATGATCCCCAGCAGGCTGTCGGCGGACTTTTCGATGGTGCCCAGGTAGTCGAGCTGGCGCGGGGTGAGCTCGCTTTTCTGCAGCAGGTGGGTGAAACCCAGGATGCCGTTGAGCGGTGTGCGGATTTCATGGCTCATGTTGGCCAGGAATTCCGACTTGATGCGGCTGGCCTCCAGGGCCTCCTTGCGGGCCAGGTCCAGTTCGATGTTCTGGATCTCGATGGTTTCCAGGTTCTGGCGCACGTCTTCGGTGGCCTGGTCGACGCTGTGTTGCAGTTCCTCCTGGGCGCCCTGCAGGGTCTCGGCCATGCGGTTGATACCGGCCGCCAGTTCATCCAGCTCGTGGCTGCCCAGGGCGGGCAAACGGCTTTCCAGGTTGCCGTCCTTGAGTTGGATCACGGTCTGCTTGATCTGGCTGATGGGGCCGTTGATGCCCCGGCTCATGCGCACCGCCAGCAATGTGGTGGCCAGCAGGCCGCCGGCGATCAGCATGAGGCTGGCGAACAGGCCGCGGTAGACCCGCAGCAGGGTGCCGTCGTGGGACAACTCCAGTTCCACCCAGCCCAGCAGGCGGTCTTCTTCGCTGGGCACGATGTCGCCCGAAAGGTCCCGGTGGCGGCCGAACACCGGCAACAGGTAGCGGGTGGCATCATTGCCGCTGCGCAGCAGCAAGTGGGTGCTGCTGCCGATCGGTACCGGGTTGAGCATGCTCGGCCCGGCGTGGGCAAGAGGCGAGCGGTCGGGGGCCAGGAACGACACGGAACGCACGTCGGCCTGTTCCAGCGCCTGGGCGGCGATGCGTTCGAGCAGTGGCTTGTCGGTGCGGGCCATGCCATGGGCCACCAGGGGCGCCAGTTGCTCGGCGATCATTTGCCCGCGGCGCAGCAACTGGGCCTGCAGTTCAGCCTGCTGCACATAGCTGAAATAGCCGCCCAGCAACACGGCCATCAAGGTCGCCGGCAACAGTGCCAACAGGAGCACACGGCTCTTGATCCCCAGTCTTTTCAGCACGCCTGTCTCCCTGCTTTGGCTACCCGAAATGGACGCGAACTGTCGCGCGCCCCTGGCAAAATACCTTGCCGGGGGCGTGCATGCATCCTTTGTAGCGCTTTATCGCCGGTTTCACCGTGCCTGGGTTGCTGCCCTCATCCCTTCGGCATGCGGCTGCGCCCGGTACCAGCCCAGCGTGTCGGCCAGCGTTTGTTCCACTGGCCGAAAGCTACAGCCCAGTTCGTGACGGCTTTTGACGTGGCTGAAGTGGGTGCGGCCGCGCTCCTGGGCCATCAGCCGTACGCTGGCGGGGCTGATCAATACCGGCTTGCCGCTGAGCCGATGGTACAGCTCATGTCCCGCGGCGATCACGCGCAGCAGGGCCAGTGGTACCTGCCGCTGCGGGGCCGGTACGCCGCTGACCTCGGCCAGCACCTTGAACAGGCTGGCCATGTCCATGTGTACGCCGGCCGCCAGGTAGCGTTCGCCACTGCGCCCGCGTTCGGCTGCGGCCAGCAGGTGCAGGGCCACGTCCCGGGCATCCACCACCGAGAATGTGCCCGGCAGCACGCCCGGCAGCTTGCCGGCCACGTAGTCCATCAGGAACTGGCCGGACGACGTGGGGCCGATGTCGCCTGGCCCGAACATCCAGCCGGGCAGCACCATGGTTACCTTCATGTCCGGATGATGGCGCAGGAAACGCTGCACCACCTGCTCGGCCAGGATCTTGCTGCGGTAGTAGTCGTCTGCGCCCTGTTCGGGGCGCGACATGGTTTCATCGATCACCTGGCCAGGGCGGCCGTGCAGCACTGCGATGGACGACACGTGCACGGCGCGGCCGATACCGGCGGCGTAGGCGGCGCTCAACAGCCGCTCGGTAGCGGTGACATTGGTGTCGTACAGGGCCTGCCAGTGCCGGCCACCCTTGTAGCTGTCGCGAAAGTAGGCGGCGGTGTGGATCAGGGTGTCGCAACCTTGCAGGTGGTGGCTGAAGGCTTCGGTGCACGACAGGTCCCCTTGTACCCATTCCACGGGCAGCCCCGCGAATTGCCTGCGGGCTTTTTCCTGGGACCGCACCAGAGCTTTGACCCGAATGCCCCGATGCAACAGGGCGCGTACGGTGTTGCTGCCTAACAGGCCGGTAGCACCGGTGACAAATACACATTCCATTGGATGATTTTCCTGTAGAGCCAGGCGGACGATGAGGTGGTGTGCGTGGCATCGGGTGGATTAAATACCAATCGGTATTCGAATATCAATTGGTATTTGAGCGCTGCTGCGCGGTACCCTGCCACCTGCGTTACCATGATGGGTTAGCGCGTGGGGAGAACGAGCGTTGATCAAAACCAGAATGGGCCGTGAAGAGAAGCAGCAGCACACCCGTGAAAAACTGTTCCAGGCGGCCACCGACTTGATGGTCAGCAAGGGCTACCACGGAGCCAGCGTCAGTGATATTGCCGAGGCCGCGGGGTTTTCCAAGGGGGCTTTCTTTTCCAATTTCGCCAGCAAGGCCGAGCTGCTCCTGGCCCTGACCCAACGTTTCAAAGGATTTGAAATTGAGCGGCTGAGCAGTGTGCTGAACGCCGATGCTTCGCCCGCCGAATTGAGCCAGGGGCTGGTGCAGTACATCGACAATCTCAAGCACAACAAGGCCTGTGTGGTGCTGGATGTCGAACTGCAACTAATGGCCACCCGCGACCCGGCGTTCGCCCCTCACTACCACGCGCTGCACCAGCAGAACAGCGAAGCCCTGGGAGGCTTGATTGAGGTCATCTTCACCCACCGTGGCAAACAGGCGCCGATGCCACGCCCCGCGTTGGCGATGCTGTTCACCGCGCTGTCCGAAGGCTTGATGCTGCAAGGCTTGCCTGACCCGGCCCAGCCTGTTCGCCAGGTACTCGACGCAATGATTGATAGCGCTGCGCCCCTGTAAACCGCTGGACAAAGGGTGGTTGCTTGCTAGCACAGGGATCACTGATAATCACTGATTGATAATCACTCCCAGATGCCAATGAATCCTGCAACCCACTGTGCTGGCCACATTCTCGCCATTGAGGACGATCCCGTGCTGGGTGCCTATGTGCACGAGCAGTTGGGCCGCAACGGCTTTCAGGTCACCTGGTGCCAGAACGGCCAGGACGGCCTGGCCCTGGCCCGGGGGGAAGGGTTCGACGTGGTGCTGATGGACATCCTGCTGCCCGGCATGAACGGGCTGGACGTGCTGCAGCACCTGCGCGAGCATTCGGCCACGCCGGTGATCCTGATGTCGGCGTTGGGCGCGGAGGCCGACCGCATCAGCGGCTTTCGCCGCGGTGCCGACGATTACCTGCCCAAGCCCTTCAGCGTCGACGAGCTGCAAGTGCGCGTGGAGGCCATCCTGCGCCGCGTGGCCCTGGAGCGGCGGCGCAGTCAGGTCCCCAGCCGGGTGGAAAGCGACGAGTTGCGCTTCGACGACCTGCATTTCGACGTTACCTTCGCGGGCCGCGCCGCGGGGCTTACCCGCAGTGAATTTCGCTTGCTCGATACCCTTAACCGCCATGCCGAGGAAGTGCTGAGCAAGGCGTTCCTGTACCAGCACGCCCTGCAGCGTGGCTATGCCCAGCACGACCGCAGCCTGGACATGCACGTCAGCCAGATTCGCCGCAAGCTGAAGGCCGTGGGCTACCAGGCGCGCCAGGTGCGTACCGTATGGGGCAAGGGCTATGTGCTGAGCCCAGGTGAGGACGCCTGACATGCCAGGGCGCCAATCGCTGTTCTGGAAGCTGGTGGTATTGCTGGTTGCCTTCTGCCTGCTGATGATCTGGTTGAGCTGGTCGTGGGGGCGCTACATGGAAACCCAAAATGCGTTCCTGTCCTCCGAAGCCCGCCAGGCGCTCAAGGCCTACGCCGCTGAGGCCGAGCAAGCCTGGCAGGGCGCGGGGACCGAGGGCGTCGACCGCTGGCTGGCAGGCATGCGCCAGCGCGAGAACAGCTGGGTGGCGGTCATCGGCCCTGACCTGCAACCCCTGGGCAGCGACGCCTGGACGCCCGCCCAGCGCCAGCGCCTGACCTTCCTGCGCGGCCTTGAATGGCCCGTGAGCCGCCGCTCGCAGTTGTTGCCGTGGATGCGCGTGCCGTTCCCGCACGACCCCGCAGCCGGCAGCCTGGTGATCGAATTGCCCGAGCGTTTCATGCCAGGGCGCTATGCGTTGCTGTGGCACGTGACCATCACCGGCGTTATCCCGGGGGTGTTCACCTTCCTGTTATGCATGGGCCTGTACCGCCTGTTGATCGCCCCGCTCAACCGCCTGCGTGAACAGGCCAATGCCTGGCGTGCCGACCCGTTGCAGGGCCGCCTGACTGCCCAGGCTACCAGCCGCGCCGACGAGTTGGGTGAGTTGGGACGAGCCTTCGACCACATGGCCGAGCGCCTGCAAAGCACCGTGGCCTTGCAGCGCCAATTGTTGCGTGACCTGTCCCATGAACTGCGCACGCCCCTGAGCCGACTGCGAGTGGCGGGTGACAGCGAGCAGGACTGCGCGCGCCTGCGCGACCGGGTTCAGCGCGAAGTGCAGGGCATGCAGCGGCTGGTGGACGACACCCTGCAATTGGCGTGGCAGGACACCGAACGCAGCGCGCCCGCCCTGGAGGCTATTCAGATCCAGGCCCTGTGGGACATGCTGGGCGAAAACGCCTGCTATGAAAGCGGCTGGCCCAGCAGTCAGTTGCAATGCCGGGTGGGCGCCGAATGCTGGGTGCAGGGGAACCTCAATGCCTTGGCCCAGGCGTTGGAAAATATCCTGCGCAACGCTATCCGCCATTCGCCCCCCGGCGGGGTCATCAGCCTGGCGGGGCGTCGCGAAGGCGACCAGTGGTTGGTGTGGCTTGAAGACCAGGGCGGCGGCGTGGCCGAGCGCGACCTGGAGCGCATTTTCCACCCTTTCATCCGCCTGGACGGTTCGCGGCCCGGTGACGGTGGTTTCGGCCTGGGCTTGAGCATCGCGCGCAACGCCGTGGCCCGTCAGGGCGGCACCCTGTGGGCGCAAAACACGGGCGCCGGGCTGCGCCTGAACCTTCGTCTACCGGCGGCTTATAGCTCAATGGAATGAGCCGCGCACTTTGCGTGATATGGCCTGAGGGCGTTTGCCGGTATGATAGGCGACCCCGCAGTCCGGATTGCGAATTCGCCATGACCCTGCAGTACCCAACCATCGCCGATTGCGTCGGCAACACGCCGCTGGTGCGCTTGCAGCGCCTGGCCGGTGAGACCAGCAACACCCTTCTGCTCAAGCTCGAAGGCAACAACCCGGCCGGCTCCGTGAAGGATCGCCCGGCGCTGTCGATGATCAGCCGTGCCGAAGCGCGCGGGCAGATCCAGCCCGGCGACACCCTGATCGAAGCGACCTCCGGCAACACCGGTATCGCCCTGGCCATGGCGGCGGCGATCAAGGGCTACAAGATGATCCTGATCATGCCCGACAACTCCACTGCCGAACGCAAGGCGGCCATGACCGCCTACGGCGCCGAGTTGATCCTGGTGACCAAGGAGCAGGGCATGGAGGGCGCCCGCGACCTGGCCGAGCAGATGCAGGCCGAGGGACGCGGCAAGGTGCTGGACCAGTTCGCCAACGGCGACAACCCCGAGGCCCACTACGTGAGCACCGGCCCGGAGATCTGGCGCCAGACCCAGGGCACCATTACCCACTTCGTCAGTTCCATGGGCACCACCGGTACCATCATGGGCGTGTCGCGCTACCTCAAGGAGCAGAACCCGGCGGTGCAGATCGTCGGCCTGCAACCCATGGAAGGCTCGGCGATTCCCGGCATTCGCCGCTGGCCCCAGGAATACCTGCCCAGGATCTACCAGGCCGACCGCGTCGACCGCATCGTCGACATGGCCCAGGCCGAAGCCGAAGACGTCACCCGCCGTCTGGCGCGTGAGGAAGGCATCTTCTGTGGCGTGTCCTCGGGCGGCGCCGTGGCGGCCATGCTGCGCCTGTCTCGGGAGCTGGAAAACGCGACCATCGTCGCCATCATTTGCGACCGCGGTGACCGCTACCTGTCCAGCGGCATTTTCGATGCGGCGCACTGATGGCTAAGAAGAACGTCGGCTTGCGCTTTCAGCCTGCGGGCGGTCAGCGGGCCGTGCAAGTGCCCACCGGGAAGAAGCAGCGCCTGGACATCGAGCGCCTGAGCAACGACGGCCGTGGCATCGCCTTCCTGGAAGGGCGTACCTGGTTCGTGCTGGGCGCCCTGGCCGGCGAGCAGGTAGAAGCCCGGGTGCTCAATGCCCACGGCAAGGTGGTGGAAGCGCGCACCGAAAAGGTGCTCAAGGCCAGCGCCATGCGCCGCCCGGCACCCTGCGCCCACGTCGACCGTTGCGGCGGTTGCAGCGTGCAGCATGTCCCCCGCGAAGAACAGTTGGCGCTCAAGCAGCGCATGCTCGCCGAGCATTTGCAGCGTGCCGGCAACCTGGCGCCGGAGCAGTGGGATGCCCCGCTCACCGGCCCCGAATTCGGTTACCGCCGCCGTGCCCGCGTGGCCGTGCGCTGGGACCAGAAAGCCCGCAAGCTGGAGGTCGGTTTCCGTGCCGCCGCCAGCCAGGACATCGTCGCCATCGCCGATTGCCCGGTGCTGGTACAGCCCTTGCAACCGATCATGAGCGGCTTGCCCGTGGTGCTCGGCGGCCTGGGCAAACCCCAGGCCATCGGCCACGTGGAATTGTTTGCCGGCACGGACCTGTGCGTACTGGTGCGACACACCGCGCCGCTGGTCGATGCCGACCTGCAAGCGCTGCTGGTGTTCTGCACTGGCCATGGTGCGCAGCTGTGGTTGCAGGGCGAGGGCCCGCCACAGCCAGCCGACGGCAGCAGCGCTCTCGGGTTCACCCTGGGGCCCTGGCACCTGATGCTGGCGTACCGTCCCGGGGACTTCGTGCAGGTCAACGAGGCGGTCAACACCGCGATGATCGAACAGGCCCTGGCGTGGCTCGACCCACAACCCCAGGAACGCGTTCTGGATCTATTCTGTGGCTTGGGCAACTTCGCCTTGCCACTGGCCACCCGCGTGAAAGAAGTGGTGGCGGTCGAGGGCGTGCAGGTGATGGTGGACCGGGCGGCAGCCAATGCGCTCAGCAACAATCTGCATAACGTGAAGGTTTTTCAGGCCGATTTGTCCCAGCCGCTGGCGGGGGCACAGTGGGCCGCCGGAGGCTTTTCTGCGGTACTCTTGGACCCACCGCGCGACGGTGCGTACGAGGTGGTCAGGAACCTGCCGGCCTTGGGTGCCAAGCGATTGGTGTATGTGTCCTGCAACCCGGCAACTTTGGCCCGCGACGCGGTCGAATTGATCAAGCAGGGCTACCGGTTAAAACGTGCCGCAATCCTCGACATGTTTCCCCAGACAGCGCATGTCGAGGCGATGGCGTTATTTGAAGCGGACCAGGATGGTCCGTCTAATCCGACTGGTGCTTGAAAGCATGCCCTTTGCCGGCCCCGCGAAGGGCAAAGCCAGCGATCTGTTGATGCGTTAGCAACGCGTCATAGGGAAGGTAAACAAGATGGTACAGGTGAGAGCACACCAGCCGATCAACACTGACGGCAGTATCAATCTCGATGCGTGGCTGGACCACATCGTCAGTGTCGACCTGGCGCTGGACCGTGCAGCCCTGAAAAAAGCCTGCGAGTTCGCCTTGCAGGCCGAGCAACAAGGCAACATGGCCAAGCACTCCTGGGCCGACGGTACGTCCTGTTTCCAGGCGGGCCTGGAAATCGCTGAAATACTCGCCGACCTCAAGTTGGACCAGGACACCCTGGTGGCCGCTGTCATCTACCGCGCCGTGCGCGAAGACCGGGTCACGGTGGCCCAGGTCAGCGAGCGCTTTGGCGCCGTGGTGGCCAAGCTGATCGACGGCGTGCTGCGCATGGCGGCCATCAGTGCCAGCCTCAGCCCGCGCCAGTCGCTGGTGTTGGGCAGCCAGGGCCAGGTGGAAAACCTGCGCAAGATGCTGGTGGCCATGGTCGACGACGTGCGCGTGGCACTGATCAAGTTGGCCGAGCGCACCTGTGCCATCCGCGCGGTGAAGAACGCCGACGAAGAGAAACGCAACCGCGTGGCCCGCGAGGTGTTCGACATCTACGCGCCGCTGGCCCATCGCCTGGGTATCGGCCATATCAAATGGGAGCTGGAGGACCTGTCCTTCCGTTACCTGGAACCTGACCAGTACAAGCAGATCGCCAAGCTGTTGCACGAGCGCCGGCTGGACCGCGAGCGTTTCATCAGCGACGTGATGACCCAGTTGCAGAACGAGCTGCTGGCCACCGGCGTGAAAGCCGACATCAGCGGCCGTGCCAAGCATATCTATTCCATCTGGCGCAAAATGCAGCGCAAGGGCCTGGAATTCAGCCAGATCTACGACGTGCGCGCGGTGCGCGTGCTGGTCCCGGAAATGCGCGACTGCTACACCGCGCTGGGCATCGTGCATACCCTGTGGCGGCACATCCCCAAGGAGTTCGACGACTACATCGCCAACCCCAAGGAGAACGGTTATCGCTCGCTGCACACGGCGGTCATCGGCCCCGAGGGCAAGGTGCTGGAAGTGCAGATCCGCACCCACGCCATGCACGAGGAAGCCGAGCTGGGCGTATGTGCCCACTGGCGTTACAAGGGCACCGACGTCAAATCGGGCTCCAACCACTACGAAGAGAAGATCTCGTGGCTGCGCCAGGTGCTGGAGTGGCACGAAGAGCTGGGCGACATCGGTGGCCTGGCCGAACAGCTGCGCGTGGACATCGAGCCCGACCGGGTCTACGTGTTTACCCCTGACGGCCACGCCATCGACCTGCCCAAGGGCGCCACGCCACTGGACTTCGCCTACCGCGTGCACACCGAGATCGGCCACAACTGCCGCGGCGCCAAGATCAACGGGCGCATCGTGCCGCTCAACTACAGCCTCAACACCGGCGAGCAAGTGGAGATCATCACCAGCAAGCACGGCACGCCAAGCCGCGACTGGCTGAACTCCAACCTGGGCTACGTGACCACCTCGCGGGCGCGGGCCAAGATCGTCCACTGGTTCAAGCTGCAGGCCCGCGACCAGAACGTCGCCGCCGGCAAGACTTTGCTCGAGCGCGAACTCAGCCGCCTGGGCTTGCCCCAGGTGGACTTCGAGCAGTTGGCCGAGAAAGCCAACCACAAGACTGCCGAGGACATGTTCGCCGCCCTTGGCGCGGGCGACCTGCGCCTGGCGCACCTGGTCAACTCGGCCCAGCAACTGGTGGAGCCGGAGCGCGGCAACGAGCAACTGGAATTGATACCGCGCAAGTCCAGCACTGGTTACAAGCCGGGCAAGCGTGGCGACATCCAGATCCAGGGCGTGGGCAACCTGATGACGCAGATGGCCGGCTGCTGCCAGCCGCTGCCGGGCGACGCCATCGTAGGCTACATCACCCAGGGGCGTGGCGTCAGCATTCACCGCCAGGACTGTGCCTCGGTGCTGCAACTGGCGGGCCGCGAGCCCGAGCGCATCATTCAGGTCAGCTGGGGCCCGGTACCGGTGCTCACCTACCCGGTGGACATCATGATCCGTGCCTACGACCGTTCCGGCCTGCTGCGTGACGTCTCCCAGGTGCTGCTCAACGAGCGCATCAACGTGCTGGCGGTCAACACCCGCTCGAACAAGGAAGACAACACCGCGCTGATGTCCCTGACCATCGAGATCCCCGGGCTCGACGCCCTGGGCCGCTTGCTGGGGCGCATTTCGCAGTTGCCCAACATCATCGAGACCCGGCGTAACCGTACGCCTTGAGGCGTAGCGGCAGGCTGCACGCTGCAAGCCGGATGTACGGGGCTGCGGCGTGCAGCCTGCCGCTGCGGCCTACAGGAGCCCTATGTATCACCTCAATGATCTGCTCAGCCTTATGGCCCGCCTGCGAGACCCGCAGTACGGTTGCCCCTGGGACATCAAGCAGACCTACGCCAGCATCGTTCCCTATACACTGGAGGAAGCCTACGAGGTCGCCGACGCTATCGAGCGCAGCGATTTCGAGCACCTGCAAGGCGAGCTGGGCGACCTGCTGTTCCAGGTGGTGTATTACAGCCAGCTGGCCCGGGAAGAAGGGCGCTTCGAGTTTGACGGCGTGGTGGATAGCATCACCCGCAAGCTGATCCGCCGTCACTCCCATGTATTCCCCACCGGCGACCTCTATGCGCCATTGGATACCCCGCGCCTGAGCGAAGAACAGGTCAAGCTGCGCTGGGATGAGATCAAGGCCCAGGAGCGTGCCGAGAAGGCCACGGCCCCTGAGCAGCTGTCACTGCTCGATGACGTGCCCCAGGCCTTGCCGGCCCTGGCGCGTTCGGCCAAGCTGCAAAAGCGTGCCGCAGGTGTCGGTTTCGATTGGCCTGCCGCGCTGCCGGTGCTGGACAAGGTGCGCGAAGAGCTGGACGAAGTGCTGGAAGCCATGGCCGGTGATGACCACGCTGCGGTGAGCGAGGAGGTCGGTGACCTGCTGTTCACGGTGGTGAACCTGGCCCGCCACCTCAAGGTCGACCCGGAAAACGCCCTGCGTGGCGCCAACGGCAAGTTCGAGCGGCGCTTTCGTTTTATCGAACAGGCATTGCGCGACACCCACCGCCCCATTGAAGATTGCACCCTCGACGAATTGGACGCCCTGTGGGGCGAAGCCAAACGCCAGGAAAAAAACCTGCCCAGCTGTGGCTGAGCCCGTTGCATAAGTGAGCACGTACCATGAGCCTTTCCCTTCGTGACCAATTGCTGAAAGCCGGTCTGGTCAACCAGAAGCAGGTCAAGCAAGTCAGCAAGAACCAGCAGAAACAGAAACGCCTGGAGCAAAAAGGCCAGGTGGAAGTCGACGACGCCCAGCAGCGGCTGGCCCAGGAAGCGAAGGCCGAGAAGGTCAAGCGTGACCAGGAGCTGAACCGCCAGCAGCAGGAGAAGGCCGAGCAGAAAGCCCGCGCCGCCCAGGTCAAGCAATTGATCGAGGTGTCGCGCCTGCCCAAGTTGACCACCGAAGACTATTACAACTTCGTCGATGACAAGAAGGTCAAGCGCCTGTCGGTCAACGCCTTGATGCGCGCCAAGCTGAGTTCCGGTTCGCTGGCCATCGTGCATCATGGCGGTGGCTACGAGGTGATCCCCCGCGAGGCTGCCCTGAAGATCCAGGAGCGCGCCCCCGAGCGGATCGTGCTGCTGAACGTGGTGACCGAAGAGCCGGACGCCGATGACCCGTACGCGGCCTATGTGATCCCTGATGACTTGATGTGGTAAATCCTGCGTCACGAAAAACCCCGCCTGAGCGGGGTTTTTTATTGAAGGCAGTAGTAACGATAAAAATGACTTACTGCTGGGAGCGCTGCGCTTCCAGATTCTCCAGCTCGGCTTTATAGCTCTGAGCGTCGTTCTCGTTGTGGAACATGCCCACCAACAGGTCTTGTTGGTAAACGTCCCAGATACGGATGCCAGCGGCCACGCCTTCGTGAGACATGTGTGAATCGTCGCGTTCGGTTACTTTGACAGTCATTTGAAAGCTCCAATTTCTCAAGTTCTGCAGCAAGGCTCTGCAGGACTCCTTTATAGAATTTGTTAGCTTCCTAAGTAAACAGGCGGTTTCTGCAACGATGACTTGCGCAAATCGCACGAATGGCTGAAAGCCCCGCGCTTGGCGGCCTGCGGCGGTTTGTCACACCCTACTTTGGTTACATGAAAGTATCTTCATATTGCCGTGGGGAACCGTCCGGGCACAAAAAAGCCCTGTGGGCAGGGCTTTCAGGGTGTGCAGCTCGGAGCCTGGGGCGAGCTTACTCGTCCTCGCCCATACCCGACTGCAGGTAGTTCTCCAGGCTGACCTTGTCGATCAGGCCCAGCTGGGTTTCCAGCCAGTCGATGTGCTCTTCCTGGTCTTCCAGGATGTCTTCCAGCATGTCGCGGCTACCGAAGTCGCCGGTGGTCTCGCAGTGGGCAATGGCGGCCTTGATGTCGACGTGGGCCTTGCGCTCGATCTTCAGGTCACACTCCAGCATTTCACGCGTGTGTTCGCCGATGAGGATCTTGCCCAGCTCTTGCAGGTTGGGAATGCCTTCCAGGAACAGGATGCGCTTGATCAGTTTGTCAGCGTCCTTCATCGCCTGGATGGATTCCTTGTACTCGAACTTGCCCAGCTTGTTCAGGCCCCAGTCTTCATACATGCGCGCGTGCAGGAAGTATTGGTTGATGGCGATGAGCTCGTTACCGAGGATCTTGTTGAGATGCTGGATGACGCTGATATCGCCTTTCATGGTGGGGTCCTGTCCTGAGTAAAGAGTGCCAATGACGGAAGTTTGAGCCCCGCAACTTCCGCTGTCAAACCTAAGTTATTGAATACTATATGAAAATTAATCGGAATAAGAATGTTTGAGTTCCGCATCCAGAACGTAACTACTTGAATTGCAGGCATAAAAAAACCGGACACGGGGTCCGGTTCTTCGATATTCGGGGTTTCAGGCGGCGGTAAATTCTACCGGGTAGGGCAGGGCGGCCTGGCTGGCTTGTAGTTCAGTGAGGGTTTCACGCACCACCTGCTTGGCGAGGCAGGCGCATTTACCGCATTGAGAGGCCACACCCAAGGTCTGGCGGACGTCCTTGTAGCTGCAGCATCCTTCATAGATCGCGTCACGGATCTGACCGTCGGTCACACCTTGGCAGAGGCAAACATACATAGGGGGCACACCGTCGCTGTGTCGTCTTGATGCGGTGAGACTAATCGTAATGAGAATGCTTGTCAAAACAACTTCGCAACGCATTAAGCAAGAGCGATGGGTGGTCATGTGCAGGGGACAGGAGGGTGCAGGAAATGGCGTGCCAGCGAGTGGGTGGCGGCTCGGAAGCTCGCTGGCATGCCAGATTCTGCGCCGATCAGCGGGTGATCAGGCGGGGTGCATCAACGGTCGAAGTCTTCCCAGCCGCCCATTTCCTTCCAGCGGTTGACGATGCCGCAGAACAGCTCGGCGGTCTTCTCGGTGTCGTAGCGAGCCGAGTGGGCCTCACGGCCGTCGAAGTCGATGTCGGCTGCCTGGCACGCCTTGGCCAGCACGGTCTGGCCGTAGGCCAGGCCCGCCAGCGTCGCGGTGTCGAAGCTGGAGAAAGGGTGGAACGGGTTGCGCTTGAGGTCGTTGCGCGCCACGGCGGCGTTGAGGAAGCCCAGGTCGAAGCTGGCGTTGTGGCCCACCAGTACCGCGCGCTTGCAGCCATTGGCTTTCAGCGACTTGCGGATGCTGCGGAAGATGTCGGTCAAGGCCGACTCCTCACTCACCGCCATGCGCAGCGGGTGGTCCAGCTTGATGCCAGTGAACTCCAGCGCCGCCGGCTCGATGTTGGCGCCCTCGAATGGCTCTACCCGGAAGAACAGCGTGTGCTCGGGGTACAGGAAGCCCATCTCGTCCATGCCGATGATGGTCGCGGCGATTTCCAGCAGCGCGTCGGTGGCGCTGTTGAAGCCGCCGGTCTCGACATCGACCACTACCGGCAGGTAACCGCGAAAGCGCGCTGCCATGGGGTGGCGTGAACCGCCACCGCCGGTGTCCTGGTCTTCGTCGAAGTGGTCTTCACTCACGCGGTTTTCTCCAGCAGGCGCCAGCGCAGTTTTTCACCGGCGCGCAGCGGGATGACGGACAGCTCGCCGAACGGCAGGCTGGCCGGGGCCGTCCACTCTTCGCGGACCAGGGTAATGGTGTCGGTGTTCACCGGCAGGCCATAGAAGGCCGGGCCGTGCAGGCTGGCGAAGCCTTCGAGCTTGTCCAGCGCATTGCGCTGCTCGAAGGCCTCGGCGTACAGCTCGATGGCCGCGTAGGCGGTGTAGCAGCCGGCGCAACCGCAGGCCGCTTCCTTGGCGTGCTGGGCATGAGGGGCCGAGTCGGTGCCCAGGAAGAACTTGGGGCTGCCGCTGGTGGCCGCGTCGAGCAGAGACACCTGATGGGTGTTGCGCTTGAGGATCGGCAGGCAGTAGAAGTGCGGACGAATGCCGCCCACCAGCATGTGGTTGCGGTTGTACAGCAGGTGATGCGCGGTAATGGTCGCCGCCACGTTGGCCGAAGCCTCGTTGACGAACTGCACGGCGTCACCGGTGGTGATGTGCTCGAACACCACTTTCAACGTCGGGAAGCGTTCCACCACGCGGCGCATGTGCTCGTCGATGAATTGTTTCTCGCGGTCGAACACGTCCACTTCGCCGCGGGTCACTTCACCGTGCACCAGCAGCAGCATGCCGACCTCGGCCATGGCCTCGAGCACCGGGAAGATCTTGTCGACGCTGGTCACGCCCGAGTCGGAGTTGGTGGTGGCGCCGGCCGGGTACAGCTTGGCCGCATGGACGAAGCCGCTGGCCTTGGCCGCGCGGATGTCGTCGGGCGTGGTCAGGTCGGTGAGGTAAAGCACCATCAACGGCTCGAAGCGGCTGCCGGCCGGGCGGGCGGCCAGGATGCGCTGACGGTAGGCGTCGGCTTCCTCGGCGTTGCGAACAGGCGGTACCAGGTTGGGCATGATGATTGCGCGGCCAAAAGTGCGCGCAACGTCGCCGACGGTGTGGGGCAGCACGGCGCCATCGCGAAGATGGATGTGCCAGTCATCGGGACGCAGGAGGGTCAGGCGGTCGGACATGGGGGTTTCCAGGCGGTTCGAACTCGGGGGAATGCTACCGCAAATGGGCGATGCAGGCACTCGGTATCAAGTTTTCCACGACCCGACCGATAGCCCGGAGGTATGCCGTACACATTTGTGGAGCCTCCCGTGCGCCAGCGTTATCTTGCCCTGCTCAGTATGTTTGCCAGCTTGCCTGCGATGGCAATCACGTTCCAGACCCGTCTGGAGAATGTCGAGTGGAAGGTCGAAGGCGATCAGTTCGAGTGTCGGCTGGTGCAGCCGATCGCCGATTTCGGCTCCGGTGAATTCGTTCAGCGCGCGGGCGAGGGCGCCGTGTTCAGCCTGCGCTCCAGCAGCCGATTGCTGGGCCGCGGTTCGGCCACCCTGCTGGCGGCGGCCGCACCGTGGCAGCCTGGGCGCGGCGACATCAGCCTGGGCTCGGTGCGCATGGGCAGCGGCGACACCCTGTTCAATAGCTCCCAAGGCCAGGCCAGCCGTTTGATCGGCGGTCTGATCGAGGGGCGCAGCACGGTCATCCGCACGTTCTCCGGGGAAACCGGGCGGCCCACCGAAGTGCGGGTGCTACCGGTGAAATTCAGCCAGGGCTACACCGACTTCCAGGCCTGCACCAGCAAGCTGCTGGCCATGAACTTCGACCAGGTCAGCCGCACGCAGGTGGGCTTCCCCGGCGGCGGCAACGACCTGGATGCTGCGGCCAAGCGCCGGCTCGACACCATTCTGGCGTACATGAAGGCCGACCCCAGCGTGAACCATGTCGAACTCGACGGGCACTCCGACAACAGCGGCAACCGCTTGACCAACCGCGACATGTCGCGCCGTCGTGCGTTGGCGGTGATGGACTACCTCAAGGCCGCGGGCGTGCCGGAAGCCGATATCGTCATGCGCTTCCATGGCGAGCAATACCCGATCGCGCCGAACACCAACGCGACCAACCGTGCCCTCAACCGCCGCGTGAACATTCAACTGTCACGGGTGCCCGTGGCCGAGAAGCCGGCGGTAGCGCCCGAAGCGGTGCAACAAGCGCCCGTGCCGGCCTCCCAGCAGGCACCTGCGCAGCCCGGCCCTGCGCAGGCCAAGCCGCCCGCACAGCTATGAACACTGCCTGACGGGGTCGCCCGGGCGAAAGTTATTGTCGCTTCATCGTCATTTGCTGTCGCGCCTCTGTAAATCTGCGGGTTTGAACGGTAGACTAATCGGCTTTCCGTACAACCCCGTGGAGTGATGGCATGGCGGACGTAAACAAGGTCGTTCTGGCGTATTCCGGCGGCCTGGACACTTCGGTGATCCTCAAGTGGCTGCAGGACACTTATAACTGCGAAGTGGTGACCTTCACCGCTGACCTGGGCCAGGGCGAAGAAGTAGAACCGGCTCGCGCCAAGGCTCAGGCCATGGGCGTCAAAGAAATCTACATCGACGACCTGCGCGAAGAATTCGTGCGCGACTTCGTGTTCCCGATGTTCCGCGCCAACACCGTCTACGAAGGCGAGTACCTGCTGGGTACCTCCATCGCCCGCCCACTGATCGCCAAGCGCCTGATCGAAATCGCCAACGAAACCGGCGCCGACGCCATTTCCCACGGCGCCACCGGCAAGGGCAACGACCAGGTGCGTTTCGAACTGGGCGCCTACGCCCTCAAGCCAGGCGTGAAAGTCATTGCCCCATGGCGTGAGTGGGACCTGCTGTCGCGCGAGAAGCTGATGGACTACGCCGAGAAGCATGGCATTCCGATCGAGCGCCACGGCAAGAAGAAATCCCCGTACTCCATGGACGCCAACCTGCTGCACATCTCCTATGAAGGCGGCGTGCTGGAAGACACCTGGACCGAGCACGAAGAAGACATGTGGCGCTGGACCGTCTCCCCGGAGAAGGCTCCCGACACCCCGCAGTACCTGGAACTGACCTACCGCAACGGTGACATCGTCGCGCTGGACGGCGTGGAAATGTCCCCGGCCACCGTGCTGGCGACCCTGAACAAGATCGGCGGCGCTCACGGCATCGGCCGTCTGGACATCGTCGAGAACCGTTACGTGGGCATGAAGTCCCGTGGTTGCTACGAAACCCCTGGCGGCACCATCATGCTGCGCGCCCACCGTGCCATCGAGTCCATCACCCTGGACCGCGAAGTCGCTCACTTGAAAGACGAGCTGATGGCCAAGTACGCCAGCCTGATCTACACCGGCTACTGGTGGAGCCCTGAGCGCCTGATGCTGCAACAGATGATCGACGCTTCCCAGGTCAACGTGAATGGCGTCGTGCGCCTGAAGCTGTACAAGGGCAACGTCATCGTTACCGGCCGCAAGTCCGACGACTCGCTGTTCGACGCCAACATCGCTACCTTCGAAGAAGACGGCGGTGCGTACAACCAGGCCGACGCCGCGGGCTTCATCAAGCTCAACGCGCTGCGCATGCGTATCGCTGCCAACAAGGGCCGCAAGCTGTTCTGATTGCCCCCTGGTTGCACCACAAAGCCCCGGCCTGTCCGGGGCTTTGTGCTTTCTGGCTCACGCAGGACCCACGTTGTCATGCGCCGCCGTGGCTTGTCGGTTGAGGGTAACGAGGGCGGCGGTGTCCACGTCGTAGGCGCTGACGATGCAGTCGCTGCCTTGTGCGAAGGTTCTGGCCAGCGCCTGGGCCATCCGTTCCCCCGCACCGCCGCTTCCGTGCCCGGCCTGGTACAGCAGAATGAGGTGCCGGCCGTTTTCCTGCGGGGTGCTCATCACATCATCAATCGCGGTGTTCAACGACTGGGCCGTGTCGAACCGCCTGCAATCCAGCACATACACGGCCGTGGGCTGAGGGCCGCAGGTGGGTGGATCGGGTGTGCGCGGCGGTCGGTTCGTGGCCGCTGTGGGGGGCGTCGCCACTGCGGCGGCCGGCGGTAGTGCAACCGGCGTTACGGCTAACGGCGGACCATTGGCGATTTGCATGAAATCGCCTGGGTTATTGAAGTCTGAAGGCGAGTACAACACTTTGTAATTGAAATTGAGGGTTACAAAGAATAACAGTGTCAAGAAAGGCGGAAAACCAACCAGAAACCACGTGTAAAGGTCTTGGCTGTCTTCTTTGAGGAAAGGCAGCGAAGCCAATGCCGAGGCTTCCACAATCGCGGCAAAGATCGCAATGATCGTCAGGGGGTTCTTGGTGTTCGCGGGAGGACTGGGCATGGTAGCTCCTTGCCAAGGCTTTATTCAGCCGACATCTGTCAGCGACATCGTAGAGTTTCAATGGCAAGCACCGGTTAATGCATAGTTATTTTTGTTTTGGCTTATGACGCCCCACACCGGCTGCGCGGGGCTGGCCTTCCCGGCCTCATGGCCTGAAGGCCCCGGCTGACAAAGCTCTTGCAGGATCTGCGAGGTGTAAAATCGTTTACAACTGGATATAAAGAGAAGGGCAAACCACCTATGCAGGGCTGCCCGTGGCACGCCTTGGCTGCCGAAAAACGAGAGGCCCGGAATTGGACACAGGTTGATTGGCTTGTAAGTAAATACTCAATTGCTGCCGATAATTCAATGTGCAATGCTCATTGTCGTCAGGTATTTATCAATGTAGGGCTACCAATTGTCGGAAAAATCTGGAGAGAACTTCAGTGGAGGAGGTTTTCTGTAGGAAAAGTCTTTGTTGGCTGTGGGTTTTGTCTTTGCCGCTAGGTGGATGGTGGCGATGCAATGCAAATGGCCAGACGACTAGGCTATTGTGCGGGCTCTAAAAATTCGAACAGCGATAATTGGATTTTCCCATGAATAAAGTGCTGATCGTGGATGATCACCCTGTCATTCGCCTCGCGGTGCGCATGCTGATGGAGCGCCACTGCTACGAGGTGGTGGGGGAGACGGACAATGGCGTGGAAGCCTTGCAACTGGCACGGGAGCACGAACCGGACATCGTGATTCTCGACATCGCCATTCCCAAGCTCGATGGCCTGGAGGTCATCGCCCGGTTGGCGGCGGAGAAGCGGCCCGTGAAGGTGCTGGTGCTCACGTCCCAGGCGCCCGGGCATTTTTCCATGCGCTGCATGCAGACCGGCGCGGCGGGTTACGTGTGCAAGCAACAAGACCTGACGGAATTGCTCAGCGCCATCAAGGCGGTGTTGTCGGGGTACAGCTACTTCCCCAACCAGGCATTGCACTCGGTGCGCTCCAGCCTGGGCAATGCTTCCGAGGCGCAGATGATCGAGCGCTTGTCGGGTCGGGAAATGATGGTGTTGCAACAGTTGGCGCGGGGCAAGAGCAACAAGGAAATCGCTGACGGCATGTTCTTGAGCAACAAGACTGTCAGCACCTACAAGACCCGGCTGTTGCTCAAGCTCAATGCCCGGTCCCTGGTGGACCTGATCGAACTGGCCCAGCGCAACGGCCTGGCATGATGACCGGCGGGCAATGGGAGGGGCAATGGGAGGGTCAGCGAGCTACCGTGCCAGGGTAAACCCCTCGCTGACCGATACCCCAAGGCCGGGGGGGCGGTCAGAGGTCGAAATCGTAGTCGGCCAACTGCTTTTGCAGCCGGCGTTCTTCCAGAAGATTGTCGATGGTGCGTCGTTTGCTGAGGTTGGTTTTCGCCGTCTCCACGGGAGCGTCATCTTCACTGTCGACGGGGGTGAATTCGTCTTCCACATCCAGTTCTTCTTTACCAGTGCTCATAGAGTCAACTCCAGGCTTGGAATGCCATTGGCGCACCTTATATCGGTAAAAACGCAACAGGTAAAAAAGATTTTTTCAATCGCCTGATCAGCTTTTTCAATAAGCGCTCAATCGTCGGAGGTCTTGTACTTGTAATCGCACAAGTCCTCGATGCGGCAACTGCCACACCGTGGTTTGCGCGCCTGGCACACGTAACGGCCATGCAGGATCAACCAGTGGTGTGAATCGAGCAGGTAGTCCTTGGGGACGAACTTGAGCAGGTTTCTTTCCACTTCCAGCACGTTCTTGCCGGGGGCGATGCCCGTGCGGTTGCTCACCCGGAAAATGTGCGTGTCCACCGCCATCGTGGGCTGGCGGAACGCGGTGTTGAGCACCACGTTGGCGGTCTTGCGGCCCACGCCCGGCAGGGCCTCCAAGGCCTCGCGGGTTTGCGGTACCTCGCCACCGTGCAGTTCCACCAGCATGCGGCATGCTTCGATCACGTTGCGCGCCTTGCTGTTGTACAGGCCGATGGTCTTGATGTACGCCGACAGGCCGTCAACGCCCAGGGCATGAATGGCAGCGGGGGTGTTGGCGACGGGGAACAGCTTGGCGGTGGCCTTGTTCACGCCCACGTCGGTGGACTGGGCAGACAGTATGACCGCGATCAACAGCTCGAAGGCAGAGGTATAAGCCAGCTCGGTCTTGGGTTCGGGGTTGTCTTCATGGAGCCGGCGAAAAATCTCCCGGCGTTTGGCGGCGTTCATCGGTCACGGTGTCCTGAGGTCATGGCTGGCTACTGGCGTCCAGCGCTTGTTGGGCCAGGCTGACGGCTTGGCGGGCAGCCTCCAGCGCTGTGGCATCGGCGTTGTCGGCACGCTCCAGCTTGCCCAGCTCTGCGCGGCGCATGGCCAGTTGTATCTTCAGGCGCTTTACGTCAGCGCCGGGGGCTGGCGCTTGGGCGGCCGGCACCTGGGGTTGCAGGCCAGCCAAGTGGGCCTCGGCCTTGCGGGCTTCTTCGTCCAGTGCCTCCAGGCGCTGAAAGTGTTCCAGGGTGGGCGGTGTCGGGTAGACGCGCAGCGTCTTGGTCCACTGCGCGCGGGTCATGGCTGCGGCGACTTTGGCCTGTTTGAGCACGGCATCATCACCCGCCTTGTGCGGTTGCACGCGGGCCAGCGCGGCCTGCACGGGGTCGGCCGGTACCGCCAGCCGGGCCTGGCGCTGGCTTTCACGGCGTGCCAGGTCACGGGCCAGACGCGCCTTATGGTGCTCGAAGCGGCGTCGTGCGCGCTCACGCTTGTGGGCCCGAGCCGCGCGCTCGCTATCGTCGTGGGCCAGGCCGCCGACGATGGCCACGCCCTGGTCGGGCGCCAGTGGCCGCAGTTCGATGCAGTCTACCGGGCACGGCGCGACACACAGGTCGCAGCCGGTGCATTCGTCGACGATCACCGTGTGCATCAGCTTGGCGGCGCCGACGATGGCATCCACTGGGCAGGCCTGGATGCATTTGGTGCAGCCAATGCACTCGGCCTCGCGGATATAAGCGACCTGGGCCGGGGCACTGCCGCGGCAGGTGTCCAGGGGGATGACGGGCACCTCGAGCAGCTGGGCCAGGGCGATGATGGTTTCGGTGCCGCCGGGCGGGCATTTGTTGATCGCCTCGCCAGCGGCAAGGCCCTGGGCATAGGGCATGCAGCCGCCATGGCCGCATTTGCCGCACTGGGTCTGGGGCAGAAGGGCATCGATGCGTTGAATGAGGCTCATGTCAGGTGTCCGGAATAAATGAGGAGCTGGCTTGCCAGCGAGCGTCTGGTTACCCAGAACAGCTCGCTGGCAAGCCAGCTCCTGCATGACCGCCAGGGCGGGGTGTTACTTGATGCGCTGGCCTGGCTTGGCGCCGCTGTCCGGGCTCAGCAGGTAGATCTCTTCACCGCCCGGGCCGGCGGCCATGACCATGCCCTCGGAAATGCCGAAGCGCATTTTGCGCGGCTTGAGGTTGGCGATCATCATGGTCAGGCGACCTTCCAGCTCGGCCGGGTTCGGGTAGGCGCTCTTGATGCCCGAGAACACGTTGCGTTGCTCGTCGCCAATGTCCAGCGTCAGGCGCAGCAGCTTGTCGGCACCCTCCACCTGTTCGGCCTTGACGATCAGGGCCACGCGCAGGTCGACAGCCGCGAACGCGTCGAACTCGATCTCCGGTGACAGCGGGTCCTTGGTCAGCTCGCCATTGCCGGCAGGTGCGGCGGCGGCCTGGCTGGCTTCCAGGTCTTCCCGGGAGGCGTCGACCATGGCTTGTACCTTTACCGGGTCGATACGGCTCATCAACGCCTGGAACGGGTTCAGGCCATGGTTGGCGAGCAGGGTCTTGTGGTCGTCCCAGGTCAGCGGCGCCACGTTGAGGAACGCCTCGGCGTCGGCCGCCAGCTTCGGCAGCACCGGCTTGAGGAAGATCACCAGCTGGCGGAACAGGTTCACGCCCAGGGCGCACACCGCCTGCACTTCGGCCTGCTTGCCTTCCTGCTTGGCCAGGGCCCAGGGCGCCTTTTCGGCGATAAAGGCGTTGGCGCGGTCGGCCAGCGCCATGATTTCGCGCATGGCACGGGCGAAGTCACGGGCCTCGTATGCTTCGGCGATGCTCGGTGCCGCGGCCAGGAAGGCATCGGTCAGCTCGGGGGCGGCGTTCTCGGCCACCATCACGCCAGCGTTGCCTTTATGGATAAAGCCGGCGCAGCGGCTGGCGATGTTGACCACCTTGCCCACCAGGTCGGAGTTGACCTTCTGCACGAAGTCGTCGAGGTTCAGGTCCATGTCGTCCACGCCACGGCCCAGTTTGGAGGCGTAGTAGTAGCGCAGGTACTCCGGCGACAGGTGGTCCAGGTAGGTACGGGCCTTGACGAAGGTGCCGCGCGACTTGGACATTTTCTGGCCGTTGACGGTCAGGTAGCCGTGCACGTTCACCGCGGTCGGCTTGCGGGAGCCGGCGCCTTCGAGCATGGCGGGCCAGAACAGGGCGTGGAAGTTGATGATGTCCTTGCCGATGAAGTGGTACAGCTCGGCGGTGGAGTCCTTGCCCCAGTACGCGTCGAAGTCCAGCTCCGGACGGCGTGCGCACAGGTTCTTGAAGCTGGCCATGTAGCCGATGGGGGCGTCCAGCCATACGTAGAAGTATTTGCCCGGCTCGCCTGGAATCTCGAAGCCGAAATACGGCGCGTCGCGGGAGATGTCCCACTCCTGAAGGCCGCTGTCCAGCCATTCGGCCAGCTTGTTGGCCACCGCGTCCTGCAGGGTGCCACTGCGTGTCCAGGCCTTGAGCATGTCCTGGAAGTCGGGCAGCTTGAAGAAGAAGTGCTGGGAGTCACGCAGCACCGGGGTGGCACCGGAGATCGCCGACTTGGGGTTCTTCAGCTCGGTGGGTGCATAGGTGGCGCCGCATTTCTCGCAGTTGTCGCCGTACTGGTCTTCGGCCGCGCACTTGGGGCAGGTGCCCTTGATGAAACGGTCGGCCAGGAACATCTGCTTGTCGGGGTCGAAATACTGGGTCACCGAACGCTGGGAGATGTGCCCGGCGTCGCGCAGCTTCAGGTAGATCTGCGACGACAGCTCGCGGTTTTCCTGCGAGTGGGTGGAGTGGAAGTTGTCGAACTCCACCAGGAAGTCGGCGAAGTCGGTGCTGTGCTCGACCTGGACGTTGGCGATCAGTTGTTCGGGGGTGATGCCTTCCTTTTCCGCGCGCAGCATGATGGCCGAACCGTGGGCGTCGTCGGCGCAGACGTAGGTGCACTGGTTGCCGCGGTGCTTCTGGAAACGCACCCACATGTCGGTCTGAATGTACTCGACCATGTGGCCAAGGTGGATCGAACCATTGGCGTAGGGCAGGGCGCTGGTGACGAGAATCTTGCGGGGCTCGGACATGGGGCTCGGCTACTTAGAAGTCAAACGAAGATCGGCCACTATAAAGGCCCGGCGGATTTTTTTCACCCTCCCGAGGCTTCCTCTGCCCGCAGGGTGGTGCGGGTGGCTTCGAGATTTTCCCTACCTTGCCGCGGACGCGCTAGGATAGCCGCCTGTCTTGCTCAGTCTTTATATAACGGGAGAACCCATGGGCGCCGTCAACCGCGCAGCCGTCGAGGCCGTGCTTCGCCAGTACACAGACCCCTACCTGAACCAGGACCCGGTCAGCGCCGGGTGCGTGCGGGCCATCGACATCAATGGCGAGCAGGTCAGCGTCACGCTGGAGCTGGGCTACGCCGCCGGCCTGTTCAAGAACGGTTTTGCACAGATGCTGCAGTTGGGCATCGAGGGCCTGGAGGGCGTCGCCCGCGCCACGGTGCAGATCAACAGCGTGATCGCTGCGCACAAGGCTCAGGCCCAGGTGCCAGGCATGGCCAACGTCAAGAATATCGTGGCCGTGGCCTCGGGCAAGGGCGGGGTGGGCAAATCCACCACCGCGGCCAACCTGGCCTTGGCCCTGGCGCGTGAAGGCGCGCGGGTAGGGATTCTCGATGCCGACATCTATGGCCCCAGCCAAGGCGTGATGTTCGGTATTGCCGAAGGCACCCGGCCGCTTGTCAAGGACCAGAAGTGGTTCGTGCCGCTCAAGGCCCACGGCGTCGAGGTGATGTCGATGGCCTTCCTGACCGACGACAACACCCCCATGGTGTGGCGTGGGCCCATGGTGTCCGGCGCGTTGCTGCAGTTGATCACGCAGACCGCCTGGGACGACCTGGACTATCTGGTCATTGACATGCCGCCAGGCACCGGCGACATCCAGCTGACCCTGGCGCAGAAGGTGCCGGTGGCCGGTGCCGTGATCGTCACTACCCCCCAGGACCTGGCCTTGCTGGACGCCCGCAAAGGCGTGGAGATGTTCCGCAAGGTCAACATTCCGGTGCTGGGCGTGGTGGAGAACATGGCCGTGCACATCTGCTCCAATTGCGGCCACGCCGAACACCTGTTCGGTGAAGGCGGTGGCGAGAAGCTGGCGGCCCAGTATGGCGTGGAGCTGCTGGCGTCGTTGCCGTTGTCGATGCTGATCCGCGAGCAGGCCGACAGCGGCAAGCCCACGGCCATCGCCGAGCCGGAGAGCCAGATCGCCATGGTTTACCAGGAACTGGCTCGCCACGTCGGTGCGCGGATCGTGCTGCAGGAAGCCGCGGCGCCCGCGATGCCGAACATCACTGTCAGCGACGATTGAGAGCGGCGTCATTTGGTCCCCGAGCTTCGCCCGGACCGGGCGAGCTCGGGGAACAGGCATCGCAAATTCCAGGTATAAAAAAACCCCGCTCGAGAGCGGGGTTCTTTTTAACTGTTCAGTACAAGTTAGATAACTTGAACTTCTTCAGCTTGCATGCCTTTCTGGCCGCGGGTAGCGACGAAAGAAACTTGCTGGCCTTCTTTCAGGCTTTTGAAGCCGTCAGCCTGGATGGCTTTGAAGTGTACGAACAGGTCGTCACCGGATTGTGGAGTGATGAAGCCGAAGCCTTTTTCATCGTTGAACCACTTAACGGTACCGGTTTGGCGATTGGACATGGTGAGTCTCCTTGGACAAAGTTAACTGCGGCTAGGAACGCCCTGGCCGAGACTGAGTGCAAAGAGCAGGAAAATTCATGAAGATGTAAAACATCGGGTAGAGATTCTCAGTGACACAAGCAACACAGTGACGCCACCATAACCCTTTTTCCGGGGCCTGCCAATGCCCTTCGCAACGAATATCCCAAATCATGACTGACGGCGTGGGCAAGTGACGAAAAGTCGCACTTTTCCCCGGCTCCCGGGCGGCTAATTGACCACTGCGCTTTGAGCCCTGGCCTGCGGTCCGGTAAGATGCCGGCATCATTTTCACACCTCGCTATTCAGGACACCCGCCATGAGCATCAAATCGGACAAGTGGATTCGCCGCATGGCGCAAGAGCACGGCATGATCGAGCCTTTCGTCGAGCGCCAGATGCGTGGCGAAGGCGCCGACCGGCTGATCTCCTTCGGCGTGTCCAGCTACGGCTATGACGTGCGCTGCGCCGATGAATTCAAGGTGTTCACCAACATCAACTCGGCCACCGTGGACCCGAAGAACTTCGATGAGAAGAGCTTCGTCGACGTCAAGAGCGACGTGTGCATCATTCCGCCGAACTCCTTCGCCCTGGCCCGTACCGTGGAGTACTTCCGTATCCCGCGCAACGTGCTGACCATTTGCCTGGGCAAGAGCACCTACGCGCGCTGCGGCATCATCGTCAACGTGACGCCGCTGGAACCCGAGTGGGAAGGCCACGTGACCCTGGAGTTCTCCAACACCACCACGCTGCCGGCCAAGATCTACGCCAACGAAGGCGTGGCGCAGATGCTGTTCCTGGAGTCCGACGAAGAGTGTGAAGTGTCCTACAAGGACCGCGGTGGCAAGTACCAGGGCCAGCGTGGCGTGACCCTGCCGCGCACTTAATCCGACCGGCGCAAGGAATTAGTCGGGAAAAAGGCACTCTATCGAGGTGAACTGTTCCGTTTCGCGTTACGCGCAGCGGACCTTTGCCCAGGGAGTGCCTATGAAAATCGACCCGACCATCAGCGCCGAACTGGCCAGGCTGCAACCCAACCAGATTGGCATGCTAGCCTGGACCTTGCTGGCCAACCCCATGGCCCAACAAGCGGGCGGCGTACCGGGCCAACCGGACCCTGACCCCAACCCCGACTACCCTCAGCCCGAAGAACCCGGCGAACCCACCATTCCCGACCAGCCGCCCCCCGCGCCTGTAGCGTGACGGTGAGTTGAGCAACGGTACAGGGGCCGGCACACGGCCCCTGTGCGGTGACAAACGCCTACCTTCCCACTGGCCATACGTGCCCGTCGCCGACCACGTAGACGTTCTCCTCCGCCCCTGGGCGCACGGCATAGCCACCTGTGAACGCCCCGAAGGCCGGTAGCAGGCTCATTTGCTCCCCCAGCACGAAGCAGGGCAGGCGCAGGCTCTGGCGGCCTCGTCCTTGTAGCCGGTACACCGGGTGCACATGCCCCGCCAGCACGGGCAGCTGTGGGTGCGGCATGGGTTCATGCTGCAGCGCCAGAGGCCCGACCACCCACGGCTCGCTGACCACCTGGAAGTCCAGTGCCGCAGGTGGATCACCGGCGCGCCTGTCGTGGTTGCCGCGGATCAGGGTGACCGCCAGTCTGGCATGACGCTCGCGCCAGGCCGTCAACGCGGCGAGCGTTGCCGGGTTCTGGGAGCCGGGTGCGTGCAGGAAGTCCCCCAGGAAGATCAATTGCTCGCACTCATGCTGCGCCAACAGGCTATCCAGCACGGCCAGATTGCTGGCGGTGGTGCCATGGGGTACTGGCTGGCCCAGGCGCCGGTAGGCAGCGGCCTTGCCGAAATGGGCGTCGGCGATCAACAACGCGCGCTGGGCTGGCCAGTAAATGGCTTTTTCGGGCAGCAACCAGAGGCGCGCGCCGTTCAGGTCCACGGGGTAATGCCCATTCACTGGTCGGCCGCCCGTTCGAGTTCACCGACCATGCGCGCGATTCGGTCGGCGAGTTTTTCGGAGCTCAGGCTTTCCCGGAAGCGTTCTACCAGCAGCGGAAACGCCAGCGGGGTCGCCCGCTTGAGTGCGTGCAGGTCCAGGCGCAGGCCCTGGATGCGCGTGAGTGTCTGGGCCAGGCGCTGCACATCCAGCTCCTGGCGCAGTACCTCTTCCTGAGCCTGAGTCAACAGCAGGTTGCCGGCGTCGTATTGCTTGAAGACCTCGAAGAACAGGCTGCTGGACGCCTGCACCTGACGGGTGCTTTTCTGCGAACCAGGGTAACCCCCGAAGACCAGGCCGGAAATACGGGCAATCTCCCGAAAACGTCGTTGCGCCAGTTCACCGGCGTTGAGGCTGGCCACCACGTCTGCCAGCAAATCGTCCGGGCTGAGCAGGGCGCCATTGAGCCACTGCGCCCAATCCACGGCCGTCGCGCTGAGGAGTTCGAAGCCGTAGTCATTGACCGCCATGGAGAAGGTCAGCGGCTGCTGGCGGCTCATGCGTGAGGCCAGCAGGCTGGCCAGGCCAAGGTGCACCTGGCGCCCGGCGAAGGGGTAGAGGAACAGGTGCCAGCCTTCCCGGGACTTCAGGGTTTCAGCCAGCAAGGTGGCGGGGGTCGGCAACGCAGACCAGTGTTGCTGCACTTCCAGCAGCGGGCGCACGGCCCGCATGGGCGCGCTGTGGTACTCCCCCTGGGCAGCCAGGCCCAGTTGCACCACCAGGGCATCGGCCAGCTCGCTGGACAGCGGCATGCGCCCGCCATTCCAGCGCGGCACGGCGGCTTTTTTCGCGGTGCTGCGCTTGACGTAGGCGGTCATGTTTTCCACCCGCACCAGCTCCAGTTGCCGGCCGGCGAACAGGAAGCCGTCGCCGGGGCGCAGGCGGGCGATGAAGCCTTCCTCCACGCTGCCCAGCGAGCGGCCGCCACCGCCCTTGCTCCAGAATTTGAGTTGCAGGCTCGCATCGCTGACGATGGTACCGATGCTCATGCGGTGGCGGCGCGCCAGCCTTGCGTCAGGCACCCGCCACACGCCCTGTTCGTCAGGCTCCACACGCCGGTAGTCGGGGTAGGCGGTCAGCGAATGACCGCCATGGCGCACAAATGCCAGGGCCCATTGCCACTCGTCATCGGTGAGGTCCCGGTAGGCCCAGGCGCTGCGCACCTCCGGCAGCAGCTCGTCAGGCCGGAAACCGCCCCCCAGGGCCATGGTCACCAGGTGTTGCACCAGCACGTCCAAGGGTTTGTGGGGCGATTGGCGCGGTTCTATCTGGCGGTCGGCCACGGCCTGCTCGGCGGCGGCCGCTTCCACCAGTTCCAGGCTGTGGGTGGGCACCAGGGTGACCCGCGAAGCGCGGCCGGGGGCGTGGCCGGAACGGCCGGCGCGCTGCATGAGCCGCGCCACGCCCTTGGCTGAGCCGATCTGCAGCACACGTTCCACTGGCAGGAAATCCACCCCCAGGTCCAGGCTCGACGTACAGACCACGGCCTTGAGTTCACCCTGCTTGAGTGCCCGCTCCACCCAGTCACGGGTTTCCCGGGCCAGGGAACTATGGTGCAGGGCAATGATGCCGGCCCAGTCGGGACGAGCGTCAAGGATCGACTGAAACCAGATTTCCGCCTGGGCGCGGGTGTTGGTGAACACCAGGCAACTGCTGCTGGAGTCGATTTCGGCCACCACCTGGTCGAGCATGCGCAAGCCCATGTGGCCACCCCAGGGAAAACGCTCGATGGCGCCGGGCAGCAGGGTATCGACTTCTATCCGCTTGGCGTCGGCGCCCTGCACGCTGACCCCTTCGCCCGGGCCCAGCAGCACATCCTGGGCATGGGCCTGGTTACCCAATGTGGCGGAAATACCCCACACGATCAGCTCAGGCTGCCAGCGGCGCAGGCGCGCCAGAGCCAATTGCAGCTGCACGCCGCGTTTGTTGCCGATCAATTCGTGCCACTCGTCCACGACCACCATGCGCAGGCTGGCGAACTCGGTGCGGGCCTGCTCGCGAGCCAGCAGCAGGGTCAGGCTTTCCGGAGTGGTGATGAGGGTGGTCGGCAGGCGCCGGCCCTGGCGGGCACGCTCTGCACTGCTGGTGTCGCCTGTGCGCAGGCCCAGGCTCCAAGGCAGTTGCAGGTCGTCCAGGGGCGCTTGCAGCGCGCGTTGGGTGTCGGCGGCGAGGGCGCGCATGGGCGTGATCCACAACACCGTCAGCGGCGCGGTGCGGCTGCCGGCCCTGGCGAACTGCTGCAGGGCCGCGAACCATAGCGCATAGGTCTTGCCGGCGCCGGTACTGGCATGCAGCAACCCGGATTGTCCCGCTTTCACCGCTGCCCAGACCTGCTTCTGGAACGCGAAGGGCTTCCAGTGTTGGTGGGCGAACCAATGGCGGGCGTGATCGGGCATGGGCGCTGTCCGTGGGGGTTAAACCAAAGACAGCAGCGTCCGGCAGATAGTTTTGTTGAAAACGGGGCGGGTGTTACTTCAGGTTGCCGCTGAGGAACTGGCGCAACCGCTCGCTGGTAGGGTTGCCCAGCACGTCCGCCGGCGCCCCCTGTTCTTCCACCAGGCCCTTGTGCAGGAACATGACCTGGTTGGAAACCTGCCGCGCGAAACTCATTTCGTGGGTAACCATGATCATGGTGCGGCCTTCCTCGGCCAGGCCCTGTATCACCTTCAGCACTTCGCCCACCAGTTCCGGGTCCAGCGCCGAGGTAGGCTCGTCGAACAGCATCACCTCCGGTTCCATGGCCAGGGCGCGGGCAATGGCTACCCGTTGTTGCTGGCCGCCGGAAAGGAACGCCGGGTATTGGTCGGCCACCCGCGCTGGCAGGCCTACCTTGTCCAGGTAGCGGCGCGCACGGTCTTCGGCTTCGTGCTTGCTCACGCCCAGTACGCGGCGCGGGGCCATGGTCACGTTTTCCAGCACGCTCATGTGGCTCCACAGGTTGAAGTGCTGGAACACCATGGCCAGGCGGGTGCGGATGCGCTGCAGCTCGGCCGGGTCGGCCACGCGCATGACGTGGCTGTCCTGCACCATGCGAATCTGCTTGCCGTCCAGGCTCATGGCTCCGTCATTGGGGGTTTCCAGGAAGTTGATGCAGCGCAGGAAGGTGCTCTTGCCCGAACCGCTGGCGCCGATCAGGCTGATGACGTCGCCGGTGTTGGCCTTGAGCGACACGCCCTTGAGCACTTCGTTGTCGCCGTAGCGTTTGTGCAGGCCTTCGATGGTCAGTTTGTACATGGGCAAGTGGGTCTCAAGGCGAAAGGAGGTAGCCGCTGCGGTAGGCGTCACGGCCGGCGACATGGGCGATGACCATGCCGGCGGTGGCCATGCGGCGCAGCGAACGGGCGTAGAGCAGGCCAGGCTGGGCCGACCGCACCGGGGTGACGGTGTCGGTGATCGGGTCGATGACCTCGGCGATCAACTGCCCGGCCGTCATCAAGGTGCCCGGCAGCACATGAAACACCAGCAGGCCGCCCACGGGCGTGGCCACCGGTTCCACGGCCGCCAGTGGCGTGGCCGGCTGCAGCAGCGCGGGCAAGGGCGCCGGGGTGCCGCTGATGGCGCCGAAGTGGGTCAGGTAGTCGAGAATGCCCTGGCAGTCGGCCAAGGCCGTGGGGTGGTCCACATCGCCCTGGCCGCGCAGTTCCACGGTCACCGAAAAGCTGCCCTGGGGGATCTCGAAACGGTGGTTGAAGCGCTGCTGCAATTCCCACCACACCAGGGTGAAGCACTCGTCGAACGACTGGCCGCCCGAATCGGTAGCCAGCAGGCTCGCCTGGGCGCCCAGGTAGCGCGACAACGGCTCGACCTTGGGCCAGGCCTCGGGCGTGGTGTACAGGTGCTGCACGGCTTCGAAGTCACAGTGCAGGTCCAGCACCATCAGCGCATCGCAGGCCAGGCGTTGCAACACCAGGCGCTGGGATTGCAACTGGGTGACCGGCACCTGGGCGTGCAGGGCGTTGCGCAGGCTGGCGCGGATCAGCCTGGCGTTGTGCTGAGGGTCATCGCTGAGGTGGGGTTCCACTTCGGTACCGACTTCATCGCTGAGGTCCACGAACAGGCGGTTGAAGTTCTGCCCGCTCTCCAGCTCGTAGCGGCCCAGGGGCACGTCCATCAGCACTTGTTCCAGGCCCACCGGGTTGGCGACCGGCACCAGCACGATTTCGTGGGTCAGGCGCCCGGCCTGCTCCAGCTCGGCCAGGCGCTGCTTGAGGTGCCAGGCCACCAGCATGCCGGGTAGTTCGTCGGCGTGCAGCGAAGCCTGTATATAGATTTTGCCGGCGCCGTCCGTGGGGCCGTAGTGAAAACTGTGGATCTGCCGGGTGGTGCCGGGCACCGGGCTGATCAGGTCATGGGTATGGTGGTGCATGATCGGGTCCTAGTGCGCGGGGCCGAGGAAGGCCAGCCAGCGGCGTTCAGCCAGGCGGAACAGGCCGACCAGGGTGAAGGTGATGGCCAGGTAGATCAGCGCGGCGATGCCGAACGATTGGAAGGTGAGGAAGGTCGCCGAGTTGGCGTCCCGGGCCACCTTGAGAATATCCGGCACCGTGGCGGTAAAGGCCACGGTGGTGGAGTGCAGCATCAGGATCACTTCGTTGCTGTAGAACGGCAGCGAGCGGCGCAGCGCCGACGGCATGATCACGTAGGTATAGAGTTTCCAGCCGGTAAGGCCGTAAGCCTTGGCGGCCTCCACTTCACCGTGGTTCATGCTGCGGATGGCACCGGCGAATATCTCGGTGGTGTAGGCGCAGGTGTTCAGCGCGAAGGCCAGGATGGTGCAGTTCATGGCATCGCGGAAGAACGCATCCAGCACCGGCTGCTCGCGCACCGCCGCAATGCTGTAGATACCGGTGTAGCAGATCAGCAACTGGATGTAGAGCGGCGTGCCGCGAAACAGGTAGGTATAGAACTGCACCGGCCAGCGCAGCCAGAAGTGGTTGGATACCCGGGCGATGGACAGTGGAATCGACACCACGAAGCCGATGGCGATGGAGGCGCTGAGCAGCCACATGGTCATGGCCAGCCCGGTGATGTGCTGGCCGTCGGAATACAGGAACGGGCGCCAGTACTGTTGCAGCAATTCGATCATCGCACCGCCTCCCGGTTGCCCGCGCTGTAACGCCGTTCGGCCCAGCGCAACACGATGTTGGACGCACTGGTGATCAGCAAGTAGATGATGGCCGCCAGGACCAGGAAGTAGAACAGTTGGTAGGTACTCTTGCCGGCGTCCTGCGCGGCCTTGACCACGTCCGCCAGGCCGATGATCGACACCAGGGCGGTGGCCTTGAGCATCACCATCCAGTTATTGCCGATGCCCGGCAGGGCAAAGCGCATCATTTGCGGGAACACCACGTAGCGAAAGCGCTGGCCGCGCTTGAGCCCGTAGGCGGTGGCCGCTTCCACTTGGCCGCGTGGCACGGCGAGGATGGCGCCACGGAACGTTTCGGTGAAATAGGCACCATAGATGAAACCCAGGGTGATCACCCCCGAGACGAAGGGGTCGATCTCGATGTAGTCCCAGTCCATGGCGTCGGTGAAATTGGTCAGCCAGGTCTGCAGGCTGTAGAAGATCAGCAGCATCAGCACCAGGTCAGGCACGCCGCGGATCAGGGTGGTGTAGAGCTGGGCGGGCACGCGCAGCAGTTTGACACTGGACAACTTGGCGGTGGCGCCCAGCAGCCCCAGGCAAACGCTTACCAGCAACGACAGCACGGCAAGCTTGATGGTCATCCAGGTGCCTTGCAGCAGGATGGGGCCGAAGCCCTTCAAGCTGAATGCCGAAAGCCCCAGGTTTTGTAATAGGTCATCGAACATGGATCAGGCCTGTGCAGGTAGAAAAAACGCCCTCCCCTGGAGAGGGGAAGGCGTCGTTACCAAATGTTACTTACCGCTGTACAGGTTCAGGTCACCGAAGTGTTTTTTCTGGATGGCGTCGTAGGTGCCATCTTTGTGTAACGCTTCGATACCTTTGTCCAGCAGGGCCTTGAGCTCTTTGTTACCTTTCTTGATACCGACGGCGGTCTTGGCTGGCAGCAGCGGGTCGTCGACCGGCTTGCTGACTTCGTAGTCGGCGCCCTGTGGCGATTTCAGGAAGCCCAGCTCGGCCTGCAGCATGTCCTGGATGGAGGCGTCCAGCCGGCCATTGGTCAAGTCAGCGTAGACCTGGTCCTGGTTGGCGTACGGCTGGATCTTCACCCCGGCCGGTTCCAGCTTGGCCTTGGCGTAGGCTTCCTGGATGGTGCCTTGCTCATAACCCACGGTCTTGCCTTTCAGCGATTCGGGAGTACCGTAGGCTGCACCTTTTTTGAACACCAGCGCAGTCGGGCCGGAGAACAGCTCGCTGGAGAAGTCGATGACCTTTTCCCGTGCTTCGGTCACGGTCATGGACGAGATCACCCCGTCGAATTTACCGGCGTTGAGGCCGGGCACCATGCCGTCGAAGTCGTTCTCGACCCATTTGCACTGCACTTTCAGCTCTTTGCAGATGGCGTTGCCCAGGTCGATGTCGAAGCCCACCAGGCTGCCATCGGCGGCCTTGGATTCAAACGGGGCGTAGGACGGGTCCACGCCGAAACGCAGTACCTTGTAATCCTTGGCCATCGCGGCGCCAGCAGACAAACATAAGGCCAGTGCAGAAAGGGTCAGCAATGCTTTTTTCATTGTGCAGTCCTTAGAACCTGAGAAGAGCGTACAGAGGTACGCGACATTCGTTACCGGCAAATGCCAGACATCATTGTGATAGCAATTTCCGCACCATAGTCCACGAACGGGCGTTTAAATGGAGCACCCGCGAAGGCTCTGGAACGCCGCCATGCCCAAAATCGGGCGACCCGGAAAGCGCGCACCAAATGCGTGCAATCAGCTCAGCAGGTCTTGCAGCGTAGCCAGACTATCGGCTTCTTCCACTGGCTTGTCATGTCGCCAGCGCAACATGCGTGGAAAACGTACGGCAATGCCGCTTTTATGACGTTTTGACAGGGCAATGCCCTCGAAACCCAATTCAAACACCAGGGTGGGGCGCACGCTGCGCACCGGGCCGAACTTCTCCACGGTGGTCCTGCGCACGATGGCGTCCACCTGGCGCATTTCTTCGTCGGTCAGCCCCGAATACGCTTTGGCGAAGGGCACCAGGGTGCGCTCACTGGCTTCGGCAGGGCCGTCCCAGACCGCGAAGGTGTAGTCGGTGTAGAGGCTGGCGCGTCGGCCGTGGCCGGCCTGCGCGTAGATCAGCACGGCGTCGACGCTGAACGGGTCCACTTTCCATTTCCACCACACCCCCATGTCCTTGGTGCGCCCGACGCCATACAGTGCTTCGCGGGCCTTGAGCATCATGCCCTCAACGCCCAGGCGCCGGGAATGCTCGCGTTGCTCGGCCAGGGCCTGCCAGCTATCACCTTGCACCAGAGGGGACAGGCGCAGCACTGGCAGGTCGGCACTGGCCACCACCTGTTCCAGCTGGCGGCGGCGCTGGTGTTGGGGTTCATTGCGCCAGTCATGGCCTTGCCATTCCAGCAGGTCGTAGGCCAGCACGGCCACGGGAACCTCGGTCAGCATCTTCTTGCTCAGGGTCTTGCGGCCGATGCGCTGCTGCAACAGGGCGAAGGGCTGTACGCCTTCATTCCACACCACGATCTCGCCGTCAATGACCGTGCCATCGGGCAGGCCGTCGACCAGAATCTGCAGTTCGGGAAACCGGTCGGACACCAGCTCTTCACCACGTGACCACACCCATAGCTGGCCATCGCGCTTGACCAGCTGCGCGCGGATGCCGTCCCACTTCCATTCCACCTGCCAGTCGCTGACCGGGCCGATGAGGGCGTCGAACTGCTCCACAGGTTGCTGCAGTGCATGGGCGAGAAAGAAGGGGTAGGGCTGACCACCACGCTGGGCATGTTCGTCAGCCGATTCGGCGGCGATCAGCCGGCGATAACTGTCGGCGGTGGGGCGGTGGGACAAGTCGGTATAGCCCACCAGGCGCTGGGCCACGCGCTTGCTGTCGATGCCGGCCAGTTGCGCGAGGGCACGGGTGACCAGCAATTTCGATACGCCCACCCGGAAGCTGCCGGTGATCAGCTTCAGGCACAGCATCAGGCTTTGCCGGTCCAGCTGCGCCCACATCGCCGGCAGGCGCTCGGCCAGGGTTTCCGCTGGCAGGCCGCGCAGGGGCAGCAGGGCCTGCTCTACCCACCAGGCCAGGCCCTGATCGCTGCTGTGGTCGGTTTCCGGTAGCAATAGCGAAAAGGTTTCGGCCAGGTCACCAACGGCCTGGTAGCTTTCTTCGAACAGCCAGTCGGGGATGCCGCTGGTGGCCACCGCTATCTCGCGCAGCACCCGGCTGGGCACCAGTTGCCGGGGGCGCCCGCCGGAGAGGAAGTACACGGCCCAGGCGGCATCGGCCGCGTCGGCCTGGGTGAAATAGTCTTCCAGCGCCTGGCGCTTGGCGTTGGTGGAGGTAGTTTCGTCCAGGCGGGCATACAGTTGGGCAAAGGCTTTCATGCGGTGGCCACCTTGTCGTCGTCTTCGTCGCCGTACTCGGTGGTGAAACCCTGGGCGTCCAGGCCCAAGCCGCGCAGGTAGCGCACCAGCACCGCCACCGAGCCGTGGGTGACCATTACCCGTTCAGCGCCGGTCTGTTCGATGGCCCACAACAGCCCAGGCCAATCGGCGTGGTCCGACAGCACGAAGCCGCGGTCCACGCCGCGCCGGCGGCGGGTGCCGCGCAGGCGCATCCAGCCACTGGCGAAGGCGTCACTGTAATCGCCAAAGCGGCGCATCCAGGTGCTGCCACCCGCCGAGGGGGGCGCCAGGATCAGCGCCTGACGCAGGGCCGGGTCGGTTTTTTTGAAATCACCGGCGTAGTGGGTGTCGGGAATGTGGATGCCACCTTCGCGGTACACCCGGTTCAGCGGCTCTACCGCGCCATGCACCAGGATCGGCCCGATGCTGGCATCGATGCCATGCAGGATGCGCTGGGCCTTGCCAAAGGCATAGGCGAACAAGACGCTGGCCTTGCCTGCCTGGGCATTGGCCCGCCACCAGGTGTCGATTTCGCTGAAGATCTCCCGCTGCGGCTGCCAGCGGTAAATAGGCAGGCCGAAGGTGGATTCGGTGATGAACGTATGGCAGCGTACCGGTTCGAACGGTGCGCAGGTGCCATCGGCTTCCACCTTGTAGTCGCCGGACGCCACCCAGACTTCGCCCTGGTATTCCAGCCGCACTTGAGCGGACCCCAGCACGTGGCCGGCCGGATGAAAGCTGAGCGTTACCCCGTGGTGCACCAGGCGTTCACCGTAGGCCAGGGTCTGCAGATTGATGTCGGCGCCGAGCCGCGCGCGCAGGATGCCGGCACCCGGGCTGGCGGCCAGGTAGTGGCTGTTGCCCGTGCGAGCATGGTCGCCATGGCCGTGAGTAATCACCGAGCGCGCCACGGGGCGCCAGGGGTCTATGTAGAAATCGCCGGGCGGGCAATACAGGCCTTCGGGGCGGGCGATGACGAGGTCCATGGGCGAGCCTTTCGCTGGGGGCTTAAAGGCTCAGAGGCGGACGGCGTGATATAAGTTTCAATGGGGTAGGGGTGGGGTTCCGAGCCTTCGGGCGAGCTCCTACACTGAAGGTAACGGTCGATAAGGAGCAACACCGATGGCCCTGCGCTGGTTGGCATTACCGCTTGTGCTCATGACCGGTTCGGCTTTCGCCGCCGGTTGCCCCGAACTGCTGCAAGGCCAGATGCTGGCGCTGCGGGGTGGGACGCCCATCGACCTGTGCCAGCGCTTTGCCGGCAAGCCACTGGTGGTGGTCAACACCGCCAGCTATTGCGGCTTTGCCCCGCAGTTCAGCGGCCTGGAGGGCCTCTATAGCCGGTACAAGGGCCAGGGCCTGGAGATGATCGGTGTACCCTCCAATGACTTCAAGCAGGAAGCCCAGGACACCGCTGAAACCGCCAAGGTCTGTTACGCCAACTACGGCGTCACCTTCACCATGACCCGCCCCACTGCCGTGCGGGGTGCTGACGCCACCCACCTGTTCAAGGTGCTGGCCAAGCAGAGCAGTACGCCGAAGTGGAATTTCTACAAGTACGTGGTGGACCGCCAGGGCAATGTGGTGGCGAGCTTTTCCAGCATCACCAAACCTGACGACCCCGATCTGATCGCCGCCGTGGAAAAGGCGATCGCCTCCAAGCCCTGATGCGGCGTATGGGTGGGGTAAACGAAAAAAACCCGCCGAGGCGGGTTTTTTGCTGCAAGCATGGAATCAGAAGCGGTAGGTGATCGAGGTACCGAAACCGCTGGCGCTGTTCTTGTACTTGGAGCTGTAGGCCAGTTTCGAAGCGGAGACTTCGTTGACCTTCACGCTTTCTTCCCACAGGTAGGAATAGGCGAAGTCCAGGGTGATGTTGTCCACTGGGGTCCAGCCCACGCCGAAGCTGACGGCTTGACGGTCGCCCGTCGGGATGCGTGGCGAGCGGTTGACGTTGTTGGTAGGCGATTGGTCGACCGAGTAGCCGGCGCGCAGTACCACTTCCTTGTTCAGCTGGTAGGCGGCACCAATGGCGTGGGCCCAGGTGTCGTGCCAGTTCTGCTCTTCGGTAATGGTGCCCAGCGAGCTGGACAGCAGCGTCGGTACGCCCGAGTTCTCCACGGTGATGTCTTTGAGGCGGCTCCAGCGGGTCCAGGTGCTGCCGGCGTACAGGGTCCAGTCGTCGCCCACTTTCTGGGTAACGGAGAAGTCGACGGACTCGGGGGTGGTCAGGTCGAGGGAAGCGTCAAAGCTGCGGCCGCCCAGGCCCAGCAGGGCGAACGTGCCGCCGGTGACCTTGGTGTCACCGTCCAGGTGGTAATCAACCTTGGAGTGGTAGGTCAGGCCCAGGCTGGTAGTGGGGGTAGCCTGTACCAGGATACCGGCGTTGAAGCCGATGGCGGTGTCATCGCCGTTGATCTTGACCTTGCCGTCGTTGACGCCGGGGCTGGAGGCAGTCGGTACCTGGGAGCTCAGTTCGCCATCGATGCGGTTGATGGTCGGGCCGAAACCGATCGATACCATGTCATTGAAGGCGTAGCTGACGGTCGGCTGGAAGGTGTACACCGACACCTTGCTCTTGTTGGCGTAGTAACGGCCGGCGAAGTCGCTGCCGTAGTCGGTGATCAGACCGAACGGTACGTAGAAGCCGACACCGAACGCCCAGTGGTCGTCGATGGGCTTGACGTAGTAGCCCATGGGCACGGCAGTCAGCGGCACCATGTCGCCATCTTCCTTGCCGCCCAAGGTTGCGCGCGTGTTGCTGATATCGGTCTTGGCATCGATGACCGCGGCCCCCACGGTCACTTGTTCGTGCTTGAGGCGCGACATGCCGGCAGGGTTGCCATAAATGGTGCTGGCGTCATCGGCAGACGAAGAGCGGCCGGCGAACCCGGTACCCATCCCGCTGATACTGGTTTCGTTGATGGCAAAGCCACTGGCGAACAGTTGGGTGGAAGCGAGCGTTACGGCGATGCTGAGTGTGGTCTTGAGCATTACTTTTTTCATTATTAGAACTCCATGTGATCACCGAAGCGAAAACTACCAACATTTTCGCGGCGGCGCTATAGCCCGTATCGCTTGAGATAGAGCGGTTTTGTAGGACAATCCGACCAGATTGATGGCTTATAAGCTGGCGTTATGCCACAACCATCAGCTGGCTAATCTGTCAGGTGTCGTGATGCAGCGTGCCCAGGCGGCAGTAAAATCCCTGATGCGCCCCTGGGGTTGGAAGGTTTGACGCCATATTCTGGCCATGCCGATGAGATCATCGGCCTGTGGCAAGGGCGTTTTCTGCTGTTCTATCAATAGCCAGGCGATGGCCGTGGCGTATCGCAGATTGACGGTCAATTCCTGATGCGGGCCACTTAAAAAAGCATGCTGGCTGGCCAGGCCGCGCACCAGGCTGGCCAGTTCGGGGTCCAGCGCCAGGTAGCGGTCCCACAACGCCTGATGGCGAAGGGCGCCAATCCGATACAGGCCATGGCCTCGCCGGCCGTGCAATTCACTGCCCAGGGCCGACTGGCTGGCCGCGACGCCCAGCAGCAATGCTTCGGCATTCGCGCAATGACGCCCCAGGTACAACAAGGTTGGGCGAATCACATACTGGCTCAATTCCCGTGCGGCGATGCCCATAAAGCCCTGCGACCTCTCCTGTCTGGCCGGCGGGGCTAGGGTGCTTGGCAGCAGTGAATTGGACGGCCCCGCCGGAAGCGGCGTGCACCGCTTGAATTGAAGTGTAGTGTCATATGTGTGCTGTAAAGGGCTGTTTTTAAATTATTTGCCTGGGCCCAGCCGTCATGAATATGCCACAGGGAAATAAGGGAGGCCCTGCAAGTTACCCAGGCAAGGCGCTGCTTGGCGACCTGCAGCTGGCCGCCAAGCGGCCATAAAAAAGCCCCGCATCAGAGCGGGGCCTTGGGGTGTTGCGGTTGCCTCAGGCAACCAGTGCCTGGCGCGTACGGTCGATAACGGCCTGCAGCGGCTCGGCGCTGGAGTATTGTTCCGGGTACAGGCGTTCGCTGTGACGGGCAATACCGTGCTCGTTGACGATCGTGAAGCTGAAGCAGCCTTTGCGAGCGGCCATGATCAGGCAGTTCAACGGTGCAAAGGCGTGGGTCAGGGTGCGAATGGCATCTTGAGTGTGGATAGTGTTCATAGTTATTGGATGTTCCTGCAAAAGACACGGATAAGATCCGTGCGCACTAAAAACGTTCCAGTAACGTGGGCCACCATTGGCCGAACGAAGAACCTGACTGGAACAAAAGCAGCCAGTGTGAAGCGCATTTCAAATGTGGCGCTTGGGCTGACCGGTAGGTACTTAGGAGGACAGGCAACACACCGGGGCAAAGGTTCACAGCCCGTGGGTGAAGATCCTGATCAATCAGCAGGTTGGTTAGGTCAGAGTAAAGAGGCTTGGCAGCGATGCTCGTCAATGTGCGAGGATCGTGAAGTGTTTACCTGGAAACCATCGAGTAGGTCGGTCCGCTGTTTCAGCAGGGGGTTCGCTTTGCTGCGAACGACGTGCTGGAGGACTTTGTCGACCGTAAATTGACTTTCAGCTTGGTACTAACATTTTCAAGGCTACATCAAGTCCTGGCGCCTTGGCAACTGTTTTGTTACGCGGCGGCGGTAGCGGCTGGTCAGGGAGCGTCTTGCGGCTAGCAATCCGTTACCGCTTTGGTCTAGTAGCGCAGCAGGCCAGTTTGCACCTTTAGTCGTGCATTGGGAACCCCCTGGCGAGGTGTTTTCCTCGGTAGAGCTTGACATCGAGACCGAACATGGTGCGGTCCATTGCCTCCAATCAGGGCGGTTGTGCACATCACTCCCCTCATCTGCAATTTCCTTGCAAAGCCCTTGCCCATCCCACCCCTATGCTCGACTGAAAATTTAAGTCAATGAAAAAAAACGCTTTTTTGAGCTGGTGAAAAAATCGTCAGTTTGACTGAAAGCCCCATTCTACCGGGGTTTGCGGGCATCGGGAGGGGGTTGTCCACTGAGTTATCCACAGCTTCTGTGGATTGTCCCGAGCGCTTGCTCTAGCACGGGCGTGCTCGGTAATTTCATGTGTCGGGGCAAGTCTTCATCTGATTATGTCAATGCTTCGATGAGAATATTTTGCATTGTGCAGGCACCGATATTTTTTTTCAGGTGTTGTTCAAAAATGTGCGGCTATCGCCCGACCAGAGGCAGAACGCATCATCGGTTTGCCGCCGGTCGTCGCTTCGCTCAGACTGTGCCTTTGTTTGAACGCGGTGGGATTTGAAATGGCTTTGGACATCACCAGCCTGTTGCTTGGCTTGTTGCTAGCGGGGGTACCCAGCCTGGCGCTGGCGTTTCAGTTGCAGCGGCGCCTGAGCCGCGTGAACGCCGACACCGCGCTGCTGAACGAGCGCCTGGCAACCGCGCAGTTGGCCCAGGATGGCCTAAACGCACAACTGGATGCCTGCCGTGACGAAATCAGCGACCTGGCCCAGGCCAATGGTGTGAAGCAGGCCGAGCTGGCCGCCCAGGGCCGCGAACTGGAGCTGCTGCAGATCGAGCGTGACAACGCCCGGGATGCCGCCCATGCCTGGAGCCTCGAGCGCAACGGCAAGGAAGGCGAGTTGCGCCGGCTGGCGGCCGAGTGCGCGGGCCTGCAGGCCGAGTTGCGCGAGCAGCAGGACAGCCATCAGCAGCGGCTGACCGACTTGCAGGGTTCGCGGGACGAGCTGCGCGCGCAGTTTGCCGAGTTGGCTGGGAAGATCTTCGATGAGCGCGAGCAGCGCTTTGCCGAGACCAGCCAGCAACGTCTTGGGCAATTGCTCGACCCGCTCAAGGAACGCATCCAGTCGTTCGAAAAGCGCGTGGAAGAAAGCTACCAGCAGGAGGCCCGTGAGCGGTTTTCGCTGGGCAAGGAACTGGAGCGCCTGCAGCAACTGAACCAGCGACTGAGCGACGAAGCCACCAACCTCACCCAGGCACTGAAGGGCCAGAAAACCCAGGGCAACTGGGGCGAGCTGATTCTGGAGCGGGTACTGGAACACGCGGGCCTGGAGAAGGGCCGCGAGTACCAGACCCAGGTCAGCCTGAAAGGCCCGGACGGTGAGCGCTTCCAGCCCGACGTGCTGATCATGCTGCCCGGTGACAAACAAGTGGTGGTCGACTCCAAGGTCAGCCTCACCGCGTACCAACAGTACATCAGTGCCGACGACCCGGCGGTGTCCCAAGTAGCCCTGAAGCAGCACGTGCTGTCGCTGCGCAACCACGTCAAGGGGCTGTCGGGCAAAGACTACAAGCGCCTGGAAGGCCTGCACAGCCTGGACTTCGTCCTGCTGTTCGTGCCCATCGAGGCGGCCTTCTCGGCGGCCCTGCAGGCGGAACCGAACCTGTTCCAGGAGGCCTTCGACCGGCAGATCGTGATCGTCAGCCCCACCACCTTGCTGGCCACCTTGCGGGTCATCGACAGCCTGTGGAAACAGGAAAGGCAAAGCCAGAACGCCCGGGAAATCGCCGAGCGGGCAGGGTGGCTCTACGACAAGTTCGTTTTGTTCATTCAGGACCTGGACGAGGTGGGCAACCGCCTGCAGCAATTGGACAAGGCCTACAGCGCGGCGCGCAACAAGCTCACCGATGGCCGTGGCAACCTGGTGAGCCGAACCGAGCAGCTCAAGCTGCTGGGCGCGCGCGCCAGCAAAAGCCTGCCCGCCGACCTGCTGGAACGCGCCATGACCGATGCCGAAGGCGCGTCACTGCCGGCTGAGGTGCCGGTTCAGTAATGCCCGCAGCGCCGCAGGCTTCACGGGCTTGGCGAGGTAGTCCAGGCCGGCGGCATGCACCTGGTCCAATACCTCGGGGCGGCCGTCGGCGCTGATGACCATGCCCGGTATCGGGGCGTTGAGCTGGGTACGTAGCCAGGCCATCAGTTGCGGTCCGGTGTCGCCTTCATCCAGGTGGAAGTCCACCAGCGCCAGGTGTGGGCGCATGCCGTTGTCCAGCAGGTGGCGGCACTGCAGGCGGTCACGGGCGGTGAACACGTGGCAGCCCCAACGGCTGAGCAGGCTGTTCATGCCCACCAGGATGCTGTCTTCGTTGTCCACGCACAGCACGTGCAGCCCGCTGAGGTCATGGCCCTTGCTGGCGATCGCCACGGGCGCGGGCGCGGCCACACTGGCCACCGGCACGGTCACGCTGAACACGCTACCCTTGCCGGACCAAGACCGCACTTGCAGGCGGTGGCCCAGCACCCGGCACAGGCCGTCGGCAATCGCCAGGCCCAGGCCCAGGCCTTTTTCGGCGCGGGTCTGGTGGCTGTCCAGGCGCTTGAATTCCTCGAAGATCACCTGCAGCTTGTCATCCGGAATCCCTGGGCCGCGGTCCCATACTTCCAGGCTCAAGGCCCCGGCTTTGCGGCGCACGCCCAGCAGGATCGGGCCTTTGCCGTAGCGGAAGGCATTGGTGAGGAAGTTCTGCAGGATCCGCCGCAGCAACTTGATATCGCTGTTGATCCGCAGGTCCGATGATCGCACATGGAACGCCAGGCCCTGTTCCTGGGCCAGAGCCTTGAACTCGGCGCCCAGGGTGTCGTACAGGTCGCTCAACGCGAAAGGTTTGCTGTCCGGGGTGATCTTGCCGTTTTCCAGGCGGGAGATGTCGAGCAGGTCACTGATCAGATCTTCGGCCGAGCGCAGCGAGCTGTCCATGTGCTGCACCAGTTGCTGAGCGTCGGCGGACAGGCCGTCGCCCTGGTGGGACAGCGCGGCGGAGAACAGTCGCGCGGCGTTCAGTGGCTGCATCAGGTCGTGGCTGACGGCGGCGAGGAAGCGGGTTTTCGATTGGTTGGCGGCCTCGGCGGTGCTCTTGGCCTGGGTCAGGGCCTGGTTCAATTGGGACAGTTCATGGGTGCGTTCGGCGACCCGTTGCTCCAGGCTTTCGTTGGCCGCGGTCAGTGCCTGCTCGGCCTCGCGGAACGCGGTGATGTCGGTGAAACTCATGACGAACCCGCCACCGGGCATGGGGTTGCCGATCAGTTCGATCACCCGGCCGTTGGGAAACAGCCGCTCGGAGGTGTGCGCGCGGCCTTGGCGCATCCAATGCAGGCGTCGGGCGACATGCACTTCGGCTTCCCCTGGGCCGCACAGGCCGCGTTCGGCGTTGTAGCGGATGATATCGGCGATGGGCCGGCCGACAGTGATCAGGCCGTCGGGGTAATTGAACAGCTCCAGGTAACGGCGGTTCCAGGCCACCAGGTGCAGCGACTGGTCAACGACACTCACGCCCTGGCTGATGTTCTCGATGGCGCCCTGTAGCAACGCACGGTTGAACTGGAGTACTTCGCTGGCTTCGTCGGCAATTTTCACCACATCTTCCAGCTGCATGTCACGGCCTTCGATGGCTGCGCGCACCACGGCGCGGGTGGATGAGCTACCTAGCACACCCGCCAGCAAGCGTTCGGTGTGGGCGATCCATTCGTTGTCGGCGCGCTGGTTGGGGTTGAACCCTATGCCCTGGCGGTAGGCGAAGCGAATGAAGCTTTGCCGTGCCCGGTCTTCACCGACAAAGCGGGAGGCCAGGGTCAGCAAGTCCTCTATCTGTACCGACAGGGCCAGCCGCCCGCCGGGCCGGGCGCTGGTTTCCTGGCCGATGAAGCGGCCGGCCTGCCAGTGCTCCGACACCCGCGTGCGCGACAGCGCGGACACCCAGGCGAACAGGATGAAGTTACCTGCCAGTGACAGCACCACGCCCTGGGTCAACGGCGTGATGGGCAGCCCCAGCGGGTTGCTGTGCAACCAGGTCAGCCCCGGGAACAGGTGCAGGGGCAGGCCCAGGCTGTGGGCCGACATGGGCAGGATCAGGGTGTAGAACCACAGGAAGGTACCGGCGGCCAGGCCGGCGAACACGCCGCGGCGGTTGGCCTTCTTCCAGTACAGCGCCCCCAGCATGGCCGGGGTCAGCTGGGTCACGGCGGCGAAGGCGATCTGGCCGATGGTGGCCAGGCTGGCGGTGCTGCCCAGCAACCGGTAGCTGACGTACGCCAGCAACAGGATGACCACGATACTGATGCGCCGCACCGACAGCATCCAGTGGCGAAATACTTCGAACGGCCGCTCGGCGCTCTGGCGACGCAGCAGCCAGGGCAGCAGCATGTCATTGGACACCATGGTCGACAGGGCCACGCTGGCGACGATGACCATGCCGGTGGCCGCGCTGGCGCCGCCGATGAAGGCCAGCAGGGCAAGCGCCGGGTGCGCCTCGGCCAGCGGCAGGCTGATGACGAACGAATCAGGGATGACCCAGCTCGGCAGGCGCATCTGCCCGGCCAGGGCGATGGGCACCACGAACAACGCGGCCAGGATCAGGTAGGCGGGGAATACCCAGCGAGCGAGCCGCAGGTCCTGGGGCTCGATGTTCTCCACCACCGTGACATGGAACTGGCGGGGCAGGCAGATGATCGCCATCATCGCCACGCCGGTCTGCACTACCATGGACGGCCAGTTGATGGTCTCCTGCCAATAGCTCTCCAGGCGCGGCGCCAGGGACGCCTGGTTGAGCAGGTCACCGAAGCCGTCGTACAGGCCATAGGTGACGAACGCCCCGACGCCGAGGAAGGCGAACAGCTTCACCAGCGCCTCGAAGGCAATGGCCAGGACCATGCCGCGGTGGTGTTCGGTGACGTCCAGGCTACGGGTGCCGAAGACGATGGTGAACAGCGCCAGCACCAGCGACACCACCAGGGCGGTGTCCTGCACACGCGTGCCAGTGGCGTCGGCACCGGCGCCTATCAGCAGGTTCACGCCCAGCACGATACCTTTGAGCTGCAGCGCGATGTAGGGTAGCACGCCCACCAGGCAGATGAGTGCCACCACGACTGCCAGGGACTGCGACTTGCCGTAGCGGGCAGCGATGAAGTCGGCGATGGAGGTGATGTTTTCCTGCTTGCTGATCAGGATCATCTTTTGCTGCACCCAGGGCGCGAACACCATCAGCAGCACCGGGCCCAGGTAAATGGGCAGGAACGCCCACAATTGCTCGGCCGCCTGGCCGACGGCGCCGAAGAAAGTCCAGCTGGTGCAATACACCGCCAGGGAAAGGCTGTACACCCAGGCGCGCAGGCGCGGCGACAGCGGCGTGCTGCGGCGGTCGCCATAGAAAGCGATGGCGAACATCACGGCCATGTAGGCCAGGGCGACCGCGGCGATCAGCCCGCTGGACAGCGACATCAAGAGCTCCGATGCAAAGGGGGTGCGGATGGCTACCAGTCTCGCACGGCCAAGCCCGGCGCGTCAGCGCCGACCAAGGTCGCACTGCGGCCTAACGCCTCAGGCTGAGGTTCACCAGTTCATGCATGTGCTCAAGCGAGGGCGCCGATTCGGCGAACAGGATGCGGTACACCACCGGTGCAACGATCAGGTTCAGCAAGTGGTCGGCATCCGGCGCCGGTTCACCGCGCTTCACCGCGCGCGCGAGTATCGTCTGCAATTGCCCGCGCAGCACCGTGGCGCATTGGCTGGAACAGCCGCTGGCGATGAAGTCGCGCATCATGTTGCGCCCCGGTTCCGAGTTCATCTCGTCCAGGTACTGCTCGGCCCAGGCCAGCAGGTCGTTGCGCAAGGTGCCGGTGTCCGCAGGCGCGCTGTCCGGGCGCAGGCGCGCCAGGCTGACGTCGGCCAGCAGGGCGGCCAGCTCACCCCAGCGGCGGTATATGGTGGAGGGCGTAACGCCCGCGCGGCTGGCGATAAGCGGCACGGTCAAGCTGTCGCGCTCTTGTTCCTGGAGCAGGGCGCGCACGGCCGCGTGGACTGACTCTTGTACACGGGCACTGCGGCCGCCCGTGCGAATACCTTCTTTGATAGCCATTGAACGACCTTAACACAAAGCGTTTGCTTTAAGCGCGGAGCGGGTGCAGACTCTGCTAATGCAATGAATTAGCTTTTGCGGAGGCTACCATGTCCTACGTGTTGTCAGCCAGAAGCAGCCTGGCCTACCTGTCGGTGGTGCTGCTGACATTCCTGGCGGCGTCCAGCGCGCCCACCCCCTTGTATCACGTGTACCAAGAGGCCTGGCAGTTCTCGCCGGGCATGCTGACCATGGTGTTCGGGGTGTACGCGCTAAGCCTGCTGGCGGCGTTGCTGACCGTGGGTTCGCTCTCGGATTATATCGGCCGGCGCCCGGTGTTGCGGGTAGCCCTGTTGCTGAACATGCTGTCGATGCTGGCGTTCATCTATGCCCGCGACGTCAGCTGGCTGCTCGCCGCCCGGGTTGTGCAGGGGTTCGCCACGGGCATGGCCACCAGTTCCCTGGGCGCAGCCCTGCTGGATAACGACCGCAACAAGGGGCCGCTGCTGAACAGCCTGGCGCCGTTGCTGGGCATGGCGCTGGGCGGTTTGGGCAGTGGGCTGCTGGTGCAATATGCGCCGTGGCCCACTGGCCTGGTGTACGCGGTGGTGCTCGGTGTGCTGGTGGTTCAGGCAGTGCTGCTGGTGTGGTTGCCGGAAAGTGTCAGCGCGCAGCCGGGCGCCCTCGCCTCGCTTCGCCCGCGCCTGAGCGTGCCGCCGCAGGCCAGGGCGGCCGTGTGGCGCATGCTGCCGGTGAACACGGCAGTGTGGATGACCGGTGGCTTCTTTCTGTCGCTGGCGCCTTCGCTGGTGCGGGCGGCGACGGGCTCTACCTCCAACCTGATCGGCGGGGCGCTGGTGGCAACGCTGACGCTCAGTGGCGCGGGCGCCATCTATGCGCTGCGCACGGTCGCAGCCGAGAAGGTGCTGCGCCTGGGCACGGTGCTGTTGGCCATCGGCATTGGCCTGGTTCTGCTGGCGGCCAATCAGCAGGCGCTGACGCTGTTCTTCGTCGGCGCGGTCATCGCCGGCGCCGGTTTCGGCAGTGGCTTTCTGGGCTCCGCGCGCAGCGTGCTGCCACTGGCCCATGCCCACGAGCGGGCTGGGTTGATGTCGACGTTCTATGTGCTCAGCTACCTGGCGTTCTGCGCGCCGGCGATCCTGGCGGGTTTCCTGGTGCGCAGCATTGGGTTGGTGGCCACCAGCGACGGTTACGGCATGCTGCAGATCGCCCTCTGTGTCGTGGCGCTGGTCGGCATGTGGCTGCGACGCGGCGTCCGCGCCATATCGGCATAATCGATGACCTATAGCTAAACTACCCGTTTAGCAGATAAGTCAAAGACGGCTAGCATGGTTTCACCTCACACGAGGACAGGAGAAACCCATGCACCGCCCCGTTCCGTTGGCCCGCCGGCCCTTCAGCGCTTTGCAGCACCCCCGCGAAGTGATTCGTCAATTTACCCCCAACTGGTTTGCCGTGGTCATGGGCACCGGTGTGCTTGCTTTGGCCATGGCGCAGTTGCCGGCCAACGGGCCATGGCTGCCGGCACTGGCGCACGCTTTGTGGGGAGTGGCACTGGTGTTGTTTGCGCTGTTCGCGGTGCTCTATGGCGCGCGCTGGGTGCTGTTCTTCCATGAGGCACGGCGCATTTTCGGCCACTCGACCGTGTCGATGTTCATTGGCACCATTCCCATGGCCCTGGCGACGTTGCTCAACGGCTTCATTCTCTTCGCCCTCCCAGGGGTGGGCGATGCCGCACTGCCCTGGCTTCAAGCGCTGTGGTGGCTGGATGTGGGCCTGTCGCTGGCATGTGGCGTGGGTATTCCGTTCCTGATGTTTACCCGACAACAGCACAGCATCGATCAGATGACGGCGGTCTGGCTGTTGCCCGTGGTGGCGGCCGAGGTCGCCGCTGCCAGCGGTGGCCTGCTAGCGCCGCACCTGCTGGACCCGGCGGCGCAGTTCAGCATGCTGGTCACCAGCTACGTACTGTG